>NZ_CP027229.1:0-1255000 GCF_002999135.1 Capnocytophaga sp. oral taxon 878
CTAAAAACTGACGGGCGTAGGAGGATAAACTCTCGACATAACGGCGTTGTCCTTCGGCATATAAAGTATCAAACGCTAAGCTTGATTTTCCAGAGCCTGAGAGCCCCGTTACTACAACCAGCTTATTGCGAGGAATGCCGACAGTTATATTTTTTAGGTTGTGCAGCTTGGCACCTTTTATAAGAATTTCTTTTGCTTTCATTTTTTCTGTTTTTATCCCTCACGATAGAAAAAAAATCTTTTTGGGAGCTTAGAAGCTGCAAAAATACAAAAAAAATTGTACCTTTGCCCGATTTTTATTATAAACTCATATTTAAGAATTGAAGAAATGAACAAGAAACCAATGTTATGGGTTGCTTTAGCAGCCTCATTATTAACAAGTTGCGGTACTGTTAAGAACTTAGATACCGCTCCTACAACCTTTAGTGCGACTACGACTTCGTATACAGAAGACCAGTTAAAAGGTTGGCCACATCAAAGTTTTGCACAAGGGTTCCCAGGTATGAACCTAAATGGTGCTTATGCCCTTTTGAAGGGACTTAAATCGACTTCGGTTACTGTAGGTGTAGTGGACTCGGGTGTGGATATTAACCACCCAGACCTAAAAAGTATTATCTGGACAAACCCTAAAGAGATTGCCAATAATGGTATTGACGATGATAAGAATGGGTATATAGATGATATACACGGATGGAACTTTTTGGGTAACATAGAGGAGGCTAATACCGAAATGACCCGTGTGCTAAGAGATCCTAAAAGCCCAGACTACCAACGTGCTAAAGAAGCGTACGACAAGGAGTTTGAAGAGGCTACTAAAGGCAAAGCAGGCTATGAGCGTTTGCTTCAGGTAAGTAGTATGCTTGATGAAGAAATGCAAAAGCTAGTAGGTAAAGAAGTTTATACTGCCCAAGATATAGAAAAAGCTACTGAGGGCAAAGAGTTAAGCGAACGTACTACTGAAATGGCTGCTTTTATGAAAGATCTTCTTGGAGAAGGAACTACATCGGCAGAGTTTAAAAAGGAGTTGCCTGAGGCTATTGAGTACTTTGAGAACAAACTTAAATACTCACTCAACATCAATTTTGACCCACGTAAAGAGATATTGAAAGATGATGAGAATGACTTCAGCAAAAAGAATTATGGTAATAACAACGTTATAGGCCCTAAGAGCAAAGGTGCTACTCACGGTACCCACGTAGCAGGTATTATTGCAGCTGTACGTAATAACGGTATTGGTATGGATGGTGTGGCTGATAATGTACGCATTATGGCTGTACGTGCTGTGCCTGATGGTGATGAATATGATAAGGATATTGCTCTTGCTTTCCGCTACGCTGTAGATAACGGTGCTAAGGTTATTAACACAAGCTTTGGTAAAGGCTTTTCACCTCATAAAGAATGGGTGTACGATGCTATTAAATATGCTGCTAGCAAAGATGTACTTATAGTGAATGCGGCAGGTAACGACTCGGATGATATAGATGTAGTAGATACTTACCCTAATGATGATGTGAAAGGTGCTGAGATAGCTGATAACTTCCTTACTGTAGGAGCGTTGAACTTTGAATATGGCAAGAAGTTGGTAGCTTCATTCTCTAACTACGGCAAGCGCAATGTGGATGTATTTGCACCAGGAGTGAAAATATATTCGACTACACCAGATAATCAGTATGAGTTTTTGGCAGGTACCTCAATGGCATCGCCTGAGGTAGCTGGATTGGCGGCTTTGTTACGCTCATACTTCCCTACTCTTACTGCTGCAGAGGTGAAACAAATCATTATGCAATCGGGGATGAAAGTGAATATGAACGTGTATATGGGCAAACCAGATGCAGAAGGTAACCGCAAGGAGAAGAATTTCCAAGAACTATCAACCACTGGTACTGTGGTGAATGCTCGTAATGCTGTTATATTGGCAGCTAAGAAAGCTAAAGTAAAATTAGCTAAAACTAAATAGTGATAAATAATTGACAATAAACACTTCGCTAAAAAAAGCCGACTGAGCAATCAGTCGGCTTTTTTGTGTGCCTTATTATTGGGTGTTAGTGTTTATTTATTAGCGGCGTATAGCTCGGCTACTTTAGCCCAGTTGATAACATTGAAGAAGGCTTCGATATAATCGGGACGGCGGTTTTGGTAGTTTAGGTAGTAGGCATGCTCCCATACGTCTAATCCTAAGATAGGGAAACCAGCACAACCGGTGTTGGGCATAAGAGGGTTATCTTGATTAGGAGTAGAGCATATTTCGAGCTTACCGCCTTTGTGTACGCAAAGCCAAGCCCAACCAGAGCCGAAGCGAGTAGCTGCTGCTTTGCTGAAAGCCTCTTTGAATGCTTGGAAGCTACCGAAGGCTTCGTTAATAGCGTTGGCTAGTTCGGCAGTAGGGGTTCCGCCTCCGTTGGGGCTCATTATTTCCCAGAAGAGGTTGTGGTTATAGAATCCGCCAGCGTTGTTACGAAGGGCAGCGTTATTCATATCGAGGGAGTGTAGAATTTCTTCGATAGTTTTACCTTCGAGGCCTGCTGCTGCGGCAGCGGTATTTAGGTTGGTAGTGTAGGCGTTATGGTGTTTTGTGTGGTGAATTTCCATAGTACGCGTGTCGATATGAGGTTCTAACGCCTCATAAGCATAAGGTAATGCAGGTAGTATAAAAGCCATAATATATATGTTTTAAAAAATATTTCAGCAAAGATAGTGCAAAAACAGCACCTTTCCTACTTTGGAATAATAGATTTTATTAATATAACTATAAAGAAAACCTGCTATTGTTGGAGGTTTTTGAGGGTGATGTTGGAGTTTTGTGTTTTTTATGTTGTAAAAATGAGATTGATAATCAAGCAGATATAAATTTTAACATTTTATTTTTTAAAAATAATAGTACTATGTATTGCATAATACTATTTTTTGCAATATCTTTGCACCGTGATAGATGAAAGAGGTGTTAGGAATTGAGGATAAAGAATTGATAATTGGCAATTAGCAAAAACACATAGAAAGCGGGGGATGGATGAGAAAAATGCAGTGTTTTTGTAGTTTTGTTACGAATTATGCAAAGGTAGTGGAGGAGGGTGAAAGGGCTGATAATCAGAGAAGTGATGCTTATAGTTCGTTTATAGTTCGTTATTCCTTCGTTTATCCTTCGTTCAAGGTTCGTTCATTCTTTAAGTTGGCTGGGGTAACCTTGGTAGTGAAAAGGGTTGATTATCAGGGGAGAAGTGAGGTGAAAGAGGTTATAGAGAGAGGGAAAGGAAATTTTGCATTATTCGCAATTTGGGGAAGAGGGGTGGGTGGTAGGTTTTAGAGGGTAGGGGAGAGGTAAGAGAAATAGGGGCTTTGGAGTAGGAGAGGGGAAGTTGGTAATTGAGAAGAAATATCAAAAATAAAATAGTAAAATAATAGAAAAATGGAAGAAATAAACACTGAAAAGATTAGAACCCAAATGCGTAAGGGTATTTTGGAGATGTGTATTCTTTCTGTAATAAATAAGACGAATGAAGCCTACGTGTCGGATCTTATTGAGGCACTTAAAGATGCTGATATGATAGTGGTGGAAGGGACTTTGTACCCTTTGCTTACGCGGTTAAAGAACGCAGACCTTTTGGCTTATCAATGGAAAGAATCGACATCGGGTCCGCCACGTAAGTACTATGTGCTTACCGATGCTGGGAAGCGCTTTCTGGCAGAAACCGTGAAAGCATGGAAAGAGTTAGAACAAATGATAGATAAATTAATATAATATGGATAAGATAAAAAACATTAGCCTTGGAGGTTTTTCATTTATGCTTGAAGAATCTGCCTATACTGCACTTAGTACTTACCTTGCTAAGGTGCGCCAATACTTAAGCCATAATGAGGATGTGAACGAAATTCTTTTTGATGTAGAACAACGTATGGCAGAGCTGCTTAAAGAACGCCTTATAGCACGTGAAGTAATAGTATCTCAAGATGTGCAGTACCTTATTGATGTATTAGGAAAACCTGAACAGTACACCAATGATGAAACAGCGGAAGAGCCCGCTGCTGCCAGCCGTAGTAATTTTTCTTTTTCGGAACAGAAAAGGAAAAAGCTATATAGAAATCCTGATGATAAGAAGATAGGTGGGGTGCTATCGGGGCTGGCGTATTATTTAGATATAGATGTAACGCTGCTGCGTATAGGACTTATATTGCCTCTGCTTATTATTGCTTTTGTATTGGTAATAACTAAGAGTGATTGGCATTATTTATTCTTACCTTTTTTACCGGTGATATTGGTGTATCTTATTTTCTGGGCTATAGTGCCTGCTGCTTATACTACTGCTGAGAAGATAGAAATGAAGGGCGAAGCAGTAAACCTTGATACTATATCTAACTTTAAAAATAGTAACATTCCGCCACAATCTACCGATTGGGTACGTAGTTTTTCAGATAAAAGGTTGTTTGGAGTGATAGGAGGTTTTGCAGCACGTACCAAGCTTGATAGCACATGGCTGAGGATTCTTTACATTGTATTTACCCTTGTGTGGTTACCTTGGTATCTTGGAATAACGCTCTTCTTCGTGAGTGCTTACTTGCTGCTGGCGCTTATTTTAAAGAAAGAGGAGCCTTTTGAGAGTGCAGCTCCTTTTGCAGACCCCTTGATACCCCGTAAGAGGAATAATATATTCTTCTTCTTGCTGAAAGGAATCTTTATATTGTTGGGGGCACTGCTGTGTATATTGTTATTTGAAACCTTAGCAATAAGCTTATTTATGGGTAGCTTGGCAGGAGGATTTTCAATGTTTATGTTTTCCGAGTATCTACCTTATTTTTTAGATCATACTTGGCAGCTTAATCTTTTTTACCTATCGGTAGCCTTGTTCTTGTTTTTGCCTATATCGCTGATAACACTGTTAAGTTTTAAACTCTTCAGAAAGCAATTTAATACCCCTCGTATATGGGTAGTGGCGAATGTGTTGTGCTTGATAATAGGTGTATTGGGACTGCTTATAACTGCGGGTAGCACTGCACGCAACTTCATTGCACACTATGAAGATGAGCAAAGAATACCAATTACTACCAATGCTGATACACTTTATGTTACAGTAAACTCCCAAAAGCGCTATACAAAACATTTAAATGTGGATAACAACCGCCTTGTAGTAACAGAATTTGGCCTTGTAGTAACAGAATTTGGCCTTGTATCAATAAAACCTACAACTGAAAAAGAGCCTTTTTTGGTGTTAAAACGCGAGAGCAAAGGAAGTACCATACAGAATGCTAAGCAACAAATGCAACAGGTAGAGTTCCCTCTTCAAATAAACAATAATCACATTACCATACCCGATTATTATCAGATAAAGCAAGGAGGCCTTTTCCGTTCCCAGCGTATTTTTGTAAAGTTATATGTGCCTGAGAGTAAATACATATACAAAAAAAGTAACAGTACTTACTCCCCTAAAGAAGAACTGTACAGAGTAACTAAGGAGTCCCTCCAACTTATTAGCAAATAAACAAATTAGAGGAGAGTTATCTTTCATACCGCCCAAGAGTACATTATATAAAGATAAACCACCTCCTACCAAATACCCCATAAGATAATTCAATGAATAGTCAGCGAACTGGCGTGATTACAGATAAACGCCAGCCGCTGCTATTCTTTTTTTATTCAAACACAAGAGCAGATCCACATTTTCAAAAACAACCTCATACCTCCTGCCCAAGATTACAGAATTCTCACCCTTTTCTCATTTTTATTGCCAATATCTCAAAAATACCCACCCTCACCCCCTTAGCTTTTATCTCTTAACTCTTCCTTGATAATCAGCCTATTATTCTCCCAGCATCACCCCAAGCACCTTATAGCTATCCCCCAGTTTGAACGAACCTATAACGAAGGATAAACGAACTATAAACGAAGGATAATCATTACCTCACTGATTGTCAGTCCTTTCTCCTCCAATCCCTCTCCTTGCATAATTCGCAACAAAATCCTCAAAACATTACATTTTTCTTATTCCCCATTCTCTTTTCTCACCTTCCTTTTCCCCTCTTATTTCCTGCCTCACCACCCTAAACCTAAATACAGCCGATTGCCAATTCAAAAATATTTCATACCTTTGCCTCCTAAATTTGTAATATATGGAAAAAAACTTACCCGCAGGGCACCCTGTACACACTTATATGCTTGAGGCTGACCTTATTAACAGCCTTATCGACGAACTCCTTGCTATCGACCCCCATACCGATTACCAAAAGTTCTACAACGTGTTTAATCACCTCGCAACAGTTGAAAAACACTTCGCACGCAAAGAAAATCAACTATTCCCTTTCTTAGAAAAACACGGATGGACAAATCCCTCGCAGAATATGTGGTCATTCCACGATACCATTCGCGATATATTCCGCCTTGTACGCAAAAACTTAGAAGAAAAAGACCTTACCGCTGCACAAACCAATGTACATTACATCGCCGATAACTTAGGCAGGCTGCTCAATGTAGAGGCAAACATACTTTTCCCCAACGCTCTTGAACTTCTTCCCGACGAAGATTGGATAGCTATGAGGCAAGGTGAAGAAGAAATAGGCTGGATGCTAAAAGATGAACCAGCACCCTATCCTAATCACTCCGATGCCCACTCCGCCTATGTACACCCAGCTATGGATACCGAGCGCCGTACCGATGTACAATTCGATGCCAATGCAGCACATTATGACGAAGGATATATGACTATTGAACAGGTAAACCTACTGCTCAAAACCCTCCCTATCGATATAACCTTTGTTGATGAACACGATCGTGTTATATTCTATAACCGAGGCGAAGAGCGCGTATTCCCACGCAGTGCAGGCATTATAGGGCGCGAAGTGAAATTCTGCCATCCACCCAAAAGCGTAGGCACCGTACTAAAAATAGTTGAAAACTTCAAAGCAGGCACCCAAAACGAAGCCAACTTTTGGTTTAACTATCGCGGCAGACTCATATACGTACGCTACTTCGCCGTTCGCGATAAAGATAAAAACTACAAAGGCGTGATCGAAATGTCACAAGATATTACCGATATACAAAAAATACAAGGCGAAAGACGCCTCTTGGAATGGGACTCTTAATATGAAAGACTTATTCGGACAAGCAATTTTAGATTATCAGCAAGGGCAATACACCGAAGATATCAAAACCGAAACTACCATTTCGGACGAAGATGTACTGCCCTTGCCCTATCTTTTCCGCTCATTTGCACAAATGCCTCCGTTAGAACAAAAAGCCCTACAATTAGCACAAGGAAAAGTACTCGAAGTAGGTTGCGGAGCAGGCTCACACGGGCTATATTTGCAAAATGAACGCCACCTCGAAGTTCACTCTATCGACCTCTCTCCTAAAGCCATTGAAGCCTGTAAGCTACGAGGGCTACAACACGCCCGCGTCCAAGATGTATTAAAAGAAGAACAAAAATATGACACCATCCTCCTACTGATGAATGGAGCCGGAATGTGCGGGCGATTAAAAAAAATGGGCAACTTCTACACCCATCTTAAAACACTTTTAAACTCAGGCGGACAAATACTTACCGACTCATCCGATATTATTTATATGTTCAATCAAAATGAAGATGGTAGTTATGATGTACCTCTTTATTTTGATTACTACGGCGAAGTAGATTACACTGTGAAATACAAGGGCAAAAAAGAAAAGCCCTTCCCTTGGATGTATGTTGATTATAACACCCTTCAGCGAGTAGCTTTCTCCGTAGGTTTACAATCCGAACTCCTTGCTCAAGGTCAGCATTATGACTACCTTGCCAGATTAACACATTCATAAAAAAGAAAATAGCAAATAAGCATATCCTACTTATTTGCTATTTTTTTTATGAATAGGTTGTTTTAATGATTATCTAATATCAAGGTATTTATGCATCTGTAACGATACCCTCCACTGTGGGTGTTCCATCACATAATCAATGATTTTAGGAGTAGCTACAGCACGTTTGCTCCATTCAGGCTGAAGGTACAATAAGCAGCTAGAAGATACCTTGCTTGCCATTTCTTCAGCAAAAAGGAAGTCATTATTATTATAAACCACCATTTTAAGCTCATTAGCCTTTTCAAGAACGCCTTCAGTAGGGCGTTTTATTTTTTTAGGTGAAAGGCATATCCAATCCCAAGACCCTGATAAAGGGTGTGCTCCCGAAGTCTCAATATGAGTACGAGCCCCCCCCGCTTGTAGTAACGCAGTGAGTTTATCCAAGTTCCACATTAGGGGTTCGCCTCCTGTAATAATAATGAGTTTAGAATGTTTTAAGGCTTCGGAAGCTATTTCGGTTACAGGTACTATAGGGTGCGCTTCGGCAGGCCAACTCTCTTTTACATCACACCAATGGCAGCCTACATCACAGCCACCCAAGCGTATAAAATAAGCAGCACACCCACGCCAGTAACCTTCACCTTGCAAACTATAAAAAGCCTCCATCAGGGGGAGCGCCTCCCCCCGATGTAAGGCTGCTTGAGTATTAAAATCTAACATTTTTTTCTTCTATTCGTAATTGGCTACGTCTAATATCCAAGGGTCGGCTATTTCGGTATTTTCGCGTATTTCCTCTACCTTTTTCATAGCATCTTCATACTTTTCATAACGATCAACATAGATGAAGTTAAGTACTTGGTCGCGGTTATAATACACTTTGGCATCATATCCCCAATTCTTCATTTCATTTACCCTATTATTCACATTGTTGATATTGAGGAATACCCCTACAATTACATAATATCCCTTTTCGGTATCTTTGGCTGTAAGTTTGGTTACACGTGCACTGCGGAATAGCTGTGTAATCTCTTTAGGGTTATTTTCAATTTCCAAAGCAGTGAGGAACAAAAAGTAACGGTCACGGCTGCGGGTGTAATTCAAATCTAATGATGAAGCATTATTAGGTATGAGGTAACGGTTATCGTTTTTAATATCAAGGCGGAATATATCAAAGCCTAATGTGTTTTCGCTAGAAGGGGTACGCGTCTTTACAAACTCATCATTCACATTGATAGTGCTGTTAAAGAAGTTTTGTGCAGGGCGTAATTTGCTTTCCAATGAGGTGGTTTTGCCGCTTTCGGGTATAGTAACGGATACATTATCACCCATCATATTAAAGTCGCCTTCAAGAGTTACCCCCATAATACGTGTTTTAAAATCATCTTGTTCGGGAGTTTTGAAGCCTTTAAAAGAGAAGGTTTTGGATGCCTCATTGGTAATGGCAGAGAACCCATCATAGGTAATGATTTTCTTTACATTGCTATCGGGGTTTTCATATACAATAACTAGTGCCCATCCTGCTGCCGATCCTCCTTCTACTTGCCCCAAAGTGGCGCGTATATTGGCAACGGTATAATCACCTTCAATTTTGGAGCCTGTAGCCAGTAGGCTGGTAACATTGGCGTAATATACGTACGGAGCAGAGTTTTTTAGATCATTATCATTAACGCCATCATATATAAGTTCGCCGCTGATGGGTACGTAACCACCTGTGGTGGGTGTTTGGAGGAGTACCTCGTAAGGGCTAGGGCGGCTATTATCGGTAGCTACGTTTTTAGTGCCGCGTAGTGTGCCACTGGCATAAGGATAAGTACCTGACCAGTATAAGCCAGCATAAGCTACTTTACCCCCTGTACCATCATAACTAAAGCGGGCGCTGCTGGAAGAAAACGTTTGTGGGTCGTTATCAATATCGATATATTGCATATCCAGCTCGTCGTTTAGTTTGGCTTTAGGGCTGCGGTCGTTATAGGGTTCGTTGGGGGTGTTGTGTCTGTCTTTTCGGTTTAAGATGTTGTTTCCTATAATTTTAATATCCCCTTTGATAAAGGTTTCGTACCGTATTTTAAATTCGGTAGTACTTTGAGCATTTAGGTTTAGCGCAAACCAAAAGGCTAATAGGGTGAGGGTGTATTTTGTCATAAGCTCAAGATTTGTTTGGCTATCCTAAGGGCTTCGGTGCCTTGTTCTAGGGTTACCATAGGGGTGGTGTTATGCGCGATAGCATCGGCAAAACTTTCAAGCTCATCAAGGATAGCGTTGTTATTATGGATTTCGGGATATTCGAAATATATTTGTCGGCGTTCTCCTTCTGCATTTTGTAGTATCATATCAAAGTCGCCGGGCTGTTGTGGGGCTTCTTTCATTTTTACTACTTCTACCTTCTTTTCTAAGAAATCGACTGAGATATAAGCGTCTTTTTGGAAGAAACGGCTTTTGCGCATATTCTTCATTGAGATACGGCTTGCGGTGATATTGGCTACGCAACCGTTTTCGAACTCTAAGCGTGCGTTGGTAATATCGGGTGAGTGGCTTATTACCATAGCGCTGCTTGCTGATACGTGTTTTACTTTTGATTTTACTACGCTGAGGATTACATCGATGTCGTGAATCATCAAATCGAGTACTACGGGTACATCGGTACCGCGTGGGTTGAACTCGGCTAGCCTATGTGCTTCGATGAACATAGGGTTATGTATCATATCGCGTACGGCGGTAAATGCAGGGTTGAATCGTTCGACATGGCCTACTTGTCCTTTTACTCCGTATTGTTGGGTTAGGGCTATCATAGCTTCGGCTTCTTGAACGGTAGCTGCTATTGGTTTTTCGACAAAGATGTGTTTGCCTGCTTTTATTATTTTTTCGGCGCAAGCGAAGTGGTTAAGTGTAGGTGTTACGACATCGATCATATCGCAGGCATCGATAAGGGATTCGATGCTATCAAAGCGTTTGTATCCGAACTCATCGGCTACTTTTTGTGCGTTGGTGTTATCGGGGTCATAGAATCCTACGAGTTCGTATTTGTTGGATTGGTTTAGCAATCGGAGGTGTATTTTGCCTAAGTGACCGGCACCTAGGACACCTGCTTTAAGTTTTTTCATTGTTAATATCCTAATTTAGTGCGCACGCGTTGTAAGGTTTCGTTGGCTACTTTATGGGCTTTGGCGGCGCCTTCTTTGAGGATGGTGTCGAGTTCGTTTAAGTGTTCCATATAGTAGGTGTATCGCTCGCGTGGGGTTGCGAATTGTTCTAATATAAGTTCGTAGAGTGCTTGTTTTGCTTGCCCGAAACCGTATCCGCCGGCGCGGTAGGCCTTGTTCATAGCTTGTATTTGCTCTTGAGAAGCCAAGAGGCGATACAGGCGGGCTACGTTACAGGTATCGGGGTTTTTGGGCTCTTCCAGCGGGGTGCTATCGGTAGGGATGCTCATTATCTGCTTGCGGAGTTGTTTTTCGGGCAAGAAGATATTGATGAAGTTATTGCGTGATTTGCTCATTTTTTCGCCATCGGTACCGGGTATGATCATTACGTTTTCCTCGATTTTGGCTTGTGGTAGTACGAATGTTTCGCCCATTTGGTGGTTAAAGCGTGAGGCTACATCGCGGGTGATTTCGAGGTGTTGTAGTTGGTCTTTTCCTACGGGGACTATTTCGGCATCGTACAGAAGTATATCGGCAGCCATAAGCATAGGGTAGGTAAAGAGTCCTGCATTGACGTCTTGTAGGTAGTCCATTTTGTCTTTGAATGAATGGGCTAGAGTGAGGCGTTGGTAGGGGAAGAAGCAGGCGAGGTACCAAGCTAGTTCGGCGGTTTGAGGTACGTCGCTTTGGCGGTAAAAGGTTACTTTGTTGGTATCTAATCCGAAGGCGAGCCAAGTGGCGGCTACGCTATATGTATTTTGGCGGAGTTCGGTTCCGTTTTTTATTTGAGTGAGGGAGTGCATATCGGCAATGAACAGAAAAGAGTCGTTTTCTGGTTGTGCTGCCATTTGTACAGCGGGGCGTATTGCGCCGAGGATATTGCCTAAGTGTGGGGTACCTGTACTTTGGATACCTGTAAGTATTCGAGCCATAGTTTTTTAAATTAGTAAATTATTGGTAAATAGGTGATTTATATTGGGTGCAAAGGTATGAAATAATTTTTTATTTATCGTTATAATGACCAAAAGCAGTGAGGATTTTGACTTTTTTCTCTGGTTCAAAAATTTCATATACCAAGCGGTGTTGGTTATTAATGCGTCTTGACCATATTTCTCTTTTGCCATACCCTTTTAGGGCTTCTGGTTTTCCTGTTCCTACTTTGGGTAAGGTTCTTAATTCTTGTAAAAGTTCTGCTATTTTTGCAAGGATTTGTTTGTTGCCGCTTTTGGTAAACTTTTTAATGTCTTTTAAAAATTCATCGGAATAGGAAGTGGTATAGGTAAAATTTTGTTCGGTTTTATTCATTACATAAGCAGCATTTTTTCCATTTCGTCATTGCTGATAAAGTGCTCTTTTGAAGCGCTAGCTTTTTCAATTCTTGCAAAAAAAGCCTCTTTGGTCATTTTGGGTTCTTCTTTTTTTGTTGTGAGCTCTTGATATTTTACTTTGAATTTTTTAAAAAGCTCTTCAAATAAATGAAAATCACTTTCTTTTATCTCTACTTTTTCCAATATGATAGTACTCATACTAATATGATTTTATTTTAGGTGCAAATGTACGAAATAATTTTCAATTGGCAATTAATAATTGTTAGATTTTAGGGGTGTGAGGGTTGGCTTGTAGGAAATAATAGGGGGAAAGAGGGAAGGGAAGGAAAAAATAGGAATGAGAAAAATGTAATGTTTTGTGGATTTTGTTGCGAATTATGCAAAGAAAGAGGTTGAGGTTGAAGGGTTTGATAATCAGCGAGGTAATGATTATCCTTCGTTTATAGTTCGTTTATCCTTCGTTATAGGTTCGTTCAAACTGGGTGATAGCTATAAGGTGGTTGGGGTGATGCTGGAAGAAGAATAAACTGATTATCAGGGGAGAAGGAAAAGATAAGAGATGATAGGGTAGGGGAGGGTGTTTTTGAGATATTGGTAATAAAAATGACAAAAGGGTGAGGATTCTGTAATCTTGAGCAGGAGGTGTGTGGTTGTTTTTGAAAATGTGAGTGATTAATTATGGGTTGCTAATTGTTAATTGAAAATTATTTTGTACCTTTGCGGCAGTATTAACATTATTAATTGTAAATTCTTATCTGAAATGAAATATATTATTAATTTTCTTCGAGTGCTAGTGGGGGTGACTTTTATTGTTAGCGGGCTTATAAAGCTGAATGACCCATTAGGATTTTCGTTTAAATTAGAAGATTATTTTGCTGCTGAAGTGCTTGGTATGCCTTTTTTGGTGCCTTTTGCTTTGGTGTTGGCAGTAGTGGTATGCGTATTTGAGGTGGTTTTGGGTGTGGCCTTGCTGGTAGGTTACAAGAAGAATCTTACGCTTTGGCTGCTTACCTTAATGATGGTATTTTTTGGGTTTCTTACCTTCTATTCGGCTTATTTTAATAAGGTTACAGACTGTGGTTGTTTTGGGGATGCTATTAAATTTACTCCTTGGCAGTCATTCACGAAAGATGTGGTGCTACTGGCCCTTACGCTTATAGTGTGGTGGGGCAAGAAGTATGTGCATCCTATTACTAAAGGTAAATTGCCTGTGATTATAGTGGTAGGCTCGGTACTATTATGCTTAGGGTTTTCACATTATGTGTACAACCATTTGCCTGTTGTAGATTTTCGTCCGTATAAAATAGGGGCTAATATTCCTGAGGGATTGGCTCAGCCTATGAAGAACTTTACTTACCATTGGACAGTGAAATTAGATGGTAAAGTACAGCAAATTACTAATAGCGGACAAGTGCCCAAGGATAGCAAAGGGGAATACGCTAAGGATATAATAGAGGTAACTACAGAGGCGCCTGCACCGCTTATGCATGATTTTTATATTCAGGATGAGTTTAGAGCTGATTATCTGGACGAGTTTATGGGTGATGAAAAACTGCTAATGGTGATGATGTATAGAGTGGATAGGGCAAATTTGGAGGCTTTGAAGGAAATTAAAAAGGTAACTGATAAGGCCTTGAAGGCGGGGTATACGGTTATTGGGCTTACTTCTTCATTATCTGAAGCCCAAAAAGTAGCTAAAGATTATGAACTGAACTTTGATTTTTACTACAATGATGCTACTACTTTAAAGACTGTTATTCGTTCAAATCCTGGATTGGTAGTGCTTTCTAAAGGGACTATTTTGGATAAAAAGCATTACAATGATGCGGATAAATTAAAAATTGAGAATTAATAACTATCAATTAGCAAAGGTTAATGATTGAGAAATGTTAGTTGTAAAGTGTTAATTGGATGACGTGGCATCAGGCGAATCAAGATTTTCAGCATTACTTGCGATTACAGAGGGGATTGGCTGAGAATACGGCTATTTCATACGGATTGGATGTTGAAAAGCTTATTAATTATCTGCAAAAATACAATATTACCGAAACACCCCTTACCATAGTGGAGGATACCCTGCGACAGTTTGTGTATGAAGTGGGGAAAGACCTTAATGCGCGTTCGCAGGCACGCCTTATATCGTCGCTTAAAGGATTTTTTAAGTTTATAATGTATGAGAAGGGGCGTGAGGACTTCCCTATGGATTTGATAGACACTCCTAAAATAGGAGTTAAATTACCTGATACCCTTTCATTAGAAGAGATAGATGCGATGCTGGCTGCTATAGACCTTAGTACTGATGAGGGACATAGGAATAAGGCTATAATAGAGACTTTGTATGCTTGTGGGTTACGGGTATCGGAGCTTATTTCATTACGCTTGTCGGATTTGTTTTTTGATGAGGATTTTATAAGGGTGATGGGGAAGGGTAGTAAGCAGCGTTTGGTACCTATTGAAAAATATACACAAAAACAGATTTCATACTATATAGAACATCAGCGGAAACAGCTGAAAATAGCCAAAGGACACGAAGATTATGTGTTTTTAAACCGAAGGGGCAGGCAACTTACGCGGGCAATGATATTCACTATAGTGAGGCGTACTGCTGAGGATGTAGGATTGAAGAAGACTATAAGTCCGCATACGTTTAGGCATTCATTTGCGACCCATTTGTTAGAGAATGGGGCTAATTTGCGAGCAATACAATTGATGTTGGGGCACGAGAATATTACTACTACAGAAGTATATGTGCACGTAGATAGAAGTTATTTGAGGGAGGCATTGGAGAAGTTCCATCCTCGCCAGAAGATGAGCTTTACCCAATAGCTCCGTTGCATCATCACTCCTCTACAATGTGTTGTTGAGTGAAGGCTCATCTTAGCAAGTGTGTGTGTTTTTAAGGTTAGAATGAAGTGTGTTGAGGCTTATAAGTCGTCGAAATTAAGGGAGCGGAAAGCTGCCTTTTGTGGTTCTGGACTATCAAGACGTTCGTCGTATAGTTCGCGTTTGTAGTCTTTTTGGTGACGTTCGGAAATGACTTCTTCGCCGCGTTCATCGAATACATAGCTTGTCGTTTCGGCTAAAATGTCTTTGAATAGTTCAAAATCTTCTTTGTAGAGATAGATTTTGTGTTTTTTGTAGTGAAAAGAGCCATCATCGTGAGTGAATTTCTTACTTTCGGTAATGGTAAGGTAATAATCGTTAGCGCGTGTAGCTCTTACATCGAAAAAGTAAGTACGCCTTCCGGCTCTTAAAACTTTAGAAAAAATTTCTTCATTGTCTAAAAAGTCCTTTTCTTCTTCCATTGTTTTTTAGTTTAATTATTCGCGGACAAAAGTCGATAAAAAACCAATACTATGCAAGAATTTTTCAAAATATTTTATCTATTCCGCTAATATTTATTATAATTTTAACATTTCTATCTTAAAAAAGTACTTAAAACCTAATTTTATTGAAAGATTTTTAGTAGGGTAATAGGTGAGAGATAAGAAATAAGGAGAAGGGGTGTATTAGGATAGTTTGGTATGAATTTTGTGCTTTGATTTTGAGTTGATTAATAAATAACTAAAAAACTGAATAAGAATGGCAAACATTACATTTCATGGGCAGGCTGCCCATACGGCTGGTGAGCTTCCTAAAGTAGGGAGTGTGGCTTCTGATTTTTCGGCTGTTAAAAACGATTTGGCTGAAGTTAAACTTTCTGACTTTAGAGGGAAGAAGGTTATTTTGAATATTTTCCCGAGTGTAGATACTGGGGTGTGTGCGGCATCGGTGCGTAGATTTCATGTGGAGGCGGCGAAGGTAGAGAATGTGGCGATACTTTGTATTTCTAAGGATCTTCCGTTTGCTTTGACTCGTTTTTGTGCTGCTGAGGGTATTGATAATCTTACGATGTTATCGGATTTTCGTGGTGACTTCGAGAAGCATTATCCTATTGCTTTTACTGATAGCGTGCTAAAGGGCTTGTTATCACGTAGTATAGTGGTGGTGAATGAGCAAGGAGAGGTGGTGTACACTGAACAGGTGGCTGAAACTACTGAAGAACCTAATTACGGAAAGGCTTTAGAAGCGGTTAAGTAATTGGGATAGACGTAGTGTATTTATTTGCTTTTGGAATTTAGGAGGATTCTTTTATTTCCATACAAAAATAGGAAAAAGCTGTTTTTGAGACATTGTTGAGATGTTGAGAAAACGGCTTTTTTGTTTTATATGCTGATTAGTAGTGGTTTAATGCTTGTGTTGTAATTTTTGTGTATTGATTGTTTTGGTTATTTTTTGGGCTGTGTTTGGCTGTATTGTTGGACAGACTATCCTTCGTTTATAGTTCGTTTATCCTTTGTTATTCGTTCGTTCATTGTAAGGGGTGGGTAGGGGGTGGTTGTGGTTTTTGCTGGGTTTGTCCTAATTTTAGTTTTTTTGTTGTTGCATCTGAAAATTGTTTTGTATCTTTGCAGCCTGAAATTTAACTTTTGAAACCCTGAAAAGAACAATGGCAAAGAAACAAGGTAATAGAGATAATAAGGAGAAGGCTAAGAGTAAAGAAGCCCAAAAGATGAAGAAAAAAGACCCTAATAGGGCTAAGAAACGCCGTTTGGTGATTGGGGTTTTCTTGATATTTTTGGCCTTTTGTTTGTTGGCTTCGTTTCTGTCATTCTTTTTTTCATGGCAGGCAGACCAAAGTGTGTATGATGCTCTTGCTGCTCGGGATGTATCGGTAGAGAATATAATGAGTAAGGTAGGTGCCTATTTGGGTCAGTTATTTGTGTATAAGGGCTTTGGTATTGGTGTTTTTATCTTGGTGTGGCTTATTTTTTTGACGGGGGTTAAAGTGGTGTTTAATTTTAAAATGCCGCTAATAAACCGTTGGTATTGGGGTACGTTACTAATGGTGTTTGTGTCTACTTTTTTTGGTTTTGTGGAGGGTAAGGCTACTATTATGGCAGGTGTGACGGGGTATGAGATAAACCATTGGTTACAGGACTATTTGGGAAAGATAGGCACTTTGCTGGTATTGTTGTTTTTTGGTTTGACCTACGCAATAGTGAAGTGGAATTTGACCCCTGAGAAGGTTATGGCTGCTTTTGAAAGTGTTTCGGCTAAGCTGAAAAGTAAAGGCAGTGATGAGGATGATGAGGATGAAGATATTGATGTGAAACCTATAGAGGCGGTGGTGCCTGTTTCGGAAATAGAAAAGGCAGAGGAGGGGGCTGCTGATGTGGAAACGATAATTAATATCCCACAAGGGGAAAATGATAAATTAGACCCTTTTACACATAAGAAAGAGATTCCTTTTTTGGATGGCAAAGGAGAATTAGAGATTACTAATATTACGGAAGAAGATACGCCGCCACTGACGATAACCCCAATAGTGCCACCGGCAATGGTAGACCCTGAGACATTGGCGCAACAGTTGGTGGAGAATTACGGTGAATACGACCCAAGATTAGACCTGAGTGATTATAAATTCCCTACTGTAGAGTTGCTGAATGAGCCTAAGGATAAAGGTATTGTTATCAATGAAGAAGAGCTTAAAGAGAATAATGATACGATTATCAAGACGTTGGCTGATTATAAGATTGAGATTTCAAGGATTAAAGCGACAGTAGGCCCAACGGTTACCTTATACGAGATAGTGCCTGTAGCGGGTACGCGTATAGCACAAATTAAGCGTTTGGAGGATGATATAGCGCTGTCATTGGCGGCACTTGGTATCCGGATTATTGCGCCTATACCAGGTAAAGGAACGATAGGGATTGAAGTGCCTAACAAAAAGCCTACGACGGTGTATATGCGCACGATGATTACTGCGCAAAAGTTTCAGAATGCAGAGATGGAACTGCCAATAGCCTTTGGTAAGACCATCAGTAATGAAACTTTTGTGGCTGACCTTACTAAGATGCCTCACTTGCTAATGGCAGGGGCAACAGGGCAAGGTAAATCGGTAGGGATTAATGTGGTACTCACCTCATTACTTTATAAAAAACACCCTGCTGAGGTGAAATTTGTATTGGTAGACCCTAAAAAGGTTGAGCTGTCTATTTTTGAGCGTATAGAACGCCATTTCCTTGCTAAACTTCCTGATAGTGAAGATGCTATTATTACCGATACTAAGAAAGTGGTGAATACGCTCAACTCCCTCTGTATAGAGATGGATAACCGTTATGAATTGCTGAAAAATGCGCAGGTGCGGAATATTAAGGAGTACAATGTGAAGTTCAAAAACAGGATGCTAAATCCTAATGAAGGGCACCGATTTCTACCGTATATAGTGCTGGTAGTAGATGAGTTTGCGGACTTGATAATGACAGCAGGTAAGGAGGTAGAGCTACCTATCGCGAGATTGGCACAGCTGGCGCGTGCTATTGGTATACACCTGATAATAGCGACCCAAAGACCTTCGGTGAATGTGATTACAGGTATTATTAAAGCTAACTTCCCAGCACGTATAGCGTTT
Source organism: Capnocytophaga sp. oral taxon 878 (assembly GCF_002999135.1). NCBI lineage: Bacteria > Pseudomonadati > Bacteroidota > Flavobacteriia > Flavobacteriales > Flavobacteriaceae > Capnocytophaga > Capnocytophaga sp. oral taxon 878. The sequence goes on from NZ_CP027229.1 coordinate 18,682, forward strand.
AAAGTGACTTCTAAAATAGATTCTAAAACTATTTTGGATGGCTCGGGAGCAGAGCAATTGATAGGTAGGGGAGATATGCTTTACTCACAAGGTAATGAGCCTGTACGCATACAGTGTGCTTTTGTAGACACGCCTGAGGTACAACATATTACTGAGTTTATAGGAGCGCAACGAGCATATCCAGATGCTTATCTGTTACCTGAATATGTGGGTCCAGATAGTGAGCCAACGGATTTGGATTTTGACCCTTCGGAACGCGATCCTATGTTCCGTGAAGCTGCGGAAGTGGTAGTGAATGCCCAACAAGGATCGGCATCGCTTTTGCAACGGAAACTCAAATTAGGTTATAACCGCGCAGGTCGCCTTATTGACCAATTAGAACACGCAGGAGTAGTAGGACCTTTTGAGGGTAGTAAAGCGAGACAGGTGCTTATTCAAGATATAGTGAGCTTAGATAGATTGTTAGGCAATGAATAATAACAAAAAATAATAATAACAATGAAAAACATTATTTTATCAATAGGATTTATACTTGTGAGCGCTTTGCTAAGTGCACAGAATGTATTGGAAGCATCGGGAGAGAGAAGTACGCAAAAAATAAGTGTACCTAAATATACTAAAATAGCTATTGATGAGAAGCTAGATGTAACACTTGTGAATGAAAAAAATGACCATATTTATATTGATGCGGATGATGCTATTCATCCTATTATTAAAACAACAGTAGAGCAAGGAACTTTAAAGGTAGCTTTGGTTTTTCCTAAAGGAGTGAATATGGTGCAAACAGGAGGAATTAGAGTTAAAATACCTGTGAAAGGTACAGAAGAGTTACAGATGAAAATGGGTACCCTATTGGCTAACGAAACTATTAAACTCTCCTCATACAAAATAAGCCTTGAATATCTTTCAGAACTTAATTTAGATTTGAATATACAGGAGCTAGATCTTAAAATAAGTAGTTGTAGAAAAGGATATTTGCAACTTAACTGCAAAAACCTTACTTTTGATGCAGGTTCTCTTAGAGGTTTGGCTATTACTGGAAATGCTGAGAATGTGACTTTTGTATCAAATGCAATAGTTGATTTGCAGGCATACGATTTGAAAATACAAGATGCTACTTTTAATACTTCAGCAATACTAAAAGCTAAATTATATATTGAAGGAAGTATACAAGGGAAACCAAGTGGTATTTTTGAATTAAAATATAAAGGGAATGCTATTAACCGCATAGAATCCAACCCTATGGTTAAGATTATAAAAGAAGAAAAAGAATGACACAAGAACAAGACTTTCTAAAATATCAAGCACCTACCTCACCTTATCCGCGATTGTTGGAGGTAGAACGTGCCGAGGGGAGCTATATCTACACTACCGATGGCAGGCGTTATTTAGATTTTGTGGCAGGCGTATCTGCTTGCACTTTGGGGCATTGTCATCCTGCGGTAGTGAAGGCTATACAAGAGCAATGTGCTACCTATATGCACGTAATGGTATATGGCGAGTATATACAAAAACCAGCGGTAGATTTCTGTAAACTTCTTTCCGAGCAGTTACCACCAGAGCTCAATACCACCTATTTGGTAAACTCCGGTACGGAAGCTATTGAGGGCTCAGTAAAATTAGCCAAACGTGCTACGGGGCGCACCCAACTCATAGCTGCCAAAAATGCCTATCACGGCAATACACAAGGCTCAATGAGCCTTATGGGTTATGAAGAACGCAAACGCGCCTACCGCCCTCTTATCCCCGATGTTGATTTTATAGAGTTCAATAATGAAGCCGATATCCTTAAAATTACTGAGCGTACCGCAGGGGTAGTCTTAGAAAGTATACAAGGAGGAGCAGGCTTTATTGAGCCTCAAAATGATTATCTCATCAAGGTAAAACGCCGTTGCGAAGAAGTAGGCGCCCTGCTCATCATCGATGAGATACAACCTGGCTTCGGGCGTACTGGTAAGCTCTTTGGCTTTCAAAACTACGGATTTACTCCTGATATTATTGCCATAGGCAAGGGTATGGCAAGTGGTATGCCGGTAGGGGCATTCGTATCGTCGTATGAGCGTATGCAGCTCTTGGCACATAGTCCTAAAATGGGGCATATCACTACCTTTGGAGGCAATCCCGTGATAGCAGCAGCCTCTTTGGCAACCCTAAATACCCTTCTTACTACCGATTTGATGGCTCAAACCTTGGAGAAAGAAAAACTCTTCCGCAAGTATTTGCAGCACCCTCTTATTGAAAGCGTGAATGGTCGAGGATTGATGTTAGCCATCATCGTGAAAACTGCCGAAATTGCCGACTTTGTAGTCAATTATTGTCAAGATAGAGGACTAATAGTGTACTGGCTGCTCTTTGAACACCGTGCGGTACGCCTCTCGCCTCCTCTTACCCTTTCTGAAACCGAGATTAAAGAAGGTTGCGATATTATTATTGAAGCCCTCAATCAAGTAAAAAACTAATAGCCAACAAATACAAATAAAATAGGCTGCCGAGTATTTACACTCAGCAGCCTATTTTATTTGTATCAATAACTTAACTTCTATTATCGTACTTATAAGCATAATATGATTGAAAACCAACAATTTATATAGCAACACCTACCTTTCAATCTTATAAATACCACTCTTCTTCCAGCATTCTTCTACCACCACCCAAAAATGGGCATAAGATGAACGAACGAATAACGAAGGATAAACGAACTATAAACGAAGGATAGTTAGCGAGCTGGCGCAGCTGAGTATGTCGCGAAGGATAGCAAGCCAGCTAGCACAGCTTGTACTCCCTACCTAAAACCTAAACAGCTAAAATTACCAACAGAACAACGTATTTCCCATCCTTCTCTTCAATGTCATATTGGTGCTTTTCAGGGTACAGAAGCTGCAAGCGTTTCTTTAAATTATCAATGCCAATACCCGAACTATAAAGACTCTCACTGGCAGCAATAATTGTATTTTCGCTCCTAAAAACAATCTTATCTCCCTCAATATGTAATGAAAAACTAAGAGTAGTAGCCTCTGTTGCCGACACCCCGTGTTTAAAAGCATTCTCTACCAAACTGATGAACAGCAAAGGCGCTATGGTGAGCTGTGGCACTTGTTTTGGGAAATCTACTCGCACCGTAGTTTTATCGGTGAGGCGCAACTGCATTAGGCTAATGTACTGCTGTAAGAAATCCACTTCCTCGGCAAGGCTAATCTGTTTTTGGTCACTGTTTTGCATAAAATGACGCATCAGTTTGCTAAGGCTATGCACGCTCTGTTGTGCCTTTTGTGGGTCAAAGGCTATAAGCGAATAGATATTGTTCAGCGCATTGAAAAAGAAGTGTGGTTGCAGTTGGTATTTCAGTTGGGTAAGGTCGGCTTGTAGCTTCTGAGCTTTTACTTCTTTTTGAGCGATTTCCAAAGAAAAGTTGCGCTGTGCATAGCGTATTGCCATAGCAAAAACTACTGGCAATAAATTCGACAGAAAATCAAAATACATAAAAGCGTGGAAAGGAGGCATTCGGCGTTTACCCTTGTGAAGGTCGAAGTACGAAAAAAGCTCATATTTGCTGTATGAAGCACATAAAATCAGTGCCGCTACCATCAAAACAAAAAGCAAATATCGTTTTTTAAACCACAACTTATCAATAAGCCAATAGTAACAACTGTAGAACAAAAACATTAAAAAAGGCAAGGACATTACCGAACGGTAAAGCGCCTCCTCAAAGCGTTGATTGCCTTCGGAGATAAAGATAAGGGCAGGCAAAATGCAAACCACTACCCAAGAGGCTATGTGTGTTAAAAATTTCATTTAATTTAGGTAAGAAGTAAAAAGTAAGAAATAAGAGTTTATCGGTTCAGTTCATTATATGATTTAGTAAGAACTTTGATAAACTCTTCCAAATCCAATTCTTTATGGGTGTCATTAGGATTATTACAAATATCAATGATTGTTTTATCACCTTTCTTAAATATTTCTGCTATTTGATAATCAGGGGCTTTTTCATCATAAATATCTATATGAAAATCCTTCTCATTTTCAGGAATGTATAGGGTTGCTTGCAATTTCATATTCCTACTATTTTTAAATAACCTTCGGCAAAACTCTTGATAATTTCAGGGGAATAGTCTCCTCCTTTGGCATAAGAAATACCCATAACTTCTAAAGCCAAGGCTTGACAGTAATCCTCATTAATAGTGATGGCTTTGCTATCTAATATTTCTCTAACAATAACCATACATTTTTGCAGGTCTTCTGCGGTAGCATAGGGAGGTAAAGTTATTTTCATCAGTTCTTATTATTTCTAATTACCTATGTGGCTCGCACTATTCGTATCTGAGGGCGCTAATAGGTTCTAACTCGGCTGCTTTGCGAGCAGGATACCAACCGAAGAACACCCCTGTAATGGTACATACTAAGAAAGATATTACAATAGAATATAAGGTGATACTCACAGGCCAGCCTATAAACAGCGATACGCCTACAGTAGCTAATAAGCCAATGATTACCCCTAATACCCCTCCAGTAATGCTAATAAGCACCGATTCGATGAGGAACTGCGCCAAAATATCCTTGCCCTTAGCCCCAATAGCCATACGCAAGCCTATTTCCTTAGTGCGCTCTTTTACCGATACGTACATAATGTTCATAATGCCTATACCGCCCACAATAAGCGAAATGCTGGCAATAGCTACCAATAAAATAGTGAGCATCTCGCTGGTAGAGCTAAACGTACTGATGAGCTCTTGTTGTGAAAACACATTGAAATCATTCTCTTGTGTAGCCGAAAGGTTATGCGTGCCCTCCAAAATCTTCTTTACTTGGTTTACTGCATTCTCCGACTGACTTTCATCTATTACCGAAGCCACAATACTCTGTAAGAATGTTTGCGCCAAAATACGCTTTTGTACCGTAGTATAAGGAGCGATAATTACATCGTCTTGGTCTTGACCAAAGTTGCTCTCTCCTTTTTTGGTAAGTACGCCAATCACTTTAAAAGGAATATTCTTAAAGCGTATGGTTTGCCCAATAGGGTTTTCGCCATTAGTGAAGAGGTTCTTAGCCACTGTTTGCCCTATAACAGCTACCTTAGAAAAATTAGTAATCTCATCTTCACCAAACATACTCCCTTCAGCTACACTCCACTCGCGTATGGGCAAGTATTCGGTATTCACCCCGTAGATAGAGGTAGGCCAGTTATTGCCCCCAGCTATACTTTGTCCGTTGCCACTCACTACCGGCGACACGTATTTCAGTAAGGTACCTTCTTTTTTAAGGGCTTCGTAATCCGTCATTTTCAGCGATTGCATATCGCTCATACTCATACGCACCCCACCCATCATACCTGCCCCTGGGCGGATATTGAGCATATTGGTACCCATTTTAGAAATATTTTCCTTGATACTCTTTTTAGAGCCCTCGCCAATGGCAAGCATGGTTATCACTGAGCCTACCCCAATAATGATGCCCAGCATTGTAAGCATAGCCCTTGTTTTGTTAAGCAAAAGGGCACGCCACGCTATTTTAAAAAGATTCTGTATATTCATAGTGTTAATTAGCAAATTAGAAAATTAGCAGATTGGCAAATTCTGTGAGACTAGAAAGTTTCTCCTATAATACGGGTTTTATACTCACCTTTTACTATTTGCCAACATACTTTGTAAGCCTCAGCACCATCACCACAGCGAACAAAGATATAGAGTACATCGTCTTCTTTATCATAATATACCTCATTATTATACGGATGTACCCATACTTGGTACAAATCATCATAAGCACTTTTAGGGATAGATACGTTTTTGCCGTTGATAGTTACAATGATACTCTTGTAGTGGTTTTCAGGTATAAAGGAAGTGTCCGTACCTTGAGCACTCTTACCATCAATGATTAACTCCTCGTAATATTTATGTTTTTTCTTGGTAATCTTATGTTTGGTTTTATCAAACTTTTGAGTACTAATAGTAACGCTAATGCCCTTTTCAGCAATGGTGATACTATTCTCTGTTTCTTTCTCTTTACCTTTGCCAATAGAAGGAAATTCGTATATCTTCTTCAGGCGACTTTTATGTACATACCCTTTATCTACATACAACCAATTAAAAAATATCTCTTCACCGGTTTCATCTTGTGTAGTATCAAATAAATTATATACAAGCGTGTTGTTAGGCAAAGTGCCTACAATTTTGCTTTTTACGCTTTCTTCAGCGCGAATGTTTACATAGCCGTCTTTGTCTTTTACTACGGCATAATCTCCAAAAGGACCTTGTGCAAAGGCATTGGTCGTGAGGAGGAAAAATAAAATAAGTAAGTGTTTCATATTCAATTGATAATAAGTTTTTTTATCAAGTTATTTGTTGCTTTCTATACTTATATAAGTATCGTTTGAAAGTTTTTTAATAGATTTCAGATAATCTACTTTGTCTAAAACAGCACGTTGTTCTTTGATGGTTTCTACTAAAATTTTAAAACGTTCTTCTTTGGCAATATTGTGTTTAATCAGAGAAGCATTAAGACTCTCTATATTTTCCTTTTCGTGATAAAATTCCAATAGCATTTGTACTCTCTACCCAATTTGAAACGCTAATAGTAAATGTTGGCAATCCTGCTTCTTTTTTAAAGTGGTCGAATTCGACCACTTTAAAATTAGGGTTATAAAGTATTTCCCAAGTACCTAAAAATTCTAATGTACTTCTATTTCTTATCCAGTTTTTTATTATATCAGCGGCTCTTGCTTCATCATTTTTACCTTTAGCCATATCTGTTAATGAAATATAATCCTGATTGTCTATTGTAGCTAAAGATATTTCAATATCTTGTACTTTAAGTTTATTATTTGTTGGTGTCATATATTTGGTAAATTTTAGTTACATCATTAAAGTGGTAGTCCTATAATACGGGTTTTATACTCGCCTTTTACTATTTGCCAGCACACTTCGTAAAATAAACCAGCTTCGCTATTGTGCGCAAAAATATAAAGTGCCTCAGCTTCCTCATCGTAGTATATGGAACTGCTAAAATAGAAAATTTCATACAAATCATCATAAGCACTTTTAGGGATAGATACGTTTTTGCCTTTCATAGTTACAATGATACTCTTGTAGTGGTTTTCAGGTATAAAGGCCGCACCTTGAGGTATCTTACCATCAATGATTAACTCCTCATAATTTTTATGTTTTTTTATTATAATCTTGTGCTTGGTTTTGTCGAACTTCTGTTTGGTAATGGTCACTTTTACGTCCTTATCATCATAGACAACACTATTGCCTTGTACTTTTCCCTCTATAGCACGAAAGTCAAATATTTTTTTCAAGCGACTTTGATGCACATACCCTTTATCAACTTCAATCCAGTTAGTAGGGTTATATTCCTTATCAAAGAAACCATACACAAGTGTATTGTTAGGCAAAGTACCTACAATTTTGCTTTTTACATTTTCTTTGGCGCGAATGTTTACATAGCCGTCTTTGTCTTTTACTACGGCATAATCTCCAAGAGGACCTTGCGCAAAGGCATTGGTCGTAAGGAGGAAGAATAAAATAAGTAAGTGTTTCATATTTAATAGATAATTTATAATGAGTTTTTTTATCAAGTTATTTGTCGCTTTCCATACTTATATAAGTATCGTTTGAAAGTTTTTTAATAGATTTCAGATAATCTACTTTGTCTAAAACAGCACGTTGTTCTTTGATGGTTTCTACTAAAATTTTAAAACGTTCTTCTTTGGTAATATTGTGTTTAATCAGAGAAGCATTAAGACTCTCTATATTGCTGAGTATAGCTAATTCATTAATACTGGCGATGTCTCTTATATTTTCACCCTTTAATACTCTTTCAGGATTAGCTGCTTTCCATTGTTTAGCCGTACAGCCAAACATAGCGAGATTTAGCAAATCGGCTTCATCGGCATATACAAAGGCATCTTTTAGGTCAGAAAGAGTAGGAAGTATATAGTTTTTAACAGCATCTGTATGGATATGATAGTTAGCCTTGCTTAAAATCCTTTTCACATTCCATTCCAAATTGTACTGATTGCTCTCTAACTCTTTGAGACGCTGATATTCTTTTACTATGTATAACTGAAAAATAGGGCTAATCCACATAGCAAAATGAAAAGCAATATCTTTATGAGCATAAGTACCTCCGTATTTTCCAGCCTTTGAAACAATACCGATAGCATTAGTCCTTTCAATCCATCGTTTAACCGACATATAGAAGCGATTAACCCCTGCTTCATTTTTAATTCCCCCGAATTCGGGGGAATTAAAATTAGGATTGCTTAACTCCTCCCAAACACCTAAATACTCAATCGTATTCTTATTCGTAAGCCATTTCTCTATCAAACGACTTCCCTCTTCCTGATTTATAGTCATATCAGTTAAACTTATATAATCAGCTTCATTAATCACTCTGATATTTATTTCAATATCTTGTACTTTAAGTTTATTATTTGTTGGTGTCATATATTTGGTAATTTTTAGTTACATCATTAAAGTGGTTCTCCGATGATTCGGGTTTTGTACTCGCCTTTTACTATTTGCCAGCATACTTCGTAAGAAAAAGCGCCACTACCATTATGGGCAATGATATAGAGGATATCATCTTCCTTATCATAATACGCAAAATTATTATCCGTATAAAGCCCTATCTCATACAAATCATCATAGGCACTTTTAGGAATAGGCACGTCTTTGCCATTGATCGTGACCGTGATACTCTTGTAATGGTCTTCAGGCAAGAACTCATCATTATCTAGTCCATATATTTTCTTTCCGTCAATGATAAGCTCATTATACTCTTTGTGCCTTTTCTTGGTAATCTTATGTTTGGTTTTGTCAAATGGCTGTTTGGTAAAGGTTATGCTAATACCTTTTCCTGCAATAGTAAGGCTATTACCCTGCTCTTTAGCCTTGCCAATAGATGGGAAGTCTTGTACCTTCTTTAGGCGACTTTTATGTATATAGCCTTTATCTACAGGAATCCAATTCCAAAAATAAACATTCACAAGGGTATTAGCAGGTAGCGTACCTACAATTTTGCTTTTTACGTTTTCTTTAGCGCGAATGTTTATATAGCCGTCTTTGTCTTTTACTACGGCATAATCTCCAAAAGGACCTTGCGCAAAGGCGTTGGTCGTAAGGAGAAAAAATAAAATAAGTAAGTGTTTCATATAAAGTGTTTTTTCGCAAATATACTGTTTTTTTTAACTTAGCTAAAGTTTTAAAGATGAGTTATATTGGGATATTTATATAAATACTCTCTACTCTTCCTCTGCTGCCCAATCATAAAAACCACTTTCGCGCAATCGGGCTTCATACTGCTGAATAGTTTGTTCATCATACTTTTCTCTTTGGATAAACTTTTCCTTTCCAAAATAAATATCCATAGGGTTCAGTCCATAAAGCTGAGCGATGAGAGTTGCTAAGTTCATACCAGAATAATGCTTGTGAAGCACATAAATCATTAGCCTAAAATCTGTTTCCTCTATTTTCGGGAAAGCCTTTTTGATAAACTGAAGTGATTTCTCAAACCACACTTTTTCAGGGGCTACTACCTTATTCAGCCAGTCGGTATACCACATTTCAAAGGTGAGTTTTTCTCCTTTTTCATTAAATTCAGGCGACAGTCCGCCATAATCCTGACGACTATCGAGCCATATATAGCCTTTTTCCTTACCATTTACCACCAAAAGATAAGAAGCTCCGTGCCCTATATGGCATATTTGCAAGCAACCGCTGATGCGCTTTGTATCCATATAGGATTCCACCTCCTCTTGGGTAGGGCGTTCACCTCCGTCCCAATCAATACTATTAAGCCATTCCTCTTCATTCCAATGCTCGGTGTAAGGGAAAGGCGTAGAGAGGTCTATAGTCCGGTCTTTCCACATCAAATCTTCCGTTGCTTCTTTAAGGGAACGCAGTCCGTAATCGGGACCCACACAGCCATTGGCGATTTGGGTAATGAAAGTACGATAATCTGCAGGGAGAGTGATACGATTTTCTTTCTCTATTTTGGCTACTTTTGCTTCTTCCAATACGGGATTCATATATATACCGCCAAATGGTTTTAGCTGAGGAAGCTCTAAGATGATTTGTATTTTCTTTTTGATTTCTTCTATATTCATATATGTTGAATTGTGCGAATAGCGCTCGCTGTTTTTCTCTTTATCCTGCCACTCCAGACTCTATAAATACCAACTTTTGATTTTTCCATTTGAATCTCCAATAAGTAGCGCTTTCTATAACTTCGTATTAAAATTATCACCCAGTAGGAATATAACCTTTAAATACTAATTGTGAATTTTCCCAAGTAAACGACCAAATGTAAGCTCCTTGAAGAGGAGAAGCTGAATCTATTTCATTTTCATAGAATGTTTTAGGAAGTTTTTCTTCTTCTGCCTTTTTTGAGTATTCAAGAAAAATCCAATAAATCAGAATCTCATTATCTTCTATAGATATATAATATTGATGTGTTTTTTTGAAATTATCAACCTCTACGCTATAATATCCTTGATTTTTAATCCAATGAATATCATCTATATCTATTTTAGCAATGGTTTTACTAAAATGCTCATTATAGTTGCCTTTGGGAATAGGACTATCCCCTCTCTGTACTTCTGCTTTTAAACTTCGCAATGCTTCTATGAGTTTTTCTCTATCAGCTTTTAGTATTGCCGTGCGTTCTTGAAATAGCTTTACATTCTGCTCTTCCACTGCGTTGAGTTTCACCTTACTATTGTCACTCACAGGCTTATACCACGGTTTTTCATTAAAGTAATTGCTTATTTCGTAGTCTTTAAACTTATAACCTTTGCGAGCGTAGAGGTCGTTAGTGAGGAAGCGTAATTCATCTATGCTCAATTCGCTGATTTGTTCTTCATCAATTACTTGGGTGGCACAAGTGGCGCAATCTTTTAGCTGTGCCGTAGCGTTTAATGAGATTAATACTATCATTAAAAAGTATAAGTGTTTCATTGTAAAGTAATTTTTCGCAAATATACTGATTTTTTTCAACTTAGTAAAACTCTAAAATATAAGTAACGAGAAATAAGTTAGCAAAGCCTATATATCAAGGACAAAGGGAGATTAAGTTATCTTTATATTTTCTATAAAATGAACTACTTTATCTCCCTCTCTTTTAAGAAAATTAGTTTATAGACTATTTTTGTGATTTTGTTTTATTGAAGATGCTCACTAAAAAACGCCTCCAACTTATCAAACGGAATTACTCCAGCTTGATTGTCGTAAAAATCGGTGTGACGTGCATTAGGGACAATCAGCAGTTCTTTTTTCTCGCTTCCAATTAACTTGTAGGCATCTTCGCTCATATAGCGAGAATGGGCATTTTCTCCGGCAATCATAAGGGTAGGCACCTCAATTTCATTAGCATAGGCTAACAGAGGGAAATTCATAAATGAAAGCAGCGTAGTGGCTGTCCAAACGTGATTGGAAACTGAACGCTCGTGGAAACCTCGTGGGGTTTTGTAAAACTCAATATAATCATTTAAGAATTCAGGCACTTTATCTGAAGGGGCATCGGGCATAGGGTAACCTGGGGAGGAAGTTCCTGTTTCGGCATCTTTCCAACGGATGGCATTGAGCGAACGCTTCATTTCCAAACGCATTTCGGGTGTATTGGCATCAAAATAACCTTTGCTAAACACACGTGACATATCGTACATTACCATCGTTGCCACTGCCTTAATACGCGTATCGATAGCGGTAGCATTCAGTGCAAAACCACCCCAACCACAGATACCTATAATTCCTATTTTTTCTCTATCTACAAAAGGTTGAATGCCTAAGCAATCTACCGCTGCCGAAAAATCTTCGGTATTGATATCGGGTGATGCTACATTGCGAGGCTCCCCACCACTCTCTCCCGTATAGGAAGGGTCGAAGGCTAAGGTTACAAAGCCTCTTTCAGCCATCGTCTGTGCGTAAAATCCAGAGGCTTGTTCTTTTACAGCTCCAAACCCACCGCAAACAGCAAGGGCAGCAAGTTTTTTATCTTCGCTGTTTTTCGGGAAGTACAAGTCACCAATAAGGGTGATACCATAACGGTTTTTGAACGATACTTTTTTGTGTTCAACTTTATCGCTTTTGGGGAAAATCTTATCCCAAGAAGCAGCGTTTACAGGGTTTTCAGTGTTTTTGTTCATATTGATAATATTTTTTTGGTTTATACAATCTATTCATTATGAATGAAGGCGTTCTTTACTTTTGCGTATTCTTCTTAAATACAAGCCTATAGCTAAGTACATCAATGTTGGAATAAGACCAAAAAGAGGAGATACTAAAAGTGTTTTATCGGCTGAAATAATAGTAAATCCTTCTGAAATGAGAGGGTTAAGAGCGTCTTTCATTGAGTGCATCAAAACTACCAATAAAAGTGAACGCGAGAGAAAGAAAATTTCGGTGTACATTATTGTCCAAACAGCAATAGCCACAAAGCTCACCAAAACAAATAACACTTTGTTATAAGCGAAAAAGGTTGCTTGATAAGCATCGTCTAAGAATATGAGATTGTATGGGAGGTGCCATATTTGGCAGACAAATGCCACCACTAAATAAATCAACCATTCATTTTTTGTGAGTTGTTCCATTTTTACGGTGAGATACCCCCGAAAAGCCGATTCTTCTAAGATATTTTTGATAAAAATGGGTAAGAAAGCTGCTGCAAAAACAGGGAGATAGGCAGCAACACTAAACTTACTCACATCTACCCAACCTAATAGCTTGCCAACAAACATTGTTATACCAATAACCACGGGATAGACTGCAATAGCAAAGATATACCAACGACTGTTTTGCTTGAAACGAGGTTTTAAAGGAAAATCTTTCCAGCCATCACCACCGAAAAGGCGGAGCAAAATCACACACACAATAGGAGTCGCAATAAAAATTCCTGATCCTAAAGACTCTAAATTAGAAGGCTCACCAAGTAACTGGTTTACCCCAATGCCTATCCATCCGCAAGAGATAGCTACCAAGCTAAATAGGATTACATTGCGTAGTGTTTTTTTATTGCTTCTCATATTAAGGCAGGTTTATTTTAATATTTCTAAAATTTTATCTTCGTCGTAAACAAGCATACCAACTGCCACCAATGAGGCGATACCGTGTGCCAACATCCAACCTTTAGCAATGTCATTTTTCAGCTCTTCATCAGGTAGGTTTTGGTATTCCTCGCTATTTTTCATTATTTCAACCACTCGCTCACTTTCCGGAAAAATGTCAGTAAGTTTTACATTGGTAACATTATCCATATAAAAAGCCTTGAATAGAGCGGGCTCGGTGTATGCCATCCGCACATACCCCAGTCCTAAATCCAAAAGAGTATTGCCTGTTTTTGAGTAACTGAGTACTACACTTTGTAGGAAGGGCAGTGCTTTTTTACAGATTTCAGCCTTAAGGTCGTCCATATTTTTATAGCACCAATAGATGGGCTGAGTAGAGCAACCTATTTGCTTGGCAATATTTCGGGCAGAAAGCACTGCAAAGCCCTCTTTTCTCACCATCTCAAAAGCTGTTTCTATAATTACTTCTTGTGTTATTGTTGTTGATTTCGGCATAAAACTTTGTTATAACATCTGTAATATAACACCTGTTATTTTTTTGCAAAAGTAGTACAATTTTTTAAACCTGCAAATTTTTTGGGAAAAAAGATTCATCTTGTGCGGCTCGCATTTGCCTGTGCGGCTCGCACCGTCATTCGTATTTCGTCATTCGTAATTGTGTCAACTGTTCTTTGGCGTTTAGTCTATCGGTTACTTCCTTATCACTGATGATATGCCCATCTTTCAGTACAACTGTGCGTTTGCTAAATTGGGCAATATCGTCTTCGTGGGTTACAAAGCCTATGGTGCTACCTTGGTCGTTGAGGCGTTGGAAAAGCTCCATTACCTCATAAGAGGTTTTAGTGTCAAGATTCCCCGTAGCCTCATCGGCGAGAAGGATAACAGGGTGGTTTACAAGGGAGCGCGCAATGGCTACCCGCTGCTGCTGTCCCCCTGAGAGTTCACTGGGCAAGTGGTTCAATCGCTTTTCTAACCCCACACTGATAAGGGCTTCGATAGCGCGCTCACGGCGTTCTTTGGCTGATACTTTAGGGTTGTACATCAGTGGAAGTTCTACATTCTCAATGGCTGAGGTACGTGCTAATAGGTTATACGACTGAAAGATAAAACCTATTTTGGTGTTGCGTATATGTGCCAAATCGTTCTTGCTCATATCTTTCACCGAGATGCCGTCCAAAATATAATCGCCAGAAGAGGGGCGGTCTAAGCACCCCAATATGTTGAGCAAAGTTGATTTGCCCGACCCACTCGGTCCCATAATGGTTACAAACTCTCCTTCTCTGATGGTCAGGTTGATGCCTTTCAGGGCGTGTACCGTCTCGTTGCCCATCTGGAAGTTGCGCTTCATATCGCGTATATCTATAATGGCTTTTTTCATTTATTTAGCTTTTGAATTGTTTCTATTAGGGCGTTTTGGCATAAACGGACTGCTGTTATCGTTGCTATTTTTCTCACCTCCTGCCACTTGTGGGCGGTCGCCTTGTAGGTTAGTGGCTACTTTTTCGCCAACGTTGAGTCCATTTACTACTTGCACGTTGATACCATCATTGCTGCCTATGGTTATGGCTTTTTGGGCAAGACTACCATCGGTGTTCACTACCCATACGTATTTTTGTTTGCCCTTGCCGTGTTGTACTTTAGGAACTTCAGCTGTAATACCTTTTTGAGCGTAATATTGCAGTAACACATCGGTATCAGGAGTAAAGTTGATAGCTTTGGCGGGCACGATAGTTACGCCTTTCAGCTCATTGGTATAAATGGCAATAGTTGCGGTAAGCCCTGGTTTTAGCTTTTCATCAGGGTTTTCTGCCTCTACTATCACCGTATAGGTTACCACATTTGATGAGGTAGTAGGCGATAGGCGCACTTGGGTAACGCGCCCTACGAACTCCTCTTGAGGGTAAGCATCTACGCTGAAACTTACGCGTTGCCCCACTTTCACTTGTCCTATATCAGCTTCATCTACATTTACTTCCACCTGCATACGCTTGATGTCTTTGGCTATTTTAAAGAGCGTAGGGGCACTCATTGAGGCGGCTACTGTTTGTCCTTCTTCAACCTCTTTGCTGAGGATAATCCCGTCAATAGGCGAATAGATATTGGCATAACCTAAGTTAGTTTTCGCCTGATTGAGGGTCGTAAGGCGTTGGGCTACATTGGTCTTCGCATTGTTAAACTGATACAACGCTTGCTCATAATCCTGCTGACTAATCACTTGGGCATTGTACATTTTTTGCTGACGCTCGTAATTCTGACGGTAATAATTCAGTTCGTTAACTGCTGAATTGTAGTTAGCCGTAGCGTTGATAACGTTCTCTTGTAGATTGGTCTTGTCAAGTTCCGCTAATAGCTGTCCTTTCTTTACTTGGCTGTTGTAATCCACATAGATTTTGCTCACCAATCCCGATACTTGGGTACCTACTTCCACCTCATCCACCGGTTGCACGCTACCCGTAGCAGTTACTTCGGTAGTAACATCACCTTGGGTAACCTCATCGGTTTGGAGGAGAATAAGGGCAGGTTTTTCCTTCATAAAGAAGTGATATACCCCAAAAGCCACTACCGCTAATAGCGCAATAATAATGATTTTTTTGATGTGTTTTTTCATTGTATTTAGTTGTTAGTTTAGAATTAACTTTCCCATATAAAAGTTTAAAAGCTGTACATATAATGCCGACATATATTTGTTTTGCAAATACGTTTGTTCGGCAGTGAGGTATGCGTTTTGGCTCACGAGAAGTTCAGTATTAGTAAGTCCGCCGAACTCGTGTTTCTTCACTGCCAAATCGTAAGCTAATTTAGCATTATCGCGAGCTGTACGCGAGGCTGCTTGTTGCGCTTGGTGAATGGTAGCATTCTGCCAAGCAGTTTCTATCTTGGCATACAATTCTTTTTCAGCTTGTTGTTCTTCCAAAATAGCTTGTTGCTGGGTAATCTTGGCGAGTTTCACATTGTTCTTGTTTTTGTTTTGTGAAAAGATAGGAATATTAAGTGTAGCTCCTATCGTCTGACCGAAATTGCTGTCCAATTGCGTGCGATAACTCAAATCGTTGAGGTTTGAATAACCAGTGTTTATGCCTGCTTGTAGCGATAGGGTAGGGGCATAACCCGCTTTAGCTATTTTGATATCCTTTTCAGCTATCTTTTGTTGTGATTGATAGATTTTTAGGTTAGGAAGCGTTTCTTTGGCTTGTGCAAACACCTCGTCTTTATTAGGGATAATCGCTACACCCTCATCGTTAGGAAGGTCGAGAGCAATAGCAAAGTCACTATTAGGAGGAAGCTCCAACAGTTGTTTGAGGGTTAGCACACGGTTAGCATACTGGTTTTCTGCCTGAATGATAGCGTATTCATTGTTGGCGTGACGTGTTTCTATTTCTGCCAAACTCAGTTTAGCTATCGAGCCATTGGCGAACTTGGTTTGTGCTTGCTTGAGTTCTTCAGCCGAGGAGAGCGCTGTGTTTTTGGCTACGGCAATCCCCTCATAGCTGTAAAGCGCTTGCAGGTAGGCTTCCAGCACACTCAGGGTGATGTTGTTCTTCGCTTCTTGCACATAGAGTTCGTTCTGCTCGAGCAATAGCTTACTGCGGTCTATTTGTAAATTGATTTTATTCCCTTGATACAGAGGCACAGAGGCTGATACCCCAAAGTTGTTGGAGAACGTACGGCGAGATACCCGTTCGTTAGAAATCTGGTTGATTGCCGACCCGTTGTTGAGGTTTGCCGATGCTGAGCCACTTACCGTAGGCAAGCGGTTATCCTTCGCTTGGCTATAATTAATCTCAGCCGTTTGTTCATTCAGCTCCGTCTTCTTCACCGTGATATTATTCTCCACCGCGTATGTAATGCAGTCTTTTAACGACCATTGTTTGGTCTGTGCCTCCGCCACAATACCGCATAAGCACAAGCTAAATATGTAAAAACTTCTTCTCATATTCATTTTCAATTTCTTGCCACAAAAGTACAATAACAAGATAACCTGCAACAACAAATATCGACCAAAAGCCTCATTTCATCGACCAAATACCCCAATCACACCAGCACCCTCACCATCCCAAGCCCTCAAACCCCCTTTCCCCCACCCATCACATAACTTAAAAACACATACCAACAAGCCTTTTACTAAATAGCCAAAAGAATAACTAAAAACACAATCCAATGATAACTAAAAAAGACCTTAAGATGAACGAACGAATAACGAAGGATAAACGAACTATAAACGAAGGATAGTCAGCAAGCAGATGTAAGACAATCAATAAACAGACACCCCCAAGTATATAATCTCCAATAAACCAAAAAAGGTCAGAGGGCATAAGTCCATAACTTATGCCCTCCAACCTCTGTAATCAGCTCACCAAAATCTAAAACCTACCTTACCTTTACAAAATAAGGCAATCGTTCCAGCCCAGCCGTAATAGTATAAGTTTTACCACCCTTATACCGCTTCCCTTGGTCATCTTGCCATACCCCCTTCGGAAGACGAACACTACGAGTGTCACTCGCCGTAATTATAGGAGCCACCAAGTAAGTATCACCCAGCATATATTGGTCTTTACAATCCTCAAACCCCTGATGCGGAAAAGCATATTCCATACTCCGCACTATAGGATCACCCGTCTTAGCAGCCTTAATCGCCTCCCCCACAATATACTCACCCAGCTGCTCATGCCATTTAGCAAATTTAATACAAATATCCAAATTCTCTTTTGAAAGAATACGCCAAGGCGCTACCGAAAATTGCATCATAGGCATCATAGCATGTATTTGGCACGACCGAACAATAAGTTTCTGGTCAAATTTATCAGGATCAATATTCTCAAAACTCCGATATTCACCCCCACCTATCATATCAGGGCAAGTGTAAGCATAACCATTAAGCCCAGCAGCTATCATATCCGGAATAAGCCTAGCTACACCTCCCCACGAATAGCTCTTGTCTCCCAAGCGTTGCACCAAAGGCAAATTACCCATTTGCCAGCAAGCCCTAAACTCATTATACGCAAACTCCATACCCAGCTTAGCCCATAACTGCGTTTGCAGTACATCGTATGATTGCTTGTCAAAAACCTCTATCACATCATCCGAATAGAACTGAGGGTCACCCGCATCAAATTTAAAACCATCTACACCATATTCCTTTTGAAGCATTTTCAACTCATTAACCAAATAAGCAAAAGCCTCAGGATTACTAAGATCATAACAAGCACTATAGCCATTCCACCAACTAATAATAGCAGGATTTTGGCTACCCTTTTTCTTTATCAAATAACCTTTTCTTTTCAAAAAACGATATTGCTCACTATCAGCCGATACAAAAGGGCATACCCATAACATTACCTTAAAGCCCATTTCGTGTAGCTTAGCTATCATCGCTTTTGGGGTAGGAAATTTATCAGCACTGAACTGCCACACACCATAATCTTTCTGCCAATTATCGTCAATCATTATAATACCAGTAGGCATAGCATTATCCACGATAGCCTGTGCATAAGCCAGCACATCACGTTCATTTTGGTTATAAGTAAGCTCAATCCAAGTGTTGTATTGCGGGTGAGTGAAGAAGAGTTCAGGCGGGGTCAATTCAGATCCTAATTTTAGCTGAAAAGCCCCCTTATAAGCACTCCTAAGAGTATTACCTTGTTTCTCTACCCCAATCTTTTCAGAAGAAGTAATTATCAGCTTATCATCAGTGAATTGGTAAGCAAAAGGCTTTGTAGCAGTAATAAAACGCCCTTGGTTAGAAATCAGCACCGGCGTTGATTGATTGTTGAAGTTTTCAGTACGCAGGTTAAAGGTACGTTTAGAAGGCTGATAAGGCATCATATAGCCTAAAGCAGTGAAACCACCCCACCACTTTTCCTTAGGCAGTAAGGTAATTTCGGTAGTAGTTTGTGCCTCAGTCCATACTGAGGTTACTAACAGAATAAAGAATAGAATTATCTTTTTCATTGTATTTGTGGTTTTGTCTTTACAAAAAAAACTTTGCCAAAGTCTTATACTTTAGCAAAGTTTTAAAAATAATAATATTATCCGTTATTAGAAGTCAAAATCAATTCCTCCAGTGTCAGCCTCTTTTTCTTTACTACAGTCTATCTGTATTTGTACATTTTGAGGTGCTGCAAAAGGTTCTTTTGATACATTCAAATCCTTATCAGCATAACACTTTTTCATATAATACCCCCATACTGGCAAGGCCATAGTGGCACCTTGTCCATAAGCAGTACTGCGGAAGTGTATCGCACGATCTTCGCCTCCTACCCATACACCAGTTACAAGGTTAGGCACCATACCTATAAACCAACCATCACTATTATTTTGAGTAGTTCCTGTTTTACCAGCTATAGGGTTAGTAAACTGATAAGGGTAGCCAGTCATTACATTTTTATAAATAGCATTATAGCTATCAGCTCCTTTGGTACGTAAGCGTGCCCCCGATCCATAGCGGGTTACCCCTTCTAAAAGGTTTACTACAGCACGAGCTACTTCAGCATTCACTACATCATGAGTTTCAGGTGTGTTCTCAAATAATACAGTACCATTTTTATCTTCAATACGGGTTACTAATACAGGTTTTACATATACACCTTCATTAGCAAAAGTACCATAAGCTCCTACCATTTGCAGTACAGTAGCATCAGCTGTACCTAAGGCTATTGAAGGCATTTCTGGCATATCAGTAGTGATACCCAGTTTGCGAACTAAGTTAATAACCGGTATCGGACCTACTTTATCCATCAAGTTCACAGTAATAGAGTTGATTGAGTTTGCCAAAGCTGCCTTTAAGGTCATCATCTTCCCACTAAATGAGCCATTTGAGTTACGAGGGCACCAAGGTTGTACATTCCCATACTTACCAGCCTCAATACAAGTTTGTATATCGGGCAATTCCATACAAGGCGAATAGTGTAGCTGGTCAATAGCAGTAGCATACACAAAAGGTTTAAACGTTGAACCTGTTTGGCGAGCTCCTTGTACTACTTGGTCATATTGAAAATGTTTGTAGTTAATACCTCCTACCCATGCTTTAATATGCCCTGTTTGTGGCTCCATCGACATCATTCCTGTACGCAAATGTGCTTTATAGTAAAGGATAGAGTCCCGAGGTGTCATAATAGTATCCTTTTCTCCCTTCCAGCTAAATACGCGCATCTCTACCTTTTTATCAAATGATTCACGTATCTCTTTTTCCGAGTAACCTAAGTATTTAAGGTGTATCCATCGGTTAGAGTTTTTCATAGCACGTTCAATAAGGTTTTTGTACTCATCTTTAGTAACGTGCACAAAGGGGTAGGTAGTATTCTTTTTAGGATTATTTTCAGCATCAAAAGCCTTTTGAAGTTGTTTTAAATGGGCTTTTACTGCAGCTTCTGCATAAGTTTGCATTTTGGAGTCAATAGTCGTGTATACCTTTAGCCCATCCAGGTATAAGTTGTGTTTAGTACCATCAGGTTTGGGGTTTTGTTCAATCCACGTTTTCATATAGGAACGCAGGTATTCACGAAAGTAAGTAGCTATACCATCATTATGACTTTCAGGAGTGAATTTAATTTTTAAGGGGAGTTTTTGTAATGAGTCTTTCTGTTCTTGTGTAATGTAGTTGTTTTTAGCCATTTGGCCTAATACTACATTCCGCCGGTTGGTAACTCCTTCTTTATTTCTTACAGGGTTATAAAGGGCAGAGTTTTTGAACATTCCTACCAGCATAGCCCCTTCTTCTATTTTAAGGTCTTTAGGTTCTTTATCAAAATAGATTTTAGCAGCAGAACGGATGCCATCAGCATTATTGTTGAAGTCATAAATATTAAAGTACATAGCCAAAATCTCTTCTTTGGTGTACTGTTTTTCAAGGCGAGTAGCTATTACCCATTCTTTTATTTTCTGGGTATAACGTGCTATTCCTCTTGTTTTTTGCTTGTGAAAAAGCTGTTTAGCTAGCTGTTGTGAGATTGTAGAAGCACCTCCTTTTCCACCCAAATACACCATAGCGCGTAAGGTACCACGTATATCAATCCCCGAATGTTCATAAAATCGTTCATCTTCAGTGGCAATAAGAGCATCTACCAAATGTTTAGGTAAATCTTTAAATTTGATAGGCGTACGATTTTCATCTAAGTAAAACTTCCCTAATGATTTTCCATCGGCAGTAACTATTTCAGTAGCTAAGCTGGTTTCAGGGTTTTCCAAGTGCTTAAAGTCGGGCATTTCACCCAATAGTCCCAACGAAGCCGATAAAAACAGTAATAATACCGCTGCTATCCCTCCTAAAAAGAGCCCCCAAAACCATTTTACTATAGGGCTCCAACGCTTTTTATTCGTATTTTTATCTGCTTTACTCATTTCTTTTATTCTTATCTCTTTTCTACTCTAAGTCCTACTTCGGTAATACCATTCAGCACATTTACCCCTTCATTATCGCCTATTTTGCGCATAGCCTGCTCTATCTTGATGTTATATTTTCCTTTAGAAGGAAAAGTAAAGTGTTCTTTATACCACAATTTGCTCTCTTTCACTGCCGAATAGCCATCGCCTAACCACTTTCCATCGGGAGTAGCCATTTCATACTCAAGCGTATCTACAATTACCTTGTTACTATTGGGTTGTTCCATTTTGGTAATTAAGAACAAATTACTAAAAGGGTATTTTTCAGTGTTTCGCACCATAATAAAGAGGTCTTTAGGAGTAAGACTATCGCTTACTTCTATCTGAAAAAGCACTGGCTTATGTGCTTCCCAACCATCAGGAAGTGAAGCGTATTGGCTGTATTCTACTTTATTGTTACAACCTAATAGTAAGCCTATAAATAATAAACTTATTACTATTCTCATTCTGATTTCTCATTATTAGACTGTTTAGGCTTATTCACCTTATTAGCAAAAGGATCAAGATTGCGTCGCACATTAGGATTATGCTGTTTCTTTGCCGACATCTTTTGCTTTTGCTGTATTCTCTTATTGTTATTATTTGCCTCAGGTGTAGGTGCTTTCTTACTTTGCTGAGCGCTTGCATTAGCTTGTGGTTGTGGAACTTCTATAGGCAGCTTCACCTCCTTAGTAGCAGCGTTCAGTACTCCTTCACCAGTGCGTTTTAGTTCAGCAGCCTTATTTATATTCTTAGGTAGCTTTTTAGTGTTTTTGTTGTTGCGTTCAGGCTTACTATCTACCTTTTGCTCATCTTTAGCTATTTCTTTTGTCTGAACCGTGTCTTTAGGTAGTTCTTTTTCCTTATTTCCTTTCTTGTTATTGCGTTTTTTCTTGCGTTTAGGAGTGTCAAATCGAGTAATGCTATCTTCTTCAATAGGAGCTAATTCAGTATCAGAAGAACTACCTTTATGCGATGAGAGATCGCTTAAAATAGCATATTCTTCTAACTCTTCTATTTGCTCACCATTTTTGTTAAGATCTATAATTTCTTTTACACTATCTACCGAAAGTTTATACCAAGTAACCGGATTCTCATCATAAGTAAACCACATTAGCCGCTTAAAGATGTCTATTTTTTGGCAAGAAGCCGAACCTCTAAGAGTATGCAGTTTCACATCAGTACGAGGGAAATCCTGTAAAGCATCAAGATAAGTGTCTAGCTCAAAGTTAAGGCAGCATTTTAGTTTTCCACACTGTCCAGCCAGTTTCTGTGGGTTTAATGATAACTGCTGATAACGTGCTGCCGAAGTAGAAACACTTCTAAAATCAGTAAGCCAAGTAGCACAACAAAGCTCACGTCCGCATGAGCCTATACCACCTAAGCGCGCCGCCTCTTGGCGGAATCCTATTTGGCGCATCTCAATACGTACTGAAAAAGCCCTTGCCATATCTTTGATAAGTTGGCGAAAGTCCACACGTCCTTCTGCAGTGTAGTAAAAAGTAGCTTTAGAGCCATCGCCTTGAAACTCAACATCCGATATTTTCATTTCCAAGCCTAATGCTATTGCCAGCTCACGAGATTGTTTTTGTACTTCTATCTCTTTATCACGTGACTGATGCCATATATCAATATCGTGCTGATTAGCTTTGCGGTATATGCGGGGTAAGTCTTCCGATTCCCAATTCACACGGCGCTTTTTCATTTGTGCACGCACTAATTCACCCGTTAGGCTTACCACCCCTACATCGTGCCCCGATGCTGCTTCTGTAGCCACCACATCGCCCATTTGCAAAGGTAGCTTATCTACATTGCGGAAATACTCTTTCCGGCTGTTTTTAAAACGTACTTCTACGCAATTAAAAAACTCTTGTCCTCCGGGTAGTTTGGTATTAGCTAACCAATCGAAAACCGAGAGCTTTACGCTCCCAAAACTACGGGCTCCGCAGTTAGTACCACAACTATTATTATTGTCGATATTATTGAAAGTGCAACTATTGCAACTCATTGTCTGTTATTTATTAAAGGTAATCAATCGGCAAAGATACAAAACTTTTTGCAATTAACAACAAACAGCAAATATTTTTTCAGTGCTATTTATAAAGTCTTTATGGTATAATACAATAAAAAACAGCCCTTTATGGGGGCTGTTTTATTAATAAGGTAATGTTTTATTATGCTTCTAATGGAATTATAGAAACATAAGATTTATCGTTCTTTTTCTTTTCGAATTTCACGATACCGTCAATCTTAGCGTGCAAAGTGTGGTCTTTACCTACATACACATTTTCACCCGCATTATGCTGAGTGCCACGCTGACGTACGATGATGTTACCTGCAAACGCAGCTTGACCACCGAAAATTTTCACACCTAATCGTTTAGAGTGTGACTCTCTACCGTTCTTTGAACTACCGACACCTTTCTTGTGAGCCATTTTCTTACATTTTTAAGTTGAACAATTAACCAATAATACTTTCAATTACAATCTGTGTAAGATACTGACGGTGTCCGTTCTTCACCTTGTAACCTTTACGTCTTTTCTTTTTGAAAACGAGTACTTTGTCTCCTTTCAAATGTTTCAAAACTTTAGCTTCTACCGAAGCTCCGTTTATAGCTGGGGCGCCTACAGTTACAGCTCCGTTGTTATCAAGCAGAAGTACTTTGTCAAAAGTTACTTTGTCTCCTTCTGCATTAGGCAAGCGGTGCACATACACTTTTTGGTCTTTGTTTACTTTAAATTGTTGCCCTGCTATCTCTACAATTGCATACATAGCTTAACGTTTTAATTATTGTTTATAAATCGGCGGCAAAGGTACAACTATTTTTCCAGATAGCAAAATATTTATCACTTTTTTTATTCGCTGTCTATCTCCCTTTGCTAAAAAGCCGAGCTCTATTTTTTTAGAACTCGGCTTTTTATTTCTCTTATTTATTGTTCAATTAATAACTGTTCTCATCAATTTTCACCTTGCCCCAGAATACCTTGTAAGCAAAGTAAGTATAAATAAGCAATAATGGCGCTCCAATAGCTGTAATAGTCAGCATAATCTCTAATGATTTAGTCGAAGCAGCCGCATTGTATACGGTTATATCGTGTCCTATAATCTCAGTATTACGCAAGAAAGTAGGGTGCAAGTTCAGTGCAGCTATTACCATAAAGAGAGCTATAGTGAGAATGGTACCTATAAAAGCCTTTTTATGGTCTCTTTTCTTTATAAAGAAAGCTACGCTTAAGATGCACAGAAGCAATAACACAGGGAACACCTTCAAACCAGTACTGTTAGCAATATTCTCAGCCAAATGAGGAGTAAGCATACTGTAAATAGCCACAGCAGTGAATACTACCAAGAAACCTAAGAAAGCAAGGTTAATACGCTTTTCAATGCGGTGGTGCATATCCCCGTGAGTTTTTATAAGCAAGTACAATCCTCCGTGTACCATAAACAGTAACAAAGTCATTACACCCACCAATAAAGCATAAGGAGTAAGGAAAGTAAAGAGCGCACCTCCAGTGTATTGGAAATTCTCATCCATCGGAAGTCCTTGTAGCACATTACCCATTACAACCCCCAAAAGCACCGGAAGCACTATACTACACACGCTGTACACAGTATCCCAAGTGTCGCGCCACTTTTGGCTATCTTCCTTACCGCGTACCTCTATTGATACAGCCCTAAAGATAATAAACATCAAGAAAAGCATCAAAGGCGTATTCATTGCCGAAAACAATTCAGCATACATCAGTGGGAAACCAGCAAATATACCAGCACCACCTATTACCAGCCACGCCTCATTACCATCCCATACAGGGCCTATAGCATTAAGTGCTACACGGCGTTCTTCTTTCTTGTCAAAAAACAGGTGCCACGCTCCAGCTCCAAAATCAAAGCCGTCCAAAATAGCATAGCCTGTAATTAAAAATCCTATAATGATGAACCACCACGTAGGGTAGTCTATTCCTAAAAAAGTTCCTAATTCCATAATTGTAATTTCTTATGCAGTTTGTAATTTTTTATCTCCTTCGTGTTCGTCTATACCGTGAACAATTTTCTTCTTCATCAAGTACATAAACAGCACAAAGAGAACTGTATAAATAAGAGTGAACAAAATAATAGCAAACAATATTTGGTGTGATGATACCGACTTTGAAAGCGCATCGCTTGTACGCAATAACTTGTACACTATCCACGGTTGTCTACCCATTTCAGCAGCAAACCAACCCGCTTGGTTACCTATCTGAGGCAAAATTACACTCCATACAAATATCTGCAATAACCAGCGCTTTTCGTATAATTTACCTCTCCATAACAAGAAAGCAGCATACACAGTAAGTCCTATCAAGAACATACCAATAGCCACCATTATATGATAGAATTGGAACACAGCATTCACTTGGCTAGGACGCTCATCCATTGGGTATTGGTCAAGTCCTACCACAGGGCTATCAGCATTCATATGTAACATATATGATAACCCATAAGGTATCTTCAGTCCATAAGTCTCCTCATTCTGTTTGTCTACCCATCCCAAAATGAAAGCATCCGCAGGTCCAGTCTTAAAATGTCCCTCCATAGCAGCCAATTTCTCAGGTTGGTTTACAGCCACACCCTCAGCCGAGCTATGTCCCGATACCAATTGCAATAAAGTAAAGAAAGTCGCAATAATAAGAGTCACTTTAAAAGCTTTCTTTGAAATATCAACGTGTCTTCCCTTAAGTAAATACCAAGCATGAACACTTAGTACTAAGAAGATACCTGCCAAGAATGCACCTTGCCACACGTGCCAAATACGATCTACACTTGAAGGGTTGAACACCATAGCCCAAAAGTCTGTAATCACAGCCTTAGCCTGCAGCCCCTCGCCAGCAATTTCATATCCGGCAGGAGTTTGTTGCCAGCTGTTAGCCACTACAATCCAAATAGCCGAGAACATCGAGCCCAACCACACACCAAGTGTAGCCAAAAAATGCCATTTAGGCTTAATCTTATTCCACCCAAAAAGTACTATACCAAGACAAGTACTCTCCAAGGCAAAAGCAAAAACACCTTCAGCAGCCAAAGCACTACCAAAAATATCACCCACATAACGTGAGTATGTAGCCCAGTTCGTGCCAAATTCAAATTCCATTACAATACCAGTAGCCACACCAAAACCAAAGGTAAGTGAAAAAATACGAGTCCAAAAACGCGCAAGCGTATCATACTCCTTCTTCCCAGTGCGTAGGTAAAGCCCCTTAAAAGCCACCATTATAAGCCCCAACCCTATACTCAAAGGTGGGTAAATGTAGTGGAATGCAATCGTCAGTGCAAACTGAATACGTGCTAAAATCTCTGTTTCCATACGTCGAGTAAAATTAATTAGTGAATTATCGCACAAAAATACATACTATTTTCAGAATAACAACAAATAAAGAGTAAAATCGCCACAATTTATTACCATTCTAAATTAAGCATACACACACCCCCCACCATCCCACCAACCTTCAAAAAACAAACTCACCTATCACCACCCTTTTTTACTTCTCACCTCTTATCTCTTATCTAAATTGCGAATTCTTCAAAAATACCCATCTTCTACCTCCGCTCCCCCTAAAAAACACAATCCACTCATAATCAAGCAAATTCACCCCCAACCATCTCCCAGCCATTCCCCAGCTATCCCTTAGGTTGAACGAACCTATAACGAAGGATAAACGAACTATAAACGAAGGATAATCATCACTACCCTGATAATCAGCCTATTCACTCCCCAACCCTCTCTTTGCCAAATCCGCAACAAATTCCTCATAAACCAACATTTTTCACACTCTATTTCTCTTTTCTCACCATTTTTATTAATATCCCTCCCCGCAGCCCCTATCTCCTAACTTCTCCCCGCAATCCCTTATCTCCTAACTTCTCCCCGCAATCCCTTATCTCCTAACCCCTCCCCGCAGCCCCTATCTCCTAACCTCTCCCTGCCAATCCCTATCTCCTAACTTCTCCCCGCAATCCCTTATCTCCTAACCCCTCCCCGCAGCCCCTATTTCCATAATTCCTCCCCGCAATCCCTATTCCCTAACTCCTATCTCCTAAATCCTATTTTATTAATACCCCTCCCCGCAATCCCTATTCCCTAACTCCTATCTCCTAAATCCTAACAAAATGTTTTGTCACAAGCACACTTTGGCACGGTTATTGTACTTTTCCTCATTGTAAAAAACATAAAGTAAATTTAATTTTTTTGTACTATGAAAAAGTTTTTAACATTTGTATTTTTAGCATTTTTTGGTGTAATGGCGTATGCTCAAGACGCTCAAATCACTTTTAAAGCCGAAGAAATTGATTACGGAACAATTAAACAAGGAGCCGACGGCGTTCGCATATTCGAGTTTACCAATACAGGTAAAGCACCTCTTGTAATCGCCAACGCATATTCTTCTTGTGGTTGTACAGTTCCTACTTGGACAAATCAACCTATAGCACCAGGTGCTAAAGGAAAAATCGAAGTAAGATACGATACCAATCGTGTGGGCCCTATCAGCAAAACTATTACAGTACAATCTAATGCGAAAGACGCTCCAACAAAAACCTTACGCATAAGAGGTACTATTGTTCAATAATCCATAACTATTTATATTTTAATTACTCCCCCCGAAGTCGCCTGCACTCCCTATCCCTATCCCCGCAGGCGACTTCTTTTTAAAAAGAACTAAATTAAAAAACATATCAAAAGAAAACTAATTTAAAAGACGTATGAAATTACATTTAATTACATTTATCGCAGCTGCCTTCGCAGCACAATTCGCAACAGCTCAGGTAGAAACAGGTACCCTAACCGATACCACTGCTCCTATCATTACCGAGGCTACCCAAGCTCAACAAGAAGCAGCTCTTAAAGCCGAAAAAGAACGCCTAAAAGCTGAACAACAACTACAAAAAGAGCAAGAAAAGGCACTAAAAGCTCAAGAAAAAGCAGCTAAAGAACAAGCTAAAGCCGAAGCAGCAGCCAAAAAAGCTGAAGAAAAAGCTAAACGCGACGCCGAAAAAGCAGCTAAAGAAAAAGCAAAAGCCGAAGCAGCCGCTAAAAAAGCTGAAGAAAAAGCAGCTAAAGAAAAAGCTAAAGCTGAAAAAGCAGCTCGAAAAGCCGAAGAAAAAGCAGCTAAAGAAAAAGCTAAAGCCGAAAAAGCAGCTCGAAAAGCCGAAGAAAAAGCTAGAAAAGAACAAGAAAGAGCCGCTAAAGAAAAAGCTAAAGCCGAAAAAGCAGCTCGAAAAAATAGAGAACGCTTAGCCAAAGCCAACAGCGAAGTATCTAAAGTAGAAGCTAGAATCACTAAAGCTAAAAACGACTTGGCACAAGAAGAAAATAAATTCAATATCAAAAAAGCCAAAGGC
This sequence comes from Capnocytophaga sp. oral taxon 878, assembly GCF_002999135.1. Taxonomy (NCBI): domain Bacteria; kingdom Pseudomonadati; phylum Bacteroidota; class Flavobacteriia; order Flavobacteriales; family Flavobacteriaceae; genus Capnocytophaga; species Capnocytophaga sp. oral taxon 878. The sequence continues at coordinate 47,471 of NZ_CP027229.1, forward strand.
GCACTTTCTCCTCAAGACGAAGCTAAGCTAAAAGGTAAAATACTTAAAAGACAGCAAAAAATTAACGACCTTCAGCTTGATCTTGTAAAAGCTAAAGAAAGAGTTACTAAATATTCATTGTAGTATTTTATTATAATAAAAAAACTAAAAAAGTCGGGAATACATCTGTACTCCCGACTTTTTTTTCTACTCTAAATCATTCCTCACTTGCACTCCCTCTAAGCGCTATTTCATCATTTAAATACACAAAAATAAAGGCTACCTCATATAATCTGAAGGTAGCCTTTTCTATTATAAATAAGTAATAAATACTAAAACTCAGCGCTGCCAGGAGTACGAGGGTAAGGTATTACATCACGTATATTAGTCATACCAGTAGCAAATAGCACCAGCCTTTCAAAACCAAGACCAAAACCACTGTGTACAGCAGTACCAAACTTCCGAAGGTCAAGGTACCACCAAAGGTCTTCTTCCTTCATACCAAGGTCAGCTATTTTTTGTTTTAGCACATCATAACGTTCTTCACGTTGTGAGCCACCTACTATCTCACCTATACCAGGGAACAAGATATCCATAGCACGTACCGTTTTACCATCATCATTCAGCCGCATATAAAATGCCTTAATGTTAGCAGGGTAATCGTATAGAATTACAGGGCATTCAAAGTGTTTTTCTACCAAGTAGCGTTCGTGTTCACTTTGCAAATCAACCCCCCATTCATTCACAAGGTATTGGAATTTCTTCTTCTTGTTGTGGTTACTGTTTTTAAGAATATCAATAGCTTCAGTATAGCTTACTCTCTTAAACTCATTGTGTATCACAAATTCAAGTTTCTCTATCAGCGACATAGAGCTGCGCTCATTCTGTGGCTTAGTTTTCTCTTCCTCCAAGAAACGCTTATTCAAGAACTCAAGGTCATCTCTGCGTACCTCCAAAGTATATTTTAGTACATACTTAATAAAGTCCTCAGCCAAGTCCATATTATCTATAAGATCATAGAAAGCCATTTCAGGTTCTATCATCCAGAATTCAGCCAAGTGGCGTGAAGTATTAGAGTTTTCAGCACGGAAGGTAGGTCCAAAAGTATAAATCTTCCCAAGAGCCATTGCAAAGGTTTCCCCCTCTAATTGCCCCGATACAGTAAGATTAGTTTCACGTCCAAAAAAGTCTTTTTTGTAATCTACCTCACCATTTTCAGTCAGAGGTGGGTTCTTAGGGTCTAAAGTAGTTACCCTGAACATTTCACCAGCACCTTCAGCATCACTACCAGTTATGATAGGTGTATTTACATAAAAGAAACCATTATCTTGAAAATACTTGTGAATAGCAAAAGCTAAAGTCGAGCGCACACGCATTACAGCACTAAAAGTATTAGAGCGTACACGTAAGTGAGCATTATCACGCAAAAACTCAAGTGAGTGTTTTTTAGGCTGAATAGGATATTCTTCAGGATTGCTATCACCCAGTATAGTAAGGGCTGTAGCTTGCACTTCTACACTTTGTCCTTTACCTTGGCTTTCTACCACGGTTCCTTTCACTTCTATAGCAGCTCCTGTAGTAATGCGTTTTAGTAATTCAGGGTCAGTATTTTCAAAATCTACCACTATTTGTAAGTTATCTATAGTCGAACCATCGTTCAGGGCTATAAAGCGGTTGCTGCGAAAAGTACGCACCCAACCTTTCAGGGTAACTTCCCCCTGTACTGTTTTTCCTTCTTGTAATAACTGTTTAATTGAAACCATTTTTTTGATAATTAATGATTAATATTTAGTAATATTGCACTACTTTTTCCCAATGCCTAAAACTGAAAATATATAAAAGGCTGTATATCTGTCGAATAAGCTTGGTAGCATATAAGTACAACTACCATAGCGATAGCCCCTTTTACAAGGTAATGGCTTTGAGTAAATACGTGTTCAATATAATCTTTCCAACTCTGAGGTAACCAATGGGTAATATACCCTATAAGAATAATCCCTAATGGAATATTATTGTATTTCATTACTTGGGTAGCAGTGTCCCAACTCATATTGTGGGCTATCTGTCCAAACCATTGCCCTACACTTTCCATATCAGTACTGCGGAAGAAAATACGCGTAAAGGTAATAAAACTAAAAGTGAAGAATATCTTCCACACACGGGCTACCCAAAGGCTACTATTCTCATACGGACTCACTTTGCGCCAATACTTATAAGCAACTACTCCCAGTCCATTAAGTCCTCCCCAAATAGCAAACTTCCATGAGGCACCATGCCATAACCCCCCAATGAGCATCGTAAGCATAATATTGATATTAGTAGTAAGGTACCGCTCAAAAGGTTTATAAAAAAATGCTATTACCGAGCCTACTATTAATAAGCAGCCAGTAATCAAGGTAAAAGCCAAATTACCTACAGCTACTACCATTATCAGTACAAATAGTAGCGCAAAAACAAAAGTTCCTAAACTACTATTTCTATTTCCTCCTAAAGGAATGTATAAATAATCTTTTAACCAAGTAGAAAGAGAGATATGCCATCGCTTCCAAAAATCACCACAATTAAGAGCTTTGTAAGGTGAATTGAAGTTAATAGGTAAAGTAAAGCCCATCAATAAAGCTACACCTATAGCAATATCAGTATATCCAGAAAAGTCACCATATATTTGCAATGAGTAACCTATCAATGCTAAGATATTAGTAAATCCCGAATGCATAGTAGGAGCATCAAATACTCTATCTAAAAAGTGTAAAGCTATGAAGTCAGCAAATATCATTTTTTTGATAAGCCCTTTGAGTATTAAAAAGATAGCCTTATTAAAATCATCTTTACTAATCTTTGTGCTTTTCAATATCTGCGGTACAAACTCTTCAGCCCGTACTATAGGCCCAGCTACTAATTGAGGGAAGAAACTTACATAAAAACCAAAATCTAATATTGATTTTAAAGGGGCTACCTTCTGCCTATAAATATCTACTGTATAGCTGATAGTTTGAAAAGTGTAGAATGAAATCCCTACTGGCAAAATAATTTTGTCAACAGTAAAATAACCTTTATCACTAAATCCATTAGCCCAATAGGCTAAGTAGTTAAATGTTTGGTGGTCAGTATTAAAAAGAGCGTTATAAGTATCAGTGAAGAAATAAGCGTACTTAAAATAGCCTAATACTAACAAGTTTAAGCAAACGCTAACACTAACAGCTACCTTGCGTTTAAAGGCATCACTTTGCCTATTGATATAATGCCCTAAATAAAAATCAGTAACAGTGCTAAATACCAATAACAGTACAAACAACCCACTTGACTTGTAGTAAAAATAAAAACTCGCTACTAGCAAAAACAAATTGCGCAAGTGCTTCCTATTATAAATAAGCGCAAAAACCGCATACACTAAGGCAAAGAATATCCAGAAATCTATGCGCACAAAGGTAAGCGGGTGCTTAGCATCGAATGTGAAAAAGTTATTAAAAAAGTCTGTCATAGTTTGTTATTCAACTGCTGCAAGGTCATTATGCAGGCATTGGTAAAATACTTCCGAAATAAGTTTAGTGCCTTTCGGACTAAAATGTACATAATCAGAAGCTGCCATTCCTTCTTTTACCCAAGTAATCATAGCGTTCTCGCCTCCCATAGCCTCATACATACTAAAATAGGCTATACCATTCTTTAAGGCCTCTTCTTTCATTAGTTCATTTAGTTTGGGTAGAAATGGGTAGGTAAGCCTTTTTCCATTGCGTGAGGTAGTCATATCACCAGGTCCCAGTAACATAAACATTGCTTTAGGGTTGGCACGCTTCACCCAATTCATATTGTAAATAAGCCCTTCTACATACTCTTTAAGTTGCTGGTCTGTTTTCATATAAGGGATAGTATTCCCTCCGTATTGAAAGATAAAAAAGTCAGGTTGCCTATCAACCGACATTTGTCTGTAATTCTCGTAATTCATACGGGTAAATATGCGTCCTGCCTCACCACGCATAGCCACATTATCCATACGCACTCCTCTAGCCGCATCAAGTGTTATACCGTAAAAGTCAGCGCTTACTCGCCCTTCCAACTCTACTCGTAACTCTTTAGGGGTAGTAGCAAAACTTATTTTGTAATTATGATATTTCCCGTCAGAAATAAGGGTGTCTTTCCTCAGCAGATTACTGCCTTCATATACTCTAATAGATATTTTGCTATGGGCATTACCGTAATGTAGTCCAAATATAGTGTAGTTCTGTAGCCGTGCGTATGATTTCTTTGAGGGTTTTAGGGTAAATGAAGCCTTACTTACAGGCATACTTGCTGTGTCCTTACTATATGGGGTAAAACGTGAATAAGTAGCGAAAAGCCCATACATATCGTGCTTTACAGTACGTCGCTGTTTACGATCAAAAAAAGCATAACGCACCCAGTTACCAGTAGTGTTAATATCAATACTATTCTGGTTATACACTACTTTTATAGGGAAGAACCCGGGTCCACCTCCTTCGTATGCCAATTGTAGGCGGTTACGCACATAGCCAGTAATACGGTCGCCTTCTATTTGTGAGTCTCCATAATGTACTATCTGGCAACTAGATTGGTGCAGTTTAGCCTTTAGCTGTTTTAAGTAATCAATCTTATTACCAGGGTAATATATTTTACCTTCTGTATTGGATTCTAACTTATGCAGAGAGTCCTTAACAAGGCTGTCATTTTCAGTTAATGTTTTTGTTTTTTCATCAACTATGCTACCTTCAGTTTTTTTAATAAGTTCGTCAAGCCGTTTGTTCTCCTTTTCTGTATTTTTGAACAGCATTCCTAATATATCTGGCGTAGGGTAGCGTAACATAGCGTTATTCCCAAATACTATGCCCTCTCGCACCATACCACTAGCAGTAGTATGATATCGGCTAAAAAAAGTCATTGCAAATAGGGCTATAAGTACCCCTACAATAAATAGTAATATCTTCTTAGGTTGCATCCTTTTATTAACTCATTAAGGTTTCCCATTCAGTCATCCAATCTTCCAGCATCTGTTTTTTCTCTTCATATTCTTTATAAAAAGCATCAGTCTGTACTCCTTGTCCCATTTGCTCATTCATTATTTTAAGTTCAGCTTCAAGTGCGCTGATGTTATTCTCCAACTTATTCAATTTGTTCTGAACAGCTTTCTGTTGTTTTTGTTGTTCAAATGATAGCTTTTCATCTTTTACTTCTTCTTTAGATACAGTAACAATAGGGCTTTTAGCTTGTTCTATTTCTCTAAAATTAGCAGCAGCTCTTTGTTCTAAGTAAAAGTCAATATCACCTAAATATTCTTTGATGTGTTTATCTTTAAACTCGTACACTTTATCTGTCAGTCCCTGTAAGAAATCACGATCGTGTGAAACTATAACAAGAGTGCCTTCAAACTGTTGTAAAGCCTGCTTTAACACATTTTTAGATTTGATATCTAAGTGGTTAGTAGGCTCGTCCATTACTAATACATTAAAGTCTGAAAGCAGCATCTTTGCTAGTGCCAATCGGTTGCGTTCACCTCCCGATAGTACTTTTACTTTCTTGTCTACATCATCTCCTCTAAATAGAAACGACCCTAATATATCACGTATTTTCATACGGTTACTATCATTAGCAGCGTAGTACATAGTGTCAAGTACAGTAAGTTCCCCATCAAGATAGTCTGCTTGGTTCTGAGCGAAATACCCTAATTGCACATTATGGCCTAACTTAATAGTACCTTCAAAAGGTATTTCATTTACAATCATTTTAGCAAGAGTAGTTTTTCCCTGTCCGTTCTGTCCTACAAAAGCTATTTTACTACTGCGCTCCACTAATAAGCTTATATGGCTTAAAACTTCTTTCTCACCATAACTTTTGCTCACATCATCAATTTCCAATACTACTTTACCAGGAGTTACCGATACTGGGAAGCGCACATTCATTACAGCATTGTCTTCCTCATCTACCTCTATGCGTTCTATCTTGTCTAGTTTTTTGATAAGAGATTGTGCCATTGAGGCTTTTGTAGCCTTAGCACGGAATTTCTCTATCAGTTTTTCAGTGTGTTGTATTTTCTTTTCTTGGTTTTTTTGTGAGGCGAGTTGCATCTCACGTATCTCTTTTCTCAGTTCTAAGAACTTAGTATAAGGCTTAGGGTAATCGTATATTTTGCCTACCGAAATCTCAATAGTCCGGTTAGTAACGTTATCTAAAAACATTCGGTCGTGTGATACAATCACTACAGCCCCACTATAAGTAGTAAGAAACTGCTCTAACCATATAATCGACTCAATATCTAGGTGGTTTGTAGGTTCATCCAGCAGTAGTACATCGTTATTTTGCAATAGCAGTTTTGCCAGCTCAATACGCATACGCCATCCTCCCGAAAAAGTATCTGTAAGCTTATTAAAATCCTCTCGCTTAAATCCTAATCCCATTAATACTTTTTCTGTTTCACCTTGGTATTGGTAGCCTCCAATAAGGTCAAACCTATGGGTGTAATCACTTAGTTTATCCAAAAGGTTATGATATTCCTCACTTTCATAGTCAGTACGAGTTTCTATCTGGTGGTGAATGTTATCTAATAACAGCTCTAACTCTTTAATTTCAGTAAATGCCTGATAAGCTTCCTCCAAGATAGTGCGTCCTTTTACAAAGTCTATATCTTGTTTTAGAAAACCAATGCGTACCTCTTTGTCAGTAGCAATGCCTCCAGTATCAGGCTTCATTTCGCGTGATAACAGTTTCAGCATTGTCGATTTTCCTGCTCCGTTCTTACCAATAAGCCCTACGCGGTCACCCGCATTAAGCATAAAAGCTACATCTTCAAAAAGATATTCACCTTGAAATGAAACAGATAAGTTATGAACGTTTAGCATAGAAAAACGATTAATAATTAGCAATTAACAATTTACGAATAAGCGGGTGCAAAGGTACGAATAATTGGCAAATTAGCAAGTGTGTTAATTTCCTAATTTTTTAATTTGTTCTGCCAATCTTTCTCCTGTTGTCTCATCCACTTCTGTAAGATACTCGTCAATAACTTTTGCATCTTTACCATCTTCACTCCATAAGCCTCCCTTAAAGTGTAACTTATTATCTTTGAACTCAGCAAAAGCACCTATAGGCGCAGTACAGCCTCCTTCCAAAGCGCGTAAGAAATCGCGTTCCAGTTGTGTGGCTACATAAGTGTAATCATCGTGTAAGGGCACTAAGTAGTTCTGCATTTCAGGCTTATCTTCACGCACTGTTACTACTATAGCTCCTTGTGCAGGGGCGGGTAGCATCCAGTCTAATACAATGTGGTTCTGTGGTAATTTGCCAATGCGCTCCAATCCAGCTGCTGCAAATATAGCTCCATTCCACTGGCTATCAGCAAGTTTCTGTAAGCGTGTATTTACATTACCTCTTAGGTTTTCTATCTGGTGCTTAGGGTAACGATGTAGCCATTGTGCTTTCCTCCGAAGACTGCTAGTTGCTATGGTAGCTATTTCACTCTCCACCAATAAAGGATCGCCTTTATAAACAAGTACATCGTGCGGATTACCACGTTTCAGTACAGCTCCTATTGCAATACCGTTAGGGAGTAGGGTAGGGACATCCTTCATACTATGTACAGCTATGTCAATCTCTCCGTTCAGCAAAGCAATATCCAAGGTTCTAGTAAAAATACCCGTAACCCCCATTTCGTACAGAGGTTTGCTCAGCTCTATATCACCATGTGATTTGGTAGCTATTATTTCTGTTCTATAGCCTAAGGCCTCTAATTGTTGTTGTACAGTCCGAGCCTGCCACATTGCCAGCTCACTATCACGAGTACCTATGCGTATGGATTCCATATTTTTATTCTTTTTTAGGGCGCAAAGATAATGATTAATTAATAATTGGCAATAAATAAAGCGCAATACCACATTTAGTATTGCGCTTTTCTTTATCAGTTTCAGTTTTACCTTATCATATTATAGCCTACTCTCTTCACTATCTATGCATCAATCTTAGCATATTTAGCGTTTTTCTCAATAAACTCACGGCGTGGTGGTACCTCATCACCCATTAGCATCGAGAATACACGGTCAGCTTCACTTGCGTTATCAATAGTTACTTGGCGTAAAGTACGGTGGGCAGGGTCCATAGTAGTATCCCACAGCTGGTGGTCATTCATCTCACCCAAACCTTTATAGCGTTGTATCGTTACATTGCCCATCTCTGCCGATAAGGCATCACGTTGTTTATCACTCCACGCATATTCTTGGCGTTTGCTTGTCTTGCTCTTCACTAAGTAGAGTGGGGGAGTAGCAATATATACGTGTCCTCCCTCAATAAGTTCACGCATATAGCGGAAGAAGAAGGTAAGTATCAGTGTCGTAATGTGCGAACCATCCACATCGGCATCACACATAATAACCACTTTATGGTAGCGCAGTTTGCTAAGGTTTAAGGCTTTGGCGTCATCTTCAGTACCTACGGTTACCCCAAGGGCAGTATAGATGTTCCTTATCTCATCGCTTTCAAATACCTTGTGTTGCATTGCCTTTTCCACATTCAGTATCTTACCTCTCAATGGCAAGATAGCTTGAATATCTTTATTACGCCCTTGCTTGGCGGTACCCCCTGCCGAGTCTCCCTCCACAAGGAAAAGCTCACATTTGGTAGGGTCTTCTTCCGAGCAGTCAGCCAATTTACCTGGTAGTCCACCGCCGCTCATTACGCTCTTGCGTTGTACCATTTCACGAGCTTTGCGGGCTGCTTGGCGTGCTTGGGCTTCCAATATTACTTTCTCTACTATAGTCTTAGCCTCGTTAGGGTGTTCTTCCAAAAAGTCTTCAAGCATTGCAGCCACCGCTTGTGATACAGCTGCCGTTACCTCACGGTTACCTAGCTTAGTTTTTGTCTGCCCTTCAAACTGAGGTTCTGCCACTTTTACCGAGATGATAGCAGTAAGTCCTGCTCTAAAGTCGTCTCCTTCTATCTCCACAGGGTTCTTCTTGTCCTTGCTCATCTTTTCCAATAAGCCCGACTTGTCTGCGTAGTTCTTCAGCGTACGAGTAAGCCCCATACGGAACCCCTGCAGGTGAGTACCTCCTTCAGTAGTGTTAATGTTATTCACGTACGAATGTAGGTTTTCAGTATAGGTATCGTTATAAGTCATCGCTACCTCTACAGGTATACCATTGCGCTCGCCTTCCATAGCAATAATAGTGCTGATGATAGGCACACGGTTACCGTCAAGGTATTTAATGAATTCTGTCAATCCTTTTTCCGAATAGAATTTCTCGCTTTTATAGTTACCTTTTTCATCTTTCTCACGCAAATCGGTAAGGGTAATAGTAATCCCCTTGTTTAGATAAGCCAATTCACGTATCCTCGCCGCCAAAATATCGTATTTATATTCAATACCTTGTTCAAATATCACTTCATCAGGGTGAAAAGTAACTTTAGTACCGCGTTTATCGCTATCGCCTACCTGTTTTACAGGGTACATAGGCACACCGCGTTGGTATTCTTGCTCCCATATCTTGCCATCACGGTACACGGTAGCTGTAAGATGGTCAGAAAGGGCATTCACGCACGAAACACCTACACCGTGCAAACCGCCCGATACTTTATACGAACCCTTATCAAACTTACCTCCTGCTCCAATTTTAGTCATAACCACTTGCAGAGCCGATACCCCTTCTTTCTTGTGAATATCTACAGGAATACCACGCCCATTATCCTCCACGCTAATAGAGTTATCTGGGTTAATAGCCACATTGATGGTATCACAATAGCCCGCCAATGCCTCGTCTATCGAGTTGTCAAGCACCTCATATACAAGGTGGTGCAATCCGCGTACCCCTACATCACCAATGTACATCGAGGGGCGCATACGCACGTGCTCCATCCCCTCAAGTGATTGAATATTATCGGCCGAGTAGCCTTCAGGATTTTGTTCGTTATATATTTCTTCTGCCATAATTTCTAAGTGTTCACAATTAGAGTGCAAAGGTACAAATATTTTTTTAAATGGCAAAAAAAACTTTACACACCAATCCCTCATCCTCTCTCCACCCCAAGCCCCCACCTCTTACCCTCCTCACTTATTTCATATTTTTCATCCAAATATCATTTTCATTGCCAATCTTTCAACAATATCTCTCCCCTCCCTATTCCCTATCTCCTAACTCCTTTCCCTTAATAATCACCCCATTACACCCCAACCCCCTTACCTCTTACCTCTTATCTATTACCTACTTTAAACGAACCTATAACGAAGGATAAACGAACTATAAACGAAGGATAAACGTTACTTCATTCATTCTCAGTCGCTTTATCTTCCTGCTCTCTTTTTGCATAATTCGCAACAAAACTCCCCAAACATTGCATTTTCTTCATCTCTCCCTCCCCCTAACTCCTCCCTCCTAACTCCCATCCCCTATCTCCTCCCCCTAACTCCTCCCTCCTAACTCCCATCCCCTATCTCCTCTCCCCTAACTCCTCTCCCCTAACTCCTCCCTCTAAAGCAATATTCAATAAAAATACGTATATTTGCACCCACAAAGCTGCCAATAGCCAGCTATATAGTACTTTTCATTCAGAAAATACATAAGCTGCTAAGGCAAAACACTTTACCCTTAAATAAAGTATCAACCCTCTTTCAGTTTGCTATGTACAATTTTAACGAACTCGATACCCTTACCAATCGCCTTTTGGGCGATGAAATACAACCCTATCACCTCCCTTATTATATAGAACCACTACTTGAAGGTTCTACACTTACCGATTTGCTCCAAGCCTATCTATCCGATGCCATTACCCATAAAAATGCCGACCGTATAGAAGCCTCTATCATTCTTGCCGCAGCATTGGGTCAGGAAAAAAAGCTGTTGCCCCAGTACGAAAACTTGCTTTTAACCGATTGGCACCACAGCCACGAAGATCTTGTCGATATAATTGAATCTTATGGCAATACCTCCAATGTAGCCACTTTACAGAAGGCTTTCAGCCTCTCCCTGCCTTATATGGAGTATAACCATCATTATTCTTTTCACCGCAAGCTCCTCTACGCCATCTTAAAGTTAGCACCTCAGCAATTTGAACAAATACGCAAGGCAGTACAAGCCAAACTTTCTCCTAAATTGAAAAAGGAATCATTTAAATAACAACATTAAAAAGCAATCAAAATGACTAAAAAAATAATTTATCTTTTTTTGCTTATACCAGCACTTTTCTCTTGTAATTATGATAATAAAAATAAGCAAGAGCAAGATTTAGATTGTGAAGAGATAATATCAAAAATAGTACAGTCAAGCTCTTTAGATTGGAAGCATTACCCCGAAGCCTTCACAAGGATAGACCGCATTTCAGGAGATAGTATATTCATCAAAGTCTTTTTTGATATGGATATTACCGATCAGCCCAATACCCACCAAGTAGCCGAAAATACCATTGCTTGGCTATTGCTTTGCGTCAAGGAAAAAGAATTGTATAATATAACTTTCAATACACAAAACCCTATCGCTCTGCGTTTTGATAAAAAACTACTCAAGGCAGATAATATAGAAAAAATATGTCAGAAGAGTAATGAAAAAATGTATGTATCAGAGTCCGAAAACAGGAACAATATCAAGATAAATACCAATCCTATCGATAAAAAATATCACGCACAGTGGCAATGTTTCAAGTACGTTAAAGATGTCGCGAATACAGATGCCGAAAATCAAATATTTAGTGAGAACTACGCTAAGCAATTTTCTCATTTTGCCCAATTTTCACTTAAAAAAGACTCTTTAATACTTCCCAACCAATGTGCTAAATACGTTTTTCAGTACAAATATCCCACCAAATTAAAACCAGATAATAAGGGCGACATTGTAATTTTAAACCCTAAACAGGATAGTATTAGTATTATCAAAGGATTTGAAGATGATTTGCAATGTGATAATATCTTTAATACATTATTTCTCAATGATAGTACTATTATTTTCCGTAACCGAGGGTACTTCTTCTATTTTAAAAAGAAAAACAATAATGATTTCATAAGTAAAAACTTCCATATAGAAGGAATACCTGGCGACGACAGAAATTATTGGAAAGTACAAGGCGAATATAATTTCACCAATCTCCAACACGCATATAATTCCTTCCTAACCGATTTCCCTTACGCATCCGAAAACTTATTGGAAAAAATACCTCTAAAAAGTTTCTATGATAACAAACACTATATTAATTACATAGTACAGAAAAATAGTGTTATTATAGAAAAAGAAGTCCCCTTAGGTATAGTTTCAATCAGCCTTAAAAAGAAGAATAACGTATGCGTTTTGTCTTATGAAATAAAGTATCCACAAGAGTAATTTATGTAAGGGCGCCTTTACTTTTTCAATCATATTTTGATAAATTTATTCAATAACAGTATGACCTCCGACGAATTTGCAAAGAACTTTTATCTCGAAAAACTAAATATTCTAAAATCTTGCTTTGAAGAGCAGCCCCAATGCCCCAGCGCTGTAAATGCCAAAATAAAAGAAATGGCACTTAGTAGCACCCAGCAAGAGCAGCTCAAAGAAGTAATAGATACCCTCTTAACAGATGTGTTTTACAGCCTTCTATTAGGATTAGACGGCGAAAGTAGCATAGGCAACACCCAGCACACCTACAAAATATACGATGAAGAAGGCAATCTTATTTCCCATTGCGGCGAATTGGAAGCGAGTGCTTATGAGTACTTTCACGAAGGCAAATATGAAGAACAACAATGATACATAACTTATTTCAAAACATCTACAAACATCCTCTTATAGGAACACAAGAACTGCAACAAATACAAAAAGCCCATCAGCCTATTGCTTTTCGCAAAGGCGATTTTATCTTGCGTAAGGACGAAATAGCTCGTGGTTATCTGATCTTGCAGAGGGGAGTTGTTCGTGCCTTTGTGTATGACTATGAAGGGAATGATATCACTACCGACTTCTTTTGTGAAGGTGAAATTATCGTGCAAGAACTCTCTCTTTTTAAGCATTTGCCTTCTGCCGAAAATATCCAAGCCCTTACCGATTGTGAGGGCTGGCATATAGATTATGACAATTTTCAAGAACTTTATCACAGTTTGAAAGGATATTCCGAATGGGGGCGACTCTTTATGACAGAGAAATTGTTTGAGGCAAAGAAACGATCACTTGAAATGATTACACTCCCCGCCAAAGAACGTTATATGCAGTTTATTAAGGAAAAACCCAGTGCTATAAAGCACGCTCCCTTAAAATATATAGCTACTTATTTAGGTATTACCGATACTTCGCTGAGTCGTATCAGGAAAGAAATCTAAAAATCTTGTCTTATGGCAAGATTTTTTTTGTTTGAAGGCAGTACTTTTGCCCCCGAATTTTAAACAGTATTTAAAAATGACAAAAACAAAACACTTTGATTTTCTTTTATCCATTCGCAAAAACCTATTGACTTACTTGGATAATCTTACTCCTGAACAATTAGGTTATATCCCAATAGGTTTTTCTAATAATATCTTTTGGAATATAGCACATTGTATTGCTGTACAGCAATTCTTATGTTATCAACTCAGTGGAAATAAACTGCTAATAAGCAATGATTTTTTAGAGAAATACAATCGTGGTACCTTTCCTCAAAAGATTGCACCTTCAAAGGAAGAAATCTACCAAGTAAAGGAATTGTTACTCAGTACAGCCAATCAATTACAAGAAGATTATCAAACAAGGCTATTCAATGAGTTTCCAACGGTTAAGGTAGGTTTATTTTCTATTGATACTATAGAAGATGCAATGTATGTAAACAATATGCACGAATCGAGACATTTGGGAACTGTAGTAGCTTTAAACTATTTTAGCTCAAAAATTTAATATAATATGGCTTATAGTATAGCACTTGCGAATAGAGTTCGTGAATATTTAGCCGAAATACCCCATATTACGGTAGAAGAAAAAGCGATGTTTGGCGGTTTAGCTTTCTTGGTGAATGACAAGATGTGCATCAACATAGGAGAGGATTGCCTAATGTGTAGGTTTGACCCTGAGCAGACAGAAGAAATTGCCGAAAGACAGGGGGTCTTACCAGTAGTAATGAGAGGAAAAGAACTCTCCGGTTATTGTTATGTAGAGCCTTCAGGGTATAGCCAAAAAGAAGACTTTCAGTTTTGGTTACAACTCTGTTTAGAATTCAACAGCAAAGCAAAGAGTTCTAAGAAAAAGAATAAAAACAACTTAAACACTAAAAAATCCCTGTGAGGCACTTACCTCATAGGGATTTTTCAGTTATCAATTGCCCCACTGATTGTTGTAAATTCTATTTTAGAAAATTACTCACAAAGAAACATTATTTAAAATATTTGTTGTATCTTTGTCTCTCAAAAATAAAGTCAAAAAAAAAATAAATAAGAATTATTATGAAAGCATTGTACACAGCAGTGGCTACCGCTACCGGTGGTCAAAAAAGGAAAGTAACTTCCGATAATGGCGTGTTGAGCCTTGAACTGCGCTCTCCTAAAGCCTTAGGTGGCGCTAATGACGATTATACCAATCCTGAGCAGATTTTTGCAGCTGGCTATGCGGCTTGTTTTGATACTGCCCTGAATTTGGTTATCAGGCAAGCTAAAATAACCACTGGCGAGACCTCTGTAACGGCACACGTATCTATAGGGAAGCTCGATAATGGCGGGTTTATTTTTGCAGTAACCTTACAAGTAAATATACCCGATGTATCACTTGAACAAGCTGAAGAACTTGCCGCAAAAGCGCATCAAGTTTGTCCGTATTCTAACTCTACTCGTGGAAATATAGAGGTAACTACAGAAGTAACCAATAACTAAAAAATTTCCCTTGCAGGCACTAGGCACTCTGCAAGGGAAATTTTTATTTAGCTAACTTGTTAATTATCTAATTATTCTTACTTTTGCGCCTTGGAAAGAAAACTTAAGTACAATGAGAAAATTACTTTATGTGTTATTAACACTATTATCTTCGGCTTCTGCCTACTCACAGATGCTTTTTTCGGAAAATCTCACGATGACGATAGACAGTACCAAAACCTTACAAGGTAGCTTGATGCCTATCTTGAACTTCAAAACCGAAAAAGAGAATATTTTCACAATTAAAAATACCGCTAACCTCAACCTGCTCATCAATCGCAATAGGGTTATCAATGTAATCAACAAATTTGAGCTTTCTACCTATGGTAATCAAATAATCTTAAGTGGTGGATATATACATTTGGAATATCGCTACTTGTTAGACCACGCTTTTGAGGTGTACCCTTATGCCGAATCACAATGGGCAGAGAGCAGGGGGATGAATCACAAAATTTCTACGGGTTTGCAGTCGCGCTATCGATTAGTAAACACTAATTCCTCACTGATGTTTGCTGCTGCGGGTTTGTTCTTTGAGTATGAAAAATGGCAACACCCAGCCCCTGATGCCAATACCCCTGATCACGCTTATAGTCGTAGTATCAAAACCCATTTATCGCTCAGCTACAAACTTCGATTAAATGAAAAATGGGAACTTATCACCACTGCTATACATCAAGGGAAACCTGATAGCACTTACTTCAAAGAAGCGCGTTTTGGCGGGGCACTCGACCTCACTTATAACATCACCCCTACCATAGGTATTGTGGGCACTTACCGACTTATCTACGACACTGCCCCTATTGTACCTATAAAAAAAGACTATCATTCACTTGAAGTTGGGCTTAATATTTCATTCTAATTATCAATTTGTCAATTAACAAATTGTCTCATCAATAAATCAACTTTATGTTTACAATTCCTTATATTGAATCTGAGGAGTTTTTCTACTTAGATGTATTCCTAAAACTGCTCTTAGGATTGTTGGCTATTGCCCTAATTATCAACAAATCGGGCAAGGGTAATTTAGCGCCCACTTCAGCTATGGATCAAGTACAAAACTACGTACTTGGGGGTATCATTGGGGGCGTGATTTACAGTCCGTCGGTTACGCTCTTTCAGTTTGCTATTGTATTGATTATTTGGGCATCACTCATCATAGGGTTACGCCAGCTGAAAACTAAAAACCACGCTTTTAGGAAGTTTATAGATGGTAACCCCGTGATTGTTATCAATCGTGGCAAGATAGACATTGCGGCTTGCAAAAAAGCTAAAATTACAGCACACGAACTCGCTTTCAAGCTCCGCAAAGAAGGGGTTTACTACATCAGGGATGTAAAAAGAGCCGTACTTGAACAGAATGGCGAGCTCATCATTGTATTATCGGGTGAAGAAAATCCTAAATACCCTATCATCACCGATGGTATTATCCAAAAAAGCGTATTGGAAGATGTAGATAAAACCGAAGAATGGTTGCTTGCGAAGCTACAAGAATTAGGCTATAACAGTCCGTCAGAGGTATTTTTAGCAGAATACGAAAGCGCACAAATAAAAGTCATACCGTATGATAATTAGCAAATTTGATAATTATTTAAAACAAACTTATGAAACAGTACAAAATTAAAGATTTTACACAGCACACTGATGACCCTACTTCTTACGAAGGGACGGTGGTTGTTAGCGGAAAAGAATTAGATGTGAGCATCATCCTTGAAGATGAAGGCGAAACTGAAAAGATAGAACAGCAGATGAATACCTTTCTCAGTGAGATAAATACCCTTCTGCCCAAAGCCAAAGAATGTATTGCCGAGAAATATTTAGACCTGTACAATGACAATTGGCGTTTTGGTGATGATGACGAGGATGATCCCGATAAACCTGAGCTTACTAAAAAGGAATTTATGGAAGCTCTCAGTTTGCAAAGTCTCTTGTTTTACAGCGAGGATATAGAAGTTTTCTTTGATGACAACGATATGTTCTTCGGGCACTCGCTTATCGCCTCAGAGTTTGACGGTGAGAATTTTAATGATGCCCAAATGTTTGGTTAGAATAATTGATTGAAAATGACCTTAGAAACGATCATTACCCATTACAGAAATCGCTTAGTGGCATTGCCCGATGCCATACTTATAGGCGAAATCCCCAAAGGGGCTGAAAATATTTCCCCAGAGGTGTTGCAACTCATAGCTCCTGCACATTGTGCTTTTTTAAAACTTTGCAATGGTGGCTCTTTTGGCGATATCATTCTGTGGAGTACAGAGGAACTACCAGATAACCAATATCGCGTTCCTTCTGACCAACCTTCGTGGTGTGAGATTGGGCAGCTGTTATATGAACCTCTTTTTCTTGACAAACACACCCAACATGTAATTTTCCCTGCCGATAGCTATGACGGTATTGAGAAGATTAATGTTGATTTTGATACTTTTGTAAGTGAATACATCTTTGGCAGTAAGTACAAAGAAAAAATAATAGGCTATGACAATACCGAGGATGATTGGTCTGGATTTTTAAACAATTCTTCTATATGTTAAACCGCTATATAGCGGAGTTACAGGGCATAAAAACATCAAAAAATGGATAAGGAAAAAGCAATTATGGAGGTTTTATATTCTAAATATGGATCTATTTTAGAAAAGTATGGTTATAAACCTAATAAAGCGAAAAACAAATACAGCATCAAAACAAAAAACAATCTATCAGAGGTTAGTTTTCTTTTTTCTAAACGCAGTAATATCCTGCATCTTGTATATTCGTATATAGATTTGAAAGCAGGAAAATTACATATAGATATAGAAAACCAAATCCATATTGAAGAAGGAGAAAATGCGCTTAAATTTCTGCGACCCACCTTTATCATCACCGATTGGAAAGATATCTTTACCTTGTATGGTTATGACTATCGCGAAATGCTAGGTTGGTTCACTTTAATTGAAACTATTGAACAATTGGAGGAAAAAACAAAAAATACATTTCCACAAGCCTTAGAAATAATCATTGACTTAGATGAGAAATTTAAAACATTGGATGGGATATTGGATGTTTTATGGAAAAAGAATAGCTTAAATGAGTATATGGATGTTTATGATGCCATCAATATATTGGTAATAAGCAAATTAAAAAGTGAAGAAAATCTATTAGAATCCTATCAAAATATCATTACTTGCTCTCAATATAAAAGCCTTCCAGAGAACGGCCAACAAGAAATTACAAAATATTTCAACACACTGGAAAAAATCTAATTCCTTATACTAAAAAGAAACATTTTCACAGCTTCTCTTACACTAATCAATTAAAAAAATAACTTCTTTTGTATGCAAATAAAGTATTTCCCTGTAAATTCTAAAATTTCTTATGTCGTTTTTGAAAATAATGACAAAATAGAAGAATTAGAACCTTTTATGAAGGAAAACAAGCTATCACGCGTTATTTTTTCAGGATTTTTAGGGTATAGCAAATCTATTCTTCCCTTTAATAACGATATAGATGTGATTGAAGAAATCACCATTCAATGCTCAAACATAACTGATGTAACCCCTCTTTATCATTTAAGTAACATTAAAAAAATCAGTATAGAAGAAAATACGGATCTTGTCAATCCTTTTGATATTAGAAAAATAGCCCAACTCACAGATTTCTTTACCGATGACACGCTTAAAATAGACGGTTTTTTTGACCACCCTACACTGAAACAGCTACACATAGAGCCTAAAAAAACAAAAAAATTAGACATACATAACGAAAATAATATTTTAGAAAGTCTTAGCATTGCCAATAGTCATATACTAGATTTATCCGATTGTAAGAAACTCACCACCCTAAAAGGTTTATATATAGCTTATTTGCCCAAAATTGAAGATATTAACTTCATTTTAGGTATGCCAACACTCACTGATATTGAAATATGTTCCTGCAAAAAAATTGACAACTTGATTGCTACACTTGCCCAAAAAAATAACTTAGAAAAACTAACTCTTTGGAATCAAGGCAATTTAGATAGTATCATTCCGTTATCAAAATTAGAACATCTAACAACCCTTAACATTTGGGAACAAACCAAAGTTATTGATGGAAAGATTTCATTTTTGGAAGAAATGCCAAATCTAAAGAGAATAGATATAAGAAAATATACACACTACCATTAAAACAGAAATTAGCCAATTAGAAAATAGAATTCCTATGAGTAGGTGTCATATAAGCATTTTTTCTAGCAATTATTTTATGTTTTTGCCCTTAAAAATGATTACTTTATGTTGTGGGACTATATAAAATTACCAATTTCAAACAGGACTCTAATACCCCTACTTCTTATGAAGGGACAGTAGTTCTCAACCAAGAAAAAGTAAGCGTGAGCATCATACTAAATGATGAGGCGAAGTTATGTCAGTTTAAATGTTAAATTTTTTGGCACTTCAAAATAAATATTATACCTTTGCAGCGATATATAAAAACTGAAACCTAGTACCCTTGAACCCTAAAACATACCAGTTATGAATAAATTGTTTTGGCTTTTATGCCTCTTGTGCTTTATAACACAAGCTCAAACTTCAAACAAACAAAAACCAAATGTTATCCTTATTGTTGCTGATGATTTAGGCTATGGCGATTTGAGTTGTTATGGCGAGAAAACAATCAATACTCCTCAGGTCGATGCCCTCGCCAAGCAAGGATTACGATTTACCAATGCTCATGCTACTGCTGCTACCTGCACCCCTTCTCGCTACTCTCTCTTTACAGGGCTTTATAACTGGAGGCGTGCCGATACAGGTATCGCTCCTGGCGATGCTGCTATGGTAATCCACCCCGAGCAAACTACCATTGCCGATGTATTCAAAACAGCAGGCTATACCACCGGTGCTATTGGTAAATGGCATTTAGGAATGGGCGGCGAACGTGGTAAACAGAATTGGAATGGTTTTATCACACCTGGTCCTTCCGATATAGGCTTTGATTACTCTTGCTTAATGGCCGCTACTGCCGATCGTGTACCTTGTGTCTGGATTGAAAACCAACGTGTAGCCAATTATGATCCTTCAGCTCCTATTGAGGTTAGCTATGGTAAGCCCATTGAAGGTGAACCCACAGGTAAAAATAATCCCGAACTCCTTACCAAGCTAAAACCTTCTCTTAACCATGGTCATGATCAGGCTATCGTCAATGGCATCTCTCGTATTGGGTATATGAAAGGAGGCGGTAAAGCTCTTTGGCAAGACGAACACCTTGCTGATACTATCGCTGCCAAAACAGTTCAATATATTGAAAAACACAAAGCCGAACCTTTCTTCTTGTATGTAGGTACTAATGATATACACGTACCTCGTTATCCCAATCCGCGTTTCTGGGGCAAAAGTGGTATGGGCTTCCGTGGCGATGCAATCCTCCAGTTTGACTGGACAATAGGCGAGATTGTAAAAGCCCTCAAAGCAAATAATCTCTTTGATAATACTCTTATTATTATTACCAGTGATAATGGCCCTGTGGTTGATGATGGCTATCAAGACCAAGCCGAAGCCTTGCTAGGCAAGCATCGCCCTTGGGGGCAATTCCATAATCATGGTGGTAAGTATAGTAATTATGAAGCTGGTACCCGTGTGCCTTTCATAGTGCATTATCCTAAAAAAGTCAAAAAGGGTAGTACCGATGCCTTATTCTCTCATATTGATTTGCTCGCATCATTAGCTAAATTTATAGGTAAAGATGCCCCCGAAATAACTACTACCGATAGTCAAGACCACCTACAAGCACTCTTGGGTAAAGATAAAAAAGGACGTGAATATGTAATTGGCTCAGGCGGAGCTCTTACTATTACCGATGGGCGTTGGAAATACATTCAAGCTACCTCTCCTAATCACTCATCATATCAGCCCCTTACTCGCACTCATTTAGCCAACTTCCCCGAAGAACAACTATATGATTTATATGAAGATCCTATGGAACTGGCCAATGTGGCAAAAAACCACCCTGATGTATTAGCCAGACTAAAAGCAGCTCTTCAACGCGAAATAGAAAACAAGAAGCAATAGGGCTTATTATAACAGAAAATGAATTTTTAATTTGTAGGTATTGTTATTTTTACTACTTTTGCAGCTGTTAATATTAAAAAAAGACAGAACAATGAAAAAAACAATTCTTTTATTAGTTGCTATCATAGCAATGGTAGCTTGTGGCAAAGGTGATGATAATAGCTCAAATAGCTCAAAAAAGTTTAATCCTCCTGCTTGGATTCAAGGCTCTTGGCTTGATGCAGCTAATGTAGGATACAAGTTTGAAGCCGATAACTTCTGTTGGCTATTGCCAGCTCAAGAACTTTGTTTTAATCGAGGTATTTATGTAGATCAAGTATCCGATGTAAAAGAACAAGTGTCCGATAAAACTTATAGTGTTAGTTTTCTAGTGAGTAATGCTACTAAATATTCCTTTGTGTTTACCAAAATATCAAATAATCAAATATCAAGTAATCAATCACCTAACACAATATTTACTAAAAGATAAATTGTACCAAAAGAAGACTTAATCTCACTGTATTAAGTCTTTTTTATTGTTAATCATTAATTATTTTTACCATTATGAAATATTTATTATTGAGTGTTTTAGCCCTCGTAGCTACTATAAGGCTTGAAGCACAACAAAAACTGCCCAACGTAATCTTTATCTTAGCTGATGATTTAGGTTATGCCGATATTGAACCTTATGGGCAACAAATCATCAAAACCCCTAACCTAAACAAATTAGCCGATGAAGGGATGAAGTTCACTCAGTTTTATACAGGTACTTCTGTTTGTGCTCCTTCCCGTGCAGCCTTTGTTACAGGACAAACTACAGGCGAAACCCACATTCGTGGTAATCAAGAAGTAAGCGAACCTGTAGATGGACAAGCTCCTCTACTAGCCAACGACCCTTCTATTGCACAACTCTTCAAAAAAGCAGGCTATAATACTGGCTGCTTTGGCAAATGGGGCTTAGGTATAGTCCCTTCCGATGGAAATCCTCTTAAGCAGGGTTTTGATACTTTCTTTGGTTATAATTCTCAGTTTCGTGCTCACCGCCGTTACCCTGCTTTCTTATGGCAAGATAATGAGAAAGTGTCTATTCCAGAAAATGGTAATTATGAACGCCAAGTAGTGTATGGCGAAGATCTTATTCAAGAAAAAATATTAGATTATATAGGCAAACAGAACTCTCAAAAACCTTTCTTTATGTGGCTTACCTACACATTGCCTCATGCCGAGTTAGTTGTGCCTAATGATAGTATCTATCAGCAATATCAACACCTTCCTGAAAAACCTTTTAAAGGTGTCGATTATGATAAGATAGATCTCTCTAAACCTTTCGGTTGGGCAGGATATATGTCACAACCCAATACCCACGCCACTTATGCCGCTATGGTAAGCCGTCTTGATAAGTATCTCGGCGATATACGAAAACTCCTAAAAGCTAAAGGTATGGATGATAATACTATTATTATCTTTGCAAGTGATAACGGAGCTCATCGTGAAGGTGGTGCCGATCCTGCTTTCTTTAACTCATCAGGAGGATTACGTGGTATCAAACGTGATTTGTATGAAGGTGGTATCCGTACGCCCTATATAGTATATTGGAAAGGCAAAGTAGCAGCAGGTTCTGTTAATAACCACGTAGGAGCTTTCTGGGATATGATGCCTACTTTTGCTGAAATTACTAATCAAAAATATGCTCCTAATAGGCATCAAGTATCTTTTTTGCCTACTCTTTTAGGAAAGAAAAAACAAAAAGAACACAAATACCTTTATTGGGAATTCCACGAAATGGGTGGAAGACAAGCCGTACGTTATAAAAATTGGAAAGGGGTACGCCTAAATGTGAATAAAGATAAGGAAGCTCCTATTGAGCTTTATAACCTTACCACCGACCCTGCCGAGCAACATAACCTTGCCAACCAGTATCCTAAAATGGTGAAGAAAATAAGAAAAATAATGAACGAGGCTCACACCCGTTCAGAAGTTTTCCCTTTCTCTTGGGAAAAGGAATAAGATAACTTGAAAAAAATAGCTTTGCCAAAGGGTGTAAATATATCCTTTGGCAAAGTTTTTGTTTATATTTACAAGTAAAAAAACAATCAAAAATGAAGTCTCTTTTATCTATCATCACCCTACTATTTACAGCCAATCTCTTGGCTCAGAACCCTTTTGAAAAAGAAATTCAAAAAGCTAAGTATGCTATTGATTCTCTTGTTGCAGCCGAACGTATGCAGATGTATAACAAAGAAAAAGCTGTAAATGCGTTATTAGAAGAAAAGAAAATCACAGAAGAACAGAGCAAGCAGATGCTCAAAGAAATAAAAGCTGCATGCAAACACAATAGCCAACTCCACACCTATAAAGAAGGATTGCGCCTAGCCGAACTTATCAAGAAAAAGTCTGCTGAAATGCAGATTGATACTTTAGCATCCTCTTCACTTGATAGTCTTATGATAAAAAGTGCTGTAAAACAAACGTATGATCAAAAACTAAAAGATATAGATACCCTAAAAAATAAACACATAGAAAAAGATGACTTTCTAAAAGTAAATATCCGATTAGCCTTAGGTATGCAACAAGCTACTAATGCTGATACTTATTTTAAAACAGGTTTAGAAACCGACTTAGGTATTGAATTCATTTCACGTTTGAACCCACAAAAACGCTTACTTTTTATTTATGGTTTAGTATGGCAAAGCAATAGGTTTAACCTAAAAGATAATAATTATCTTGTACCTCAAGGAAATGATGTCAAAGCAATACCTTATGCTCAACCTCTAAAAAGCACAAAACTACGTGTTAATTACCTTATACTACCTTTTGAACTACGAAAAAAATATAATTCAGGTATAAGT
Source organism: Capnocytophaga sp. oral taxon 878 (assembly GCF_002999135.1). Taxonomy (NCBI): domain Bacteria; kingdom Pseudomonadati; phylum Bacteroidota; class Flavobacteriia; order Flavobacteriales; family Flavobacteriaceae; genus Capnocytophaga; species Capnocytophaga sp. oral taxon 878. The sequence goes on from NZ_CP027229.1 coordinate 71,125, forward strand.
ATAGGGGTAGGAGCCTATTTAGGAGCTCTTATTGATGCAAACCAAAAACTGAAATATACAGAAGGTGATGATACTTACAAGCTATTTGTACGTAATAACTTAAAGGTGAACAGACTTACTTATGGGCTATCAGCCCAAATAGGTTACGGGAAAATTAACTTATATGCTAAATATAGCTTATCACCTCTTTTCCAAAATAGTCCAACCAATATACATCCATTTTCAGTAGGTATCAAATTTTAGAAAACAATGACAAAATTACTTCTTTCTTTATTGCTATTACTTATTGAGCTACCCTTAAAGGCACAAAATAGAATAGTAAATAGTAATCATCAGTCTGTAGAGTATGTAAATATAGGCATAGTAGGTACCAATAAGGGAATTATCAGTGATGAGAATGGAAATTTTTCTTTGGAGAGTTTAGGAGCTAAACCTACTGATAGCATTTATTTTTCACATCTTAGCTATAAGCATAGGGTACTGGCCTATCGTGACATAAAAAAAGAAGTACAGCTCACTGAATCTGTTATACAGCTTCCTACTACTACCCTAAAGGTAAAGAAGCCCAAAGTACGTAATGTAAAAAGCCCAGGAGCAACTACTTTTATCACTCTTTATGGCGAAATGAAATCCCATTTCCAACAGAAAGGAGGCATACTTTCCGAATTAGGCGACTTTATCACTCTTTCTAACGATACACAGCTCACCGAGTTTAGTATAGAGGTAAATGAAAGTTCTTTCTATATGGTAGTACTACGTGTAGTAGCATATCAAACTGACAAAGAGCACAAAACCTTCACTCCACTCATCAAAGAGCCCATTTATATTGAATTATTTTCTACTAATAAGCCACAAGTCTTCACCCATAAGTTATCAGTATTAGCTCCTAAAGGTGAGTTATGGGTAGGTGTTCAGTTTGTCGAGATGAGAGGTAAAGATGAAGCTAAACTCACCTTCAATGCTACAACCAATACCTGTTGGTTGCGTTTCCCTGATAATACCATACGTAAAGTCAACAGTGCTTTAGGTATACCTTTTACTGTAAAAGGATATGACATTATAAAATTAGCAGATTGATAAATTTGTTAAAAAAAATAATTGTTTTCCAACCTTTTTATACTTTCTTCGTTTATAAGGGCAAAAGAGATAAACTACTCATCATTAATCATTAATAAAGTGCAAATTAGCCAATGTCTTATTGAGAAAGCTAAGCATAATGATCGCTTGGCACAGAAGCAGTTATACGATCGGTATGCACCTGCTCTACTCTCTGTGTGTCGCCTTTATATTACCGATTTGCAGTTTGCTGAAGATGCTCTATTAAAATCTTTTTTTAAGATATTTACTAATATTCATAAATATCAAGAGCAAGAGCACTTCTATGCTTGGATGCGTCGTATTACAGTGAATGAGTGTATTGATTTCCTTCGTAGCAAAATACAAAAAACCTCTTTTGCCGACTGGAATGATACTTATGATAGTCCTGATGACGACCCCGACACTTATCCTATTGATGAAGAAACTATGCAATCATTCATTGATAAACTGCCTCCAGCCTGCCGTGCTGTATTTAATCTCTATGTGTTTGATAGTTATTCACACAAGCAAATTAGTACCCAGTTAGGTATTACTGAAGGTACTTCTAAGTCGCAGTTAGCGTATGCCAAAAAGCTGCTTAAGGACTATGTAACAACTTATAAAAAAAGAGCTTAAAAATGTGGAAAGATAAATTACAACGCCTCTTTAACTATAGAAGAATTGAACCCTCAGCTAATGTATGGGATCAGTTAGAAAAGCAATTAGCTGCTCACGAAGCTACTCAAATTACCAAGAGTAAGCGTCATATCTGGTATTATACTGCAGCAGCTTCCTTATTACTTATTTTAGGCACTACTTACCTGCTGAAACAAGAAGGTATAACAGCCAATTCTAATACATTTGCAATAGCAGTAGTAAAGCCTATGCAAGTTTCTAATGATGGTTTACAAGCAGAACTTCCTAAAAGTATAACTGTAAAACCTATAATTAAACAGACTATACCAAATGCCAAGCCAGTAAATAGTGTAGATAAGGAAGTAGATAGTTTATTGTCAGATATTACTACCGATGAACTGCTAGCTACAGTAATGAAAAATATCGAAGCTGATATGTATGCTGAAGCTAATGCTACTGAAGTAATTCTTCTTAAGGACTTAGAAAAAATCTCAGCTAACGATCTTCTCCTAATGGCAAGTACCGAGATAAGTTTAGAGAAATATGTAGAAAGTCAATATAATGCCGATAAAATATTGTCCGAAACAGAAGTGGAAATTTTTAAAGATCGAGTACAACGTCTCTTAGATAAGATTGTAAGTAAATTTAATGAAGCAAAACTTGCTCTCAAACAATAATTACTAAAAAAGAATGTTATGAAAATAGTGAATTTTATAGGAGTATTTTTCCTCTTTACAGTAGGAACCCTCACAGCACAAACTAATTATGATGCTGAAATAGCACATTCTAAACGTACTATTGATTCTATTATTAGTGCTGAAAAAGCCTTGTTAAAAGAAAAACTTATTGATATTGATAAGCAAGTAGAAAGCCGACAGATTACTGCTGGAGTGGCAAAAGAGCTTAAGTTACAAGCTGCTGAAACTGCTCGGGCTACTATCCAGTTGAAAACAAAAGAAGTAGCTACTAAGTTGTCCTATACTTTACGCCAAAAAGTTGATGAAAACCATGCTTTGTTAAAAGGATTAGATACTATTAATACAGTTGATTATAAGACAGTAATGCAGAAAGTAGATTCTATAAGTAATGAGCCAAAAAAAGAAAAACCTAAAAAACCTCAACACTCTAAAACAATACAAAAGATAGAAATATGGGAGTTTGATGAAGGTAAATACTATAGGGAACGTACAGAAGTTGCAGGTGTAATAGCTTTTGCTTTTCATAACCTAAATAGTGATTTACATTTTGGAGATAATCGTTACCGAGCTTGGGGATCTAAATCGTTTGAGTTAGGTTATCAGCTTAATACTCGTGTATTTAAAAATAGTAATTTGTTACATGTTACTTATGGTGTATCGTGGATGATGGATAAACTGAAAATGAAGGGAGATGAATATTTTGTAAAGGAAGGTAATATTACCAAAATAGTGCCTTACCCTAAAGAAACAGTACGTTCTAAATTCAAAACTAACTACTTTATCCTACCTATAAACCTTGAATTTGATTTGGGATCATCGTATGAGGAAAATGAAGAAACTTATTACCCTACTCAAAATAATTTTCGTTTTGGTTTTGGAGGTTATGTGGGGATATTATTTGCTACCAAGCAAAAAGTAAAATACTATGAAAAAAATAGTGTTGTAAAAGATGTACAACATCGTGATTTTAATGTAAACCAATGGACCTATGGACTATCAGCACATATAGGATATCGCTCAGCTGTATTTTATGCACGTTATAGTCTTGTTCCCCTCTTTACTAATAACCCTGTCAATGAATATCCATTTTCTATAGGTATCCGTTTTGAAGTTAAGGATATAGATTAATAAAACGTTCATATAAGGTCTTTTCTTTCTCACTACAACCTTTACTTAGCACTTCATTTTTGAAATGGAGTGCTATTTCTTTATTAAATATTCCTCTATCTTTAAAAATCTTGAAAGTATGATCAGCTAATACTTCCGACCATTTATAACTATAATAACCTGCAGCATATCCCCCGCTAAAGATATGTGAAAAAGAGTTAGAAATACACACTTCTTTAGTAGTTGGGTACAGCTCTTTAGTGAGGCTTACAGTTTCTTCAATATACTTTACACTATTAATTTCGTGATTGTTTTTAATATTATGCCAAGCCATATCTAGAAATCCAAAGTTTAACTGTCTAAGAGTAAGTATATTTTCCATAAATTTTCCTGCAGCTTTTATTTTTTGAACCCATTCTATAGGTAGAGGTTCTCCAGTTTGATAATGATAAGCAAATAACTGTAAGGCTTTTTCTTCATAACACCAATGTTCCATTAGTTGGCTAGGTAATTCTACAAAATCACGAGCTACATTAGTGCCACTTAGATTAGGGTAAGTGATATTTGAGAGTAACCCATGCAAAGCGTGCCCAAATTCGTGAAATAGAGTAGTAAGTTCATTAAAAGTAAGTAAAGAAGGCTCGGTAGTAGTTGGACGAGTGAAATTACATACTATGGATACGTGTGGACGTGAGTTATAACCTTCCAAATCGATGTACTGATTTTTATAGGTAGTCATCCAAGCACCATTCCGCTTGCCAGCTCTTGGAAAGAAATCAGTGTAAAGTAACCCTATATAATCGCCTATAGTATTAGTAACTACATATACTTCTACTTCTGGATGATATACTTCTACCTCATGGGTGACTTGAAAGTGTAAGCCATATAGCTTATTAGCCACTGCAAACATTCCTTGCACAGCCTTATCTAAAAATAGATAAGGTTTTAGTAGGTTATCATCAATATGGTATTCTTGTTGTTTTAGTTTTTCGGCATAATAGGCAAAATCCCATTGCTGAAAAGATCCATCATAATTAGGGGTGTTTTCTTTGTGTTTTTCAGCAAAATTCTTTAGGGTATCCAATTCTTCTTTAGCTTTAGGTAAAGTATCTTTTAAAAGCTTGTTAAGGAATACTTGTACTATTTCAGGAGTTTCAGCCATGCGTTCTTCTAATACAAAAGTAGCATAGTTTTCATGTCCTAAAAGACGAGAACGTTCTCGTCTTAATGAAGCTATTTGTAGTACTATTTTGTTATTGTTATACAAATTATTATGTGTACAACGACTGTGATAAGCAATGAATAGTTTTTCTCTTAGTTTTCTGTTATCAGCATATTTTAGTACAGCAGTATAAAGGGGAAAGCTCAATGTAAATATCCATCCATCAACATTACGTTTTATAGCTTCTTCTTTAGCCATCTCAAGAGCATAAAGAGGAATCCCTTTTACTTCTGAAGGGTCAGTAATATGCTCCATATATAATTGATTTTCAGATAGTAAATTTTCTGAAAACTTTAGTTTCAAAAAAGCTAGTTCTTTGTCTATTTCACGTAAACGATTTTTTCGATTACGTAATAAAGCACCATTACGCACAAAATCTTTATATGTTTTTTCTACTAAAGTGAGCTGCTCACCGCTTAAGCCAAGCTGCTCACGTTGTTTATATACTAATTTTATACGCTTAAAAAGCAAAGCATTTAACCGGATATTACTTGTGTAGTCAGATAGTAAAGGACTTACAGCTTGTGCTTGTTGCTGTAGTCTATCAGTACTTTCAGCACTATTTAGGTTAAACAATATAGAGGTAAGCCTGTCTACACGCAAACGACTGTAAGTTAAAGCCTTAATAGTATTCTCAAAGGTTGCTGGTTTGTAGTTGTTAGCTATTAGGGTCACCTCTTTTAAGCTAGTTTCTATAGCTTTTTCAATAACCTCTTTAAAATCAATAGTTGAAAATTGAGAAAAAGGTACTGAATCATACTGTGTGCCAAATACTGGTAACGAAATGCTTAGCTGTTCTTTTTTCATCTATTTACTGTCTTGCATAGCAAAAACTGATTGTAGTAAAGGGGTAGTACGTGCTGCTATATTAGTTCGTATTTCTTTTTCTTTATCACCAACTTTTACAAATAAACCATTAATAGCTTGGGAGGTCACATAATTAGTAAGGTTTGCTTCTACTGGTTTTACTAATGGGATTTGATTGTATTTATTTATGATGTTTTCCCATATTTTATCAGCTCCTACAGCACTTAGAGACTCTTGAATTTTAGGAGCAAAAGCCTCTTGTAAAGCACTTGAAGTAGTGCGTTGCAGGTAAGCTGTAGCAGCAGTACTATCACCTTTAAGAATATTTAAAGCATCGCTAAAGGTCATATTTTTGATAGCAGATAAGAAAATAGGTTTAGCTTGGGTTACTGCATTTTCTGCAGCCTTGTTCAATATTTTGAGCCCTTCGTCAGCAAGAGATCCCATTCCAATAGTACGAAGAGTTTTATCTACTTTTTGCAATTCTTCAGGTAAAAGTATACGTACAGTTTGATCTTTAAAATAACCGTCACTTTGACTCAGTGCATCTACCCCAGCACTTACCCCAAATTCTAAAGCCTGTTTAAGTCCTGCAGCAATACTTCCACTGCCTCCTTGTGAAGTATTAGCTAATACTTGTTGCAATTCGTTGCAACTGTTTAATGTAAAAGAGCCTATTACCAATAGGCTTAATAACATAAGTTTTTTCATTGTAAAGTATATTAAAATTAAGTATTATTTATATAATTCATAGCTCTAAATTCTCCAATAGTTCAATGTAAGATAAAACTTATTATTTATCTTTTAGTTGCCACTGGTAGTAAAGAGCAAAAATAGTAGCAAATAATAAAGGAAATGTAACAACAATTCCTATGCCAAAAGCAAAAAATCCACTTAAACTGATAGTGAAAGCTGAACTTACAACTAACATTACAGTAAAAATAAAAGGTATTATGCGCTTGTAACTTTCACCCATTGCTTTTAATACAGGCTTATTTTCAAAAATAATAATAGGAATTGTGAGAGAGAAAAGTAATGAAATAACTACTAAGGTAGCCATACTAAAGGCTGGCAAGCCTAGACTGCCTAATACAATAGCTATAATAGTTTTAAAAGCCATTAACAAAAATATGTAAGCAAGAAGGTTAGCAGTATAGTTAGATCGAAAATAAGCAAAAACATTATTTAAATTAGTAGGTTCTCCCTTGGTGATAGCTGCATAATTGTGATACAATCCTGCACTGAAAGGAGTTAAAATGCTATCTAACAATAGCATAAAAAGCCATATTTTAAAGCCAAAAGCAGGGTTGACTGCTAAAGCTTCTATCTTTTCAGTTTTTTGAGTAAGTAAAGCAATTTCTTCAAAGGGCATTCCAAAAATAATAGGAGCTAACCACCAATACAATAGTGAAATAACAATAAAAAGGATACTAGAAGCTATGATGTGTAGTAAGGCAGTGCTTATATATAGTCTAAGGGCTATTTGTATAGTTTTTGAAAAATTCATTATAAATTTAAAATGATTGTGTAAGGACAAAGTTACGGCGAATGAGATCATCATTCATACCTACACTAAAACGTTCTTTGTGGTATTTTAGCAAGAAAATATTTTTTATATAACGGCGAACTTTACTGTACAGAAGGGCAGTAGGAGCCACCTCCCCAGCAATATATAAGCCTACTTGCTCAGTATCAATGTCAAGTTGTTCAATAGAAAAAAGAATGTAGTATAAAAAGTCTTCAATAGTTTCATAGCTAAATCTGTTGAAATAGTATAAGCGTTTTCCTCTAAATACTACAAAGTAAAAAGAACCTACTTCAGCATATACATACATCATTTCATATGCATGAGTAGCATAGTGCTTTAAAAACATTTTCAGTAAGGCTGTGGCAAAATGTTGATAATCAAAACGTCCATAATAATGTAGTAATGCATTATTCATGGCACTGTTTGGCAGATAAGCATTCAATATTTCAATAGAGTGAATTTTATCTACCTCAACTGCAGTAGCAGGTACATCAGTTATATCTACACTATATTTAATATAAGGAATTAAATTCTCCTTCTCGCTACAAAGAGGTTGTGGAATAAGAGCAAAATAAGGAGTGTTATGAAGTACCCTAATGTTATCAAAATCTTGCCGTAAGTCATTTTCGTTCTCAATTATAGCATATAGTTGTTGCTCTATTTCATTTTGAGATTTATGGTTAAAATTAATAGCAAAATTATAAACAGATTCCACATACCGTTCTACTGGGTTAAACACACAAAAAGAAAGTCCATCCAAGTTAATTTGAATGGACAATTCTTTGAAATACGTATTTAAATCGTTATTCTTTTGCAATTTTTGCGTCATACGAAGTTGGCCAGTTACCATTTACAGTAAGTTCTTCAAGTGAGCCCACTCTAATTTCATCACCACTAATATCCTCAACTGAATTTTTAGTTAGTTCTTTGGCTACTAAATCTTTGTCAAGATCACCGATAACATCCATTTTCTTTACAAATACCAAAAATACAGATGATTTTACATTGTTCTTTTCAATCTCAGCAGTTTTCATAGTGAATTTAGCCTGAGGTAGGTTGCCAAATTTAGGTAACCATTGTAAGTCTTTGTAACGAGAGTCATCTTTAAACAAAGAGTCTTTTACCTTTACGTGTCCTAAAGTATCAATACGTACACCTTGGCGCATTACTTCAATGTTAAAACTTCTGTCAAATTCAGTCCAGCTAGTATCACGTTGTGATGTGATAGTGAACTGAGCATTCTCAACAAAATTAGTAAGTTGATCGAAATTATCCGCATACTTACCATTAATTTTTAGGTAAGCATCCTGTACATTACGGATGTCTTTCAATTTCTTTATCACCTCAGTGAAACGATCAGTTTTAATTTTGTTGAACTCAATAGGTCCTGTAACTGACCTGTAAATTAGGTAGCAAAATACTAAACCTAATACCCAAAATGCAATTGTTACAATTCTTTTCATTGTTTTAATACTATAATTAATAATAAATCTTTTTGACTGGTATTGCGCAAAACTACAATCTTTTTTTGAAACAAAAAAATTATTTTAACTTTTTTTTATATCTTTGCCCCTATATAGCTGATTTACAATGGACAAAAACACCTTCTTTCAATCTCTTTTACAAGGGTTTAAACACGTTCCAACGCCTTCCCAAGAAGTTGCGTTAGAAATGATAGCTAGCTACATTTTTGATAAAAAAGCCTCTGAAAAACTCTTCCTTTTGAAAGGATTTGCAGGTACAGGGAAAACATCAATTACCAATGCAATTATAAAAACACTTCATTTAGTGGAACACCAAGCAGTATTACTTGCCCCTACAGGGCGCGCAGCTAAGGTAATGACCTCTTTCACGCAAAGATTAGCTTATACTATTCATAAATATATTTATTACCACAAAAATAGTGCCGGAGAGCTTTCTTTTTCTCTTCGAAATAACAAATTACATAACACACTCTTCATTGTAGATGAAGCTTCAATGATTTCACACAACGAAACTGCCTTTGGATCAGCCTCTTTGCTTACTGACCTAATTCGTTTTGTGTATATGGGGCACAATTGCAAACTCTTATTGATAGGTGATACAGCACAGCTACCACCAGTACATACAACTGAAAGCCCAGCTTTAAATATAGCACATTTGGAATGTCTGTATCAAAAAGAAGTGATTGCTACTGAACTAACTGAGGTAGTGCGCCAACACCATCGTTCAAGTATACTTCGTAATGCAACCCACCTTCGTAAGGTGATTACTAATCCTTATAATTATAATAACTTTCAATTTAACTTAAAGTTACCTGATCTTATTCGTCTATTAGATGGCGATGCTATTCAAGAAGCTATTAATGACGCTTATGATGAGTATGGAAGTGAAGAAACAATAGTAATTGTACGCTCTAATAAAAGTGCTGTAGTGTGGAACCAACAAATACGTCGAATTATTTTAGATGCTGAAGATGAAATTGAAGCGGGAGATTTACTAATGATAGTAAAGAATAATTATTATTGGTGTAAAGATAATAATCAGGTTAGCTTTATTGCTAATGGAGATACTATTGAAGTGCTTAGTATTCAACATATTGATGAGTACTACGGTTTTCGTTTTGCGAAAATCACTGCTCAACTTATAGATTACCCTAATATACCTCCTTTTGACACTGTGATATTGCTTGATACTCTTACTTCAGAAACCTCATCTCTTACTAATGAGCAAAACAGAGTTTTGTATGAAGAAGTCTTAGAAGAGTATGCTTATGAATCTTCTGTTTATCAGCGATACCAAAAAATTAAGGAAGACCCATATTACAATGCATTACAGGTCAAGTTTTCATATACTATTACCTGTCACAAAAGTCAAGGTGGGCAGTGGGATGTAGTATTTATTGAGAAACCCTACCTGCCTCAAAACTATGTGATAGATGAAAGCTATTACCGGTGGCTTTATACAGCCCTTACCCGTGCTAAAAAGAAAGTTTATCTTATTGGTTTTACTGATGAAGATTTTGTTTAGATAATAGATTAAATGTTAAGTACTAGTAATAACAGCAGCCTGAGTAGGACATACCCCATTAATACGATCTCCTATACCTACAAAGCGTACTTGATAATTAGGGTAGGAGTATAGCAATCTGTTTATAAATGATTGAAATTCGCTGTCATTCCATTCAAAATGATGATCTTCGTGACGTATAGAATTTTCAGGATCATCAAAATAATGGATGTTAAATCGACTGTCTGGGGTAGTGATAATCATTTTGTGAAAATTCATACTAAGACACTTAGCTACTAAGGCTTCTGCATCAGGTATCGGATTATGTTCTATCACTTCAGTAAGTAGAATATTTACAGGATTATTGTAGTTAAAATCGTTCAAACTATTTAGAAAAACTAAGTTTTCGGTATCCATCTTATAGCGAAGGGAATGTGCATATTCAGCTACTGAAGGGTCTGTATCTGTAGCAAAGTAAGGATGGTTATAGGTATAGTTTTTCCGCATAAAGCGACGATAGTACTTCATTTCGCCACAGCCAATGTCTAAAATAGGATAATCAAAACCAAATTCTTTCACAGCAAACTCCATACGACTGCCATGAGTATCGGTGAACTGGAATTCAATATTTAGACCTTTCTCTTTGAAGTAAGTTTCAAATAATGGACGTATATCGGTAAGCTGGCGTTCACTTTTTACTGCTTTTTTTATAAAAAGGTAGAATACAAAATAAGGTACATCACTAATATTAGTGAGGATACGAGCGTACTTTTGTGCAAAAGAATCATCAATATAAGTATATTCACCATATTCATTGGTGATATGGCTGATAACAGCAATAAAACTGAGTAGGTTCACCGCCTCAAAAATAGTTTTGCCTTCTACTTTTAAGGACACATTATTACCAATAAGAGGGGTGATTTGACAATTTTTGAAGTAACGTTCTAAAAGGAAATTTCCATCTTTATACCATGATGAATTTATATACAAATTTTTAACCTCAATAGTACAAGGCTGGTTATCTATCTCACTTCGTGATTTCCCTAACCATTTTATTTCTTGTGTGAAATAAGCTTCTTTCTCTTGCAATAAGTCTTTGAAAAACTCATTACAACAATGCAGAATTACCAAAGGAGAGCAGTAACTTTGAAAGTCAATTTGATTACTTTCCTCAGGAAGATAACTATAACGTGTGTCCTGAAAAACCACATCATATTGGTGAGCATTTATAGCATTGCCTACCAATTGTCCATTGCGAAGAGCTTTAGCATAGATGCCAAAATCGGTATCAGGGTTTTTGTTCAGCACATCTAGTAGATGTGGGTTATGTGAAGAGATTTGTATAATCATTATTACAATTCTTTACGTAGTCGAGCTACTGGAATATCCAGCTGCTCACGGTATTTGGCAATGGTTCTCCGAGCAATAGGGTAGCCTTTTTCTTTTAGTAATTGAGCAAGCTCATCGTCAGGTAGAGGTTTACTTTTGTCTTCTTTAGCAATAATATGTTGCAATATTTGCTTAATTTCACGAGTAGATACATCTTCACCCTGATCATTTTTCATAGCTTCAGAAAAGAAATCCTTAATGAGTTTTGTGCCATAAGGGGTAGTGACATATTTGCTACTTGCTACCCGTGATACAGTAGATATATCCATCCCTACTTTATCAGCTATATCTTTTAGTATAAGAGGCTTGATTTTTAGCTCATCACCAGTAAGGAAATACTCGCGCTGGTGCTCCATAATGGCCTCCATAGTAATAAGTAGAGTTTGTTGCCTTTGGCGAATGGCATCAATAAACCATTTGGCTGAATCGAGTTTTTGCTTAATAAAGAACACAGCCTCTTTTTGTGAGTTACTTTTCTCTTTACTCTTTTTGTAAGTGTCAAGCATAGTAGTATACTCTTTTGATACGTGTAACTCAGGAGCATTACGTCCATTAAGAGAAAGTTCTAACTCATTATCAACTACTTTTACAGTAAAATCGGGGATAATTTGTTCAATATGTACATTGTTACCCGAATAGCTGCTACCAGGTTTAGGGTTAAGGCGTTCAACTTCTTGTACGGCTTCTTTCAGTTCTTCTTCACTTACTAAAAAACGTTGCTGAAGTTTATTATAATGTTTTTTAGTAAAAGCCTCAAAGGCTTCTGTAAGCATATCAATCGCTAGGCTTATTGCAGGTGTTTGCTTTTTGCGACGTAACTGTACTAGTAGGCACTCTTGTAAACTGAAAGCACCAACACCAGGGGGGTCTAGCTGGAAGATAATTTGCTGCCGTATTTCTTCAACATGCTCTTCATCGGTATAGATGTTCTGTGTAAAAGCTAGGTCGTCGGTAAGGTCTTGTAAAGTACGACGAATGTAGCCCATATCATCTATACTACCTACTAAAAATTCAGCAATCATATAATCCTCATCGGTTAGAGTAAAGGTGTTTAGCTGATTGATGAGAGATTGATGGAAAGATATTTCGGCACTGAAAGGAACATCGCGATCTTCCTCATCATCAGTGTAGTTATTGCTGTGTAGGCGGTATTCAGGTATTTCGTCGTCACTAAGGTATTCATCAATATTGATGTCGTTCATATCAATGATTTCGCTGTCATTATATTCATCAGATGAATTGTCGAACTCATCGCGAAACTCATCATATACATCTTCTTCGCGCCCTGATTCTAAGGCAGGATTTTCTTCCATCTCCTGTTTTACACGTTGTTCAAATGCAAGGGTCGGGAGTTGTACAAGTTTCATCAGCTGTATTTGCTGAGGAGATAGTTTTTGTGAGAGTTTAAGTTGTAAATTCTGTTTTAACATTTTTATAAATTAGGGCGCAAAGGTACAAAAAAGATATAAAATATTAATTACTATTTAAAGTTAAAATAATTTTTACAGTTTTAAAAACTATTTTTATATCAATAAAAAGAGAGTATCGTTTTATATAATATAAATCATATTCTAACTTTTTGATGTTATCTTCAGGAGTAGCTTTTGGTATATGGATTTGTGCCCATCCCGTAACACCAGGTTTTATCATATGTCTTAACTTGAAGAAAGGCATCTGTTCAGCACATTTCTCTACATATTCTGGTATTTCAGGACGAGGACCTATAATGCTCATATCTCCCTTTAGGACATTATATAGCTGTGGTAATTCATCTATTTTTGTAAAACGAAGTATCTTCCCAATAGGGGTAATTCGACTGTCATTAGCTTGTGTAAAACCACCGTTATTAATAACCATAGTCCGTATCTTATATATTTTAAAAGGTTGTCCTTTTCTTCCTATACGTTTTTGAGAGAAAAAAACACCTCCTTTTGAACTTAAGAGAGTAACTATTATACCTAGAATAGTGAGAGGAAGAGCAAAAGGAAAAGCAAGAAAAACAATTGCTAAATCAAAAATACGTTTTACTAAACGATGTCTAATACGTTGTTTTATAGAAAAAATATCATCACCAATATATTTTTTAGCTTCTAACTTAACTATTGGAATACGTTTATTTATAGCTTCATAAAACTCCTCAGCCTCATAAACAATAATGCCTTTAGTTCTTAACTCAATGATTTCCCTAATAATATTGTCAGGAAATTCTTTAACTTTTGATGTCTCTATTACAATAATGCTAATTTTTAATTTGTTAACAATACTAGTGATATCTCTTTTTTCTTTTAAAATATCATACTTGATTATTCTGTGTGATTTTGATATGTCAGATTCTTCTAATAATTTTGTGAGAATACCTCCTACATTAATAAATAAGCAAGGAGTTCTGTTGTTGAATATTTTCATAGATGTATTTATTATATAAAGCAGTTTTCAGCAAAAGTACTGAAAATACTTTAAACTGCAAAAAAATATTTTCTTTTTTAGGTCAAATACGCAAAATGAAATAAGTAGTGTTTTTTGGAGTTATTGCTTACTCTGCTCCACTACCTTGCTGCCTATTAGCAGGCGTGAAGCTAATTGTTTTTACTTTTTCACGACTTACTGATATATTTTTTTTCTTGCCTCAAAGGTATTTTAAGAGTATCTGCTACTTGAGTGGGTTGTAAGGCGTTTTTCCTACATAAGTATCCTCAAAAAAAAGATATTAGTTTCACCCTCCAAAAGGTCATATTGCTACCAGTGGGTTGCATAGTCTATTAGATAAGTGCTTTGCTCTATTTTGGGTACTATGTAATATTTGTAGTCGGCAGGCACTTTGAGTTGTTGCATATCAACCAAGTACACTTTGGTTATCTCATTTTATACTGTAAAGGGTTTTTAATTTCAAAGTGAACATTAGTTTGATTTTGAGAGGTAGTAACCTGGATAAGGTTGGCAGCTTGGTTACTATCACTTTTTACACTACTAATACCTCTTACTTAAATGCCATTTGTACTTCCTGAAAGGCTGCTTGTAAGATTTCCTTATATCCTATGAACTATAGCCTACCATTAGCCCCTCCTCTAATGCTTCAAGATCTTCCTCAAGTATTATAGTCATTGTCTTTTGCCCCAAAACATAAGTCATTTTGTAACCCATATACAAAATTTCTAACACTTTATTCTTAGCACTGGAGGCATCAAGGCTAAATTTACCATCAAAATCAGTCATAGCGCGTATAGTCGTACCTTTTACAACTACAGCAACCCCTGGCAGAGGATTTCCTTTTTCATCAAGTATAATACCTTCTATAATTTCTGTAGTTTCTTTTAGGTTTTTAGCCTTTTGCATTAGGTTAGTATCTACATTGCCATAGGTAAGAAAATAAGTCTGTTGCTTAGGTGTTTCATCTGATATATTAGGGTCAACTGATGAAAGAGTAAGTATTACATTATTTCTCTCTTCTTTTTTAGTGTTTTGTTGTACATTAGCTTTGTATACAATGTTAATGGGTAGAGTAATATCAATAGCACGGAGGTCGTATGAAGGGGTCCAGCGGGCGTTATCTACAATATATTGTATTTCAATGGGGTAACTTTTAGCTGTCTCTGCAGTTACTTTTACTAATATTTCACCCTTCTCGGTGTTGTTTTTGCTTAAAAGGGTTTGTTCCTGGCTCAGCAGTTTGTTGTAGTGTTTTGTAAGCTGCTTTTTTTTCTCAATACGACTATTTTGTTCAAACTTCAGCTCTGTAAGTTGCTTGTTGTAATACTCAGCTACTTGTTGCTGATTTGTCTGCTGTACAGGCATATTTTTACCGTTGAGGTCTTTGTTTTTCTGTAATAACTCAAGATTATTTTTTACAGTCTCTAAGTAAGTTTCCTCATCATCTATCTGCTTTTCTACCGTTTTAATTTCTTTTTCCAAAGCTTCTACTTCAGGCAAAGCTTCCTTTTTATCTAAAGAATTAGGCTTAGTACTTACCGATAATATCATTACTCCTGAAACAGCTTTCACTGTTACACTTTCAGGGGCAATCAAAGGAGAAAGATTAGTGAATTTAAGTTCACTTACCCCTTTAGGTAGCGCAATATTCTTTTTACGGGTTATTTGCGCTCCATTAGTGAATACAGTTACTGCATCTACAGTAGTTATAATTTCCTTAGGCGCTTCTTGTGCACTTATTAAAGTGCTGAAAGCCAATCCTGTCAAAAGCAACATCTTCTTCATTTTATTTGTTGATTTTGAATTTGTTAATCATTTATTTTATGTTTTGCTACACCAGCAATGTTCTTCACATCCCATTGTACAGTTTTTACAAATGGCTTCTGCCTAAACTTACAATCAATAGCGCATAACTCACATGAAAAAGGCTTACAGTAGTCCAAATGAAAGTTAAATTCTATAGTCCTATCTATTTTTTCAGCCAATAGGTGTATTACTTTTTCCATTTCGGTATGGGCTTCTTTCAGTGGGTAGTAGTAAGGCAAGGTAATATGACCATCAATATGTAAGTGAGCGCCAAACTGCTGGATGCGCATATTGTGAATGTCTATCCATTCTTTTTTTCTATTAGTTTCCAAAATAGATACCAACTCAGCAAAAAGTGCTTCATCATTCTCATCCATAATGCCACTAAGGGCTTTGCGCACTATCTTGCCTCCTACTATAATAATATAACCACCAAAAATAAAAGCCACCAAAGGGTCAAGCCATACCCAACCCGTGAAATGCACCAGTAGCAAACTTACTACTACTCCTATGGTCGAAACTGTATCCGATTGTAAATGTTTGCCCGAACTTATCAGTACCAATGAGTTTTGTCTCTTCCCTTTCTGTTCCGAAATATAACCCATTATATAGTTCATAAGGGCAGTGAAAGCTATAATTGTTATCCCCCAATCCAATCGATTTAGGGTAATTCCATTTATAAAAGAACTCACAGCCTCTATAATAATGAGTACCCCAGCAATAGCTATAAGGGCTCCTTCAACAGCCGAAGTTACAAATTCTACTTTGCCGTGTCCATAAGGATGGTCAGCATCACGAGGTTTATTGCATAGATATAATGAGTACAGTCCCATAAAGGCAGCTATAATATTCACAATGCTCTCCATCGCATCCGAGAAAACAGCATCAGAATCCGTAAGCTGCCACGCTATGAGTTTTCCAATAAAAAGTAATACTCCTATAAAAGCAATAATTTGCTGAAACCGAAAACTTTTCATTTATTTCTAAGCAACTAAATACTTACTTCTGCTGCCGATAGCAAAAAGTTATGTATATCAGTATTGCGCATAAAAGGTTTCAATTTCTCGCTACCTGGTCCATACATTGCAAGCTCAGTGTAGTCCGATGAGTGGTCCATACTTATCCACCCTACCGAGGTGTGCGCTTTCTGAAGCTCAGCAAATAGGCGGTAAGGCAAGTGCTTGTAGTTATACAAGCCTTCTTCACTGCGTTCTGCCTTTGAGTAGTAAGCCAATAATTCTTTTGCTTGCTCTTCTGTTAAGTTCATTCCTCCACAGTGTTGGGCTATATGTTCACGTACTTTTGCTACCGAATCATTAGGGTTGATGTTTTGCAATATCCAATCATTACTATGAGTAAAGTTTTGTAATCTATCAAAGTTATCATTACAAGTTTTACCGTAAATAAGTCCTGGGTTAGCATTACCGTGGTCAGAGGTTATTACCACAAGGGTATTACCATCAGCTTTAGCAAAGTCTATAGCCACTTTCACAGCTTCGTCAAATGCCACTTGGTCATATAATAAGGCTCCTATATCGTTACCGTGTGCTGCCCAGTCTACTTTTCCTCCCTCTACTTGTATTACAAAACCTTTAGGGTGATTCTTTACTTGTTCAATAGCTTTAGCAGTCATCTCTGCAATGGTAGGCATTTTTGCCTTATCTTCACTGCTTTGTTCTCTGTCGATAGAGTAGAGGAGAGCCTCTTCTGCAAATAGTCCATAAAGTGGTTTATTAGTAGGGGCTTTTTCCATTTCCGCTCTGGTACGTGCTACGGTATAGCCTTTCTTTTTTAGGGTTTCAAAAAGGTCTTTTTTATCTTTCCTATGGTTAGGGTCAAAGTATTTACTACCTCCACCAAGCATTACATCAAAACCTAATTCGGTGTAGTTCAATGCTATCTCGTCCATAGCATTACGGCTTTTACTCCAAGTACAAAACCCTGCCGGAGTTGCGTGGTTTATCATTACAGTAGTCACACAACCTACTTTTTTGCCAGCTTTCTTGAACTTTTGTAGGATAGGCATATTCTCTTTCCCATTGGGGCTAATATTTAAGCTACCGTTATTCACACGTACGCCTCCTCCCCATGATGAGCTCGCTGCCGAAGAGTCCGTTACTACCGAACTCGCCGATGCCATATCCATCACAGCTCTTTGGGCAAGATTATTCTCATATAACCCCATCCAAGCCGATGGTCTACCAAATTTACGCTTTAAGTATAAATCTGCCATCACCAAGGTGCCAAAACTCATACCATCACTCACCATAAAAATAATATTTTTAGCACGTTTATTTTTATGTGCTTCTCCAAGAGTTTGTGCTTGCAAATCAAACTGAGGTAGCACCAAGCCTCCTAAGGCTGCCAACGCACCACGTTTAAAAAATGATCTTCTTTCCATATATTCTTAATTATTAATTGTCTTTATTGTTTAAAAGAGCGTTCCATCCGCGCGCTATTATTGGTATCTGTTGTCCATCGCGTGTTATAAGGTTCGCCCCGTTATTCTTTTCGGTAATATACCCTATCACTGTAAAGTTAGGGTTCCCTTTTATCTTATCGTAATCTTCTTGTTTAATGGTGAATAGCAGCTCATAGTCCTCACCTCCGCTCAGTGCAATAGTAGTACTATCCAAATCAAACTCCTCACAACTACTTATCACCTCTGGGTCAAGAGGTATCTTTTCCTCATATAAGTTACAGCCTACCCCCGATTGCTTGCAGATGTGCAATATTTCCGATGATAACCCATCACTCACATCCATCATAGCCGTAGGCTTCACTCCCAATTCTTTCAGCAGTGGCGGGATATCCTTGCGTGCTTCAGGCTTCAGCTGTCGCTCCAGTATGTATGAGTACATCTCTATATCAGGCTGCGAGTTTGGATTTACTTGAAAAACAGCCTTTTCTCTCTCCAATATCTGTAGCCCCATATACGCCCCACCTATATCGCCAGTAAGTACCACAAGGTCAAAAGGCTTAGCTCCACTGCGGTACACCAAGTCCTCTTCATTAGCCTCTCCTATAGCCGTTACCGATATGATAAGCCCTCTGGTTGATGAAGTCGTATCTCCTCCCACCAAGTCTACCTCATAACGCTCACAAGCCAGCCGTATCCCAGCGTATAGTTCGTCCAAGGCTTCCACAGGGAATCTGTTCGATACCGCTACCGATACCGTTACCTGCGTCGCCTTCGCATTCATCGCATATATGTCCGATACATTTACCACTACCGCCTTGTAACCCAAGTGCTTTAGTGGCACATAGGTCAGGTCAAAATGAACCCCCTCTATAAGTAAGTCTGTCGATACTACCATCTTCTTACCACCAAAGTCCATCACAGCAGCATCATCGCCTACCCCCACTATGGTCGAAGCGTTTTTAATCCCAAAACCCTCCGTTAGTCTTTCTATCAGCCCAAACTCACCCAAGTCACTCAGCTGGGTACGTTCAGTGTTTTTATCTTCTATCATTTAGCAAAATAGTTTAAAGCAATCACCCCCCCCAGATGCATCGCCTCGTGAGCATTGTTAAAGTTAATAGCATCCTCAATACATCCAAGAGCATACCCATAACTGGTCGTATAAGGAGTAAAGTTCTCAAATACCCCACGCTCATAATCCGCTTGCAGCTGCTTCGCACTGCTTATTAACAATGCCCGCAGCTCCTGAATCTCCTCAGCAGTAGGAATATGCCCATCAGGGTAAGTACCCTTCTTGTAAGTCTCAATAAATTCCTCATCTACAGCAGGTTTCACCCCCGATAGCCTATAACATAATATCTGCTGTTGCGCTACACAATGCGCTATATTCCACCACATATTGTTGTGAAACCTTTCCGGAATCTGCGCCAAGCCTTCTGCCGACACGTTCTCTAAATAAGTAAGTAACTTATCTCTTGTTGCCACTTGCAAGGCAAATACTTCTTCTCTCAATGCCATATTCTTAATTTCAAAATCACGATGCAAAGTTCCAATTTTTTTTTCACTTGTGCAAATACTTGTCCAATAAAAAAACGCAATCCCCCTATATACAGCCTTTTCCCCTCCTACATACACCCCAAAACTAAGCACCCCCCAACCCAATCCCACCCTCACCCCAAGATGAACGAATGAATAACGAAGGATAAACGAACTCTAAACGAAGGATAGAAAGACCATACCTCTACACCCATCACAACCAAATCTTCCCCAAAATACCCTATTATCCAAAAAAGATTTGTATCTTTGCGCCCTAATTTAAAAAAGAAAACGTATGTATCAAGTAATCAAACAATTACATTCACTAACTGCCTATATCGCGTTAGCAGTACTCATCGCAGCAGTTATCAATGCCCTTATAGGCTATGCTAAGAAGAAACAATATTTTCAAGTCAAAGACCTACGCCTTAGCCTCTTTGCCCTCGTGTTCTCACACATACAGCTCCTGTTAGGATTCGTAGTGTACTTCCTAAGCCCACGAATCGAAATGTGGGGCGAAGGCGCCAAAGTAGTAATGAAAAATGCCGAACTACGCCAGCTCCTACTGGAACACCCCGTAATGAACATCATCGCCATCATCCTCATCACCATAGGATGGTCAAAACTAAAAAAACAAAAAGAGGTACGCTCAATGTTCGCCAAAATAGCCCTCTTCTACGGCCTAGCACTCATCTGCCTCCTCTCAATGATTCCATACCGTTTGTGGTGGTTCTCATAAACACAAAATAAAAAAAAGTCCGATATTGCTATCGGACTTTTCCATTAACCAACCAAAACTTTAAATTATGAAAACTATTATTTGAAGTTTTACAATGAGCTACCACCCTCATTGCGACGGCAAAAGTACAAGGTTTTCTACAAACCACCAAAATAAATTCTTGGTTTAACAAAAGTTTAACACAAAAAACTTAAAACATAACCCTCGTATTTATGATTCTAAAACTTGCACAATTACTCTGGAAATGCTGGTTCTACATACTAGTAACCACCCTGATAATCATACTGTTACCCATTTTAATTGTTCTTACATATAAAGCAAAATGGTACCGCCCCCTCTACTGGGTAATACGCCACCTATGGGCAACCCCTATCCTCTACGCAATGGGCTTCATACCACGCATAAAAAAAGCATATAACTTTGATAAAAACCAAAATTATATGCTCGTAGCCAATCATTACAGTATGATGGATATAATGCTAATGTTCTATATCAGCCCCAATCCTTTTGTGATAGTAGGCAAAAAAGAACTCTCACGCCTGCCCCTCTTCGGCTATTTCTACAAGCGCGTAGCCATTATGGTCGATAGAAGCAGCCCCCAAAGCCGCCGCGAGGTCTATACACAAGCCCTCAAACGCGTACAAGCCCATTTAAGCATCTGCATCTTCCCCGAAGGCGGTGTCCCCGATGACGAATCCATCATCCTCGATTCCTTCAAAGACGGCGCTTTC
The DNA here is from genome assembly GCF_002999135.1 of Capnocytophaga sp. oral taxon 878. Classification (NCBI taxonomy): domain Bacteria; kingdom Pseudomonadati; phylum Bacteroidota; class Flavobacteriia; order Flavobacteriales; family Flavobacteriaceae; genus Capnocytophaga; species Capnocytophaga sp. oral taxon 878. The sequence goes on from NZ_CP027229.1 coordinate 92,238, forward strand.
AATATAGCCCTTCAGTGCCAAATACCCATCGTGCCCATCGTATTGCACGATACCAAAAAGCGCTTCCCCTTCCGCTTCTTTGCCGGCTCACCAGGGCTTATGCGCGTAACCATCCTGCCACCTGTCTCTACACAAGGCAAAACCCTTGATGATAAAAACACACTAAAAGAAGAAGTCCACCAAATTATTCTCCATACCCTAATATCTTAAATAGTTTATAGCTTCAGATAACTCTTTAAGGCTTCAATATAGCTTTCAAAAGCCATAAGCCCTTTATGAGTAAGCCGAAGCTCAGTATTAGGATAATTATCCTTAACCGATTTTTTAACTGTAATGTATCCCACAGCCTCCAGTTTCTGTATCTGTACCGATATATTTCCCGATGTAGCCTTAGTAACCTCCTTAATACGAACAAAATCTGCTTTCTCTTCCGATACTAACAACGATACTATCGCCAACCGAAGTTGTGAATGCAAAATAGGGTCAAGTTCACTGAACATAATCTTTAAATGATTTGTATTCTACTTAGGTATCAATATAGTAAGCACCTGTAATAAGCACACTCTCACTTGCTCCCAAGCCTATTTTAATTTCGCCTGAAGCAAGGTGATAGCTGCCAGCGTGGCAACTATCACCAGTAGCAATATTACAGTAGTCCTTGCCTATTATTAACTTCTTTTTACTTCCTGTTTATGTTGCTTATACAGTTCCACACCAGGAATTAAGAACAGCAAGCACGCCACCCCCGATGATAGCAAAGGCAAATACACCCCATACTGATAAAACAAAACACTATACGTAACAATCACCCCCATAACCGAAGTAATTATCCATAACCGCATCTTTAGCTGCAAAGCCACAGCCAAAGCCACAAATGAAAAAGGAATATAGCACATCAGTATAACTATTTCAAACCTATTCCACGAAGTCAAAGGAATGAAAAAGCTCAGCATAGCCACTGTTCCTGCTATAAACCACGCCCAGTCTAACCAGTCTGTCGCATAGGCTGCTCTGCGTTGTTTATTTCTCTTTTTCGCTTGCATTACAAAGTTGTACACAAAGCCCAAAGGCATTAGTATAGCCCACACCATCCCCGATTGTTTTGGGTAATATGAAGTGATGAGCATCACAAATTGTACAATACCGGCAAGGGCAATCAAAGATCCCCAAAAAAGCAAAAAGAAACCGTTCTCTTCATACTTTTGCTTTCTCTGCCCAATAATCTCTTGAATAATTTTCAAGCTTTCAGAAGGATGTAATTCCATAGTACTAAATATTTAAATGTTAATTTCGAGGGCAAAGATAATCAAGTTTATTTTATAAACCAAATAATTTTGCAATTATTTTTCCATAAGCACAAAAAAACTTTGCCAAAGACATCAATAGCCCATAGTGCTATAATCTTTGGCAAAGTTTTAAACTTTATAAATTCACAAGTATTAGTGCGAAACTAACCGTGCTACATATTTCCCTATTACATCAAATTCTAAGTTCACTACACTACCTACCTTTAGGTTGTGTAGGTTAGTATGTGTCAGGGTATAGGGTATCACTGCTATGCTAAAACAATCCTTCCCAGCATCTACTACAGTTAGGCTCACCCCATTCACCGTAACCGAGCCTTTCTCTATCACTACATTCCCTAATGAAGGGTCATAAGTAAAAGTAAAGCGTGTGCTGCCTCCTTCTTCTTTTACAGCTACACAAGTGCCTATTTGGTCTATATGTCCCTGCACTATATGCCCATCTAGTCGGGTACCCAATAGCATACCACGTTCTAAATTCACCTCATCACCCACCTGCAAGTCTCCTAAGTGTGTTTTGCGCAGTGTTTCAGCTATAGCTGTTACTTGGTATGTATCGCCTTCAATAGCCACAACAGTAAGGCATACACCATTATGAGCTACACTTTGGTCTACTTTTAGCTCATTAGCAAATGAACATTTTACATATAGTTGTAAGTTAGCTCCCTCACGTTCCACTCGCACTACGTGCCCTATTTCTTCTATAATTCCTGTAAACATAAATTAATTTTTCAATTCTTTAGGTACTTTCTCGTATCCTTTCTTAACCGTTGTTGGTTATTAATAAGTCTTATCGTTTGCTGCTTATCTTTCACTTAATCCAACTCTCCTGTTAATTCAGCAAATACTACACTTGCTCTTTTGCCCTCATATAGTACTTTGTACACAGCGTCAAGTATAGGTGTTCTACTTGGTTTTTCTTGGTTTTTGTTAATAAGGTAAGCGCTTTTAGTAGCGTAATACCCTTCTGCCACCATGTTCATCTCTGCCATTGTACTTTTTACGGTGTATCCTTTGCCTATCATTGTCCCAAACATCCTATTCCTACTGAACAATGAATAAGCCGTTACCAGCAAGTCTCCCAAGTAAGCCGAGTGATTAATATTCCTCTTTATCTTGTAAATATGCTTAATATAGCGTCGCATTTCTCTAATAGCATTACTCATCAGCACACTCTGGAAGTTATCACCATACCCCAATCCGTGTGCAATACCAGCAGCAAGAGCATAAATGTTCTTCAGCATCGCCGCATACTCTATCCCCACCACATCATCCGATATTTTAGTCTTCACATAGTGTCGTTTCATAGCCTCTGCCATAAACTGCGCTTTTCTCTCATCAAGGCACGCTATAGTAAGGTATGAAAGGCGCTCTAAGGCCACCTCTTCAGCATGGCAAGGGCCTGCTATTACCCCTATTTGTGCGTAAGGCACCTCGTGTATTTTATTAAAGTACTCTCCCACTATTAGTCCACTCTGCGGTTCTATACCTTTAATAGCCGAAAAAATATTCTTATCTCTTAACTTCACCGTTAGCTTATCCAATTCCTTACTCAAAAAAGCCGACGGAATTGAAAATACAATATAATCACTAAAAGTCACAGCCTCATTAATATCATTAGTAAGGTGCAGCTTGCTCACGTTTAAGTGTACATCACTTAAGTAGTTAGGATTGTGTTTTGTTGTTCTAATGTGTTCAATAGCTTGCTCATTGCGCATATACCAACACACTTGGTCTATATTTGCAGTAAGTATCTTAATCAGTGCCGTAGCCCAACTACCTCCACCAATCACCGATATTCTACTGCCTGTATCTGTTTTTGTTTCAGTCTTTGTCTCCATCTTTTTATTAAATTCTTTCACCCATTAATCATCCCTCATTAGTCATCAATTATTAGTATATAGCCTTAGTTATTAGCCTTATACTACCGCTAATCTCTAATTCCCAATAGTATCATTGCAAATACAGCATAGTTAATCATATCTTGGTAGTTAGCGTCTATGCCTTCACTCACTAAGGTTTTGCCCTCATTATCCTCTATTTGCTTTACACGCAGCAGTTTTTGCAAAATAATATCAGTAAGTGAACTCACTCTCATTTCACGCCACACCTCACCATAATCATGATTCTTAGCCACCATCAATGAGCGCGCCTCCTCTACCTTCGCATCATACAAAGCCAAAGCCTCATCAAGGTCTAAATCAGGCACCGTAGTAATCCCCTTATCTATCTGAATCAAAGCCATCAGCGCATAGTTAATAATCCCTATGAACTCAGCCCTTTCATCCTCATCAATAAGATGCACCGCATTCTCCTGCAACCCTCGTATCCGTTGCGCTTTGATATAGATTTGGTCAGTAAGTGATGGCAATCTAAGGATACGCCACGCACTCCCGTAATCCTTCATCTTGTTAATAAACAGACTCCTACACTGCCCAATTACAGCATTATATTGTTTTATAGTATTCGTTTCTTCCATCAAAAATAAGGTTTAACCATAATAATACAGTGCAAAGGTACAAATTAATTATCAATTAACAAGTTTTAGCCCCAGTCTTTACCCCCCTCAACCCATCACCCACCCAATACCCAACACCTAAAATTAAAAAAATACATCCATTTTCCATTTTCATTGCCAATAATGCAAAAACACACCCACCCCAATCCCCTTTTTATCTGAAAATACAAACCCCTAATAATCAATCCATTTCACCCCAAAACACCCCCCAAGCACCCCCCACCCATCCCTTACAATGAACGAACTAATAACGAAGGATAAACGAACTATAAACGAAGTATAAGCCTTACGTCCCTGATTATCAGGCCCTTTATCCCCAACACCTCCCTTTGCCAAATTCGCAACAAAATCCCCAAAACACCCCATTTTCTTCACGCTCCCAACCACCCACACCACACCTCCCCCCAAAGCCCAACACCCCACAATTAACCCCCAAAAAAATCTTTGCAAATTAATATTTTTTTATTATCTTTGCCCCGTTTTTAAATATCATTAATTGCTAACACTATGAAAGTAAATGTACCTAATGAAACGAATCGCCTACAAGCCGTTATCTTAGGCACCGCCACCCATAACGGCCCCACCCCAAAGCTCGAAGAAGCCTACGACCCCAAGTCAGCCGAGCATATCAAAGCAGGAACCTACCCCCTCGAAGCCGATATGGTCGCCGAAATGAACGCCTTCGAACAAGTACTCAAAAAATACAACGTAACCGTATATCGCCCCCAAATTATTGAAAATTGCAACCAAATATTCACACGCGATATAGGCTTCGTCATCGACGATATATTCATCAAAGCCAATATACTCCCCGATCGTGAAAACGAGTACCAAGCCATCGAGTACATCGTCAACCAAATCAACCCCCAAAAAGTCATTACCCCCCCCGCCGAAGTACACATCGAAGGAGGAGACGTAATGCCTTGGAACCAACACATCTTCATCGGAACCTATAAAGGCAACGATTATAAAGACCAAATCACCGCACGCACCAATATGGCAGGCGTCGAGTTTATCAAAAAACTATTCCCACACAAAAAAGTAAAAGAGTTCGATTTAGTAAAATCAAAAACCGAAGCCCGCGATAACGCACTTCACCTCGATTGCTGCTTCCAGCCCGTAGGCAAAAACAAAGCAATCATCTACAAAGACGGATTCCGCTCACAAGCCGATTACCAATATTTAGTCGATATCTTCGGCGAAGAAAACCTATTCCATATCAACCGTAACGAAATGTACGATATGAATAGCAATGTCTTCTCCATAGCCCCCAACGTAGTCGTATCCGAGAAAAACTTTACCCGCCTCAATAACTGGCTACGCTCACAAGGCATCACCGTCGAAGAAATCCCCTATGCCGAAATAGCCAAACAAGAAGGACTCCTACGCTGCTCCACACTCCCACTCATCCGCGAGTAACATCCTAACAAATAAATAATCAGCAGATTAGTAAATTAGAAAATGAACACACACCCTCATTTCACTAATTTACCAATCTGCTAATTATTTAGACTCCTTACATATTTCAATAAAAGTTATCTTTATCCTATGTTATTTGCCAAGAACTTCTTATTTTTGCACTCTCAAAAAAATACCACTCAACACAGTTCTAAATGCAATAATCTATGGAACAGCCTACTATACCGAATAAAAATAACTTCTACTGCGTAGGGCTCAGCTACCAAAAAGCCGATGCCACCACACGTGGAATATTCAGTATTACAGCCACCAACAAAGAAGCACTCCTTAGTGAAGCCCACCAAAAAGGCTTTACCGAGGTACTCCTTATATCCACCTGTAACCGTACCGAGCTATACGGATACACCCAAAACCCATTCCAGCTCATCCAGCTACTCTGCGACTATTCCAACGGCACCATCGATGACTTTCAAAAAGTAGGATACGTATACAAAAGCCGAGAAGCCGTACAACACCTCTTCGAAGTAGGTACAGGCTTAGATAGCCAAATATTAGGCGATTTTGAAATCATAGGGCAAATAAAACAAGCCTTCGCCCTCTCACGCAAATACCAACTGGCCAACGCCTTCCTTGAACGCCTGATGAACAGCGTAATCAATGCCAGCAAGCGTATCAAGAACGAGACAATCCTATCCTCAGGAGCCGCCTCCGTATCCTTCACAGCCGTACAGTACATAATGCAGCAAGTCTCCGATGTATGTAACAAAAACATACTACTTTTCGGCATAGGTAAAATAGGACGAAACACCTGCGAAAACTTAATAAAACACACCCAAAACACACACATAACCCTCATTAACCGCACCCGCTCCAAAGCCGAGCAGGTAGCAGGCAAATTCAATGTAATCGTAAAAGATTATGAAGCCCTCCCTACCGAAATAACCCAAGCCGATGTACTCATCGTAGCTACCGGAGCCTCAACACCCACCATAACCAAAGATTTAATACCCACCCATAAGCCAATCCTAATATTAGATCTTTCCATACCCAAAAACGTCTCCGATGATGTAAGCAGCCTCCCCAACGTAAGCCTCATCCACATGGATGAACTTTCCAAACGCAAAGACGAGGCATTGGAACGCCGTAAAGAAGCCATCCCACAAGCCCTACAAATTATCGAAGAAGTAAAAGAAGAATTCGTACAATGGCTTAACAATCGCAAGTTTGCTCCCACCATTAAGGCACTAAAAAGCAAGCTCGAAACCCTTAAAGAGTCCGAACTTGATTTCCATCGCAAAAAGCTCCCCGATTTCAATGAGCTACAAGCCGAAGCCCTAAGCAGTAGGATCATACAGAAAATAACTACCCAATTTGTAAATTATTTAAAAGAAACCCAATCATTGGAAGAGAGTATAAGTTGGGTACAAGAAGTATTTCAGTTAGAAGTACAGCATTAAAACTACAGGATTAGAGGAATTACATTCATATTTTATTGTTTAAAAAAAGAGGCTGCCCAGAGTGTAACTCTGGGCAGCCTCTTTTTTATGTTTTAAATACAATTAAAATACCGATTGGGTTCCTTCTTCATCAATTAGTTTTAACACATTTAAGTATTTAGATGATTTTAGATATTTAGCATCATTGTAGTAAGCAAATATCATTGTTTTGTCTTTAATAGCGTCAATTACTTGTTTGTAGATGCTTTCCGGTAATACAGGGCATCCTAAACTTCTGCCCATACGCCCGTTTCTAGCTATGTAATTCTCATCGGCATAATCGGCGGTGTGTATTACTACCGAACGCTTGGCAAGGTTGCTATTATAGCCTTTTTCATCACCGTGAAGGGTGAGGCTATAGCCATTCCCACCATTATACGTGCTACCTGTAATATAAAAGCCTATACTGCTCTTGTTTGATTCAACTACATCCGAGAATGAAGTTGCTAAGCGGTCGCCACTCTTTTTGCCATGAGCTACATAAGTGTAATACACTACTTTCATCTTCTCCAAATCAATAGTGTAAAAGCGCTTGGTATTACAATCTTTAGTGAAATCAATAATAGAGAAGAGTTCTTTGCCGTTTAAGCGGTTTTGTTTCTTAAGCGATTGGTAGCCTATATATGCGTAACGGAAGGCTGCAAAACTAAGGTCATACTGAGCTCCGTTTAGTTCATTATACAATTCCTTAATGTTAAGTTCGGCTTTTTTTAGGGCTAATTGTCGCTCCTTGCTTAAGTTGGTTTGTGCATTGCTGAAGTACAAAAATGTACTTAAAATAAAGATAAGAACTAAAAATAAATACCTCTTATTCATAGTGTGTGTTTGGGATATTGTGTTAAGAAATCATTGCTGGGGGCAAAGATAGTGTATTTTTCTTATACTATTACACAAAATATAAATTTTAACAATAAATTAACGTTCTTGAGGTAGTATTTTTATTTATGTGCTTGTCTTTTTTGCTTGAAATTATTTATTTTACCTTCCACATAACGCATTAATTTATGTGATAGCGGAAAGTGAAACATCTCTTTGTCGGTGTTTACACGGTGAGTAAGGTATATGCCTAATGGCAATAGGATAAGAGTTGGTATCCAAGGGGCTAAGGCAGGGTTAATGGTGTTATTCTCGGCTATGTTTTTCATAAACATACCTATGAAATGGTAGGACAAGAATAAAACCATAGCTACTACCAAAGGCAAGCCTATACCGCCTTTGCGTATGAATGCCCCCAGTGGTGCTGCTACGAAAAAGAGTACAAAGCACGCCACTGTTAAGGCGAACTTATCACTAAGATTAATTATGTGTAGGTTTAATATTTTGTAGCCATATTCTACATATTCTTCTCTGAACTGTACATTGTCCATTTGGGATTTGTTATAATTGATAGCACTTTCAAACAGGAACATTTTTTGGTGCTCATCAACCATTTGTACTAACTGATTTACTGAAGTAATATGGGTGGGAGTGGCGGTTGTTTTCTTTTCATCGGGGGGAGGGGGTGGTGCGATGAATATACCTGTGCGACGGAACATACTGCTACCATAATCGACAATGTTTTGCTGAAAATCGGTGTGCAGAGAGTCGATAGCGTAACTAAGCTGGTTTACATTCATCATACGGTAGGTGGTAGCATCGGTTTTTTCATTGAAATCGACATTGTTAAGGTGTGAGAGATCAATGTTAATGACGTATTTATTGAAGTGTACTTTGGCAAAAGGGAGGCGCTGCTGTGAGGCGTAGGTGTTGGTTTTAATATCTTCGTAATAAGTACCATCCTCTAATATTAGTTGTAAGAATTTGCCTTTGCCTTCTTGGTTTTTTAGTTCGCCGCGTTCGGCATTGATAACGGTGCGGTTTACCCCGTCGGGATTTTTTTTATGTATGAGAACTTTTTCTAAGAACTGGTCGTTATCGCCGTGTTTTTTATTTACTTTGATGCTGAACTCTTCGCCTATATTTGAAAATATGCCTTCGGCTATTGCCATTGCTGGTTTTACGTTGGCTATATTAGCCCTAAGGTTATATACTTCGCGAGAGGCTACGGGTATTACGTTATTGGCTAGGAAGAAGGTACAGGCGCTTAGCAGTGCCATTAGGATTATTACTGGGCGCATTATGCGCATTAGGGAGATGCCTGAGGCTTTCATAGCTGCGAACTCATAGTTTTCGGCAAAAGAGCCGAAGGTCATTATGGAGCCTATTACTACTGCTAAGGGCATAATGATTGGTATGAGCTGAGGTATGAAGTATACTAAGAACTTACCGATAATCCATAACTCAAGTCCACGCCCAGCCAGCTCATCGATGTATGTAAAAATGGTGTGGAATACAAAGATAAGGGTGAGTATGGATAGTGCTCCTAAGAAGTTCTTGAGGAATTGTGTGAGAATGTATCGGTCTAATATGCTCATTACATTTCGCTAATGGTATAACCGTCTTTTTTATATTTTTCTCTGTCGAACTTAAATATGTTATCGGACAGAGGTTGATTGGTTTTGAAGGTATTGACGGTAATGGTGGTTTTGGTACCGTTTTTACCTATTTCAATTAGGTTATAGATGTGCTTGGTTTGTATATCGATACCTAAGAGAATTTGTTTTACTTCGGAGTTGGCTTTTTGTGGTTTTAGCTCGATGTATTGTATTTTGCGTCCGCGTACGTTTTGTTGTATATCCCATTTGTATTTATAGCCTTTTTTGTAGAAGGTGAGCATACGAGAGGGGGTTATGGTGTTTTCGTCGCCGGCATTTTTTTCGATAGTAACTTCTTCATTTTCGGGTACTATGGTGTATGTTTTGTTGCCGTCGTACATTTTGGTAGCTCCTAAGTAATTTAGCACGTACTTATCCTTGGCGATGGTTACATTGCCTTTGGTTTCTTGGTTGATATTTTCAGCCATATTGTCTAAATTATACTTGAAGTCGATATAAATATTGTTATAAGCAGACATTTTGCTATTTACCTCATCGAGGAGTTGTTTGGCTTTGTCTGTTTGTGCCTGAGTGGTTATAAAAGCGCTGAGGAGCAGCGTTATAAGGCAAAGTATCTTTTTCATTTTAGTGTTTTTAATGATTTAGTGTTTTTTATCTCATAGCAATTATCGTTCCAAACTTAATTTGCTATATTGCTATTGTTGTTTCATTAAAGCTAAATCCGTTTAGCAAATCGGTGGTTTTCATACGTTTTTTGGCGGGTAGTTGTAGTTCGAGCAGTTGTATATAGCCATCGGTTACGGCTATTTGTAGGTGCTTTTTGTCGGCTATTATTGTGCCTATGGGCAGCTGGTGGGTATGGGGCTGGAAAAGAGCGTCGTAGACTTTGGTGGGGAGGGTTTCTCCTTTATGGATGAACTCTGTCCAAGCGGTGGGGTAGGGGCTCATACCGCGTATGAGTTGTTCTATAGCTAATCCGTTTTTATGCCAATTGATTTTACAGGTTTCTTTATATATTTTGGGAGCTTCGGCGAAGGTGATTTCTTTGTTTTGTGGTTGGGTAGGGCAGTTGCCTTCGGCTATTTTGTTTACGGTTTCGCATACTAATTTGGCTCCTTGTACCATTAGCTTATCGTGTAGGGTGCCTGCGGTTTCGTGCTGGGTAATGGGGGTTATGGCTTGTGCTATGATGGCTCCGGTATCGATTTTTTCGTCGATAAAGAAGGTAGTTACACCTGTTTGTTTTTCGCCGTTAATAATAGCCCAGTTAATGGGTGCTGCGCCGCGGTAGTTGGGCAGTAGGGAGGCGTGCAGGTTAAAGGTGCCGTATTTGGGCAGGCGCCATACTACTTCGGGTAGCATACGGAATGCTACTACTATTTGTAAATCGGGGGCGAGTGCTTTGAGTTGTGTTAAGAAGTTTTCGTCTTTGAGTTTTAGGGGTTGTAGTACGGGTATCCCTTTGCTTAGGGCATAAGTTTTTACGGGTGATGCGTTTAGTTTTTGTCCGCGTCCGGAAGGTTTATCGGCTACGGTTACTACGCCCACTACATTGTAATTGTTTTCGACTAATGCTTGGAGGGAAGCCAAGGCGAAATCGGGCGTTCCCATAAATACGATTCTCATTTTTTAGCTAAGGGAAAAAGATAAGAGGTAACAGTGTAGGGGTGTTGAAGCCTCTTGGGTGTTACCTCTTATGGGTTGATTTTAAAATAAGTAAGTGATACCAGCTTTAATTCCGCCGGTAGAGAAGGCGTTGTTTTCAACGAACCACTCGAGGTTGCCTGCGAAGTGCTTGTTAAAGAAATAGCGAGCTCCTGATTGGAATCGGAATGCGATACCGGAGTCGTAATAAGATTTAATCCAGTCGTCTTTGGTGTTCATACCCCAGTTGTAGTATCCGAGGCTTAATCCTCCGTAAAGGTCGAGTGGTACGCGGATTCTGAGGTACTCGGCAAAGTGGAAGTTGCTGGTAGCTAATATACCTACGTTGGTATATCCTATGCCTGAGTAGCTATCGAAACGGAAGAATAGTTCGCCACCAAGTGATATTTGTTTGGTGATTCCGAAATCGGCAGCGCTATAGATCATAGTGCCTGCGCCAGAAACTCCTAAGCCTCCGTTAATTTGTACACCGCCTTTGTTTATTTGAGCTGAGGCGGTTGCTAAGCTGAATATGCAGCCTATAAGTAAGATGATTTTTCTCATAATAGAAATATTTAAAATAGTTTTACGAGGGGCAAAGATACGAATATTTTTTCAATTGGCAAGTTTTTTAGGTAAGAGGTAAGGGGTAAGAGAGGGGGTAGGGGTATTGTTGGTGGCATACTCAGCTGTGTCAGCTCGCAGACTATCCTTCGTTTATAGTTCGTTTATCCTTCGTTATTCGTTCGTTCATTGTAGGGGAGGGTTGGGAGGTGGTGTGGTGGTGGTAGGGGGGGTGGTGGATGATGGGCTGGGGGTGGGGAGAGGGGTGAGATATTATTGTTATTTGTAGATTATTAATTGATATTTATTGTTATCTTTGCACTCTGTTAGAACCAAGAAATATGGAACATACGATTCTATCACTTATCAATCAAACCAATAGGAATATTTTCCTTACTGGTAAGGCTGGTACTGGGAAAACGACTCTGCTGCGTAAGATTATAGATACTACTTATAAGAATACTGTGGTGGCTGCGCCTACGGGTATTGCGGCACTTAATGCAGGAGGGGTTACGTTACACTCTCTGTTTCAGTTGCCTTTTGCTTCATTTTTGCCTACTTATGGGTCGGTTCCTTTGGCGAATGAGCTGCAACGGATAGAGAATAGGACATCGCTGCAAAAGCATTTTCAGATGCATAAGAATAAAATCCAGCTGATACGCAATATGGAGCTTCTTATTATAGATGAGGTGAGTATGCTGCGTGCGGATATGCTGGATGCTATTGATTTTTGCTTGCAACAGATACGCAGGAATAGACTGCCCTTTGGTGGGGTGCAGGTTCTGTTTATAGGAGACTTATTGCAACTGCCACCAGTGGTGAAGCAGCAAGAATGGGAGGTGCTACAGCAGTACTATGAGGGGATGTTCTTCTTCCAATCAAAGGTAGTGAAAGAGCATCCGCTACTGTATATAGAATTGGAGAAGATTTACCGACAAACAGACCCTGTATTTATTGCTTTGCTGAATCATCTGCGTGAAAATAAGCTAACAGAAAAGGATATGGCTGAGTTGCAACGCTATGTAAAGCCTCATTTGGGTACTAAAACAGATGATAATTACATTACCCTGACAACGCATAACGCTAAAGCTGACGCTATTAATGCCCGACAGATGGAGGCTTTGAAAACGCCTGTTTATAGGTATGAGGCTAAGATAGTGAGTGATTTTCCAGAATATATGTACCCGATAGATAAGGTGATTGAACTTAAAAAAGGGGCAAGGGTGATGTTTATTAAAAACGACCCGACGGGTAATCGGAGGTTTTTTAATGGGAAAATGGGGACAGTACAGTCCTTAAACGATGAACGGATAGCGGTGCTTCTGGATGATGCTGATGTGATAGAGGTGGATAGATACCAGTGGAAGAATGTGCGCTACAGGCTGAATGAAACCACCAAAGAGATAGAAGAAGAGGTGCTGGGTTCATTCATACAATACCCTCTGCGACTGGCGTGGGCCATAACGATACATAAGAGTCAGGGTCTTACTTTTGAGAAGGCGGCTTTGGATATACAGAGTGTATTTGCATCGGGGCAGGCATACGTGGCGTTCTCACGATTGCGCTCCATAGATGGATTGAGACTCCTATCGGCTGTGCCACAGAATGGTATAGAAAGTAATGAAGAGGTGTTGCAGTATGCAGCTAATAAGGCTACTGAAGGGCAAGTACAGCAAGAATGGGAGCAAGGGAGGTTGGAGTTTCTGCAAGAAATGGCAATGAGAACCTTTGATTGGGTTACCCTTGAAACGGCTTGGTTACAGCACTCCAGTAGTTATTCGGGAGAAATAGGCAATAAGAATGTATATAAAAACTGGGCGCAACAACAGTATGCAAAGGTAAAAGAACTGGTGGCTACCGCAGCTAAATTTAGCAAGCAGCTTGATGGATATTTTAGGCAAGGGGCTTCGGTGGAGTATGTGTGCGAGCGGGTAGAAAAATCGGTAGAGTATTTTATACCTTTGCTTTCGCAGGTGTGGTACCAAGTGATGTATGTGCTAGAAAAAGTGTACTACCAAAAGAAAGTAAAGGAGTTTGTAGGTGAGCTGGAAGAATTGAGCAATAATATGGGTGAAGTGGTGAAAAAACTCTTCAGACTACAACAACTGATGGCACTGGCAGCAACGGGAAAAGATTTTAGTAAAGAAACGGTTAGTACGGAACGGTTTGAAGCCTTATTTATGCAGATAGTAACTAACGTGAATAAACAGATGAAGCAGGAACAGCTATTCACAAAAGATAAGGAAGAAGAAACTCCTAAAAAGCTTAATACTTACGAGAAAACATTGCTGCTATGGAATGAGGGTAAAAGCATTGCACAAATAGCTGAAGAGCGCAATATAACAGAAAGTACTATAAATAAGCATTTAATAAAACTGATAGAAGAAGGAAGTATAGTGGCTGACCTTGATAAGCTATTTAGTAAGAAAGAGATAGAAGAACTAAGTCCTTTGATAGATGCCTTGGAAGAGGATAGCTTAAAAACAGTGGTAGAACAGACCCAAGGGCGCTACTCCTGGGATAAATTAAATCTTTTTAGGAAGGTGTATTTGGGGAAGGAATAATTAATTGTTATTTTAGAAAAAAGCGGTATATTTGCGGCATATAACAGTAGATGTACAAAGGAAAAATCATCATAAAACTGTTGTACAGCAAAAAAGAGGATAGTGTTATAAGAAAGAGAAAATGGCAAACTATACTATATACAATGCATCGGCAGGTTCGGGGAAGACATATAGCCTTGTAAAGGCTTATTTACAAATAATATTGGGCAGTAAGCATACGGATCTTTTTAGGCATTTGCTGGCTATTACTTTTACTAATAAGGCGGTTTTTGAGATGAAGAACCGCATTATTGAATTGTTGGGAGAGTTTAGTAATGATAAAATGCTGTATGATCCGCACCCAATGTTTGTGGAACTTCGGAAAGAGTTGAAGCTGACAGATAAAGAACTACAAGACCGAGCTGCTAAAACCTTAGAGCATATATTACATAACTATGCTGCTTTTGGCATCAGTACTATAGATGGCTTTAACCACCAGCTAATACGTAGATTTTCATACGACTTGCATTTGAATCCGTTTTTTGAAGTACAGTTGGACAGCCAGGCTTTATTAGAACGGGCAGTAGATAACCTGATGAGTGAAGCAGGTAATGACCCTCAGCTTACAGATTTGCTTATTCAGTTTTCTAACGAAAAGATAGATGAAGATAAAAACTGGGATACTACTGCAGAGCTACTAGAAGTAGCCCAAATGCTTACAGAAGAGAATCATTATGAACCTTTGCAACTGCTAAAAGGGAAAGAGCTAACAGACTTCTACGCTCTTAAAAACACCTTGCTAAAACAACGTAACACAGCCCTTGATACTATTAAAAGCTTGGCTAATGACTTTATGCAACTGCTTGACCAACACGGATTGGGCAAGGACGCTTTTAATAGAGGGTATGTGTATAACTTCTTTAATGAACTAACATTTGACCCACAGAAAGAACCTTCGTGGGGTACGGTTTGGCAAGAGAATATGCTAAACGGAGAACCTCTATATGGAAAAACTGCTGCTAAGAAACTAAATACAGCCCTTATAGACTCATTACAACCTGATATTATAAGACTTTTTATGGGCATACAAGAGTCTTTTGGGGAGCTTGCTTTTGCCCGTAATGCTTTGAGGTATGTAGTGCCATTGGCATTGCTAAATAGAATACAAAGAGAGATAGAACTTATAAAAGAAGAAGAGAATATTTTGCCGATATGGGAATTTAACGGAGTTATATCATCGGAGCTTAGTAACCAGCCTGCTCCTTTTATTTATGAGCGTATAGGTGAAAGGTATCGGCATTATTTTATTGATGAGTTTCAAGATACATCGGTATTGCAATGGCAGAATTTTATTCCGCTTATACTTAATGCTGTGCAGAGTGAGGTAGCTAAACAACAAGGCTCGGTACTGTTGGTAGGGGATGCTAAGCAATCAATCTACCGATGGAGAGGAGGAAAGGCAGAACAGTTTATGAGTTTGTATTCGGGTGTGGAGAACCCTTTTTTTATAGAAGGGGAGACCCGTAGCTTGGATGATAATTACCGCAGCTTAGAAGAGATTATAAATTTTAATAATAACTTTTTTAAGTTTGCAGCTGAACAGTTTGAAACTAAGCAATACAGAGAATTATATGATAATGCTATTCAAAACTATCCTAAAAGCAAAGAAAGTAAAAAACTACCAGAAGGCTATTTGAATGTTACTTTTGTTGAAATAGGAGAAGAGGAAGCACAAGAAGAAAATCAGCTTACAGTAGCACTTAGCCCACGAGAACAAACCTATTGTGATGCAATATGGGAGAAAATACAACACGCTAATAGTGCAGGAGCGGTAGATAAAGATATTACCATACTGGTACGTACCAATAAAGAAGGAGCGGCAGTGGCTTCATACTTATCGGGGAAAGGGAAGAATGTAATTTCACCAGACTCATTATTACTGAAGAATGTGCCTTCGGTACAGTTTCTAGTATCATTGCTTCGGTTGTTATATCACCCTGAAAGTGAAGAGTTAAAAGTACAGTTGCTCTTTGATTATATCAGGATGAAAAAAATAACTGAAGCACATTTATTTTTAAGTAAATACGTGCCAGAGCCTATAAACACATTCTTTGCTGAGTATAACTTTTCAATGGAACAGTTTAACCAATATTCATTATATGAGGGAGTGGCATTGGCAGTGAACTGTTTTGAATTGGCACGGACATCGGATGCGTACCTTACTCATTTTATGGATATTATTTTTGATTTCAAAAATGCTAGAAAAGGAGGCTTAGCTGACTTTTTGGAGTATTGGGATGAACAAGAAAAAAACCTTAGTATCAGTTCGCCAGAAGGGCTGGATGCTATAACTGTAATGACTATACACAAGAGTAAAGGGCTTTCGGCACCGGTGATTATTTATGCTTTTGCAGATAGTAAACTCATAGACCCCCACTCGGAGAAGTTGTGGTTTAAGGTAGATAAAAGCCAATATAACGGTTTTGACTATCTGCTTATAAGTAGCAATAAAAGTTTGGAGAACTACAGTGCAGAGGCTGCTGCTTTGCTTACGCAACAACGCGAGCAAAACCGTTTAGACCAAATAAATGTGCTGTATGTGGCAATGACCCGTCCTGAATCTTTCTTATATGTGATTACCTCCTTACCTAAAAAGGGAGGAGAAACTTATGGTACCCTTTTTCAGCAATTTTTGGCTCAAAAAGGCTGGTGGAATGATAATGTGGTAGAATATGCTTTTGGCAGCCCAATATTCCCAGAAAAGAAAGGCAAAACAGAAAACCAACAACAGCCTATCCCCTTCCAAAGAGGCTGGCAGGTACCTAACTACAAAATAGCTACTGGGGCATCATTATTATGGGATACTCATAAGCAAGAAGCCTTAGAACGCGGTAACCTTATACACGAGCTTTTTGCTAAAATTACCTACTCTACTGACCTTGAAAGAGTGCTTGCGGATGCCCTTGAAGAAGGAACTATTACTGCTGAACAATATGAATTGCTACTACCCCAAATGGAACAACTACTTACAGATGCTACTATAGCCCCTTTCTTCAGTAAGGATTATGAGTATTTTACCGAGCGTGAGTTTCTTGATAATGAAGGTAACTATTTTCGTCCTGATAGGTTGGCCTATAAGCCAGAGACCCGTGAGGTATATATTATTGATTATAAAACAGGTAGCCCTAACAATAAATATCACCAACAATTACATTACTACGAAACAAACCTAAAAGCTATGGACTGGCAGGTGAAAGGCAAGTACTTAGTGTATTTAGACCAAGGAGTAGTGGTGAAATCTTAAAACAAGTATTTTGCAGATGAAAAACATTATTATTATTTTAATAACTTTAATTTTGGTGGCTTGTAACCCCAAAAATCCTTATGAGGGAACAACTGTTAAGCTAACAGAAATCAAAAGCTTTGCTTTGCCTAAAATAAGCATTAGGGCGATGGTATTACTATCGGATGGGAATGTAGCTTTTGCGGGCTCGGATGCTACTTTTGGCTTTATTAATACTCAGAACTATACTATTGCGGTTTCTGATATGAAGAATAGGGGGGTGATTTCGGACTTTAGGTCTGTAGCAGCTACTACACAGAATGTTTTTATACTTTCGATAGGCAACCCAGCCCTGCTATATAAAGCTGAACAAAGTGGAATGAAAGAAGTGTACCGAGAGGAACACCCTGCTGTATTTTACGATGCAATATGCTTTATAGATGACCAATTTGGTATAGCTGTGGGCGACCCTATTGAAGGACGTATGTCGGTAATAACAAGTCATGATAAAGGTGCGCAATGGGAAAAGCAAACTTGGTCACAGACTCCTAAATTGGAAGAAGGAGAGGCTGTATTTGCTGCGAGCAATTCGGCATTGACTCATATTGGCAATAAAATATGGGTGGTGACTGGTGGCACTAAAAGTAGAGTGTTCTACTCGGAGAATAAAGGCTATAAATGGCAGGAACTTGCTACCTTGCCTCTGGTACAGGGTAACCCTACGCAAGGCGCTTTTTCGGTAGCTTTTTACGATGAAAAGCAGGGTATAGTTGTAGGAGGAGACTACCAACATCCTACTGAACGTAAAGGCAGTGCTGCCCTTACCTTTGATGGGGGAAAAACGTGGGAGGCTATTACCCCTGATAAGGCTATGGGGTATGCTAGCTGTGTGAGGTATATTCCTAACAGTGCAGGTTATGGATTAATAGCTACTTCGGCAAATGGTATTTTCTTTTCTAACAATAGGGGGGATAGCTGGCAACAGCTTACTGGTGACGGTAATTACTACAGCTTCCTTTTTGTAGATGAGCAGACTATTGTAGTGTCGGGGAGTGAAAAGATTAGTGTATTTAAGGTTGGTATAGATAAGAGATAATAAAAGTAGGGGGATTACTTGATAAACTTTTTATAGGCTTCTCTCAGGGCATCGGCTTGGGCTTTGTGAGGACTTTTAGTGCTCATATCATCAAAATAGTGGAAAGATACTATTTTGCTAACTTTAGGGATAGAACGTGCTGTAAGCAATTGTTGTTTTACCCTATCAAAAGAGGCAGGCTGATAAGGATACTTACCATTGGGTGATGCAAAGGTTTCTAAATCACTCCAAAAAACGCCTTTGTAATTTTTATTTTCTTCAAAGAGTCCGCGTTGTGCAGCCTCATAATAGCTGGCAAGGCGCTCAAGGGTTACGTGTTGTGCGCCCACACCATCTTGTAACATTATAATTTGCAAATTGCTTTTAGACAGTTCTGCCATAAAGTGTTGCAGCTGCTGGGGTGTGGAGAGTGAGCTATTCCAAAAGGCAGCAATAGACACTGGCTTGTTGTTCAGTTGGTGCAGGCGGTTGGAAATGCGATCTACAAAATGCTCTCTAAAAAGGCGAACTTTCTCATCGGTATTATAAGCGTTAGGCTCGGGCTCGTGAGGTATATACCAGCCTTTGAAGGCTGAATTTGTGCCAAACTGAGCTTGTATTTCTTCGGCTATGACAATACAATAATTGGCTTGTGTTTGTAGCCACGCCACATCGGTTTGGTGATCCCAATACGTATCATCAAAATGTAGCCCTATATGCACTTCTATCCCTTTTCGGCTGGCAGAGGCTAAAAGTTGTTGCAAGGTGTTTTTGCTCTTAGTGGCTGTGAATGTATTTGCTGAATTGAACCAAGTGATATTGTTGTAAGGATTTTTGAATGCAGTATATTGCACAATAAGAGTGTTCATCCCTACATCTTTGATTTCGGTGAGAAGCTCATCCCATTGTGCTTCACTCCAATTGTCTTTGCCAAAGAGTTGGATAAAAGTGCCTGTGAGTATCTTTCGCTCTAATGGAGGTGGAGCAGGAAGTTCCGGATTTGGAGTGTTGTTATCTCTGCTACAAGAAAGAAAAAACATCACACTGAGTATGATAAAGAGAAAGAGTTTTTTCATAAGAGTTATTTTGCAGGCAAAAATATAAAATAAAGAGTAGTTACGCAAATTTGTAATACAAATAAAAAGCTGTTCAACTTTTTGGTTGAACAGCTTTTTTTTATGTTTATGTATGAAAAGGGGTTAGAACTGATAGCCTACACCTCCTAATATGCTGATAGTAGCTGCTGGCATAATACCTCCCCAAGCATTGTGGCGGGTAGTGAAGTATTTGCGGTTAAGCAAGTTGAGAGCATTAAGGTTGAAATTCCATTGCTTATAGCTATAGTTAGCGGTTGCATTGAGCAAGAAGAACTTAGGTATTAAACCTACATTGCCATTAGCAGAGCCTTCAAAAGTATTAGCAAGGTCTGAAAATTGTGAGCTTACAAAGTTACCGTATACGTTGGTAGTAAGGGTGCCCTCGCCTATAGCACATTGGTATTTAGCCCCTGCGGTAGCAGTGTAACGCGGTGCATAAGGTATGCGGTTGCCTTTGTACATACCGTATTCAATAGTAGCTTTTTGTATAGCACCACTACCGTAGAGTTTTAGCCCTTCTACTGGATAAATAGCACCATTTACTTCTATCCCTTGGTGTAGTGCTTTTCCTCCGTTATTAAGCAAGCCACTTTCGCGGAATATTTTATGATTGAAGTCTAATATATAGGCTGCTAACTCTACTTCGAGCCATTGAGTAGGTTGGGTACGGAAACCTATTTCGTAGTTATTAGAAGTTTCGGCATCGAGGTCGCCATTGGTTTCGAAAGCTACACGTATCTGCGGCATCTTATAGCCTTTAGAATAAGTAGCATAAGCGCGATACTGCTCGGAGAATTTGTAGAATACCCCTAATGAGTAGATGAAAGCATCTTCGTTGCGGTTATCCCAACTATTGCGGAAGTAATCTTCTTTGTCGTAATTTACAAAAGTATAGCGCAGACCAGGGTTGATATTAAGTTTATCGGTGATGTGGAACTCATCGAACACATAGCCCTCTACTACGGCTACGGTATTGGCTGAATTGGCAGTGGTTTTACCTGCTTTTTTGCCCATTTCGTCGCCGGCTACTGATACTTCGTGGGTAACATCGGTATGTAGGCGGATACCTGCTAAGAGTTTGTTTTCTTTGTCGAATAGAGTGTTGGTACGCTCATAGTCGGAGAATAAGCCTACTGTAGGGATATCGCGCAAAGCAGCTACAAATTTGCGTTTGCTAGCGGTAGCGTTGCGGTTGTCTAACCACCAGTCTCTTTTTAGGTAACTACCATATACAGAAGTGGTCAGTCTATTGGTTTCATCAAAACTGCGTTTGTATGAGATAGCGGTACTGAAGCGTCTTGCCTCGAAAAAGTCGTGTGGATTAACAGACTGCTCGGGGTCTTGCTCCCATTGTGCTTGACTAAGCCCTCCTGGAGTATCGGAATATTCGGTAAAGCCATTTAGGAAGAAGCGCCATTCGTTTTTGTCGCCTACTTTGGCTGTTACATTGGCAGTAAGGTCGTTCACATTATAGCGGCTGCGTGACTTTCTGAAGCCATCGCCTTGGCGGCGGTGGAAGCCTGCGTAGTAATTCATTGCTCCTTCATTGGCATTACCTACCGTTTCTAACCCTATATTTAGAGCATTATGGTTGCCATATTGTAGGTTGATGCCTGTATAAGGGCGAGCGGCTCCTTTTTTGGTGATGATATTTACTACCCCGCCTATACTACCACTTCCGTAAAGAGCAGGAGAGGCACCTTTTATCACTTCCACACTTTCGATAGCGCCTACGGGCATCATATAATAACCACCCATATCGGAATAGCTTTGCCCGATAGGTATTTTACCATCAATGACTACCAAAGTATTGCTATTTCGGTTGGGTTCCATACCGCGTAGCCCGATACCAGGGCGCAATCCGCGACCATCTTCGTCTATATAGTTTACCCCAGGCATAAAGCGTACGGCATCGCCTACTGCGGGGATGGCTAATTCTTTAATTTGGGAAGCAGAGATGACGTTCACGGTACCTGCGAAGTCTTTGATTTGGCGTTTGATACCGGTAGAAGTAACGGTTACCTCTTTGAGCTCGTGAGTGGAGATTTCCATCTGTACGGTGATAGAAGAGCGTCCGTTAAGAGCTATTTCTTGAGTTTTATATCCTAAGAAGCGGAAGACGAGTACAGCATTTTCGTCGGCACGAAGAGAAAACTGTCCGTTTTCATCAGTAGCGACGCCACGATGGGTGCCTTTTACAACTACGCTGACTCCTAGCATTGGATAGCCGTCGGCATCGAACACTTGTCCTTCTACCTCTATTTCTTCTTGTTGAAAGCGCGTTACGCTTGTGTTTTCGAGGGCTGAAGACTTCGCTTCGGCTACCTCAGAGGCTATCATAGCTAACAGCAGACTGCCCAAAAATAGTGATTTGTTTTTCATAAAAACATTTATTTATTACTTTTCGGGCGCAAAAATAAAAACTTTCTAAATAATTGCAAGCATTTATGTAGAAAATTTTTAAATAATATGTGTTTAAATACAAAAGACGAAATACGGGTGTTACTCGCATTTCGTCTTTTCGTATTTTCTATTTCGCCTTTATTTCAGTAAGTTATAGAGCTTGCGAAACTTAAATTAAATCATTATTTTTTCTTTTGAGAAGGGAGTATTATGTTTTTTTCCTTAGCCAGACGACGGGCTACATTTCTATTGGCTTCTTTAGAAAGTGCCATAATAAATTCATAATCTTCAGGGCTTTCTTCTTCAAAAGCAGCCTCTACAAGGGCTGCTTTTTCCTTTGTAGCAGTCTTTTTTGTCTTCGTTTTGGTCTCCTTAAAGGAAACAAAACTGAATGTTTTAAGAAGTTCCACAAGGGCAGAGGCTTGTGGGTGACTCTCATTAATGGTAAAGGTCATAGACATAAGATTCTTATTCTGTAAGGCAAAGATACAAAAATTATTCCAATGTAGGGATTAGTGATCGTTTTTGCTTTTGCCGAAAAGCAGAAACATCCAGTAGCTTTAAAGTGAAGTAATAAAAGTTAAGAATCCTAAAACTACCCCTACCAAATTGGGGATAATGAGAATATAATCTGGCTTAGGCTCTTTTGTCCAGCCATACATCACCCAGATAAGACAAGACCCAGCTGCAAACAAAGGTTGCCAAGGTTGTGCTTTGTGCCCCTCTAAGTTGGCCATAATTTGAGGAATATAGGCTACAAATACCGCCACTCCTATAAAGGCTCCTATGGAACCTATAAACAAATTAATTTTTTGCTTGATATTTCTTTTTTCGTTCATAATAATATGGTTTTCTGCAAAGATAGTAATTCGTATTTTGTGTTTCGTCTTTATTTAGTATTCAAATTCTTCTATATATTCAAGAGTTTTTACGTTATTACCTTCTTGAGTATAATGTTTTTTCATAGTAGGATACCCCTTGCTGTTATAAGTAAGCTCAATAGAGGTAATATTCTTAACTAATTTCCCTTGAAGATCAGTATAACTCTTCACTTCTTCTATCAAATTATTTTTACTATAGCTTTTTTGTAAAAAATAATCAGGAACTGTTGTTTTTAACAATGCATTCAGTGGTGTAGGGTTTGTATTGCTATCGTATTTATACTCGGTAGTTTGCCTTCTTTCTATTTTTTTTATTAGGTTGCCCCCTGCTACAGTATAGGTAGTAGTTCCTGTATGAGTATAAGTTTCTGTACCTGATACCACTGCTCCATTCCCATCGCGATAGGTAACAGTTTCATTTACAATAATATCATTACCGCTATAGGCTAACACACTCTCAGAATGTCTATTTACCTTTTTGCGCTCTCCGTTAATCCAAGTACTTGAAACGCTCTGTTTGATAATCTTTGTTAGCTGTTCACCCTCATAGCGGTATTCTTTGGTATAAGAATCTCCGTATTCTGTTGTTCTATGAGGCTCTACGCGTGTTTCTTTTATCACTCGTCCTTGTCCGTCGTAGACATAATCTTCAATAGCATAATTTTCTGCAGAAGGTTGACCATACTTTACTTGGGTTATACGGTCTCCCAAGTATTCTGCTTTGATAATCTGAGCCGTACCTGTTTGAACGCCATTTTCATATTCAGTAATAGTAGTTGACAACAACTTGCCGTTCTGAATATTATAGGTTGCTATACTACTCCTGTTACTATTAGGGTAAGTAATAGTTGTTTTCTTAGGGAAAGCACCCTCTTGTATGCCTTTATCGTTGTCGTCACCCTTACCACAACCCACTAAGGCTACACTTGCCATCAAGGCTATAAAAAACTTTTTCATATAAAAATTATTTTTAAAATTGAGGCAAAAGTACAAATAAATTTGCTAATCGGCAAATTTTTCTGGGTTTGGGGCAATATTAAATATTTATCCTTCGTTTATAGTTCGTTTATAGTTCGTTTATCGTTCGTTCAACCTAGGGGATAGCTGGGGGAGGAGGTAGGGGATAGGAGGTAGGGGATAGGAGTTAGGGGGTAGGGGAGAGTAAGGATAGGAGGTGAGGGGGTGGGGGAGGACAATGGATTGATGAAGGGTGAGGGAGGAGGGGGGATTAAGAGAAAATATTAATTATTAATTGTTAATTGGTAATAATTTATTACCTTTGCAAAATAAAATAGAAAAATATGAGTGCTATTGTAGCTATAGTAGGTAGACCTAATGTAGGGAAATCGACCTTATTTAACCGTCTTATAAAACGCCGTGAGGCGATTGTGGACGCTGTGAGTGGTGTAACCAGAGACCGCCATTATGGTAAAACGGATTGGAATGGTACGGAATTCTCGGTAATTGATACTGGGGGGTACCTTTCGGGAAGTGACGACACATTTGAAAAGGAGATTAATAAGCAAGTGGCATTGGCTATAGAAGAGGCTGATGTTATCTTGTTTATGGTAAATGTGGAAGATGGGCTTACGGGTATGGATGAATCGGTAGCGACCCTATTACGCAGGAGCCATAAGCCAGTGCTTGTGGTTGTAAATAAGGTGGATAGCAATAACCGTAGGAATGATATGCACGAGTTTTACGCTTTGGGCTTTGGGCAACTTTATGCCTTATCAAGCATTAATGGTAGTGGTACTGGGGAGTTATTGGATGACTTGCTAAAGGTGTTGCCAGAGAAGGAGCAGAAAGAGGAGACTGAATTACCACGTTTTGCGGTGGTAGGGCGTCCTAATGCAGGAAAATCGTCGTTTATTAATGCGCTCATAGGTGAAGATAGATACATAGTTACTGATATAGCGGGTACTACTCGTGATGCTATTGATACTAAATACAATCGTTTTGGATTTGAGTTTAACTTGGTGGATACGGCTGGTATTAGGCGTAAGGCTAAGGTAAAGGAGGATTTGGAATTTTACTCGGTAATGCGATCTATTAGGGCTATAGAACACTCGGATGTGTGTATCTTGATGCTGGATGCTACCAGAGGCTTTGAGAGCCAAGATGCGAATATATTTTGGTTGGCGCAACGCAATCGCAAAGGTATTGTGATATTGGTGAACAAGTGGGACTTGGTAGAGAAGGAGAATAATACTGCCAAGCAGTATGAGGCGATTATCAGAAAAGAAATAGAGCCTTTTACTGATGTGCCTATTTTGTTTGTATCGGCATTGAACAAACAACGTATTTACAAAGCTATAGAAACAGCGGTAGCGGTGTACAACAACCGTAGCAAACGGATACCGACAAGGAAGCTGAATGAAGTAATGTTGCCATTGATAGAGAATTATCCTCCACCTGCTATTAAGGGTAAATATGTGAAGATAAAGTTCTGCACCCAATTACCTACCCCTATGCCACAGTTTGCTTTCTTTGCTAATTTGCCGCAGTATGTAAAAGAACCTTATAGACGTTTTATAGAGAACAAACTTCGGGAGAATTTTGATTTTAACGGAGTTCCTATTGATGTATATTTCAGGCAGAAATAATCTGAGAGGGATATGTATCTGACTTTGTAATGAAGTGTAAATAAAGAGGAATATGAAAGGATTGTTATTACTTATTAGTGTAATTATTCCGTTTGGATTGCAAGCGCAATCTTATATTCCTAAACATTCGGGAGTGTACCCTAAGGCATCGGAGAGGGTTCCGCTAGAGGAAGTAATCATAAAGCAGACGGGAAATCCTATAGAAGTTTTTTCAAAGAAACCTATTGATACACTTTTGATAGATGAAACTGTTCTGTGTGATAAATATGGGGTGAAATTTAGTGAAAAAGCTAGAAAGAATAGGATAAGAATTAGCAAGAGAGCCTATTGGCAAAGCAAGAGAAAAGGGATGCTTTTTCAGACTGCTATGCAAATGGAAACACTGAAATATCTTGAAGGTATTTATAAAGAAGATGAACCTTATTGGCTATCATTAAAAAATGCAATAGAATATAGGAATAGGATATGGGCTACTGGAATTATTGAAAAGCGAGGTAAACGATATGAACAATGGACTAGGAAAAAGGCAATAAGGAGACTCACACCTATTACAACCCCTAAAGAAGCGGTAGTTTTTCTTTTTTTGATGGAGAATGCATTTCCTATTAACGATTTTTCGGATATTAAGAATCCGATGAAGATAGAAGTAAATTGGAGTGGAGAAAAAGAAGAGATAGATGCTTACTATGAAGTGTATGTACCTGAGTTACGACCTACAGAAGTGATAGAAGAAAAAGGAAGTTTTATAGTGAATCTCTTCTATAAAATATCAGTAGAAGACCTATATGAAGTAGTGTATAGGTTATTTAAAAATGGGCATTATGAAGTGCTGAGCAAGCGACTTATTTATAAAATGCCTTTAAATGATATAGGAGAAGTATTTTAATACTGGGAATATATAACAAGAGATATTAGTCTCTTAGAAAAGAATATACAAAAACTTTTAAAAGTGAAAAAGAATATAGCTATACTAATGGGAGGCTACTCCAAAGAAGCAGAAGTCTCTCTTAAAAGTGCTGCGGTAGTAGCGAAACACCTTGGCCAAGACAAATATGTACCTTACCCAGTGCGTATTGACCGCGATAAATGGGTATATGTAGATGCTAAAGGAGATGAATACCCTGTAAATAGGAATGACTTTTCATTATTACTGAATGGAGAAAAGATTACCTTTAGTGCCGTATTTAACGCTATTCACGGGACACCAGGGGAAGATGGCTATCTACAAGCGTATTTTCAGCTTATAGGCTTGCCCCTTACAGGCTGTAGTATGTATGCTTCAGCCCTTACATTTAACAAGCGAGATATGCTATCGGTATTGAAGCCTTATGGTATTCTTTCGGCACCTTCTTATTACCTGAACAAAGGGGAAGATTATAAGACCTCTGATATAGTAGCTAAAGTAGGTATGCCTTGCTTTGTGAAGGCTAATAGATCGGGGAGCAGTATTGGAACTTTTAAAGTAAATGAAGAGAGCAAACTAGTAGAAACTATTGAAAAAGCTTTTGAAGTAGATGATGAAATACTTATAGAAAGTTTCTTGAAAGGTACTGAAGTATCGGTAGGAGTAATTGGCTATAAAGGAGAAATAAAAGTATTGCCTATTACTGAAATAGTTTCTGAAAATGAGTTCTTTGATTATGAAGCTAAATACTTAGGCAAATCAAAAGAAATTACACCGGCAAGACTTTCTTCTGAAATGACCGCTAAAATCAATGCTTTGGCTGAACGCGTATATAGGCTTTTGAAAATGGAAGGCTATAGCCGTAGTGAGTTCATTATAGTAGATGATACACCTTACTTATTGGAAATGAATACTACACCAGGCTTATCGGAAGCTAGTATATTACCCCAACAAGCAAAAGTAGCAGGTATTAGCCTAAGTGAACTATTTGAAAGTGAAATAGAAAGAGTACTTAACCGTTAATAAATTAATTCATTGAAGAGAGCTTTATTTCCTGGGTCATTTGATCCTATAACGTTGGGACATCACGATATTATTACCCGTGCTTTAGACCTTTTTGACGAGATAGTAGTAGCCATTGGAGTTAATGGAGATAAAAACTATATGTTCACTATAGAACAACGTAAAGAGTTTATTGAAAAAGCTTTTGCTGATGAACCTAAAGTAAAAGTAACTACTTACCAAGGTCTTACTGTTGATTACTGCAAAGAAATTGATGCTCAATTTATATTGAGAGGACTGCGTAATCCGGCAGATTTTGAGTTTGAGAAAGCTATTGCTCATACTAACCGAAAACTTTCAAAAATTGAGACTGTATTTTTGCTCACGGCAGCCCGTACTTCGTTTATATCATCGTCGATAGTGCGAGATGTAATTCGCAACAATGGTGATTATACAGTATTGGTGCCTGACAGTGTAAGAGTGTGATTTGAAAAATGAACTATTATGTGTGGAGATATAAATTACTTAGGCAGTAGCTATTGTAGCCTATATTCCCATTAAAAGAGCCACGCATCAAGTAATTGTAGAATAATAATATTCAAAAAAGAAATATAAACCAATGAATACCGTAACTCGTTTATTTGATATACCTTATTACCAACAATCTAAACACCCATTAGAATGTGCTTTTGTTACTAAATACAATGGCAAATGGGAGAAGACTTCGACCCAGCAGTATATCCAGCAACTGAATGTAGTAAGTAGAGGCTTATTGCGCTTGGGTATAGAAAAGAATGATAAAATAGCTGTTATTTCTAGCACTAATCGTACTGAATGGCACGTACTGGATATGGGTATCTTGCAAATAGGGGCACAAAATGTGCCTATTTATCCTACTATTAACTTAGAAGATTTTGAGTATATACTCAATCACTCTGAATGTAAATACTGTTTTGTATCGGACAAAGAGCTTTGTGATAAAATAACCTCTATTAAAGATAAGCTGCCCCTCCTTAAGACAATTTTTACTTTTGATGAAGTGCAACATGCTCATCATTGGCACGAAATACTTACTTTAGGAGCTGATGAAAGTAATCAAGCAGAGGTGGAAGCACGTAAAGAGACTATCCATAAAGATGATTTAGCTACTATTATATATACTTCGGGAACTACAAGTCGCCCAAAAGGAGTAATGTTATCTCATTGGAATATAATTTCTAATATTATTAACTGTCAAGACCGATTGCCTATTAAAGAAGGCTCCACAGCCCTTAGTTTCTTGCCGGTATGCCATGTATTTGAGCGTATGCTTACTTACTTATATCAGTATGACTGTTTGAATATTTATTTTGCAGAATCACTTGATAAAATTAGTGATAATTTTCGGGAAGTGAAACCACATATAGTTACAGTAGTACCACGATTAATAGAGAAGATTTACGATAAAATTTTTAGTAAAGGAGCTGAGCTTAAAGGGTTAAAACGCAAGCTTTTCTTCTGGGCGTTGGAATTAGGATTCCAATATGAACCTTATAAAGCTAATGGAGCTTGGTATGAGTTTAAACTTAAAATAGCACGCAAACTTATT
The DNA here is from genome assembly GCF_002999135.1 of Capnocytophaga sp. oral taxon 878. Taxonomy (NCBI): domain Bacteria; kingdom Pseudomonadati; phylum Bacteroidota; class Flavobacteriia; order Flavobacteriales; family Flavobacteriaceae; genus Capnocytophaga; species Capnocytophaga sp. oral taxon 878. Next base: position 121,000 of record NZ_CP027229.1, read on the forward strand.
TTTAGCAAATGGCGTGAAGCCTTAGGCGGGCGTATAGAAATGATTGTTTCGGGGAGTGCTGCCCTCTCACCTCGTTTGGCCAAAGTATTCTCAGCTGCAGGTCTTAAAATTATGGAAGGCTATGGACTTACAGAAACTGCACCTGTAATAGCTGTAAACAGAGAGTCGGGGAGATATTGGAAAATAGGTACAGTAGGGAAACCTATTATTAATATAGAAGTTAAAATAGCTGAAGATGGTGAAATACTTGTAAAAGGCGAAAATGTAATGCTTGGCTATTACAAAGATGAAGCCCAAACAGCAGATAATATAACTGATGGTTTCTTCCATACAGGGGATATAGGTGAATTAGATAGTGAAGGGTTTCTTAAAATTACAGACCGTAAGAAAGAGATTTTTAAAACATCGGGAGGTAAATATGTATCGCCTCAGCTTATAGAAAACCAACTTAAGCTTTCTCGTTTTATTGAGAATGCAATGGTAGTAGGTGAAGGAGAAAAAATGCCTGCAGCTATTATTCAGCTTAATTTTCCATTTGTAAAGGAATGGGCTCGTAGACATAAAGTAACAATAGGTAGCACTAATGAAGATATTGCTAAGAGTGAAATAGTACACAATCGTATAGCGCAAGAAGTAGCTAAAGTAAATAGTCATTTAGGTAAATGGGAACAAGTAAAACTATTTGACTTTACTCCTGATGAATGGACTATTGATGGTGGACACCTAACGCCTACTCTTAAATTAAAACGACGTATCATTAAACAAAAATATATTGATATTTATAACAAGTTCTATAACAAGTGATCGAGATAACTGATATTACTGCTTTTACCTCTCCAAAACCTACTGTACTTACCATAGGTACTTTTGATGGGGTACACTTAGGGCATCAGAAAATTATTAAAAAGGTAGTGGAAGCTGCTCATAATGAGCAACTTCTATCTACCGTTTTTACTTTTTTTCCTCATCCAAGAAAAATAGTACAACACGATGATCAATTAAAACTTATTCACACTCTTGCAGAAAAAAGACAAAGTTTTACAGACTTAGGGGTTGATTTGTTGATAATACAACCTTTTGATGAGGCTTTTGCTAATCTTACTGCTGAAGAGTTTGTTGTAATTTTAGTACAACATTTAAAAGTGAAAAAAGTAATTATAGGTTATGACCATCGTTTTGGAAAGAACCGCACTGCTAATATTGATGATATGCGGCTTTTTGGAGAAAAGTACGGCTTTGAGGTGCAAGAAATATCAGTGCAAGAAGTAGATGAAGTTTCAATAAGTTCTACCAAAATACGCGAAGCACTTAATAAAGGCGATGTAACGACAGCACAACATTATCTGGGTGCTCCTTATGTTCTAACAGGTAAGGTAGTGCATGGACTTAAGTTAGGACGCACTCTTGGTTATCCTACAGCTAACATAGAGGTAGCTGAAGATTATAAACTTATTCCTAAAGATGGTGTTTATGCTGTTTATAGTTTTATAAATGGGCAAAAAGTGTATGGTATGATGAGTATAGGACAAAATCCTACTATTAAAGGTAAAGGCGCTTCTATCGAAGTTTATTTCTTTGATTTTAAAGCAGATCTTTACGGGCAACAACTTACTATTGAGTTTATACAATACTTGCGTCCTGAACAAAAGTTTGATTCAGTTGAACTTCTTAAAAAACAATTAAATGATGACGAAACAGCAGCTCGCAAAGCAATTGCGCTATGATAAAGCCTATATGCGTATGGCTATGGAATGGGCTAAACTATCCTACTCTAAGCGCAAACAAGTAGGTGCTATTATGGTAAAAGACCGTATGATTATCTCGGATGGTTATAATGGAGCACCTACAGGATTTGATAATTGTTGTGAAGATGAGGAAGGTAATACTCATTGGTATGTGCTTCATGCAGAAGCTAATGCCATTATGAAGGTAGCTGCCTCCACACAATCTTCTGAAGGAGCTACTCTTTATATTACAATGTCTCCTTGTAAAGAATGTAGTAAGCTCATTTACCAATCAGGAGTTAAGAGAGTGGTTTATTTAGAAGGTTATCGTGATAATGAAGGATTGGCATTTCTTGAAAAAGCAGGTGTTGAGGTAGTACATCTTACAGAAGTATAATAAAAAAGAAAAAAGAGGTTGTTTTAAACAACCTCTTTTTTTATACTTTTAGTAATTTAAATCTTAAAAGTAAGCATTCAAAGTAGCAGAAAGAATACCAACACCTCCTAAGTCGAAGCCAAATCTACTTGCTTTAGTAGCGCTATTATTTACATAAGTAAGAGCTACACCATAAGTGTACTGAGCTCCTAAAGCTACTTTAGGGAAAATGAAGTACTCAACGCCAGCAAAGCCTTGTGCACCAACACCAAAACCAAATTGTTTTTCAGCAGGAATAGAAAAACCTACTAAAGCATCAGCACCATAGTAACCTTGTAGACGGGTAGTGCCTTTTCTCCACTCTTTACCATAACCAGCAGTTAGACCAAAACCAGTTGTAGAAGCGCTAGGAGCGTCACCTACTTTGCTGCTTGCGATGTTTAGGTTAAAGCTTGCGATGTAACGAGTTGCTTTGTTGTCAGTGTCAAATTTCTTACCAACAAAATTGATACTGTTGGTAGAAGAAATAACACCTTGGCTCAAGTCTAGTAAGTTTGCGTTAGCATTGAAAAGATTATTTCCGCTGTTAGTTGCACTTCCATTGAAAGCTTGTCCTAAGTAAGTTAAAGCATTTCCAACGTTAAAACCAATTGACCAATCACCTTGTTTAGGTAGGTATTGTTCTCCTTTAGAAGAAACTAAATCTTGTGCTGAAGCAGCACCAAAAGCAAAAACTGCTACTAATGATAGAATAATTTTTTTCATTTGATAAATGTTTTTTTTATTATACGCCGCAAAAGTAACCTATTTTAATGTAACTACCAAATAAATTGCGTTTTTTTTTTCGTCTAATAGGCTTTTGCAAATAATACACGTCGTTTGGAAGGTTTCCCTGAATACATACAAACTCCAGCTTCTTCCTTGCTATCCAAAGGGATACAACGTATGGTTGCTTTGGTTTCTTCTTTTATAAGGGCTTCTGTTTCGGGGGTGCCATCCCAGTGAGCAGAGAAAAATCCACCTTTGGTTTCCAATAATTCTTTGAACTCAGTATAGCTGTTTACCTCTGTAATATGGCTATTACGGTATGCTAAGGCCTTGTTATATATATTTGCTTGAATGTCTTTTAATAGCTGTTGGATATGAGCTACTATTTGATCACCTGCTATGGTTTCTTTAGTAAGAGTGTCTCGGCGGGCTACTTCAAAGGTATTGTTCTCTATATCACGTTGCCCTACAGCTAAACGTACTGGTACGCCTTTTAACTCATACTCGTGGAACTTAAATCCAGGAGACTGAGTGTCACGATCATCAAACTTGACACTAATACCTTGTTTTTTAAGTTCTTCAACTAAAGGTTGTATATGGGTGCGTACATTTTCTAGTTGTGTTTCTCCTTTGTAGATAGGTACTATTACCACTTGTATAGGCGCTAAGTTAGGAGGTAAAACTAATCCGTTATCATCACTATGGGTCATAATGAGCGCACCCATTAGGCGGGTAGATACACCCCAAGAACTTGCCCATACATATTCTTGTTTACCTTCCTTAGTAGTATATTTTACTTCAAAAGCTTTAGCAAAGTTTTGTCCTAAAAAGTGTGAAGTACCAGCTTGTAGAGCCTTGCCATCTTGCATTAGTGCTTCAATACAGAAAGTTTCATCAGCTCCTGCAAAGCGCTCGCTCTCTGTTTTTAGTCCTTTAATTACAGGTACAGCCATAAAGTTTTCAACAAAGGTAGCATATACATTCATCATTTTTTCTGACTCTTCTATAGCTTCCGCTTTGGTAGCGTGAGCAGTGTGCCCTTCTTGCCACAAGAACTCAGCAGTACGCAAAAACAAACGAGTACGCATCTCCCAGCGCACTACATTTGCCCATTGGTTAATGAGTATTGGCAAATCGCGGTATGATTGTATCCAGTTTTTATAAGTACTCCAGATAATAGCCTCTGAGGTAGGGCGTACAATTAGCTCTTCTTCTAATTTAGCTTCGGGGTCTACCATTAACTTACCCTTTTCATTAGGGTCTGTTTTAAGGCGGTAGTGAGTTACTACGGCACATTCTTTGGCAAAGCCTTCTGCATTTTGCTCTTCAGCTTCAAAGTAACTTTTGGGTACGAATAGAGGGAAATAAGCATTGGTATGACCTGTTTCCTTGAACATACGGTCTAACTCAGCCTGCATTTTTTCCCAAATAGCATAGCCGTAAGGTTTGATTACCATACAGCCGCGCACGCCTGAATTTTCGGCTAAATCAGCTTTTACTACTAATTCGTTATACCATTTGGAATAGTCTTCACTTCGCGATGTAAGATTCTTGCTCATATATTTCTTTTATTTCTATACTCTTTTATTGGTTCGTGCAGTTTTTTTTACTGCTTTAGTTGTTCTTTGTTCTTTGGTGTGATAGTAGTGCAAGCACTCATTAATGTAGAAATCACTCTGATTACGTATCAGTCCTGCTACATTATTATTAAACCATATTTCGGCTAGGCTAGCTTTTAAGTATTTGGCTACTTCATTGCTGTTTTTTCTGAAATCAATATTAATACGTCTGCTCTTTAAGAACTTAGCAAAAGCACTTATCATTTCTTTAGGCACTTTGTAGTCATTAATGAAAGCCGATTTGTGAGGGCGACTATTTAGCGCAGGGTGCTTATCTAAATACTCAAACAAAAAGAAGTTAGTAAGACCTGAGGTAAGGACTTCATTTACCAAGTAAGTTTCGGGCTTCATATCTGCAGGTATATACACATCAGGATAAATACCCCCGCCGCCATATACTATTTTTCCTTTAGGGGTCATAAATTTAAGCGAGTCGGGTACAGTAGCGTTATCTATCTGGAAACTTCTCCGTCCTAAGCTATAAGGTTTTTGTATAGAACGCCCAGTAGGAGTGTAGTAACGTGCTGTAGTAAGCCTTACAGCTGAGCCATCGGGCAAGGGCATTTCACTTTGTACTAATCCTTTACCAAAAGTACGTCTGCCTACTATCACGCCGCGGTCGTTATCTTGCAAAGCACCTGCTACAATTTCACTAGCTGAGGCAGTGTTTTCATTGACCAAAATGAAAACAGGTTTGTCTTCAAAAAGTCCACCATCAGTAGAGTAGGTTTCTTCTATCTCCTTACGATTGTTTTTAGTAAATACAATCATTTTGTTTTTGGGAAGGAACTCATCGGCTATTTGTATGCCTACATTTAGGAAGCCTCCAACATTGTTACGCAAATCAAGTACTAAGCTGTTAATACCTTCCTTTTCAAGTGCTTTTAGGGTACTTGTAAACTCACTTACTGTAGTTTCGGCAAAGCGGTTCAAGCGAATATACCCCAAAGTGTCATTCACTTTGTAAAAGCAATCAATACTCTTGATAGGGATGAATTTCCTTTCAATAGGTACTTTAAAAATGCTATCAGTGCGTTTGCGGTAAATAGTCAAATCGACACGTGATTCCATTTCGCCTTTTAGGATATTCTTTATTTTATCAGTGCTTAAACGTTTTTTGTAAAGGGTATCATTATCAGCCATTAAAATACGATCGCCAAAACGTATGCCTTTACGCATAGCATCACTACCCTCAATAGGGCGAATTACGGCTATTGTATCTTTATATATATAGAAACTGATACCTACCCCTACAAACTTGCCGCTCATTGTTTCGGCTACTTCTTGTATGTCGGACCTAGCTATGTAGGTGGAATGTGGGTCTAACTTGCGCAGTATGCTGTTGATAGTTAAATCAACAATACTGTCGGTATTTACATTGTCCACATAATCTTCTTCTATATAGTCAATTAGTCTGCCGAGTTTTACTTTATAAGGGTTCTCGGGTATAGTATCATTACTTACTATAGGCAATGGTACTGGAGGCGGAGGCTTTGGGATATAGAAATTAGCCAATAGCCTTCCTAATATGACTCCAAAAGCTAATGCTAAACCGATAAAAGTGGGAAGTATGTAGTACTTGTTTTTCATTTATTGTTTTATTTGCGAAAAGCACTTACTCCGCTTCGCAGCCAAGTGCTAAACTTATCTACAGCAGGTGTATAGCCTACTGGGTCTACTAAGTTTTGCTCGTCGTGCCCCATTAGCACGTATAGGGGTTGTGAGTTGGATTGGTAACGCAAGGCTTGGAACTCACTCCATTTTTGTCCTACTGTTTTTATCATTTTTCCTTCTCGTATTTTGGAAGGTTTTACTTCGTTTTCGGGTAGTTCATTCTTATCGTCCACTAATAGAGAGATGAGTACTACTTCATTTTTTAAGATGTTCAGTACTTCGGGTTTGCCCCATACATTATCTTCCATCTTGCGGCAGTTCACACATGACCTACCAGTAAAGTCTAATAACACAGGTTTGCCTACCTGCTTGGCGTACTCCAATCCTTGTTGGTAATCATCAAAGGTTACAATGTCATAGGGTTGGAATAAGTGAGCGCCTTGTGGCAATTCGGTAAAGGGGGTAGCGGTAGCGGCAGTATTGCCTTTGTGCCCCACACCATAAGGAGATTCACTGTAATGTTGTGGAGGAGGGAACCCGCTGATGATACTTAAAGGGGCACCCCATAAACCAGGGATGAGATAAACAGTAAAAGATAAGCTTACTAAACCGAGCAATAGTCTGCCTACTGAAATACGGTCGGTAGCATCGTCGTGAGGTAGGCGTATTTTGCCAAAAAGGTAGAGAGATAAAGCTCCAAAAACGGCAATCCATATAGCGATGAACACCTCACGCTCTAACCAATGTAAATCCCAAACCAAATCGGCTATGGAGAGAAATTTGAATGCTAAAGCCAATTCTAAAAATCCTAATACTACTTTCACAGTATTCATCCAACCGCCTGATTTTGGCAAGGAGTGTAACCAACCTGGGAAAGCAGCGAACAAGGCAAAAGGTAAAGCTATTGCCAATGAGAAGCCTAACATACCCATAATAGGAGCTATCCCCCCTTGTGAGGCAGCTTGTACTAATAAAGAACCTACTATAGGCCCTGTACAGGAGAATGATACGATGGCTAAAGCTAAAGCCATAAAGAAGATGCCGATGAAGCCACTGCGATCGGCTTGGGCATCAATTTTAGTACTCCACGAGCTAGGCAAGGTAATTTCAAATGCTCCTAAAAATGAGATAGCAAAAACTACTAAAATAAGGAAGAATATGAAGTTGAACCAAAAATTACTTGCCATAGCATTTAAGGCATCTGAACCAAAAACGGCTGTAATTACTGACCCTAACAATACATAAATTACAATGATAGATATACCATAACTTACAGCATTCTTAATACCAGCAGCTTTTGATTTACTCTGCTTGGTAAAGTAGCTCACCGTCATTGGTATCATAGGGAATACGCAAGGAGTAAGCAGAGCTGCAAAACCAGAAAGGAATGACAAGAAAAATATGCTCCAAATACCTTGGTTATGAATAGGGGTAGTGCTAGGAGCTTTGGTAGTTGTACTTGCGCTAACTGTAGTGGCTGTAGTAGCAGTAGCTACACTATTATTGCCCGCCCCAAAAGTAAACTGAGGGGTAACTCCTGTAGAACTAGTGTTGCCAATTAAAAACTCCAGATCGGCAGTATCGGGGGGGAGGCAGTTACTGTCATTACAGCACATAAACTCTACCGTAGCCTTTACAGTCTGTATAGGATTAAGTACTTTTATGCGTTGCTTAAATGTTGCTTTGTTGTAAAAATAAGCTATTTCCATAGCAAATACCTTATCCTGTTTTACTATGGGTTGTGATTCTTCTGTTTTTCCTATCAGTTCAAAATCGGCTGATTTGGCATACTCAAAAGTAGTAGGAACAGGCCCATTGGGCGGGATATTCTGCCCATATAACTTCCACCCAGCCTCAATAGTAGCTGTGGTGATAAGGGTATACTCTTGGTCGTTAATTTTTTCAACCGCTGTAGTCCATTTTACAGGGTTGTGTATTTGGGCGCTGGCTATTGCAGCCAAAAATACTAATGCCAGTGTAAGTATTTTTTTCATATATATCTGTTATTTTTTATAGTGATGTGTCTGTTTTAGGGCGCAAAAGTACAAATTAATTATCAATAATCAATTAACAACTAATAATAAATTAGGTTGGGTGTACGAAAGGTACTTTCTGTGCTTAAAGGCATAAAAATTATCTTTATACTTGCCTTATACAAAGCTTTCATAACGAACACAATAAGTAAGATTATGTGCTTAACTATGTTAATGACTGAATGAAGGATAGCTGGGGACTAATACCTGCCTACTACCTCATTAGAAATCTCTTAAGTCTTCAAATATATCTTCTATTTCGTTTACTGATAAGGGAGTAAGCTCTGCTAAGATTTTGAAAGCCTCCCAAATTTCCTCTCTTTCCAAAGTGTCGATATGATGTTTCTTATCAATCTCATTGAAAATGGCTATGAAATTTTGCAATGTAGTTACAGCTTCGTCCTTATTCTTATTACCTGATAGTTTTTTGTAAGCATCAGTATATGCCTTCATAGTTTTTTTGGCTACCGAAGGTTTAGTCCCCTCTCTGCCATCCCAATTTCTTAAAGGATTATCTAAGTTGGCTTTTATCCATTCATCAGTACGGGCTTGCTTAATATCCAGCTCATCAATGCCTTTAAACTCTTTTTTAACCTTATCGGCTACTACTTTGGGTACAGACCATAAGCTTATAGATCTCAAATTAGGCATTTCGGTTTTCTTTACAAAGCTATCAAAATCATAAAGATCGGACAGCCAAACTGACTCCAAGTGCTGTAACTTAGCCAAAGCCTCTATATTTCTTAAAGAAGCATTCTGTCCGTTAATCTTTAGGAATTCTAAGTTAGGGAATGTGTTGGCTATTTCGGCTATATCTACACTATAATTTTTATCAGAAAATATACTGAGTGATCTAACTTCTCGAAGTCCTTTGAACTTTAGATACCCACTATTAAAATTTGATAAGCCAAGGTGCAAAAGTTCTCCCTCAAAAGGACATACAATTTCTTTGATTGTTGAAAAATCACCAAGTGTATAAAGCGTTTGTATATAGCGGTTTAGCACTATTTTTTCTATATGACTATCTCGTATGACTATCTCGTCTATGCCACTTGCTGAAATATCAACAATTGCCTCATCGACTTCTTCAAGTTCTAACTTACTTACTTGTTGGTTTTCTTTTAGGAAAGACTGTAATTGAGCATCAAAAATACAACTTTTAACCTCATAGGCAAGAGGCTTTTCTTGTAATAAGGAAGTGTAAAAATCCTTATTCTCACTACGAGTAATCTTTATAGTTTTGTCTCGAGGGCTCTGTTCTTTAAAGCTCTTTTTAAAAGCATCAGGCAATTGATTCCATTGGTATTGCAAAGAAAATTGCTCTATACCAAAGGTACTTAAATGCTCATTAGTAGGGGTGTCAATAGGTGTACTATTGCCTATAAAAATAGGATTGAAAGCCCATAACTCACCTGTGTAGAGGTAAAAATTTGTTGTATTCCAATAGTGGTGGTCTAAAACAAAAGGTTTAGCCCTTTTTAAAGCATCAAGTGTGGGAACTTCTTTGCTGAAAATATCTAAAAGAACAGCAATGGTTCCTCTGCTATCATCTTTTACAACTATTTGTGCTGACACATAAAAATCCCATCTCTTTAAGTAGAGGGAATATATATCACCTATTTCTGGTTTCTTTGTATTTTCCATATCAATGTATTAAAGGGAAAGCCTTGCCATATAGAACCCATCATATCCTGATTGGTGTGCTAATATAATCTCTTCAGCCTCTAACTTAAAATCTTTGCCAGCCTCTGAAGCTAAAAAGGCAGCTACTTGTTTTTGGTTTTCACTTGGCAATATTGAGCAAGTAGCATATACGAGCTTACCACCTTTTTTAAGGAGCTTACTGTACTGTTGTAATATTTCTTGCTGGGTAGCGTGTATCTCATCGAGAAACTCGGGGCGCAATTTCCACTTGGCATCGGGGTTGCGGCGTAGTACCCCTAACCCGCTACAAGGGGCATCGATAAGTACCCTATCGGCAGTGCCTTGCATACGCTTGAGTTGCTTAGGATCTATCAGTTTGGTTTCGACATTGTAGATGTTATTGCGACGGGCACGGCGCTTGAGTTCTTGTAGTTTTTGCTCATAAATGTCCATCGCTATAATCTGCCCTTTGTTTTGCATCAGAGTAGCTAAGTGTAGGGTTTTGCCTCCTGCCCCTGCACAAGTATCGATAACACGTTTCACACTGCTATCAATGAGCATAAAGGGGGCTACTTTTTGAGAAGAAGCGTCTTGCACCTCGAACAAGCCATCATTAAAGGCTTGAGTTTTGAATACGTTACCACGTTCGGCCAGCTGTAAGGCATCGGGGTAGTTATGTAGAGGGAAGCTATCATACCCCTCTTGTTTTAGGAATATTTGTAGACGCTCTTTGTTTGTTTTTAGGGTATTAACGCGCAATACCACAGGGGCTAACTGGTTAAGGGCGTGTAATTCATTAGTCCATAAGGTTTCGCCCAGCTCGGCAGCACCTAAATCATCTAACCAATCGGGTACGGACTCGCGCAGTTTTCTTGTTTTGGAGAGTTCGTCAAAGCGCCCCTTAATACGCCTTAGGGGAGTATCTTCAAAATAGTTACCCCAATCGGGCAAGGAGATACCTTTAAGGGTAGCCCATACGGCAAATAGGCGGCGCAGTTTGTGTACATTATAGGGGGAATGAACTTCGGCTATTTCGGCATAAAGGCGTTTCCAGCGGACTATGTCATACATAGTTTCGGCAATAAAGGCTCTGTCGCGGGCGCCCCAACGCTTGTCTTTTTTGAGTTGTTTTTCAACAACTTTATCGGCGTACTGGCCATCGTTAAAGATGAAGGAAAGCCCCTCGATGAGGGCATCGACTAAGTTTCTGTGTAATTTCATTCAATTAAAGCCGTAGCACGGCAGGCGTTTTATTATACCAAAAATGAGACGGCGCATTTTTCATCGCCGTCTCTTCTTATTTATTATCTGTTATTTGCTTAAAACAATTGAGCTGTGAAGGTAAGCAAGAAGTTACCATACTTAGAATTGATTTTTGCGTTATCGGTAAGGACTGTTTCGTACATTTGGAATAGGTTGGTTTGTTTAGCTATATCATAAGAGAGGTCTAAACGTATGCCACCTAAACTAACCCCGCCACCAAAAGAGTAGCCATTCAAATCGCCTACGGTAGCGATGGCTTTGCGGTATGGGCTTTGCTCATAACGATATCCGGCACGAAGGCTTACAAAGTTTTTAGAAGAAGGTTCTTCTTTTAATAATTTGAATGGGATACGATATTCGGCACCTAAGCGTAGGGTAGAGGTATCGCCTAACTCATTTTGGATAATGTTGTTTTCAGCTTGCATATTAGCGCTTCGGAACTTTAAATTGTCATAAGCCCTATATGTATAATCGGCACTAAGTATAGCTCTTTTTTTAATGATGTATGCTGCACTGGCTGTCCAAGCACTTGGAGTACGGAACTTATATTCACGTTCGTACCAAATAGGGTCGTTGTATCGGTTAACGAGTTCTATATCACTATTGTACTCTTTGCCAGAGGCTACTACTGTGCCATAAAGTACTTGGCGAGATTCTTCTTTAAGACTGTACCAAGTGGGTGATTGATAACTTACCCCTACGCGGAAATCGTCATTTACTTTGATAATACTACCGAGTTGTAAAGAAAATCCTTCGCCTGTGGTGTTGATGTACTGCTTATGATTGGCATAAGTTAGGAAAGGGTTGGTGCCTTGGAAGTTATCGTCTTTGACGCTATACAAGGCTTTTTCATTGATATTATGCCCGTTTAGGTTTAAGCCAAGGTAAATATAATCACCTAACTGAGAGGAGATGTTAAAGTTGTACTTATTTACATAGCCAGTACGATCGACCCTGTAAGTTTCTAAACGCTCCAAGTTATTACCACTTACATCATAACTGGTGTTATTGGGGGTGGTATTTGAAGGGGTGATAAGGTTTGCCATCATACCCAAGTATGCCATTTGAGCGGCATAACCATTTGTACGTCCTAATCTGGCATAGTATTCACCTATTTCCTGTTGTTGATACTCGGGCTTATAATTATATCCAGTGGCAAAAGTATCAAAGGAGAAAGGATTACCTGCATTGCCTTGAGTGGCATAGTAGGAGAAGTAGTTATCCAAGCCTTTGTTAGTAAAAGCGGAATAGCTAAACTTATCGTTATCCAATGTTTTGCTTAAAAGGTAATTAAAGCCTAAGCTAATTTTTTTGACAGTAGGAGAGACATCGGTGATAGGAATTACGAAGCCAAAGTGATTTACATTAAAATCATTATTGGTGATGGTGTTATTTCTATCAAAGAAAGTGATATCTCTTTTTTGGCGATTGCTATTGAGAGAGACTGATATTTCGGAAGTGTTAAATACGGCACTTCCTGCTGGGTTGATGTTAAAGGCAGACAAATCGCCTCCTAATGCTCCGAAGGCACCGCTCATTCCTTTAAAGCGAGCTGTACCGGTGAGTTCTTCGGTGCTGTAGCGCATTGCATCGTTATAGTTTTGAGCTTGTATGCTTGCGCTTACTAACAAAGTACTCCAAAATAAAATATATTTGACTTTTCTCATATTATTCGGTGTTTAATCACGGTTAGAACTTTTGTAACCCCCTCCTCCGTTGGAAGAGCCGCTATTACTGCTGCCGCTACTGTAATTTCCGCCTGAGTTACCATAGTTTGAGCTTCGGCCTGAGTCGGAATGTGAATTGCTTGATTCATATTGACGTCTTAGCTCATAGCCAGAAGGCTGTTGCTGTCTTGAATAGTTGTTGTTATTGTAATTATTGTTGTTATAGCCTGAGCGGTTATAGTTGCCCCTGTTGTAATCATTATATCGGTTAGGGTCGCCACGGCGGTTATCGTCTCTGATGATAGCGCGGCCGCGAGAGCCACCATACTCGGAGCTATAAGAGCGCCCAGGTTCATAATAATAATCTCTTACCCGAGGGCGGTAATAGTAGTAATCGTCGTAATAGTAATATCCTCGGTAGGGGTAATAGCCATAGCCGTAATAGTATGGGCTATAGTAGTATGGGTTATAGCCATAGTATGGATTATAGCCATAGTATGGGTTATAGCCATAAGGGCGATAGTAGTAATTATCCCAATAAGGGTCGTAATAACTGTTGTAATAGTTAGCCCAGCCCCAGCCTAATTGGATACTAAAGTGAGAGCGATTACGGTAATAGAAAGGGTCGTCATAATATCCCCAGCCGTAGTAGGGGGAAGCCCAAGGACTTCTGTTGTACACATTGACATTGACTTGCCCTTGGTTGGAGCCCCAACTGCCATAGGAAGGGGTGTTACCACCTGTATAGGCTTGAGAGCGATAGCTATTCACATCGGTGAAATGTGAGAAGGTAGTATCGGGTTTTTGCTTGTACTGTTCTGCTTTTTCGCTAAAATAGTCCTTATACTTGTTGGGGGTAGAGGAGTAGAAATTCTCGACATAATAGCGGTCGGCTACGGGGTTTTCGACAATCTCGAGATACGCAGGGCGTTCGGGGATAGGGTCGCCGTAGATGCCGTCGGAGTAATAATAATAGCCTCCGCAAGACACTAATGCTAATGGCAGTGCTGCCAAAAAGGCAGCTCGCATCATTATTTTGCTGATAGTTAAAAGTTTTTTCATAGTAATAATTTTTTAGGTGTTAGTTGTTGGGTGTGAGGTATCGGGGTGAGATATATGCCCTGATAGCTATTGTGCACACAACGTTCGTATTGTTTTTGGGGTGTTAGGTTTTGGGTTTCAGGTTTTGGGGTGAGATGCGCCACTGAGTACCTGCCTGCTAATACCTTATAAAATAAAGCACAATTATTGTGCCAAAGTTTAGGTAGGCAGGGGCTAAGGCTTAAGGGCTAAGAGGGAGAGGCGAAAGAGAAAAAAGCAATGTTATGGGAAAATTGTTGCGGAAAATGTAAAATAAGTGATGAATGGGGAATGATTGAAAATCAGGAGGGTTACGTTTATCCTTCGTTTATAGTTCGTTTATAGTTCGTTATTAGTTCGATCAAACTGGGGTGATAATTGGGGTGTATTTTGATTGAGATAAAAATTAGTTGTTTGGTTTTTAGTGGGTTGTGTTTTTGTAGAAAGAGGAAGGGTATGGGGATAGATTTTTGACAAATCGGCAATAAAAATAGGAAAAGATTGAGAAAATGATATTAAACAGGAGGTAGGGGAGAGGAGGGTGGTTGTAGGGGGGTAGGGAGGGGAGTTTGGCATATTATTTGAGTTTTGTTTTTGGAAACAAAACAAATAAATATACATTATTATGAAACATTGGTTTATACTTTTTTCACTGCTTACAACTGTGGCAGTAGCGCAAAGCCCCTCGGTAACAGTAGTGGGTGAAGGGGTGGTATATGTAACTCCTGATGTGGTAAATATATCGGTAAGTGTAGAGCACGAAGGGGATGACCCTAAAATACTACGAGAACGCAATGCTGCTACAGTGGCTAAAGTGCTTGAAATACTAAGCAAAGAGAAGCTGCCCAAAAGCAGTTACAAGACGACTTATATATCATTACACAAAAATTATAACTACAATTACAACGAGAGTAATGATGCGAAAAAGACGAATTATCACATTTCACAAGAAATACAAATTAGGATAGATGACCTGACAAAATATGAAACCCTGATGGAAAAGATTTTTGAAGCAGGAGTGAATAATATTAATAATGTGAGTTTTGATGTGAAAAATAGGGATAAACACACGCAAGAGGCACGCCTATTGGCAGTGGGAGATGCGAAAGCGAAGGCTACTTTATACGCTTCGGCACTAAATCAAAGCATAGGGAAGGCTATCCAGATAAAAGAAGGGGCTTCCTATTCGGGAATGACGACAGCTAATTTTCAGATTAGAGGGGCAGCTCCTAAAAATGCGCCTAGTATAGCTGAAGGCTCTATGACAGTGAGGGCGCAAGTAACAATAGATTTTGAATTGAAATAAAGTTAGAGAATATGAGTGTACAAGAAATTATAGCTTATGGCTTAGTAATTGTAGCTGTTGTTTTTTTGGTTAAAAAACTGTTTTTCAGTAGAAAAAATAAGAGTTGTAACGGGGGTACAGGCTGTAAATGTGGGTAATATGCTTTTAGACAAATTTGTCAGTTATCAAATTTTTCGTACTTTTGCGCCCTCAATTTATTAAAATACATTTTTTATATGACTGCTATTAGGAATATAGCTATTATTGCACACGTTGACCACGGCAAAACTACCCTTGTAGATAAAATATTACATCATTGCGCCCTCTTCCGCGATAACCAAGAATCGGGAGAGCTTATTTTGGATAACAACGACTTAGAACGCGAACGCGGTATTACCATTCTCTCCAAAAACGTGTCGGTTGTTTATAAAGACATCAAAATTAATATTATAGATACGCCAGGCCACGCTGACTTTGGGGGTGAGGTAGAACGCGTACTTAATATGGCTGATGGGGTATTGCTACTGGTAGATGCCTTTGAGGGTCCAATGCCACAAACACGCTTCGTGCTGCAGAAAGCTATAGAGATGAAACTTAAACCTATAGTGGTTATTAATAAAGTAGATAAAGAAAACTGTACCCCTGAAGAGGTACACGAGGCTGTATTTGACTTGATGTTTGAGCTTGGTGCTGAGGATTGGCAATTAGACTTCCCTACAGTGTATGGTTCGGCTAAACAGAACTGGATGTCGGATGATTGGCGTAAGAAGACTGAGAGTATATCGCCGTTGCTAGATATGGTGGTAGAACATATTCCGGCACCTAAGGTGGAAGAAGGTAGCTTACAGATGCTTATTACTTCATTGGACTACTCGACTTTTACAGGGCGTATAGCTATAGGTAGATTGCATCGTGGGACTTTAAGAGCAGGTATGAATATATCGCTTGTGAAACGAGATGGAACAGTAGTAAAATCAAAAATAAAAGAACTGCATACTTTTGACGGCTTGGGCAGGAAGAAAGTGGAAGAAGTACAGGCTGGTGATATTTGTGCTATTGCAGGCTTGGAAGGTTTTGAGATAGGTGATACTATAGCAGACTACGAAAACCCTGAAGCCTTACCTACTATTGCTATTGATGAGCCTACGATGAGTATGCTTTTTACTATTAACGATTCGCCTTTCTTTGGTAAAGATGGTAAGTTTGTTACTTCGCGCCATATAAAAGAGCGCTTGGAGCGAGAGTTGGAAAAGAACCTTGCATTGAGAGTAGAGGCTACTGATAGTGCTGATAAATTTGTAGTGTACGGTAGAGGGGTGTTACACCTTTCAGTACTTATAGAAACGATGCGCCGAGAAGGGTATGAACTTCAAATAGGTCAGCCGCAGGTAATTATAAAAGAAATAGACGGAGTGAAATGCGAGCCGGTAGAGGAACTGACTATAGACTTGCCCGAAAACGTAAGCGGTAAGGCTGTGGATTTGGTAACCCTACGCAAAGGAGAAATGCTAAGTATGGAACCTAAAGGGGAGCGCATGCTTATTAAGTTCTTAATCCCTTCACGTGGTATTATAGGATTGCGCAACCAACTACTTACTGCTACAGCAGGTGAGGCTATTATACACCATCGTTTCTTGGAGTTTCAGCCTTATAAAGGAGAAATAGCAGGACGTATTAATGGTTCGCTTATATCAATGGAACAGGGTACTGCGATACCTTACTCACTTGATAAACTGCAAGACCGAGGTAAGTTCTTCATCTTCCCTGGTGAGGATATTTATACTGGACAAGTGATAGGTGAAAACTCGCGTAGTGGTGATATAGTGGTGAATGTGACTAAGACCAAAAAGCTGACGAACGTACGTGCTGCGGGCTCGGACGAGAAAGTGAAATTGGCTCCGCCTATTAAATTCTCACTTGAGGAGGCTTTGGAATATATTCAGAAGGATGAGTATGTGGAGGTAACGCCTAAGAATATGCGCTTGCGCAAAATATACTTGGATGAGAATGAACGCAAACGCCGTGAACGAGAAACAAATTAAGTGATAAATTAAATTGGATACTTTGCTAAAGTTACTGATACTTTAGCAAAGTTTTTTTTTAGCTATGAGATATGTGTTTTTAATATTTTTGTTTTTGGGGGTGTTTTCTTGTAGAACTTTTCCGGAATACCCTGTAGTATACAACTATGTGTATGACAGTGAAGCTTACTTTAAAGGGAAAGATTGCTCATTTGTAGGGAAAACAGTGTATAAGGGGAAGCCTTTGCGGGTATCAATAAAAATAGCTGTAGATAGTACTTATTGTGAACCTTCGTTTGCTGATTTTGATGGGTTGTTTTCTTTTTGTTTAGATACTACGAAAGTGACTGATAATAGTTATATACAGTTTGTGGCAGAGGGTTATGAGCCTAAGCGGTTGTGGTTGCGTAAGTTTTTAAAATCGGATAAAGTAGTAGAACTTAAAAAAGGTAGTGTTACACGCGAGGAATGGATGCGGTTTCACGAAGGAATACGCTTCTGCGCTCTTTTTAACGATATTGTAACGGCTCCTGAAGATGAAATTTAGGGGAGGGGCTTATTGATTGATGTGGAGGTGTTGTTATGGGGGATTGGATAAAATAGGAATAGTAGTTGCTTTTTAGCATTTATAATTTAAAAAGAATTATCGGCTCAATGAAAAAGGAGGGTGGTATTTGCCTACTAAGGAATTGAGGTGGTGTTCTTTTTTTTGTTTATATGCAAGGGCAAGAGGGAGAGGAGGGGAGGTGATGAGGAAAATGTAGTGTTTTGGGGATTTTGTTGTGAATTTCGCAAAGAGAAAGTTTAGGGGAGGAAGGGTTGATTATCAGTGAAGTAACTCTTATAGTTCGTTTATAGTTCGTTTATCCTTCGTTATAGGTTCGTTTAAAGTAGGTGAGAGATAAGGGATAAGAGGTAAGAGGGTGGGGGTGTAATAGACTGATTATTAGGTAAGAGATAAGAGGTGAGAGGTAGGAGAGAGAGGATGGGTGTTTTTGAGATATTGGCAATGAAAAAGGGAAAAGGGTGAGAATTTTTTTGTAGTGAGGGGGTGGGTTTTGGGAGTAGAGGGAGAGAGAAAAGTAAAAATAAATTTGCACACTTAAAAAAAAGGTTGTACTTTTGCAGCCGAAAAACTCGTACATAATAATCATTAAATTAATATTGGAATGTATTTAACAAAAGAAGTAAAAGCGGATATCTTTAAGAAACACGCAGGTTCGGAGACGAACACAGGTTCAGCAGAAGGGCAAATAGCTCTGTTTACCTTCAGAATTAATCACCTTACACAGCACCTAAAGGTAAATCGTAAAGATTTTAATACGGAGCGTTCATTGGTGAGATTGGTAGGTAAACGTCGTCGTTTGCTTGATTATTTGAAAAATACGGATATTGAAAGATATCGTGCTATTATCAAAGAGCTAAACATCAGAAAATAAGCAGATACAAGGAGGCTTTGTGCCTCCTTTTGTTTATTACAGCAGTTTTTCATTGGTTACCCCCCACAGCCCACAACAACACAACAAATATTGATTAAATAAATAAGAATTAAGAGAATGATTCCAGAAGTAAAAAAAGAAATCATTGAATTAGGTGATGGTCGTACCATCACTATTGAAACAGGCAAGTTGGCAAAGCAAGCTGACGGTGCTGTTGTGGTGCAAATGGGCAAGGCTATGCTATTGGCGACGGTAGTATCGGCTCGAGAAATCAATCCAGAAACTGACTTTTTGCCTCTTACGGTAGATTATCGTGAAAAGTTTGCGGCTGCGGGGCGTTTTCCTGGTGGCTTTTTTAAACGTGAAGCGCGCCCTAGTGATCAAGAAATCCTTACGATGCGCTTGGTAGACCGAGTATTGCGTCCGTTGTTTCCTAAGGATTATCACGCTGAGACACAGGTGATGATTCAGCTTATTTCGCACGATGAGAATGTGATGCCAGATGCTTTGGCGGGGCTTGCGGCTTCGGCTTGTTTGGCGGTATCGGACATTCCGTTTGATGGACCTATTTCGGAAGTGCGAGTAGGGCGTGTGGATGGTAAGTTTATCATAAACCCAAGCCGTGAGCAGTTGGAAGTATCGGACATAGATATTATGGTAGGAGCTTCAAAAGACTTCGTAGCGATGGTAGAGGGAGAGATGGATGAGGTGAGCGAAAAGGATATGGCAGAGGCTATTAAATTTGCTCACGAAGCTATCAAACCACATATTGAGGCACAATTACGTTTGGCAGAAAAGGTAGGTAAGACAGAAAAACGTACTTATGAGCCAGAAGTAGAAAATGAAGAAGTAAAAGCTAAAGTGTACAATTTGGCTTATACCAAATGCTATGCAATAGCTAAAGAGAATACTACAAAACAAGAACGCGGTGAGAAATTCAGCGCAGTGAAAGAGGAGTGTTTGGCACTTTTCAGTGAAGAGGAGTTGGAAGAGCTAACGCCTATCATTACTCGTTATTTTGAGGATGCTGAGAAAGAAGCGGTGCGCAACCTTATTTTGGATGAAAATATTCGTTTGGATGGTCGTAATACAACCCAAATACGCCCTATCTGGTGTGAGGTAGGTTACTTACCATCGGCACATGGTTCATCAATATTTACACGAGGTGAGACCCAATCACTTACTACTGTTACTTTGGGTACCTCACGTGAGGCTAATGTTATTGACCTTCCTTCGGAACAAGGGGAAGAGCGTTTCTACTTGCATTATAACTTCCCTCCATTCTCGACTGGTGAGGCACGTCCGTTAAGAGGTACTTCACGCCGTGAGATAGGACACGGGAACTTAGCACAACGCGCTCTTAAGCGTATGATACCAGAGGATTGCCCATATACAGTGCGTGTGGTATCGGAGATATTGGAATCTAACGGTTCATCATCAATGGCTACGGTATGTGCTGGTACTTTGGCACTAATGGATGCTGGGGTGCAAATGGTAAAACCAGTATCGGGGATTGCTATGGGGCTTATAAGTGATGGTGAGCGCTATGCAGTGCTTTCGGATATTTTGGGTGATGAAGACCACCTTGGTGATATGGACTTTAAGGTTACTGGTACTGCTGATGGTATTACCGCTTGCCAAATGGATATAAAAATTAAAGGTCTGTCATACGAAATATTAGAAAAAGCCTTGAACCAAGCACGTGAAGGGCGTATGCATATTTTGGGTAGAATAACTGATACTATAGCAGAACCTAACCCAACAGTGAAACCTCACGCTCCTAAGATTGTGAAGATGGATATGCCTAAAGAATACATTGGAGCATTCATAGGAACTGGTGGTAAAAATATTCAAGACTTACAAGCACGTACTAACACTACTATTGTGGTAGAAGAGGTAGGTGAACTAGGTATTGTAGAGATTTTAGGTACTGATGCAGCTGGCATACAAGAAGCCATAGACGCAGTAAATGCAGTGAAATTTGAGCCTGTAGAAGGAGAAACTTATACTGTGAAAGTAGTGCGCTTGGTAGAGTTTGGTGCTTTTGTAGAGTTTGTACCAGGTAAAGACTCATTGCTTCATATCTCGGAAGTATCGTGGGATAGAGTAGAGAAAATAGAAGATGCCCTTAAAGAAGGTGATATTATAGAGGTGAAATATCTTGGTATAGATCCTAAAACTAAGAAGACGAGAGTATCACGCAAGGCTTTATTACCACGTCCGCCACGTGAAGACCGCCCAGCGAGAGAAGACCGCCCAAGAACGGATAAACCTTTTAATGGCAAACCACGTAATGATCGTAATAAAGGATATAACAATCAGCAAAAATCACGAGAAGAATAGGCGTATGAGTTTGTTATGATAGTTAGTTCATGATTAATAAATTATTTAGACCGAAAACTAGTTACAAAGTTTTCGGTCTTTTTTTATTGGTAATTCAAAAAAATGAAGTACTTTTGCCTTTAGAATAATAATGATGAGATGGTTAAAAGGATATTATTTTTCTTGTGTTTTTTGGTAACAGTAGGGGTATTTGCACAAGCATATAAAGAAGACCCTATAAAGTTAAAAAAGCTAGCTAAGAAAGGGCAGCCTAAAGATATGTATAAATATGCTGAATATCTTTTGAGAAACAAACCTAATGGACTTAAAAAAGATTTGGAGGTAGCCCTTACATATTATGAAAAAGCAGCCAAACACGATTATATACCAGCCTTAATGGCTTTGGCAGATTTTTGGGTTACATCTGAAGAGGAGGAGCATATCTACTTAGGACTTAAATATTTAATAGAAGCTTGTGATAATTTGTATCCCACAGCTTGTGAGATATTGCAAAAAATGGATTACGAGGAGGCTAAAAAAGGTATAACACCTAAATTTAGAGATTACCTTTGGGATGAATTTGAGTCCCATAAAGACCCCTATTTAAAACCTAACCGATATAAGGTTGTGCGAGATTTATATAGGAAAGGTAAAGAAGAATAGCTTATGAGTGGCAATAAGTACATATACTTGTGGTTGCCTATAATGGGACTGCACGCATTACACCAAGTGGAAGAAAGTATTAGTTTTTGGCAATGGTATATTGACTTTGTGGATAAGATACCTGAATGGCTAAAGGTTTCAAGGATTTTAGAGAATGCGCATTTAGCAAATGCAAATCCTGAGTATTTTGTATGGGCTTCGGTAGGACAGCTTAGTTTTGTGGCACTTATAGCTTTTTTGTGTAGGAAGAGTGAGAAAGCTACAAGAATTGCTCTTGGATTATATCTTGCAGGATTGAGTTTCTTTTTGGTATGGCATATTTTGATAAGCTATTTTACTCATTCTTATTCTCCTGTGATGGTAACCTGCCTTATGGGTATTTATCTTATTCCTAAATGGGGATTTTTGCTATTTAGGAATAAGTGATATGAATATTTAATTTAACCTATAAAGATATGAAACTTTATTGATAAAGTGAGTTTATCAATACTAATTTCAATAGAAGTAAAAATATGACTTATATAGACAAAGAAGAATGGTTTTGGGATATTATAACTAAAGCTAAAGAAGATAGAGAGCAATTACGAGCTATCCTTATGGAGTATAGTAAGGAAGATATTATTGCTTTTCAAGAGATTTTTGTAGATTTGGCTGCTGAATTGCAATATGAACCTTTTACCGACTATATGGAAGAATCTGAAGATGGGAGAGAAGATATATCTCATTGGGTTGTGAGTAAAGGTAAAGAATATTATCAGAAGATTCTTAATCAGCCTGAGCAAATTCCTTATAATATAACTGGAAGTAATAGTGATGAAATCCTTTATGGAATTGCTGATGAAGTATGTTTGGATAAGTACAATGAAACTACTGATGTTTATTAAAGTCTTTACTAATTCATATTTTTTTGAGAAAGAACATTCTTTTAGCACAATAGAATATAAAACAATAAGATACACCTTTTCAATTTTATAATAAATGAAAAAGAAACTAAAATGGATAACATTGGCAATAGTAGTGTTAGTAGCTGTAATAGCTTTTTTAGGCTACCGCTTTATTTTTGCTCCTAACACTGCTTTTGATGAGAAAGAAGTAGCGGTGTATATAGCTACAGGATCTGATTTTAGCGATGTACAGCACCGCTTAAATCCGCTATTAAAGAATCCTGCAGCTTTTGAACAAATAGCACATCGTATGGGATATACCCAAAATGTGAAAGCAGGAAAATACATCATAAAAAAGGGGGCAAACAATATTGATATTGTACGTACCTTGCGTAATAGAAATATACCTGTAAAACTAAAGTTTAACAATCAAGAAAGGATAGAAGATTTGGCAGGA
Organism: Capnocytophaga sp. oral taxon 878; assembly: GCF_002999135.1. Classification (NCBI taxonomy): domain Bacteria; kingdom Pseudomonadati; phylum Bacteroidota; class Flavobacteriia; order Flavobacteriales; family Flavobacteriaceae; genus Capnocytophaga; species Capnocytophaga sp. oral taxon 878. The sequence goes on from NZ_CP027229.1 coordinate 143,859, forward strand.
CGCATTAGTAAGCAAATAGAAGCTGATAGCACTACTTTGCTTAGGGCTTTTTTGGAACCTACATTTCTTAAAAATAATGGTTTTACAGATGCTACAGCATTGGCAATGTATCTTCCTAATACATACGAATTTTATTGGAATACATCAGCAGAGGATTTTCGTGATCGTATGTTAAAAGAGTATCAGCGTTTTTGGACAGATGAGCGAAAAGCAAAAGCAAAAGCACAAGGACTTACACCTGTAGAAGTATGTGTGTTGGCCTCGGTAGTACAAAAAGAAACAGCTAAAGTAGATGAGCGCCCTCGTATTGCAGGGGTATATCTAAATCGTCTTCATAGTAATATGATGTTACAAGCAGACCCAACAGCTATTTTTGCAATGAAAAACCATACTGGTGATTATACTATGGTGATAAAGCGAGTTACTAATTTGCATACTAGCTTAGAAAACCCCTATAATACTTATCAAAAGTATGGCTTGCCAATAGGGATTATTACAATGCCTGATATATCAAGTATAGAGGCTGTGTTAAACCCTGAAAAACACGACTATCTATACTTTGTAGCTGACCCTCAAAACTATGGTTATCATAAGTTTTCACGAACCTATCTGCAACACCTACAAGGAAGAAGTGAATATATAAAATGGGCAGATAAAAATGGAGTGAAGTAAAGAGATAAAGTAATAAAAAAATAGCCAATTAGTGAATGTTTGAATTTGCTAATTGGCTATTTCTTTTTTGCTAATTAAAGAGTGTTAAGTTTCTCAATAAACACAGCGGCTTTTTGTTCAAAATCTCTTCTTACTTGTTTGAGGTGTGCGCCTCTATTCTCAACATTCTTATCAGCAACTTTATCGATAAGTGTATCAAACTCATTAAGGATTTCGGCAACTAAGGATTTGCCTCCTTCAGATTGCATTTTTCCGCTAAAATACACAGCATCAATAATATCACCTAATACATAGTTGATGTCTTTTTTTAAATTGCGTATACTTGCCATAATATCTAATTTTTTGTAATTTTCGGCAAATGTACGCAATATTTTTTATCTTTGCAAAAAATAATAATTATGTATGTATATAACTTAACAGTAGTAGTAAACAATGAGGAACTTGCTACCTGGAATGAATGGTTAAAAAATGTTTATTTACCAACAGTAAACAGAAGTAATTTGGTGGAGAATGTAAGAGTTTTCAAGATAATGGATATGCCAGAACCTCACTATGCTATCCATCACGAACAACAAAATCCGCAAGAAATGTTAAACTTCATTCAAGATGTTTTGTCTGATCTTTTAAAGGAGGCTGCCCAACAGTTTGGCGAAAAAGTATTATTCTTTGGCACGAATTTGGCTACACTTACGATATAATCTTATATTTAATTAAAAATTATACTTATGAAAAGGTTAATCTTATTATGTTTAGGGGCTTTTGCCTCAGTGAGCTGGGCACAACAAGTGGGTTCGGCAGGACGTTTACTTCAAAATGAATACAGACAAAACAATAAACAAAATCGTGTCGTAATAGGGCGTGTTGCTAATCCTTCTATACATATTGACTATCATTGGGAGTTAGATTACAATGAGGGCTATGCTGAAGTTTTTATTCGGATTCCTGAAGGAGGTAGATTTACAGTGAATATAGGTGACCAAGAAATAACTAATGCTAATGGTATGTATCGTTTTTTTGATGTGCCAGCCATATCACAACCTCTTAGCATCTGGCAAGGGAGAAATCTTATTTATCGTGTTACCTTATCACCTCATAACAATACCCGAATGGTAATGGATTTCTTTTCGCGAGAAGGACTCTATTTGCTTGAGGAAGTAATACTTAATAATAACCTACCTACCTACCAAGGTAGACAGTGGAACGATGTATGGAATAAATCATACGGTGGGAATGGTGCATATAACCCCCAGCAGCCTGTAATAGTGTTACAAGCAATGCCTCCTGCTGAGTATGACAAGTTCCTTAGAATGTACAAAAAACAAACTTTTGATGATGATAAGTTATCTTTTTTCCGTATGCAGAAGAATTTAATAGTACTTACTACTGAGCAAGTAGGACAGCTAATGAATTCTATATCGTTTGGTGATAATAAACTAGCTCTTGCAAGAGAAGCCTATTCACGAGTAGCAGACCCTTATAACTACTACCTGTTATTGGATAAGTTTACTTTTAACTCGGAAAAGGATGAATTTAAAGCATTTTTACAATCAATGCAACGATAATTTATGTAAGTTAAAAAGATAGAAAATCAGCATTTGAAAGGGCTTTTTTGTGAGATTATAGGAGTATAACAAAAAACTATTAGTAAATAGTATGAATATCACAAAATAGTCGTACTTTTGCACCACACTTATAAAAATATAACACATAACATTTAAAACATATTGAATATGGCTTTAGAAATAACAGACGCAAATTTTGAAGAATTGGTGCTTAAAAGCACTCAACCAGTATTGGTAGATTTTTGGGCAGTATGGTGCGGTCCTTGCCGTATGCTTGCTCCTGTAGTGGAGGAAATATCAAAGGAATACGAAGGTAAAGTAGTAGTAGGTAAAGTGGATGTAGATAACAACCAAGAGTTTGCTGCTAAATATGGTATTCGTAACATTCCTACTGTATTGGTATTCCAAAATGGAGAAGTAGTAGGTAGACAAGTAGGTGTTGCTCCTAAGAAGACTTATACTGATGCCCTTGATGGCTTATTAGGACAGTAATGCAATACTACAAACAAAAAAGGCTATCAACAATTATATAGTTGTTGATAGCCTTTTTTGTATGCTCCTGAAAGGAGGAAGATTAATTGGCAGAAGGTAATGCTATAAAAGCCTGATGTACCTTTGCAGCTAATTCTTTAAACTCTTCATCAGTCATTTGGACTTTCTGCTGAAAAGTCATTTCGCTCATCTCACTGATAGGGATGAGGTGAACGTGAGTGTGAGGCACTTCTAAGCCTACAACAGCTACCCCTATACGCTTGCAAGGTACTACTTGCTGCAAAGCCAATGCTACACGCTTGCTGAATTGCATCAGCTTGAGGTATTGAGCATCGTCCATATCAAAAATGTAGCTAATTTCTTCTTTAGGCACACAAAGGGTATGTCCTTTGGCATTAGGGTTAATGTCTAAAAAAGCAATGAAATCCTTATCTTCACATATTTTGTAGCAAGGAATCTCTCCGTTGATAATTTTGGTAAATATACTCATTTTTTTTATCTGCTTATTTCCAATATTTCCAGTTTAAGAGTGCCATTAGGTACCTTAATTTCGGCTATTTCGCCTACTGATTTGCCTAATAAGCCTTTACCGATAGGTGAGCTTACTGATATTTTACCAGCTTTTAGATCGGCTTCACTTTCGGCTACTAGGGTATAGGTAATTTCCATTTTATTGGCTAAGTTTTTTAGCTTTACGGTAGAAAGAACTAATACTTTGCTCACATCGAGTTGAGACTCATCGATGATGCGAGCATTGGCTACTAATTCTTCTAATTTAGCGATTTTCATTTCTAACAAACCTTGAGCTTCTTTGGCAGCGTCGTATTCGGCATTTTCGGAAAGGTCACCTTTATCGCGGGCTTCGGCTATAGCTTGTGAAGCGCGAGGGCGTTCTACATCTTTCAGTTGATTTAGTTCGTCGCGGAGCTTTTTAAGTCCTTCGGCAGTGTAATATGATACTTTCTTCATAATGTTCATTTAATGTTGTTACGTTCATATAAAAAATAAAAAATCCTCAAACAACTCTCTTGAGGATTTCTGGGGGCAAAGGTACGAATATTTTTTGAATTAGCAAAAAAGGATGGAGGTTTTTAAGGGGTTCATAATATTACTCGATGATAAAACTTTTTTTGAAGTAAAAAACCAGAGGCTTATTATTAGCTATGTTGTTATGAATGATTGTATCTACATATTTTGGGTCAAAAAACATTTCATTACTCAATTTTGGATTATTTGAGATGTCTAAAAAGTCCATTTTTTCATTTCCTAATGAAATACTTTCTAAATTGTTGTTATTTATAGCAAGCCGTTTTAACGAAATAACTGTATTGTAACTCGAAATATTATTGTATGACAAATTCAAGTTTTTTAAAGTTTTAGGTGTTTTGTTGCTAAGAAAAAAACTTTTCAAAAAAAAGTTATGGGAGAGGTTCAATTCTACAATGCTTTTAGGCATTTTTTTATATTCCATTTCTTGTATCATATTACGAGACAAATCCAATTTCTTAATAGAATATTCCGATAAATCAGGAAATTCTTTGATACTATCATTTGACAAGTCATAAAATTCATAAATAGAATCTTTGGGGAGCATATATAATATTTCTAATTTAGAAAGTTTTTTGGCTTCTTCCTTTTTTATTTCTTGATTTTGTGTATTGTTGCAAGAGCATACCACTCCTACGAAAATAAAGAATAACAAGTTTTTCATAATATGAACATTTTTATTGTTGAATATTTTTTTGTAAGGCAAGTTGTTTTATTAGCTGGGTAACATAAGAATATAACCCATTGTTTTGCAATAGGTTATGAAAGTCTGTTAACTAGATGTGATTTTGCATATTCGTATTATTAAATACCTGCCTTATTGGCGGATTTTATTTTGTATTTTAAAGTTTTTTTATTATCCAGAATTATTTCCCTCGATACTCAAACATTTTTTCTACTTCATACCAATATTCATTAAAGCTCTGCTTAGCTTTTTCGGTGTAAAAACAAGTTAAATCAATAAACCCGACTTTTTTATTCCAGATGAAAAATTTCTCGGTATATTTGAATTCTTTGCCGTTTCTATTTATGACATCTTCTGGAAAAAGCGGAATGGTATATCTGAAAACCATATCGGTATTGAATTGTTTTTTTGCCGTTTTTTTAGGATAAAAAGAAACGAGTTTTTTCCAATCCTTGACATCTTTTCCTAAATATTGAAAATTATCTTTTAGGAGTTTTTTTATTTGTTCTTCTTGTTTTTTGATAGAATTATCAAAACGAAAATTAGAAAAAATTATTATCTCATCATCTTGTGATGTTAAAAACGGATAGGAGCAACCAAAACTCCAATTCCCCTCTGAAAAACAAGTAAAAAGCTTACTGGTAGGTAAACATAACCGTTCACAGTCTGTGTCTACAAATCTTTGAGAAGGGATGTAAGTTATTTCCATACGCCTAATAGCGTTTAAAAAATAATTATCATTTGTTTCTTTTAAATGCTTATGGTCTGTTTCTCCTACCATTACTACATCTGGAAGTTCTTGCGAAAAGGCAGAGGGTAAAAAACACAATAAAATACCTAAAAATAATAATATCCTACTCATAGCCTACTATTTTTTAATAACTTCATATAAAACACTTCTTTCGTGAAAATATCGGGAACCTGTACTCTGTTTCTTTTTCAAGCTCGGCAAGTGCCAATTAAGCTCTTTGCTTATTTTTTGTACTCGTGAAAAATGTTTTTTTAAAGATTCTGCTACAAAAGTAATAATATTTTTTGGAATAAAATGTTTTCTTAAAAAATATTTTTAAAATATATAAAACGTTGATGTACAATCACTAAAAAAATATATTTTTTTGTTTTTTCCAAAATATTCTATTAGTTCATAAGTCTGAAATCCGCATAATAGTGCGCTGATAGTCGGTAATATAATTTCTTGTAAACTGTGTCTGAAGTTACCTTTATTAGTTCATTTATGATCTTCTAGACCTTTAAATGATTCTATAAAACAACTATTCATAATATCTTTTGACAGCAAAGACATTAAGTTTTTTTAAGGAGAAGAGGTGGCTGTAAGTGTTGTTTTTTAATGAGAAAACTGAGATTAGTTGGAGACGATTAGGGGAGGGGAGGTGTAGTATTTGTGAAGCTGGGTGATAGGAAATAGGTAATCCCACTGAGGTGTACTGATAGTAACCGCAGTGGGATTGTTTATAGGTTGTGCCGAATATAATTTCTAATTATTTAAGGTACGGGATCGTAACCGCTACCACCCCAAGGGTGACAGCTGCATATACGCTTTATAGCGAGCCATCCGCCTTTTAGTAGTCCGTGTTTTTGTAGGGCTTCTAAGGTGTATTGTGAGCAGGTAGGGGTGTACCTACATGTAGGTGGTTTGAGAGGCGAAATGGCTACTTGGTAGAAGCGCACAAGGTAGATGAAGAGATATTTCATTTAGAAAAGCGTTCAACTACTTCTTGGCTTACTCCTGTATTGGAGAAGCCTCCATCGTGATAGAGGTTTTGCATTGTTACCTTGCGGGTAAGATCGGAGAATAGGCTCACAGTATAGTCAGCACAATCTTGAGCTGTAGCGTTACCCAGAGGAGACATAGCATCGGCATAGGCAATAAAACCGTCAAAGCCTTTAACACCTTGCCCAGCAGTAGTAGGGGTAGGTGATTGAGAGATGGTGTTCACACGTACTTTTTTGTCTTTACCAAAGAAATAGCCAAAGCTACGTGCTATAGACTCTAAGTATGCTTTGTTATCGGCCATATCGTTATAATCGGGGAAGGTACGTTGTGCTGCCATATAGGTAAGGGCTACGATGCTGCCCCACTCATTCATAGCATCGTTTTTGTACAATACCTGACAAACTTTATGAAAAGAAAGGGCTGATACATCCCAACCTTTTTCGGTATTAGCATAGTTAGACTCGGTGTAAGGGATATTTTTGCGTACATTTACGGACATACCGATAGAGTGTAATACGAAATCTAACTTACCACCTAATATTTCCATTGCTTTGGTTACTAAATTTTGAAGGTCGTCCATATTAGTAGCATCGGCAGGGATTATTTCGGAGCCTGTTTTTTCGGCTAAGTTTTTTATTTGTCCTAAGCGCATTGCTACAGGGGCATTGGTAAGTACAAACTTACCGCCTTCGGCGTGTACGCGTTCTGCTGTTTTCCAAGCAATAGAGTTTTCATCTAAAGCACCAAAGATGATGCCTCTTTTTCCTTTTAATAAATTGTACATTTTTTAAGTCTTTAGTTATTAGTCTCTAATTATTTTCTGTATACTCAAAACTACTAGGGAGTGATATTATCCCTGAGGTTATATTGTATGTTTTACTTTTCAAATTCTTTTAAGGTGCTGATAATAATATTGATACACTCTCTTAGTTCTGTTTCGTTCATTACCAAGGGAGGGGCAAACCTAATAATATTACCGTGAGTAGGTTTTGCCAATAAGCCTTTATCGCGCATTCTTAGACATATATCCCACGCAGTATCACTATCTTCAGTATCGTTAATTACAATAGCATTTAGGAGTCCTTTACCACGTACTAGTGATGCTATTTTTGAGTTTTTAATATATGTGCCTATTTCTTGTCGGAAAATTTCTCCTAATCGGGCAGCATTATCGGCTAGATTTTCATCTTTTACTACTTGTAGGGCTTCGATAGCGACTGCAGCTGCTAAGGGGTTTCCGCCAAAGGTACTACCGTGCTGGCCGGGCTTAATGACGTGCATAATACGATCATCGGCCAAGACGGCACTTACGGGATATACACCTCCGCTAAGGGCTTTTCCTAATACTAATATATCGGGTTTTACCTGTTCGTGGTCTACCGCTAAACGCTTGCCGGTACGGGCTACGCCTGTTTGTACTTCATCGGCAATGAAGAGGGCGTTATATTTTTCGCATAGGGCTTTGGCGCTGCTTAAATAGCCTTCGGCTGGGACGTATACGCCTGCTTCACCTTGTATAGGCTCTACCAAAAATCCTGCCACAGTAGCAGCGTTATCGGCAAGGACTTGTTCTAAAGCTGCTAAATCGTCATAGGGTATTGAAATGAAACCAGGTGTATATGGTCCGAAGTTTTTGCGTGCGTTTTTATCGGATGAGAAAGAGACTACGGTAGTGGTGCGGCCGTGAAAGTTCTTATCGCATACTATGATAGTAGCGGCGCTTTCGGGGACACCTTTTTGCTCGTAAGCCCATTTGCGACATATTTTAATAGCTGTTTCGACGGCTTCGGCTCCTGTGTTCATAGGTAGTACTTTTTCAAAGCCGAAGTACTGTGTAATATACTTTTCGTACGCTCCTAACTTATCATTATAAAAGGCTCGGGAGGTAAGGGTAAGGGTATGGGCTTGCTGGGTTAAGGCTTTTATAATACGGGGGTGACAATGCCCTTGATTGACGGCAGAGTATGAGGAAAGAAAGTCGTAATAGCGCTTTCCTTCGGCATCCCACACGTATACGCCTTCGCCTTTGCTAAGCACCACAGGCAGTGGGTGATAGTTATGGGCTCCGTACTGATTTTCCAGAGCCATAGCTTGTTCTGAGGTTAATTTTTGTGTTGTCATATTGTATGTTATTTATTGTTTTTAAGCTATAAAATACCTTTTCTTCTCACACCTTGTAGCATTTTCATACCTTTTTTGAGTGGTAAGAGTTTTAACTTATCATTAGGGCTGCTACTGTGGCGTTGCTGGTCTCGTCGATAAGAATGGCGCTGCCCATAGGAGGGTTTTCTTGAAAGGCGTCATAGACCAAAGGAGAGGCTGTTTTAAGTCTTATTTTGGCTATTTCGTTGAGTTTTACTCCTTCAACATCGGGTGTTTGGTTGAGGGTATTTACATCTATTTTGTACTCTATTTCTTTGACTATAGCCTTTACGATTTTGCTGCGTTGTTGTAACAAGTATTTGTTACCCTCACGTAATTCGCGTTTATCCATCCAGCATACTACGGCTTCTATATCTTGTCCTTTTTGAGGTTCGGTATCTTCTTTTACGAAGTAATCGCCGCGAGAGATGTCGATATCGTCTTTAATATGTAGTACTACAGGCTCGCCGGCTTGAGCTTGGGTTACTTCGGTGCCGTTGTGTTCTATTTTGGTAAGTTCGGTACTTATTCCTTCGGGTTCAATAATGATTTTATCTCCTTTGTGATATGTACCGGAAATGATTTCGCCTGCATAGCCACGGTAATCATGTAGGGCTTCTGTTTGTGGGCGGATTACGTACTGTACTTGAAAGCGAGGCTGCTGGTAGTTGTCTTTTTTTATTTCGATACTTTCCAAGAAATCTAGAAGGGAATTACCTTTGTACCAAGGCATTGCATTGGTGGTATTCACTATATTATCGCCTACGAAAGCTGAAATGGGGAAGTAATGTACGCTTTTTATTCCCAGACGCTTGGCTATCTGTTCGTATTCTTGTTGGATGTTTTTGAATACCTCTTCGTTATAGCCTACCAAGTCCATTTTGTTTACCGCCACGACTACTTCGCGGATATTGAGCAATGAAGCAATAATGGAGTGCCTACGGGTTTGTTCGGTTACACCGTTGCGGGCATCGACTAATATGATAATGAGCTCTGAATTAGAGGCTCCTGTAATCATATTGCGTGTGTATTGGGTGTGCCCAGGAGCATCGGCGATGATGAATTTGCGTTTTGGGGTAGCGAAGTACCTGTAAGCGACATCGATAGTGATACCTTGCTCACGTTCGGCACGTAGTCCATCGGTAAGAATGGCAAGGTCGATACCATCGTCGTTCTTGTTTTTTGATTGTTGTTCAAGCGCTTCAAGCTGGTCGGCCAAGATACTTTTGCTATCGTAAAGCAATCGCCCTATGAGGGTGCTTTTGCCGTCGTCGACACTACCGGCGGTAATAAAACGTAATATATTCATTTCAGATAAAATTCAATTTTTGGCAAAGGTACGAATATTTTTTGAATTAGCAAATGAGGAAATTAGGGAATTAGCAAATTAGCAAATGAGGAAATTGGCAAATGAGAGAATTAGCAAATGAGGAAAATGTATTGTTTTAGGGATTTTGTTGCGAATTTGGCAAAGAGAGGATTGAGGGGAGAAGATGCTGAGAAAGAGAGAGATACGCTTATCCTTCGTTTATAGTTCGTTTATCCTTCGTTTATAGTTCGTTATAAGTTCGTTCATTGTTTAGGTTGCTTGGGGTGGGCTTGGTAGTGGAAAGGATTGATTATTAAGGAATTGTGTTTTTGAAGGAGAAGTGAAATTGGGAATGGATTTTTTTGAAATATTGGCAATAAAAAGGCGGAATAGATGAATTTTTCGCATAAGAAGGAGTTAAGGAAGGAGAAAGAGGGGGAGAAGCTACTGTGAACTTGGACTTAGTAAATTGTATTTTCCTAATTATTTTGTATCTTTGCCCGCAGATATGGTTTTGAACTATTCACCCTATATAAAACATTTAACAACTATGGAATATTACGAATTGTACAACAAACTAAGGACCGCCTTTGATACCGGAAAGAACAGTGATTTGCCCGAACTAGGCATTAGTATTTTTCATAATAGTTTCTTTTCGGAAGGGGCTAAGTATTACCTGCCAGGGAGTGAGCATTTATTTTGTAAAGACCATAATCTTGCGTTTTCATCACAGAGTGTTCGTGCGCAAGATGATCTTGATAGGGTTGATTATGAAATAGAGTGCAATATTCATTTTCAGTATCATATAGTGCAGCCTTTGGAGCAAAAATTGGCCGAAGGTGTAATTATTGTTTTTCACGGTTTGAACGAAAAGAAGTGGGATAAGTACCTGCCTTGGGCATACGCCTTGACGAAGCGGACGGGGAAGGCGGTAGTGCTGTTCCCAATAGCCTTCCATATGGGGCGTGCGCCCGAGCGTTGGAGTTCTAGGCAAGAGATGTATGCTATTGCTCAAAAACGTATGAGTGAATTTGCTGATAACTCGGATACATCTTATGTGAATGCAGCGACTTCTACGCGTTTGGATGCCTTCCCGCAACGCCTATTCTGGTCGGGCTTACAGACTTATAACGATATAGTACAGCTTATAACCGATATTAAGGCAGGAGGGCTGGAGAATATTGCTGCTAATGCCGAAATTAACTTATTTGGGTACTCGATAGGCTCTTTTTTATCGGTAATTTTGATGATGGCCAACCCTAAGGGGTATTTTACGAATGCCAAATTGTTTTGTTTCTGTGGAGGAATGACTATTGATAGGATGTTTCCTATCTCCAAATATATAATGGATGGGCGAGCGGCTATATCTATGCAAAAGACCTTTGCGGAGCTGCTTAGTACGAACTTCAAGAACGATACGCGCTTGCAGCATTATCAGGATAGTAACTTACATTTTGAAGAGGGGTGGTTTAAAACAATGTTGCGCTATAATTACTATCAGAAAGAACGAGAAAAGCGCTTTTCTCAGTTGGAGAAACAGATTAAAGCCTTTGTGCTAGAAAAGGATGAGGTAACACCCCCTGTTGAGGCACTTAATACCCTGAAAGGTGGCTACCGGAATATTAATATAGAGGTTGAAGTAGATGATTTTCCTTATCCTTACTCTCATATGAACCCCTTTGCCCTTACTACTAAAAACGCCCCACAAGTAACTGAAGCTTTTGAGCGCTTTGTAGCATCGGCAGCGGAGTTTTATAATAGATAGGAGGTAGGAGAAGCGTGAGATTGGAGGGTGGTTGTAGGAGAAATGACAGCAAAGCCAAATAAAGGCAGCAATACAAGTAAATAGTGAGTTGTTACGCCTCTATTGGCAAATGGGGAAAGATATAGTGGAAAAACAAGAACAGGCTAAGTGGGGTGATGGTTTTTTGCAAACCCTTAGTGCTGATTTGTGTGAGATGTTTCCTATGATGAAAGGGTTTTCTTATAGGAACCTAAAGATGATACGACAATGGTATTTGTTTTATAATCAGCAAGATGTAATTGGGAAACAACTTGTTTCCCAATTAGAAGTTTCTTTGTTTAGAGTGCCTTGGGGGCATCATATAATGATTATGCAACGTTGTAGGGATATGCAAGAGGCTATTTTCTACGTTTATAAAACAATAGAAAACCATTGGAGTAGGTCGGTATTGGAACATCAAATAGAGTTGAATTTATATGAGCGGCAGGGGAAAGCGATTACTAATTTTCAGCAAGAACTGCCTATAGCTGCTTCTGAGTTAGCCCAAGAGCTTACTAAAGATCCTTATGTGTTTGATTTTCTTTCAATAACCGAAAAATGTACTGAAAAAGAACTTCAACAATATTTGGAAGATAATATGACAAAGTTTCTATTAGAGCTTGGAAAGGGCTTTTGTTTCTATGGGAAACAAGTGCATATAAATGTAGGAGGAGATGATTTTTATATTGATTTGCTTTTTTATAATGTGCAATTGCACTGTTATGTAGTAGTAGAACTCAAAACAACCAAGTTTAAGCCTGAACATATAGGGCAATTGAAATTCTATGTAACAGCAATAAATAAACAGTTGCGTACTGAAGCTGATAATCCTACTATTGGCTTGTTAATCTGTAAAGATAAAAATGATGTAGTAGCCCAGTATACTTTAGATGATATACATAATCCGATAGGTATTTCTTCCTATAAATTATTTGATGAGTTATCAAAAGATTATAAATCATCTTTGCCAAGTATTGAAGAAATAGAAAAACAACTAAATATAACTAATTAATAATGAACACAGAAAGCATCATCAAAGAAATCTTAACAGGAATAGCTACTGCCTTTGACGAATTAGATCTTCCTAAAAAGCCTTATGGCAGAAATGAACTCTGGGAAGGTATCACCGATTATTTCAAAATAAAACAGAGAAAGAACAAAATAGAGTTTCATAATAATGAGGAAGAATATACTTGTCCTTCTATTACCATTAAAGACTTTGAGCAGCTTCCTGACGATTTTATAGACAATGAGTTGCTTCCTGCTTTGGAAGAACAATTTACTCAAATGTTCTTCAACCCTGAGTTTTATTATCGCTTTCAGTACAAACTTACCTTAGTATTTGATTTTCTTACCGCCACTGGGCATCACGCCCGCAAACAAGTGCGATTGGAACACCCCGAGCGCAAAGCTGAACTCAAAGAGCGTTTGGATATCTATATACAAAAGGTTATTTATGAGGCTACCCAGAAAGTGAAAGAGAAAGAAGTGCATACTTTCTTTGATAAACTTTTTGATTTTGAACTCACAGGCTATAGTGAGGACAAGGTAATTGAAATCCTCAACAAAGGGATTACCCTCATAGATCCTAAGTGGAAAAAGACTTTAGAAGAATATCAATGGAGCTTGCTTTACCATACACGAGAGTGGAAAGAAAAGGTTTTTATGAAACTATATTACAAAGTAGAAGGAAGTGATTGGTCAAAGAAATATACACTCAAGGAAGGTTTGCAAGCAAAAGATATAGATAATGCCAAACTAAACCTATTTGTGGCACAAGCTCTTTGGCGTATCAAATACAAAAAATATAGTTGGGATGTAGAGTTTGCTTGTGAGGATTTAGAGCGTGCCGCTAAGGAATTAGGCTCTAAAAAAGCAGCGATGTACCTCAAAGAGGGGACAGGTATCTTGCCTAACGAACTTATCCATTACAAGGATAGTGAAGTGGAATGTGATGCGAATGATGTTTTTGCTCAGATCAGTGTGAAAATCAAACAAGAGTCAGCCACGGCTTATGACAAGGCTTTAGATTTTATCATTGCTCTGCTCAAAGCTGATTTTCCTGTCAGTTACTATATCAAGATCAGCAGTAAAGCCCCTAAACAGTTTTTAGACATTAAAGGCATTGCCAAATCGCCTACCCATCGCTTTTTTGCCCAAGCACTGCAATACGAGGAGTTGCGCCCTAAATTAGTAGCTTATGCTGAGGTGGCTATGAAAGAATTTCAGTGGTATAATGATGTAGAAGAAGGCGAGAAAAGCTGTATGCCGGGTAGTTATGCCGTCTTTGGTTTGGGTTTGATAGGAGAGGAGTATTTTCCTTTGGTTAGCAAATACTTTGCACTATTGGACGACGAACACCAAATGATACACAAATACTTTGTGAGCGCCCTTATCGATCGTTATGGAGTGAATGAAAAATCCTTACCGCTTATCTGCCAAGGAATCACCTCAGCACAGTTTGATATGGTGTTTAAGAATTTGGAAAAAGAAATGGAAAAGCCAGAGAACAAGGAGTTACTTGCGAAATTCCTCAAAGAAAAAGAAGCCTTTTTTATTGCCAACAAAGAACCTGGTTTCTACAAATATTACGAAGAGGAGATTTACTATGCCATCTATGGCAAACAGTGGAAGAAAAAATAAATTAAATGATAGATACCCATACACATTTATATTCGGAAGAATTTGATAATGACCGTGCTGAGATGATAGCACGTGCCCAAACAGCAGGGATAAAACATTGCTGCATTCCCGCTATTGATAGTACCTACACCCAGCAGATGTTTCAGCTCAAAGCTAATTATCCAGATTTTGTGTCACTTATGAATGGACTACATCCTTGTAGTGTGAAAGAAAATTATAAAGAGGAACTAGCTCACGTAGAAGCTTTAATGCCTACACATCCTTTCTGTGCCATTGGCGAAATAGGGATTGACCTCTATTGGGATAAAACTTTCCTAAAAGAACAGCAAGAGGCTTTTGCTTGGCAAATACAGCTGGCAAAAAAACATCAGCTTCCCATAGTAATACACTGTAGAGATGCCTTTGATGAGGTTTTTGAAGTTTTAGAAACAGAAAAAGGGGAGGGGCTTTTTGGCGTTTTTCACTGCTTTACGGGAACTGAAGAGCAAGCCCATCGCGCTATAAGCTACGGTTTGCACTTGGGCATAGGAGGAGTAGTAACTTTTAAGAACGGGAAAATAGATCAGTTTTTAAAAAATATACCTTTAGAGCATATAGTTTTAGAAACAGACTCTCCTTATTTAGCTCCGGTACCTTACCGAGGAAAGCGTAATGAAACAGCTTATATTTTGCAAGTGGCTGATAAGATTTCTGATATTTATTGTCAGTCCTTAACCAATGTAATTCAGCAAACTACAGTGAATGCAAAAAAAATATTTAACATTTAATTGTATATTATCAAAAATTTTTTGTTACTTTGCCTCTTGTTACGCATAACAAAGAAAAACTCAAATGGAAGATTATTACAAGTCAATACGCCCTTTTTATGATAACGAGGTGCCTGAAGCACTGCGCCAAATTAAAGACAATTCTTTGATTAAGGCTATGTTGGCTTATGCTTTTCCTGAAAGCACTCCTGAGGAACGCGAACGAAAATTGCTATCGTGCCAAAAAGTAAGTGATTTTCAAATTGATATAATGTATCAGGTGGTTGTTAAAGCAATAGAAAAGAGTATTTCAAAATTTACTTATGAAGGTTTTGAAAATCTTGATCCTGAAAAGTCTTATGTTTTTATCTCTAATCACCGTGATATTATTTTAGATACTTCACTGCTGAATGTAGCCTTGCATAATAATGGACTTGAAATGACGGCTTCGGCTATGGGCGATAACCTTTTGCGCAAAAAGTATTTAAAAATACTGGCGATGCTTAACCGCAATATCATAATATACAGAAGTTTGCCTCCTCGAGAGGCTTTGGAACATTCTAAGCTAGTGTCTGAATATATTTATGATTGCATTACCGAGAATCATCGCAGTGTATGGCTAGCACAACGTGAGGGACGTACCAAAAATGGTGATGATCGTACCCAGCAGGGAGTACTAAAAATGCTTACTCTAAATGCTATTGAAGGACTCTCGCCTTTGCAATATCTCAAGAGCCTACATATAGTGCCTATGGCTATTTCTTATGAGTTTGATCCTACTGATGCTCTTAAAATACCAGCTCTTATAGCTCAACACAAAGGAGAAGCCTATGTAAAAACTAATAAGGAAGATTTTGAGAATATTATTCAAGGGCTTATAGGGAAAAAAGGGCGTGTACATATTGCAGTAGGAGAACCCTTAAGTAAAGAGTTAGATATTATTGAAGCTGAACATCAGCACCTAAATAAACAATTACAAGCAGTTGCAGAGTGTTTGGATGCTGCTATTCATAAGCAATACCAGCTGTTCCCTCCTAACTATATTGCAGCTGACTTGCAAGATGGCACCTATATATATAATAAGCATTACACGAATGAAGAAAAACAACAGTTTCAGCTTCGGATGAATAAGTTAGCTGAAGATGATATCTCACGTACTAAGTTTTTGGAAATGTATGCCAACCCTGTAAAAAATAAAGTGAATGGAAACTAATAATTCAAAAGTATTGCTTATCTACACTGGTGGTACCATCGGGATGATAAAAGATTATCAAACAGGAGCATTACGTGCTTTTGAGTTTGACAACCTTTATAAGCGTATCCCTGAGTTATCACATTTAGATTGCCAAATATCGGTACATTCCTTTGAAAAAGTTATTGATTCATCTGATATGAATCCACGACATTGGGTAGCTATAGCTGAAGTTATAGAAAAGGAATATACTAATTATGATGGTTTTGTAGTACTACATGGCAGTGATACGATGAGTTATTCTGCTTCAGCTCTTAGCTTTATGTTAGAAGGTTTGTCAAAACCTGTAATATTCACAGGCTCACAACTCCCTATTGGCGATTTACGCACTGATGCTAAGGAAAATCTAATAACCTCTATACAGCTTGCAGCCTTAAAAGAGGAAGGACAATCGGTAATACGTGAGGTGGGACTTTATTTTGAATATAAGCTATATAGAGGTAATCGTACTACTAAGGTAAATGCAGAACGCTTTCAGGCTTTTACCTCTCCTAATTACCCTTTGTTGGTTGAAAGTGGAGTACATTTAAAGGTAATGAAAGAGAATTTGTTTAAACCTAAACCTCATACTATTCTAAAAGTATGGAAAGAGTTTGAACAAAAGGTAGCTATACTCAAAATGTTTCCAGGCATAACACCACAACTACTAAATGCTTTTTTTAGTATTGAAGGATTAAAAGGAGTGGTGTTAGAAACCTACGGTTCGGGTAATGCTCCCACTGATGAATGGTTTTTGGAATGCTTGCGAAAAGCCATTGGTAAAGGAATACACATTGTGAATGTAACCCAATGTAGTGGTGGAAGTGTGATTATGGGCAAGTATGCCGCTAGTGAAGCCCTCAAAACAATGGGAATAATAGATGGAAAAGATATTACAACAGAGTCGGCTATTACTAAAATGATGATTTTATTGAAAAAAAATATTTCTCCTAACTTGTTCAAAATCAAATTTGAAGAAAGTATAGTTGGGGAAGTTTAATAAAAAATTAAGAAAAAAATTTGTCAGTTACAAAAATATTTTGTTACTTTGGCGTTCAGAAATAGAGAGGTGTCCGAGAGGTTGAAGGAGTACGCCTGGAAAGTGTATATACATCAAAAGTGTATCGAGGGTTCGAATCCCTTCCTCTCTGCTTCTTTCAAATTTATAACATTAATTAAAAATTGAATTATTAACTAACAATTTAAAAAGATTAATCAAATGAAAAAAATGTCATCTAAGCTACTTTTAGTAGCAATGCTAGTTCTAAACGTAGCAATGGTTAGTGCACAGGAAGTATCAGATGCGGCTCAACAAAGCAAAAGCTTCCACCAAGTATTCAAAGAACGTTTCATTGAGGGAGGACCTATGTATATGGCTCCTATCTTGCTCTGCTTAATTATCGGTTTAGCAGTAGCTATTGAGAGGATTATTTACCTCAATATGGCAACGACAAACTCTAAAAAACTTATTACTGATATTGAAGAAGCTTTGGATAGCAAAGGTGTTGAAGCTGCAAAAGAAGTATGCCGTAACACTAAAGGCCCTGTAGCGTCTATCTTCTATCAAGGATTAGACCGTGCATCTGAAGGTATTGATATGGTTGAAAAATCAGTAGTATCTTATGGTGGTGTACAAATGGGACAATTAGAAAAGAATGTTTCTTGGATTTCGCTCTTTATCTCTATTGCACCAATGTTAGGGTTTATGGGAACCGTAATTGGTATGATTGAGGCGTTCGATAAGATTAGTTCTGCTGGTGGTTTGGATGCTTCACTTATTGCTGGTGATATTAAGGTTGCCTTGCTTACTACTGTATTCGGTTTGATAGTTGCGATGATTCTACAAATTTTCTATAACTACATTATCGCTAAAATCGATGCTATTGTAAATGATATGGAAGATGCTTCTATCTCACTTATCGACCTATTAGTAGCAAGAAAAATAAAATAATTTACTCACCCTACTTTAAAAAAAAACTTTTAAGTATGTATAAAATAGCAAAATACGCATCAATAGCATTAGGAGTGCTAGGTATATTACTATGGATATGGTTATCCGTACTATATACTCCTGCAGGAACTCCTGTTGAGGAAGTGAAAAATAACTTCTGGAATCTTTGGGGTGCTGTTAGCTTTCAAGGTTTGCTAAGCTTTACTCTTTACTTTACTTACTTTATAGTAGCTATTGTGCTTGTATCTGTAATAGTATCAGCTTCTCTTAGCATAGCCTCATCACCTAAAGCACTGAAAAAAACGCTTATCTATACAGGTGCTTTTGTTCTTGTTCTTCTTGTAGCTTACATTTTCTCATCAGGAAGTGTAGAAGCTAATGCTAGTGAAGAAGTGAAAAAAGCAAGTGAATCTGTACGTAAAGGGGTAAGCACCGGTTTAATAGCTTTGTACTTATTGGTAGCAGTAGCTGTTGTAGCTCTCGTTGCCTCTAACGTGAAAAAAGCACTAATGAAATAACAAAAAACTATGGCAAAACGTTCAATACCTGAGGTAAATGCAGGGTCAATGGCTGACATTGCTTTCCTGCTGTTGATATTCTTTTTGGTAACAACAACCATTGAAAGCAATTCAGGGATTACTGTAAAATTGCCTCCTAAACAACCTGCCGACGCTCCAGAACCACCAGTGGTAAAAGAGAAAAACGTATTGGTAGTAGTTGTAAATAAAAATAACCAGTTGCTTATCAATAACCAGATAAAAGAACTAAAGGATGTTAAGCAAACTGCCCTCGATTTTTTGGATAACAACGGCGATGGAACTTGCGCTTACTGCAAAGGTGATAAATTAGCAACTTCATCAGACAACCCTGATAAGGCTATCATTACTTTGCGTAATGACCGAGAAACATCATACAAAACTTACGTAGCTGTACAAAATGAGCTTATCAAAGCTTATAATGAATTACGTGAGCGGCAACGCCAACGTTTGTATCCTAATGAAGTACCTTACGAACAAATTGAAGAGGAGTTTAACGCTGCTCGTACGCCAAAAGAGCGTAAAGCACAGTTAGAGCCCGTAATATTGAAATTGCAGGAACTTTACCCAAGAAAGCTCTTGGAAACTGCACCTAAAAAACACTAAAATTAAAGACTATGTCAAAATTCACAAAAAAGAAAAGTGGCGATACGCCTCCTATCTCAACGGCTTCTTTGCCTGACATTATTTTTATGCTTTTGTTTTTCTTTATGACTGTAACAGAATCAAAAGATAGTGATTTGATGGTTCAGAATAAGTTGCCTGTAGCTGATCAGGTACAAAAGTTGGATAAGAAAGACCCCGTTGTTTATATGTACGCAGGGAAACCTCTTCCTAAGTATCAGTCTAAATTTGGTGTAAATGCCAAAATTCAGGTAAATGATAAATTTATTGATGTGTCTGAAGTAGGTCACTACATTCTCAACTACAGAGAAGGCTTACGTGAAGGTTTACGTGATATCTTTATTACAGCCTTGAAAGTAGATGCTGATACCAATATGGGACTTGTAAGTGATATTCGTGAGAAATTACAAGATGTAAATGCTTTGAAACTTACTTATATTGTACATCAAGGTTCTCCACTTAATAATAAATAAAAATAATTGTTTATTATAATAAAAAAGAAATCCGCGAAAGTTTTCTAACCTTGCGGATTTCTTTTTTATTATAAATTATTTAATTCTTAGCTATTCATTATAGAACATTGGTTGTAAAGTTCACGCCAACTAGTTCCTCTTTTCTTCATTACATTTTCAAGGTATTCTTTCCATACTATTTTATCTTTATCCTCATCTTTTACTACAGCTCCTTGTAAGCCTGAAGCAAGATCTTCATCGGTAACAGTTCCATTACCAAAACTACCTGCTAATGCCATACTATTAGTGATAAGTGATATAGCTTCTGCTGTTGAGATAACTCCACTAGGAGATTTTAGTTTTTGTTTCTCATCTAAAGTAGTTCCTTTCCTCAATTCTCTGAATATTGTTACTATTTTTTCAATAGCTTCGTTCTTTGGTAAATGAGCTTTTAGCTTGTAGTTATTTGATATTTCCGCTACACGCTTAGTTACGATAGATACTTCTGTTTCTAAGGTAGCTGGAGCAGGTAATACAATAATATTGAAACGGCGTTTGAGTGCTGATGACATTTCATTTACGCCACGGTCACGTGTATTGGCAGTTGCAATGATTGAAAAACCGCGTTTGGCTGCTTGTTCTTCACTAAGCTCAGGGATAGCGATAGTTTTCTCTGAGAGAATAGAAATGAGAGCGTCTTGCACTTCTGAGGCACAACGTGATATTTCTTCAAATCGTGTTATCGAACCACTCTCCATAGCACGATAAATAGGTGATTTTAGCAAAGCTTCATGTGAAGGTCCGTTAGCTAGTAACATAGCATAATTCCATGAATAGCGTATATGTTCTTCACTAGTACCTGCAGTACCCTGAATTACTTTTTGTGAATCACCACTAATAGCAGCTGTAAGATTTTCTGAAAGCCATGATTTAGCAGTTCCAGGCTCACCTATAAGTAACAAAGAACGGTCAGTAAGAAGAGTGGCAATAGCTATTTCTACAAGCCGATTGTGGCCTATATACTTAGGGGTGATAGTTATACCACTAGCAGAGCCTCCAGTAATAAATTTAAGTACAGCTTTAGGTGATAGTTGCCAGCCTATAGGTTTTTCTTGTTTTTTATCTTCTTCTTTAAGCGCCTCCAACTCATTAGAGTAGAGCTGCTCGGCAGGAAGTCTTAATACATCTGACATATTTGATAGAGATTAATTGTTAAATATAAATAATAAGGGTATCCAGAGAATAATGATAATTTCTAGATACCCTTTTTTATGAGTGTTTATGAATTTGTATTAGTCAGCAAAAGCATGTTTATAACCTTTAATTTTTTTCCAAGCACCACGAGTAAAATCAGGGATTTCTACAGGAGCACTACCATTTTCTAATGATAACTTAGAAAGAGGTGCCACACAGCACCATTCAGCAAGGTCGTATACATCCATATCCAAAGGTAAACCATTACGTAAACAGTAGATAAGGCGATAGTCCATAATGAAATCCATACCACCATGTCCACCTACTTCTTTAGCACGAGCTTCTAGGTCTTTAAGAATACGAGGTTTGTATTTCTCCATTAAAGCTTTTTTAGCAGCTTCAGGCATAAAGTTATGTGCTGATAAATTTTGATGATCAGGAACTTCGTCTTTAGCTATGCTTTCAGGCTGAATAAGGTAGCCTTGTATAGGGTATTTATTAGCAAAACCATTAGTACCAGTTAGTTGGTACATACGAGAGTAAGGGCGAGGTGTAACTACATCATGTTGTATTTGGATAGTTTTACCATTTTCTGTTTTAATCATACTAATGGTAAGGTCTCCGTTTTGGAAGTTAGGATCTTCTTTACCCATTACGCGTTTGTACACTTCTTTTCCTCTAAAAGGATGTGTGTCAAATGAAACTATATAGTTCATTTTATCACCACGGTGAATATTAAGAGCTTGGCAAACGGGTCCTATACCATGAGTAGGGTATACATCACCACGGTTTTTGGCATTATAATCTAAACGCCAGTTATTCCAATAATAAGTCCAGAAATCATCTAAGTTATGAATATAAGCACCTTCTCCGTGAATAACTTCACCCAAAAGTCCTTGTTGTGCCATATTTAGGGTTGTAATTTCAAAATAGTCATATACGCAATTTTCAAGCATCATACAATGTAGGCGAGTTTTTTCACTCATATCAATAAGAGCCCAAATCTCTTCCATAGTAAGAGCAGAAGGTACTTCTATAGCTACATGTTTTCCATGTTGCATAGCATAAAGAGCCATAGGAGCGTGGTGTTTCCAGTCTGAAACAATATAAACAAGGTCTACATTTTTGTTTTCACATAGGGCTTTCCAAGCATCTTCTGATCCTGTGTATTGATCTACACGAGCTAATCCTTCTTTTTCAAGAATTTTTTGTGAACGCTCTACCATCTCAGGACGAATGTCGCACAAAGCAGTAATTTTAGCTCCAGGTACGTGATTCAAACGTCTTACAGCATCATGCCCACGCATACCCAAACCAATAATACCTACACGTACAGTTTCCATTTTAGGAGTAGTAAGGTTTAGTACATCTTTTTGTCCTGCAGGACGAGGTGGTGTAGGCACCTTAATTTGGTAAGCACTTGAGTCTTTTCTAGTGCTTGAGGATGAGGCTTGATTAGAATTACAAGCCACAAAGCCTAAACATACAACAATGCCTAAGGCTACTTGATAAATTCTTTTTAACATAATAAGAAATACTTTTTTAAAGGTTGATTATTAATGCGACAAAGGTAGTGAAAAATCTTAAAAGTAAAAAATAAAAATAAAAAACTTTTTTATATTTATCATTCTTTTTTATCTTTGCCGCTCATTTTCAAAAGATAGTATTGTTTTTATGATGAAACATATTTTGCAAAAATTATCAGAACGACAAAAAAAGAACGCATTGCGTAGTCTTGCAATGCGTTCCTTTGCTATTGATTTCTATTCCAACGATTATATTGGTTTTAGTAATAACTCGAAAATAGGCAGCAGTATAGAACAGTTACTTAGTACTCAACCTCAACTTTATGGCGCAACAGGATCACGTTTATTATCTGGTAATTTGGCTATTTTTACTGAAACAGAAACCTATATCGCTAAATTTCATCATTCACCTGCTGCACTGCTTTATAACTCCGGCTATGATGCCAATGTAGGTTTCTTTTCTTGTATAGTTGGTAGAGGTGATATTATTTTGTATGATAGTTATAGTCATGCTTCTATACGTGATGGTATTTCACTTAGTTTAGCCACAGCTTATAAGTTTAGACATAATGATTTAGATGATTTAGAAAAGTTACTACAACGCTTTGCTTCACCTGATAAAACAATTTTAATAGTTACTGAAACAGTCTTCTCTATGGATGGTGATAGTCCCGATTTACAACAGTTAGTACTCTTAGCAAAGCGTCATAATGCTTATGTAGCTGTAGATGAAGCCCATGCTATAGGAGTATTGGGTACTCATGGATGTGGTTTAGTACAGGCTTTAGGATTAGAAAAAGAAGTATTTGCTCGTATTGTTACTTTTGGCAAAGGGTTAGGAGCACATGGAGCAGCAGTATTAGCAGCCCCCGAAGTGATTAATTATTTAGTAAACTTTTCACGTTCTTTTATCTATACTACAGCTATGAGTCCTCATAGTGTAGCTACTATTAGGGCTGGCTATGAGCAGTTACAACACACAGAAGCTATTGGATTTTTACATTGCAATATTAAACATTTTACTAAGGAAGTAGAAAAATATCAGCTACAAGGCTTTATTAGCTCACAGTCAGCTATACAAGCTATAATAGTAGCTGGTAATGAACGTGTAAAAGCACTAGCACAACAGCTGCAAACTGAAGGTTTTGGGGTTCTTCCTATTTTAGCCCCCACAGTACCCGTAGGGCAAGAACGTTTGCGTATATGTCTACATAGTTTTAACACTAAGGAGCAAATTACAGCTTTAGTCGCCTCAATCGCAAAGCATTACTAATAACGCTCACTGAGCTGAAACTCATAGCCAAAGCTCCTATCATGGGTGATAGAAGTATACCAAATATAGGGTATAATACTCCAGCAGCTATTGGTATACCTACTGTGTTGTACACTAAGGCGAAGAAAAGGTTCTGACGTATATTCTTCATCACAGCATAACTTAGTTTTTTTGCTTTTACAATACCCTTAAGGTCTCCTTTTACTAAGGTAATTCCAGCACTTTCAATGGCTATATCTGTGCCAGTACCCATAGCAATTCCCACATTGGCTTTTGCTAAGGCAGGTGCATCATTCATTCCATCTCCTGCCATTGCTACTATTTTTCCTTCACTCTGTAGGCGGGTAATTTCTTCTTGTTTCTGTTGTGGCAACATAGCAGCTTTGTAATTATCTAGGCCTATTTCTTTAGCCACAGCAGCAGCTGTTAAGGCATTATCACCAGTAAGCATTACTATTTCAACCCCTAAGTTGTGCAATTCACTTAAAGCTTCTATGGTAGTAGATTTTACCCTATCAGCAATACCAACAGCTCCTATTATAGTTTCATTATCAGCTACTAAAGAAACCGTTTTGCCTTCCTGCCGCATAGCATTTACTTTCTCTTCTATTTCACCCAGAATAGTAATTCCTACTTCTTTTAATAGCTGCTCATTACCAAAATAGTAAGTCTTTTTTTCATAATTTGCTTTTACTCCTTTACCAGCAACCGATTGAAATTCAGTAAAGGGTAGGGGAGTAGCATCTAGTGCCTTTGTGTATGCATTAGTAGCTTTTGCAAGAGGGTGCTCACTATATCTATTAAGGTTATAAAGAATATTCAAAAGTTCTTTTTCAGTAGTATTGCCAAAAGTGTATATATCACTTACTGTAGGTTTCCCTTCGGTAAGTGTTCCTGTTTTATCTATCACTAAAGTATCTACTTGACTCATTACTTCAAGGGCTTCAGCATTTTTAATAAGGATACCATGCTGTGCTCCTTTACCCACTCCAACCATAACCGACATAGGGGTGGCTAAGCCCAACGCACAAGGACAAGCTATGATAAGGACGGCTACAGCATTCAGTAGTGCGTATACATAAGCATTTTCACCTCCAAAAATTATCCATAATACAAAGGTAAGTGCTGAAATTCCTATCACTATAGGCACAAAATAGGCTGCTATACGGTCTGCTAATTGTTGTATAGGAGCACGGCTGTTGCTAGCTTCTTGTACTAATTGTACTATTTGAGATAAAAGCGTATCTCTGCCCACCTTTTCAGCTCGCATTACAAAGGTATGACTACCATTCAGTGTGCCTGCCGACACTTGGCTACCTACTTCTTTATCAACAGGAATAGGCTCTCCTGTAATCATACTTTCATCTATGGTAGTTACACCTTCGGTAATTACTCCATCCACTGGTATTTTCTCTCCAGGCTTTACACGTAGTAAGTCACCAATAACAACATCTTCCACTGGTACTTCTACCTCATTGTTATGTGTAATTTTAGTAGCTTTATTAGGGGCTAAGTTCAGCAGTAGTTTAATAGCTCCTTGTGTTTTGTTATGAGCATCAGCTTCCATAACTTGTCCTAAGAGGACTAAGGTAAGAATAACAGTAGCAGCCTCAAAATAGAGGTGTACATTCCCGTGTTCTTTGAACTGTTCAGGGAACATATCAGGAACCAATAACGCTATTACGCTAAAACCCCACGCTACTCCAGCTCCTATACCTATTAGGGTAAACATATTAAAGCGCAGCGTTTTAATACTACGCCACGCTCTTATAAAAAATATGTTACAAAAATAAAATACTACAGGAACCGATAGGGCAAACTGCACCCAGTTCCACCCTTTTACGGGCATTAGTCTGTATAGCGGATTGTTATGCCACATTCCGCTCATAGCAATGATAAAAATAGGTAGTGTGAAAGCTACAGCCCCCCAGAAGTGTTTACGTAGTTTTGTACGTTTTATGTCTTCAGTTTTTCCTTCTTGTTCTGAAGATGAGGTAGGCACTTCTACCAAGTCCATACCACATACAGGGCAATCACCAGGATGGTTATAAGTTTTATCACCCTCGCAGTGCATAGGGCAGTAAAACACACCAATCTTAGAGTGTCCCTCAGTGGGGGTGTTAGCTATAGTTATACTTTCTTTATGATCTTTTTTTTCTAGGTTGGAGGGGTCTCCTATACTGTAATGAGTACCCTCCAACGCTTTTTGTAAAATTTCTAAAGGAATTTCGGTCTCTGCTTCAATAATTGCCTTTTTAGTGTCAAAACTAACTGAAACAGCTGTTACTCCTTGAACAGTAGCCAATTTGTTTTGTACAGTAGTAGCACATCCGGAGCAGCCCATACCTTCTACAGTGTATTCCATATTATATTTATTTAATAATAACCAAAATCTCTACCCTTCTTGCTGTCGAAGCATTTGCATTTTTATCTATTCCTTTAAAAGCTGTTAGTATACGTTCAGCTTCAATTCCTTTTGCTTGCAATAATTTTGATACGTTTATGGATCGTTGCATCGAAAGGTAATTGTTATAATCTGCGCCACCTACGTTACTAGCATACCCTTCCAAAAGTACTGAAAGTTCTGGATGAGCTTTAAGTAATGCTACCGCTTCGTCTATCCCTTCTATATTTTGAGGTTGTGGAGTAGCCGAGTTATTAGCAAAATAGATAAAACTTGTCTTATACTTTCTATTAGCAAGAATAAGCTCTAACTCCATACGTCTTTCAGGTGAAATTACGGTAGGAGTAGTTGTAGGTTGTGCTACAACTGCTGTCCTTACTCCTGTAGCTATACTGCTTACAGTAGTTGTATTAACCCCAGCATTAGGCACCTCTTTTTGTGAGTTTTTAGCCAAAACAGCTCCAGTACCTACCGCCAAGGCTGCCATAAGTGCTTGCTGTTGTTGTCTTAATTGCTGAATAGATGCCGATAAATCTGCCAACTGCTGTTGTAAGGCAGTTGTATTTTGTGCAGGGATGTTTTGTACTATAACGCTTGTAGGCGAATATACAGTTTGTGTTTGCACACCTTGTTTAGCGTTAGGTGGGTACATCACTACAGTGGGGGTAGCAGTGCTAATATATTGTGTGGTAATATATTTATGTAGCACCTCTTGTCTAATAATGCCCTCTTGAGTTGTACTTTCAGTACCTTTCAGTAAGCTATCCAATTTCTTATCTCTAATTGATTGTATTTCTGCTCGCGCTATCTGCTCCAAAAGGTACTTCAGTTCATCAGTAGTCATTACTATTTCTGTTTTGGTTGGCGTAGGTTTTACCTGCGCCAACCCATAGTTACCCACCAACAGTAATAATAATAATACTATTTGATACGTTTGTTTTATCATCTGTTAGAAAATTTAAGGTTGAGTAGTAGTGCTAATAGTCCCTGTTGTAGCAGGTAACGTTATTACTGGTTGAACAGCTGGCTGTTTTAACTCTAACAATAATTTTTCAAGACGATCTATACGTTGGTCAGTACTTTTACCTTCTCCTTCTTTTACACTTTTCACTACATTATCTATCAGTGTTTGCAATTCTTCAGGAGTCATACGTACCAAGCGCACTTGTTCTACCGACATATAAGGGATGTTCTCAGCAGCATATTGGTTGCGCAAAGTTTCCCACTGTTGTTTTTCTTTTAGCAAGCGTTGTGCATTAGCGTTATCGCCATTCTGCAATGCCAATTGTATTTGTTTCTCTACTCCTGTTATTTGCTCATTGTAGTAAGCCAAAGTTTTTTGTTTTTGTGTCAAAGGGGTAGTAGTTTTATTAATATTATTTGCAGCTACGGTAGTAGTGCTTGCTGTTTCTGTTACATCAGTGTAAGGAGTATATACTTCAGTGTGATTACTTTTAGCCAATTTAATACGGATACCAGCTTGGTAAAAAGTATTCTTTTGAAGTTTATTAGCCGATTTAAGAGCCGCTGTAGCATCGTCCGATTGAGTGCTGAAAAGCAAGTTAGCTACCCCAAATAATTCAACATGCTTACCCAACGGAATAGCCAAACCTACCCCTCCTTTAGCAAAAATACCCGATTTGTTGCTTCCAGTGCTAGTTCTTCCTACATAGTTGCTACCTACATTCATATAGCCAGCCCCTACCGATACGTAAGGAACTACACCGTTTGATATATTTAAGCGCGCCAAAAAGTCACCTCCATATAATGATAGTTTATCAAAGTTAGTGCTTATCTTTTCATTTTCCATAGCCTGATAATAATAACCACGGATACCAATATATTCAGTGAAATCAAATCCAGCCGATACCCCGCCCAAGTAAGTGTCACGCAAATTGCTATCACCACTAAAGTTCAAATAACCCAAAGACGGTTCCAATACCACTTTAAAGCTCTTTAAGTTAGTGTATGAGTGATCTAATTCTGTTAGCTCATTAGGGTTGCGCCCTCCTAAGTACAGTTGTAAGCCAGCACCCACACTCCATGCGAACATATCCTTCTCATTTACATTGTTGCTCACCCATTGGTTGTAAGCACTAGTGCGTGCCTCCGATGATTTGTGCAGCAGGTTCGAAGCATCAAAGTTAAAGCGTGTAGCCTTAGCCTCTAAGTTCAAGGTAAGTCTTCTAGTCAAGTTAAATTTAGCTCCCAATCCCAAACCAAAAAACACCTGCTCTTCACTTAGGTTGTTAGCTTTAACTGTTTGCACTCCCGAGCCCAGAGTAACATAAGGCTGGAATGAATAAGCCAACGGAATATTCCCTTTCAGTTCACCTCCCCAACGGTGTACATTTACATTCGTAGCTTCAAAAACCGATGCAATAGCATCAGGAGCCGAAAATCCATCTATCTTTGATTTCAAACCTATCGACTGTCTGTATGACCCTAGCAATTCAATATTCCTGCCAAAACCAAAGCCTACCGAACCGCCAGCCATAAACCCATTAGTAATACCAGCCTGTTTGTGCCACCACACATAGTCTGCTGTAGGCGCTACCGCAAAGCTAATATCCTTCACCTGAGCCGTAATTACGCTCGACACCAAAAGAGATGTAATAGTAAAAAAGTATTTTTTCATTTTTTATAAATTATTTAAATTTCCAAATGCAAAAGTACGAATAATTTCCTAATAACCAAAAAAGCATATCATATTTTTTTGTTTCACCTCCATTCCACCTCCATTCCATTATCCTTTGCCCCTCAACCAGAAAAATACTACCCTCCAGTTCACCTTAACCCCGAACGAACGAATAACGAAGGATAAACGAAGGATAAACGAAGGATAGTCAGCGAGCTGGCGCAGCTGAGTATGTCGTGAAGGATAGTCAGCGAGCTGGCGCAGCTGAGTATGTCGCGAAGGATAGTCAGCCAGCAGGTACCCCCAACTCTCTCCATAGTCTCTTACCTCTTACCTAAATAACCTCTTGCTTATTACCAAAAAAATTGTACTTTTGCCACATATAAAACTATAAATCCACATCCCTCATAACACTTTACACTCAAGTAATGCAATACCCAAAACAAATACAAACCCTCAAAACCCAACTTGCCCTTCCCTTGCAGAAAGCCAAAACCCTATTAGAGCAAACTGCAGGTGATATCCCCGCCGCCATAGCCCTCTATCACCAAGAAAATATAGCCACTATAATGGCAGAAACCGAGTGCGAACATTGGGAAGCCGAAAATGTATATGAGCGTTTCAGTCAGAATGTCGAAAAGGCTGTAAAACACATTTTTAGCACTTCACTAACTATAAGTGTTGAAGATAAAAGAGATACCACCGAAAGAGGTATGGGCTATCTCATCAGTGCCTTAGATGCCAATTTGAACAATCTGTCCAAGCGTTCTATCTTCATCCCAATAGAAGATTTTGATAAGTATCTTTTAAAAAATTTCAAGTCCGTATTTCCCCTATACCAACCCCAGTGTAACAAAGTCGAAAACTATTTCAATTGTACAACCAGCAATGTCTTTGACTCTACCACGTGCCGAAAAATCATTGCACAACTGCGCCAACATACATTTACCGATGATAAAGTAAAGATTTTTATACAGAAAGTCATTGCCAATTTAGAAGAAAAACTCCTCACCTGCGCCTATATAGAGGTCTATGGGAATATATAAAAATAAACAAATGAAAGAACAACTCCACCGCATTCAGCAAAAGCTTGCCCAAGCCAAAGCCGCCGATAAAGATTTACAAGTATTTGGAGCCGATGCTCATAAGTACCACCTCAACCCGCCCGTAAGCGAGGCGGAAGTCCTTGCCTTTGAAAAGAAATACGGCGTACAACTCCCCGAATGCTATCGTGCCTTTATGCTTACTGTAGGCGATGCTAAAGCTAAAAAATCAGACTTTATAGCCGGACCTTATTACGGCCTGTATGCCTTTGGCACTTCTTTAGATAGCCTACTCTACGAAAAAATAGAAACCTACCTCAAAGCACCTTGCAACCTTTCTCCTGATATGACTCAAGAAGAATGGGAAACGCTCTCCGATCCACTATTGCCTTCTGAAGAAGAGGAAGAAGAAGACGATGATAAGTATTTTGCCGAACGAGCAAAAGTCTTTGGTGGGCTTCTGCCTCTGGGGAGTCAG
Source organism: Capnocytophaga sp. oral taxon 878 (assembly GCF_002999135.1). Taxonomy (NCBI): domain Bacteria; kingdom Pseudomonadati; phylum Bacteroidota; class Flavobacteriia; order Flavobacteriales; family Flavobacteriaceae; genus Capnocytophaga; species Capnocytophaga sp. oral taxon 878. The sequence goes on from NZ_CP027229.1 coordinate 174,025, forward strand.
GGCTGTACCTATGAACACGCCTTGGTGCTCAATGGCAAATATGCCGGTCGTGTAGTGAATGTAGATTTAGACCTCGCGCAACCCAAATTTGCTTTCGAAACCAACTTCTTAGATTGGTACGAACGCTACCTCGATGAGGTCATTTCGGGGCAACTAATAGACGACCGCCCTACGTGGTTTGGCTACCATCGGGGCGAACCCGCTGAGGTGCTCCTCAATGAATATGAACACACTACCGACCGCAAAACTCAAACCGACTGCCTCGAGGGGGTATATCATAAAAAACCACCTTTAGAACCTGCTCTATTAGACAAGATAGAAAAGCTCATTGCCTTAAACAACGACGATAGAGATTTCTTAATTGAAATTCTAAGCCAATCGTCTTATGAGCGAGCCAAACCTTACTTGCAAGATTTGGTAACCAATGATCCTAAAAAGGTATTTCAGTTCGTATGGTGGTATGCAAAAGACCATTGTGCCGACTGGGTGTCTGTTGTAAAAGAGCTATTGCCTACCATTACCGACGAAAGAACCTTTGATTTTGCTACCTACCTCCTTACGGAAGGAGATGACAATTTCGAGGAAGTGATCCTGCCCTTCACCGATAATGAGAATCTCCAAATACGTAGCACTGCCTACTATACCCTCGGCAAAAGCAAGAAGAAAGAACAATACCTCGATACCTTTATCAAAGGGCTACAAGAGACCGATACCGGTGTCCTTTGCACAGTTATGCAAGCCCTTTCTGGGGTGGAAGACAAACGCTTATTACCCTATTACAAAGCAATAGCCAAACATTTCCCTGAAGAGAAAGACTATGTCCTCTCTAACTTAGAATACCGCTTAGCTTCTTTTGGTCTCACCATTGAAGAAGCAAGAAAATAAGAAGATGGAACTAAAAAAGACCATAGAGAAGCTTTGGATTACTAAACTCCTCGTTGAGGGGTTTAACAAAGCCTTTACCTATAACGAGCACTTGGGTTGCTTTTTGCTTTTATTGTTTTTTCTGCTCTTGCTACCTATACTACCGGTGTTGCTACTCGTTCTTTGGTTAGTGAGTTTGTTTAAGAAATTGATAAAATAAATGTATTACAAAATATTCGTAAATGATCAAGGAGACAAACCAATATTATTAAATGTTTTGGCAAAAGAGTTCCAAGCGGAAAGTATTCATATAAACACACTACTTTTCCCAGCTGGCGCGAGCTTGTAGCTCGTGCCTACCCCCAGCTCTCTTGCCCGTACGGCTCGTACCTTTGCGAGTGGTAAAAAAAATAAAGAAACAATGAAAAAATCATTAGAAAACCTTTTAGAAAAGCAAGGTATTACCTTACTCAATACTCTCTCTAAAGAAGAGCGACGCGCTCGTACCGAAACTATCAAAGCGCGCTATCGCGAGGCAGGTTATGACGATTTGCCTCACGAACTCGTCACTTTCCTTACCATATTCGACGGCAAGGATATCAAGCGCAACGACGGCTATATGGCTTTTATATACTCACAAAACCTCCCTACTCGCCAAGAGATGCTATACTACGAATCCGATGCAGGAGTTACCGAGCTTATTCCCTTTGGCGATGTCAATGCCGATGAAGTTCTCTGTATCGATAGTGTAGGTAGTGTATGGGGTGTGCTTGACCTTTCCTCTTGGACGCCTCGCAAAACCTATCACTATTTCTATGGAGGTGACCTCTATACCGCTATTGAAAATATGATCAAAGGCAAAGTAGAAGAAACAATTATACGACCTTAAAAACACAATACTATGGCAATAGACGGCGTGAAAATCATAGATAGCGATAGTGGCTACGACATTTACAACAACATCACCGAGCGTTATAAAGATGGTGAGGATGTAGAGAAAATCAGACAAGATTGGCTCAATGAGGAAGTTAATTTCTGTATTGATGAATTGTATACTGAAATCTATTGGACGGCTTTTGCGTATTCCCTTTGGAAAATAGGCTATCCAAAAGATGAAGTGCGCACCAAAGCTTTGCAACTCATAGAACGAGGAGCAACACCGCTCTGGAATGAGATAGACAGCAAAGCCCAAAAACAACGACAGAAAGCACTCGACAAGCTCAAACTACAATTGCAAGAGGACAACCCCAAGCCTCTTGTGAAACCTACTCCCAAGAAACCTAAAACACCTTATTTTGAAGTAGGAGATGTGTTGGCAATAACCATTAGTGATCGTTATGGCATCTGCTTTGTGTCAGCTGTAGAGGTTACTCCCCGAAAAATAGAGTATCATCTTGCTCCTACTCGATATTTAGCCCCTACTTATCCTACAATGACCGACTTTCTGCAAAGCGAACTCGCCTGTGGGAAAAACAACCAAGATTTTGCCCTCAAAACTGATTGCTGGTTCAACCATAAAGATTTAGGAACGATACTGCCTTCCCTTAAAAAAATAGGGACAGTACAGTTGAAACCTTATAGTTTATGGACACTCTCACCCGCTCATAGCATAGAGGATATCTTTGAAAAAATCATAGAAGACAAAAAATACTTTGGAGGGAAACTCAAGAAAGTAGAGGAGTTGATAGACACTATTAAAGAACAATTATAAAACCTTAAAAAGAAGTTATTATGAACTTATATCCTTCTATATCTTCAGAGTTGGAACTGGCAGGAAAACTCATAATTCCTTTGTTAGTTTTTCACTTAATCGCTTTCGTGGCAAAAAAAGTAGAGAATAAATCTATCTCCTCTCTAATTGAAATCTTATTAGCATTGGGCATAATGGTCTATAATATAGCTGTAGGAATCTTTTTATTCCGGTGTGTGCGACCAATAATTCCCTATTGGGAGTTAGATCTTATAGAATGGTATCCTGTACCCCTATTTTTTGCGTTTTTCCTTTTAGTTTTTAACATCCTTTTCTTGCTCATATACAAAAATAAACTCTATAAAAGAGTATTGTTTCTACTGAGTTTAGGATTGCTGTTATTTACGCTCTATGAGTTTGTAGTTACCGAACCTTTTAAGCAGCAAGATGGAGCCGAATTCGTATTAGATAAAACTCTTTTAGAACACGCTCCACTACTAAATTTTATAATTAATATAGCAGTAAGTTTGAGTTTTATACTATTTATTATATTCAAAAGAAAATCAAAACTATGAAAAACACCCTTTGGCTTTATAAAAATCCTTATCAGATAGAAATAACAGAAAAAGCATCATACCCTCCTCAAATAGCAGTTTATCTCTATGAGGCTGAAGAAGAACTTAACCATATATTACTCTCAGGGGCAGGCACAGCCAATGCCATCAGTCAGAAAAATACACTTCTAAATCACGACCAACTTCTGGTAGCCTGTGGCAATGAGGTATTTTGTCTTCTCTTGCCTACATTAGAACTCCTTTGGCATACGCAGGTCGATATGGCTACTTGCTTTGAGATAGCCCCTTATCAAGACGATTACATTACCCACGGCGAGGTCGAGATATCACGTCTTAACAAGCAAGGCAAAATCCTCTGGCAGTTCAGTGGGAAAGATATTTTCGTTTCACCCACAGAGCGCACCCCCTCTTTTACCCTCACCCCCAAAGGAATTCACCTCATTGATTTCAATTATCACGAATATCACATTGATTTCAACGGAAAAGTAACCAACTCATAATAACTATTCACTAATTGAAATGTGAAATTCTCATCCATATCTCATTTTTATTGCCAATACTTCAAAAGGCTATCACTTCTATTTTGTTTTTAGCTTAAAAATGTAATTTCTTAATAATCAATATGTTTTATACTTATTCTTGCCCTAAGCAGCTTATAGCTATACCTTAGGATGAACGAACTTATAACGAAGGATAAACGAACTATAAACGAAGGATAACCCTTACTTTGCTGGGTATCAGCTACATCATACCGCAAACTTCTCATTGCGAAAAACACAACAAAATCCCCAAACCATTGCATTATTCTCATTACACCTCAGCTCCTTATAAATTGCCAATTTCCAAATTATTTGTACTTTTGCACATCCAATACTATGTAAATAAAAAAATATGATCTGGGAAAAATTATTATCTCTTAATAAATACGGCGATATTACACCACGACCTCGCCTCAATGAGGACGAAACACGCCTAAGCTTTGATATGGATTATGACCGAGTGGTCTTCTCCAGTGCCTTCCGCAGTTTGCAGGACAAAACACAAGTAATTCCCCTCTCCAAAACAGGTTTCGTACATACCCGCCTCACCCATAGTATCGAGGTGTCAGTCGTAGGCCGAAGTTTGGGGCGCTCCATAGGCAAGCACCTCCTCACCAAATACCCATACTTGCGCGAATTAGGCTACCAAACAAACGATTTCGGCGCAATAGTAGCCGCAGCCGCAGTAGCCCATGATATCGGCAACCCTCCTTTTGGGCATAGCGGCGAGAAAGCCATAGGCGAGTTCTTTCAGTTCAAAAAAGGAACAGCCATCAAGCACCTCCTTACCGATGCCCAGTATGCCGACCTATGTAATTTCGAAGGTAACGCTAACGGCTTCCGTATACTCAATGAAACTCGCTTAGGGGTAGAAGGAGGTTTGCGCCTCACTTACGCCACCTTGGGCGCTTTCACCAAGTACCCCAAAGAATCACTGCCCATACGCCCTACCGATAGGATTGCCGATAAAAAATACGGATTCTTTCAAGGCGATAAAGATTTCTTTAAAGAAGTAGCCGAAACTTTAGGGTTAAAAAATAATAGTACCGCTGGCGAGCTGCGGTATGCACGCCATCCATTAGCATTCTTAGTCGAGGCAGCCGATGATATCTGCTATACCATTATCGATTTTGAAGATGGTATTAATTTAGGACTCATTAGCGAAGATGTAGCCTTAGAATATATGGGAGGCATCATTACCGATCGTATCAACACCGATAAATACACCCGCTTGCAAACCAAAGAGGAACGCATAGCCTACCTACGTGCCGTAGCCATAAACGCTTTGGTACAAGATGCCACCGATATATTTGTACAGAATGAGCAAGCCATACTCGCAGGTGAGTTCCACCAATCCCTATTACATAATAGTAAATACCGCCACCAAATTAAAGATGTGATCGATTGCAGCGTCCAGAATATCTATCAATCCGATGAGGTAGTCGAAAAAGAAGTCTCAGGCTATGTCATTTTACAGCACTTGTTAGACATATTTTTTACCGCAATCATCAATCAAGAAAACGGACGAGAAACCTCCTTCGACCGACTTTTACTTAAAAAGTTACCCGAAAAATACCGCAAAGAAGGCTCATTATACAACAAAGTGATGGGCATTACCTGCTACATAGCCAGCCTAACCGATAGTAATGCGGTCGAATTACACCTAAAAACAGCAAGTAGGGCATAAAAAAAGTTATCATATAAATTACTGATTATCAGTAATGGTTGCAAAAAAGTGCAAAAAAAATGAAAAAAAGTTGCCGAAAAATTTGCAGGTTATGAAAATAGTTGTACCTTTGCACCCGCAATGAAGAAATGAATTGCACAGTTTACTGATAAAAAATGAGGTCTGGTAGTTCAGTTGGTTAGAATACATGCCTGTCACGCATGGGGTCGCGGGTTCGAGTCCCGTCCAGACCGCTTCATAAGATTTAGTTGTGTTGTTTTGTGTAAATATTTTTACACGGGTTTATAGTAAACCAATGAAAGCTTTCCTTTGTTAAGGAGAGCTTTTCTTATTTTATACCTCTTCTTATAATTATCTCTATCTTCTACAAAAAAAATCTTCTATAATCATTAATATTTAATCAAATTGCTGTTTTTACAAATTTGCTATTTTATAAATTATTTGTACCTTTGCCCCGAGAAAAGAATATAAAACTTTTACGAAGATGAATACCATAACAAAAACAAACTTTAAATTCCCTAAACAACAATCTTTTTACAAAGGGAAAGTACGTGATGTGTATCAGCTTAAAGATGATACACTCATTATGATTGCTACCGACCGTATTTCGGCTTTCGATGCTATCCTTCCTAAAGGAATTCCGTATAAAGGGCAGATATTGAACCAAATGGCTGTGAGCTTTTTACAACAAACCGAAGATATTGTACCTAATTGGCTTATCGCTACCCCCGATCCTAACGTATCAATAGGCCAAGTGTGCGAACCTATAAAAGTAGAAATGGTAATCCGAGGCTATCTCGCAGGGCACGCAGCACGCTTGTATAAAGATGGTAAGCGTATGTTGTCAGGGGTAGCCCTCCCCGAAGGATTACGCCAAAACGATATTTTCCCTCAGCATCCTATTATTACTCCTGCTACTAAGGCCGAACAAGGATTACATGATGAGGATATTTCACGTGAGGATATTATCCGCCAAGGCATAGTAAGTGAAGCCGATTACCGCTTGATGGAAAAATACACCTACGCCCTATTTGCACGAGGTACTGAAATAGCAGCCAAACACGGACTCATTTTAGTCGATACCAAATACGAATTTGGTAAAACTCGTGATGGCGAGATTGTACTTATTGATGAAATTCATACCCCCGATTCTTCTCGATATTTTTATAAAGAAGGTTATGAAGAACGCCAAGAAAATGGCGAACCTCAAATACAACTTTCAAAAGAATTTGTACGCCAGTGGCTCATTTCTCAAGGATTTCAAGGCGAAAAAGGACAAAAAATACCAGCAATGACTGATGAGTATGTACAATCAGTGTCCGATCGTTATATCGAACTTTATGAGCACATTATGGGTGAGAAGTTTATCCCTGCCGATACTACCGATATAGCACATCGAATAGAAGAAAATGTACTACGCTTCTTGCAAAACCAATAAAATTATCTGATACAGATAATACAGATTACGCTTTGCCAAAGTTTTATACTTTGGCAAAGTTTTTCTGATAAGTCTGATGAGTTAGACTTTTTTGTCTAAAAGTACAAGAACTACAAAAAAAGAACAGTGAATCACGACGTATATATTTCATTAGGAAGTAATTTAGGGAATCGCAAAGCCTACTTGCAACAGGCCATTGAAGGAATTGCTATGCGGGTAGGCACTATTGTTGATATTGCCCCTATTTATGAAACACCTTCGTGGGGCTTTGCCGGTGAGGCTTTCCTGAACACTTGCTTGCTCTCTCGCACCTACTTGTCACCAGATGAGGTAATGGCACAACTCTTGCAAATAGAACATGAATTAGGCCGAGAGCGAACCCCTTCTAAGGGCTATCAATCACGTACTATCGATCTTGATATATTGTTTTATGATGATAGAATTATCAATACTGAACTCCTTACAGTACCTCATCCTTTGTTGCATCGTCGCAAATTTGTACTCAAGCCTTTAGCAGCTATTGATGAACATAAAGAGCACCCTATATTAAAAAAAACAGTAGCAGAGTTACTGCGCACTACTGATGATACATCGCCTGTACAACGCCTTACCGACCAGTTGTCATTCCCAGCACAAAAATCACCTTTTTTGCACTATAAGTACATCGCTATTGAAGGTAATATAGGCTCAGGAAAAACAACATTAGCTACCAAAATAGCTGAAGATTTTAATGCTAAGCTCATATTAGAGCAGTTTTCAGATAATCCATTCTTACCTAAATTCTACGAAAATCCTAAACAATATGGTTTTACATTAGAAATGTCTTTTCTTACAGAGCGTTACCAGCAAATGCGTGATCAGCTAGCACAAATGGATTTGTTTAAGGAATTTGTAGTGTCAGATTATGATATATTTAAATCACTCATCTTCTCTAAGATAACGCTTACCGATGATGAGTTTGTATTGTATAGGAAGCTTTTTTATATACTGTATAACCAGATTATTAAGCCCGATTTGTATGTGTTTTTATACCAAAATACCGATCGCCTTATCGAAAATATCAAGAAGCGAGGTAGAGATTATGAACAAAATATATCCCCCGATTACTTAAAAAAAATACATTACGGATATTTGGATTTTATTCAAAAAAACACAGCTATTAACTCACTTATTATTGATGTTACAGATCTTGATTTTGTCAAGTATTACACACACTATGACTTTATTATTGAAAAAATAAGAGAAAATTAATCAATTACAATGGAAATAACAAAAGAAAACCGCCAGTGGTTAGATAATTTAAACCTAAACCATCCAGTAGTAATAGCAGGACCTTGCAGTGCCGAAACTGAAGAACAAGTATTAAAAATAGCTCATAGTCTCAAAGATACTGATGTCTCTTTCTTTCGTGCAGGCATCTGGAAACCACGTACTCGCCCTGGTATGTTTGAAGGAGTAGGAGCTTTAGGATTAAAGTGGTTGCAACGTGTAAAAGAAGAAACAGGACTTAAAACAGCTACAGAAGTAGCAAATAAAGACCACGTGAAACTTGCCTTAGAACATAATATCGATATGTTGTGGATAGGAGCACGCTCTACCGTGAGTCCCTTTATTATTCAGGAAATAGCCGATGAGCTCAAAGATACCGATAAAATTATATTAGTAAAGAATCCAGTGAACCCCGATCTCCCATTGTGGATAGGAGCATTGGAACGCCTGCAACGAGCTAATATTAAGAACTTAGGGGTAATACACCGAGGGTTCTCTACCTATGAGAAAACCAAATACCGTAATATACCCGAATGGCAATTAGTGATAGAACTACAAAATAAGTTTCCTAACTTACCTCTCATTTGCGATCCATCACATATTACAGGGAAGCGTGATTTAATATTTGATGTATCACAAACAGCTCTTGACCTCAATTTTGACGGTTTAATGATTGAAACCCACTGTAATCCTGATGCAGCTTGGAGCGATGCAGCTCAGCAAATTACCCCTGAACGCCTTGTACAGATAATGAATGACTTGCGAATTAGAAAGACTTCCATTTCTGAAGAAGATTATGTAAGTCAGTTAGGCCATTTTCGCTCTCATATTGATGTATTAGATGACCAACTTCTGGATTTACTTAAAAAACGTATGGAAATAGCCGATGCAATAGGCTTGCTAAAAAAAGCTAATAATGTAGCTATCCTCCAAAACCAACGTTGGCATGAAATACTTGGTAAGATGATATTAGAAGGTGAACAGCGTAACCTCAGTGAAGATTTAATTATTCAGGTGTTTAAAGCTATTCATCAAGAGTCTATTAATAGGCAAGAACGAGTTGTAAGATAATGATATCTATTAACTTTAAAATATCTTTTAACTCTTGTCTCTTTCCAAGTAGTTATGATTTTTGATAAAAGGAAGAAGATAAGGTAGAGCAATAAATAAAGAAATGGCTCCTAAGTATAGTTTTAATTACTTTACTATGGAGCCACCTTTTTTAAATATTTTCTGCATCAATCCTTTAAAAGTATTAAAATCTACAGTATAGGTAAGTCCTACCCCTTGGGCATAACCTATGCGGTCAAGCATATATTGTTGCCACTCATTTTCACGATTAAATATTTTAGCGGTTAAACTTCCATCAGCATTTAGGCGGAATTGAACCTCTACATTACCTGCTACAGCAGTACGACTCACACCTCCTACAGGTATTCCTACTTTAGCATTTACACTTGCCCATTCAGTAATTTGGGTCGATACAGTAAAGCCTAAGCGGTCACTATTAATATCCGATGACCCATCATTAATACCTGCCTCGTATGATACTCCCAAATTCAGTTTATTATCTTCATCCGATAATAATTGGTTAAACAAGCCAGCTGCAGTCTCAAAAAGGTTATAGGCAAGTAAGCGGTTATCAGTATTCTTTTCACTCATAAATGAGCCTTGTGCTAAAAGTGAGAAAGCTTGTAACTGTTTACGGTCTTGATCTTCAAGTTTATAGTTTAGCTCCGATACTAAACTTGGACTACTATCAGGGAAGGTAATATCAAACAATGTTTCAGGGTGCATCAGCTCACCTTCCAGCTTAATAATTACTTGAGTATTTACTTTGCGGTTATATTGGTTGCTTTCTAGTAGTGTGCTCGGGTTAGCACTAAGGTTATAAGCAGCTTTCAGGTCTCGCAATGTAGCTTTTAAAGGGTCACCACTCCAAGAAATAGAGCCTCCTGGCAATACATTGAATCGCTTATCAATGAAGTTTTCATACTTGAAGTTATAAAATCCCGAATAAGTAATAAAGTCACCCCACATATTAAATTTCCCATTAGTGTTAATTTCAATAAGCAGAGTGCCAGCTCCACGCCCTACAAGGTTGCTACCAGTTTTCTTATCCATCACTATTTCTACTTCAGCAGTAGGCAGTATGTCTAATTCAAAGTTTAGTTCTAATCCCTTAATCGACTCTAAATCTCTTTGTACTTTTACTTTTTTATCACCTTTTTCTACAAAGGTAATAAATGAGTCATCTCCTACACTTTCTCCATCACTAAGAGGTATTTTAAAGGAAGTTCCTTCTTCAGTTTTAGCATTTACACTAATAGCAATTTCATCCAAAGCTCCTTTAATACTAGCCTTTCCTTGCATAAAAGCAGTACCATAAAAAAGGGCATCATCTGTATACGGTGTGTTTAGTACCATAAACCGCTTGCCTAGCGTTTGTAGGCGGAGGTCTAAGAACCAATCCAATAATTTATTATGCCTAATAGTACCATTTAAAGAGGCCTGTGTTTTATAATCGGTATCAGTAAGAGTCCAATTATTAATGTCAAAAGTTTTATTATTTACCTTTATGCGGGCTCCTTCATTAATATCAGTGTTCAGTTTTAGGTAGCTAATACCCGCTCCTGCTTTATGAAGTGTCAGTTCACCATCCATTAGTGGGTCGCTTACACTACCTTGTATATTCACAATCCCACTCATTGTGCCTCGTAAATCATAGAAAATACCTTCCACAAAAGGATTGAAAGGTGATAGAGCAAAATCTTGAAAATAAGCCTTAAGGTCAAGTAAGGTCCCTTTTTTCTTATCTAAGTTTATCTTTCCCCGCGTAGCAAAACCTAATGACCGCCCGTTAGAGAAAAATGCTGCAACATCAAATGACGATAAGTCGTTATTCCCAAAAATACTCATCTCCAAGTCACCATAATCATAACCATTTAGCTTGAAATACTGCACAAATAAGTCAGCCGAAGGATAATACAAATTTCCTTTTTGGGTAAGTGATACATTCCCATTAAGTGTGCCTGTAAGGTTCAGTCCTTTCATTTCAGGCATAACCTTATCCAGCGCTACGTTATGGGCTACCAAATGCAAATTTTTGTAATTGTCAGTAGTAATAAGCCCACTAAGGTTCATATATTGGTTTTGGTGAGCCATTTTAAAGTTGCTTATCTTCAAACTATCCGCAGTGCGGTTTAGTACAATTTTATTGTACTCATTCATAGCATTTTCACGATTGATGTACCACTGATTGCCTTTAAAATCAATAAGAGATTTTTTAATACCTATGATTGATTCTTGTTTCTTGTTCAGTGTATGGTAAAAGTTAAGCTCATAATTGTCTTTAGCTGTTTCTCCTCCTCTAAATTCTGTACGGAAGAAAAGGGTATCTTTAATGGTTGTATTAATCAGGTTAAAATCGTGAATAGCATATACGCCTAAGTCTGCTTTTTTAACCTCTAAGAAGGTGTTGTATAAGGGGTTTTTATTATCTATCTCAAGGCTAAGGCTATCAATCTGATTGCTATAAGCGTTCACACTCGGTGATTTCATTTGTAGTTTGAAGCTTCCTTTTCCTGCATCAATATTCCCATTGATAAAGGTATTGCTGCCTATTTTCACTTGTGGTACAAAAACTTCTACTATTTTATTGTAAATGTTAAAGTGAAAATCTACATACTGGTTAGGCTCTATTTTATAAGGATTGTAATGAGTATAGATGCTACCTACCGCATTCTGCAATACTTTCTTTATTTCAGTAAGTTTAAATTTTCCTCCTACTTTCCCACTAATAATATCAGGCGAATTGATACTTATTTCCTTCACCCCATCATTAAGGGTCGATGTTATTTCAAAATCCTTAAAATTAAAATTACCCGCCGAGTTGATATAATTAGTGTTTTTAAAGGCTATTTTTCCTACTATATCATTTAACTGGTTCCCCGAAATGTCTATAACCATCTTTCCACAGAACTGCGAGATAGAATCTAGCTCCATAAACTTCAAGGCGTGTAAGTCTGCTATCGCTATATCAGCTTGGAAATCAAATTTATTACTTTTCCCCGATAGATCGGCAAGCCCATCAAATTTCATAGTAAGATTAGGATCACGTGCATCTATTTTACCGTTGAATACTTGTTGCTTTAGCTCACCATTTACCCCAATGCGTTTATAGTTATAACCATTGTAACCAACCGAATGGATATGCCCATTAGCAAATAGTTGCATAGTACTCGGCTCAAAGCCTTGTCCGCGCACTACCAAGTCTGCTGTTAAGTTTCCTACACTATTGTCACCAAGTAGTTTTCCTAAGTGTAGTTGCTCGGTGCTGAGGTCTGCTTTAAAAGTTGTTTTATCTGTATGAGTAAGGTCTTCTAAAGAGCCATTAATATGTGCCTTCCCTTCTGGGGTTCGCAATATTAAATTCGTGAATAATGAAGTTGTTTTATAGCTAAAATCACCATCTATTGATACCAATCCCAACCTTTGTAGTACATCAGGTAGGTTTTCTCCTAATGTTTGAGGCATTAGGTATGCCAAATCATTATAGATAGTTTGTGCATACACACCTTTCCCTTCAATAATAATATCTTTATTGTTTGAAAGTAAGTTCTTGAATGATAAATCACCTGTAATTGAAGAGTTTTGGTAGTTAATCTCTCCTTTAGGTATATTGAAGTTGTTTAAAGTACCTTTAAGGGTTACATTTTTTAGTTCGATAAGGCGTTCAGGGGTAAAACCATTGTAAAAGGTGTTTAGATGGCTTGTATTTACTTTTCCTTCATACACATTAGCATCCCATACTACACTATTTACAAAGTTCCCATAGCTACCATTATACGGGTACATTTTTAAGTTTGCTACCAACGAGGTTGAAGTATTACCTTTCAGTTGCAGATGTAGCAAACCTGTTTGCATCAGGCTATCAGTATATTCAAATCTTTCAGCCGCCAAATTGCTTACTTCTAGTTGCTTGTTATAGGTGAAGTTAGCACTAGCACTTAGCGCTATATTACTGCCCAATATTTGGAAGTTACCTACTTCAGCATTCAGTTTGTCTAATTGCAAAAGGTTAGGGTCGGCATTGTTCTCGTCGCTTATATAACACCTGCTGTTGTTCAGGTTTATCTTTCCCGTTTTCATAACAAATTTACCTGAACTAGGCTTCCCCGAGTCAAACTTATTTACGAATACATCAAGGTTACTAAGGGTGTCTCCTTTATGGGTTTTCATATCCAAAAACAGCTCATTAGCCTCTATCTTTCCAAAATAAAGATTACCATCTATAAGTTGTTTTATATCCAAGATAGAGGTGCTAAGCTCCTTAGCCCATATAAGGGTATCTTGCTTATGATCACGTACCAAAGTGCCTTTAATATCTACCTTCCCATTGAATTTGATATGAATACGCTGTATGTCAATATTAATACCAAAATCTTCATTTAGGTAAGCCACTACTTTCTTAGCAATAAAGGTTTGGGTGGCAGGAAAAGACAATGCCGCCACTGCAATCCCCAATATAATGAGAATTACTACTACAATCTTGCCAAGTATTTTTAAAAACCGTTTGATATGCGTATAAAAATAGAAATTATTTCTTCTTGCTTACTGCCTTTTTAGCTACTGCTTTGGGTTTTGGCTCTTTTTCGGCTAATAAAGCAAGAGCTTGTTCTTTAGTCAGTGTCTCTACATTTGTGTCTTTAGGTAGTTCCACTTTAGCTTTTCCTTTTAGCAAAGTAAATCTACCCCAGCGGGCTTTTTCTATGCGCATTTCGCCTTCATCCCACTGTTTCACTACTTTTTCCGATTCTTTCTTCAGCTTGCTCTCTATCAGTTCTTCAATATCGTGCTTGCTTAAATTATTGAAATCGTATTTCTTAGTAACGTTTATATAATTATTGTTCCACTTAATAAAGGGGCCAAATCTTCCTACTCCCTTTATCACTTCCAATCCTTGGTAACTTGCAATAGGGGCATCAGCTTTTTGCTTTTCTCCTATCAGCTCTTTAGCGCGTTCAAGGGTTACACCAAATACGTCTTCACCCTTGGCTAATGATATATAAGCATCTCCATAATGCACATAAGGCCCAAAACGTCCCACATTCACTTCCACATTCTTGCCCTCTACAACACCCAAATGGCGTGGTAATTCAAATAGCTTCAAGGCTTCTTCAAAAGTAATCGTCTCTATCGACATCCCCGATAGCAAACTCGCATAAATAGGTTTTTCCTTATCATCAGGGTTACCTATTTGTGCCATCGCTCCGTAGCGTCCTAAGCGCACACTTAAAGGCCTTCCGCTCTTAGGGTCTACCCCCAATACACGTTCACCGGTTTCGCGCCCTGTATTCTTCTCTACATTTTCTACTATGGGGTGAAAATGAGTGTAGAACTGGCTTAGCATCTCTGTCCAATTCTCATTCCCTTCCGCTATTTCGTCAAAGCTATTCTCTACCTTAGCCGTAAAATTATAGTCCATTATAGTGCCAAAGTAGTTTACCAAAAAGTCATTCACTACACTTCCTATGTCAGTAGGCATTAGTTTTCCTTTATCTGCTCCTACTTTTTCAGTAAGTGTCTTTGTTTTGATAACGCCTTTAGCAAGGGTAAGCTGTTGGTAAGGGCGCACTTCTCCCTCCAAGCTGCTGCGTTCCACATAGTTTCTGTTCTGAATGGTCGAAATGGTAGGCGCATAGGTCGAAGGGCGTCCTATACCTAGCTCTTCCAACTTTTTCACCAGTGATGCCTCTGTATAACGCGGTTGCGGACGCGTATAGCGTTCCGTAGCTGTAATATGATGGTTGCCAAGTACCTCTCCTTTGTGCAAAGAAGGTAGCATACCCTCTTGTTCTTCATCTTCGTCATCAGTACTTTCCAAATATACTTTCAAAAAGCCGTCAAATTGCACCACCTCACCCGATGCCGTAAAATACTCATTATGCTTATCTGCTTCAATCTTTACAGTAGTACGTTCTACTTGTGCATCAGCCATTTGCGAGGCAAGAGTGCGTTTCCATATCAGTTCATACAGCTTGTTTTGGTCTGCTTCAGCTGGTATGCTTGTCCTTGCCATATCTGTAGGGCGTATAGCCTCGTGTGCCTCTTGTGCTCCTTTAGTTTTAGTGGCGAAATTGCGCACTTGGCTGTAAGGCGCACCAAAAAGCTGTATAATAGCATTTTTAGCAGCAGTAAGTGCCTCTTGTGATAGGTTCACACTATCGGTACGCATATAGGTAATAAATCCCGATTCGTATAAGCGTTGCGCCACTGTCATCGTTTTGCTTACCGAAAATGATAGCTTCCTCGCTGCTTCTTGTTGCAGGGTCGAAGTTGTAAAAGGTGGTGCCGGACTCTTCTTCGCTGGCTTCTTCTCTAACGATGCCACCTTAAAGTTAGCTCCTATATTCTGTTGCAAAAACAAAGCCGCTTCTTGCTCATTGTCAAATGCTTTTGGCAGCGTAGCTCTTACTATCTTGCCTTCTTGTGTAACAAATTCAGCACTTATTTTAAATGCCGATTGCGTTTTAAATTCTTGTATCTCACGCTCACGTTCCACTATCAGCCGTACCGCTACCGATTGCACACGCCCTGCCGATAGCCCACTCTTAATCTTCTTCCATAGCACAGGCGATAGCTCATAACCCACCAACCTATCCAGCACACGCCTTGCTTGCTGTGCATTTACCAAATTGTAATCTATACCACGTGGGTTCTTAATAGCCTTTTCAATGGCACTTTTAGTAATCGAGTTAAATACAATGCGCTTAGTATTAGCCGTCTTCAGTTTTAAAGTCTCCGCCAAGTGCCATGCTATGGCCTCTCCTTCGCGGTCCTCATCCGATGCCAACCATACCGTCTCAGCTGTCGATGTAAGTGCTTTGAGTTCCTTTACAAGGTTCTTCTTATCACTTGAAATCAGATAATTAGGCTTAAAACCATTCTGTATATCCACCCCCAGCTCGTTCGAGGGTAAATCTACAATATGCCCATAGCTGGACACCACTTTATAGTCCTTACCTAAAAACTTTTCAATAGTTTTAGCCTTCGCCGGCGACTCTACAATCACTACATTCTTAGCCATACGCTTGTTGTTATTATGAGTTATTGGGCGCAAAAGTACAAACTTTTTTGCAAATAACAATATTTTTTGCTTTTCACTTTTCTCACCAACCTCATACATATCACTTATTCCCACCCCTCTTACTTCTCAACTTTTATCTATTACCTAATTGCGAATAATGCAAAAATTCCCTTCCTCCACTCTCTCACCTCTTATTTTTTATTCTTACCTAATAATCAGCCCATTCCGCCCCCATCATTCCCCCAACCACCCTCCAAGATGAACGAACAATGAACGAACGAATAACGAACTATAAACGAACTATAAACGAAGGATAAGCATTACTTCCCTCATTTTCAATACTATTAACCTTAAAACATCCCTTTGCTAAATTCACAACAAAATACACAAAACTTTACATTTTTCTCATATATTTACCATTTTCCTTCTATTTTTATCAATTTCTCATTACGCATTCTCAATCCCCTTCATATCTCTTACCTCTTACCTCTTACCTCTCCCAAATCCTCCCCACCCTCTTGCTATTTGATAATTAATTCGTACCTTTGCGCCTATGAACGAAACTGATAATATACCCGTAACCGATAATATACCTCAAAACCAGAGGATTACACGCGTACAGCCCACCCTCGAACGCGGCAAAATACCCCCTCAAGACCTAAACCTCGAGGAGGCAATACTCGGCGCTATGCTCATCGATAAAAAAGGTGTCGATGACGTAATCGATATCCTCAATGCCGAAGTATTCTACAAAAAACAAAACCAACTCATATACGAGGCTATCTTCCAGCTATTCAACCAGTCCGAAGCTATCGATTTGCTCACCGTAGCCGAACAGCTGCGCCGTAACGGCAACCTCGAAGCCGTAGGTGGCGAACTATACCTCATCAACCTCACACAGCGCGTATCATCATCCGCCAACGTCGAGTTCCACGCTCGCATCATCCTACAAAAATTCATCAAGCGCAAGCTCATCGAAATATCTTCAGGAATTATTGAAGACGCCTATGACGATACCCAAGACGTGTTCGATTCCTTAGATGCCGCCGAACAAAAACTCTATGAAGTAACACAAGGAAACCTCAAGCGCACAGCCGAGTCCGCTGGCGATTTAGTAGTCAAAGCCCTTAAAAATATACAAGACCTATCCAACAAAACCGACGGATTTAGCGGCGTACCATCAGGATTTACCAAGCTCGACCACCTCACCTCCGGATGGCAAGCCAGCGACCTCATCATCGTCGCAGCACGCCCCGGTATGGGTAAAACAGCCCTCACACTATCTATGGCTCGTAACATAGCCGTAGGGCAAAACATACCCGTAGCATTCTTCTCGTTAGAAATGTCCGCAGTGCAGCTCATCACCCGTCTCATATCCTCCGAAACCGGACTTACTTCCGAGAAGCTCCGCACCGGTAAGCTCGAAGAAGCCGAATGGTATGTACTCAATACCCGCGTCAAAGATCTCGAAAAAGCACCCTTGTATATTGATGATACCCCCTCTATTTCTATATTCGACCTCCGTGCCAAAGCACGACGCCTCTCTCAGCAAAAACAAATAAAACTCATCATTATCGATTACCTACAACTGATGAGCGCCGGAGGTAGCAAAGGCGTAGGTAACCGCGAACAAGAAATATCAACCATCTCCCGAAACCTAAAAGCCTTAGCCAAAGAACTTAACATACCCGTAATAGCCCTCTCTCAGCTATCACGTAATGTCGAGTCCCGCCCAGGGCAACAAAAACGCCCTCAGCTGTCCGACCTGCGTGAGTCTGGTGCCATTGAGCAAGATGCCGATATAGTGTCGTTCATCTATCGCCCCGAATACTACAAAATTATGGAATGGGACGATGAGTCTCAAACCCCCACCGCAGGCCAAGCCGAGTTCATCGTCGCCAAGCACCGTAACGGAGGATTGGATAACATACGCCTCAAGTTTGAAGGGCAGTTCGGTAGGTTTGCCAATCTCGATGAAGGCTATGCCTATAGCGGAGGCGGTATTGAAGAGTTAGGCTCAAAAATGAATGAAGGCATAGTCTTTGATCCTGTACCTATGGCTTCTCCCTCACAAGCATTCGGGCAAGTAGCACCACCACCCTCCACCCCCGACGAAGTACCGTTTTAGGTAAAATAAAGTGTGAAAGAAATGAGTAAAATACAACAAGTAAAACCTGCCAATGAGATAATCTATCTGGCAGGAGGCTGCTTTTGGGGTACCGAGTACTTCTATAAGCGCGTACGTGGCGTGCTACAAGTACAATCGGGCTATGTGAATGGGCACACCAATAAGCCTATTTATGAAGAAGTAATGACAGGCACTACCGGTTATGCCGAAGCCGTTAAAATTACCTATGACCCCCAACAAATAAGCCTAAAAAAACTCTTAACACTTTTCTTTACTACTATTAACCCTACCAGCCTTAATAAGCAAGGCAGTGATGTAGGCACCCAGTACCGCACAGGCATCTACTACCTTACCCCAGCACAAAAAATAACAGCACAAGCAGCCCTACGCCGCTTGGCTGCCCACTATACCGAACCTGTAGTAGTGGAGTGCGAACCCTTTAAGGTATTCCAGCCTGCCGAAGAATGGCATATCGATTATTTAGAGAAATTTCCCTCTGTTACTTGCCATATCAATCCTACAGTACTGCGCAATGCCCGTATGGCTAACCCCATACCCCTTTCCAAGAAAAAACATAACCTTAATAAGCTTAGGAAACTCATTAACCATTAATTGTTATGATAAAGTCATTTCTATCCAAAATAGTAGCTGCTGTAGCCAAAAAGAAGATTGATAAATGGGCTAATAACCCCATAGCTACACAGGATAAGTTATTCCATAACCTCATAGCTCAAGCCAAGAATACAGCTTTCGGGCGTGATCATCATTTTAATGAAATTAAAACCTATGCCGATTTTGTAGCACGCGTACCCCTACGTGATTATGAAGCCCTACGCCCTTATATTGATAGGGTAGTGAAAGGCGAAAAAGATGTGTTATGGAAAGGCAAACCCCTATATTTTGCCAAAACATCGGGTACTACCAGTGGGGCGAAGTACATACCCATTACCAAAGCCTCAATGCCTTATCACGTACAAGGTGCCCGCGATGCTATATTGTGCTATATCAATGAAACTAAAAAAACTGACTTTGTAGAAGGGAAAATGATTTTCCTACAAGGTAGCCCTATATTAAGTGAGAAGAATGGTATCAAAACTGGTAGGCTATCGGGGATAGCAGCTCATTATGTGCCTGCTTACTTGCAGCGCAATCGTATGCCTTCCTACAAAACTAACTGCATAGATGATTGGGAAACTAAAGTAGAAGCTATTGTAACCGAAACCTTCTCTAAAAATATGACTCTCATTAGCGGTATCCCTTCGTGGGTACTGATGTACTTTGAGCGGCTATACCAGCGCTCGGGGTTGAAGGTAGGTAAATTGTTCCCTAATTTTAGCTTGTTTATATACGGTGGGGTGAACTATGAGCCTTATAGGCAGCAGTTTGAACACCTTATAGGGCGCAAGGTAGATAGCATAGAGCTATACCCTGCCAGTGAGGGCTTTTTTGCTTATCAGGATAGCCAGAAGAAAAAGGGAATGCTACTGCTGCTTAATGCGGGTATCTTTTATGAATTTGTAGAAGCTGATACTTTCTTCACCGAAAACCCTAAGCGTATCAGTTTGAAAGATGTACAGCTGGGTGTGAATTACGCTCTTATTATCAGTACTAATGCGGGGCTTTGGGGTTATAATATAGGCGATACGGTGCAGTTTACTTCATTGGCACCTTACCGCATAGTAGTTACCGGGCGTATTAAGCACTTTATATCGGCTTTTGGGGAACATGTAATAGCTAAAGAAGTAGAAGAGGCTATGCGTGAGGGGCTGGAAGCTACAGGCGCCCGCATAACCGAGTTTACCGTTGCCCCACAAGTGAATCCTACTGCTGGTGAGTTGCCTTACCACGAGTGGTTTGTAGAGTTTGAACAAAAACCGGCTGATATGAAACTATTGGCTGAGATAATAGATAAAGCCCTGCAAACTCAAAATATGTATTATTATGACCTCATACAGGGTAGGGTGTTACAAACCCTAAAAATTACCGAAGTGCCTGAAGGCGGTTTTGCTGCTTATATGAAGAAAAAAGGCAAACTTGGTGGGCAGAATAAAATGCAACGCTTGGCCAATGATAGGAGCGTTGTAGAGGAACTGATTCCTTAACTTCTATTTAAAACATCTAATCAATTAACTTAAACCTGATGCAGTATTTGTAAAGTACTGCTACGGGCTTTCCGACGTGCTGGGCGGGTATAAAAGGGGGTAACTTTTTTATAATGCGCTCAGCTTCTTTTTCTAAAAACTTATCAGTACCACGTGTTCTAAGTACAGTGGTGCTGCCATCGGTATTGATGCGGATGTATAGTAATACTTTGCCTGTAATACCCATCTCGACTGCAGGTTCGGGGTAATGAAAGTATTTGGCTACGTGCTGGTCTAACTGTGATTTAAAGCAATGGTGTTGGCGCTCATTGAGGGTGTCTTGGCACTGTGAGAACATTGGTTTTTGATCAACAAAATCATAAGGCAGCATAAAGGTATCGGTATGGGTGTTTTGGCTGTAACTTTGGTAGGTGATGAGTGCCAAAAGTAAGAGTATCTTCTTCATTGCAATTAATTTTTTTCAACTTTTAAATATTACAGGAAAGGCGTAGGTTACGGCTGTAGGCTTTCCTTTGTGCTTACCAGGAATGAGGCGTGGGAGGCTACTGATGAGGCGTTTGGCTTCGGCTTCGAAGTCTTTATCAAAGCCTCGTACTCCTAATATTGTTATGCTGCCATCGGTATTGATGCGGAAACTTACCATTACCCTACCTTGTGCGCAGGAGTTGTTGGGGAAGCGTAGGTTTTGGGCTATGTGTTTATCTATCTGCTCTTTAAAGCAGCGGTTTTGTTCTTCTTTGGGTAGGTTTTTACATTCGGGGAATAGAGGTTTTTCTTCTATTACTGTATAGGGTATGAATTCTTCTTCCTCTTGGCTATAGCTTTGAGTGTAGGCTGTTAAAATCAGGAATAATAAGAGTATTTTCTTCATTTTATTTATTTTTTTAATATTGGCGATTGAAATCTATAATGTACATAATGCCTACGGGTACTGGAGTGCCGTTGTGCTTGGCAGGGATAAAGTGTGGTAGGCTGAGAATGATGCGCTTGGCTTCGTTTTTTAAACTTTCGTCGGTAGCTGAAACGTTAAGTATTTTTATGGTGCCGTTGGGCTCGATAATGAATGAGATGTTTGCCTTTCCTATGTAAGGGGGGCGTTCATATCCTTTAGGGAATAGGGCTTCTACCTTTTCTTGAATATGCTTGTCGATTTGCTGTTTGAAGCATTTTAATTGTTCTTCTTTAGATATATGCGCGCATTGCTGAAATTTTGGTTTTTCTTCTACTTTTTTATAGGAATAGTATTCTTTTTCTTGGCTGTAGGTGCTTAAGTAACAGCAAAATAGTATGAAGAAGGGTATTTTCATAGGGGTGTTGTTAATTTTGGCAAAGGTACAAAATAATTATTAAATAGCAAGAGGGTGGGGAGGATTTGGGGGAGGTAAGAGGTAAGAGGTAAGAGATAAGAGGGGGATTGAAAATGCGTAATGAGGAAGTGATGAAAATAGTGGTAAAATGGTAAATATATGAGAAAAATGTAAGGTTTTGTGTATTTTGTTGTGAATTTGGCAAAGGGGTGTTTTGATGTTTAGGGTGTTGATAATCAATAAAGTAATGCTTATCCTTCGTTTATAGTTCGTTTATAGTTCGTTATTCGTTCGTTCATCCTTTGTTATTTGTTTGTTCATCCTTTCTTTATTTTAAGCTGATCTTAGATTATCTATTTAGTTTAATTAGAAGGCTGATTTCTATATACTTATATTACATTTAATGTGTATTGGTGTAGGGCGGGAGGATACAGGAATGGTAGGGGAGGGGAGAGGGGAGTATTGGGGGTGGTAGGGTTGCGGAAAATGCAATTGTGCAGAGGGGTGCTTTTGAGGGTTTTGAAGGCTTGAAAAAGCTGTAAGGGAAGGTGCTGAAAATTAGAGGGTAAGATTTTTTATTTAAACTTTTTTAGGAAAAAATTTGCAGGTTTAAAAAAAACGTATTACTTTTGGCACTTGTTAATTGAAAAGTTAATAGGAAGATGAAATTTACTAAAGACCATTTGTGGGTGCGCTTGGAAGGCGAGGTAGCTACCGCGGGAATTACCGATTTTGCTCAGCAATCACTATCGGATATAGTGTATGTGGAGGTAGAAACAGTAGGCGATACGGTGGCTAAAGATGCTATTTTTGGGTCGGTTGAGGCTATAAAGACAGTATCAGACCTATTTATGCCTATGAGTGGTGAGATAGTAAGTTTTAACGAATCACTTAACCAGCACCCAGAGGTGGTAAATACGGATCCTTATGGAGAGGGCTGGATGGTGAAAATTAAGATTAGTGCGCCCCAAGAATGGGACGAATTACTGAGTGAAGAAGATTACAATGCCCTTATTGATGCTTAAACAGCGCAAATACACTATTTTATGGGTGTTATGGGTAGTGGCTGTGGTAGTACTTAGCCTTGTGGAAGGTAAAGAAATGCCACAAGCGCCTCGGATACCTTACCTTGATAAGGTGGTACACTTTGGTTTCTATTTTGGGTATACAGTATTATTTGTTTTGGCTTTTTGGAAAGAAACAAAAATAATACCTAATGTTAAGAAGTGTTATGTTTGGGCGTTTGTAAGTGCAATTTTGATAGGAGCAACAATGGAAATACTGCAAGGAGCGCTTACAGTTACACGCAGTGCCGACCCAGTAGATATGGTGTTCAATACATTTGGCACAGTTGTTGCTTTACTATTTATGACAAGATATAAAGAGCTTTTTAGATAATTGTTAAAAGTATAATTTAATAACCTTTTAAAGAAAATCATTATGCAACCTAAAAAAAATCCAAGTGCCGATTTGGCAAAAAGTAGTGGTTTGTTCTTTGCTATAGGTTTTGCTATTGTATCAGGGCTTTCATTATGGGGCTTTGAAACAAATGTAAGTACCGGAGGAAAGGGTGGAGGCCGAGAATCACAAGTGGATAAGGTGTTGGATGAGACTGTAGAGGAGGTACATATAGAACTTCCTGATACGCCACCGCCACCGCCACCACCACCAGCTCCAGCTGTAGTAGAAACTGTGGAAGTAGTGGAAAACAACACTAACATTCAAGAAACAGCTATTGCAAGTAACGAGACTACTAAAGAAGAAAAAGTAGTAGAAGTAAAACAGATTCAAACCCCAGTAGAAGAGGATATTCCTATTGATGTTCCTTTTACTATCATTGAGGATAAACCTATGTTTGAGGCTTGTAAGAATGTGCCTAAACCTGAGCAGCCAAAATGCTTTAAAGAGAATTTGGATAAACACGTGGCTAAAACATTCCAATACCCACAAGCAGCAATGGAAATGGGTACCCAAGGAAGGGTGAATGTGAGTTTCCGTATTAATACAGATGGTTCTGTTACCGTTTTAGGTGTACGTGGTCCGGATAAATTACTTGAAGCTGAAGCACGTCGCATCATTGAAAAATTACCTAAGCTGATACCAGGTAAACAACGTGGAAAACCTACTCCAGTTACATTTGGTTATCCTATCAGCTTTAAATTGGAACAATAATTCCTTAAAAATAAACTGTATGAGTCAGTAGTTGGTTGGAAGACTAACTACTGGCTTTTTTTTGAATTAAAAGTGATGAAGATATTTTATTTTGTATTTTTATTATTCCCAATGCTTTTAATAGCACAGGAGGAAGAAGAGATGTATCCTTATATTGTAATACGGGAGAAACCTATGTTTCCAATGTGTGTAGGTAAACCACAGGAAGAGCAGTTGCAATGTTTTAAGCAGGCATTGGATGCGCATATAAAGAAATATTTTTACTATCCTCCTGAAGCAAAGGAGGCAGGTATACAAGGGCGAGTGAATGTCAGTTTTTGTATAGATAAAGAAGGTAAAGTGAAAGTATTGGCGGTGCGAGGTAATGATGAGTGTTTGGAGGAAGCTGCAAAATATATGATTGAGCAGCTGCCTATATTGATACCAGGTAAAAGCGATGGTGAACCTAAGATAGTAACTTTTGCATATCCTATCATCTTTAAGTTGCAAGAAGACAATACTTATGTGGGGCTAAAAGATGTGGAAAAATGTCCGCAGTTTGAGGGGTGTGAGTATGTATCACGAGAGAAAGATTTTCAATGCTTTATAGAGCATTTTAATCAGTATTTGAAAAGTAAGGGATTGATACCTTTTGATGGTAATAGAGATTTTGAAGAAGGTAAGGTGTTTGTAGGGGTACAGATAGATGAGAAAGGACAAACACAATTATTTTCAACAAATGGAAAGACGAAGGAGTTGGAACAACGAGCAAGGGAACTTCTTGAAGCAATGCCAGCTGTAAAACCAGCTATTTACAAAGGTGTGCCAAGAGCAGTGCGCTTTTATTACTCGGTGAAATTTAAGTAGAGATAAGGGCTGTACTTACTAAAAGAAGCAGAAGCTGTGCAAAAAAATGTTTATAGTTTATTGCTAATTGATAATTGTTTTATATCTTTGCACTTTAAAAATCAAGATAACACTTAGTATATGGAATATTTAGATTTTGAACAACCTATTAAAGAGTTAGAAGAACAAATGCAGAAGTGTCAGCTCATTGGGGATGAGAGTGATGTAGATATGAGTGATGCTTGCAAAAAGATAGAAAAGAAGCTGAACCAAGTAAAGAAAGAGATTTACAGTAATTTGACAGCATGGCAACGGGTACAGATATCACGTCATTTGGAGCGTCCTTATACGTTGGATTATATCAAAGCCCTTGCTGGAGATACTTTTCTTGAACTACACGGAGACCGTACAGTAAAAGATGATAAAGCAATGATAGGAGGCTTTGGTAAGATAGATGACCAGAGTTTCCTTTTTATTGGTCAGCAGAAAGGGGTAAATACCAAGATGCGCCAATATCGCAATTTTGGTATGGCCAACCCTGAGGGCTACCGCAAAGCCCTTCGCCTGATGAAACAAGCTGAGAAGTTTAATATACCAGTGGTATGCTTTGTAGATACCCCAGGAGCTTTTCCAGGGATTGAAGCTGAAGAGCGTGGACAAGGAGAAGCTATTGCACGTAATCTTTTGGAAATGTCTCGCTTAAAAGTGCCTACTATTGTGTTTATCATAGGTGAAGGTGCCTCAGGAGGAGCTTTGGGTATTGGTATTGGCGATAAGGTGTACATGCTTGAAAATACTTGGTATTCGGTAATTTCGCCTGAATCTTGTTCATCTATTTTATGGCGTAGTTGGGAATATAAAAAAGAGGCTGCTGAAGCCTTGAAACTTACTGCTCCTGATATGAAAAAACTCAAGTTGATAGATGAGATTATAAAAGAGCCACTTGGAGGGGCACACCACGATCGTGAGGCTATGTTTGTTACTATACGCAAAGTAATTCTTGATGCTTATAAAGAATTGAAGAAACTACCTGCCGATAGGCTAGTAGAGAAGCGTATGGATAAATACCTCAATATGGGGGTGTATAAAGAGTAATTAGTCAATTAACTATTGGCTAATAATCATAATAATCAATATTACTATGAAATACTTATTTCTTTTATGTAGCATCTTATTGTCTGTATCTGTATATGGGCAAAAAGATAGTGAGAACTACATCAAAGCAGGGAAACCTGTATTTGTGATAGCAAAAAGGAATAACTGTAGGATATTATCAGAAAATATTGATCGTGAGAAAACCGAACTAGAAACAAACTTTAAGTTCCTAAATGTAGAAGTACGTGAAGTTCTTTCATTGAAAAAAGGTGAGGGGATACAGTTCGAAAATGAAGCACATACAACTGTTTATATAGAAGGAGATAATAATTTGGGAGATAACTGTACTAAAGTTATCTTTTGGGATGGAAAATCTACTTCTGACCCTATTGTTTATAAAGGACTTTATCTTTCAACAGAATATTTTTCTCCTAAACTGCTTAAAAAGAAACTACAATCTAATTATTACACTTATTTCTTGAGTAAATTGGAGCAGTATAAGAACAAAGAAGAGAAAATCACTTCTCATTCTAAAGAAGTTTCTGATAGAATTGTTTATTATGAACTTGTTAGAAAAATAGACTATAGTAATTTTATGAGTTCTTATGAACTTTTGCCCATTAATACAAAAGGAATTAAGATGATTCAAGTAAAATGCAATGGAAAAAATAGTCGAACTATCTATCTTAATGAAAAGGGGCAGCTTATTAAAACAAGGTCTTTCTTTGAAGATGGTGAGGAGTCATCAATAGATGAATATGTTTATGAAAATGGATTATTGCGCAAAAAGATAGAAAAATCAAATAAGGGTACTATAGATGAAACTTTGTATGCTTATACTGATAATGAGATTTTTGTAAGAGCTATATCCAAAGATAATCCACCTTTTGGGAATTATTACAATTGTAATTACGCACAACTCAAAGAAGATTTTTTAGATTTATATATAGTACACTTTTCAACTTTTGATTATTCAGTAAATGAAAGAGCAGCTATTATCAAGCAAGGAAATCTAATTGTTAATAAAGAATTAGATCTTACTATTCATCTTTCAAGGACTAAGAATTATTTACCAATCACTTATAAATACAAAAATAAGGAAGGTAAAATAATAGCAAAGCAACCCACTCTTTGGGGAAATATTTTTGAAGGAGAAAAAACAGAGTATCATTGGGATAACAACCAGCGTATTAGCAAAATTGTGATTACTGAAGGAAAAGAGAAAACAGTTTATACGTATGAGTATAATTAACAGATTAGAGGATTAGCAAAATTATGAAGCTGAACGCTTTTAACTGACCACTAACTATTAATCATTGAATATTAATCATTAAAAAGATGTTATCAGAACAAGAAATAATTCGTAGAGAAAAACTAACGAAATTAAAAGAATTAGGGATAAATCCTTATCCTGCTCCATTATATCCGGTTGATACTACTTCTAAGGATGTAGCAGATCATTATGAAGAAGGTAAACAAGTGGTTGTAGCTGGGCGATTGATGTCGTTGCGCGTACAAGGAAAAGCTTCATTTGCTACATTGCAAGATAGTGAAGGTACAATGCAATTGTACTTTAATCGTGATGAGATGTGTCCTAATGAGGATAAAACGCTCTACAATGAGGTGTTTAAAAAGCTTCTTGACTTAGGCGACTTTATAGGTGTAGAAGGCTATTTGTTCATCACTAAGATGGGAGAAAAAACTGTAGCTGTTAAGAACTTTACTCTTCTTTCAAAAGTATTACGCCCATTACCTATGCCTAAAGTAGATGCAGAAGGCAAAGTACACGATGCTTTTACTGACCCTGAGCAACGCTACCGTATGCGATATGTGGATTTGGTAGTGAACCCACAAGTAAAAGAGGTGTTCTTGAAACGTACAAAACTGTTCAATGCAATGCGTCAGTTTTTTAACGATGCAGGTTATTTGGAAGTAGAAACACCTATATTGCAAGCTATCCCGGGGGGAGCTAGCGCACGTCCGTTTATCACTCATCACAATGCATTGGATATTCCATTGTATATGCGTATTGCTAATGAGTTGTACTTAAAACGTCTTATTGTAGGTGGTTTTGATGGGGTGTATGAGTTTTCAAAGAACTTCCGTAATGAAGGTATGGATAGAACTCATAACCCAGAATTTACTGCAATGGAAATTTATGTGGCTTATAAAGATTACCACTGGATGATGGACTTTACTGAGCGTTTGCTTGAGCATTGTGCTATCGCAGTGAATGGTACTACTAAAGCTACTTTTGGCAAACACGAAGTAGACTTTAAAGCTCCTTATCCGAGAGTTACTATGACCGATGCTATCAAACAGTTTACAGGTTTTGATATTACTGGGAAAACAGAAGAAGAATTAAGAGCTTTTGCACATTCTATTGGTATTGCAGTAGATGAGACTATGGGTAAAGGTAAGCTTATAGATGAGATATTTGGTGAGAAATGCGAAGGTAACTTCATTCAGCCTACTTTCATCACTGATTATCCTAAAGAGATGTCGCCACTTACCAAAGAACATCGCGATAATCCTGACCTTACGGAGCGTTTTGAGCTAATGGTATGTGGTAAAGAAATAGCTAATGCATACTCTGAGCTTAATGACCCTATAGACCAACGTGAGCGTTTTGAAGAGCAATTACGACTTTCGGAAAAAGGTGATGATGAGGCGATGTTTATAGATCAAGACTTTTTGAGAGCTCTTGAATATGGTATGCCTCCTACCTCGGGTTTGGGTATCGGTATGGATAGATTGATTATGTTCCTCACCAATAATGAGAGTATACAAGAAGTACTTTTCTTCCCACAAATGCGACCAGAGAAGAAAGCGGTAGAGTTGTCAGAAGATGAAAAAGTAGTGTTCGAACTACTAAAAACTTCAGAAAAGCTTCTTTTAGAAACTCTTAAAACACAAACTGCTTTCTCTAACAAGAAATGGGATAAAGCTATCAAAGGGCTTACCAGCAAGAAAGTTGCTAAAGTAGTAAAAGAAGGAGAAGAACTGTTTGTAGAATTAACAAATTAGTCAATTTTTCGATTAGTAAATTATAGATGCCAAAGGTTGTATTATATTCTTTGGCATTTTCTTTTTCTTATAGATTAATAGAGATGAGTTGATATCACTGAGAAATGAACTTATAAGTACATTTTTGTAGAAACTTAAATAAAAAAATCAGCGAATTTGTGAAAGCAAATTCGCTGATTTTTTTTGTTAATTATAGATTGTTTATTGTTTGTAGATGACTATCTGTTGCTTTTGTAAAAGCCGTAAAATAATATGTAGCTATAACATACTACTAAAATAAAGAACGCTAGCCTAAATCCTATATAATCGGTAAGGAAGCCGTAAAGAACAGGTATGAGTCCGCCGCCAACAATCATAGAGCAAAGAATTCCTGAGGCTTGTGTTTTTAGTTCATCAATACCTTCATTGGCTAAAGCAAAGATAGTAGGGAACATTATAGAGTTAAAGAGCCCTATGGCTAATAGGCTTATCATAGAAAATAATCCTTCGGTATTGATAGAAAGTAGAATGAGTGATATGGCACAAAGAGCTGCTATCATAAGCATTTTGGAGGGTGCAAACTTATTACTTAGATGCGCCCCAATGAAGCGCCCTACCATAGCTCCGCCCCAATAGGTGCAAAGGAAAATACCTACGATGGCTTTGGGATCGGGTAGGGAAGAGGTGTGGAAGCCAAAGAGAGAGGATAAGTTTTCCCATAAACCACCTCCTACGGGGCATTCTATTATTTCAGCTTTATTGATTTCGACAAGGTAGTTTATGGTAAAGCTGCCTATTACTACTTCGGCCCCAACATAGAGAAAAATTCCTATGGCTCCTAATAGGAGAGAACGTTTTTTTAAGAGAGTGATGTAGTTTTCTTTTTCTACTTTTTCAATAGCGGTATTGGCATAAGGTAGCTTGGTGAGTGAAAAAATGAGTGCTAAAACAATAATTGCAAAGGCAATGTATAAAGAAGGTATTTGTATGGATAGGGCTTCGGACTGCAGGTATATTTGCTTATCGAGTTCGTCCATTTGGGATATTTCGGCGCTGCTTTTTATTTCGTCTTTCAGTAAGAATGCAGATGCTGCGATGGGGGCAAAGGAGGTGCCTAAGGCATTAAATGCTTGTGAGTAAGTAAGCCGGCTAGGGGTAGTGCTTTCGCTACCTAAGGCAGATATATAGGGGTTAACAGCGACCTGCAAAAAGGTGATGCCAGTACCTAATACGAATACGGCTGACATAAATAGTGGGAATGAGCGCTCATCGGCAGCAGGGTGAAAAAGTAGTGCTCCTAAAGCGATGAGTACGAGCCCTAAAACTATGCCGCGCTGGTAACCTATGCGGCTAAGGGCAAAACCTGCTGGTATGGAGAAGAGCAGGTAGGGTAAGAAAAAGAAAAGTAATAAGATTGCTGAATGGGTATAATTCAGCTCGAAAATATCGCGTAGATATGGTAATAAGAATTGTACAAATACAGTTATCGCTCCGAAGAAAAAGAATAACAGACCTACAAAAGTAAATGCTTTAACTCTCTGTTTTGACTTACTCATTTGTAATTATTGGTTGAAAAAGTTGATTTTTGACGGCGCAAATGTACGGAATTATTTTAAAATTTCGTTAAAATTTAACTTTTTATTTTTGATGTGTTTTCAATCCTTTTTTGTAATATGTTGATAATGAGTATTTGTAATGAGTGTTTGAAGTCTGTTTTAACAATTTAAGCTGTAAAAATATACTTTTGGTAGGGGTGATATTTATAAAAAAAATAGCATAGTTATAGGAGATATGAAAAAAAGTAGTACTTTTGCACTCGGAAATGGTAAGGAGAGGGGAAGGTTTATCCTTCGTTTATCCTTCGTATATCCTTCGCTCATCCTTCGTTCATCCTTCGTTGGAGGTAGCTTTTTTATTATAGGAACAAATAATTAATAACTAAAATAAACTATAATTAACGATGAAAAGCTGGTTTTTAAATGTAGCAGTTTTCTTACTTACGGCAATGCTGTATGCCCAAAATGGAACAGTAACGGGTGAGGTTATTGACGATAGTAATGTGCCTTTGATGGCTGCTAATGTGTTGGTGAAGGGGACTACCCATGGCGTTACCACTGATATGGATGGTAAGTTTAGCCTTGGAGTGAGTGCCAATACTGGGACTCTTGAGGTTTCATACCTTGGGTATGTAACTCAGTCTGTTGCGTATAAGTTGGTGAATGGTAAAGCACACATTAGGGTTAAACTTGTGAGCGACCAAGAACATCTTAGTGAGGTGATAGTAACCGGCAAAAGTACTTTGTTGGATATTGCTCAAGAACGTAAGACACCGGTAGCGGTATCGACTATTCAAGCTACTGAGATTGTTGAGAAATTAGGAACAAGAGAGCTGCCTGAAATTTTGAACCGTACGCCTTCGGTATATGCTACTAAAGGAGGGGGAGGATTTGGAGACTCTAAAGTAAGTATGCGAGGTTTTTCTTCTAAAAACGTAGCAGTAATGGTGAATGGTATGCCAGTGAATGATATGGAAGGTGGTACTGTTTATTTTAGTAACTGGACAGGATTATCGGATGTTACTTCGGCTATGCAAGTACAGCGTGGTTTAGGGGCATCGAAATTGGCAATAGCTTCGGTAGGGGGTACCCTTAACTTCATATTACGAGCATCTGATATGGCAGAAGGAGGTAATATAGCTTTTAACTATGGAAGTAATCAAGAGTATAAAGGTACAGTATCATACAATACGGGTAAAACTACAACAGGCTGGTCAGCTTCAGTACTATTTGGTAAAAATGTAGGTCGTAAATATGTAGATGCAACTCAATTTGATGCATATAATTACTATATAGCATTGGGTTATGAACCTTCTAAAAAGCATAGTTTTCAGTTAATGTTTACAGGAGCAGCCCAATGGCATAACCAACGTTATAACAGTCCTTCAATTGAGGCTGCTCAGAAAAATGGAGGTACTGAGGATAAACCTAATAGACGCTATAATGCTGATTGGGGGTATTTAAATGGAGAGGTTTTTTCATTGAAAAGAAATTTATATCACAAGCCTGTGGCTATGCTTAATTGGGATTGGAAAATGAATGAACAAACATCATTAAGTACAGTGTTATACGCTTCATTTGGTAGAGGTATGGGTATTAGTGGTGATGGAAAAGCTTATAAAGGGAACTTAATTAGAAGAACAACAAAAGATGGTGTAGTTTATTATGTGCCTAATGAAACTACATTTGATGGACTTCGTACACCTGAAGGTTTGGTAGATGTAGAAGCAGCAGTACGCTACAATAAAGGTGAGGCTGTTTCTGGTCTTCAACAAATTAGAACACCAGGTATAACAGGAAATACTTTACAAGTAGTTGATCCTTTAGGAAATAAACATTATATCAGTGAAGGCTTTACAAATATAGGTTCTGTAAACTCTCATGATTGGTATGGGTTTCTTACTAATTTAAAACACGAAATTAATAAGAATTTCACATTAAACTTAGGGATAGATGGTCGTTATTATTATGGTTATCACCATCGGGTAGTTACTGACTTATTAGGAGCTTCAGGCTATGCTACAACAAGCAATAGAAACCTTACAACACCTAATATTATTAGGGCAACAGTTTCGGATAAGCCTTCTTTCAATCCTTTTTCGAGTGTAACGCCTCTTGAAAATCAAACAGGCTGGAGTAATGATGGTGAGGTAAAATGGTTTGGTCTGTTCTCACAATTTGAATATTCAGATGATAAGTTTTCGGCATTTTTGCAAGGTTCTACTTCAATGCAGTCATATCAACGAATTGATAACTTTTTAAAACCTGGTACTTTAGCTATTAGGACTAACCCTAATACAAAGATGGATAAGGAAACAGGATTTAAAAATATCATAGGTTATAATATTAAAGGTGGAGTGAACTATAATATTAATGAGCAACATAATGTTTTTGCTAATATAGGTTATTACTCTAAGCAACCATTTTTTAATGCAGTATTTCCTAATAATAAAAATTTCTTAAATCAAGAATTGACAAATGAGAAGATTTTTGGAGTAGAGGCAGGTTATGGTTTTAAATCAGAATATGTTAATGCTAATATGAACGTATATCGTACTTCTTGGAAAGATCGTTATGAATCTAAGCGAAACAATATAATACTTCCTTCAGGTGGTACACTTACGGCTTATGCTAATATTTTCGGTATAGAAGAAGTACACCAAGGAGTAGAATTTGAAGCAACAGCTACTATTAATCAATATTTGAAGTTAAATGGTTCACTTTCTTTGGGAGATTGGTTTTACAAAGGTAATGCAAATAGTTATCTTATTAATAATAATAATGAGAATGTGGATAATCAAGGAAATGTAATCAGAGGTGATGTTGCACCTTACATTACTTACTTAGATAGAGTGAAAGTAGGTGAAACGGCTCAAACTACTGCTTCATTAGGAGCTACTATTTTTCCTTCAATTAAGGGGCTAAAAATAGATGTTGATTGGCAATATGTAAATAATCTTTATGCTAATCTAAATATCGTTGATTTTACTTCAAAAGCAAAGGCTGAATTGGGAGCTTTGAAATTGCCAAGTTATAATTTATTTGATTTAGGAGTTTCTTATAAATTATCATTAACTGATAAACAAAGACTTACATTTTCAGCTCGTGCTTATAATGTGTTAGACACTTATTATATAGCAGAGTCTTATTCAAGTAAACATGTTGAAAATGGAGTGAAAACTTACCAAGGTATTAGTGTGAAAAACAATGTGTACTTTGGTGCGGGACGTACCTTTAGCTTTGGTGTACGCTACAACTTTTAATGAGATAATAACTAAGAAATAAGGAAGAGGCTGCCTGATAAAGGGCGGCCTCTTTTTTTTGTTGGTAAATTGGGATGATAGGTGGTATTGGGGTGGCATTAGCTTACTGACTATCCTTCGTTTATAGTTCGTTTATCCTTCGTTATTCGTTCGTTCAAGCTTTGGTTGAGTTATTGGGAGAATAGAGAATTGGTAATTTGGTGAATTATTTGTATCTTTGCATTCTAGGACTTGAAGTGTATAATCTAAAAATCTAAAGGAAAAGAGAAATGAAGACATATAAATCGGTTTATGAAATCTTTGAGACTTATAAGGCGGTATCGGGATATGAAGATATTGACTTTGTATTTGATATAGTGAATTATTTCCGCCAAAAAAGTAAAGATAAAAAGGTACCACTTACTATTGGAGAATTACTTTCGGAGTTAAAGCACAATGAAGAGCATATTGCTTTTTTTAAGGAAAAGCTTCATAGTGTATTTGCTAATAAAGGGAAAGTGATTCTTTTTACAGATGCGGGGTTACTAAATAGTGTTTCTTTTTTTAAGGAACTGCGCAGGCGTATAGGGCATCAGTTGGTTCCGGATCAGCCTTCACAAGAGAATATTCAGTATGTGCTTAATCAGCTTTTTTATAAGCCTTCGGATGTGAAATGGGTACAGCGGATTCCTTTAGAGAATTGGAAGGAACTTTTTGATATTCTTGCTGTTGAGACTTTTTATGAGGATAATGAGTTAAAAAGTACCTCGCAGGAGATATTGTTGGCGATAATGATACTTTCACAACGTATGGGGGGGCTGGCTTTGCAAACGGATGTACACCGTATGGTGCCTGAATATGCGCAGTTAAACAGTCCTTTTATTGCTTTGGATGATGAATTAAATAACCTTGCTAGAATTCTTGCTAAGGAGGAAAGGCCTTACCTTTATATTCAGGAATATGAGCAAGATTATAAGCAACTGAATATTTTGGCTGGGCAATGTGAGGATTTTGTGAATAAGGCGGATGCTAATGCGGGTAAATATGGGGTTACTTTTAGTGTAAACCAAACGCTTTTGCTTATAAGGCAGCAGGTGAAACGCATTAGGCGGTTATACAACTATCTTTTTATAGAAAAAGAAGTGGATAAGCGGGAAAAAGTTATTGCTTTTTACTTAGATATGGTGAAAACCAACTCTAAAAAGAATAATGTACGCAAACTTATTAACGATAGTGTGTATAATATTACTTATGAAATTACTAATTATACTGGTAAAACGGGGGAACATTATATCACATCGACAAGGAGTGAGTATTTTAAGATGCTGAAAACAGCTTTATGGGGAGGGGTGATAGTGGCTTTTATGTGCCTCATAAAGCTTTATATGAGTATGCAGCCTGACCAAAGTAGTTTTTTTCGTGCTTTGAACTATAGTATGAACTATGCTGTGGGATTTGTACTTATTTACCTAACGGGCTCTACTTTGGCGACGAAACAGCCCGCTATGACGGCATCGACTATTGCAAAAACTTTGGAAAACCTGAATGTAAATGATGGTAAGGATAAGATGAAGTATTACCATGAGTTTACAGCCCTATTTACACGGCTTTTTAGGTCGCAATTCATAGCTTTTGTGGGGAATGTATTTGGGGCGTTTCCTATATCGTTATTATTGGTAATAGGGCTAAGTTATTTGAATGGTTATAATATTGCGACTGAGAAGAGTTTGCATCTGCTAAAAGACCTAAATATATGGCATACACCGGTATTTTTGCATGCTTGTATTGCTGGGGTATTTTTATTCCTTTCGGGTATAATAGCAGGTAATGTGGCAAGTGTGAATAACTTTAATAATTTTTATTACAGGCTTTCGGAGCACCCTTTTCTAAAAGGATTTTTTGGGAAAGTACGTATGCAGAGGGTAGCAAGCTGGATGCAGCGAAAATGGCCGAGTGTGGTATCGAATATATGGTTTGGTGTTTTTATGGGTAGTGCGTGGGCAGTAGGAGAATTTTTTGGTTTACCTATTGATATACGCCATATTACTTTTGCAAGTGGTAATTTTGCTTATGGCTTGTATGGTATGGATTTTATGATTAGTTTAGAGAATGTAATGTGGTGTGTATTAGGTATAGGAATTATAGGATTGGGTAATTTTATTGTAAGTTTTGGCCTTTCGTTATGGATAGCTTTGCGATCACGAGAGGTGCCATTTTCGGAGTTGCGCTATCTGATACGTTGTGTGTGGAATGCCTTTAAAGCTCGTCCGAGTGTATTTTTCTTTCCGGGGAAATAAGATTATGGTTTCTAATATTTGCTTTTAGTTGCTGATAATCAATAAAGAATAAACAAATGTTAAATTTATAACATTTTTCTTTTAAAAAACTTCTAATAATATTTGCATTATATTGTATTTTATTTCTATATTTGCGGTGTCTAATAACCAATAGAAAGTTTTAGAAGTATGGAAAGAAAATTCTTCTTATTGCTAATAGTATTTTGGGGCTTCACCTTCCAACTATTTGCACAGACAAAGCAAGTTACAGGAACTGTAACAGATGAGAATGGCACTCCGCTAGGTAGTGTGAGTGTGCAGGTAAAAGGTACTACCCAAGGGGTAGCTACTGATTTTGATGGTAAGTACAGCATAAATGTGCCTCAAGGAGGAGTATTGCTGTTTAGTTCGGTAGGATTTGCCTCACAGGAAAAGAAAGTGACAAGCACAGGTAAATCTGTTGTAATTAATGTGGTACTGAAGGAAGATACCCAAGAGCTTTCGGAAGTAATTGTAGTAGGGTATGGTACTAAAAAGAAAGAGAACCTTTCGGGTGCGGTAGCTTCAGTAGATACGAGGAAGCTGAATACTCGTCCGTCATCTAACATTACCAAAGCCTTACAAGGAGCCGTAGCTGGGGTAACTATTATTTCGCGTCCTGGAGGCACAAGTCTTAATATTCGTGGACGAGGTAATTTAGGTAGTTCTGATCCTTTATATATCGTAGATGGTATTGAGGTGAGTAGTGGATTTTTCAATGCTATTGATCCTAATAATATTGAGAATATCTCTTTCTTAAAGGACGCATCATCAGCAGCTATTTACGGTGCTAAGGCAGCCTATGGGGTAGTGCTTGTAACTACTAAAACAGCTAAGGCAGGGGTAATGCAAATTAGTTATAATGGCTCAACAGGCGTACAAATGCCTACTTATTTGCCTAAAGTAGTTAATTCGGCTGAATATGCTGAAATGTATAGGACTGCTGAAAGAAATGGAGGGGTAAGGGAAGATAA
Organism: Capnocytophaga sp. oral taxon 878; assembly: GCF_002999135.1. Lineage (NCBI taxonomy): Bacteria > Pseudomonadati > Bacteroidota > Flavobacteriia > Flavobacteriales > Flavobacteriaceae > Capnocytophaga > Capnocytophaga sp. oral taxon 878. Next base: position 210,898 of record NZ_CP027229.1, read on the forward strand.
TCTTACCTTTACAAATGAAATGGTTCAAAAATACCGTGATGGATCGGATCCGGACCGTTATCCTAATACCAATTGGTTTGATCTTATTCTTAGAAAACAAAGCTTTATTACTAAACATAACTTGCAGTTATCAGGAGGAGTTGATAAATTCAAGTATCTTGTAGATACAGGTTTTCTACAAGAAGAAGGTAATACTATAGGTAGTAAGACAAACCGCTATAACTTTAATACCAAAACCTCTTCTGATATTAAAAAATGGCTTACTCTTACCACTAATATGAACGTTATTTATACCAAGTATAACAATGATCGAGGAGGAGCTAACTTAGTAGAGGCTTTGCGTATACCACCTACACAAGTGGCTAAACACTCTAACGGAGAATGGGGAAGTGTACGTAATGGACGACAAAATACAGGAGCAGAGATTAATCGTAACCCTCTTCGTTTGTTGACTGAAGATGGACGTTCTAACTATACCCAACGCCGTATTTTAGGAACAGTAGCTGCTGAAGTACGCCCTTTAGAAGGTATGAAGATTACTAATCAATTTGCTTATAGTTATTTTGACACTCGTAACTTTTCATTTTCTAACCGCAAAAAAGGAGTACCAAGTTTCTTAACTCCTTCTAGTGGTATCATACCAGGTACAGCTTCTACAGATAACCAAATGAAGATGGATTGGTATTACTCTGATAAATTTGTGTATGACGGTTGGCTTAACTATGACAAAACTTATAATGATCTTCATGATGTTACCTTTATGTTAGGTACTCATACTGATGCTTATTCATTTCGTCGTCTTATTGTAGGGCGTAAAAATTTTGCTAGCAATGAGATGAATGATTTTTCAGGAGGTTCAGTTAAAGAAGCAGACCAAGTTGTAACTGATAGTGATAATGTAAATTATTATGAGGAAGAAAGTATTAATTCTTATTTTGGTAGGTTAGGCTATACATACGCCAATAAATATTTGTTTGAAGCTAACCTACGTGCAGATGCTTCTTCACGTTTTGCTAAGAAAGGTCGTTGGGGTTATTTTCCTTCTTTTTCTGCTGCTTGGCGTTTGGAACAGGAAGAATTTATGAAAAATATTTCTTGGCTTGATGCTCTTAAAGTACGTGCTTCTTGGGGGGAAAATGGTAATATCAATAATATAGGTCTATATGATACTTATTCTACTTACAGTAGTGGTAGTACTACTGTATTAGGAGGTGTAAGTACTCCAATTCTTTATGAAGGACGTATAGGTAACCCTAATCTTACTTGGGAGACAACTGCTTCAACGAATTTAGGTATTGATTTAAGTCTTGGTAAAGGGTTATTTAGCCTTACTGCTGATGTATATAACCGTCTTACTAAAGGTATTTTGATTCGTGCCAATGATATTATGACTGAAACAGGTTTGTCATCAGGCCAGATACCAGCTCGCAATGTAGGTAAGGTGCGTAACAAAGGTATAGAGTTAGTACTTTCTCACCATAAAAACTTTGGTGATTTTGAGTATAATGTATCTGTAAATGGTACTTATAACCATAATGAAATAGTTGATTTGGGAGATAAAGTAAACCAATTACCACCAAGTGGTCACTGGATATATCGTAAAGGAGGATCTATAGGCGATTTTTATATGATTGAAGCTAATGGTTTATATTCAATTAAAGATATTGAAAGTGGTAATTATGTGAAGAAAGGAGCGCAAGCGCCCGAAGCTGGTATGATTCGTTTTGTAGACCAAAATGGAGATAAAAATATTGATGATAATGATCGTGTGGTTACAGGTAATGATGTCCCTAAATATACTTATGGTATTAACTTAGATCTTAGTTACAAAAATTGGACTCTTTCAGTATTAGGACAAGGTGTGTATGGAGTAAAGGTATATTTGGAAAACGAAGCTGCACAAGCTTTCTTTGATCAATCAGTACCACGTGAGTGGCAACGTGATAATTGGACGACTACTAACCAAGGAGCTATTTATCCTAAGTTATTTGTACCTTCCGATAAACGTTTTTCATATAATTCAACTCATTCTTCATTTTGGTTGTTTGATGCTTCTTATTTTCGTATAAAGAATATTACGTTGGCTTATAATTTGCCTGATAAAGTAGCTAAGAGTATAGGAGTAACCAATGCACGTGTATTCTTCTCAGGTGATAATCTCTTTACTTTTAGGGGAGATAAACGTATGAAAGACTTCGATCCAGAAGTAGCTACTTCTCGTGGCTATTCAATAGTATTGAAAAGCTATACAGCAGGCTTGTCATTTACTTTTTAACCAATAACCATTAAATATTAAAACAATGAAAAATATCATACATAAATCATTCGTTGCCTTGGCACTAATGGGGGTGATGAGCTGTAGTGACGATTTTTTTGAAAAAACGCCTCAGAACTCTTTAGACCCCTCAAAAATTGATGCAGACCTTTTTGTAGGAATGCGTAATAGTATTTATACCCAAATACCTGGTGGTTATGGTAATATTTTTGAAGATGGCTTTGCTGATAATGGCTATTCACGTAATGCTTGGGATAGCAATGGGAGCTCAGTGCAAGCTAATACTCTTGATGCAACTCAAGATTATGGTTATGCAGGTTATTACTCTGGTATTCGTATTTGTAATCAGGTGATTGAACAAGTAGATACATTTGAAAAACTACCTACTGATTTACGTATTAAGTATAAGGCTGAAGCTCGAGTAATGCGAGCTTGGCTTTATGGTAATCTTACACTTTACTTTAATAATGTACCTTTTGTAACATCTATAGCTAATGATTATCCTGAGGGACTTGCACAAACATCAGCTACTGAAATCAGAACGTGGGTATTAAAAGAATTAGATGAAGCTATAGCTACTTTACCTATAACTAATGATAAAGGCTGTTTTAATAAAGGAAAAGCTTATGCTATCAAGGCACGTATGGCTTACTTTTTTGGTAATTATCAACAAGCTGAAGCTGCAGCTCGCTACGTAATTGATAATGGAGGTTACCGTTTGCATCAAATATCAGCTCTTACTGAAGATATGGTAAAGGATGGTAATTATTTTAAACAATTTGTAGATTTTAGTACTTATGGTATAAGTGAGCAAGATTTTATTAAGGGCTTGTTTAATTACCAAGATATTTGGAAAGCTGATAATAGTCCAGAAACTATCATTGCTAAAGAATATATTGCTAATCAACGAGAAGGAAGTTGGCTTAGGGTAACAGCCTTGCTAACCCCTAACTTAGTCTCTAAACGCGCTTGGGCTACTATAGTACCTATACAAGAATTGGTTGATGCTTATTGGACAACAGACGGGAAAACTAAACCCACTTTGGCTACTATGGAACAGCGTATACAACAATATAAAACATTAGATACAGAGATAAAAACTATCCAAGCCGCTAATAAGTCAACTTACAGTCAAGCTGTGGGTACTATAGCAAGTAGTTTGCCTAATAAAGCTTATATGCAACAATTTAAAAACCGTGATAGTCGTTTGTATGCTTCCATTGTATTTCCTTTCTCTTCTATTAGTAAATATCGTATGGGGGAATATCATCAATATATCCCTGATATTGTAAACTATGGGAAAAGTGGTTATGCTTTTAGGAAAATGAGTGGAGCTGATGATGTCGCTACTATTTGGGACAATACTTATTACACTACAGGGGTCGATTTTCCTGTAATTCGTTTGGCCGAAATGCTTCTTATCTATGCAGAAGCTCACACTCAAAATACAGGTTACGATGGTACTGTCGAAACTGAACTCAATAAGCTTCGTACCCGTGCAGGCATGCCTAATGTACCTACAGGGCTTTCTAAAAATGATGCTCTTGATTTTATTCGTAAAGAGCGTCGTATCGAAATGGCTGGTGAAGGTCTTCGTTTCTTAGATATTCGTTTGTATGAAGACGATACCCGCAATGGAGGATTTAAAGGTACTGAGGCAGCTAGTGTAGTAATGACCGGACAAATACACGATGTAGTAGGTAACCCAGGGGCTAAAAAAACATGGGCAGAACGTTTAATGTATCTTCCTTTCCCAACTACAGCTTTAGATAAAAATAAAAACTCTGGAATGAAACAAAATCCTGGCTATTAATAAACAAAATTGGTAATAATAACGGGTAAAAAAGGAAGGCTGCTTAGTTTTATGCTAAGCAGCCTTCACTATTTTCATTTCTTTTCTTACCATTTAAACTGCACTAAAAATTCGTGTGAGTTACGTGATTGTAGGTTTAGATGCGTTTGGAAATAACTCTCAAATCCGTAACCTATACTTACATAATAATCAGGAATGTTAAAAAGAACATAAACATTAGCCGCTTTATCAGTACGATAGGTAAGTCCAAGTTCAGCACGTTCTACAAAGTTACCAGCCAAGGTCAGATCAGAGAGAGGAGTTTTGCCTTCTGCTAAGCGTAGTTGTATGCGTGGTTTTACGGTAAACTCTGGGGTAGGGCGCCAATAGTAACCACCTAATATATAGTAGTATTTATTTTCTGCAACAGAGGTCATAACATCATTATCTACACGTACTTTATCCGAAGCTAACATATTAGGAATAGAGAAGCCTAAATAAAAATAAGGATGGTCATAAAAAAGTCCAGCACCAAAATTAGTTTGAAACTTACCCGAAATGCTCTGTAAATACGAACTGTAATAGTAAGTAGGGTGCATGCGGTCGCCATTGGCGTAGTATTGATTGTAAAGATAATTATATTGGCTCATTTCTCCAGCATCTATATTAAAAAAATCACCACCAAACTTTACCCCTCCTATAAGGTTTGAGTTGTAAGTAATAGGGATGCTATATGAAGCATCAAGGTAAATACCAGCTTGTTTTTGTATAAATACTTTGTTGTTAGCTATTGAAGCTCCTATCGCCACCCTATCAGTAAGTCGGTGAGTAGTGAAAAAGGTCTGTGTCAGAGGGGCTTCAATCATATCACGAAACTGATTCCGTATGTTTACCGACACAGTGTGCCCTAGTTCCAACCCTACAGCAGCAGGGTTAACCAAGTTTTGATGTTGATGAGTGAAAATGTATGCAGGGTCTATATTTTGGGCTTTTGCAAAACTGATTCCCATTATACCTACCCATATTAGGATATGTAAGGCTTTATTCATTGTCAATTATTTTAATTGTTATGGTAATACTCAAATGCTTTGTGAATCTCTTCAAAAGGCACTATACAATCTATTTTAGGTTTCCCTATTGCTTCCAATAATACAAAAAGTATATTACCCCCTATATTCTTCTTATCAAAGCGCATTAGTTCGCATATTTCAGTTATTTCTTCTTTGCTAAAATATTCTTTAGTAAAATATTCACCCAATACAGCTTTTATTTTATTGCAATCATCTAAGCTAAAACCTAATTGTGTTGCCGAAAGATACGAGGCCAATACCATCCCTATAGCTATAGCTTCCCCGTGTATAAGGCGTTTTCTATTAGGGTTTTGTAAGCAATAACTCTCAATAGCATGCCCAAGAGTATGCCCGTAATTTAAAGTTTTGCGTAAGCCTTTCTCTGTAGGGTCTTGAATTACAATTTCATTTTTAATTAATACCGACTCATAAATTAAGGTGCTTAAGTATTCGCTATCATACTCACTTAGCCTACACATCTTCTCCCAATATGAGGCAGAATTTATAAGTCCGTGTTTAAACATTTCAGCCATACCGCTGCGCAGTTCATTAGCAGGAAGAGTCATCAGGTAATCAGTATTTATGATTACCCCTTGTGGTGTATTTATTACCCCTATAAGGTTTTTAAGAGAGCCCAAGTCAACTCCTGTTTTACCACCTACCGAGGCGTCTACCATAGCCAAAAGGCTCGTAGGCACATTTATAAAAGGTATGCCTCGCATATAAGTAGAAGCTACAAAGCCACCAAGGTCAGTAACCACCCCACCGCCTATATTAATAAGAAGCGAATGGCGGTCAGCTCCCAGTTCCGAGAGGGCATACCACACTTGCGTACAAGTATCAATATTTTTATGCGGTTCACCAGCTTCTATTTCAATGATTTCAATAGGAACATTAGTAGCCAATGAAGGCAGAAAAACAGGTAAGCAGTTTGGGTTTGTATTACTATCAGTAAGCAGAAATATTTTTGAAGGCTGTGTATTAGCAAGGTAACTATTCAAAAAATCAGTTCCTTTCTCTTGAAAATACACTTTATAGTTATATGATAGTATAGAGTTCATTCTTTCGTAATGAAATATTATTATTGCCGCAAAAATACAAATTTTTTTTCAATTAGCAACTAATAAATCATACCCATTGATTTATGCACTAAGTTGTTAGCTTTTTCCTCCTTTTCAAAACCAGAAAATTAACACTTGAGCCCCCAGCAGTAGTCTCTTTTTTACATCTTATATCTTACTACCTGTCCAACAGAAAAATTTTCTGTTAGAGCTATCTTAGAGCTACCATAGAGGAAGCATAGAGGAACCATAGAGCTTCACCTAAGGATTTACAAACTCCGAGTTTCTGCCAAACGGCCTAAAAACAGAAAAATATCCTATTTTTGATATAAAAAATAGTAATCTCTGTTTTTCCATTTCATCATCCAGCATCCGCCTTTTACCTCTTAAAAAATGACAAGTGTAACCTCTGTGTTAAATTCGTGTTAATTATTTCACAGTTACTTGTTATATGAAATAAAAGTTGTACTTTTGCGGTTGAAAAGCTAATTGTAACCATTAGCCAACAACACCAATAATATCTAACGACTAACAATTAAAAACTATAACTCCCAATGAAAAAGTTTTTATTTTTACAATGTTTCTTTTTAGCAACTTTCTTTACCGCTACAGCGCAAAGTTTTAGTGAGCGCTATAATCTTACTATTAAAGGTAATATGATAGTGGTAGGGAACTCTATTCTCAACCGTGGGGATAGTCGTCCTGCTAATACACCTTTTAATGACTTGAAGGCTGATAACTCTCAAAGAAATTTGGAGTATACTAATGTAGATCCAGCTAATACTATCAACTCAAGTTCAGCAAGGGTAAAAAATCCTAACCCTACTTCTACTTGTGGGCTTGTGGTTAAAAAAGCCTACTTGTATTGGGCTGCTGCTTACAAACGCGATAATGTAGTAGGAGCTGATAGGCTTACTAATCCAGTTTTAGACCCTAATAAGTTCAATAAGGTACGTTTGCGTCAGGGTAATGGAAGCTACCACAACATTACAGGTACAATATTACATAGTGATGGTAGTCAAAATCCAGCTGATGGCCGTAGCCAAAGTGCTTATGTATGTGTGGCCGATGTTACCCAATATGTAACAAATATCAATAATGAAACTTTTACTGTCGCAGATATGCAAGCTCCCTATGGTAATGAAACCAACGGGAATGGGTATGCTGCTGGTTGGACTCTTTATATTATTTATGAAGATGTCACTCAGCCTGCTCGCAAGATAGCTTTGTTTGATGGTTTTGCAGCAGTAACAAAAAATTATAGTCAAGCAATTACTATTTCAGGCTTTACCACAGTACCTTCTCCTTTACCTGTAAATGCTAAGATAGGTTTTGCTGCTTTGGAAGGCGAATCATATTTGGGAGGTGATGAGCTTAAAATACAAACCAATAAAACAGGAGGAAATAAAGTTAAGATTACAGCACCAGGACGTGAAGATGGTTTGGTGCAAGATGGCTGTTATTGGAACCCTTATCCAATAAAAGTTACTTGTAATGAAAGAGTTAAAAGTAATTTCTTCAATAGTTCGATTACTAATGAACAAGGTGTAAATACCGATCGTACACCTTCTTCTAAAAATATGCTCGGTTTTGATGCCGGTATTTTTGATCTTCCAAATAATGGTAATACCATTTTGGGTAATGATACCACTTCAGCAAGTTTTTACCCAACTACTACGCAAGACGTTTTCTATCCATTTATGTTCGCTTTTAACGTCGAAGTTATTACCCCCAATGTGGTAATGGAAAAACGTGTATATAAGTCCGATGGTACTACCGATATTACAGGACAAAACAATATTGTTTTGGGGCAAGAATTACGCTATAAAATTAAATTTAAAAACATAGGTAATGATGATGCTAAAAATCTCGTAATTACCGATGTTCTTCCAGCTAATTTACAAAATAATATTACAGGAATTAATGTTCCTTCTGGAGCAACTTATACCTATAATAATCGTACCCTAAAAGTTACTATACCCAATACTTTAGTCAAAAAAGGAGCTCCTGAACAAGAAATATCTTTTGGGGTAAAAGTACTAGCATCTTGTAATGAATGGCGAGACCCTTGTTCCAACGAAATTAAAAATCAGGCTTTTGCTACCTACACAGGCGATAAAAACCCCGCTACCCTTACACCTGGTAGCTTTAGTTCAAAATTCTCAGCTTGTGGTGGTGAAGTAACAGGCCCTTCAAACTTTATTGTTACTACCGATTTTACTAAATGTGTCTACAAGCCTAACGATATTTCTCTTTGCCAGCCCACAACTACCCTTTCAGCAGCTGCAGGTTTCACTACTTATAAGTGGACAAAAGTAGGCGATGCAAGTTTCAACAAAACTGGACAAAACCTTGTTGTTTCAGAACCAGGTACTTATAGGGTGACTAAATCAAAAACAGGGTGTCCTACTATGTATGAAGAGTATACAGTTCTTGAAAATGCTTATGATGAAAAACACCCTATAGAGAAAATGATTGCTGCAAAGCAAATTAATGGTGAGGTATATACTTGTACTGCAGATGGACGCAAATACCCACAAGTATATTTGTGTGGTAATGGTTCATCAGTAACCTTTGATATAACTTTTTCTAATGGTAAACAATATAGGTGGGAAAAAATTGTAGGTAATCGTACTGGTGATGTGAATTGTCCACCTACCAATACTGCATGGGCACCAGTTTATACTGATAATGGTACACAATCTCGTCGTACTTTTGATCAACAAGGTGATTATAGACTTACAGTTACTTTTGATGGAGGGGCACAAGGTGATTGTGTTTCTACCTATTATTTCCGTATTACTAAAAATAACTTGGATGCTACTGCCAAAGTAACTGATATTGTTTGTACTACTCCAGGTAAGATAACCATAATAGGTCCGTCACCTACAAGTTATCAGTTTGCTTTGTATGAAGGTACTAACCAAGTTAGAAATTACCAAGACAGTAATGAATTCACAATTACTAATCAAGGTACCTATCGTGTGCTTATCAAGCAAAAAGCAAAAAGTAATATAGTACCTTGTGTATTTGAGATTTCTGGTTTGTTTGTAAAAAAACGCACTCCTCAGCTTACAGTTACTCCTACTAGTCCTCTTTGCTATGGTGGTGTCGCTACTATGACCATACAGCTTACCGATGCTCCTTATCCACCTTATAATATAGTGGTGAAAAAAGATAATGCTTCAGGTGCCGAGTTATATCGTTCTACTCAAACTAATCTTGAACAGCTCACCCTTGGTAACTATTTCAAGGCTGGTACTTATTATGTAGAAGTCCAAAATAACTATGGTTGTACTATTAATAAAGGTGGTATTAAAATAGTAGAACCCAAACAGCTAAAAGCTACAGCTACAGTGCTGAAACCCATTATGCCTTGTGGTGCAGGTAAAGTACGTGTAACAGGTATTGATGGTACTAAAGGAACTTCATATTTCTTTAGTGATGGTACTATAAATAATGCTACAAACTTTACAGCTAATTATTATGATTTTGATGTTACTACACCAGGTACACATCAGTTTGCTGTGATTGATAAAAATGGTTGTAGGGCTACAGCATCAGTTGCTATCACACAACTTACAGCACCTACTACTACTGCTTCAGCTACAGTGTATGATTGTGGGGCAAAGGCCAAAATAACCTTTGCTGTTCCTACTAGTGCAACAGCTTATACTTATCAATATAGTGTAGATGGAGGTACTACTTTCAAAACATCTCGTGAAATAGAAGTAGCCCCAGGTAATACCTATAATCCTGTGTTGCAATACACCTATAATAATACAGCTTCTTGTACAATAACACTACCAGCTATTACTATACAATCGTATGGTGCTAACATTCTTATTGCATCAGCAGGAGTTGAGAAATTGGTAGAATGTGGTGATAGTGAAGGTAACCCAGGTAAAGCTCTAGTACGTTTCTCAAACGTACAAGGAGGTCAAGAACCTTATAAATATAATTTTGGAGATGGACAAGGTTGGACAACTAGGAAAGATAAATGGTTAACTCCAGGTACCTATAACCTTTCAGTGGAAGATGCTATTGGATGTAGCCGTACAGGTCTTACTGTTAAAGTAGACAATAAAATACCAGCACCTGTGTTAGGTAATACTGCCATTACATATAATTGTGAGGGTAAAGGTACTGTTACTGTAACTACTGATAAAACAAACTATAAATATACTTATCAAGTTAATGGAGGTACTCCTACTACTAATAATGTGTTTACTAACTTAGCACCTGGTACCTATACCATTACTATTACTTATGCGCAAGCCAATCCACCTGCCAAGAATGTTCTATTCTTAGAAGATTTTGGTGCAGGTAATAATACAGGTAACCCTTATATTAATAAGGCTTACTATCTTGAATTACAAGATGGCTCTATGCCTAAAAATGGTAATGGTGTTTCACAACCATCAGGTAACTGGGCAGGCAAATACTTAGCCGATGGTGAGTATATTGTAACTAAAAAGCAAGATCCTAATAATGGTGCTTGGAAAGCACCTAATGACCACTCAAGAACTCTTTCAGGAGCTAAAATACCTAACGGACGTATGTTCTTTGTGAACATAGGTAATATATTAGGTTCTGCAGGCGCTATATTGTATCAGCGCCCAATGAAGGATATCATTCCTAATAAAGAAGTGAAATTCTCAGTAGCATTAATGAACTTGTTAGATTTTAATGATTCTCGTTACCCAAGTGGGGCTCCCGATCTTGCTATTGAGTTATATGCTAACCAAGCAGCAGTAACTGCAAATACACCATTAGTATCAGAGCGTATCCCTCGTTTCCGTGGTGCAAAAAATAATGATGATTGGTTTGTATATGAAAAATCTCTTAACCCAGGTAATAATCGAGAGCTTATAGCAGTTATCCGCTCTTTCAGTTTGGAAACAAACGGTAACGACCTTGCTATGGACGATATTTACTTGTACCAAGAGCCCGAAACCTGTCCTACAACTGTAACAAGAACTATTACTATAGCTCCTAATCAAGGCTTTGGTATTGATACCGCTACTAAAAAAGTTATAGCACCTAAGTGTCATAATGGTACAGGTGAATACCAAATTACAATAAAGAACCCTCAAAATGTAACTTATTATGTAAGTAAAGATGGAGCTACTTTTGTAGCTGTTCCTGCCAATACGCTGTTTAAATGGACAGGCATTACACCTGGGGCTCATACTATCAAATTCCGTGGTGAGCTTAATAATCCTTCTTGTGAATTTACTGATAATTTCACAATAACCAATCCAGCTCAGCTAAATGCTCAACTCGCTGCCAATACCGATTTGAGTTTAGCTTGTAACCCTGCACAAGCTCAAGTAGCAGTTACAGCTACTGGTGGTACAGGTACTTACCAGTACACCTTATTAAAAGGTACAACTCTAATTCGTACTCAGGCAACTCCTAATTTCACAGTTACTCAAATAGGATCTTATACTATTCGCGTAACTGATGCTAATGGTTGTACCAAAGATGTACCATTCACTATAGTACAAGCACCTACTCTTACCCTAGCAGCTACAAATAATACAGCTAAAACCAATTACTGTATGAATTCAGCTACAGCTGGTAAGGTAGAAGTAAAAGTAACCCCTTCAAGTGGTAATACACAACCTTATACTTTCTTCCATAACGGAACAAGAAAAGTATCACAATCAGGTAATACTTATACCTTTAGTGGTTTAACAGTAGGTACTCATACCTTTACTGTAACCGATAAATATGGCTGTACAGCAAGTTATGTAACCGAAATTAAGAAACTAATTACTGCTGATGGCAGTACTGTTGCTGTAGTAGCCAAAGATATTACTTGTGATGCTGGTGCAGCTGGTAATGGTAAGCTTACCTTCAAGATAAAAGATGGTTATGCACCTTACACTTATGTAGTAAAACGTAGTAATGGAACTATAGCTGCTAATGGTAACCTTCCAGCTAATCTTACTGCCGAGTATGAAACTAATGTAGCAGGTACTTATACTTTTGAAATTACCGATAGCAAAGGTTGTAAAGTATCCGCTTCAGGTACATTAGCAACAGCTGCAGCACCTACAGCTACCTATACTATTACTAAGGTCAACTGTTATGGTGCCAATGATGGTACTCTTTCAGTAAATATTACTGGTGGTAAAGCACCTTACCGCATTAAGTTAGATAGCGGTGCAATACAAGCGGTAACAGGTAATCAAAAAGTATTTACAGGTTTAACACCAGGAGCACATATTCTCTTAGTATATGGAGCTAATAATTGTAGTAATCAATATAGTATAAATGTACCAGGCCCAGCAACTCCTTTAACAGGATCAGCTGTGGTCTCAGAACTCATAGGTTGCTCAGATGGAGTTAATAAAGATAAGGCAAAAATAACTTTTGTTAATGTAACAGGCGGCCATGGTGGCTATCAATACAAATATGACGGTAATTATACTACTAATTCAGTAGGCTTTTTACCAGCAGGCACACATACAGTTACTGTAAAAGATAGTAGCGGGTGTGAGTTGCCTATCAAAGTTATTGTACCAGCACGTATAGCACCTCCTACTGGTACTTCCTATACTATAGCTTCTTACAAATGTGATGGTAAGGCTACAATAGTATTTACAGGTGTACCTACTACCTATAATTATAAGTATATTATTAACGGACAAACTTTTACAGGTAGAACTGCTACAGTTACTAATTTAGCTCCAGGAAGTTATACAGTAACTATTGAATATACAGATGCAACTGTATCTCAAGGAACGAAATCTTGTCCACAAACTATACAAAAAACAGTTATAATTCCACAAGGACATCAGTTTAAAGCAAGTGTACAAAGCCAAACCAATGTAAGTTGTAATGGAGGTGATGATGGTAAGGTAACTCTTAAAGTAGAAAACTTATATGGAGGTAGCTATCGTATAGCAAATATCAATCCTCTTGGGCAACGTCCAGGTGCAGGATATGCAACTCCTATAACAACATCTACTTTTGAAGTAGGTCAATTACGTGCAGGTGTCTATACCCTTACTGTAGCTTATACTGGACCGGTAGCAGGTAATACTTGTGATATAGAGGTGCCAGTAACTATTACACAGCCAGTTGCCTTAACACTTTCAGGTACTATTACTCAGCCCGCAATGTGTTCTAACGGAGGCTTTGCAACGGTAAAACTTGCTGCAAATGGAGGAACACCGCCTTATACATATCATTATTTAATAGGTACAGCAACACAATCATCACATTCTAGTAATGTATTTACAGGGGTAAAAACTGGAACAGCTCAGTTTGCTGTAACCGATAGTAAGAATTGTCTTGCTTATTTGCCTTTAGTTTCATTGCCAATACCAGCTCCTAAAACAGTATCATTTACTTTAGAAGCTACCGATTGTTATGAGAATGACAATCAAGGTAAGGTAACAGTGAAAATTACCAATGGTAATGGAGGTTATAAACTAAGCCTTAATGGGGCAACTGCAGTGGCACCAAGTACTAATAGTGTAACTCATACCTTTACAGGGTTACGTCAGGGTAGCTATTCAGTAACAGTAACCGATGCTTATGGTTGTCAGGCAGCAGGAAGTATTATAATACGTCCATCATTAAATGTAAGAATCAAAACTACTGATCAAGGTGCTTGTGCCGGATCTGCTGCTACTATACAAGTTACAGCTACTGGCGGTACAGGTAATATAAGCTATGCTTTTGATACACCAGGTACAGTAACGCCTAATTATGGAACCAACCCATTGTATACTGTACCAAACTTTTCAGGTACTAAACAAATAGAAGTATTTGTCAAATCAGACCGTTGTGTGAAAAAAGAGGTAGTAACCCTTAAAGCTTTTGATTATGCCTCATTTACTCCGCAAACAGTAACGCCTACTTGTTCAGGTACAGGTACAGGTAAGATTATATTAGGTAACCTTACAGGAGCTTCACCATTTACTATAGGTATTACTCCACCTACGGGAGCTACTCGTACAGTAACTGGCGTAACTGCAGCATATACTATAGAAAATGCAATAGGAGGTCTTTATACCATTACCCTTCGTGATGCTTTAGGTTGTAACTCAGTACGTACAGTAACCTTGCAAGATATGCCTAAACTTACTGATGCAGAGTTAGATGTAGATACAAATATACCTTGTCCAGGTGTAGGTAATCCTACAACTTTAAAATTAACTTTCAGTAATACTACTTATAATATATATAATGCTACATCAGATATCTATTATAGCTTAAATGGTAGTACTTGGACTAAAGTAACTTCTAATCCATTCTCTTTAGGAGCACATCCAAGCTTTATTCCAGGTAATACAATAAGTATTACTTATAAAACTGTAGTTAAAGGTGGTACAGCTACCATCTGTACTACTAATTCAGTGGAAAAAACTATTCCTCACCGATTGAAAGATGTCACAGTAACTACTAATTTGGCTGATTTTAATGGAGGTTGCACTAGTTCTCCATTAGGCTTTACAGCTACAGTTACTATTCAAACAGGAGGAACTCCTAAATTTCAATATTCATTAGATAATCATAATTGGGAACCAGCAGCAGGTACTGATTCAAGAACTTATGTTTTTTCAGAGTTAACACCAGGTAGAACATATAAGTTTTATGTCAGAGACGCTTCTGGCTGTACAGCAGAATATACTGGGGATATTTATGGAGGTGTAGTAAGCCCTGCACTATATCTAGAAATTAAACCAACACCAGCTTGTTCAACAGATTCTCATGGTAAGTTAGATATTACCATTAAGCGTCGTCCTAGCTATAAATCTGCTTTACCTATTTCAGGTACTTGGCAATTGTTTGAACTTACCTCTACACCAGGAGCTAAAAGAACTGGTTCATCAGTAGGAAGTATCCAAAATTTCACAATACCTTTAGGACAAACAGCTCTTACAATTCCAACACAAAATGTATTACCTAATAAGACTTATTATGTTGAAGTGAAAGAAGGTACTTGTACTTGGGGTAGTCGAGATATAGAAGTTAAGAAATTACTTCCTATTAGTATCTCTGTATCTAATACCAATGTGATTAATTGTAGTACACCAGGGGTTGTCGAAGTAACAGCCAAAGGTGGTGGCGGTCAGTATACTTATACTTTAACATCACCTTCATTGGTGGCTCCAATAGCAGTAGCTAATAACCGTATCCAAATACTTAGAGAGCAAATATCAGGACACCCAGCGCCTGTATATCCTACAGCTACACCTACTATCACTGTAAATGTAAGTGTGTCTGATCAATACGGTTGTTCATCTAGTTTTGGTACTGTAACCCTACAAGTACAACCAACACCTAAAGTAAATAGTATGCCAATAACAGGTTGCATAAGTGGGCAAATTACACTTACTGTTAATCCAGTAGCAAGAACAACTCCTGGAGGTGATGCTCCAGCTACTGAGATTCCTGGCTATGAATATTCACGTGATGGAGGCTTAACCTATCAGGCATCTAATGTATTTGGTGGCTTAGTGCCAGGTACTTATGATATAGTAATAAAAGACCGTTCATCTGGCTGTACAGCTACAGCTACAGCAGTAGTAAATGGATTATTAGAAGCAAGCGCTGAAGTCACCACTCCATTTGCTTGTGGCTCACCAGCACCTAACGGAGTTATTACTGTTAAAGTAGATAATGGTTCAGGATCAGCTAACTATACCTACAAAATAAAGAACCCTATGGGCGTTCAGTTTGCTACAGGTGTAATTAATACTGCAGTAGTAGGTAGTACAGCTTCAAAAACCGATATACAAATACCACCTGCAAATGGTACTGGTACTTATACTATTGAAGTTACCGATAGTGGTCAACCTTCTACTTGTAATACAACTACTATAAACGTAGTAATGAATCCTGCTGCTCTTCCTGATATTGAAGTAAGCACAGTATCTATTACTTGTCATGGCGCTGCGAATGGTCGTATAGCTATAGTAGAGAAAAATGGTACTAATACTTATGTAATCACACCACCATCGGGTACAGCGCCAGGTGTGAATCCAATAGATAAAACAGCAATAGCTACAGTAGGAGGGGTGTATACCATTACTGCTACGGGTGCTAATGGTTGTCAAACAGTTACTACTGTAATGGTATATGAGCCTACAGCTATTACTGTAAGCCAAACACAAATAAGTGTAACCCAATTTGCTTGTGCTACTAATACTAATAATGGCTTGCAAGCCAAAGTAACAGTTCCCGATGGAGCTATATCTGGTGGGGTAGGTAGCAAAACTATTACGTATACAGCCCCTAACGGGAATACAGCTTCAGGTAATACCTTTACCTATGGTGATGCAGCAGGTGGCATAATTACAATTACTGTTACCGATAGCAGTGGTTGTTATACCTCTACTACAGTTACAATTGCTCGTTTTGAACGATTAGATCCTGCCGATATTACAGTTACTCCAGGTCCTGCTAATTGTAATGCACCAATGCAAATAACAGTAGCTAATAGCTCACCAAATGTAACAGCAACTAAATTGCGTTTTGGCATAGGAACTACACCTCCTGCAGGACATCCAAGCACGTGGACAAATACTACTGGTATACTAAATGTAGCAGTAGCTACTACCACTACAGTTTGGATAGGACATTCTGATACTGGTTGTATGATTTCTTATCCATATCTAGCTCCAGATCCTAATACCTTTAAGATACTAGCACCACAAATAAAGAATGTTACTTGTAAAGGTAATAATAATGGTATAGCTACTTTCACTCTAGCTGATATAGGTACTAATGGTTATACTATCACTCTGTCACCAATGACAGCAGGGGCATCAGTACCTTCGCCTATAGCAGCAGGTGTTACAAACTTTACTATTAGTGGCTTGTCATCAAGTACTTATACTGTAACAGTAAAAGATAATGGCACAGGCTGTGAACAAACATATAACTTTAGTATTACTGAGCCAGCAGTAAGTTTAACAGCTACTACCTCAGTACGCTCTATTACTTGTGCAGGTAATAATGGTGTAATTACCATTGAAAATGCTGATGGTGGTTGGGGTGGTTACAAATATTATTTAAGTAACTCATTAGCACCAACACTAACCAGTGCTGCTTGGACAACAACTAATGTATTTGAAAGCTTAGCACCAGGTACCTATCAAATAGGTGTACGTGATAGTAATGATTGTATGATTACTTTATCACCTATTACTTTAGCAAATCCAACTACTATTACTGGTACGCTTACTATTACTCTACAAAATTGTACCCCAGGTACTGGTGTTGTAGAGGTACGCAGTGTAACAGGAGGTGCAGGTACGGGTTATACTTATCAGTTAGTAAAAGACGGAGCTCTGCAAGGTACTACTCAAAACACAACCTTGTTCTCTAACCTATCAGCAGGTGTTTACAATGTAGTAGTAACCGATATTTGGGGCTGTACAGCTACTCTTACTTCGGTAACTCTTTATGAGCCTGTAACAGGTTTAGTAGCCAATATAGTGAAAGAAGTAACTTGTAGTGTACCTCAAGGGGCAACTATCTCAGTAACTCACCAAGGAGGTAATTCTAGTAACTTGAACTATATCTTAACATCACAAGGTGGTGGTACAATGATACAACTTAATAATCCACTATTCACAGGGGTAGCTTCAGGTACTTATAGTGTAAGTGTTGTCGATCTTACTACAGGTTGCCCAACAGTCACCTATGGTCCTTTTGATGTAACTAAAGCTGATGTAGTAACCTTTACTTACACTACTACTAGTGTAACTTGTAACGGAGGTAATAATGGTAGGGTAAAAGTAACTATACCAGGAGATCAACAACAAACAGATTATATTATTAAGATAGAAGGTACAGGAGGTTTTGCTACTCGTAGTGAAACAGTAAATACCACTCCTAAAGATTTTACTTTTGAAGCCTTGAAAGCTGGTGTTTATACTGTAACAGTTACTTCATCACGTAGTTGTGTAGCTACAGAAACTATTATAGTGAGTGAACCTCAAGCTTTAGTAGTAAGTACTACAACTGTTACTACACACTTTAAGTGTAATGCAACAAACGATGCTCAGGAAGCAGTTGTTCAGGTAGTAGCAAATGGAGGAACACCTTCTTATACTTATAACTTTGAACTATTTGATGGTACTACTACCACTACTACTGGTTTTGTAAATACTACAGGTGTATTTAGTATAACCAGCAATGGCACTCATACTCAAACAGTAATGGCTTATATAAGAGATGCTAATGGTTGTACAACTAATACTATTAGTCCAATAATAATACCACCACTTAAGCGCATTACAGCAGTTACGCCAGTTAAGCTAACAAATATAAGCTGTATAAGTGCCGAAACAGTAAGCTTTACTATAGTAGGTGGCAATAATAAGGGGTATGTAGTAGCAGTAACCAATACCGATGGAGTAGCAATTCCAAGTACTCAAACACTCACAGCAGGTACTAATGTAGCTCAAATTAGCTTTACTCAGCCTGCTAACTATGAGATTACTATTACCGATTCCGAAACAGGTTGTTACTTTACTACTACTTACTTTGTGGCACCTTATGATAATATCGACTATAGTGCTGCACAAAGCAAGCCGGTAACTTGTAAAACAGGTAATGATGGAGAAATTACTCTTACAGTAAGTGGCTATCAAGGAACATTTAATTATCGTGTCCTTGATGCTACCAACCCAGCCACAGTAGTGAAACCTTCTACCCCAGTAGCTGGTTTAGCAGGTGTACGAAATGTTGTAATAACAGGCCTAGCCGAAGGTAGTTACTTAGTAGAACTTACCGAAACACAACTTCCTAACTGTACTAAAACTACAACTGTAGTTAATGTATCTGGCCCTGCAAATGCCTTAACCGCAAGCACAACAATTACCGATCTTATTAAGTGTGGTACAGGTGCTACAGGTAGCTTTGCAGTGAGTGCAGCAGGAGGATGGGGTAATTATCAGTACCGCTTGTTAGTAGGAGCGACTCCTCATGCAGTGTATGGTACTTATACCTCTACCTCATCGTTTGAAGGTTTAACAGCCAATACTTATATAGTAGAAGTAAAAGATGAGCAAGGTTGTGTTACTACCACTACTCAAATAATGGCAGTGCCCGATCCTATCAATGCCAATGTAACTGCAAGTAATGTATTGTGCTTCAGTGATAATAATGGTGTAATTACAGTAAGTAATACTACTGGTGGTAGCGGAAACTACACTTATGAGTTGTGGGAAGTAGGAGGTAGCCAAATACGTGGTACTCAAACCGAAACTACCTTTACAGGCTTAGATGCTCGTGAATATAAAGTGAAGATAGTTGATGGTTGGAACTGTGATATAGAAATACCAGTAACAGTTCATGAACCTGATGAAATGCGTGTAACAGCTTCTATTGCGAAGGCAATAACTTGTCATACTAATGCAACTATCTCAGTAACTGTAACTGGAGGGGTTCCTCCTTATCAGTATAAGCAAGGTGTAGGAGGTACACCACAAGCTGCTAATACTTTCTCAGTAGGTGTAGGCACTTACGAATTCTATGTGATAGATGGTAATAGTTGTGAATCTAAAGTATCTAATCGTTTGGATATTGTACGCCCTGAAGATTTAACCTTGCACTTCAATACTGATGATGCAATAGTAAGATGTAATGGTGAAGCTACAGGTCGCATTACCTTCTCAGCTACTGGTGGTATGGGTAATAACCAATACAAGCTATACAAGGGTGGCCTAACAAGTCCAGCACTTACAGCTACAGCTACACAAATAAGTCCTACTGATTGGGCATTCTCAGGTTTGTACTCTGGTACTTACTATGTAGTAGCAAGTAGTAATGATTGTGTATACACCTCTACACATATTGAAATCAAAGAGCGTCCAGCTCTTGTGGTAGCAAGTCAAACTACTAATATTACTTGCTTTAATGCTCGTAATGGTGTAATCTCAATTACTGTAACAGGTGGCACAGGTACTATTAAGTACGCTATAAGTTCAGCTTCAAATCCTCGTTTAGACCGCTTTGTAGAAACAGGATACTTTGATAATCTTGTTAAGGACACTTATTTAGTACGTGCTCAAGATGAATATGGCTGTTATACTGATACAACCTTTATAATTGATGAACCTGATCAATTAGAGGTTAAAGCTGTTAAAACAGATGAAGTATGTTATGGGGCTAATGATGGTACTATCTCACTTACTATTACTGGAGGTACCCAATCGTACAGCACAACAATTGATGGTACCAATTGGATAGCAGGTAAAACTCTATATACCAATTTAGCACCTGGTGATTATACCATAATGGTACGAGATGCTCATTCTTGTACTACTGAAGCAATAGTAACTATAGGCGCAGGGGTTCAGTTACAAGAAACTGCAACAGTAGAGTATACTTGCCCTGGCAATAATGTAAGTAACGCAATTAGAGTAAGTGTAGCTGCCGACCACTTAGCACAAACTACTTTTGCTCTTGATGGTGGTACTCCTCAATCTAGCGGATACTTTACACAAACAGCGGCGGGTACACCTATATTAGCAGGGGTACATACTATTACAGTACGTAATATCAATGGTTGTACTAAAACACTTACTGTAAATGTAGAATCTTTTGCTCCTCTATCAGTAGTAGCAAGCAAAACAGATATTACTTGTTATGGTAAAAACGATGGTAAGGTTAAACTTACAGTAACAGGAGCAACTAATAGTTATACATATACTATCAGTCCACAAGCAGGACAATTTGATGAAGCTACTACTGAGTATACTGAATTACCAAAAGGCCAGTACACTATAAAGGTAATGGCTATAGGAAATCCTGCTTGCGAGTTAAGCCAAACAATCAATATCATTGAGCCTGATCTGCTCATTGCTAAAGCCGAAACAGTAACCGAAACTTGTTACGGACAAAATGATGGTCAAATGCGCTTCGTGATAGAAGGTGGTCGTGCTCCTTATAATTATAACTTGAAAAAACCTGATGGAACTACTTATGCCACAGCAACTAATGTAGCTACAGGTACTATAGTAAGTTATACCGGATTAGTACCAGGACGTTACAACTTAGAGTACAATGACGGTAATTGTAGCCAAACCTTAGAAATAGAAGTGGCATCAGCACCAAGTATAGCCCCTGAAGATGTTAAGTTAGGATTTAACTGTTCTACAGAATCCACTACTTACACTACAAGCTACTTGAATGTTACATTCCCAGAAAGTGCACGTGGTAAGCTAAGCAGTACCACCACTTCATACTCATTAGATGGTGGTATTACTATCAAACCATTCGTATCCTTCGATGGTGTTATAGGTAAAACTTCCAACATCGAACAAGGTGTCTACAGCCTTACAATACATTATAAAGGTGAGGGTATGAGCAATGTATGTAGCCAAGTATGGAACGGAACAGTAAGCACTACCCGTTATCCAGGCTTAGAAATACTTGATAAGACCGATCCACGCGAAATTAATAAAGTAAGGGTTAAAGTAGTAGGCGGTAACCCTCGTCCAGGAGATACTCCTTATAGCGTAACCTTTAATGGTGTGTTCGATGGTACGTATGAATATATGCTTAAACCTACCGACCCAACTAGCCGTGTGGTAAACGGACGCATCTATAAGCTCGTAGTTGTTGAAGCTACAGATGAAAACGGATGTAAGAGTACCTTAACCATAGAAAAAGAGTATATGAAATCTGTACCACCTGATTTCTTTACTCCTAATGGTGATGGTGAAAATGACGGATGGGATCCTGATAAGTTCCGTAGCTATCCTAACTTAACAGTTGATATATATGACCGATACGGACGCTATATCACAACCCTTAAGTCAGGCCAAGTATGGGACGGACGTTATAATGGTAGAGAAATGCCTTCAGGCGACTATTGGTATATTCTCCGTACACACGAGGAAGAAGGTGATCAGCAATATATGGGTCACTTCACCCTCTACCGATAGGCATTTAAATCTAATTAATAAACCTTAATTAAAGGCTGCTAAGCAATATAAGCTTAGCAGCCTTTTTCTATTTTAAAACCACCCAAACAGAAAAATTTTCTACTGAAGCTATCTTGGAGCTACCATAGAGGAACCTTGGAGCTTTACCGGAGGATTAGCATACTTTTTCTGAATTCTCAATATCTACAAAACCTCTCAAAAACAGAAAATATTTCTTTTTTACTTCAAAATGGCAGAAAACTAATTAATTCTTGTTTCTCAACCACTCAAATTATAACACTTAGATTCTGGAAATGAGAGTATTGTGAAAATAAATAAAAAATATTAATAAAAAACGCTGGTTATTTCAAAATTAATTACTACCTTTGCCTATCATTAATGAAAAAATAAACAAATAATAACTATCTATGGATAAGTATTCTTTCTTGAATGCCGCAAGTACCGCTTTTTTTGGTGATTTGTACGATAAGTATCAGCAAAACCCCGACGCTGTAGAACCTAGCTGGAGGGCTTTCTTTCAGGGCTTTGACTTTGCCCAAGAACAATACGGAATAACCGATGACGATACCACCCCAATAGTAGTTGAAAGGGTGGTTAATAACGATAATCCTGCTCTTTTAGATAAAGTTAAAAAAGAGTTTGCCGTACTCAATCTTATCAATGGTTATCGTACTTACGGACACTTATTCGCTCAGATAAATCCACTGCGCCCTCGCGAACCCCATACTCCTACTTTAGAAATTGAAAAATATGGGCTATCTTCTGCCGACCTTAATACAGTATTCGATGCAGCTGCCGAAATAGGTTTAAATCCTTCACCCCTAAGTAAAATAATTGAAACATTACAAGCTACGTATTGCAAATCAGTAGGAGTTCAATATCAGCACATCCAAAGTGAGGAAGAACGCGCTTGGATTACCCAACGATTACAACTAAACCACAATACTACTCCTTTTACAAAAGAACAAAAATTACAGATTCTTGAAAAATTAAACCAAGCTACCTCGTTTGAGAACTTTTTGCATACCAAGTATGTAGGGCAAAAACGCTTCTCTTTAGAAGGAAATGATAGTCTTATCCCAGGACTTGATTTTATGGTAGAAGCTGCCGCTCAGTACGGAGTTACACACTTAGTGCTTGGTATGGCACACCGCGGAAGGCTTAATGTACTTGCTAATATCTTCCATAAAAATCCCCAAGACATCTTTTCAGAGTTTGATGGTAAAGATTACGAAATGGATGATTGGTTCGATGGTGATGTGAAATATCACTTAGGTATTACTACGCAACGTATCTCCCGCACGGGCAAAACTATAGATATGAACTTAGTGCCCAACCCATCACACCTTGAAGCCGTTAATGCTGTGGTAGCAGGTATTACTCGTGCTAAACAAGACCGTTACTGCCAAGATGATGCTCGTAAAGCATTGCCTATTATTATTCATGGTGATGCAGCAGCATCAGGACAAGGTATAGTATATGAAACTGTACAAATGTGTGGACTAAAAGGCTTTACCAATGCGGGTACCGTACATATAGTGATAAATAATCAAGTAGGCTTTACTGCCAATTTTTCCGATTCACGTTCATCAGTATATTGTACCGATATAGCCAAGATTAATGATTCACCAGTGCTTCATGTTAATGCTGATGATGCCGAAGCTGTGGTACACACTTTCCTCTTTGCTCTTGATTACCGCCAAACATTTGGTAAAGATGTATATATTAATCTTTTTGGCTATCGTAAATATGGACATAATGAAGGCGATGAACCTCGATTCACACAGCCGCTTTTGTACAAAATAATTGGTAATCATGATAATCCTAGCCATATCTATACTCAAAAACTGATAGGTGAGGGAGTTATCCAACAAGCGTATGTTACCGAGATAGAAAATGCCTATAAAGCAAAGCTAGATGCAGATCTTGAGGCTTCACGTCGTGAACCTTTAACCATACTTAAACCTTTTATGCAAACCGAATGGGAAGGCTTTGAAATTGCATCTCCTGAACAAATGCTACAAAAGGTTAATACTTCTGTTAGTAAAGAAAAACTAATAGATCTAGCAACTGCACTTACCGAAATGCCTGAAGGTAAATCATTTATTAACAAGGTGAAAAAAGTAGTTGCCGATCGTAAAGAGGCTTTAGCTAACAATCATATCGACTGGGGTATGGCAGAACTTTTAGCCTATGGTTCATTGCTTACTGAAGGTTTTGATGTACGTATTACAGGTGAAGATGTGCAACGTGGTACTTTCTCACATCGTCATGCTGTGCTCAAAACAGATGATACCGAAGAAGAAGTATGTTTCTTAAAAGAACTTAAAGCTAAACAACCTTCTACAGGTACTTTCCATATTTACAACTCACTATTGTCAGAGTATGGGGTGTTAGGTTATGAATATGGTTATGCTATGGCAAGTCCACGTACTCTTACTATTTGGGAAGCTCAATTTGGCGACTTCTCCAACGGTGCGCAAATAATGCTTGACCAGTATGTTTGTTGTGGTGAAGATAAGTGGAAAGTGCAAGATGGTTTAGTAATGTTACTACCTCACGGCTATGAAGGACAAGGAGCAGAACACTCATCAGCACGTGTAGAACGATATTTACAGTTATGTGCTGAAAATAATATGTACGTAACTAATTGTACTACCCCTGCTAACTTTTTCCACCTATTGCGTCGCCAAATGAAAACTACTTTCCGCAAGCCTTTGGTAGTATTCACACCTAAAAGCTTGTTACGTCACCCTCAAGTAATTTCAAAAATAGAGGATTTGGCAGAAGGTTACTTCCAAGAAGTATTAGATGATCCTATTATTGAGGCTGGAAAAGTAAAACATGTAGTATTCTGTTCAGGACGTTATTATTATGATCTTTATGCTCAGCGTGAAAAATTGGGCAGAGATGATGTTGCTTTAGTACGTATTGAGCAGCTATTCCCTTTACCAGTTGAACGATTAAAAGAAGTAATTGCCAAATATACTAATGCTACCGATTTTATTTGGGCTCAAGAAGAACCTAAAAATATGGGAGCTTATGGCTATATGCTAATGAATTTTAACTTAGTGCCTTGGCGTTATGTGGGTACGCCTGCGTATGCAGCTCCTGCTTCAGGTAGTCATACCCGTGACCGTAAAAGACATAATGAAGCCATAGCAAGAGTTTTTGAAGAGTAAGAATTTATACATACTTTGCCAAAGCCTATAACTTTGGCAAAGTATATTTATTAATTAATATACTTATTTGTTATCTTATGAAAAGAATTATTACATTAGTGTTGCTGATGTTTACTTACCTAGCTTCAGCGCAAACAGTAATTAAGTGTGCACCTTCAATCAACCTTAATGATAGACCTTTGTGGGTGGTGAACAACATAGTTCTTACCGATGAAAAAGTAAGTGAGATAGTGGAAAAAGCTCTTAAACCCGATGATGTTGAGAGCATAACAGTGTTAAAAGAAGCTGAAGCTACTGCTATATATGGTAACAGTGCTCGAAACGGAGCAGTTATTATTACTTTGAAAAAAAATCAATCTAATAATGTCGCTGCTGAAAAAGAAAGCTTGTCAGTAACAGGAGCATCGTTAGCAGCACATCCTTTAGTAATAGTAGATGGTAAAGAAATACCTAATGCTGATGAAGCAGCTCAGTTTATGAAAAAACTGCTTCCTGAAAATATTCAAAGTGTTACTGTGTTGAAAGATCCTGCTGCTCTTGCTAAATATGGAGATAAAGGGAAGAATGGGGTACTTTTTATAAATCTGAAAAAATAATAGTTAAACATATATTATAAAAGAATATAGTCTCATGTTACTGTGATTTTGTAGTTTATGTTCTACACCTTCTATTAAAAAAGCTAATTAAATATGAGTCGAACTTTTTACATTAAAAACACCCAAGCACCTGAGGAAATGTCCCCTCAGCAGTTGCTTGAGCTCCAACGTGAGGGTTTTACACAGTACAACATTGATGAAGATGATGAGCATTACTCCCAAGTGATGCATAGCCCTATCAGTGAATGGGGGTGTATGATAATGGGACAAAAAGGCATTAGCGGTCGTGGTTTTGAAGTCTCTTATGACTCCGAAACGCAAGAGTATGGAGTGCGTGTGTTCACCCCTAGCACCGAAAATGATTGGTTAGGAGCTATAGAATTCATTGGCAAAGTAGCTACAGCTTTGGCTACCAATGTAGTTGATGAAGAAGGTGAGACCTATGAACCCAATGCTATTACGTACGATTATAGACACGATATTAACTTTGGCGTCAGATGCTATGAAGATAAAGAAGAAGGTGCTTATATTTTCAGTGTTTATCGCCCTATATGTTTATCTAAGCAAATGATAAACGAACTATTAGAAGCCGAAGATAAAGTAAAAGCATTTAGTCAGCTCGTAGAAAAACAACTATATGAACACCCCAATGTATATATTGCACACCAACAGTTTTTTAGTAACGACAAAGAGGAAGTGATGGGAGTTTATGCCCTTACACAAGGAGTACCTACTGTCTTGCCTTATGAATATCCACCTTTTGTAGATTTTACGCAAGTAAACCTCAGTCAGGACGACGTAAAACTATGGCGAATCAGTTTAGTTGTCATCAATGGTGATGAAAACGACCCTAATGCTTATGAGGTACTTGATGAACTTGATTACAAAACTTTTTTAGAGCGTTTACCTCAAAATAAAATCCAAAAGCTTGATGGTCACTATATGTTTATAACACTTAACCGAAAAGAGCTTCAAGCTCTTTTAGAAAACAATAAGCAAGAAAGCAGAGGATTATTTGCAAAATTGAAAAATCTTCTCAGAACAGAATAATTAATATCTATATACCTAAAAACTAAAAAATATACCTTATGTTAGAAATGAAAGTTCCCTCACCAGGGGAATCAATAACCGAAGTAGAAATAGCCCGTTGGTTAGTAAAAACGGGTGATTATGTAACCAAAGATCAAGCTATAGCCGAAGTAGATTCCGATAAGGCTACTCTTGAACTTCCTGCTGAAGCAGCAGGTATCATTACCCTACAAGCTGAAGAAGGAGAAGCTGTAAAGGTAGGACAAGTAGTATGTTTAATTGATACTAATGCGCAAGCTCCTGCTACTGCACCAGCGGTTAAACAAGAGGAAACTAAGCAAGAAGCTCCTACAACCAAAGTAGAAACTACTAAAGTAGAAGCTCCAGTAGTGCAAGCACCAACAGTGCAAACACCAAGTCCTGCAGCACGTAAAATATTAGCTGAGCGTGAAATCCCTACATCTGCAGTAAATGGAACAGGTAAAGCAGGGCGCATTACTAAAAACGATGCTTTAACAGCCTCTAAACCTTCAATGGGTACACCTGTAGGTAGTGTACGTCGCGAAGTGCGAACTAAGATGAGTATGTTACGTCGTAAAGTAGCAGAACGCTTGGTGAGTGCTAAGAATGAAACAGCTATGCTTACTACCTTTAATGAGGTAGATATGACTGCTATCTTCCAGCTACGAGCTCAATACAAAGATGCTTTTAAAGAGCGTCATAATGTAGGCTTAGGCTTTATGTCATTCTTTACTTTGGCAGTAGTGCGTGCTTTGAAACTTTTCCCTGATGTTAATTCAATGATTGATGGGCAAGATAAAGTAACTTATGATTTCTGTGATATTTCAATAGCTGTATCAGGACCTAAAGGCTTAATGGTGCCAGTAATACGCAATGCTGAAAATCTATCTTTCCGTGGAGTAGAAGCCGAAGTAAAACGCTTGGCTACCCGTGCCCGTGACGGACAAATAACGGTAGATGAAATGACTGGAGGTACTTTTACCATTACCAATGGAGGTGTATTTGGTTCTATGCTCTCTACTCCTATTATCAATCCACCGCAGTCAGGAATTTTAGGTATGCATAACATTGTAGATCGTGCTATAGTACGTGATGGACAAATAGTTATTGCCCCTGTGATGTATGTAGCCTTATCGTATGATCATCGTATTATAGATGGACGTGAGTCGGTAGGATTCTTGGTGGCAGTAAAAGAAGCATTGGAAAACCCTGTAGAACTCCTTATGAATGGTAATCCTGCTCAAGCCTTAGAACTATAAGTTTATATGGAAATAACCTATCGATTGCCTGAAATAGCAACCGTTGCCGAGACAATCCTCCCTTATCTTACTCATAAAGTAGTGGTTTTTAAGGGAGGAATGGGCTTGGGAAAAACTACTCTTATCAAAGCTTTAGTGCGGGTTTTGGGTTCGGATGATACTGTGAGCAGTCCTACCTTTGGTTTGGTAAACCCTTATGAAGGTACCAATTGCCATATTTATCATTTTGATTTTTATCGCATTAAAAATGAGCAAGAAGCCTTTGATATAGGTTTTGAAGAATATCTTTACTCTGGCAATTGGTGTTTTATTGAGTGGGCAGAACGTGTAGCTAAGTACTTGCCCGACCAATATACTACACTTGAAATAGTATATATTGATGAAAATACTAGAAAGGTTGTAATTGATTAAAAAAAGAATAAGAAATAAACTTTGCCATAAGTTTTGTACTTTGGCAAAGTTTTTTTATTGATAAATTATGAAATATCTTCTTCATTTTAAACGCCCCGCAGGTACTTCCAGAGGGGTGTTGACTTCTAAAGAAACTTATTTTTTAATTGCCGAAAATAATGGCAAAAAAGCTATAGGTGAGTGTAATCTCTTTCGAGGGTTGAGTGCTGATGATGTGCCTGAATACGAAGAAAAGTTACAATGGACAGCAGTACATATTCATTTGGGTGAAAGGGCATTGTTGCAAGAACTTACTAATTTTCCTTCAATACAATTTGGGGTGGAACAGCTTTTCCGCTCAGTTGCAGCTACTCAATGGTATGAACTCTTTCCTTCGGAGTTTACACAAGGTAAGGCTGCTATTCCTATTAATGGACTTATTTGGATGGGGACTCCTGCTTTTATGAAAGAACAAATACAAGAAAAGTTGGCACAAGGGTTCCGCTGTATTAAAATGAAGATTGGTGCTATTGATTTTGAAGAGGAATACAACTTGCTAAAAGCTTTGCGTAAAGAGTTTTCTGCTACTGATATTGAAATACGTGTAGATGCTAATGGAGCTTTTTCTGCAGAAAAAGCTCCTGAATATTTGGAACGATTGGCTGCCTTAGAGCTACACTCGATTGAGCAACCTATTAAAGCAGGACAGTGGGAGGCTATGGCACAGCTGTGTGCTAATACTCCTTTGCCTATAGCGCTGGATGAGGAACTGATAGGTGTTTTTACTTTGGAGGCTAAAGAGCAGCTTATTAATGCTATAAAACCGCAATATATTATTTTAAAACCCTCGTTAATAGGAGGTTATAGGGGGAGTGAGCAGTGGATAGATATTGCTGAACGGCATCGTATTGGTTGGTGGGTAACTTCTGCTTTGGAGAGTAATATAGGACTTAATGCTATTGCCCAATGGACGTACACCCTTCATAACCCAATGCCTCAAGGCTTGGGTACAGGGGCTTTGTATACTAATAATATTCCTTTTCCGCTTTCGGTAGGTGGGGGACAGTTACATTTTAATCCTTCCGAGCCCGTAACATTTCCCTTTTCATAGGAGGTCCGGGAAGGCGTTCAACGGTGAAGCCACAGGCTTGCATTGCACGGCGTACACTTCCTTTAGCTGCATAAGTTACTAATATTCCGTTTTTTTTAAGGGCATTGTACATTCGTTTGAAAATGTCTTCTTCCCATAATTCGGGTTGTACTTGTGCTCCAAAGGCATCGAAATAGATGAGGTCAAACTGCTGTTTATCGGTAATTGTTTCAAAACGTTGTAGTCGTTTTTTGAAAGTGAAAGTAGGCGAGAGGGTGATGTTTTCGCCCCAAGGGCAAGTGTGTATTTGCTTGAAAACAGTGTGTAATAGAGGTGCGCTGAGCATTTCGGGATAATTCATCATAGAGGCTTGCTCCCATTGTAGGGGGTAAGCCTCTGTTGTTTCATAATGTATGTTGAGCTGTAAGTTATTGTGTTGCTGATAGGTAACTAAGGCATTGAGCCCTGTGCCAAAGCCTATTTCGAGAATAGCAAGGGATTGAGAATGAAATAATTGTAGTCCGTTATGGATAAAAACGTGTTGGGTTTCTTGCAGAGCGCCGTGTTTGGAGTGGTAAGTTTCATTTAGTTCGGGGAGGTAAAGGCTGGTGGAGCCATCGGAGGTTTTTATAAGTTCAATCATATTTGGGTAAAAGGGAAAATAACAAGAGGTAAAAGAGCTGTGTTGGGATGGTTACTTATTACCTCTTATTTGTTTATGTATATTGTAATTATTTAATTATTAATGTTTTATGAAATAGGGGAAAAGTTTTTTGTTTTTATGGGGCAAAGTTAAAAAATAATTCGTACCTTTGACGAAAATTTAATTAACAAAGTTAAGATTATCTTTAGTGATATGCTTAGCGGTACCTACTGAGCAACTATCCTTCGTTTATAGTTCGTTTATCCTTCGTTATTCGTTCGTTTGAAGTAGGGGAATGAGTAAGTGTGGTTGGGATATGAGTTTTAGCTTAGTTGTTTCAGCAAAAATTGAGAGTTTGACTTGGTAAAATCTTATATAGATTTTGTGCTTGGAATGCTTATAACAAGTTGAGCATTTTGTATGAAATATAATGGGGGTGGCTTATGTGGAAGGTGATGAAGTGGTGGGCTAAGAGTAGGGGAGAGGCTTAAGATAACTTGAGGAATTAATTAGAGAAGAAATAAAAAAATTAGTAAATTGAAAAATAATAGAATTGGGGTTGGAATTATTAAAATCCTGATTCTTAACATCTAAAACTAAAACAATATGAATTTAAAAATTGAAAAAGTAAAGGAGAGTCGTATTAACGAAGTGGACTTTTCAAAGTTGAGTTTTGGTAAGACTTTTGCTGACCACATGTTTATTTGTGAGTACAAAGACGGGCAGTGGCAAAACCCTACCATTAAACCTTATGCGCCTATTACGCTTGAGCCATCGGCAAGTGTGTTTCACTATGGGCAGGCAGTTTTTGAGGGGATGAAGGCTTATAAAGACGAAGAAGGACATGTGTTTTTGTTTCGCCCTGAGGAGAATTACAAGCGTATTAACAAGTCATGTGCGCGTTTGGCAATGCCTGAGTTTCCGGAAGAGTGGTTTGACAAAGCGCTTAAGACATTGGTAGATATTGATAGTGATTGGGTAAAACCAGGTTTTGGTAATGCGTTATATTTGCGTCCGTTTGTAATAGCTACATCAGCAGGTGTGCAAGCATCACCTTCGAAAGAATATTTGTTTATTATTATTACTGCTCCGGTACAGGCGTACTATTCGGGCGATGTAAAGGTAAAAATAGCTGATTACTATAGCCGTGCGGCTAATGGAGGTTTTGGTTTTGCAAAGGCTGCAGGTAACTATGCAGGGCAGTTTTTCCCTACTCGTGAGGCTGCTAATGAAGGTTACCAGCAAGTGATGTGGACTGATGATGCTACACACGAGTTTTTGGAAGAAGCAGGAACAATGAACTTGTGGTTCCGTTTTGGGGATACTTTGGTTACTTGTCCTACTAGTGAGCGTATTTTGGATGGGGTTACCCGTAAGAGTATCATTGCTATGGCTGAACATTTGGGTATTAAGACAGAAGTGCGCCCTGTGAGAGTGAGTGAACTTATTGAAGCTGCAGAAAATGGAACATTGAAAGAGGCTTTTGGATGTGGAACAGCAGCAGTTATAAGCCCTATATCAGGATTTGGTTATAAAGGCAAGGATTATACTGTGAATCGTCCTGCTGAATTGTATACAGATAAGATTAAAGAAGCTATACTTAATATTCAGTATAACAAGGGGTTAGATCCTTTTGGCTGGAGAGTACAAGTTAAGTAGCGAAAAAAAATACAAAAAAAGTTGTTAAAAAATTTGCAGGTTTCAAAAAATGTTGTACTTTTGCACCCGTAAATAAGGAACAACATTGGCCTCGTGGCGCAACTGAATAGCGCATCTGATTACGGCTCAGAAGGTTACAGGTTTGAATCCTGTCGAGGTCACAAGAAGGTAACACCATTTTATAAGGTGTTACCTTTTTTGTTTTGGTAAATAATGTAAAGAAGAACTGTAAACAACTAGGTTTGCCTTAAATAAAGCCCTACCTTTGTGGTGGGGTTTTGTAATTTAATGAGTTTTTAATTAGAGAAAAGATAGAAAAGAAATTCTGGTTTTTAGAAAGTATTTATTATTTTTGTAGTGAAATTATTAAGGGTGTTTTTATAGTTTTGTAATTTGGTTAATTAGCAAATTATTTGTACTTTTGCACTCAAAGAATATTTAAATTAGAAATGAGAACAGAACAAGAATTGGCAGAGTTTTATGAGCGGCTTAAAAATGAATTGTTGGAAACGAGCTTGTGGCCTACTCGTTATCTTTATAAATTCATAATTCCTACGGATGATGCTAAATTAGCTCAGTTAAAGGAGGTTTTTAGAGATAAAGAGGCTGAGATTACTACGCGGCCTTCATCAAGTGATAAATATACAGGAGTTTCGGTAAGCCTTATAGTTAAGAACCCTGAAGAAGTAATTGCTTTTTATAAAGAAGCAGGGAAAGTGGAAGGGATATTATCATTATGACGACTTTAGAATATAATACGGAGCGCCCACACTTGCATATTCCAGAATATGGACGGCATATACAAAAGATGATTGAGAAGGCAGTATTGCTGGAAGATAGAGAAGAGCGCAATCGTACAGCACGTAGTATTGTAGCAGTGATGGGGAACTTGTTTCCTCACTTAAGAGATGTGCCAGATTTTCAGCATAAGCTATGGGATCAGCTTTTTATAATGTCGGGGTTTCAGCTGGATGTTGATTCACCTTATGAAAAGCCTACGCCTACTACGTTACATAAGCATCCTGACCACTTGCAGTACCCCCAACATAGACTAAAATATCGTTTTTATGGCAATATTATTTTAAGGCTTATTAGTACTTGTCTTACTTGGGAAAAGGGAGAATTACGTGAAGCCTTAGAATATTCTATAGCCAACCATATGAAAAAGAGTTTTCTTACTTGGAATAAGGAAGCTGTTGATGATAGTGTGGTTTTTCAGCACTTATATGAGTTGAGTAATGGAGAGATAGATCTTAGAAGGAGACGGGAAGACCTTTTGGATAGTCAGTCACTTATACGAACTAAGATGAATTTAACTAGAAAGAATCAGCCACAGGTGTACCAACATACACAGAACAAAAAAGGATTCAACAATAAATTTAATAAGAAAAATAATGGGCGTATTTAAAATAGAAGGAGGTATTCCGCTGAAAGGTGAGATTACGCCTCAGGGAGCTAAGAATGAGGCTTTACAAGTGCTTTGTGCTGTTCTACTCACCGACCAAAAGGTTACTATTCATAATATTCCTGATATTCAGGATGTGAATAAACTAATTTCTTTGCTTGAGAATTTAGGAGTGAAAATCCAGAAGATAGGTAAGGGGTCATATAGCTTTCAGGCAGATGAGGTAAATGTGGAGTATCTGAAATCGGAGTCATTTCATACCGAAGGGCAAGCCTTAAGAGGCTCTATTATGGTAGTAGGACCTTTGCTTACACGTTTTGGGGTGGGATATATTCCTAAACCAGGAGGAGATAAGATAGGAAGACGTAGACTTGATACTCATTTTGACGGCTTTATTAAATTAGGAGCTCATTTTAAGTATGATGAAGATAAGTTTACTTATAGTGTAGTAGCTGATAAGCTGAAAGGGAACTATATGCTCTTGGAAGAAGCCTCGGTAACGGGAACCTCTAACATTATTATGGCAGCAGTATTAGCTGAAGGTACTACAACTATCTATAATGCAGCTTGTGAACCCTATGTACAACAGCTCTGCCGTATGCTGAATAGCATGGGAGCAGATATTCAAGGTATAGGATCTAACCTTATTACTATCAATGGAGTAGAACACTTAAATGGTTGTACCCATGCCATTTTGCCCGATATGATTGAAATAGGCAGCTGGATAGGTTTGGCAGCAATGACTCGCAGCGAAATAACAATTAAGAATGTGGGATGGAAACATTTAGGCATTATTCCTGCTATCTTTCAAAAATTAGGTATTAGTTTTGAAAATAGGAATGATGATATTTATATCCCAGCTCATACTAATGGTTATGAGATACAGAATTATATTGATGGTTCTATCCTTACAGTAGCTGATGCTCCTTGGCCTGGTTTTACACCTGACTTATTGAGTATAGTGCTCGTAGTAGCTACTCAAGCACGTGGTGAGGTGCTTATTCACCAAAAGATGTTTGAAAGCCGCCTCTTTTTTATTGATAAGCTGATAGATATGGGAGCTAAAATTATATTGTGTGACCCACACCGAGCTACAGTTATTGGTAATGATTTTAGGTCGCCACTGAGAGCAACTTTAATGACTTCACCTGATATACGTGCAGGTATAGCATTGCTTATAGCTGCTTTATCAGCAAAAGGTACTTCTACGATTTACAATATAGAACAGATAGATAGAGGGTATGAGAATATAGATGGAAGGCTTAAAGCTTTAGGAGCCAATATTGTGAGAGTAAATTAGTAACGATAATTGATAGGTACAACCTAACAATTAGTTGGTACATACGTAATAAAAAATTAATCATTAACCATTAATCATTAGATAAAGTGGATTACAATTTTGACGAAGTAGTTTGTAGAAAACACACAGATGCCTTGAAGTTAGAGGCATTAGCTCCTCGCTGGGGACGTACTGATTTGCTACCAATGTGGGTAGCCGATATGGATTTCAAAACACCTCCATTCATTGTAGAGGTGATGAAAAAACGTATGGAATGCGAAGTGTTTGGCTATACAGCCAGACCTGAGAGTTGGTATGAAGCTATTATCAGTTGGCAAGCACGCCGCCACCAATGGACAATTACCAAAGAGATGATTTCATTTGTACCTGGGGTAGTTCCTGCCTTAGCAATGGCTGTGCAAAGCTTTACCGAACACGGTGAAAAAGTGATGATTCAGCAGCCTGTATACAATCCTTTTGCACAAGTAGTTCGTAACAATCATCGCGAATTAGTGAACTGCCCTTTAGAATTAAAAGATGGGCAATATCACATCAATTTTGAAGTGTTTGAAGAGAAAATAAAAGGATGTAAGCTCTTCCTCTTCTGCCATCCTCATAACCCTGGTGGGCGTGTATGGACACGTGAAGAATTACAAAAAGTAGCTGCAATCTGCGCTAAGAATAATGTAATTATAGTAGCTGATGAAATCCACGCCGACCTTACCTTACCTCCATATCAGCACATCCCTTTTGCTACAGTAAGTGAAGAAGCTGCACAAAACTCGGTAGTATTTGCCTCTCCAAGTAAAGCATTTAATATGGCTGGATTAGCTACTTCGTACGCTGTAATTACTAACCCTACCTTGCGTCGCCGTTTTGAGAGTTATGTAGAGGGAAATGAATTAGCCGCAGGAAATGTTTTTGCGTTCAATACTGTAGTAGCAGCTTATCACAAAGGTGAGAAATGGCTACAACAAATGCTCAACTATGTACAAGGAAATATTGATGAAGTAATACATTACATCGAAAGATACATACCACAATTAAAAGTAATTGTGCCCCAAGCTTCTTATTTGGTATTTATAGATTTTAACGCATTGCAGCTCAACCAAGAAGAAATTGTAGCTTTGTGTACCAATAAGGCACACTTAGCCCTAAACGACGGATCTATCTATGGAGAGGAAGGTACTGGCTATATGCGAATTAATTTAGCTTGTCCAAGAAGTGTAGTAAAACAAGCATTGATACAACTGAAAGAAGCAGTTCGAACCATAACTAATAAAAAAAACGAGGTGTAAATACCTCGTTTTTTTATAACTATCAATGTTTCTTAGGCTTCAAAATATCTATCATTACTGCAATGATAATGAGTAGCACTCCTATAATAAGATTTGTTGTAAGACTTTCTTGCTGGAATATCCAAATACTGATAGCTACTGCTACAATGGGTTCCATTACCCCAATGATAGCTGTAGGGGTAGAACCTATTATTCTGATAGCATAAATAAGGGTGATGATAGAAAACAGGGTAGTTACTATACCGAAACTTGTGAGTAGTAAACTCATCTTTACTTCGGGGATAGGAAGAGGAGTACCTATAACCCATAATTTTACAAGAAAATAAACTGAAGAAAATAAGGTAGAATAAAACGATACTTTTATTCCTGAAGCCGATATTTTTGACTTATTGACAATGAGCATATAGAGTGCATACGAAATTGCCCCAAGTAGTGATACGCCTGCCCCTATATAGTTGATTGAAAAGTTTGTTACATCTTTTACACTGAGTAAGAAAACACCTATCAGTACAACAATAAGGGCTATCATTGTGCGAAAGGTGATATGTTCTTTAAAGAAAATACCTAAAGCAAGTGCTACTATTAGCGGATACATAAAAAATATAGTAGAAGCAATTCCTGGGGAGAGTAAATCGTAGGCAAGGAAGAGAAATTCTGCTGAAAGGGCGTACAGCAATCCTAATACAAGAAAGATAAATACTTCGCGCGGGGTAATATGCAGTGTTTCCTTTCGGTAGAAAAGATACCCCATAATAAAGAGACTTGTAGTAATGAAACGATAGAAAAGTGCCGCATCTACTGAAAAACCTTGCTGTTTGATAGGAATCATAAACAGCGGAATCATACCATAAGTAACCGCTGAAATAAAAGCTGCTAAATACCCTTTTACTATATCTTTCATAGTAAAATTTAAAAGAGTTTCATTACATAAGGATAATAGATGATACAGAGCACGACGCTTACAGGTATCACAGCAAAGCCTACACTTCCAGCAGCAACATCTTTGATAATCCCGATAGTTTTATGATGATCGGGGTGGATGAAGTCACAGAGTTTCTCGACAGCTGTATTGAGACCTTCGACTGACAGTACTATAGCAATACACAATAGTTGTACAATCCATTCATTGGTAGTAATGCCGAAACAAAAGCCTAAAATCACCCATACTAAAGAGATGACAATATGTACCATCACAGGAGGTTCATTCTTTATTAAATAAAACAAACCTTGAAATACATATTGTAAGCTTTTGAGTCTTTTTCTTATAAATTCCATAATTTTGTATGCTGATTTATTTTTTAAATCGCATTCCGATAACGCCAAAGATAGCTTCACGGATAATGCTTTTATTCATTTTTGATTTTCCTTTAGTTCTATCTGTAAAGATAATAGGTACTTCTGTAATTTTAAACTTCTTGAGATAAGCGCGATACTTCATTTCTATTTGAAAAGCATAGCCCACAAATCTAATAGTTTTGAGGTTGATATGCTCTAATACTCTTCGATGATAACACACAAAACCAGCAGTAGGATCTTTAATTTTCATTCCCGTAATCACCCTCACATAGATAGAAGCCCCATAGGATAACAAAATGCGTTGCAGGGGCCAGTTCACTACATTCACCCCTTTTACATAACGCGACCCTATTGCAACATCAGCTCCTTGCTGGCAAGCCTCATAAAGTCGCAAGAGGTCAGCAGGGTTATGAGAGAAATCGGCGTCCATCTCAAAAATATATTCATAGTTATGTGTCAATGCCCACTGAAATCCGTGAATATAAGCGGTTCCTAAACCTTTTTTCTCGGTGCGTACCTCTAAAAAGAGTCGGTTAGGGTAAATATTTTGTAATTCGCGTACCTTATCGGCGGTACCATCAGGAGAATTGTCGTCTACAATGAGGATATGAAACTTATCACTTTGGGCAAATACTGCCTTTATGATAGCTTCTATATTTTCAATTTCATTATATGTAGGGATGACAATTAACAATTAACGATTAACGATTAGCAATTAATAATGAACAAGGTGGAGATACACAAAAACTTTGCCAAAGTTGGTTGTAGCACAATAAGCTATCTCACTTTGGCAAAGTATTTTTTTTCAATTAATAATTAATTACATATCTCCCATTTCTTTAGTAAGCTCAGCATTCATAGCGCGGTATACGCCTGTTTCGAGTTTTTCACGAATCGCTGAAAATGCTTCCAAAGTACGGTCGATATCTTCTTTACTATGTGAAGCGGTAGGAATAATGCGCAAGAGTATCATTCCTTTTGGAATCACTGGATAAACTACAATAGAAAGGAAAATACCATAGTGCTCGCGTAGGTCGTTTACCATCGCCATTGCTTCAGGAATACTACCGTGCAAGAATACAGGCGTTACGCAAGTATTGGTATTACCGATATTGAATCCACGCTCTTTAAGTCCGTTTTGCAAACGATTTACGTTATCCCATAACTTTTGTTGTAGTTCAGGCATTGTTTCCATCATTTCCAAACGTTTCAAAGCACCTTTTACATAAATCATTGGAAGTGATTTAGCAAACATTTGAGAGCGGAGGTTATATTTAAGATAATCTACTACTTTGGTATTTCCAGCTACGAAAGCCCCAATACCAGCCATTGATTTGGCAAAAGTAGAGAAATAGACATCAATTTCATCTTGTACGCCTTGATGAACACCAGTTCCTTCTCCACGAGGACCCAAGGTACCAAAACCGTGTGCATCGTCTACCAAAAGGCGGAAAGGATATTTCTTTTTAAGGGCTACAATCTCTTTAAGTTTGCCTTGTTCGCCACGCATCCCGAAAACACCTTCTGAAATCACCAAGATACCGCCTCCTGTAGTTTCAGCTAATTTGGCAGCACGTTCTAAGTTTTTTTCAAAGCTCTCCATATCGTTGTGCTGATAGGTATAGCGTTTGCCAAAGTGCAAGCGTACCCCATCGATGATACAAGCGTGTGCATCAACATCATATACAATCACATCGTTTTTGGTAACCAAAGCATCAATGATAGATACCATTCCTTGGTAACCAAAGTTGAGCAAATAAGAGGCTTCTTTGTGAACAAACTTAGCCAAACGTTTTTCGAGTTCTTCGTGCATTGTAGTATGCCCACTCATCATACGAGCTCCCATAGGGTAAGCCGCACCATATTCAGCAGCTGCTTCGGCATCTACTTTGCGCACTTCGGGGTGGTTTGCAAGTCCTAAATAATCGTTGATACTCCAGTTGAGGATTTCTTTTCCTTGGAATTTCATATGAGGACCTAATTCACCTTCTAATTTAGGGAATACATAATACCCCTCGGCGTGGTCTGACCAGCGCCCTATACTTCCTTTATTTGCATAAATATGCTCAAATAAATCTTTCATTCTTCTTTTTTATTTATTTTATTAATTGATAATTGTCAATTGTTAACTAATAAATCCTTGCTTTTTCATCCAATCGTCACTATAAATTTTGTTCATATAGCGCGAACCGTGGTCGGCGAGAAGGGCAACTACAATGCTGTTTTCATCAAACTTACCTGCCTCGGCATATTGTTTTACGGCTTGCATAGCAGCCCCACTGGTGTAACCCATAAAAAGTCCTTCAGTACGTGCCAATTCACGAGCGGTGAGTGCCGCATCTTTATCAGTTACTTTGATGAACTCATCAATAACATCAAAATTAGTAGCGGTAGGAATTAGGTTTTTACCCATTCCTTCTATTTTGTATGGATATACTTCGGCAGGGTCAAACTGACGAGTGTCGTGGTATTTTTTGATAGCTGAACCATAGGCGTCTACCCCCAATACTTGTACGTTAGGATTTTGTTCTTTGAGATAGCGCGCAATCCCCGAAATGGTACCTCCTGTACCACTACATACTACTACGTGAGTGATTTCTCCTTGGGTTTGTTCCCATATTTCACGACCGGTAGAAAGGTAATGAGCCTCAGGGTTTAGTGGATTGAAATACTGATTGATATAGATAGAATTAGGAGTTTCGTTGTGGATGCGTTTGGCTACTTCGTAGTAAGAACGAGGGTCATCGGGAGCAACATTTGAAGGACACAAATGCACTTCAGCTCCTAAAGCTTGTAGCATTTCCACTTTGTCGTGAGAAGATTTATCGCTAATTGCAATGATACAGCGGTAGCCTCTTAGAGCACTTATCATCGCCAAACTGTAGCCCGTATTACCCGAACTAGTTTCTACAATAGTATATCCTGGTTTGAGAAGTCCTTTGCGTTCGGCATCTTCAACGATATATTTGGCTACTCTGTCCTTGGCAGAATGACCTGCGTTAAAGGCTTCGAGTTTAGCAAAATAGCGACCTTTAAGATTTTTGGTAATTTTGTGCAATTCCAATAGAGGTGTATTGCCAATGAGTTGTAGTAAGCTGCTATGTACGTTCAATGATTCGTTTATTTTCATTGGTTACTTGCTTTATTTTTGAGTGGCAAAAGTACGAATAATTTGTCAATTAGCAAATTTGTCAATTATCAAATTTCAATGAGCCCTTGAAAGTTGAGTTTATAAGGTTCATCTTTATATAGAGGGAGGGTTTCATCTGTTACATTGCTAAGCCCTACACCTGCATAGAAAGTGCGAGTGTTATGTTTTTCGGCGTGTTTGCGCACCACTTCCATAAATACCATATCGTACTGAGTAGGGTCGTCGCCATAGGGTACTGCCCGCACAATGATAAAGTATTTTTGGTTGTTCTTGTCTACACATACAAACTGAGGGTCGCGCTTGAGTTCACTATTCACCAATAGGAATTCCCATTGTAGTTCCTTTTGTAAGGCTTCCCCTACAATATTCATCGCTAAATTGTGGAGTTCTTGACCTGTAAGGGGCGTCATATTCACTTTTTCTTTATATAAGGTTGTTCATATTTTGTTTCAGGATAATTTAAATAGGTAGCCTTATACCCTTCTGTTGTTTTCTCTAATAGTACTTCATAGTTAGTATACCCTTCTTGAAATTCTCTATAAATTTTAAGTATAGTACCTTTTGACGTTTTTACAGCATTCATCACCTCATCTAAAAAACCATCATTGTCACATAGTTGAAAAAATTGAAATATTTTTCTATTAATACCAAGTGAATTAAGTTTTACAGAAAACTTATTTTCCACTATTGGTACTAATCCCTTAAAACCTGTATTTGTAATTAATATGGCAGGTTCATAAGGTTCACCGCAAAAAGTTAATCCATCATCATCTGATACAGGTGTACCATAATAGGCAGTTCTAAAAAATTGTATGCGTTCACCGTTGTCAAAGGTTTTATCAATCAGTTTATCAGTTGTTCTAAATACATTTCTTCCATCTACAATGAGAGAATCAGTATTATTCAACACTATTTTTATATAATGAAAGGCTGTACAATTATCTTTTGTGAAATTGTATAAGGTATCCGAAACTCCCATTATTGCTACCCACTTTGTATCAAGATCAGTACGTTTTTCTTTTAGAAAACCTTTATGGTTATAAATAGGAATTGAATCTCCTAACAAAAAAGCTTCTTTTTTATCTGGCAAAAAGATTAAATTCTTATTTTCATCAGGGAGATGCAAATCATAACGACTTACAAATTCACTATCTTCAGAAGGATCTTTTCTCACTGATAAATCTTCCTCAGTACATACAACTATTGTATCTTTTTCTACTGAAGTATCATCTCTATCAATGGAAGTAGTATTATGACAATTGACTAGCCATAACATAGCTAAAAAATAAAGTGCTTTCATAAGTTCACAACTAATAAATTATTGATTATCAATTTTATTAAAATATAGTAATAACTATTTTGCCAATTGTTCTAAACCATATACTATCAAATCTTCTACTACTTTTTTAGTATCCTTAGTGAAAGTACCTGTAGGGCGATTGGCAATGATAGCATTGAGCGAAACAGCTTGATGTCCTAAAAGTTTAGAAAGCCCATAGATGGCAGAGGTTTCCATTTCGAGGTTCGTCATACGATGCCCATTATGATTGAAACTGTGTAGTTTATCATTGAGCTCAGGGTCTTGCACTGGTAAGCGCAATACGCGTCCTTGAGGACCATAAAAACCTGGAGCAGTACCCGTAATTCCCTCAAATACTTTATCGGTGAGGAGGCGTTTTTTAAGTTCTTGTCCGCAAGCTATGATATAAGGGCGACCTTTGAGAGGATTCCAACTTGTATGAGCGATAAAAGCCTCTTCCATAGCGATTTCACGCACCTTAGGACTATCCTTATACGAATGAAACATATTGTCCATACCTAATCCGTGAGAAGAAAGCACAAAACTATCTACGGGTATATCGGCTTGTAGAGAGCCCGAAGTACCAAAACGCACTATATTAAGCGAAGTGAGTTGCTCTTTAGGCTGGCGCGTATGCAAATCGATATTCACAAGTGCATCGAGTTCATTGATCACAATATCGATATTATCAGGACCTATACCAGTGGAAATTACAGTAAGGCGTTTGCCTTTATAAGAACCTGTATGGGTACAAAATTCGCGTTTTTGGGTGCTAAATTCTATATTGTCGAAATAAGCACTCACACGAGGCACACGGTTAGGATCACCTACTAAAATAATAGTATCGGCGACTTGTTCGGGTCGCAAATTGATGTGGTAAATACTACCATCGGCGTTCAAAATAAGTTCAGATTCTTTAATCATAATTTACGAATTTAAAAATAAGTTGGTACTAAAATAATAGTTGGTATACTCCTACGTTTTTGTAGACACCTTCTGAGTAAATCCAATCTTTAAGCATACCATTGCATACAAAACCTGCTTTTTCAAATAAGTAGATACTTACAGCATTGTCAGCAGGAATATAGGCTATCAGCTGGTGGAGGTCTAAGTGCAGTTGACTCTGTCTAATAAGCATAGTCAAAGCTCTAGCTCCATAACCCTTTCCCTGATGTTCTTCAAGTAAGGCTATACCTACTGTAGCACGTCTGTGTTTGGGTGAAAAATCATATAGATCAATACATCCTAAAGCAGTTCCATCATCAAGAGATATTACATAACGATATTGTTTAGCTTCATAAATATCCTGCTTAGCATTTTGCAAATAATCTTGTAGAAGATGTCGTGCAAAAGGTAGCTGTGTATCACTCACTTCCCAAAGGGATTCTTGGTTTTCTAAATGATACAAAAAGTCAATATCTTCAGGCTCTAAAGCTCTTAATTTCATAGTGATGTTTTATTTTAATTGTATTATTTATGAGGTTTAAATTTCACCTTTAAAAACTAAAGTTGCACTACCAGAAAGAAAAATGTCTTTGTAATGTCTATTTATAGGATTAAATGTAACTGTTAAATCACCTCCTTTTGTATGTAGTGTAATATTTGTTTCTTTTATCTGTTTTGTTTCATAAAGTGCTATAGCTACAGCAGTTACTCCTGTACCACATGAAAGGGTTTCATCTTCCACTCCTCGTTCATAAGTACGCACTGCAAATCCGTTTTCAGTAGCCGATACAAAATTAATGTTACTTCCGCCCTTATCAGCATATAAACTTCCATAACGTAAGGCAGCTCCTTCTGTTTTTACATCTATATTTTCTATGTTTGATACCCACTGCACGTGGTGAGGAGAACCAGTGTTCAAAAATGTATATCCTTTATGTACAGTTATTTCAGTTACATCTTTCATCTGTAATTGCACATAGTTATTAATGTTAATAGTAGCTTTGTGTTCTCCATCTATGGCTATAAAAGTAGCTTTATTAGTAATGATTCCTAACTGTTTGGCAAAAGCAACTACACATCTGCCGCCATTACCACACATTGTACTCTCGCATCCATCTGCATTGTAGTACACCATAGCAAAGTCATATCCATCAGCTTTTTCTAACAGTATCAAACCATCAGCACCTATGCCAAAACGGCGGTTACATAAGGTAGCAACTAAATTTTTATCATTCTTAGGAAAAGTACTTTGTCGGTTATCTATCATTACAAAGTCATTGCCTGTTCCCTGATATTTATAAAATTCCATAGTTAAAATAAGTCAAAAACTAAAAGCATTAAATAGGCAAAAGGTGAAGTAAATATAAGGCTATCAAGTCTATCTAGCAGACCTCCATGTCCTGGCAAAATAGTGCCACTATCCTTTACTTTGGCAGCTCGTTTAAAGCTTGATTCAACTAAGTCTCCAAAGGTGCCAGCTATTACCAATACTATAGCCAAAATAACCCATTGCCATACAGGGCGTGCACTATAAATATCAATGATAATTGAAATAATAATAGCTCCTATCATTCCTCCTATAAAACCTTCAATAGTCTTTTTAGGTGAAATACGTTCAAATAGTTTATGCTTGCCAAAAGCTTTTCCTGTAAGGTAAGCAAAGGTATCGCTAGCCCAAATAATGCATAACAAACCTATCATTGTTATTTGTGATTCATTACTAAATAAATACTGAAAATAGTAATTTACATTTACATTATCTTCGTATTTGTATATCAATGGGACAAAAATACAACCTCCTCCTATATACAATAAACTAATTAGTAGTTTAGTGTTGTTTTTCTGCTTTCTTAAAGGTATTTTTTCATAAAAAAGAAGTAAACCTAAATATATATCTGTTAGCAATACAGCCAAAAGTAACATATATGTTGAAAAATCAGATAGTTTTAGGTGAATAAAAAGCCACCAGCATAATAAGAATATCAAAAATATATGTAATTCCTTTAATCGTATCAGCATTTTAAACTCAAACAAACATATAATACCAAAGGAAAGAAACAGAAAATCAAAAGCATCAGCATTAAGCATTATTGCCGATAATAGTAGAAATATGTAAATAAAGCCAGTAATAGCTCTTTTAAATAGCTCGTTCATAATTATTTCTCGATAGGTAAATCTTCTAATAATATCAAATAAGTTTTTTTA
The DNA here is from genome assembly GCF_002999135.1 of Capnocytophaga sp. oral taxon 878. Taxonomy (NCBI): domain Bacteria; kingdom Pseudomonadati; phylum Bacteroidota; class Flavobacteriia; order Flavobacteriales; family Flavobacteriaceae; genus Capnocytophaga; species Capnocytophaga sp. oral taxon 878. The sequence continues at coordinate 255,767 of NZ_CP027229.1, forward strand.
GCACTAGTACCATAGGTAGCTACTGTGCCTTTTTCAGGGTCATCATTAAAGTTTTGCAGAGTAAGTAAGCCAGTAGGTTTTTGGTTTACAGGATATTTCTTGTTTAATCCTCGCATCCCCTCACTAATATCCTGCACCATTTGACTCGTCTTGGCAAAGATAATAAATGTTTCAGGTAACTCACGTATAGGCTTATGTCTCATTTGGTGTGATGATAGCATAATTCCTCCTATTGAGGTAATCAAATACTCACAATCTGATAAATATACATTTGCCTCCTCAGCAGGATTGTTAAAAAGAGTGCTATGCTCTTCAAACATTTCCATTATTGAGGGTGAAGCATTACTGCTCATCTTTATATACAAGCCCAATTCATTAATAATAGCGCGAAAAGCCTCTTGTACTTCTATTTCAGTAGTACAATAGAGAAATTTTCCACCCTTTTTAGTGAATTGTTGTGCAAATAACTCATCAGCAGTTAGTTGTACTGGTGGCTCTGTATTTCGTTTAAATATCTTTCTTAAAAAATTCATTACAATGATTAATGGTTAGTGATTAATGATTAGTGCTGCAAAAATATAAAATATTTTTCAATTAGCAATGTTTTTTAACCCAACCTTCAAAAACTAATTCCTAAATTTAGGCTTTACACCCCACTGTAAATCTAAAAATAGCTTGGTACGTGCCAAATACTCACGTATCCGTGTTTTTAATCCGTAGTAGGCGGTAACATCTTCAGCGTTAAAGCCTACTGCTTCTATGTTGTTATGTCGTGCTAAAAAGAGAGCTCGCTCATTGTGAAATTGCTGCGATATGATGATAAACTGCTCATAGCCAAATACATCTTTAGCTCTCACTACCGAGTCTAAAGTTCTAAATCCAGCATAATCCAATATAATACGTTTTTCGGGTATACCTTTGCCTATAAGGGCTTGTTTCATTTCTTCTGGTTCGTTATAACCTCTGGTGTGATTATCACCACTTACTAAAATGTATTCTATCTTCCCTGCTTCATATAAGGCTACAGCAGCCTCTATTCGGTAAGTAAAGTATTTATTAGGATTCCCATTTTTTAGGTACGGATTAGTACCTAATAATAACCCTACTTTATGAGAGGGTACAGCAGCTATGTCATTGTATAATAGTTTTTTAGTTTCTTTGGTTACCTGTACATTACAAGCAATAATAACTAGCAGTAGCCATACCGATATTAAAGCAGTCCCTCGCCAAAAATATTTGTTTCTAAAAAACTTAAAAAGAAATTTTATTTTCTTCATATTTTACTCTGTATTAGCGTATATAAAAATAGCTCTCATAACTCTTTCTATACGCTTGTTAAAGATTTTTATAGCGATAGGAATCCCCTCATCCCAAGGTATATAAGTGCACTAATTTTAAACTAACGCCTATTTTCCAGCAAAAGCCTTCACATCCTCTTCCGAGATTTCTTTGCCTCCCAAAATGATAAGTCGCTCTACTACATTACGCAATTCACGAATATTACCTGTCCAGTCTTGTTTTTGCAATATTTCTATTGCTTTTTTGCCAAATTTCTTAACAGTAGTGCCTTGTTCTTCAGCTATTTTAGTTGAAAAATACTCTATCAGCAGCGGAATATCGTCACGGCGTTCATTCAGCGAGGGTACTCTAATAAGGATTACAGCTAAGCGGTGATACAAGTCCTCACGAAAACGTCCTTCAGCTATTTCTTTCTTCAAGTCTTTATTAGTAGCGGCTATTACTCGTACATCTACATTAATGTCTTTATCGCTACCCACACGGCTAATCTTGTTCTCTTGCAAAGCGCGCAAAACTTTAGCTTGGGCCGATAGGCTCATATCTCCTATCTCATCCAAGAATATAGTACCATTATTAGCAGCTTCAAACTTACCGGCACGATCTTTCACTGCCGAGGTAAAGGCTCCTTTAATATGCCCAAAAAGCTCACTTTCTATCAGTTCAGAAGGTATAGCAGCACAATTAACTTCAATCATAGGGGCATCACTGCGCTCACTTTGGTAGTGAATAGCATGTGCCACCAGCTCTTTACCAGTACCGTTAGAGCCTGTTATAAGTACCCTTGCCTCAGTAGGAGCTACCTTTTCTATCATTTGCCGTATTTGTTGCAGAGGCTCACTCTCGCCTATCATTTCGTACTGCTTGCTCACTTTCTTCTTCAGGTGTTTGTTTTCTACCACCAATTTTTTCTTGTCTAAGGCATTGCGTACAGTATTGAGCAAGCGATTCAAATCAGGTGGTTTTGATATATAATCATAAGCTCCTAAGCGCATAGCATTTACAGCGGTTTCAAGGTCACCATGCCCCGAAATCATTACAAAAGGTATTTCAGGCTTTATTTTCTTTATTTCAGAAAGCACTTCCATACCATCCATTTTAGGCATTTTGATGTCGCATAGTACTAAGTCATACTCTTCTTTTTTTAGCTTTTCTACACCTTCAATACCATCGGCAGCTTCTTCTACTTCATATTCTTTACTCTCTTCTACCAATATCTTGGTAAGTACTCGTCTAATAGCCGATTCGTCTTCTATAATTAGTATTTTTGCCATAAATTCAATCTGTTAATTTGTCGGTTTGCCTATTTGCTTATCTTGCAAAGAGACTAATATATCCGGCTGCAAAGATAATAAAAAATAAAAAAACTCCCGACATTTGTCAAGAGTTTTTTACGTGTGTTTATGAAAAAGTGTATTTATTAGTTCTTAAATGTAGGTTTGAACTTAGATTGATATATCTGAAATTCGTCTTGTGTCTTGATTTTTTGATAATCATTAGTTGCAAACATCTTTAAATACAACTCTAATTGTGTAGGCGACATATAGCTGGTGATAGAGGTAATTAAGTCTGATTTTTCATCTAAAAACATCATAGTAGGGTACGCTTGCACTTGCATATAAGCAGTAAGTGGGTGTGTCGAGTTACGTGTGTTAGCTTTAGATGGGTCATACCCCTTATTCTCAAACTTTTGTCCTTGATAGTTCACCACTTCATTACCCTCTCCATTAAATTTTACAGGGTAATAATTCTCGTTCACATACTTAGCTAAATCCTTGTTGGTAAAGGTGTTGTTAGCTAGCATCTTGCACGGTCCACACCAGTTGGTGTATACGTCGATGAATATCTTTTTAGGTTTTTTCTTTTGTGCTGCTATAGCCTCGTCAAAAGTCATCCATTTAATTTCTTGGGCTTCTAGTGTAGCGGTAGCTGCCAAAACAAAAGCTACCATAGCAATGAGTTTTTTTATCATACTGTTTTATTATTTTTATCATTAAATGCCTTCCCAAAAACCGTGCCAAATATATGAGCATCAGTTGGGGTTATAAAATTGATTGTAATAGGTAAGTAATACAAGCCTCCTAATTCGGGCTGCAAGCGCACATAATCCTTCTCAGTGGTAAGTATACGCTTCCCTTTCAATAGCTTTATTTCATTAGGGCTGAAGTGATGATGGTCAGCAAAAGCCAAATGCTCAAATACCGCTCCTTGCTCTTTCAAATACTTCACCAATGGCGCCGGATTAGCTATGCCTGTTACCAATGTAAAAGGTTTTTGTATAAAATCACCTAAGCTGGTATTCCCATCATCTGTGAATACATCCTTATCGTAGGCTATACTTGCAAAAACAATAGGGCAATTACAATACTGTTGCAGTCTTCCTGCTATCCGTTTGCGTTCTTCTTGGGGTAGAGTACGAGGGCATTTAGTTACTACCACTATATCGGCTTGTCGCACACGGCTTACTACATCACGCAAATGTCCCACAGGCAGTAACCAATCGTTAGTGAACAGATGCCCGTAAGCGGTAAGTACTATATTCGTTTGGGCTTTTACAGCTCTATGCTGGAAAGCGTCATCCAAGATGATTACTTCTGGAGGTTTCGGCAGGGCAAGCATTTGCTCTATACCTTCCACCCTGCAGCCACATACAGCCAGTATAATATCATCTTTAAACTTCTTCCAAAACTGAAAAGGCTCATCGCCCAAATCGTATACCATACTATTTCCATCAGCCAGCACAAAACCTTTTGTTTTGCGTTTATAGCCTCTGCTTAGTACCCCCACGCGCTGTGTAGTTTTTAGCTGCCTAATTAAGTATTCCACCATAGGGCTCTTCCCTGTTCCTCCTACAGCTACATTACCTACGCAAATAGTAGGTACTGCAAAAGTATGTTCTTTGAAAATACCTACCTTGTAACACCAATGCCGCAACCGCACTATCAGCCCGTAAAGCACTGCCAAAGGCAATAGTATAAATCTTAACAGTTTCATCCTATCATCTCACAAATTTCCTCTATCTCCTTCTCAATATCACTGTATTGGAAGTCAATAAATCTCTTTATCTTATCGCCATTGTAGGTAGTTATAAGTCCTAAGGCATCGGCACTTTGTAAGGTGAGTGTACGTTTTTTAAGTCCAAAAAAGCTAACCACCCCATCAAGGCGTGCCATAGTGCGCAATAGCTTATGACCTACCTTTCGGGTAGGAGCTTTCACCCCTAAGCCTTTGGCTATCTTCTCAAGCACCCACTGGTAGGTAAGGTTAGCAGTGTTCAGTACAAAGCGTTCGCCTACTACTGCAGAAAATTGCAGTCCTATCATAGCTCGCACCACATCATCTACTGTTACAAAGCCAGTGCCTCCTGTGGGGTAATACTTCAGCCCATCGGCTACTTTCTTAAATAGTAAGCCCGACCCTTGTTCATAAAAACCATCTCCTATCACTACCGAAGGGTTTACCACCACCACCGGCAGTCCTTCCTGCGAGCCACGCCACACCTCCATCTCACCACCGTGCTTACTGATGGCATAATCGGTATTGCTATCCTCCCTGTTCCAGTCGTTTTCCTCATCAATAGGATTATGGGGCAGGGTCGATAGGGTAGCTACCGAGCTCACATAGCATAACTTCTGCACTTTAAAATCAATACACAAGTTTACAATATTCGCCGTCCCTTCTACATTTATCTTGATAAGATTGTTAAAATCTTTAGGCTCAAATGATATAAATCCCGCACAGTGAAAAACAAAAGTAACACCCTCAAACGCCTTTTCAAGCGCAGGGATGTTACTTAGGTCTGCTTTCACCCATTCAATCTTTTCAAAGCGGTCTTTAACCAATCGCTGGGCAAAAAAATCTCTTATTTTCTCTAACGAATGGGCATTTCTATACGTAGCCCTTACCTTATGCTCCTTATTCTGTGTGAGTTCCAAAAGTAAGTGGCTCCCTATCAGCCCCGTTCCGCCAGTTACTAAAATCATTATGCTTTCTCCTCTAATGGAATGCGTTCATCTATAAGTTTTAGTGCTATAGGCGAATCACTTTCGTTGTAAAACTCAAATAAGTCTAAGATAGAGTGTATCAAGCGCTCTTCTTCAAGCTGCTCTTGTACAAACCACTGTAAAAAGTTCTCCGAAGCGTAATCATCCACCTGGCGTGCCTTCTTGAAAATAGAAAAAATAGACTGTGTTACTTTTATCTCGTGCTCCAAAGTCTTCTCATATACTTCTTTTAGCGAAGCAAATTCTTGCTGCACTTCACCTACTTTAGGCGCAAAAGCACGCGCTCCATTCTCATTCAAGAAACGGAAAATCTTCATCATATGGTCTCTCTCCTCTACAGCATGATCATAAAAAAACTCAGCGCTGCGTGAGTAACCATTGTATTCAGACCATGAAGCCATAGCCAAATACAAAGAACTAGCCTCAGCTTCTTTGCTCACTTGGTCATTCAACAGGTCAATAATCTCAGGGTGCAAACTTGTTTGCGTACGAGTGTACTTGTGTTTTGTCATTTTTTAATTTATTTTTTAAGTATCTTACAGGGGGCAAAGATACAAATAATTAGCGAATTAGCAAATTTATAACACATAGTTTTAGTATTTAAAAAGCATCTAATTACCAGCAACCCTCTTACCCTTCCTTACAAAATAAAAAATTCGCATCTATTTCGCATTTTTATTGCCAATATTTCAAAAAAATCCAACACCTACCTCACTCTTTCATTAAAAATATAATACCCTAATAATCAGCCTTTTTATGCCCCACCCTCTTACCTCTTATCCCTTATCTCTCACCTACTTTAAACGAACCTATAACGAAGGATAAACGAACTATAAACGAAGGATAAACATTACTTTGCTGGTAATCAGCCGTTTTAATATCGAACTTTCTTTTTGCCAAAAACACAACAAAACGCCCCAAACGCCCTATTTTTTTTAATTCCCGAATATATTCGGCTAATTCCTATAACGCAAGGGGTAATAAATAAGTGAAAAATAAGCGAAGAAAAATATAAAAGTAGTTGTAGTTCAGTAGCCTGCAAAGGGTAAGTATGTCACTAATCGGGCATAGCTTTCCATCGCTTTATAATTTTAGTATAAAGCCCCATAAAGCCTATTACACAAAGTATTATAACAAAAGTCCATTGATTAAAACTTAAATTCAAATAAGTGTTGAAAAAGTTCTCTACAATTACTTGCCATTCTTCACCGTATAAACTCCTCATTACCAACGAAAATAAGTATAAAATGAGTATCAGAAATGCAGGCAGAAAGAAGAACATAATAAGATTTAGCAACACCCCCGATACCCTCTTCGGTAGTCGCTTTAGCATTACCACCAATAGTACCAACAGCAATATATAAGTATACATTCCCACAAGCATTATATTCTCATGACCTTTACTACTTTCCATTCTTATAAAAAAGTAACTTATAAATAGCAGCAACAGCACAATAGCCCCAGATACTACCGATAGCAGCGTAATACGCATACCAGTAATCCTTACCGAGAATATCAATAAAGATATAATATACGCTAAAACAATAAAAGGATGTGTCTTTAAATAATATTTGTCCCATCCCTCCGAAACAAAGTAGAGGTCAGGAAATTCCAAAAAAGCCTTCAGATGCTCACCAGCCAAAAATGAAATATAAAAACTGATGCAAACCAATGTAATAAAACAAAAAACTAAAAACTCCCCCAGTAAGTGTCGCCCTTTTATAGGGTAAAAATGCTTAAAAGCATTATGCCGTGATAGCCTCATTACCCACACTATCAGCAGTAATGAGCTTACCATAAGGTTCAATGCTTTTAAAAGCTTTTCAAAGTTCTCTCCCCAGTAGTAATAGTCTGTAACATCACTATAAGTAAGCCCAAAGAAGCCTAGCCCAAAAAAGAAACAATGCCCCAACAACGCCAAAGGCAATATCCACAGAAGCTGTGTATTCCAAAGGATAGGAAATCTTTCTAACAGATACTTCTTCATAATTTTAATGATATAATCTAAGTGCTTAATGACTTCCACTGTTTCATAACAGTGCTATAAAGTCCCATAAAGCCTATTACACAAAGTATTATTGTAATGTTTAACAGAAGGAAAGGTATCTTGAAATCATCATTAGTGTAATACTCTATATCATATAATACATTTTCTAGACCATAAAGATCAAAATGGTAAGAGAGGTATTCCAGAAAATCAAAAAGCAATATACCTACTATAAGCAGGATAGGTAAAAAGAAAAACATTGTTATATTAAGCAGTATCCCCGATATTAATTTGCCAAAGTGTTGTTGCATCCTTACAGAACAGAACAGTATAAGTAAGTAAAATAACGAAAACACACTCATTGCTACCCTCTCTTCATACCTAAAGCTTACTAATGAAGTTATAAAGAACAACAATATACAAAGAAATATTATTAATATCCCCCCCGTAATTATTGATAGCAAGGTAGTACGTAGCCCTGTTATTTTTACCGCAAAAATAAGCAAAGTAACAATATAAGCAGCAATCATAAATGCAATTGTAAAGATATAATAATCTTTAAAAAACTCTTTGTTCTTAATGTTGTAGGCGTTTTCTGCTATATGGCAATCACGTGTAAACTCATCATAATTATTGTAATTATCAGAGTGGTTATAGCTATCATCATTAATTTGGCTACATTGTTCTAATGCGGCTTCAATATAGCTATCAGTGTATTTGGTAATTACTTTTACTTGCTCACCCGCCGAGAATGATATAAAAAAGCTTATACAGCTTAGCACAATTACAAAGTAGGCTACAAACTGCCCTAAGAGTTGTCTCCTCTTTATAGGGTAAAAGTGCTTAAAAGCATTATTTTTGAAAACAAATATAAGCCATACTACTATCAGTAGGGTGCTAATTACAAAGTTGAGCAGTAAGGGTAAGCCTTCAAAGTTTTCTGCCCATCTGTAATAATAATCGTCAGCCAATACATTATCGGTAAGACCTAAAAAGCCCATACCAAAAAAGAAAAAGTGTGCTATTATTGCCAATGGTAATATCCATATTATATGAGTATTCCATACAGTAGGATATCTTTCTAATAAGTATTTTTTTAAATTGTTCATTTCTTACCTTAATTTTAAAGTTTTTAAATCTATTCAGGCATAGCTTTCCATTTGAATATTACCTTGGTGTACAATGCCAAAAAAGGTATTATCAGTACCAAACCCGATACCCTAACAAAGATATACCAAGCATTTAATAACCAATCCAAAAATATGTATTTTTGTTCATTAGCCGTTATACTATTATAGTTATTAAAATAACTAAGCAATATAGGCTCAATGATTAATATTGTAATTTCTAATAGTATATAAAATAACATAAAGGGCGCTAATAGTAACAATAAGTTCATTAGTACGCCTGCTACCAGCTTACTCATTTTCCTCATAAAGAATACTAAAGATATCAGAGCGAAAACATAGCCTAAAAAGGCAATGATAAATAGGCTCCGTATTGAGTATAAGGTGGTTATTATATATGGTGAAAATACTTGTTTAATCAAGATGAAAAATAGCATAAGTACAGCTGCACTTAGCACTGTAATAATACCGATGCGCAAACTTGTTAAACGGAAACACAATAACAACGAGGCTGCTGCCAAGGCAAAGTACAGTGCTAATAAGCCGTAATCATAAAGGTCTCTTTCTAAGCTATAATAAAAACTTTTGACAGAGGTTAAAAAGCTCTCAATAGGCTCTTCTATGGTCTCTGTTATTGCTTCGCTTATTCTTGTATCATCGTTATTATAGATACTTTCCTGATAGGCTTCATTTTTATTATATTCGACTAAAGCTGATGAGAAAAAGGAATTTTCGCAGTAGGAGTCCATTTTTGTTTTTGCCCCAAAAAAGAAGCTAAACACTAAGGTGATACTTGCTGTTATGATTACAAAATAGCTTAGAAATTGCCCTATTAGCTGCCAGCGACTCAGTGGGTAGAACACCTTAAAGGCATTGTGCCGTACCAAGTGTAATGACCATACCAATAACAGTAGGACTGTAGGTATAAAGAGTAATAGTAAAATGCCTGCGTTATTGTCTAAATATACATCGGCACCGTACCATTCCCAATCAAAATTGGTTATTGTAAGGTGGTTATACCCCAATATAAAGCACAGTGCATGTGCTATTAAAGCTAAAGGCAGCATCCATACCAGCTGTGTGTTCCATAAAGTAGGGAAGCGCTCTAATAAATATTTTTTCATATTTTGCTTTTATTAGCTAACAAAAAAACGGCGGGTGGAAGCGGATATGTTCCTGATGTAGGTGAGTGTAATTTTTGCTTTGCCGAGAGCTTCGAGTACCGCAGAGTAATCGGTATTGGTAGCGAAGTAGGCAATGTAGATTCCGCCATTGTATTGTAACTTCTCTAAATTAAATGTTTGTAGTACAGCCAACAACTCTTCCCTGCTGTTGGTAGTATCGAGCTCGATAATAAGCTGGGTAGGGGTGTTCTGGGTTTCGGTTTCGGCATTGTCGCGGTATTTACCATTTTTCAAGAAGATAACCTTATCGGATACTTTTTCTACCTCGAACAGCTGTTGTGAGCTTAGTATGAGGGCTATGGGGTTGTTCACAGAGTTGGCTATCATCTTGAGGTCTTCCAGTATTACTTGCTGGGCGAGCACGTCTAAGTTGCCCAGAGGCTCATCGAGTAAGAGTAATTCGGGTTTGCGCAAGAGTGTGCGTGCGAGCTCAAAGCGCATTTTGTATCCAGAAGAGAGTGCCTCCCAGTTTAAATTTTTGTATTTCCAGAGTCCTAAGCGGGCAATCATCAGTAGGGTGCGCGGTTCATTTTCTTCGGGTGGGGTGCCATAGCAGGCTAGGGTGAACTTAAGATTATCGATCAGGCTGCCTTGCCATTTGTCGGTTCGCTGAGGTATATAGGCCAGCTTGGTGCGCAAGTCATAGTCGTTTTTAGGTTTTTCGGCAAAGAAATAGCTGATGTTTCCTGTGGTGTAGGACAAGTCGTGGGCTAGGATGCGCAATAGGGTAGTTTTACCGTTGCCGTTTTCGCCCACTAATCCGTATACTTGTTTTTTGCAAATGGTAAGATCGATAGGCCCTAAAGAGAACATACCGGAGCGGTAGGTTTTTTGTAAGTTTTTAGCTTCTAAAACTGGGCTTGAGGTAGGGACTTCGGTTACTTGGCATTGGGCTATTTCATTGAGCAGAGCAGTAGCTTTTTCGGTAAAGGATTGTAGCTCATTGGGGTGATTTTCTTTCCAATCGGTAAGAGCGATAGCCTTTTGATAGATGGGCATAGATTGGGTATCGGCAGCGCAATCTAAGAGTTTGCGGAAAGCCAAATCGGTATCATTTTGTGCAAAAAATTGTAGGGCATCTTGCACGCGTTCAGAGTGTTTTGTTGTCATATTGAGTATTTTGGGGCAAATATACAAATATTTTTTGATTATAAAGGATTTTAGGTGTTAGTTTTCAGCTTTTGGTTTTCAGGTGGGTGAAAAGTAAGAGGGAGGGAGGAGATAGGTAAGAGATAAGAGGTAATAGAGAGGGGAAAAAGGGGAAAAGAGTGAGAATAATGCAATGATTGGGGGATTTTGTTGCAGATTTTGCAAAGAGAGGAGTTGAGGATAAGGTGGCTGATAATCAAGGAAGTAATGTTTATCCTTCGTTTATAGTTCGTTTATCCTTCGTTATAGGTTCGTTTAAAGTAGGTAATAGATAAGAGATAAGAGGTAAGAGGGTGGGGGCTGAAAGGGCTGATTATTAGGGAAGAGGAGTTAGGAGATAGGGGATAGGGAGGAAGTGGGTGATTTTTGCGTTATTCGCAATTAGGTAAGAGATAAGAGGTAGGAGGTAAGACCAGCGGGGGAGGGTGGGGGAGAGAGGGGAAACGGCAAGGGCTTTTTTGCTATGTAAAAAAAAAATCGTACTTTTGCCCCGATAAAAAAATACTATAAATATGCCTTCAGCAACCCCATATCATATCCCCGTATTACTGCGCCAAAGCGTTGAAAACCTGATTACTAATCCTGATGGAACGTATGTAGATGTTACCTTTGGTGGGGGAGGTCACTCACGAGAAATACTCAAGCATTTAAGTGCGCAGGGTAGGCTTTATGCATTTGATCAAGATGTGGATGCGCAAAATAATACAATTGATGATAGTAGGTTCACCTTGATACAACAAAACTTCAAGTTTTTGCGACAGTACCTCCGGTTTTATGGCGTTACAGAGGTAGACGGGGTATTGGGAGATTTTGGGGTATCGTCGCACCAATTTGATGTAGCAGAGCGGGGGTTTTCAACCCGTTTTGAAGGGGCGTTGGATATGCGTATGAACCAAAATGCACCTCTTAGCGCCCAGCAAGTGGTGAATGAGTATGATGAGCAGGCGCTTGCTAATATTTTCTTTCGGTATGGAGAGTTGAAAAATGCGCGTGCTATAGCCCGAGCTATTGTGGGGTATAGGCAAAATGCGCCTATTACCTTAGGGAGCCAACTGCAAGCAGCCTTGCAGGCACTATTGCCCAAACACAAAGAGAATAAAATATTGGCGCAAATATATCAGGCTATTAGGATAGAAGTAAACGGAGAGATAGAAGCCCTTGAAAGCTTCTTGTTACAACTTCCTGCTGTGGTGAAGGTAGGGGGTAGGATAAGTCTTATTAGCTATCATTCATTGGAAGACAGAGCCGTGAAGCGATTTATACGTGATGGGCAATTGGAAGGTAGTCCTGAAAAAGATTGGTATGGGAACATTAGTGTACCTTTTAAGAAAATAGGAGGGCTTATAGTGCCTGATGATAGTGAAATAGCCCAAAACAGTAGGGCACGAAGCGCTAAATTACGTGTAGCAGAACGTATAAATAATTAGGAAATGGGGAAAGCAACTCAGGAAATAAAGAATATAATACACGGGAAATTCTTGACAGAAGGGAAAGAAGCCGCCCGCTCTTGGATTTTTATATGCTTTTTGGTTAGCTTAGCAGTTATAATGATAGCCAGCTCACATGCTATAGATAGGAAAGTGTACGAGATAGCGGTACTGAATGAACAAGTAAATGAGCTTAAAAGCGAATTTGTAGATGTGCGATCTAGGCTTCAGCGAGTACGATTGGAATCGGCTTTGCTTGAACAGCTGGAGAGTAAAGGGCTTAAACAACCACAAAAGCCACCTCAAAAAATAAAGGTGATTGTTGATAAATAAAATGGAGAAGAACGATAAAAAAATCACGACCCGCACTTACATAGTAGCTATATTAATGCTTTCGATGATACTTGTAATTGTAGGGAAACTGATAAAAATACAAATAGAAGGGGACGAATATCGGGCAAAAGTAGATGAAACTACCTTGCGCGAAGCTGAAATAGTACCCAATCAAGGTAACTTATATTCTGACGACGGTAGTATACTTGCGACCTCGGTTACCAGATATGATATACGTTGGGATGCTATAGCCCCCTCACAGAAGAATTTTAACAAGGAGGTAAAACCCCTTAGTGACTCTCTTTCAAAAATGTTTGGTAAACCAAGTAGCTACTATCAAAATATGTTTAGGAAAGAGCGCAGCCTTAAAAACCGATATATGCTTGTAGCTACTAACTTAGGCTATACCGAATATGCCCGTATAAAGAAATTTCCTCTTTTCAATAAAGGTCCTTATAAAGGAGGTATTATAATTGAAAGGAATATAAAGCGGGAATATCCGTTGGGAGGTATTGCCCACCGTAGTATAGGATATGCCCGAACAGATGAAACAGGTTATACCACACGCGTAGGACTGGAAGGAGCGTATGCTAACTACCTACTTGGTACTTACGGGAGGCGTATGGAACAAAAGATAGCTAAAGGGCAGTGGAAACTAGCTAGTGGGTTTAATATCATAGAGCCAAAGGACGGATATGATGTAGTATCGACCATTAATATCAATATTCAAGATATAGCCCATCACGCACTTCTTACACAACTTAAAAAGTATAAGGCACAGCACGGCTGTGTAATAGTAATGGAGGTGAATACAGGGGAGATAAAAGCTATATCTAACCTTGAACTTAACTCCAAGAACAATACCTATTCCGAACGGTATAATTTTGCCATAGGGGAAGCTCACGAACCAGGTTCTATTTTCAAACTGATGACTGTAGTGGCTGCTATGGAAACCCGCAAAATAGATACTACCTACATAGTAGATATTAAAGAAAGGAAAAAACAATACTATGACCGGACTTTTGAAGACTCACAACACAAATTTGAAGGACGCATTAGTATTAATAAAGCTTTTTCGGTATCATCTAACGTAGGTATGACCGAGCTTGTACATACCCTTTATAACAAAACACCCTCTGACTTTACATCTAAATTGCTGGATATGAATCTTAATCAGCCATTGGGATTGCCAATATTAGGAGAGGGAGAGCCTTTTATACCCACCCCTCGTGATAAAATATGGAGTGGGGTGACTTTGGAATCAATGTCGATAGGTTATGCTGTTAAGATAACGCCTTTGCAAAGTTTGGCATTCTATAATGCTATTGCTAATGGAGGGGTAATGGTAAAACCCCGCCTTATAAAAGAGGTGAAAGAATGGAATAAAACCATTGAAAAATTTAATGTAGAAATAGTTAATGGGAAGATTTGCTCTAAAAAAACGGCAGACTTAGCTAAAGGAATGCTAGCAGATGTAGTGCAACGCTCATATGGTAGTGGGCACAGGCTCTATTCATCAGACTTTTCAATGGCAGGGAAAACAGGTACAGCCCGTAAGAACTACGCTAAGAATGACCAAAGTAAATTAAGTTATATATCATCGTTTGCGGGGTTCTTTCCTGTGGAAAATCCTAAGTATTCTTGCATAGTAGTTATTCACGAACCAGATAGAAGTGTTGGTATTTATGGAGCGGATGTATCGGGGCCTGTATTCAAAAGTATAGCACATAAAATATATACTAACTCATTACTGATGGATACTGTAGAGGATGTAGATGAAGTATCGGTAACAACTTCACAAAGTTACCAGAATTATTATGACAAAGCAGCTAAATACAAAACTATAATGCCTGACCTTACTGGTATGAGTGCTATGGATGCCATAGCTTTGCTGGAAAATATGGGCTTACGGGTTAAGTTCTCGGGGCAAGGAAAAGTAATAACACAATCTATACCTAAAAACACTAAAATAGCCCGTAATACTACTGTGGTATTAGAATTAGCAAAGTAGAATCAAGTTTTTGGATAGGAGTTTCCTGAAAAAGTTTTTGAATACTCTACTTTTTTTAGAAATGATATTAACAAATTGAGACATTATCATTATGAACTTAAAAGCGTTACTTAAAAATATTACTGTAAAAGCCTTCTTAAATGAGGAAGATAAAAATATTAGTTCTGTTTGTTTTGACTCACGTAAAGCTGAGCCAAATAGTCTTTTTGTAGCTATAGCAGGCACACTATCTGATGGACACGCCTTTATAGGTAAAGCTATAGAACAAGGAGCTACGGCTGTAGTATGTGAGATTTTACCAGAGAATATTGCCCCTAATGTGTGCTATATACAGGTAGAGAATAGCCATAGTGCTTTAGCCCTTATAGCTGCTAACTTCTATGATAATCCTTCTGAAAAGCTTACATTGGTAGGAGTGACAGGTACCAATGGTAAAACAACTATTGCAACTCTCCTCTATCAGCTTTTTAATAAAGCGGGCTATAAAACAGGGCTGCTTTCTACAGTGGCGGTATATGTGGCTGACCAACGTTTTGATGCTACTCATACCACTCCTGACCCTTTGCAATTGAATTATTATCTTTACTTGATGATACAAGAAGGGGTGCAGTATTGCTTTATGGAGGTTAGTTCTCATGGGATAGATCAGCATCGTACAGAAGGGTTGCAGTTTGCAGGAGGTATTTTTACTAATCTTACTCGTGACCACTTGGATTATCATAAAACTTTTGCTGCCTATCGAGATGTGAAGAAACGCTTTTTTGATAATCTGCCCCCTACAGCTTTTGCTTTGGTAAATAGCGATGATAAGAATGGGATTTTTATGCTACAAAATACCAAAGCAAAAAAGAAAACATACGCCCTTAAAACTCACGCAGACTATAAAGCGCATATTATTGAAAGCCGTTTTGATGGACTACAGTTACGTGTAGGACAACATGAGGTATGGACAAAGCTTATAGGAGAATTCAATGCTTATAATCTTTTGGCTGTATATGCTACAGCTATACTCTTGGGATTGAGTGAGCTTGATGCGCTTACCCTAATCAGCGCTATAGAGCCAGTAACAGGACGTTTTCAGTACGCTGTGTCACCTACAGGAGTTATTACCATTGTTGATTACGCACATACTCCTGATGCGTTAGAAAATGTATTGAAAACAATTAACGATATACGTACCCATAACGAAATACTTACTACTGTGGTGGGCTGCGGTGGTAATCGTGATGCTGGTAAACGCCCTATAATGGCAGACATAGCGACCACTCTTAGTGATAATGTTATTCTCACTTCTGATAATCCTCGTAATGAAGATCCTGAAACTATTTTAGCAGAAATGGAACAAGGTGTACAGCCCCAACATTTCTATAAGCTCCAAACTATTACTGACCGTCGCCAGGCTATACAATCAGCTTGTAAAAATGCTAAAAAGGGTGATATTATTCTTATCGCTGGAAAAGGACACGAGACATATCAAGAAATAAAAGGAGTTAAACACTCTTTTGATGATTTTAATATTGTAAAAGAATATTTGAATTTATATCAAAAGTAAAACACATAATTAGTATGAGCAGTTGTAACAGAGAGTATAATGCATTTTGTGTTCTCATATTGTGTTATAGTCTTATCAGACTGTATAATCAGTCTTTTCTGAATAGTAATGGAAAGTATAGAAAAATTAGTTGAATTAGGAACCTTGTTGGGTGATACAGATAGGTTTGGTGACCTTTTTAGGCAAGCTGAACAACAAAATAGTTGGTTTACCCCTGATAACTTATATTTTGCTTTTAAAACATGGAGCGAAACTCTTACTTCAAGCAAAATACAACAATGGTTACACTCTTATGTAATACCAAAAGCTAAGGTATCAAAAAAAATACTGATAGTAATGGCTGGAAATATCCCTTTAGTAGGGTTTCACGACTTGCTATGTGTGCTTGTGGCAGGACATCAAGCAATAGTAAAGCTGTCTAGTAATGATAGTGTACTATTACCTTATTTAGTAGAACAATTTAAAAGTTTTGCTCCTGATTGGGCTGCTGCAGTAACTTTTACTGATGAGAAAGTAACCGATTATGATGCAGTAATAGCTACAGGTAGTAATAACACAGCACGCTACTTTGAGTACTATTTTGGTAAAAAGCCACATATCATCCGAAAGAACCGACATTCTATAGCTATATTAACAGGTGATGAAACTTCAGAAACTCTTTTTGCTTTAGGAAAAGATGTTTTTCAATATTATGGGTTAGGGTGCAGAAGTGTAGCTAAGTTATTTGTGCCACAAGATTATAATTTTGACAAATTCTTTGAGGCTATTTATCCGTATCATACTATTATTAATGAGCAAAAGTATGCTAATAATTACGATTATAACAAGGCTGTATACCTGATGAGTTTATACAAACTATTAGAAAATGGTTTTTTAATGCTTAAAGAAGATGAGGACTATGGCTCACCTATTGCAACTCTTTTTTATGAGTATTACAGTGATGTAGCAAGTCTTAAGCAACGCTTAACTACTGATGCTGATAAAGTACAATGTATAGTAGCTCATAACTTTAAAGAGGGCGAAATAGCTTTTGGACAAACCCAAATACCACAGCTATGGGACTATGCTGATGAGGTAGATACTCTCAAATTCTTATTAGAATTAGCATAAAAAAATAATAGAAGTTGAAAATTAAGCTTTTAAAAGTGTAAATACAAAATATTGAAAATAAGGAGGTTGAAAAAAAAGTTGCATTTTTTTTTTAAAAAAGTTGCAAAAAAAATTGCAGGAATAAAAAAATGTTGTACTTTTGCAACCGCATTGAGAGAGAAACAATGCTTAAATAAAGTAAAAAGGTCCGTTCGTCTAGGGGTTAGGACGCAAGGTTTTCATCCTTGTAACAGGGGTTCGATTCCCCTACGGACTACTAAGAAAATTTTAAGGTATCATAGTTAAAAAGGTTTAAAGTTAAACAAGGTCCGTTCGTCTAGGGGTTAGGACGCAAGGTTTTCATCCTTGTAACAGGGGTTCGATTCCCCTACGGACTACTAAAAAACACAATTTGAAAAAAGTACCTAAGGTACTACTTATAAAATAAAAATAGTTAAAGAAAAATGGCAAACCATAAATCAGCTTTAAAAAGAATCAGAAGAAACGAAGCAGCTCGTTTACGTAACAGATATCAACACAAAACAGCTCGTAATGCTGTTAGAAAGCTACGTGCTTTAGAGAATCAGGAAGAAGCTAAAGCTCTTTTCCCTAAAGTAGTTTCTATGATTGATAAATTAGCTAAGAAAAATATCATTCACGCTAACAAAGCGGCGAATTTAAAAAGTAGTTTAGCTAAACATTTAAACAAATTAGCTAAGTAGTCATTTAGGTTTTAGATTTATCACTGATAGCCAGATTTATATTATGTAAGTCTGGCTTTGGTGTTTTATAACTTATGTATATGAGAAAAATAGTAATAAAGCTCTTGTTTCTGTTTCTTTTGGTGTCTTTTGTCTCTTGTGATACAAATCCTAATAAACAGCAAGCTCCTAAAGAACATAAAGTAAAAACCATTGATTTTGAAGAATTTAAAATTGATGATATTAATGATAAAGCTAAAAATGATCTACGTGATTGGAAAAACTTTCAATCGCTGATGCAGGTTATAGTATCAATGGCTCCTACCAAGATTAAAAATACTGATGATTTGGTACTTTCTAATCCTGATAGCTTGTTATTGTATAGCAGATTATACCCTAAAAACTCTAAAACAGAAAAGATAAATACTGCTGTAGAACAAGATTGGAGGACTCCTGCTAATGGTAGCCGAGATACTGTATTTAGGATAGAAAAAACAAAGAATGAACAATATTCATTTGTGCAATGGCAACGTTTTTTAATAGCTAATATCCCTTATACTTTTTCTCTAATCTCTAAAAAAGTAAACTACCCTCAAATAGATTTGTATTTTGAAGATGAATCTTCTCAAGTTCTTAAAACAACTCTTTCATTGGATACGCTTAGCCCTTTGGCTTCTAATGTAAAAAGAAATAATCTATCTGATGAATGGTATAAATTTGAGGTTACTTTTTCGCCTAAAAAAACAAGTAATTACCTTATTAAACTTTCTTTTGATGAAGATGCTAAGGTAAATGATAATGTAATTTTATATCGTTCGGTGCTTGAGATACCTGCTAAGTATTTTAATCAAGTGAGTAAATATTCTGATAAGATTGTTGGAGCACACTCGGAAGTTCAAAGTTCATATTACTCTGTTTTCTTTTGGTTAATGCAAATAGAAGATGCAATGAAAGAACTCTTAACTAATGACTCTTTTCCTGAACCTATAAATACTTCAACTGTAAAGGCTCGTTTTAGGCTTTTTCAAACTCAAATAAAAGTGTTGGCTGATAACATAAAGAATAATCCTGATTTTAAGGAAGAAGAGCTTAAAAGCAATATTAAATTAATAGAGCATACTTTTAATAGTATTATAGCTCGTATCAATAATATTTATAATAATGATTTGGACGAAAAGATGAAAGGTATTGAATAGCTAAATCATTATATAAAACTATCTATTTAATAATTATAAAAAAGCTAAAAGGCTGTATCAATATACTTGATACAGCCTTTTAGCCTTTTATGGTATAAGTAATTGTATTGTGAGATTATATTTTCTTTTTAGGCTAACTAGAAAGAGGGTACAATCCCTAACCGTATGCCGAATTTAGGGTTGCGAACCCCGTTTACATCGTTAAAATCATTACGCCATACAAAATCTACCCTTATGAAACGGAAGTTACCTAAGCCTATGTTTTCGATCCCAAAACCGTATTCCCAATATAGCTTTTCGGGTGAATTGAATATGATATTTGTGTGGTTGGCTTCTTTGTTTTTGTCGGAAATAGTTCCGTAGGCAAAGCGGGCAAATAATACGCTTTTAAAGCGGGTTTTCTGTATGCCTGGAATACGATTGAACAGGAACCCATCGAAGTGGTGTTCAAAATAGCCGTTAAGATAAGTATCGGTAATAAAATCGTAGTAATCTAAGAGTGCAAAAGTATGTGGTGCTGATGAATATGATTGGTTGGCTGGGGTAGGGGCAAGGGCTATTAGTGGGGCTGTTCCAAATACTTTTCCGCCCTCAAGAGTGGCGTGCAAAATACCGTAACCAAACATTGGAATAGGCTTGCTGGCTAAGAATTGTAGTTTGTCATAATCAAACTTGCTATTATGAATGCCTGATACACCTTTGGTGTATTTTAATGTGTAGGTTGAGAATAGTTTTTTGCCATAACGTCGTTCTACTCCGTAACCAAACACTTTTCGGTGAGGGGTGAGGGTAAGTTCGGCACCAGTGTAGAAGTTGCCGTATTTGTATAATAAATCATTGTTTTTTGGGTCGCGGTAGGCTATTGAGAAATGCTCTTCACTGGCAGAGGTGAGACTTTGATAAGTACCAAATGCTGAAAAGCGGACATTAGGTGCTAAGTCATAATTTATTACTCCTTGTATTTTTTTATTGCGTGTGAGGTAGTAATTTTCGCCACGTGCGATGATAAAGTTAGTGTTTTTTTCGAAATTGAGTTCGGTATCATCGTGCATTACAAAGGTACCTAATTGGAGGTTATCGTTTTGTAATCCGGCGCCTATTGTGATGCGTGGACTATGCGAGAGTAGGTATTTTCCGCTTACTCCGTACTTAAACTCCTTATCTTTCAGTCCGTAAGCTCCATAAACATAGGTGCGGAAGCGGTCGTCGGTAGAAATGAATGACCTTATGCCTGCTCTTACTCGTATTCCTTCGACATTATTATGAGAAAAAGTCTGCCAGAACTTACCAAACTGCATATAATTGCCCAAAGGGATGTAGCCTGATGTAACTACATCGGTTACATCGCCTATCATTTTGATACGACGGTTGCTACCTACTTCGCTTATAAGACGTTTGGTTTTACTAAGGTCTGTTCCGCCTAAAGTATTGGTATTCCAGTAATTATCGTCTTTGTAAAACTGATTTTTAGCTATTTTTACTACTTGTTGTTCATAAAAAGTATCCGGGAGAGGTTTGTTGAGTTCTATATTGGAATAGGTGATGTAATTTCTGATATAAAGTCCTTTTTCTTCATCTTTTTTGGTAAATAATGTAAAGTCGCCTTCTTGAATTTCGCGTTCGGGAAGGTAGATGCTATCATTGGCAATGGTGAAATATTTTTCAAATGAGAGTCCGCGTACTAAGTTGATATTTGTTTTGGCGGTAGTGCGCATCTGTATTGATTTGACAATAAAGGTTTTGGCATCGACTTCAAACTTTCCTTCTAAGGCTAAATCTTGGTCGTCACGAGGGAAGAAATGTATTTGATAGAATTTTCTGTCGTCAACTTGTATAGTATCGTTCAGCACGTAAAGGTATACCCCATAACCGAACTCGGCGAGGGGGCTTACAAAGGGTTTATTTAGTATCATATAGGTGCTGTCGTAAATGTCGAAATCATCGAAAGACTGGCTTACGCGTTCCAGTCCAAAGCCTTGTTGCACAATGCCTTCAGAGCGTTCGGCCTCTATATCTACTCGTTTTTTGTTCAGCAGGTTATTGCCATATACTACTTCAATTTTTTCGGTTAAGTACATTGGCAGAGAGAAGGTTTCCTTGTATTTCTTTTCGGAGAGGATATTCCTAATGGTATCGTACTCCTTTCCTAAAGTTTTTTTCAAGAAGAGAGTATCGAGGTTATTTACTCCTAACTCTTTGGTACTATGTACTTTATATTGATAAGCGGTGGCATTATGGAGCCCTCGTTTGCTTTTGTTTTTCCAAATGCCTTGTAGCACGGTATATGCTGGATTTTCTTTTTTGGGCAAGGCTTTTTTGGGTTTGGCAATGATAACTACCTCGCTAAGTTGTTCACCTTCGGGGAGTACTATTACTAATCCTTTGGTGTTGTCTTTATCTAGATGTATTTTTTTTGTGGTAAAGCCTATGAGTGATACTTCTAATTCGCGTTGTTTTTTTTCTGAATAGAGTGAAAAACGTCCTTCTTCGTCAGTATATCCTCCGATAGTAGTTTTAGTAAAAAGTACGTTGGCATAGGGCACTGGATTACCGTTTTCATCAATCACTTTACCTGAAACGTGTGTTTGTGAAAGTGCTGAAATACTGTAAAAAAGTGCTAAAAAGAAGAATAGTAAAAGGTGTTTCCTTGTCATATAGTATCATTTTAAGGTGCAAATGTACAAATTAATTAGCAAATAAACAAAAAATTGAGGAGGGACTTATGGGGTATGGTATGCTTAATTATTTTAGTTTACCAACTATCCTTCGTTTATAGTTCGTTTATAGTTCGTTATTCGTTCGTTCGGCATTTGTGGTGTGTTGGACTGTATTGGGGAGGTAACTATGCTTAGTTGTGCCAGCTTGCTAATTAACTTTTATCTGTATTTTAAGATAGGTATGGTAAGATTTTTTCTGTTTGTTATTCATCTTTTTTAAAGGTAGAAGTGAAATGGGTTTTTGTGAGATGAGGCTAAGAGGATGGATAAAAAAATCGTATAGCTATAAAAACTATACGATTTTTTGAAATGTAGATTGTATGAGACCTTTTCTTATTTATTTACTTGGTCGATAAATCGTTTGAAGCCTTTATCACCTTCTGGAGTGTTTTTAAATACACCACAGTGTTCAAGCACTTCACAGAATGTATCGCCTATAATGCGTTCGATAAAACTATCTAACCCATTGATGGTGAGATGTGTATCGGTGCTGTTTATATAGCGTTGTAACCATTGGGTGTGCTTTTGCAAGGTGGTATCGGCTTCCATTTTTTTGTATACATCGGCAAAGTTATTACCAGCCTGAATGGCTTCGGAAAGTAAAGTTTTAATACTTGCCATTTCGGATTTAAGTCGGCCGGGTAAAATAGCCAATCCCATTACTTCAATAATCCCTATATTCTCTTTTTTGATGTTATGGAGGTGTTCATAAGGATGGAAGATACCCATTGGGTGCTGGGCATCGGTGCGGTTGTTACGCAGAGCTAAATCAAGCTCATATTGACCATCTTTAAAACGTGCTACGGGGTTTATTGTATTGTGGCGAACACCTTTGCTGTGTGAAATGATGCCGAGAGCCTCATCGTTATAGTTTATCCACGATTGTAGGATAGTGTCAGCCAAATTAATGAGGCGATCTTTATCACCACGCAAGCGTAATACGGATATAGGCCAATTTACTATACCAGCTTTTATATCTTCAAAACCTTTGAAGGTTACCCATTCTTTTATAGTAGCCTTTTCCATTGGGAATATATGTCGTCCTCCTTGGAAATGGTCGTGGGAAAGGATGGATCCTCCTACAATAGGTAGGTCGGCATTAGAGCTCAAGAAATAATGAGGAAATAAAGCTACAAAGCCTAATATATGCTCAAAGCAAGCTCTATCTATTTTCATAGGGCGATGGTTGCCTGAGAAAACGATGCAATGCTCATTGTAATAGATGTATGGCGAATACTGGAAATACCAATCTTCATTAGCTAAATCAAGCTTAATGGTGCGCAAATTTTGCCTTCCGGCATGATTTACGCGTCCCATATAACCTTCATTCTCTTTGCAAAGCAAGCACTTGGGGTAGTTAGTAGCAACTACATCACGTTGGGCTGCAATATCGCGAGGGTCTTTCTCTGGTTTAGAAAGATTGATGGTAATTTCTAAGTTACCATATTGGCAATAGTGTTCCCAACCAAAGTTTTTAGCAATTCTATCGGTACGTATATAGTTGCTTTGCTTGTTTAGCTCATAAAACTGATTAGTAGCTTTCTCACGATCGGTTTGGTAGGTTTGCCAAAAGTTATTGCGAATAGCTGAAGTGCGAGGCAGTACCTGTCCCATAATTTTAGAGTTCAGCAAATCGCGGAAAGTAAGAGTATCGGTAGTGAGTGTACCGTTTTTGGCTGCCCATTCTACTAAGTTATCAAGTACTTCGGTGGGATAGATGATTTTGGCAGCTTCTTTTTCTATATGTATTTTTTCTTCTTTTGTAAATTCGGCATAGCTATCACAACCAATACACTCAAGTACCGTATTGGTAACCAATATGCGGTCGTCATCGCTTACCAAGCTGTGCTGTACGGCATAACTAATAAGTTTTTCTACTTCAGAATAGATAGACTCCTTCACAATTAATAATTATCAATTAACAAATAAAACTATTTAGTACGAAACTTATAAATGGTTTCGTGTTTATATACTTCTCCCTTTTCTAATGGTTTTACACCAAACTTAGGTTGGTTAATACCATCAGGGAAATCTTGCATTTCGATAGCTACCCCTACAAAACGTGGGTTTTTAGTAGGTTTTTCTTTAGGAGTACATACTTTGTCAAATACAAGAACCTCATCTAAGAAATTACCAGTGTAGACAACAGCTACGCGCTGCGTAGTATAGGCTTCCATAGTAATGCCACTATGGGGTGAGTGTAATACTAACTGAGGTGCTCCACTAAGCCCACTATGATTGAGCACAAAAGGATGGTCATAAGCACGTGTAATTTCGAACTGAGGGTGTCCTTCAGCTATGCCTTCAGCTATTACTTTACCTTTGCGAAGATCAAAAGTAGTTCCTTCAACAGCAAGGTAGTTACCAGTAGGGATAAGTCCTTCAGCTAGCTCGCAAATGTTATCAGCTTCTATTTTTAATACTTGTGCATCGCCATTTACTTCCATATCACCAGCAAGGTTAAAATAACTATGGTTAGTGATATTAAGATAAGTTTTAGCATCAGCAATAGCTTCATAAGCAATGTGCAAGCTGTTATCATCAGTAATGGTATATATTACTTTGAAATTGACAGTTGCAGGGTAGCCTTCTTCACCATCAGGACTGATATAGAGCATCTCCAAACCATTAGGTAACTCTTTTACGCTGAAAATCTTACTACTAAAGCCTTCTTTACCACCATGCAATGAGTTTTCTCCATTGTTTTTAAATAGATGATAGGTTTTTCCGTCAATAGTAAAAGCAGCATTGTGTATCCGCCCTGAAGTACGCCCTATAGTAGCCCCATTGTAAGCACCATTACCTACATAATCTTCCCAATTTTTGTACCCTAATACTACATTTTTTAGTGTACCATGTTTGTCTTTCACGGCTATTTGGGTAATAGTACCACCTAAGTTCAATACAGATACGCTAAATCCATTAGCATTCTGTAATGTATATTCGTAGACAGCCTGTCCGTTATGTGTTCCGGACAGGCTTTTGTTGATGTTAATCATATTTTTTTGGTTTATAGTTTTTTAGCACCATCGCTAACAGCTGCAATATAAAAATCAGCAGCATATCCTATTTTATTTTTGTAGGCCTCACCTACATTTTTGATGAAATCATCTACTTTGTCTCTTTTTACAATGCTTACAGTACAACCACCAAAGCCAGCACCTGTCATACGTGAGCCTACTACACCAGGTTGTTCCCAAGCAAGAGCAGCCAAGGTGTCCAATTCTACTCCAGTTACTTCATAATCGTCACGTAAAGAGATGTGAGATTGATTCATTAGTTGTCCAAATTCACTTAAGTTACCAGCTGATAGTTCTTTTTGTGCTTTAAGGGTGCGTTGGTTTTCGTATACAGCGTGTTTAGCTCTTTTTTGGCGAATAGGACTCTTAATAAGATCTTTATTTGCTTCAAATTCTTCAATAGATAGCTCTCCTAAAGCTTTAATAGGTAATTTAGTTTGTAACTCAGCCAAAGC
Source organism: Capnocytophaga sp. oral taxon 878 (assembly GCF_002999135.1). Taxonomy (NCBI): domain Bacteria; kingdom Pseudomonadati; phylum Bacteroidota; class Flavobacteriia; order Flavobacteriales; family Flavobacteriaceae; genus Capnocytophaga; species Capnocytophaga sp. oral taxon 878. The sequence goes on from NZ_CP027229.1 coordinate 281,015, forward strand.
TTCATCGCATTCTGCACGACGTTCGTTGTATTTCGAGTCAGCCAATCCACGACGTTTGTTAGTGTTAGCAATTACAATAACCTCATCTTTTAGCACTACAGGTACGTATGCGTATTTAAGGGTGTTGCAATCTAATAATATAGCATTGTCTTTTTTACCCATAGCTACAGCAAATTGGTCCATAATACCTGAATTTACTCCAATAAATAGATTCTCAGTTTTCTTCCCTAACTGAGCCATCTCTACAGGATCAATTGAAAGGTTAAATAGGTCTTTTAGTACTATACCAGTAAGCATCTCTATAGAAGCTGAAGATGAAAGTCCTGCTCCATTAGGAATATTACCACAGAAAAGAATTTCAAATCCGCTATCTATTTTGTACCCAGCTTCTAAAAACATTTTAATCACTCCTTTAGGGTAGTTTGCCCAATCATGTTTTTTGTCATTAGTAAGCTCATCAAGGGTAAATTCCATTACGCCAAGGTTCGCAAAGTTTTCAGAGTACATACGGAATTTGCGGTCAGTACGTTTTTTAACCAAACCATAAGTACCTTTGTCAATAGCACAAGGAAATACATTACCGCCATTATAGTCAGTATGTTCGCCAATAAGGTTCACACGTCCAGGTGCAAAAAATTGTTTTTCGGCAGGAGCACCGAATACTTCTTGAAACTTTTGTTCTAACTGTTTCATATTCTTTTTAGTTATTAGTTATTAGTTTTTAGTCGTTAGCTCTAATACCTCCCGACTTATATCTATTTAAAATATTTTTTAGCAATAGCTTTTAGTTCTTCTTCTTTTTCTTCTAAGCGTTTTAAGAGGGCAAACTGATTACGAGCACGTATATAGTTTTCTTCAGGGAATGATATTTTGTAATACACATCATTGTTGTAATAATCAGCAAGGAAACGGATACCAATAATAAAAATCATATATTTAGCACCATTCACAATGTTTTCTTTTTCAGATTGCGTCATTACAGGATTCATTACCGAATAGCCCTTGCACAAAGCTTCAAAAAAGTCTGTATTGAATATAATTTTGCTTTCATCAGCTTCATTTTCTTCTGTAGGACTTACTGAAGTGCGTACCATATCACCAAAGTCATACAACAAGATACCTTGCATAACAGTATCAAGGTCAATCACTCTAAAATCATCAGGATTAGCCTTGTTTATAAGTACATTATTAATTTTAGTGTCATTGTGAGTTACGCGGATAGGAATACGTTGTGCATCAACTTCTTTTTGTATAATATCAAAAATTACCTTATGGCTCTGCGCAAAAGCGTATAGGTCTTTAGCTTTATCTTTGCGTATAGCACTTGCTTGCGCATAAGCATCTTCTAATTGTTGGTAGCGCAAGTACCCATCATGGAAGTTAGGAATGGTAGCCTTTAACCTAGAAGTGTCAATATTAGCAAAGGTTTTCATAAATGTAGCAAATGCTACAGCAGCTTTTTCTGCCTGCCAAGGCTCTTCAATAAACTCGTATGAGGTAAAACCTTCAGCAAAAGGCACTACACGCCACAATACATTATCAGCAGTAACCGAATAGCCTCCTGCTTTAGTAGCTACCATTGGCAATATAACGTGGTTGTTAGGTTCTGTTTCCCATAGCAATTCAATATTTTGGATAATGCTATCTGGTGTTTTAAAAATATTACCATTAATGCCTTGTAATACATAGTTAGCGTCGGTAGTTTTCACCAAAAAGGTACGGTTGATGTGTCCGTTGCCAAAAGGTTCAATAGAAAGGATATCTCCTTTTAAATCGAATTGATTAGCTATTTCTTTCATTTTATTTAGTTATTAATTAGTTCTTGGTATACATATTTTAAAATTACGAGCTTTGCCAAAGCTCTTTTTGGCAAAGCTCATAACTTTCATTTTATCTAAAATCTATCAGGATAACAACCTCTATCTATAAGTTTCTGCATTTCAGTCTGCACCATAGCAAGGTCTTCACGATAAGTCATACCAAACCAAGTATCGTGGTTAGGTAACACTTCCAATTTGTACCCATAATCTTTAATAGCGTGCTGAACTACTAATGGAATGTAAAACTCTGCTTTAGGATCATTTTTGTTTTCAATAACAAAGTCAGTAAAATAACGTTCAGCTATATCAAGCACATCGTGTGTAAATCCCCAGAAATTCATTGATACAAACGTATTTAGAGGGTACTCTATTCCTGTAGCTTCATCTACCGCAGTAGTATCATTTATTTTGCGTAATTTAGTAGCTTCGTTAATTGATAACAGATGGTGATTATCATCTACCTCACAGATACCTCGTGAAACAGTACCATTCTCACTAAGAGTGTTTTTTAGTAGGTAACCGCCAGAGTAAAAGGTCTTTTCTTTACCCGAATTTAGCGCATTATACATTAGTTTAAATCCTTCTTTACCGTAGTAATCATCAGCATTGATAATCAAAAAAGGATTCTTCACCACTTCTTTCACACATAGCATAGCGTGCCCAGTACCCCAAGGTTTCTTGCGTTCTATTCCTTTAGGATTGAAATCATCTTGATATACATAGCTGATAGGCACTCCGGGGAAACGATTTTGTAGGTGTTGGCGTGCCAAATCATCAATTTCGTGACGAATGATAAGTACCACATTGTCAAATCCAGCCTCTATAGCATCATAAATCCCATAATCAAATAGCGCATTGCCATTGTGAATATCCTCCAATTGTTTGTCAGAGCCAAAGCGACTACCTAATCCAGCCGCCAAAATTACTAATGTTGTCATATAATATAAGAAAATCTTAAATGTTGATAATAAGGCTAACACGAATCCCTAAGTATTCATTAGCGCGGCAAAGATACGAAATAAAAACTAAATAACAATGAAAAAGAAAAAAAATTTTTACGAAACTCTATCACAAGCTTCTCTAAGCTATTTTGAAAGATAAACCAACAAATAACAAAGGATAATTCTTCCCCCACAGTACTTCACTACACCACCAACCTTGAACGAACGATAAACGAAGGATAAACGAACTATAAACGAAGGATAGTTGTAAGCTCCAGCAGCCAAGCATCTCCCTAAAGCCAAATCTAAAATAACTATAATATTATTAACTTTAACAATAATTTAACTATATTGTAATATATTGAAAATAAATGTGTTACATTACTTTTTTAATCAACTAATAAAAACCGACTTTAATAACTTTTGTTGCCTCAGAAAAAAAGATGTACTTTTGTGGCACTAATTATGTTTGGTAGCTAAAAAGCCTCCAAAATAATATAACTTTTTAAGGATAAATAATAATGAAAAAGTTTCTTACAGCAATTACATTTTTAATCTTCTCTGGGCTCAGTTGGGCTCAAATCGAGTGTATCGACGTGCAGATAACTCCCATCGTAGGAAGTTGTTATGCCGATAATGCTATTAAAGTAACTGCTAAAGATGCATCACCGTACCCCGCAGTTTGTAAGCCCTCAAGTGGTGAATTTATAATTCAATTTAAGGGCAAAAATAAAGATGATGTTTTCAAAATGTCACCCTATCCTGTGGCAGCAGGAGGTACAGCCGAATACACGCTTAATAACTTAGAATCAGGTACCTATCAAGTCATAGTACGTGACGCTAAAACAGGAGCCATTGTCGAGCGCTCAGTAACTATTACCAATAGTTATGTGCCTATGAACATATTTGGCTTAGAAGGCGTAGCTCCTACTTGTACTAAGCAAGGAGGCGTACGTTTCCGTATTCCTAGCGGAGGTAATGGCCCCTTTGATGTAACAATACTCGACGAAACCGGTAATACCGTCCTAGTACCTACCCAAAGGTTTAATCGCCCTACCGGTAATAATTATATCGAGGTACGTGGTACAGCAGCACATCCTCTTAGTCCTAATCAAGAAGTAAGGCTCCAAATTAAAGACGTAACCACCACTGGCCCTAACTGTGGCGAAACTCGCCGCTTGCCAATCACAATACCTCCCGAAATACAAACTCCCGAGTGTATCAATATCAAAATGTACAACTTCAGAGAGCTCATCGTAAGTAATACCGATTGCGGTAAGCATCAAGCTCGATTCAGAATTGTAAGGGTCGAAGATGGTAAGTACGTTCAGGAAGGAGTTTCTAATGCCCAAGCCTTATATAATTACTTCACTCTCCCAGGTACCGCAGTAGTTCGCTTTTTAAATTCACCAACACCCTCCAAAGTTGGTAAAGTAATTGATATTTCAAGTTCTTTTGACTATTATGGCTTCTGGCTCAAAGATTATATTATCGAAAAAGGCGATGTGGTAGAAATAACCATTAAAGGCGGTAAAAATACTATCAAAGAAACCGTACGTTTTAATGATCAAATAGACCCTCTTACTTGTAATACCAAGTTATTATTCGTTAAAAATCATTCCTATAATATGGGCATCCCCGCAGGCTGCTCTTCTAGTACTACCAAGGAATTAATCCTTTATTATGAAATTCCTTATGGCCAGTACCGAGATATGCCTAATGTTACCCAAGGAGGTACCCATCGCTACTTTGTAAGATGGCACGACGATAATAAAATAGATGTCGAAAAAATAGAACATTTTAAGTTAGAAAAAGGCCCTTCAGCTTCAGGCCCTTGGACTACCGTCCCTATGACCAATGCCGCTACAGCCGGTCCTGGACAAGCACGATGGACGAACCGCCGCATTTACCTAGATAATGCCGGCGAAGGATTTTATAGGCTTACCTACAAAAATACCAACAACTGCTTTGAAACTTGCTCAAAAGTAATTGAAATTAAATACCCCCAAGGCTCTTTACCTTCATTAGAAAATATATGGAAAGATATGAGCCTACTCTACGGGCTACATCAGGAAACAGGAGCTTTTATGATACGTTTCAATACCAGAAACTATGTAAGCCCTCTCGAAGTAAAAGTAGAACCAGCCGATGGCTCTAAATCTATTACCTATACACCCAAAATAGGATTTTTAGAAGCTGCTCAGCCTCGTACTATCACTTTCCCACTTATCAATAAAAAAGTCTTTAGTAGCGCAACCGATACTTATGATATTGCAGGTTATACCAATTTACCCTCAGGCCGTTACCGAATAACTGTAACCGATGGGTGTGGGCAAACTACTACTAAAGAACTCGACTTCTTAAGCACAGACTATCAACCCGAGGAACTAGCCTTTAAAAAAGACTGTAACGTTGCCGAAATGATATACAAAAGCAAAGGAGGCTTTAATAACCCATATATCAATATTACGTTACAAAAATATAATGCTAATGGTACCTTAGGCCAACCTTTAATCAGGAATGCCAACCCTTTCAATGGCTCATTCCTCAATTTACTACCTGGTAAATATAAAGTTAAATTAGTAGCCAACCTTAGTATTCTTCAAGGAAAAACCTATACCACTTCAAAAACTTGGCTCTATTACTGGATTTCAGAACCTGGCCCAGCAGTAACCGAGTTTGAAAAAGATATAGTTGTAGAACCTATTGAAAAACTCAACCCTACTTTAAGTCCTTTGGTGTGCGATCCCGGTACAGGTACTTATATGATAGCCGCCGATGTTACAGGGCAAAGTGTAGTTTTCCCTCTTACTTTTAATCTTTACGAAAGACCTAACGCTACATCCACCGGAACTACTACCTCCACACCTATTAAAACACACACCTATCAAGAAAGTGATAATACTTACTATCACGTCTTTGATGGATTAGCATCAGGCAAACATTATTTGGTCGAAACAGTACACGTTTGCCAAACAGTACCTAAGTATATCAGTTTGGATCCTTCTGCTACCTTTGATCCTGCTTTAGTCATCGACCGTCCCGTACCTTTCTGTAAAGGTAATACGGCTACAGTACAACTACTGGGTATACCCGAAAGTATCTTTGATATACGATGGTTCAAGCTCGATGCCAATGGCAACAAAACTACAGCAGCTCCTTATAAAACAGGAAGCAAGTTTTCCGAGCCTATTTATGAAACTACTTCATATATGGCCGAATATCGCATCCGCCCAGGTATAGGTTGTGCCAATTATACTTGGTATACCAAAACCGCTACTGTGGTAATGCCTCCTACCGATAAGCCTAGAATTACTAATGGTTGTCCTAATGATATCACAGTTAATGCCTCTATAGGTAGATGCGATGCTTCAGTATCGTGGATAGAACCTACAGCCGAACCTTCGTGCTTAGGTCTAGTCAATCGTACTAGCACACACGCTCCTGGCGATATTTTCCCTATAGGTACTACAAAGGTTATTTACACCTTTACCGATGTGGCAGGTAATACGGCTTCGTGTTCATTCAATATAACTGTCAAATCAAATGCCTTAAAACTCAAGACCCAGCAGCGTTACACCGATGCCTCTGGCAATACCATTACACAGTTACAGCCCAATCAGCAGTTTTATTACGAGTTGAGGTATCAGAACGATGGATCGGAGAACATCAATCGTGCTACCTTAGATGTTAAGATGCCCGACGCCACTACTATAGTATCCAATGGAGCTCCTGATTTGAGTGGAGCGGGAGATGGATCATGGCAGCATCCGCAGCCTACCTCTTCGTATAATTCAGTAACGAAGTCTTGGCGATTTGAGATAGGAGCCAATAATAATAATTCCACATTAAGGTTAGGTGATCCCGAGCGAGTGATCCGCATACCATTAAAAGTACAAGGAGACTGTGAAGCGTTATTTGCTCCATGTCAGAACTTTGTATATACCGAGCTTACAGCCACCTACAAGGGAGGTCCAGCAGGCTGTCCACTGGCCGAGATGAGCCATACAGCCTCATTAACAACCACCATTAACACCTCCGATTGTAATCGTCAGGAGATGTTCTGTGGTACCGGTCAAGTAACCTTTAAGGCTATAGGCGGTTTCACCACCTATCAGTGGTATGATCCTAATGGTAATGTAGTGGGCAATACACAGCAATACGCCCCTACATCAGCAGGCATATATAAAGTAGTAAAAACTATTTCTTGTCATGGGGTACAGTTTACAGTAACAGAGACCATCAACTACCAAACGGTAAGCAGCACTACCGATCCCATTCGAGCACAAGCACAAAACATAGGGGTTGTATGTCCATCCGATGGAAGTTGGACAAGCCAGTTCTATTTGTGTCAAGGCGGCGCTAAGCAGCTTACAGTAAACTATCAGAACACACCATTTGAGTGGCAAATGTTCAACAGCAGCTGTCAGAACCAAGTAACAGATCCGGATTGTCGAGTAACCAGTGATGATTGCTGGACTACATTTAGTACCGATCGCAATTACTCGTTTAACACAGCAGGGTTATACCGTTTAAAGCTCACCAACTCAGGTTGTGATACAAGTTTCTATTTCCAAATCATCACCGGTTCACTGCAAGGCACCCGAGGAGCGGTAAAAGACGAGACAAACTTTGAGCAAGGAGCAGTAGCATATAATATGAGTTCCAGCGGTGTTACCTATAAGGTTGAGATTTATAAAGGCGGCACCTATTTGCGTACCGATTTGAAGACGAGCAATCGTTTTGAGGTAGATAATTTAACGGCGGGTAGCTATCGTATCAAGATCACCTCCGATCAAATAGCAGGATGTGAGTATATTGATAATCCAACCATTAAGAAGATCACCGATATGAGTGTTACAGCCACCTTCCAAGGCTTTAAGGAAGGTTACTGTAATATGGCCAAGATTCGTTTACAGGCACAAGGCGGACAATCACCATATCGATTCTTTATCTGGACCATTGATGGGCAGCGTCAGTTCAGCAGTCCTACACAGGCGCTTGCCTCCTCACCTATAGCCGTACAAACCGGCGGTCAAACCTATGTAGATTTAGAACACAGTGTAAGCCGTATAGGAGAATATGAGTTTTTGGTAGGCGACACACGTAACGGAGCTTTTGCTATTTCCAATAAGATAACCATTACTCCACCTAGTCCACATAGTTTTACTATATCCTCTACCCAAGAGATAACCTGTGAGACCCATCCTAATAGTGGTCATATCAATGTAATGTTCCCACCTGGGCAACAGAATTTTAGTCGTACTCTAAACTTGTACAAGCTCAAGGCCGATGGTACTCGAGAGATGCCAGTGTTCAAGAGCAGTGCAGGAGGTTTGTTCACAGGTTTACCATCAGGCACCTATGAGGTAGAGATGATATCACAGGTAGCCGGTACAACCTGTATTTATACCAAGAAGCCAATAGTTATCTTACCACCTCAAGCCCCACTTAGGGCTTATGCAGGAGTAGTTTCCGATCGTTCTTGCGATACCCAAAACAACCAGTATAAGGTATCGGTGAACAACGTCTCAGGCGGCACTCCACCTTATAGATACAGTTTTGATGGAGAGAACACCTATGTAAGCACCAATATAGGCTACATAGGCGGTAGCAGTAATATCTATGTAAAAGATAGTAAAGACTGTCGTGTAACCATTCCCGTAACGGTAGAGGTAACCACAGCACCTACTATAAGCCAGACACCGGTGGTTTACCGCTGTGATAATGGCTATGGTCAGGTAACGGTAACAGTAAGCGCATCAGCTTCACAAACCTATCAATACATACTCAATGGCAGTGCTACCCAAACCCTTAGTGGTAATACGCTATTGCTTAATAATTTAGCACCAGGGGTACACACCCTAACGGTGTACTATCGTCCATCCAATTCATCTACGACTCCTAATATACTCTTTAGTGAGGATTTTGGCAGCTCAGAAGAGAATGGTTGTTTGAGTTCCGATAATACAGGATTGGTATGTAATAATGATGCTACCAATTTCCTAGATGGTCAGCAGATGCTCACCAAGCAAGCCCCTTCTAAAGCCAGCTGGACAATACCGACCGATCCATCAGGAGGTAGGTATTTGGCCATAGCAGGCAATGGTAATGGTGAGGTAGCCTACAAAAAGGCCTTAACGGGAGTAACATTAGGTACCGCACTTACAGTAAGTTTTGATGGAGTAAGTTTGCTTACCTCATCAGGGGTAGCACCACGTTTTGATGTAGCCCTATGCCGTGCCGATGGAACCGTATTGCGCAGCAAGACAGTAGGTACAGCCCCCAACGGATCAGGCTGGAAGAAGTTTACAATCAACTTTACCGATGCCGAGGTAGCAGGCTTTACTAATAATACAGCGCAAATACGTATTATAAGTTCAGGATCCTCATCTTATGGTAACTTAGGTAATGATTACGCTATTGATAATGTAAAAGTATGGCAAGCCACAACCTACTGCGATCTAAAAGTAACCGAGCTTATTACCGTTCAGGCCAACAAACAAATGCGAGTAGAGAAGTATGGAGCCGAGAAGAATGTGAGCTGTATAGGAGCATCGGATGGACAGGTACGCATCCGAGTGATCAATCCACCATCAAACAATGTAAAATATGCGATAAGCTTTACTCATACCACCACTACTACTTGGACAGCTACCACTATAGATGCGCAAGGTGTGTTTACAGTTACCGGTTTGGAGGCAATCCAAAATGGAAGGATACAAGTACAAGATGCGACTCAGCCTAATTGTATTTCAACTGTAGAATATAGCATAGGAGCGCCAACACCAATAGTACCAACTGTAAATTTAGTGGAAAGAGTAAGGTGTGATAATACAGGGGCTAAGATAAAAGTTTTAGCAACAGGCGGTACACCAGGTTATCAATACCATGTAGTATCAGTTACTACTACCTTTGAGCCGACATCACCTACCCCTAATCCACATCAGATAGGTAACATACCAGCAGGCACTTATACTTTGGTAGTAAAAGATGCCAATGGATGTACTACGGAAACGACAATAGATATAGAAGGAGTACGTACCCTTACAGTATCTGCCGAGCCAGAATCTTATTGTTACGATGTAACTTCAGAGAAGAAGGTTGTACTTACCGTCCTTGATGGCAATGGTAAATACAGTGTACGCCGTCAAGGAGGTAATACCTATACGTTCAATACGCCAATCTTTGTATACCCCGATGCGTTAGATGCGGGTGTTCATACCTTTACGGTAACCGATAGTTTTGGATGTCAAACACAAGTAACGGCTGAGATCTATGCACCATTATCATTACAAGTATCACCAACTACCCAGTTGTATGCAGGTTGCGTATCGAATAATCATACCTTCCATCTTACAGTAACGGGTGGTGTATCTACTATGTCAAAGATATTTGAGTATAGTATTGATGGAGGAGCCACTTTCCATGTTATAGCATCAGATCCTAGTCAGGCTACTGTAACCATAGCAGCCCCTACGGCTACCAGCACGCTGGTACAGTTTGTAGTTACCTATAGTCCTAATGGTACAGAGTGTCGTCGAGATCGTTTTGTTAATATCAGTTATGATCCACCACGCTTTACCACCGATACATTCACTACTACCAAAGCAATATGTGGCAATGATAACGGTAGTGTGATTATCACCCCTAACGATTATTATGTAGGCACGGTATCACATACCTTGCAGATACGTAATGCAGTTACTAGTGCAGTGGTACAAACACCAACTGCTATGGCAGCAGGTAATTATGTTGCAGTACTCACCGATGCACGAGGCTGTACTGTTAGCAAGTCATTTACTATTGATAAGATAGAAGAGGTAAGAGCTACGGCATCAGTCACCAAGCAAATGGGATGTACAGCAGCCGATTTAGCAGAGATTACCGTACAGTTACAAAGTGGAGGAACAGCACCATTTGTGGTGAAGGTACTCAATACTGATACCAATGTTGAGGCTACACAAACAAAAACAAGTTATGTATCATCGATATTTACAGGACTTAATTACGGTAATTACCAAATCACCATTACCGATGCCAATGGATGTGAAAAACGTTTATCAGCACTTATCAATCCAAATTCAAGTGTGATGAACATTACCTTCCCACCATTAACAACTTGTGCGGAACACACCAAGGCCATTATTAGTGCAACAAGTTCAGGAACCTTTACAGCAACTACTAAGGCATACTTTGCGGTGTACCGTCCAGGCATTCAAAACCCATCCGATGGGTCAGTAGCCAATACCGTAGCTACAACCAACCCTAATGGAGGTAATGATATATGGTATAAAGCAACAGTATCAGGAGCAGGCGTAGTAGCCGAGATACCCAACTTAACCCCAGGAGTAAAATACACTTTTGTAGCATACAATATTACCACAGGTTGTCGATATGTACAAGAGGCTACAGTGCCAGTACCGGCAGCCAATACATTAGCAGCGACTTTGTCTGTACAGAATGTGAGTTGTTCAAGTGGCAATAATGGTACACTTACATATACATTGTCAGGAGTAGATCCATTAGCGACTAATATAACTTGGCAAATATACAAATCTAGTGATCCAAATGCCACTGCTCCTGAAGCCTCAGGAACGGTAGTTTCTATTGCACCTTTAGGATATGCAACGCCACAGAACACAAATACTAACTTATCAGCAGGTAAGTATTTAATCAAGTTTATTCAAACAATAGGAGGTAATAAGTGTGTAAGATCTTTTGATTTTGAGATCAAGCGTTCAGCTATAGAGTTACAAGTAAGCACTAAAGAAACCAAGAAGTCTACTTGTAAAGATCCAGGACAAATATGGTTAAACATCACTGGAGGTACAGCTACCTACACTTATAGTTATGTAACAGCAGGAGGAGCCGCTCCTACAACCTATACCCTCACCACACAAGAGTCCTTGTATGTGAATATGCCTACAGGAGCTTGGGATGTATATGTACGTGATGCTTACGGTTGTGAAAAGCGCAGTACAGTAACCATCACTCAGTTTGATGTACCTAATGTAGCTACCGTAACCACTTTAGCTTGTCAGGCATATAATAATACCAATGGCAAGATACCAGTGCGAATAACCTTAGATAAGATAGGACAAGGAGCACACTATTACAGTTTAGATGGCTCAGCAGGGCTACCTATCCAATGGACGTTGTCTAACCAAGCCTTTGAGGTAGAGGTCACCCCATTGGTGTCACATACAGTAACAGTAACCGATGTAAACGGTTGTGCTAGTAGCATAACCTTCAGCACTACCGATGTTATTAAGGCAGTAGCGGCTATTACCAAGCCAAAAACTTGTGCTACCCCTACGGCCGAGATGACGGTGACAGTAACAGGAGGTACAGGTACCTATAGTTATACTTTAGAGCGTTTAGACAATGGTTCTATAGCTAGTGAAACCCTTGTTGTAGGAGCTGCTGTTACCACGCCAGCTACGGGTATGACCATTACTTTGGGTACAGCATCTTTCACCCAAGCAGCTACTTATCGTATTAGTATTTACGATTCCCAAACCCAAGACTGTCCTATAGTAAAAGAAGTAACAGTACAAGACCCAGAACCTATAAGTTTAGCAGGGGTAACAGTACAGCCTTACCATGAGAAATGTAATTTAGGATTAACAGTTACAGGTACCGGAAGTATAGATGTCATAATGCCTTCAGATAGCAAGACCTATACTTTTGAAATTACCAGTGCTATAGATATTACCACCGGTAATACTGTAGCAGTAACCACCACTCCTACAACAGCAGGAACCCACAATGCTATTTTCAGCGGATTACGAGGTACCCCTCAAGGAGTGAAGTATGATATTCTTATTACCAATAATGAAGGATGTACTGCACAAGTATATGCAGTGGTTACCTCTCCAGAGCCAATTACTTTTGATACTGGAGTCATTACAGCTACTCAGTACAAGTGTCAAGGCAATGCAGGGCTATCCACTCCACAAGTAATTCTTGATACCACTAAGATAAAAGGCGGTATACCACCTTATACAACCGAGTTCTTTGATGCTACAACACATACAAGTTTAGGAAACGGAACAGTATATAACCTTACCAACCTTAGCGGAGGCAGTTATTATGTAAGAGTGAAAGATGCCTCAGGCGGTTGTGCTACTAGTACAGCAAGTGTGACTATAGCACCAGCCTTTGATCTTACAACCCTTAGTATTACCACTACCACATCAGCCACTTGTGTGGTTGATGAAGCAATACGTATAGATGTAGGTACTACTGGTTATATAGCAGGAACCCCACTTAAGTATATAGTTCAAGGAGTAGGTAATAGTATCGCTACGGTAACAACAGTAGCAAGCACCACTCTATCTCTAACCCTCAATGGTTCTAGTGCCTTATCAGGTAGCAACTATACCGTACAAGTAATCAATGAGCGTACAGGCTGTAGTATAGTAGGAGGTCACCGCATTAAAGATGTCAATACCTTTGCTATAGAGTCTACCAACCCAGTGAGAGCAGTTTGTCATACCGATTTTGGAGGAATAACCCTTACTCTTAAGGATACCGATCTTTCTAATGGCGATCAGTCTACAGCAGGATTTACCTATACCATTACATCTGTAGGTAGTAGTTCACCTGTAAGTTTATCAGGTAGTGCCATAGGTAATATAGTAACCATTACTACCCTTAAAGGAGGATCGTATGATATAGAAGCAATTTCTAATAGTACGGGTTGCCGAGTAGCTAAGCACCGCTTTATTATCCCATCCAACCCAGATGAGATAAGTGTAAGTAATGTGAAACAGAAAGTATCTGTTAACTGTCAAAACCAAGATGCCGTAGGAGAACTTACGGTTACTGGAGGTGAGCAAGAATATACAGTAACCCTTACCCCAATAAGTCCTACACCAGGAGGTGCAGTAACCCTTAGCAATATACCATCAGGAGCACCAGGGGTTGAGTTCCGAGGCTTAAATGCAGGTCAATATGCTATTACTTTAATAGATGCTTTAGGTTGTACAACATATAGTGGTACTCGCACTATTACTATTGATCCTTACAATAGCATACAAGTGGCAAGCATCACCACCCAAGTAACCTCTATTACTTGTGTAGACGCTAACAATGGTAAGTTAAAAGTAAGTAATGTATCAGGAGGAACCCGTCCTTATAGCTATGTACTGGTAAGGCTGTCAGCTACAGGTAGTAATATACCTAGGTATATCACCCCCGATACCGAATATACATTTGAAGGTATTGAGCCAGGAACCTATCGTGTAGATATAGTAGATAGTAAGAACTGCTCAGTAACAGTAGCAGGAACCTTTACCTTTGCCAATCCACAGCCTATCACTGCCGATATAGATGAGAACGCCTCACAGTTCTACACCTGCAACGCTCAGAATGATGGTAGTGTTACAATTCAAAACATAGCAGGCGGTACAGGAACTTATGATGTAGATATAGTACGAGCCGATAATGGACAGAAGATAAACGGTCACCGAGGAATAACGGCCACCTCCGATAGCTTTGTGAATTTACCACCAGCACCAAAAGACACTTATTACAAGGTAGTGATTACCGATACCAACGGTTGTGTGATGACCAAAACCGTTAGCTTTACAGTGGTAGAATTCCCAGATATAGCGGTGAATTATGTAGAGCGTGAAGGTACTTGTGATGCGGGTACTAATAATTACAAGGATTATTTAGTAGTGAGGTTCCGTAACCCAGAGGTAGATTTCAGTAAGATAACCTACGCTCTTGATGGCACCGCTACCACTACAAGTTTTGTACGCACCTTAGGTAATATAGGATATATTGATGAGTTTGATCGCACCACAAGAACCCATACTATCGAGGTACACTACAACACCCTTACCCCAGTAACCGGACATTGTACAGCCTCTAAAACCTTTGATTTTGATCTTTACGATCCGCTTACCCTTACCAATACCACCAGCTCAGCTACCGCTATCAATACCATTGAAGTAAAAGCGGCAGGCGGTACTACTACCAATCTTAAGGGTTACACATTCTATTACAATGGCGTGGATAGAGGTAGCAATACAAGCTATAAGATAAACCACGACGATCCAGAGCGCATAGAATCCAACGGGGTACGCATTAAGATAATCCAAGTGAGGGTAGAGGATGCCAACGGATGTACAGCAACGCTCACAGCCGAAGTCCCTTACCACGATATAGAAGTCCCCAACTTCTTCACCCCAGATGGCGACGGAGTGAATGATGTATGGCAACCTAAGTATTTGGATAATAATGTGAATGCACGCATTTATATATTTGATCGATATGGAAGGCGAATAGCCAACTTAGCACCAGGCGAAGGCTGGGACGGACAGTATGACGGTCGTCTAATGCCATCAGGCGATTACTGGTATGTGATAGAAATCAATGATCAGTTATATGATAAGCGACAGTTCTATGGAAACTTCACATTATATAGGTAATAGTTTAAAAGTTCATACTTAAAACCTTTTAAAAACTGCTCACGATAAAACACGTGAGCAGTTTTTTTATATATGAAAGGCATACCCTTTAATAAAGGAAAGCCTCCTCTCACCCTCTACCATCTCCCACCCCAAGCCAAAGCCCCCCTCACTTCCCACCTTTTATTTTTTATTTTTCACCTAAACCTCATTTTCTTTGCGAATTTTTCAAAAGAATCCAACCCCAATACTTGCACCTTCTTAAAAATACAATCACTTAATAATCAATCTCCTTCCCCCCAATCATCCCTCATCCATCCCCTAAACACCCCCCAACCTGAACGAACGAAGAACGAACCAATAACGAAGGATAAACGAACTCTAAACGAAGGATAATCCTTACTCTATTGAATATCAGCAACATTATCATCAAAACCTCTTTTTGCCAAATCCGCAACAAAACACCCAAAACATTAAATAAAATGCAATACTTTTTTCTATCAAATAAATCTTATCTTGAATGAAAAAAAATATCGTCAAACTCTTGCCTATTTCGCAAAACATTTGTACTTTTGAGCCAAATTTTTAGAGTAACTAAGAACTATGATTTATATTGAACTACTCGTTGTGCTCGCCGCTATATTCATAGGGGCAAGGGTAGGAGGTATCGGGCTCGGTATCTTTGGTATGATAGGTTTAGGTATTTTGGTTTTTGGCTTCGGTCTCAAACCAGGAGAAACACCTACAGATGTAATGCTTATCATTGTTGCAGTAATCACAGCAGCAGCAGCTTTGCAAGAAGCAGGAGGCTTGGATTATTTGGTGAAAGTAGCCGAGAAAATCTTGCGCAAAAATCCTGCAATGATTACCTTCTTGGCACCCATAGTTTGTTACATCTTTACCTTTTTTTCAGGTACAGGGCATGTAGCCTATTCACTTTTGCCTATCATCTCCGAAATTGCTACCGATAGCAAGGTACGCCCCGAGCGACCCCTTTCTATCTCTGTAATCGCTTCCCAACAAGCCATTACTGCCAGCCCTATTTCGGCAGCTACAGCAGCTTTGCTCTCAGCCGAGCTCTTAGGCAGTAAAGGGATTACGCTCGGCAATATCCTTATGGTCTGTGTGCCCGCCACACTTATAGGGGTAATTGTAGGAGCCATAGTAGTGAGTTTTATAGGTATTCCTCTTGAAAAAGATCCCGAATATTTGCGCCGTTTGAAAGAAGGTTTATTGAAAAAAGAAGAAAAATCGGCTGCAGAAATAAATGAAAAAGACCAACAAAGGGCTAAAACATCAGTAATAATATTCCTTATAGCAGTAGTTTCTATTATGCTTTTTGGTTCTATTGATATACTCCGCCCTTCATTTATGATAGGTGGTAAAATACAAAAAATGGAGATGACCCACATTATTGAGATTATAATGATGACGGCTGCAGGTTTAATACTAGTCTTCTCCCGTGTAAATGTAAACAAGGTAATCAAAGGGTCAGTGTTTTTGGCGGGAATGCAAGCAGTTATTGCGATTTTTGGAATCGCTTGGCTGGGAAATACATTCTTTGAAGGAAATAAGATATTCTTTGAAAATAATATTAAAGGTATTGTAACCGATTATCCTTTTCTCTTTGCCATAGCTCTTTTTGTAATGTCTATTCTTTTGTTTAGTCAGGCATCAACAGTAAGAACGCTTTACCCTACGGCCGTTACCACCCTAAACCTTCCTGCTTTATCACTTATCGCCATGTTCCCTGCTGTAAACGGATATTTCTTTATTCCAAACTACCCCACTGTAGTTGCCGCTATTAATTTCGATAGAACGGGTACTACGCGCATAGGTAAATACGTCCTGAACCACTCATTCCAAATACCCGGTTTTGTAGCTACTATTGTAGCCATTGCTGTAGGTTTTTTTATAATAATGTTTATGTAAGAATATAAACCAAATTAACAAATAAACAATTATGACATTAATCAAAAAAATGGCCCTTTCATTACTAATGTTAATGACCGTGGCAGTCTTTGCGCAACAAAAACCAAAGATTCGTATTTTAGCTACTGGTGGTACCATTGCCGGTGTAAGTAAATCAAATACTGAAAGTAATTACAAAGCCGGTGAACTCGGTATTTATCAACTGCTGGAGGCTGTGCCCGAAGTGAAAAACATAGCCGATATCAGTGGAGAACAAATTGTAAAGATTGGCTCACAAGATATGAATGACCAAGTGTGGCTTACCCTTGCCAAACGTATCAACCAGCTCCTAAACAAAGAAGGTTATGATGGTGTAGTAATCACCCATGGTACCGATACTATGGAAGAAACTGCCTACTTCCTAAATCTTACTGTACATAGCAAGAAGCCAGTAGTAATGGTAGGAGCTATGCGTCCCGCCACAGGTATGAGTGCCGATGGCCCTCTAAACCTTTATAATGCAGTAGCTGTAGCAGCCGATAAGAATGCTATGGCACGAGGCGTAATGGTATGTATGAACGATATTGTGCTTGATGCCAAAGATGTGATTAAAACAAGTACTACCGCTGTTGAAACTTTCCAAGGGGCGAACTATGGTAAGTTAGCTTATATTCACAATGGTAAAGTATTCTTTAACCGCACTCCTGAAAACAAACACACTTACCAATCTGTATTTAATGTAGATAACCTAAAAGAATTACCTAAAGTAGGTATAGTGTATAGCTATTCTAACGTATCCGAATTGCCAATGAAAGCCTTTATGGATGCCAAGTTTGAAGGTATTGTACACGCAGGGGTAGGTAATGGTAACTTATACCACACCCTCTTTGATTTGGCAGTAAAAGCCAGAGAGCAAGGTATACAGTTTGTGCGTTCATCACGGGTGCCTACTGGGGCTACTACCCTCGATGCCGAAGTAGATGATGCTAAATATCAGTTTGTGGCTTCGCAAACCCTTAACCCACAAAAGGCTCGTGTACTACTGATGTTAGCTCTTACTAAAACCAAAGATTGGAAACAAATACAAAAATATTTTAATGAGTATTAGTCTGTTGGTCGTCAGTTGTTAGTTTAACTAATAACCGGCGACTAATTACTTTATAGGCTAATTTATAAAACAATACCACTATGAAAAGAATATTAGTTTTGGCAATAAGTCTCCTTGCGGGAGGTGTTGCCACCGCACAACAAGATTTGCAAAATCAAATAAACCAATTACGTATGGAAATAGAGCAGCTGCGTATGGCTCCGCCACCTGCTGTTGCTCCTATGGAATTGCAAATGCCTCTTGATGAAATGGAAAGCCCATTGCACAAGAAGTTCAATATGTATTTCAACTTTCAAAGTAGTTTTGATGTTGAAAAAGAAAAAGACAAAGATATGACTGCGCAGTTTAAAGCGCGCCAATTGCGTTGGGAAGTGCGTGGTGATATTACCGATCGTATATTTTACCGCCTTCGTCATCGTTTGAATAAGCCTAATGCAGCTGCTTCATTGGATAACTTAGCTAAAGCTACTGATATGCTTTATGCAGGGTTCCGCCTTGATGAAAAATGGGCTCTAACCGTAGGTAAGATGTGCCAAGCGTGGGGTGGCTTTGAGTTTGATTTGAACCCTATGAATATTTATGAATATTCTGACTTTATTGAGAATATGGATAACTTTATGGTAGGGGGAATGATTACTTATGCACCTAATGCTAACCACGAATTTAACTTGCAAATTACGGATGTAAGGAATGATACTTTCGCTAATATTTATGGTACTACAAGTCCTACTATAACAGCTAGCAAAGCTCCATTAACTTATATCTTTAACTGGAATGGTAATTTGTTTGAAAATCTTATTCAGACGCGTTGGGGGGTAGGTGTGCAAAATGAAGCTGATGGTTATATGAACTCTATGGTAATGTTGGGTACTAAACTTAATTTGCCTAAGTTTCAAGTCTTCTTGGATTATATGATGGCTAATGAACAGTTGGATAGGTTGAAATATACTCCAATGAGTAAAACAACACTTGTAAAAGATGCTAAATATAACAGTTTTGTACTAAAAGCTGAGTATCAGCCTATACCTGAATTGAATATTTTTGCACAGGGTTTGTACGAAACTGCTAAAAGTGACTTGGCTGGTAATGAGCTTACAGGTATTGGTTATTACGGAGGTGTAGAATATTTGCCTTTTAAAGATCAAGACTTACGTTTCTTCTTGGCTTATATAGGCAGAAGTAGGGAAGTGAATAAAGTAACTACTGATACTAACCGTGTGAGTATTGGTATGATGTATCGTATTAAAGCGTTTTAATTGAGAGTTAATAAAATTTGAATTTAATAAAAGAGGCTGTCTAATTTTGGGCAGCCTCTTTTTTCTTCTTTAAAAGGTGAACCAATCGCCGCGTACTTTGAGTACTTGCTCAATAACATCGCGAACAGCCCCTTCTCCGCCATTGCGGTGTGATATGTAGTGGGCTGCTGCTTTTACTTCGGGTACGGCATCTTGTGGGCAAGTGGCTAATCCCGAGTGTTGCATAGGTGGAATATCGGGGATATCATCACCCATATAGAGGATTTGCTCGGTACGCAATCCTTTGCTTTTTTGGTATTCTAAGAAAGTGGCGAGCTTTTCGTGGCGTAGCATATAGATATCGGTTACGCCAAGATTTTCAAAGCGTTTTTGTACTCCTATGTTGCCGCCTCCGGTAATGATGCAAACGGTATAGCCTTTGGAAACGGCTGTTTTCAGTGCAAATCCGTCTTTCATATTCATACTGCGAAGCAGGTCGCCATCATTATTGACAAATACTTGGGTGTTGGTGAAGACCCCATCAACATCAAAGATGAAGGTGGTGATATCTTTGAGTTTTTCTTTATAATTCTTTTCTTCCATAAGTATTAATTATTGAATTTGTAATTATCTGGTATATTTCTTTCTCGGTTTCGTTTAAGAGTGATAGGTGGCTGGCTATGGTGGCGGTATCGTTACGCCTTGCGGGTCCTGTTTGTGCTTCATAGGCGGGTATTTTTTGTAGTTTGGCAAAGGTTTCGGTTAATAGGGGTTCTAATATTTTGAAAGGTACTTGCTCTTTTTGGCATATTTGCTGGCTGATGTGTACGAGGTGGTTGGTGAAGTTGTTTAGGAATACGGCTGCTACGTGTAGTATTTTGCGTTGGTAGCTGCTTAGGGGGTATATTTGGGTGGATAGCAGGGAGGCTAAGTGGTGTAGGAGCTGATAGTCGGTAGGGTTTTCGGCTTCTAAGCAGAAGGGTACTTGGCTAAAATTGACGAATGTTTGCTTACTCATTGTTTGGAGGGGGTATAGTACTCCGCGCCTGTTTTGGCTGCTGATAGAGAGCATATCGGTATTGCCAGAGGTATGGACTACTAACTGGTTTTTGAAGGGTAGGGCTGCTGATACGCTGGCTATGGCGTCGTCTTTTACGGCGAGGATACAGAGGTCGGCAGGGCGTAGTTGTGATAGATTGGTTATTTTTTCGATTTGTAGGTGTGAGAATTCGGCTGAGAAGCTGCTACGGCTGTAGAGCTGGGTGATAGTTACTTGGGGTAGGGAGAGGAGGGCGTGGGCAAGCTGGTAGGCCATATTACCGGCGCCTATGATTGAAATATTCATTTTAATAACCAATTGTGAGGGCAAAGATACGAATAAAATATCAATTAGCAAATTAGGGGGTAGGTTTTGGGGGGAGACGGATTGGGTGAGTGTACTAACTATCCTTCGTTTATAGTTCGTTTATCCTTCGTTATTCGTTCGTTCGGGATAGGGGAGGGGTGTGATTGAAGTGAGGGGTGTGTGTTATTAGGTTTTTTGTGTATTTGATGTAGAAGAGAATTGGGTGCTATTGAGGGTGGGATTTGGTCACTTATTAAATTATTTGTACTTTTGCCGCCCAATTTGACTTAGTGAGAGAAACTAATTGGTTAAAACCTAATATCTGAAAAATGGCTATAATAATAACTGACGATTGTATTAACTGTGGGGCTTGTGAGCCTGAATGTCCTAATAACGCTATTTATGAGGGGGCTGATGACTGGAGGTACTCGGACGGTACGACCCTGAAAGGGCGTGTGGTATTGCCCAGTGGGCTGGAGGTGGATGCTGATGAGCCACAACAACCGCTGAGTGATGAATACTACTTTATCGTGGCTGATAAATGTACTGAATGTATAGGGTTTCACGATGAGCCTCAATGTGCTGCAGTGTGTCCTGTGGACTGTTGTGTGCCTGATGAGGCACACGAGGAGACAGAAGAGGAATTATGGGCTAAAAAAAGGTTTATTCACGAGGAATAATTGGCTGGAAATTACTGGACTTTGGCATAACATTTGAACTTCATAAGGTGTAGAACTAAAAAAGATAGCTTTATGAAAAGAAATGTGCCTTTATTGCTGCTGGCATCTTTGTTGCTAGTAGCTTGTGGTAATCGTGAGGGTTATCACAATTCGAACAGAACACTACAAAAAACGCCTGCTCCTGTAACTAAGGAGGCTCAGGCACCTATGCTTGATGAGGAAGAGGTGCTAAGCAATATGGCAGAAATTCAAGAGCCTGCTATAGGGGCTATTGCTTATAAGGAGACTTATAAAGAAATTACTGAGAATAAGTTTGTGGCTGTGGCTCAGCAACCAGTAACTACCTTTTCGGCAGATGTGGATAGGGCTTCATACGCTAATGTGCGCCGTATGATAGGTTATGGGCAATTGCCTCCAGCTGATGCGGTGCGCATAGAGGAGATGGTGAATTACTTTGATTATGATTATCCTGCTCCGGAAGAGGGTGCAACATCGCCACTGCGTGTGAGTTCGGAACTAGCACCTGCGCCTTGGAACCCTAAGAACTTATTACTTCGGATTGGATTACAAGCTAAACATATAGATTTGGCAAAAGCCCCTTCATCAAATATTGTCTTCTTGATAGATGTATCGGGCTCGATGTATAGTTCTAATAAATTACCTTTGTTAAAATCATCATTTAAGCTGCTGCTTACGCAGTTAAAACCTACTGACCGTGTGGCTATTGTTACTTATGCAAGTGGTACACGGGTGGCACTATCATCGACCCCTGTTAAAGATAAAGAAAAAATCATAAACGTATTGGATGGATTGGAAGCTGAAGGCTCGACTTCGGGCAGTAGAGGTATCCAGTTGGCTTATAAAGAGGCTGAACGCAACTTTATTAAAGGCGGAAATAACCGTATTATTTTGGCTACTGATGGAGATTTCAATGTAGGGATTAATAACCCGAAAGATTTAGAGAAATTCATAGAAGAGAAGCGAGAAAGCGGTATTTATATGTCGGTTTTGGGCTTTGGTATGGGGAACTATCGCGATGATATGGCAGAGACTATAGCAGATAAGGGCAATGGGAATTACGCTTATATAGACGATATTACAGAGGCTAAAAAGGTGTTGGTGAATGAGTTTGCTGGTACTTTATTTGCGGTAGCTAAAGATGTGAAGCTACAATTAGAGTTCAATCCTAAATATGTAAAAGAGTATAAATTAATAGGATATGAGAACCGTATGTTAGCCAATGAGGATTTTACTGAAGACAAAAAAGATGCTGGTGAAATAGGAGCAGGGCATACTGTTACAGCTCTTTATGAGTTAGTGCCTGCTGATGGGAAAACAAGTCAATCCTTCCGTTATCAGACCCAAGTGCTGAATGAAAAAGGGAATGGTAATGAGTTAGGATTTTTGAAGATACGCTATAAAGATCCTAAAGTGAAGGATGCGAAAAGTGTGGAGATAACAGAGCCTTTGGTGTTCCATAAGAAAGAGTTAAAGGATACTTCGGTAGATTTTCGTTTTGCTGCCAGTGTAGCTGAATTTGGTATTTTGTTGCGCAATAATAGCAATAAAGCCCAAGCAAGCTATGGACAGGTGGTAGAATTGGCAAATGGAGCTATAGGTAGAGATGAAGAAGGTTATAGAAAAGAATTTGTGCGCTTGGTAAAAAGTGCAGAATTATTAGCAAAATAATCGGAAAAAAGTATTATCTTTGCACCCGATTTAAAATAAATAATAAAGTGCAAACAGAAAAAAACGAATTATACAGCTTTGTAGCTGCTGGTGATTGGACTAACTCTTTATCAGACAGTGAAATAATAGAACTTTTAGTAGATACGGACTTCTCACGAGAACAAACAGATGAGGGGCGTGATTATTGTTATTTTTTGCATAAATACAGCAAAGTAGATAATGAGGTTACCTCTGACTATGCCTTGATGGCATACAGCCTTACACAGCCTGAAAACTTAGAGCGCGCTTCAATGTATGATATGGTATTGGAGGAGAATGAGTTTTTTAACATTCACCGTATCAGTGTGTATCGTAATGGTGAGCTTATAGATAAAACAGGCGATACTACCATTAAAGTATTGGACAATGAAAGCAATAGTAATAGAGGGATTATAAGCAGTTCAAAGAAACTGAATTTTTCAATAAAAGATCTTCACCTTGATGATATTTTAATATTGGAAGATACTCGTACTAAGGTGTTTACTGAAAAAGAGTTTTTACGTAAAGACTTTACTAAGTATATTTACGTAACTCCTGATACATATTGGGCTTATGGTAAATATCACTTTAAGTTTATTAATAACCGCAATAAGCAAGTAGCTTACAAGAATGTATTTTTCCGTGATGAAGAAGGTAATGTACTGCCCAGTGAAGTGAAATATTTGGCGCAAGGAGAAGCTTTTGAGGTATTGAAATATGATTATATCAATCCGGTAGACCCTAATCGTGAGATATTTCCGTTTGTAGACTTGGCTACAGATAGCACTTGGAAAGATCTTTCAAACTATATTTATCCGCTTTATGAAGAGGTGTTTAAAGCAAAGCTTACTGATTTTGCTCCTGATTTGGTAGCAAAACTAGATGTTATGCCTACCCTTGATGAGAAGTTACAATACGCTATAGAATTTGTACAAAATAACATCTATTATGTGTATAATGCCGATGAGATGAATGGGCATAAACCACAAGCACCAGCTATTACCTATCAGAATAAACAAGGTGACTGCAAGGCAAAATGTGTATTGCTAAAAGCTATATTGAACTATATAGGGGTAGAATCATCGGTAGTATTGGTGAATTACAATTCGGATTTCTATCTAAAATATTACTTACCATCATTATTGTCATTTAATCATGTAATAGTGAAGATAAACTATGAAGGTAAAGAGTATTTTATAGATGCTACTGCACGTAATGAATATGGCAAGCTAGAAAATCGAGCTGTTATCTCGTTCTGTTATTTTATGGAGATATTGCCTAACCAAGAGTTACAAAAGCGGACTCCTATTAAATTTGAGAAGTTTTGTATAGATGAGAAGATAGATTTGGAGGTGAAAGATGGTAAAGGTAAGATAGAGTTACTTACAACTTATCGTTATAACCGAGCAAATTCAATGCGGAACTATTTCAAATCAAGTAATAAGAATGAGCGTTTGGATAGTTGGAATAGTTCATTATACTATGCCTTAAACTATGTGAATGACCGCAAAGGAAAGGATTTTAGAGATATATTTAAAGAAGCTACTTTGCAAATAGTAAAAGATGATAAGACTGAAAATGAGTTTGTAGTAAAATATGAGGCTATTATTGAACAGCCTTACTTTATAGACTCGGAAGGGAAGCGCTTCTTGATGTATTATGATGGAAATATATTGAAAAATAGTATACGTGAACATCAGCATAATGATGCAAGTTTTTGGCATAATTACGATAGCGAGCGTTATGAAATAATGCTTAAAACAGATGAAAACATAGATACTAAGGAGAAATATACTGTACAGGAGTGTGATATTCAGAATGAGTATTTTACACATAAAACTCAGAAGTTTATTACTAAAAACTCTGGTAAAGTAATAGTAGAGTATAACCCCTTAGTGAATGTGGAGATTACTTTGGATAAATTGGAGCCTGTGCGTCAAGATTACCATATTATGGCTGATAGCAACTTTGGTATTGGTATTGATGTAATAGAAAAAGGTTTCTTTAACTCATTGAAACGATTGTTTAAATAATTAGCGATAATAAGCAAATTAACCTCATAAAGAACTTTGCTAAAGAGAGTGAGCTGTAAAGGCAATTACTCTTGGCAAAGTTCTTATGGTTTTTATAGCAAAATGATGAATACACTTATTCCAGTCATAGAAAGACAAACAGAGGAGGAAATAAAGGTTTTTCAGGAAGAAAAACTAAGAGAGTTAGTAAGGTATTTGAATGAGAAGTCTATTTTTTATCAAAAGCTTTTCAAAGAGCACCATATTTGTGTTGATGATATACGTACGCTTGCTGACTTACAAAAGATACCTACAACAGATAAGAATGATTTGCAGCGTGAGAATGATGCTTTTAGATGTGTTCCTAAAGCAGCAATAGTGGATTATGCTACAACATCGGGTACTATGGGTACTCCTGTAACTTTTGGACTTACTGATAAGGATTTAGATAGACTAGCGTATAATGAAGCCATTTCATTAGCTTGTGCAGGTATTAAACAAGGAGATGTAGTGCAACTAATGACAACTATTGATAGGCGGTTTATGGCGGGATTAGCTTACTTTTTAGGTATTCGGAAGTTAGGAGCAAGTATTATTAGGGTAGGGGCAGGGATACCTGAACTACAATGGGATTCAATCCAATTATATAACCCTACTTATCTAATAGCAGTGCCTTCGTTTGTACTGAAGATGATAGAATATGCTGAGAAGAATAGTATTGATTATAAAAAATCATCAGTAAAAGGAATAGTATGTATAGGAGAATCACTACGTAATCAGGACTTTACACCTACACTGCTTGCGCAGAAAATTACAGAAAAGTGGAAAGGAGTACAATTATATTCTACTTATGCTTCAACCGAGATGAGTACTACTTTTACTGAATGTGAGTACCAACATGGAGGTCACCATCACCCTGAGCTTATTATTACAGAAGTATTAGACGATGAGGGTAATCCAGTGCCTATTGGGCATAGTGGTGAGCTTACAATTACAACTTTAGGTGTGGAAGGGATGCCTTTGCTACGTTTTCGTACTGGTGATATAGTAATAATGTATACAGAAAGCTGCTCTTGCGGTAGGCATACCTCACGTGTAAGCCCTGTTCTAGGACGTAAACAGCAGATGATAAAGTATAAGGGTACAACTCTCTATCCACCAGCCTTAATGGATTTACTTACTAATTTTGAGGCAATAGAGAACTATATTATTGAAATAAACACTAATGATATACTTACTGATGAAATACTAATAAAGATAGGTACAAGAATACCTACTGAAGCTTTTAAGGAACAGATTGTGAGTCATTTTAGGGCAAAACTAAGGGTAGTGCCTAAAATAGAGTTTTGTGATATAGAGCTTTTGGAACAGCAACTCTATCCATTAGGTAGTAGAAAACCAATGAAGTTTGTAGATAGAAGAAAATTAATTAGTTAAGAAGAAGTCTTTTTTCCCATTTTATCAAAAAATCAGGTTTGTAGAAAGAAAGTGTGTGGTCTTCAAGTGAAGTAAATACTTGTATACTTTCACCAGTGCAAACTAACTCATTTGCTTGGTTATATATATTATATTGAAAGATGAGCTTAGCTGCAGCAGTAGCCATATATTGAGTTACAATAAGTAGCTGTTCGCCATAACGTACCATTTTTTTGTGTTCGCATACAGTTTTGATAATAGGGGTAGCATAGCCATATTGCTCTACATCTAGGTAAGAGATGCCATATTTCTTTCCAAAGGCTTCACGTCCATCTTCAAAATATTTTATATAATTGCCGTGCCATACAATACCTAAAGGGTCAGTTTCGCTAAATCGAACTGTAATAATAAGGGATTCAGTAAGGTTAGTAGGTTTATATGTTTCTTTTGGTTTTATCATAGTAAATAGCAATTAGAATACAGCTGCTAAAAAAGAGGAATAGGGCGCTTATTTTTGGGAAAAGAGATGAGAGGTTTCCACTACGTAATAGTATATCATAAAAAGCTTGCAGACCCCAATTCATAGGAGAAATATTAGAAAGTAACTGCATAAAGTGTGGCATAGCAAAAGTAGGTATCCATACGCCTCCAATAGCTGCAAAAAGTACTGTAAGAGTAGCTCCTAAAGGAGCAGATTGTTCTTGTGTCTTGGCAAGAGTTCCAAGCAATACACCCAATCCTATAGCTGAAAGTCCTGAAGCAAGAGCTACTATAAGCAGTGATAAGAGTTTACCCTCTACTTCTAAAATAGGTAAACCTAAATAAGGAAATACATATACCCCTATTACAACCATTAAACAGAATTGTAGCAAGCTGATGATAAGAAAAATAATAATTTTAGCAATAAGTAAAGCCCAATAAGGAAGAGGACTAGTGAAAAGGCGTAGTCCTGTGCCTTGAGTTTTTTCTTTTACAATACTTGCTGAAAGAGGAATGGTAATAAAAAAAATAGCAAATAAAGCCCAACCAGGTACATTATGTTGAGTGGAGTTAGGTATAGCTGCTGTAGCCATATTAGGGTTGATTTCTCGGAATGTGACTAAAGTTTCTGTTTTGGGTAGTTTAACACTTTCTTCTAGTTTGCTCTCAAAAGTTTTATAGATAAATTGATTTTCAATTTGATATAGTAACTTGTCAATATTGCTTTTAACACTCTCTTTAAAAGAAGTTTGTAGAGTAGGATCAAAATACAAACATATTTCCTTAGCAGAGTAGGTTTTGTAGGAAGAAGTTGTTGTTTCACCAGCAAAGATATTAATGATAATGTCTACTTCAGTTTGTACTTTCGTTTGTAGATCATTAGAAAGGTTTTCAGGGATAACTATAGCAAGTAGATAGTTGCCTTGTAGTACTTCTTTACGAGCTGTATCTTCAGTAATAGGGCTATTGTTAAGTTCTTTTTTTATGTCAAAAGCACTTCCTTTAAAGTTTTGAATGATATAATTAGCAATCTTTCCCTTGTCATTATCAACTAATAAAATAGAGGTTTTCTGTTCACTAATGTTTTTAAAAGCGCCATCTTGTAGTAATGTAATAGTAACAACTAACAACAATGGCATTGCAAAGAGGATAATAAGAGCTCCTACATCTCGTAGCAGTAGTAAAGCTTCTTTCTTTATAGATTTTAACATTTGTAAAGATATAATAAAAAAGGCTTTACCAAAGACCTTTGGTAAAGCCTAATTACAATATTAATTGTTAAACTTTGAAAATATTATTATTGTTTGATAAGCTGCTTCAAAGCGCTCATTTCTTTATACTTTTCACGAGCTTCACCAGCAGGATAACCAAAGTAAGTTTGTCCTCCTTCTAAAGACTTTGATATACCGCTTTGAGCTAAAATAACAGCTTTTTTACCAACAGTAATACCACTAGTCATTCCTACTTGTCCCCAAATAGTTACTTCATCCTCAATTACTACGCATCCTGCAATACCCGTTTGTGACGCGATAAGGCATCGCTCACCTACTATCGTATCATGTCCTATGTGTACTTGGTTGTCAATTTTTGTACCATTTTTAATAGTAGTGTCACCAGAGACACCACGGTCAATAGTGCAAAGAGCTCCTAAATCAACATCATTTTCAATGACTACACGCCCCCCTGATATTAGTTTATCAAAACCTTCAGGACGTTTTTTGTAGTAAAAAGCATCAGCTCCTAACACAGTGCCTGCATGAATAGTAACATTATCACCTATTATACAATTATCATAAATGCTTACATTAGTATGAATAAGGCAGTTTTTACCTATTTTTACATTGTTACCAATAAAAGCACCAGGTTGTATTATAGTATTTTCTCCTATTTGAGCAGAAGGAGCAATGAGTGCTACAGCTTGTTGAAAAGGTTTGAAAAAAGCTGTTAACTTATTAAAATCACGGAAAGGATCATCAGAAATGAGTAATGCTTTTCCTTCAGGGCACTCTACTTTTTTGTTTATAAGTATAATAGTTGCTTTTGATTGTAAGGCTTTCTCATAATATTTAGGATGATCTACAAAAACTATATCACCAGTTTGTACTACATGAATTTCATTCATTCCAAGTACTGGGAATTGCTCATCGCCTACAAATTTAGCATTGATAATAGTAGCAATTTGTTTGAGGGTATAAAGGTGAGGGAAACGCATAGTTTAGTCTTTCATTCTTTCAACGTAAGTGCCTTTTTCTGTTTCTACTTTTATACGATCTCCTTCATTAATAAAGAGAGGAACATTTACTATGGCACCAGTTTCGACTGTAGCAGGTTTTGTTGCATTGGTAGCAGTATTGCCTTTTACACCAGGCTCTACATGGGTAACAGTAAGAATAACATTAGCAGGCATTTCTACTGAAAGAGGGGTTTCGTCTTCAGCATTGAAAATAACCATTACAGTTTCACCTTCTTTTAGAAGGTCAGGGTAATCAAGCATATCTTTACGAATATGTACTTGATTAAAATCATCATTGTTCATAAACACGAATTGATCACCTTCGGCATAGAGATATTGAAAAGAACGAGTCTCAACACGTACATCTTCAATTTTATGACCTGCAGAAAAGGTGTTATCAAGTATTTTTCCTGTAGTAACACTTTTGAGTTTAGTACGTACAAAGGCAGGACCTTTACCTGGTTTAACATGTAAAAATTCAATGATTTTATAAATATCATGGTTAAAACGGATACACAATCCTTTTTTGATGTCTGCTGTTGTTGCCATCTATTTAGTTTTAAGTTATTATTTCTAGTTTTAAGTTCTTAGTCTTTAAGTAAGTCACCATGGTAACCTTTCATAATGCCATGTTTTGACTTGCGTACAAATTGTAAAATTTCATCACGTTCAATAGTAGCTTCCATTTCAGCCTCTATATATTCAAGAGCGTGCGTAGTACTCCATTTTTTTTGGAAAAGTACACGGTATATATCTTGAATTTCTCTTATTTTTTCAGTACTAAAACCACGTCTATGTAACCCTATTGAGTTTACACCTACATACGAAATAGGATTTCGTGCTGCCTTAGCATAAGGAGGGACATCCTTTGCTACCATTGATCCTCCAGTAACAAAAGCATAACTTCCCACAGAGCAGAATTGATACACAGCAGTCATTCCTGCCATTACCACAAAATCGCCAATAGTAACATGCCCTGCAAGGGTTGTAGAGTTAGAAAATATACAATCATTGCCTATAATACAATCATGAGCAATATGTGAATAGGCCATAATAAGGCAGTTGTTACCTATTACTGTACGCATACGGTCAGAAGTACCTTTATTAACAGTTACACATTCACGAATAGTAGTATTGTCACCTATATGAGTAGTAGTTTCTTCTCCTTTGTATTTCAAATCTTGGGGAATAGCTGAAATTACTGCACCAGGAAATATTTTACAATTTTTCCCAATACGAGCTCCTTCCATAATAGTTACATTAGGCCCTATCCAAGTGCCTTCACCTATCTCTACATTTTTACTGATAGTAGTAAAAGGTTCTATCACTACATTTTTGGCGATTTTAGCATTAGGATGAACATAAGCCAAAGGTTGAATCATATAATTTCTATTTTACTTTAACAATTTGAGCCATTAGCTCAGCTTCAGTAGCTAACTTTCCATTTACATAGGCATAAGCTTGCATGTGGCAAATACCACGACGTATAGGAGTTAGCAGTTCCAATTTAAAAATAAGTGTATCACCAGGTACTACTTGTACTTTGAATTTAGCATTGTCTATCTTCATAAAGTAAGTAAGATAGTTTTCAGGGTCAGGTACTGTACTAAGAATAAGAATGCCTCCTGTTTGTGCCATAGCTTCTATCTGTAATACACCAGGCATTACTGGTGCACCAGGGAAGTGACCTACAAAGAAAGGTTCATCCATAGTAACATTTTTTAAGCCTACTACATGTTTATCCGAAAGTTCAAATATTTTATCTACTAATAAGAACGGGGAACGATGAGGTAAAAACTTAATGATATCTGCAGTACTCATCAAAGGAGGTTGATTTATGTCAATGTCAGGAACATTATTCCTACGCTCATTCTTTATAATCTTTGAGAGTTTTTTAGCAAATTGAGTGTTGGTAAAGTGTCCTGGTTTAGTAGCAATAACTTTGCCACGGAAACGACTTCCTACAAGAGCAAGATCACCTATTACATCAAGTAGTTTATGTCGGGCAGCTTCGTTAGGGTAGTGTAAAGTAAGGTTATCAAGCACTCCATTAGGTTTAACTGAAATATGTTCTTTGTTAAACACTTTTTTTAGTTTTTGCATAGTAGTGTCTGATATCTCCTTATCTACATACACAATAGCATTATTTAGATCACCTCCTTTGATAAGTCCATGATCTAAAAGGGTTTCTAGTTCATGTAAGAAACTAAAAGTACGAGCATCAGCAATTTCTTTTTTGAAATCTGATAACTTATTAAGATAAGCGTTTTGAGTGCCTAATATTTTAGTTCCAAAATCAACCATAGTAGTTATTTGGTACTCATCAGCAGGAATAAGAGTTATTTCACTGCCTGTTTCTTCATTTACGTATGTAATTACTTGTTTTACTGCATATTCATAACGCGGAGCATCTTGAGCTACAATACCTATTTTTTCAATACCTTCAACAAAATACTTAGATGAACCATCCATAATAGGAGGTTCAGAAGCGTTTAATTCAATAATCACGTTGTCCAAATCCATGCCTATAAGTGCAGCCAAGATATGTTCACAAGTTTGAATTCTTACACCTTTCTTTTCTAATACAGTGCCGCGTTCTGTGCTTACTACATAGGCAGCATCAGCTTCTACCACAGGATTACCCTCAAGGTCAGAGCGCACAAAAGTGAACCCATTGTCTATGGGGGCAGGTTTAAGTATCATTTTTACTTGTTTGCCTGTATGCAAACCGATACCTTCTATAGTAAGTTCATTCGATAAAGTATTTTGCTTTACCATAGCTATTTGTTATTTTATTTTCTTCTCTAAATCTTCAATTCGTTTTTGTAAGTTAGGTAATTTCCTAAATATCACGTATGATTTGTTATATTCAGCATAACCTAATGCAGGTGAACCTTGTATTACCTCATCATCTTTAAGGTTGCGTCCTACTCCTGTTTGAGCTTGTATGCGCACTCTATTACCTATCTGTAAGTGTCCTACTATACCTACCTGACCTCCAATAGTACAACTTTCTCCTATCTTCGTAGAGCCTGCTATACCCGTTTGGGCTGCAATTACAGTATTTTTACCTATCTCTACATTGTGGGCTATCTGTATTTGGTTATCTAGCTTCACTCCTTTTCGGATGATAGTAGAGCCTAAAGTAGCTCTATCTACAGTGCTATTAGCACCTATTTCAACATCATCTTCTAGTATAACATTACCTATTTGAGGTACTTTGCTGTATACGCCCTCATCATTAGGAGTAAAACCAAAACCATCAGCACCTAAAACCACCCCACTATGTAGGGTACAATTTTTTCCTATAACAGTTTCAGAATATACTTTACAACCAGCAAATAACGTAACATTATCTCCAATTACAGCATTATCACCTATATATACGTGTGGGTATATTTTTACATTTTCACCAATAATTACATTTTCACCAATATAAGCAAAGGCTCCTACATATACATTTTGTCCTAATGAAGCTGTAGCAGCTATAAATGAGGGCTGCTCAATACCTACTTTATTTAGTTTAACATTATTGTAAAACTCTAATAACCTTGAAAAAGCTCCATAAGCATCTTCTACCTTCACTAAGGTAGCCTTGATAGGAGTTTCTGCTTCAAAGTCTTTACCTACAATCACTATTGAGGCATCTGTCGTATAAATAAAATGTTTGTATTTAGGATTGGCTAAAAATGAAATACTTCCTTCACATCCCTCTTCAATTTTTGAGAGCTTATATACCTCAATTTCGGGATTTCCTTCTACTTCACCACCGAGTACTTCGGCTATTTGTAATGCTGTAAATTTCATTTAATTAGTTTATAATCAAAATAATAGAGCAATTAAGTGCCTTGTTTTTTAGCTTACAAAGTACTATTTGCCGCTACAAAAGTATAAAAAATATTTTAAACAACACTCTTTTTGCTATTTTTTTATTTCGGATAGCATATGTAATACTTCACAGTTGTTTGTGATAAAGCTTCTAAACTTAGCTCTTCTGCAGTTTTAGTTATGTCTACTAGCCTGCCATTTTTGGTGAGTATTTTTATTACTTCTCGTTCAGGATTGTAAGCTCTATTAGTCATCATTCCTGTAAAAACAAAATATTTTACCTCTTCATTAGTATAGCCATTAGCTATAGCTAATTTTTGCAAGCGCACTATTTTCTGCTCTTCAAAATTATTAGTACGTACCTTTATCTTTAGCAAGTCCCTATTTAGTAACATACCACTCAAATCTGATAATATCTTATCAGGGTGAAACTGCCACTCTTTCATTGCAGCAAAAATATCAGTATCATCCAATAAAGCAAACTTTTCTAGCACTTCTTTACTAAGGTCATTCTTAGTAATCCTGTTTTTTACAAAAAAAGCTAAAGCCGTCGACATTTTTAGTTCATCTCCTTGTTGTACAAGCTCTTTTGCACGCTTTAGTAGGCGAATAAGCATCTGTTCTCCTCCTACACTGGTTTTGTGTAGATATACTTGCCAATACATCAATCTTCTGGCAATAAGGAACTTCTCTACTGAGTATAAGCCTTTTTCTTCTACTACCAACTCATCATTGCGAACATTAAGCATTGAAATTAGGCGTTCAGAGTTGATATTACCTTCAGCTACTCCAGTGTAAAAACTATCCCGTTTTAGGTAGTCAGCTCTATCCATATCTAACTGACTTGAGATCAGTTGATGCATAAATTTACGCGGATACTCTCCTTTAAATATGCTTATAGCTAGTTCTAGTTTGCCTCCAAGTTCAGTGTTCAGCTCTTCCATAAAGCGCAGCGAAATTTCCTCGTGCGATATGTCTTCCACAATACTATGTTCCATAGCATGTGAAAAAGGTCCGTGTCCTATGTCGTGTAATAATATAGCTATATATAAGCCTTCAGCTTCTTTATCCGATATTTGCACTCCTTTAAAGCGTAACATTTCTACCGTTTTTTGCATTAGGTGCATACAACCTAAAACGTGTTCAAAACGGGTGTGCTTAGCTCCTGGAAACACTAAGAAAGAGAGTCCCATTTGGTTAATGCGTCTTAACCGCTGGAAATACCTATGCTCAATGATATCAAATACTAATGAGCTCGGTATATGAATAAACCCATAAATCGGGTCGTTAATAATTTTTAGCTTATTTCGTTGTCGCATTCAGTTGTTTGTTTTTTAACCATTGCGAGGTAGCCTGATAGGTCGATATACAATTATGCACTCCTTCTTGTTTAGGGGTATCTACTTCTTTTTGTTCATAAAATAAAGGATAAGCTGCTGCAGGTTGTTCAGCTTTAGCTTGTAATGTGTATTGCATAATCTTATTTACAGGCGAAATAATAGTAAGATTCTCAGGGGTTAAATACCCTAAATCTTGATAAGTAGCAATATAAGCACGCGGTTTGTAGCCTTCTTTTAGTACATCTTGCCCTATGAATTTAGAGGTATAGCTAAAGTTCAATAACCCCATTGCTGTGGGCATAATGTCTATTTGTGAAACCATAGTATCTATCTTTTTAGGGGTAATAAAATCTCCTAAGATAAAACACGGAATTCTATATCCATCCAAAGGTAATTCAGTACTTCCAGCGCTTGATGCACAATGGTCTGCTATAATTATAAATAGGGTATTCTTGTACCATTCTTGTTCTTTTGCCATTTCAAAAAAGCGCTGTAAGGCATAATCGGTGTATTTTACACCTCCAGTACGACTCTTTTCTGTAGGCGCAATATCTATTTTCCCTTCAGGATAAGTAAATGGGCGATGGTTGCTCACAGTCATCCAATGATTAAAGAATGGTTTGCCTGTTTTAGCTTGTTCATTCATTACTTTAATAGCTTTATTAGCCATATCTTCATCGCATACGCCCCAAATATTTGAAAAAGTAACTTCTTCAGGTGTAAAGCTATCTCTATCTACTATATCATAGCCATTACCACCAAAGAAATCTTTCATATTGTCAAAATAACTATCACCTCCATATAAGTACTTCACATCATATCCTTTGCTCGCAAATACCCTGCCAGTAGTAAATTTGTTTTTATTGTCTTTGCGCTTTACTACACTCTCTCCAGGTGTAGGAGGGATGCACAAGGTTAGTGCTTCCAAGCCGCGTACTGTGCGGTTACCTGTGGCATAAAGGTTAGTGAAAAATATACTTTTATCTACCAAGCTATTCAAAAAAGGTGTGCGGTTATCATCATTGCCAAAAATAGCAAGATATTCTGCCGAAAGGCTCTCAACCGAAATAAGCACAACATTTCTATGGCTTTCAGTTGTATCTGCTGTAATCTCACGTTCTATAGTTGTGGCGTGTAATGGGCGTAGTACATTAACTTCGGCTTCAGCTTCATCAATAGTAGGGTAAAACTGAAAGTAATCTAACTCACTATGAGTGAAAGCATAATAGAATTTGTATACTCCATTAGCTTGTATTTCGCTAGCAAATACATTGCTGCCACTTAGTTTATGCAAGTTAGGTAATAGCCATAACCCAAACAAAGCCAATATCCCATATAACACACAATAACTTACTTTTTGTACAAGAGTAGGAATAGATACTAGTGCCTCTTTAGTTTTTACAAATACCCAAATAGTAAGAGCCAAAACTACCACAAAAACACCTGTAAATAAAGGTACAACAGGATAACTCTCCATAATATTACCTATCACTTCATTAGTATAGATAAGATAATCAACCGCTATAAAGTTATACCTGATGCCAAATTCATTCCAAAAGAAATACTCACTTACAGCATTCATTACTATCGCAAAAATATAGATAGCAAGAGTTATAAAGTACAGTATATTTCGTAAAGTAACCCTATATTTTGGAAAAAACAACAGTAAGGCAAAGCACAGTGTCTTCAGCCCAAAAAATGCTAAGGCTATTTCTGGTATAACTCCCCCGTATTGTGCAAAAATATTATTAGGATAAAACTGAATATATGCTAAAAAAAGCAGCAATATTCCCAAAATCAGATACCCATAAGGCTTCTTGTACTTTACATTGGCAATAAACACCAAATAAACTGCCAAAATACTCATAGCAAGTACAATAGTAAGCGTGTCCGATACCAACCCTACCGAAAACATCTTCAGTATATCAACTACCGAAAACTGTGCCGTAGTAATAGGGTGAGCAATGAATACAATACGCATCAATGCCGATAATACTACATATAAGCCCCCTATGTACAAAAAAGGTTTGAGTTTGTTTAAGAAATAAGCCATATAAGCTGTATGATTAAAAAAAGAAACGCCTTAGTGCTTTTAAATTTAAGGCGTTTCATTAACAATGAACAATTTTTACTGATTATTAAGCATTATTGGCATCGCCAACATAAGTACTTTCTCCCCTTCATCAAGCCCATCAATAGGAGTAATAATACCCGCACGATTAGGCATCGACATCTCAAGCAATATCTCGTCAGAGTCTAAGTTGTTTATCATCTCCTTTAAAAACTTAGAGTTGAAACCTATCTCCATATCATCTCCCTGATAATTGCAAGTAAATCGTTCCTCTCCCTTATTACTGTAATCCACATCCTCTGCCGATATTACCAAGCTAGAGCCCGCTACCTTTAAGCGTATTTGATGTGTTGTTTTATTAGAGAATAATGACAAACGATTTACCGAGTTATAAAATTGAGAGCGGTTTAAAGTCAGCTTGTTAGGGTTTTCTTTAGGGATAACAGCATCATAGTTAGGATATTTCCCGTCTATAAGTCTACAGATAAACTCCATATCATCAAATGAGAATTTAGCATTACTCTCATTGTATTCTACTGTCACCTCAGCCTCACTACCCGCCAAAATACCTTTCAATATGTTCAGCGGCTTTTTAGGCATAATAAAGTCTGTAGCCTCACTAGCTTTAATATCCAAACGTTCGTATTTTACCAATTTATGAGCATCAGTACCTACAAAAGTAAGCCCGTTTTCGTTGAACTGGAATAAAACACCACTCATTGTAGGACGCAAATCATCATTGCCCACAGCAAAGATAGTCTTTTGTATAGCTGTCGAAAGTACATCACCAAGCATAGTAACCCTACTCGCCTCAGGTAACTCCACAGGACGTGGGAATTCAGCACCGTCTAAGTATGCCAATGAATAATTACCCGTAGTCGAACTGATTTCTATTACATTATTCTCTTTCACCAAGAAAGTAAGCGGTTGTTCCGAGAATGTCTTAAGAATATCTATCAATAATTTAGCCGATACCGCTATACTACCCTCCGAATCCGATTCCACTTGCAAAGTACCTTTCACAGTGGTCTCTAAGTCCGAAGCCGAGATGGTCAATGAATTGGTAGATAGTTCAAATAAAAAGTTATCCAATATAGGCATAGTGTTATTGCTGTTAATAACACTGCCAAACACTTGTAATTTTTTAAGTAGGTAGGAACTTGATACTATAAACCTCATATTTTTATTGTATTTTAAATAACAAAAGCTACCCCATTATAGGTAGTGAATGCAAAATTACAAACATTTTTTCTAACTACCAAATATTTCAACGATTTTTTTAAAAGCAAACCCCATACCCCACACTCCCCCAAAACCTTCCTGCTGCCTCCCATCCTAAAACTCAGAAAGCCCCAAACCCCAAAAAACTATCTCAAAAACTCAGCCTATCTTGAACGAACGAATAACGAAGGATAAACGAACTATAAACGAAGGATAGTTACCCCTTCTCCCTCCCAGTATATAACACCTACCCCAACCTAATAAAAACAAAAAACGTTTCCTCAACATCTAAATGATGTCTCGAAAACGAAAAAAAACTGTTTTTTACCCCCAAAAACAGAAAAAAGCATATCTTTTATCCCTTACCCAATCACTCCCTGCCAAAAGAATAAGTTTGAGCCTCTATAAAATTAGGATAAACCCCTCCAAGTACAACATTTGTAATATTCTTTTCAAAATATGCCTCTAAAGGTAAGAAAATATCAGTGGCATCTGTCCATATCCGCTTCAAATGAGGCATTTTAAGCAAAGGCGAAGCATCTTTTATAGGATTAAAGCATATATATAATCTATTGAGCGTTTTTATACCAACCAAATCACTAAGGTCTTCTATTGCATTACTATCCAATTCCAAGGTTTCTAAGCAAAGCTCTCTCAACGGAGCAAGATTAGTAATCTTATTGTCGCTCAAGCGCAAGGAAGTCAGGTTTTTCATATTTTTCAAAGCCGATAAGTCACTTATTCGGTTGTTTTCCAATTGTAAATACGTTAGCTTATGTAAGGCTGCCAAAGGCGAAATGTCAGTTATATTATTCCTGTCCAATGTTAGTTCAGTAAGATTTTGTAACTTCTCTATCCCCTTAATACTACTAATTTTATTGGACGACAGACTTAAAATTTTTATTTTAGGCAACTCGCACAAAGCGCTAATATCTTGTACTTCGCTGTTATAAATCTCTACATTTTTTAGCTTTTTGTATTTAGCTAAAGGTGAATAATCCCGAACATCAACTCCAAAATTCAGTTTCTCTAGTTTATCCAAAGGAGGCAAGGCTTCTAAGTGTGTAATACCCCCCGAATATAATTCCAACTGCTTTATGTTAGGAAACATTTCCAACTCAGCTAAGTCTTCAGATACCAAATCATCATTCTCAATAAGCATTTTAGTAACAAATTCAGCTCCCTCTTCTTTTACCAATACTCTCCTACCTTCTTTCACTAATAGATGAGCGTGCTTCTTTTTAAGATAATGTTTTACCTTCTGCTCTATAATTTTACTTTTAAATCTGATGTACGACATTTTTTTAATAATTACGTTCTAAAATCTTATCTGTTATTTCTTATTTAAACTGAATGTGCGGATATTTTGCTTCAAACTTCGCAATTTTCTCCCTTAGCTGTGCCAAAAATCGCTGATGGCTTTCAGTCTCTGGATTAAAAGGTCTGTGTTGTAGTCCTTTTTGTATATTGTCTACTGTTTTCATATCAGCTTGGGTATCATTAGTAATATAACTATTGATAAGTCGTTCCCATATATATAGTATAGCCATAGGCGAGGGGTGCAGCATATCATCTGCATAAAAGCGGTAATCACGTAGTTCATCTATCAGCAGCTCGTAAGCAGGGAAGTAAGCAGCTTTTTTAGCCGCTATTAACGGATACAGAGCGGTAAATAACTGTCCTTTACTCACCTGATTTTCAAAAAAACCATCTTTGCTGTGCCTTACCGGCGAAATAGTGAAGATGAGTTGCAACTCTGGGTTGTAACTCTTTACAAGTTCAATAATATGAGATAAACTATCACTTATCTCCTCCACCCGAAGCAGTCGTTTGCTGAAGTGTGCTTGGGGTAATTTATGGCAGTTTGCCACTATGCTTTCAGTGCTATTGTGTATATACACCCATGAGGTGCCCAAGGTAATAAAGCAAACAGAGGCTGTTTGCAGCGCTGTACGTAGTTGTGTTTGTTGTTCATTAGCAAAGGCAATAGCTTCTTTTAAGGTCGGTTTGCTAAGCGAAGAATGAAAACTGAAGCTATGCCAAAGCTCGTTGTAGTTAAAAAAATCATTATCAGTATACACCTCACCTTGTATTGCCCTATTAATAACATTTTCAATGGCTATAGGCTGAAAAAGTGTCCCAAAAGGGTTCAAGGTAATCGGGAACTTGTAATAAGCAAATTGCTCACCCATATTTACAGCAAAGCACGAGCCTAAGCTCACTATTTCTGAATAGTAAGTAATACTTGGTGTCTCTGCAATAGTAACAATTGTTCTAAAGTCCATTTTCTAATTTTAGCAAATATGCTTTTCGTGTAATCCCTCCTGTGTAACCTCCAAGGCCTCCATCATTGCCTATAACTCTGTGGCAAGGCACAATAATAGATAGTCTATTCTTGCCATTAGCATTAGCTACAGCGCGCGCAGCTTTAGGGTTACCTATAGCTACAGCTTCTTCTTTATAGCTTATAGTCTTGCCGTAAGGTATAGTTTGTAGTACTTTCCATACCTCTTCTTGAAAGGGAGTGCCTACAAATTGTATAGGTAAACTGAATTCTTTTCGTTCTTTGGCAAAGTATTCTTTTAGTTGTTGTTCTAATTGTAGCAGGAGGTCGTTTTCTCTATCTACATTAGTAGCTCCTAAGTGTTTTAGTACAATAGCTTGGTCAAGGT
This sequence comes from Capnocytophaga sp. oral taxon 878, assembly GCF_002999135.1. Lineage (NCBI taxonomy): Bacteria > Pseudomonadati > Bacteroidota > Flavobacteriia > Flavobacteriales > Flavobacteriaceae > Capnocytophaga > Capnocytophaga sp. oral taxon 878. The sequence goes on from NZ_CP027229.1 coordinate 321,457, forward strand.
GCCAACTAAGGTTGTCCAAAAAGTCCACTACATAAATAGCCTCATCAGTTGCCATTGCTATCAGCATTCCTATCGGGCTGTTTATTTTCTTCTGGTATAGTTTCTTGTTCCTCATTTGTTGCCTCACTATTAGGGTCGTATTCTGTTTCTTCTAAATCTTTACTTTTGCTACCCAAGCTTATTTTAGGGTTTTGCTGGGTACCGGTCACTTTTATAGGGATACCAATAATGCCCAATGGGGGTAAGCCTAAGCGTATTTTGAAATTCAGCTTACCATCAAAACTGCTTTGCCCTTCAATACGTGGTCTAAACCCAGATACTTTAAATTTGAACCGCTCTACTGTAATAAGGTTATTCTTAATAGTAGTCTTAATATCAATAGTCGATAGTTTGCTGTCTCGCAGTGCATCAGTACCAGTTTTGTCACTTATTATATTAAAAAGTTTGAAGCCCTTCATCTGCACACTATCTACCGAAAGTACACCCCCTCCTACTACTGATGGGTATATAGGTAGCATCTCGTCATTCAGTTTTCCTTCTACAGCGTAATCTAATGAAATGATACCCCTTGCATCTTTTGCCATCGAAACCATTTCTCTAAACAGTTTCACTTCCTTATAAGCTTTTTGCACATCAAAGTTCTCTGCTTTTATCTTGAAGTTAAACCTAGCACGTTTAGGGGTTTCATCTGCATATAGGGCATCAATATGGGCAGTTACTCCTATAAGGTTAAAAATTACATTTTTAAGCGATAGCACTCCTCTTTTCAGTTGGGTGCTTCCTCTTAGGTTTTGGATGGTAAGCCCTTGTATGGCTACTTTTTTAAGGTCAGCATTTAGGTTGAAGTCAAACACTTTAGGCACAGCTATTACCCCTTTTTCAGTAGTTGTAGTGGTGGCAGTAGTAGTGCTTTCTGTAGTAGTATTTTCGGTAGTTTCGTTTTCAGTTATATCAAGGGGTTGCATAAATGAATCTACATCCAGATAGCGTGAACTTACCGAAAAGTTCCCCTTTAGTACTTCTTTATTTGATAGCAAAAAGTTTATCACATTGCTCATTCGTCCATTCATCACAAAGTCCGATTTGCCATACATAGCACGGAAGTTGCTAAAGAGCATATCATCTTGTTTAAATCTAAAAGTACCTTCTTGTATCACAAATGGCAGGGGTAGGTAATCGGTAGTAGTTTGTATATTGTGTAGCGTTACCACTCCTTTGTTTTCCAGCAGATGATACCTCCCTTTAGTAGCATCACTCTGTTTCCCCTTTAAGCTGATATCTGCATTAGCATACCCCTGGAAGTCTAAACCTTTTTGCGAGAATACTTTGTAAATCTTAGCTATATCTAGCTCACCTTTAGCCTGCAAATCATACCTAATATCCTCAAAATCTTCCATTGATAGCTGTACTGTAAAAGGTTTATCTTCAAACTGAAAAGTAAGCGGTAAGAGTTTTACAGCTAAGGTTTGCAGGGTACCATCAGTATTCTCAAGGGTACCATTGCACTGTATATCAGTAATAGGGTTCGGGTAATAAGCGGTTTTTAGGTAACCATTACTGAGCTGCCAATTTCCTTTGGTAATAGGGAATAAATGTTGAGCAGGGGCATAAGTACCTTTAGCTTTTATATTAGCTAAAAGCATTCCTCTTAACTGCAAGTCTTTTCTATCCAAAAGGTGCATTACATTGTCAATATCTATATTAGCCCGCACCTTAGCATCCACCACCGGCGGATTCAAACCATTTAAACTAAAAATACCCGAAAAATACTCTTTACCTATGGTAAAATAAATAGAATCAAGTTTTACACTCGCCTTATTTACATCTAATGCAGGTAAGTTTGCTTCAAAGTTCAAATACAGATTTTCAGCATTCACAGGCACTCCTTCATAGCCTACGGCAGCCTCACGTACCTTCATTTTTAAGTATATATCAGGACTTAATCCCTGTGAGGTAATATATTTGCCTTTCATAGCAAATTCTAAGTCTGTTTTACCACTAAGAGTAGCCTTCTTATGCCACTGAGTAAATTGTGGAGGCAAGGCTGTAAAAAGGTCGTCTAAATTGCTATTAACCGAATTAATTGCTATATTAATATCATACCCATTGCTTAAAAAGTCTAACTTTCCTTTAAAATCAACAGGCAAGCGGTTTATTTTTAGATTGTTCTGCTGAAATATAAATGATAGCGAATGGGTATTTATTTGGGTTGTAAGCTCAGCATTTATATGTTTATCTTTTAGGTAAGATTCTCCCCCAAAAAGAAAACTAAACTGTTGTATCTCGGCTTTGGTACGCAAACTAAAAATAGATTCTTCCAAGCCTCCTTTACCTAAATAATTAAACCCATTAGCCGTAATATTAATCCCAGTCGATTTGTCATCATAAATCAATCTAGTATTTCTCAGCTCAATACGTTGCAAGTTTATTCCAGTATCATCAGTTGTATCATCACTTTCTGCTTCACTTCCCGATTTGTACACATTGTAATTAGCTTCTCCTTGCTCATTTACTTTAATATGTACAAAGGCATTTTTTAGATAAATCTCCTCTATATCAATCTTTTTTGAGAAAAGTAAATCCTTCACATCAATCCCTAATGAAAGCTGCTTTACCGATACTAATGTATCATTGGCATAAGGCGCAGAGCCTTTTAGCAGTACATCATCTAAGTTTAGGGTAAGTGAAGGAAAGTGTGTAAAAAAGGTAAGATTAGCTTTACTAAAATTCAATTCTCCATTAAGGTTGTCATTGGTTAGCTTCTTTATCTTTTCTGTAACATACTCAGGGTATAACATTGGGAATATCACCACAAATGCCAAAAGCAGGGCTATCAATAACCCTGCGTATTTTAAAGCTTTAAATATATATTTTCTCATTCAGTTTTAATCATAAAAAGCTTTGTAGTGCCAGTTCATAACTCTTCAATCCAAACCCCACTACTACACCTTTCACTACCGGCGAAAGGTACGATTGGTGTCTAAAAGTCTCTCGGGCAAAAGTGTTAGAAATATGTACTTCTACCACAGGGGTGCTTATTGCTTTTATAGCATCAGCCAATGCTACCGATGTATGGGTATATCCTCCAGCATTTAGCACAATACCATCATAACCGAAGCCTACTTCATGAATTTTATCTATCAGCGCACCTTCGTGATTGCTTTGGTAATAGCTAAGCTCTATTTCGGGAAACTGCACTTCTAAATTTGCTATAAAATCCTCAAAACTCTCCCCTCCATAAATCGATGGCTCCCGTATGCCCAATAAGTTTAAATTAGGGCCATTAATAATTAATACTTTCTTCTTCATCTACTAATTTACTAAATTGCTAATACACCAATCTGCTTTTTTGTCAATTAATTTTTATGCTTCCTAATCCCTTTATCACTTGGCTGCGTACTTTAGGATTTCCATTCACTTTTATACTGCCTACACCTCGTACTATGGCATCTAGTTCTCCACTTACATATGCATTAATTGAGCCCGCTCCTGCAATATCCAAAGTTGCATTCATAGCCTTTAAATTATTACCATTTACCGAGCCAGTACCATTAATCTCTACAGCTAGTTCTTGAGTACTTCCGCTAAGGATAGCACTACCTGCTCCTGCTATACGTAAGTTTAAGGCACCCGTCTTTAAAGCAGCATTCACATTAGCAGTCCCATTTATTTTCATTTCCAAAGTCTCTGCTTCTAGTTCTTTTTCAGCTCTTATACTAACGGTACCTTTTACTACCACTCCTTTAAGCTGATTGTTCACAGGTACGTAAATTGTGAAGTTGCCTCTACGAAAGTTAAAAGAGTTATCCATGCTTATTTTAAGTGTGTTGTTTTCCACTTTAGTAATAAGATAAGGAAGTGATTTTTCAGGCGCTTTTACAGTAAGTTCACCTATTGTACCTTCAGTAAGCACTATCACATAAGCCCCCGATACTTCTATCTGTGTATAAGCTCCTACATTGCGGTTTTCTGTAACCATATTCTTCTCTTGGCTGCATGCTGTTACACTCACCAATATTCCAAATAAAAAAGTAATAAGTTTTTTCATAGTCATTTACCCCAACTTTCCCCCAGCAGAGGTCAGTTATAAGGTCCTCATTTTATGTTATACAATTAAAAAAATATCCACGGTGTTACATTCTTAATCTTCTTCTCTTTTTTGATGGGTCAAAGCAAGCACCTCTCTCACCTTTTCCACTATCTGTTCTACTCTAACCGTCTCTATAGCTTTCTCATATCCTTTCGGATACTTCTTCCCATATACCGATGTCGGTATAAGTGGGAAATGCTCTCTATCTGCCAGCAAAGCATTCTCTATAGGTTGTCCATAAGGGTAAAAACCCGCATAAGGATGCGTAACTCCCCAGATAGTAATTGTAGGTACCCCATACATAGCCGATAGGTGCGCATTACCACTGTCCATCCCAATCATTACATCCAAGTGCGAAATCAGTTCCAATTCTTGTGTGAATGATAACCGTCCCACCATATTCTCAGCATTAGGCACCGAAATCCTACTCACTTGTTCCTCTTCAGCCTTTCCTCCACCAAAAACATAAATCTTACTATCACAATACTCTTCCGATAGCCTCTTTATAACTTCACACATCCCTTCAAAAGGGTACTGCTTTCCAGGATATGACGCAAAAGGAGCCACCCCTATTCGTACACCTTTAGGCAGCAATTTCTGTACCACTTCACTTAGTTTTAAGGGCGGAAGTATATATTCTTCCGATAAATCAATAGGATACCCCAAAGCCCCAAACACATCAGCATACCGCTGGTATGAAGGCTTTAATTGCCTAAATGATTTGAAACGATACCGTGTCAAAGCCTGCTTTTCCAGCCTGCCCTTATCAATCTGTGCAAACGGAATCTTAGCCCATCTAAAAAAGAATTTAAGAATATTAGTGCGTAGTACATTGTGAATGTCAGCAACACCATCAACGCCCCTAGCTCGTAACTCTTTGTAAAGTTTATACAACCCCAATACCCCTGCGTGCTTCCCATACAATTCAGGCGTAAATACACTCAAATTAGGTATGTGCGCAAACATAGGTGCAAATAACGGACGCGTAACCATCGTGATTTTTACCTCAGGATATTCACACGCAAACGCCGTAATTACAGGTACGCTAATGGCTACATCTCCCATAGCCGACATTCTAAAAATAGCAATATGTTCCATTTTGTTTTGGTGTTAAAATTATTATTATTAATTTTGTGCCTTCAATATAGCACTACTATAGCCTAAATAGTATATACCTTGAACGAAGGATAAACGAACTATAAACGAAGGATAGTTAGTGAGCTGGTAAAACTCAGTAGCCCCTAAGCTATATACAGCCAGTAACCTCTACTCAGTATCTCACTCTTATCCCTCACATTCTCCTAAAAACACGGCAAATGTAATAAAAAAAAACTAATATCAACTTATAATGAAACATTTATTTTTATTTTTTTTTCTAGCCTTCACCTTGGGGGCAACACAACACTCCGTATGGGGGCAACAATCTCCCGTATTTAACTTCAATAACAGCTTGCGCATCGACTTTAATCTGCTCACCGATGCCCAGCACACCGAAGTCCTTTTCCAGCAACTCAAAAAAGAACCTTATTGGGGAGGCTCACATACCAACCTCATATCACCCAATTTAGGTACTCTCCGCCTCCAACTCTTTGATGGCAATCAGCTCGTCTACTCCAAAGGCTTTAACTCCCTATCCAATGAATGGGCTGCAATTAAAGAAGCTAAAACCGAAAAACGCCTCTTTTATCACGCAATGCAAGTACCCTTCCCTCTCAAACCCCTTACAGTACATATCGATTTGCGCGACCATAACGGGCAATTCCAAACTATAGCCAAACAAATCATTAACCCCAACGACTATTTTATTAAAGAAGAAACACCCGTTTCTTACCCCGTAAAAAAACTCCTCCATAATGGCGATGCAGCCAAAAAAGTCGATTTAGCTATCCTCTCAGAAGGCTATACCTCTTCACAAATGGATAAGTTTTATGCCGATGCACAACGTATGACCGACTATATGTTCACCATCCCCCCCTTTAGTCAGCTTAAAAACGACTTTAATATCTACGCTATAGCAGTACCCTCACAGGAAAGCGGAACCGATGTTCCAGGCAAAAACATCTACAAAAACACCGCATTCCACTCATCATTCTACACCTTCGATCAGGAACGCTACCTCACTACCAACTCCCTCAAAGAAATAGCCGATGCAGCAGCCCTAGTACCCTATGATCAGCTCTATATATTAGTCAACACTAGCACCTATGGCGGAGGCGGGTTCTACAATCACCTTAACTTAGGCACAGCCGATCACGAGCTATCCGAAAAAGTATACATACATGAGTTCGGACACGGCTTCGTAGGCCTCGCCGATGAATATTATTATGAATGGGATCCTACATTTCAAGATATGTACAACCTCAAAATAGAACCTTGGGAAGAAAACATAACCACCTTAGTCGATTTTGGTAGCAAATGGAAAGATATGGTCAAGAAGAAAACACCAATACCTACCCCTCGCATTCCCAAGTATCTGAACGAAGTAGGAGCTTTTGAAGGAGGCGGTTACCTCACCAAAGGGATGTACAGTCCAGTACAAGATTGCCGTATGAAATCCAATGAGCCCAAAGGCTTCTGCCCCGTATGTGAGCGTGCTATCCGCAGGGTAGTGAAATTCTACACCGAATAATCTCTATCAATCCACATTTAGCGATAATACAAAAAAAGAGGCTGCTCAATATTTTGAGCAGCCTCTTTCTATTTGCTAAATAGTTAATTTATTAATTAGTATGCAAATAAAGGTCTTTCTTCCATAAATGAGTTTACCTCATTTGCAATTTCCTCCAATACCTCGTCATTAGTATGGTTCGTAATAGCACGGTCTATAAAGTCAGCTATGCGCACCATATCATCCTCTTTAAGTCCACGAGTAGTAATTGCAGCTACTCCCAAGCGTATACCGCTAGTAACAAAAGGCGAGCGAGTATCAAAAGGCACCATATTTTTATTCACAGTAATATCAGCTTTACCCAAAGCAGCTTCAGCTTCTTTACCGCTAATATCCTTATTGCGCAAGTCAATAAGCATTAGGTGGTTATCAGTCCCTTTTGATATGATATCATAACCTTTGCCTATAAGGGTAGCAGCTAGTTTGCGCGCATTCTTCTGTATTTGGATAGCATAGTGCAAAAAGTCATCCGAAAGAGCTTCGCCAAAAGCAATAGCCTTTGCAGCAATAATATGCTCTAATGGGCCTCCTTGGTTGCCTGGGAATACCGAGCTGTCCAATAAAGACGACATCATTCTGATTTCCCCTTTAGGAGTTTTAAGTCCAAAAGGATTCTCAAAGTCTTTACCCATTAGTATCAAACCACCACGTGGGCCTCTTAATGTTTTATGAGTAGTAGTGGTTACTATATGGCAATAAGGGATAGGGTCAGAAAGAAGTCCTTTAGCTATAAGCCCTGCTGGGTGCGCTATATCAGCAAAGAGTAGAGCTCCTACGCTATCAGCTATTTCACGAAAACGTTTAAAATCAATATCACGTGAGTAAGCCGAAGCTCCTGCTACTATCATTTGTGGGCGTTCACGTTCAGCTATTTCTTGTATTTTGTCATAGTTTAACAAGCCTGTTTCTTTCTCTACTCCGTAGAATACAGGTTCGTATAACCTACCAGAAAAGTTCACTGGTGAGCCGTGTGTAAGGTGTCCTCCGTGTGATAAGTCAAAACCAAGTATTTTATCACCTGGTTTAAGGCAAGCCGCATATACCGATGCATTAGCTTGCGAACCACTATGAGGTTGCACATTGGCATACTCAGCTCCAAAAAGTGCTTTAGCACGATCTATAGCAATTTGCTCAATCTCATCTATTACCTCACAGCCACCGTAATATCTACGTCCTGGGTAACCTTCAGCGTATTTGTTAGTAAGTACCGAGCCTGCAGCTTCCATCACTTGGTCGCTTACAAAGTTCTCCGAAGCGATAAGCTCAATACCGCATAACTGACGCTCTCTTTCGTCTTCGATAAGTTCAAAAATATCAATGTCTCTTTGCATATTATGGGATTTGTTATTTACAATTTTCGGCAAATATACGTTGTTTTTGTATATTAGCAAATTTTATTTCTCTATTTGTTTTTACAGATAGTAATGTATTGTTCAATAGTAGGTTTGCACTCATTGCCAAATAGTTGGGTAAGGATATCTATTTTCTCTTTTAAATCATCAGGAACTTCAGTATTTACCTTGTTTAGTATCAGTAGTATTTCCGATTCGCGTTCAGCATTAATTTGCGCAAACATTGTTGTCATTTTATGAGCTATAGCCTTAATACCTGCATAGTCTTCTGCTTCAGCAAGTGTAGCTAATTTTTGTAAGTTCTCATCTGTTTCTTTAATGAATTGTTCATATATAGTTACAATACCCTCAGTATCATCACCCATAAATGTTTCTAATATTTCAGGTGTATAGCCACCTATGGGGGTATGAGTGCTCACCATAATTGGTTTGTGTATTACTTCAATATTCAGTTTAGGGAAAAATATCTGTAGTTTTTCATAAAACTTCTCTGGGGTAAAAGGCTTGGGTAATATCCCCGAGAAACCACTTTGGGTATAAAAGCTTTCAGGCACATCACGTCTACCAGTAATAGCTAGTACAGGTAGTGGGTGGTCTTGATATTGCTCATTAAATAGGGTAACAAAGTGAAACCCATTCATTTCAGGCAATTGTATGTCAGTTATTACTAGGTCAAATTTAAGCTGAGGTAGCCGCTCAAGAGCTTCTTTGCCATTAGTAAAGGTAATAGGGCGTATTTGTTTTTGTTTAAGTAGTTCTTCAATAAGTGATAGGATAGAGTTATCGTCATCAATTACTACAACAGTAATATTCTCAGCTTCTTTGTCTGATGTAATTATAGGCGTAGCTTGAGTGCGTTTCACCACTTTTTCAGCAATGAATCTCAATGTAAAGGTACTACCTTTCCCTTCTTCGCTTTCTAAGTATATCTTACCTCCCAGTAAGTGAGCTAATTTTTGTGAGATGTGCAGCCCTAATCCCGAACCTCCATAACGCTTCGATATTTCATCATTAGCTTGCGTGAATTCGTCAAAAATATGTTCCTGTTGTTCCTTTTTAATGCCTATACCAGTGTCAGTTACCGCTATCCCTATTTCGTACTCCTCATCTTTTATTTGTCGGGCATCAGCTTGTATATGCACAACGCCTTTATCAGTAAATTTAAATGCGTTCGAAATAAAGTTGTACAATATCTGCTTAATCCTATAAGCATCACTAGAAAAGTTCAGCTCTTTAACCGTATCCGAAAAACTAAAAGAAAGTTCTATTTCCTTCTGTTTATAGGCCGATTTCACATTAGCAGCTACCTCATCAATAATTTCAGTAGTATTAAAAGGTATTTTCTCCAACACTATTTTCCCACTTTCAATACGAGTATAATCCAAAAGCTCATCTACCAGTTTTGAAATATAATCCGATGAGTATTTAATATGTGAAAGGTAATTCTTTCCCCTAGCCGAAATATTTTGCTTGCTCAATAACTCCGAATAGCCCAAAATCGAACTTAAAGGAGTGCGCAAATCATGACTTACCATCGATATCAGCTGCTCACGGTTTTTTAGTAAGTTATTGCTTTTACGGTTAGCAGCTTCCAATCGTTTGCGGTATTGTTGCGAAATGACAAAATCATTAATAATCACAATAGCCGAAATTGCTATGATACCCAAAGCTATAAAAAAAGCAAGTAACAGCAGGTCTCGGCTATTCTCAAAAATAGCTTTGCGTTCCAAACTAAGTTTTTGTGAGCTCAGTAGTATTTCTTCCCCAAAATTACGCAGCATATCATCTAGCTTGCGTGATAGCAGCACATCGTTATGCCAAAGCTGCTGCATTTGTTCGTTAATTTGGTTTTTAGTCTCTTGGTTTTCAGCGTCTACTTTGTTTAGTAAGCTAAGGGTCTCCATTACTACCTTGTCAAACTTATTGTTCTTAGTAAGTTTCTCTAATGAAGGCGCAATCTTTATATACTGATATTTTTTCAGAATACTCTCTATGTCGGCAGGAGTAATTTTAGGGCTAACATTCTTTTTTTTCAATTGGTTTTTGGTATAAAGTTCATAACCCAAATAAGGCTCCAAGCTCGATAGTTTGTTTATGGCAGCACGTATAATTATTGAGCTGCTATCGCGTTCCTGATATGATTTCAGTTCTTGTAAGTTTTGGCTTTTTAGTTTTAGCAGTGAAGTAATAGTATCCAAGGTAAAGAGTTGCTTTTCCGAACTGATATCACGTCTAAACATCAATATTTCAGTTTGCAAATGTAAGTTTTTTTGCAAAAATACATATAAAGCCTCTTTATCATCAGTACGTATAGCAACTCTACTAGCGTTTTCAGCATCGTTCACTAAGGTGATAATTTTGGTTACTTGTACAATCTTAGCTCTATCTTGCTGGTTAATAGTCTCTTGCTCCGATAGTTTATTAATTTCTTTTAAAATCACATACCCCGCTACTAATGATACACATACCAGTAGTGTATAGCTTATAATTACCTTTATAGTTATTTTGCTTACTTTCATTTCAAATATCTGAATATGCGCGCAAAAGTACAATTTTTTTTCAAAATAGCAAAAGCTATCTCTTTTATCCAATGCCTACCTCTTTCTACCTAAAAATAAAAAAATCTCATCTATTTCTCATTTTTATTGCCAATATTTCAAAAAATACCAACCCTTATTTTGTTTTTGAGTAAAAACGCAAATCCCTAATAATCAGCTCGGTTAGCTCTCATCACTACCCCAAGCACCTTATAGCTATCCCTTACAATGAACGAACGAATAACGAAGGATAAACGAACTGTAAACGAAGGATAAACATTATCTTGCTGAATATCAGCCGCTTTATTTTCAAATCTTATTTTTGCCGAAATTGCAACAAAACTCTCCAAACACTGCATTTTTCTCATTACTCTATATGCCGTTGTAGGTGCCAAATCAGCCCAAAAACGACTTGCTAAAATACCTATTTTGAAATTAATTCTTGCTAATTCAAAAATAATTACTAATTTTGCACCGATTTTTTGAAAACATTGCTGTTATTTATGATAAAATCATCATATAATGAGAAAAATGCAAAATCATTTATGTTGCTCAATGCCAAGGGTAAAAGAATCTAATTTTTTAAACTATATTCAGATGTTAAAAACGATCAAAATCACTATGCTGCTCTTCATCGCAGCCATCATTACTCAATGTAAAAAAGAAGACGAACAACCACAACCTGTGTTCAACCCTTTTACAATTGAAAAAAATGAAGTAGCTCTTACTGAGGGACAAACTGAAGTAGTGAAAATCACTTCCGGCAATAACGATTATAAAATTATCGAGACCCAAACAAGCAAAAATATTGCTGCCGCTACTCTTACTGCCGATAAAACGGCTATAAGTATTACTGCTAAAACGGCTGGAGAAACCAAAATTTCAGTTATCGATAATAAAGTGCCAGACCAAATTAAGTTTATTGTTATAAAAGTTAGCAAACAGCCGAACCCCTTTACACTCGAAAAAACTGCTCTTGAAGTAGAAGTAGGCAAAACAGCCGAACTAAATATTACCTCCGGTAATGGCGATTACCAGCTTACACAAACCGAAAGCAGCAAGGCTATAGCTACCCTTACAGTTAGCAGTACAGCTCAAAAAATAACTGTCAATGCTCTTGCCGAAGGTACAGCTACCGCTACTATAACCGATGTAAAAACCAATAACCACATAACATTCACTATTACAGTTGTTGATAATACCCCTAAAGTCTTTCAACTTGAAAAAACAGAACTCAATATTAAAATAGGTGAAACAGCACAACTGAAAATACTTAACGGTAAAGGAAAATACAGCACACAGTACCCCTCTTACCCACAAGCTACAATCTCTTTTGAAAACAACCTGCTTAAAATCAAAGCTAACCAATTACCAGGCTTTTTTGAATTGTTAGTAATTGATGAGATTTCAGCCCAAACAGCCTCCCTCACTGTCTATGTAACTCCTCATTCTAATGCCGATTTCCAACTTAGTGCCGATGGAACTACCTTACTTAAGTGGACAGGATCTACTACCACACCTATCGATATGAATACCAACCTTTATTTAAGTAAGGTTACAACTATTGGCGAAAATGCCTTTGCCAATACCCAGTTGGAACGAATATTTCTTACTAAAAAAATTAAAAGCATTAAAAACAGAGCCTTTTATAATACAAAAGTAACATATTTAGCCCTTGAAGAAACAGCTTTAACCGAAATAGGTGCCGAGGCATTTAAAGGAACTCCCATTGCCGATATACACCTTCCTAATACACTTACAACTATAGGCGAAGCAGCCTTTGAAGGTTGCAAAGCGCTTACATTAAATGCTTTGCCTACTCAGCTTACAGCTATTGCTCCCAATACTTTTGCCAATACAGGCGTTACCACTATGCGCATACCTCAAAAGGTAAGTAGTATAGGGCAAGGAGCCTTTAAAGGTTGCGATCTCAAATCAATAGAAATAGGCGCTACTACACCACCTACTTTAGCCAAAGACGCAATTCCTACCACCATTCAGTACATACAAGTACCCGAAGGCACTGCCAATGCTTACAAAGCAGCTGTTAATTGGAGTGATTATGCCAATGTGATAGATTAATTTGTACATAAATGGGATTCTGAATTTGCCAATTAGCAGAATTTGTTAATTGGCAAATTTGCTATATGCAAAAAAGTTTGTACTTTTGCGCCGCAATTCTAAAAAGAGTTATTTTCCTTTTTGCCTCAAAAGTAAAATAAGGATGTTTGTTATTTTCCTTTTTGCCCTAAAAGTAAAATAAGGATGTTTGTTATTTTCCTTTTTGCCCTAAAAGTAAAATAAGGATGTTTGTTATTTTCCTTTTTGCCCCAAAAGTAAAATAAGGATGTTTGTTATTTTCCTTTTTGCCCTAAAAGTAAAATAAGGATGTTTGTTAATTTTCTTTTATACAAAAAAGTAAAATAGGAATAGTTGAGTTATAATGGAACAGTTTAAAGCCGGCACTTATATCAATCAAGGATATTACAAAAGTTTCCAGCCTATGTTTATTAACCGAGAATGGCAGATGCACGATATGGATGTGCTACAACTGCTCAGTCAGGCTGATAGACACTTAGGTAGATTGGATATGTATTCAGAATATGTGAATATTGAAATGTTTATCCAAATGCATATTGCTAAAGAAGCTACTCAATCATCAAGAATAGAGGGAACACAAACCAATATAGAAGATACATTTTTAGAGAAAAAAGAAGTAGTGTCAGAAAAAAGAAATGATTGGGAAGAAGTGCAAAATTATATTTTAGCTATGAAAGAAGCAGTGGAACTATTACATACATTGCCTTTCTCTTCACGACTGATACGACAAACACACAAAATATTACTACAAGGGGTACGAGGCGAACATAAACAACCAGGTGAATATCGTGTAAGCCAAAATTGGATAGGTGGGGCTACAATAAACGATGCAGTATTTGTACCTCCAGTACACACTTCATTATCAGAATTGATGTCAGATTTAGAGAAATTTGCTAATGATGATTCCAATCCTCTACCCGACTTGCTGAAAATAGCAATTATACATTACCAATTTGAAACTATTCACCCCTTTCTAGATGGTAATGGACGAGTAGGACGATTGCTCATAACACTTTACTTGGTAAGTAAAGGAATTCTCAAGAGACCCATATTGTATTTATCTGATTTTTTTGAACGTAATAGAGCCTTGTACTATGATAATCTTACAAGGGTACGAACGCATAACAATATCAGTCAATGGCTAAAGTTTTTCCTTACAGGAGTAATTGAAACAGCCAAAAAAGGTGTCTCAACTTTTGATGCAATACTTCAGTTACAACATACCATTGATGCTAAAATAAAAGAGTTAGGCTCAAATAAATATAAAGATACTAATAAGTTAGTCGCTTTTATGTATCAAAATCCAGTAGTAGATGCTCAAAAAATAAGTAGTGTGATAGGAAAATCACATAAAACTACTTATAACTTAATAGCCGAATTGGAAAAAATAGGCGTTCTAAAAGAAACAACTGGAGCATCACGAGGAAAAATTTATGTATTTAAAGATTATATAGATTTATTTAAAAAGTAATCTCAGTAAGTTTTATTAATTATTAATTGTTAATTGAGAAATGTTTTATCATCTGTTAGAAAACCTTGAAAAATTCTATGACTTTCCTGGGTCAGGTTTGTACAAATACTTATCATTTAGGGCAGGCTTAGCACTAATGTTATCCTTGCTTATTTCTACTATCTATGGCAAGCGCATCATACGTCTACTACAGCGCAAACAGATAGGTGAAACAGTTCGCGACCTCGGGCTTACAGGGCAGAATGAAAAAGCAGGTACTCCTACTATGGGCGGTATTATCATTATTCTTGCTACCCTTATACCCGTACTATTGCTGGCAAAGTTAGATAATGTGTACACCATTTTGCTTATCATTACTACTGTCTGGATGGGTACTATCGGTTTTCTAGATGATTATATCAAAACCTTCCGCAAAAATAAGGACGGACTAAAAGGACGCTTTAAGGTACTCGGTCAGGTAGGTTTGGGTATTATTGTAGGGGCTACACTTTACTTTAATGAAAATGTAACTATAAAAAATGAAAAAACAGGTATTGGGCGCGCTCGTACCGAAGTGGTTACCTCTATGCCTGCCGAGAACATAGTGCCCGAAGTGAAATCTACCAAAACAACTATTCCTTTTGTAAAAAACAATGAATTTGACTATGCCGACCTTATTGCTTGGACAGGCGATAACTACCACCATTACGTATGGCTTATCTTTATTCCTATTGTTATACTTATAGTAACAGCAGTTTCCAATGGTGCCAACCTTACCGATGGTATTGATGGCTTAGCAGCAGGAAGTTCGGCTATTATAGTGCTTACCTTGGGTATCTTTGCGTGGGTATCAGGTAACGTAATTTTCTCAGAATATCTCAATATTATGTACATACCACGTGTGGGCGAAATGACAGTGTTTATAGCTGCTTTTGCAGGAGCCTTAGTAGGCTTTTTGTGGTACAACACCTATCCAGCCCAAGTATTTATGGGCGATACAGGTAGCCTTACCATTGGGGGTATTATAGCTGTGATAGCTATAGCAGTGCGTAAGGAACTGCTTATACCCATATTATGTGGTATTTTCTTGATAGAGAACTTGTCTGTAATACTGCAAGTAGCTTATTTTAAATATACAAAGAAGAAATATGGTGAAGGACGACGTATCTTTTTAATGTCGCCTTTACATCACCATTATCAAAAGAAGGGCTATCACGAAAGTAAAATAGTAATGCGCTTCCTTATTGTAGGAATTTTCTTAGCAGTTATTAGTATTGTAACACTAAAAATCAGATAGAAGAAAGTTTTAATCAGTCGTTAATTAGAGGGATTAGCTTCTCGTTAAACCATTTATAACGATTGATAATCATAATATGAGTGCCGTTGGTTACTACCACGGCATTTTTTATATATTGTATCGGGAATACGGGGTCTTTATCACCGTGAATGTGAAGGGTGCGGGGTAGCGGTGCTTCTTGTTGCCAGTTTACTATCTTATCAATCGACCAGTCTAAGTAAGCAGGCGAACGCATTCCTATATACTTTTCATAAAGGGCAAGTCGCTTGCTTATTACTTCCGAAAAAGAAAAGCGCTTCCAAAACTCCAAATTGCTGATAGCACTAGTAGGTAGTAGTTTGTGTAATGAGGTATAACGTGCCAGTAACATCTTTTTAGGTAGCTCGTGTTGGGTTTTTACACTCGATATAACAACTATTTTCTCATAATTAGGAAGCTGCTTAGCTACCTCTTGCATAATAATCCCCCCGAATGATACACCCAAAAGAATAGGGTAGGGGGTAGTAATATCCTCAGCTATCCGGCTAGCATAATGCGCTAACGACTCATTTTTTTCAGGCGTTATCCAGTCTAACAAGTGCACATTGTAGTGCGGCGGAAACTGCAAATGCTCAAATATTTTGGGGCTTGCAGCCATACCAGGCATTAGGTATATGTGTGGCGAATCTTTTATTTTTATATTCATTTGTATTGTTTTATTACGAAATTTTAGTACCTTTGCAGCGATTTTTTAAGGTATAGGGTATCCAATTACTACCCTCCCTAAACGAAGCAAAAGTACAACTTTTTTTGAAATATATTACAGTCCAGCTGAAATAGATAGAACTAACATACAATAATTGTTTTCATTTATCAAATATATTTCTCTCAATGCAGATCAATTTTTTTCAACTATACTAATAAAAAACACAATACTATGGAAGTAATTGATAATGAATTTTCTCGGCAGTATCAGGCAAAACTCAATGGAGAACATGCTTTTATTGATTACGCTATACAAGAGCGTAAAATATTTCTTACTAAAACCCTGTTGCCACAATCAGCAACCGAGGCGCTTGTCGATGAATTTTTTAAAGGAGCAGTTGATATGATAGCTCATAAAAAATACAAGGTAGTGCCTGTATGTCCTGTGGCTATTAGCTTTTTCAAGCGCAACAAGCAATATAAAGAGGTACTTTCAGCCGGTATACGAATATAGGAAAGAATTAAAAATAATATTATATGAAAGCAGTATTTTTAGACCGTAACACGCTATCCGAGCGTATCGATGTTGATATCCCTAAAGGTGTAAATCAATGGGTGGCATTCCAAAAAACCGCCCCCGATGAAATTGTACAACGCTTAAAGCCAGCCGATATAGCTATAGTGAACAAGGTGAAATTAGATGAGGCTACTCTTAGGCAGTTGCCTAACCTCAAACTCATACATCTTACTGCTACAGGTATGGATAATATTGATAAAGAGGCGGCTAAAG
This sequence comes from Capnocytophaga sp. oral taxon 878, assembly GCF_002999135.1. NCBI lineage: Bacteria > Pseudomonadati > Bacteroidota > Flavobacteriia > Flavobacteriales > Flavobacteriaceae > Capnocytophaga > Capnocytophaga sp. oral taxon 878. Next base: position 338,425 of record NZ_CP027229.1, read on the forward strand.
CTTTAGGTATCGAAGTAAAAAATGTAGCTGGCTACTCTACCGAAAGTGTTACCGAACATTTCTTCTTATTGTTGCTTTCGGCTATGCGTGCCTTAAAAACTTATCACGCTAGCGTTGCTGATGGTACTTGGCAAAAAGATGGTCGTTTTTGTCTTACAGAGCCTCCTGTATTGGAACTCCATGGCAAAACTTTAGGTATTATAGGGGTAGGTAACATAGGTAAGCAAATAACTCAAGCTGCTAAAGTATTTGGTATGCGCGTACTTTGGGCTGAACGCCAAGGTAAAGTTCCTCGTAACGACCAGTATACTGAGTTTGATAAGGTGTTAGCACAGAGTGATATAATCTCTATCAACTGTCCTCTAACTCCCGAAACTAAACATTTAGTAAATGAAGACTTTATATCTAAACTTCGCAAAAAACCATTGATTATAAATGTAGCACGTGGCGCTGTGGTTGATCCTCAAGCTGTGTATGAAGCTATTGAAAGTAACCGTATTATGGGCTTTGCTACCGATGTGTTTGAACAAGAACCTCCGTTGGAAAATGACCCATTACTTAAAATAGCTAACCATCCTCGTGTTATTTACACCCCTCACATTGCTTGGGCTAGCGAACACGCACAAGATAAACTATGGCGTATTCTTAAAAAACAAGTAGAAGATTTTATAGTAAAATACAAAGCTGCACATAAAGAAAATGATAAGAAAGCATAATTTCAGTGCAGGACCCTCTATATTGGCTCCTGAGGTTTTTCAAAAAGCCTCAGAAGCTATTATTAATTTTGAAGGTTCTGGCTTATCGGTAATCGAGATATCACATCGTAGTAAGGAGTTTTTAAGAGTAATAGAGCGCGCTCGTGCCTTAGCATTGGAAATAGCTGGGTTGGGTGATGAATATGAGGCACTTTACTTACACGGTGGGGCAAGTACTCAGTTCCTAATGGTACCTTATAATCTGTTACAAACCAAAGCGGCTTATATAGATACTGGTACGTGGGCTAGCAAAGCTCAAAAAGAGGCTGCTTTATTTGGTGAAACTGATGTGATAGCTAGTTCTAAAGCCGATGGCTATAAGTATATTCCTAAAGGGGTTACTGTACCTACCGATGCCGATTACCTACATATTACTACTAATAATACTATCTATGGTACCGAGTATCACCATTTGCCAGAAACCAGAGTGCCTTTAGTAGCCGATATGAGTTCAGATATTTTCTCACGTCCATTGGACTATTCTAAATTTGGACTTATTTATGCAGGTTCACAAAAAAACTTAGGGGCTTCGGGGTCTACTTTAGTAATGGTGAAAAAGGAATTGTTGGGTAAAGTGACTAGAAAGCTGCCTTCAATGATGGATTACCAGCTGCATATCAAGAATGATAGTTTGTACAATACCCCAGCTACTTTTGCTATATATGTCAATCTATTAGTATTGGAGTGGATACAAGCACAAGGCGGATTAAAAGCCTTAGGACTATGTAACAAAACTAAAGCCGATTTGCTTTATAATGAAATTGACCGAAATCCATTAACGATAGGGTATGCTAATAAAGAAGACCGCTCTCTAATGAATGTCGTATTTAACCTTACCGATGAAAGTACCCAAGAGCGTTTTGATGCTCTTTGTAAAGAAGCTGATATTAGTGGTATAAAAGGACATCGTAGTGTAGGAGGTTATCGTGCTTCAATTTATAATGCCCTTCCTTTGGAAAGTGTTGAGGTGTTAGTAGAAGTGCTTAAAGAGTTTGAAAGAAGAGGGTAAAACCGCTTAATAATATAATTTTTTACTTTGCTAAAGTATTTATTGCTTTGGCAAAGTTTATTTTTTTGTGTAATGAACTAAGATGCTAATGGTTTAAAATGTATATTCTTTACCTCTTTAGGTAAACAGTTTTCTTGTGTTTTGTAGAGGTAAATCAAAAAAATGAATCAAATTTATAAATAGTAGGAAGTACTGTCACAATAAAAAAATCTTTAAAAAATTTTATGGTTTCAAAAAAATGCTGTAACTTTGCATTCTCAAACAATAGTGATTTTTTTTAACGTGGTGAGTAAAAAGATGATAATTGAATGGATATAATGGAGAATATCTATCAATTTCTTTACACTAAATGAGATTTTCCAAACTGAAAGAAGTCAGTAAAGCTGACAAAGTAATTGTAAACTAATTTTAGGAAGTATTCCTAATTTCTATAATAGTTGATTATTAATTTAAAAGAAAATGATTAAAAAAGTATTTTTATCAATCTCTGCAACGCTGTTTTGTACAGTGCTATTTGCGCAACAAGAGTCGCAATATACACAATATATGTACAATACAATGTTATTTAACCCAGCTTATACAGGCTCACGTGAGGTAGGTAGCCTTTTTGGTACTTTCCGTACTCAGTGGGTGGGTATTAAAGGAGCGCCTACTAATGGTAGTGTGAGTTACCACCAGCCTATGCAATCGTTGCGTAATGTAGGTTTAGGAGGTTCTATTTTTCGTGAAAGTATAGGGCCACAATCACAAACTGAACTAGCTGTGGATGTATCGTACACTATCAATTTTGAAAACTCTAAATTGGCTTTTGGATTGCAAGGTTCTGGTAGTATATTCCAAATAGATTATGATGAACTACGCAAGCAGGATGCTACTGATGTGAGTTTGATAGGTAAAGAAAGTGTATTTTCTCCTAACTTAGGGGCAGGAGTTTATTGGTACACCAATAAGTATTACTTAGGTTTTTCGGTGCCTAATATGTTGGAGACAAGTCATTATAAGAACAATTCGGTATCAGTGCTTAAAAATAGTCAGCACTTGTATTTAATAGGAGGTTATGTTTTTGACTTGAATGATAATGTGAAGTTTAAGCCAGCGGTGTTATCAAAAGTAGCATTTGGAGCTCCTTTGCAAGTAGATGCTTCTTTGAACTTTATGTTCAATGAGAAGTTTGTGTTGGGAGCGGCTTATCGCTGGTCGGCAGCGGTGAGTGTAATGGCAGGCTTCCAGATAAACGATCGTTGGTTTGCTGGTTATGGTTATGACTATGAAACCACTGAGTTATCAAAATACAACTCGGGTTCGCACGAGATATTCTTGCGTTATGAATTGGTGAAGACTTACAAGAAGATTGTTTCACCACGTTTCTTTTAATTGTTAAATTATTAATTATCAAATATGAAGCTATTAAAATTTATTTTAGCCTTATGTTGTACTTCAATTGCATTTGCCCAGCCAGAACGTGAGTTGGAAAAAGCAAAAGAGATGTACAAAAACTTCGCCTATATTGATGCTATCAAAATTTATGAAAAGATAGCTAAGAAGGGATATGTAAATCAGGAATTGTTGGAGAGTTTAGGAAATGCTTATTACTACAATGCTGAATATAAAAATGCCTTAACTTGGTATGAACAACTTTTTGAAGAAGGGAAATACAATGTAAAACCCGAATACTATTATCGTTACGCACAAGCACTTAAATCAGTAGGAAAATATACCGAATCAGATAAGTTAATGGCACAGTTTGCCGAACTTACAGGTAATGCTGATACTCGTGCCGTATTGTTTGAAGAAAATAAAGACTATCAGGAAGTAATTCAGGGTAATTCAGGACGTTTAGAGTTACACCCTGTATCTATTAATACTGAATATTCAGAATATGGACCTTCTTTTTATCAAGATAAGATAGTTTTTACAGCTGCAAATAGCGGAAGAACCTCAAAAGGAGGCGTTTCTCAGTGGACAGGAGAGAGTTATTACGATTTGTATATGGCTGATCGTGATAAAGAAGCCTTGTCTAATAAGAAGTTTTTCTCTACTACACTAAATACTCCTTTTAATGAATCAACAGCTGTTTTTACTAAGGATGGGAATACCGTTTATTTTACACGTAATAACTATGTAAACCGTAGAGTGGGTACTAATATTGAGAATACTATTTTATTGAAAATATTACGTGCGACCAAGGATGCTAACGGAAATTGGGGTAATGTAGTTGAAATACCTTTTAATAGTGACCAATATAATGTGGCACACCCCGCATTGAGCCCAGATGAAAAGTATTTATACTTTGCATCAGATATGGAAGGAACTCTAGGGAGTTCAGATATTTTTCGTGTAGAAATATTAGGAGATAATAAATATAGTACTCCTGAAAACTTAGGTAATATTATTAACACATCAGGACGTGAGTCATTTCCATTTATTTCAAAAAATAATATTCTTTACTACTCATCAGATGGTTTCCCTGGTTTAGGAGGCTTGGATATTTTTGCTGTAAAATTCTATGATAACGGTACTGTTTCTAAACCTATTAACATTGGTATGCCTGGTAATAGTGCTGATGATGACTTCTGTTTTGTAATGGATAGTGATACTAAAATAGGTTTTCTTACCTCAAACCGCCCAGGTGGTAAAGGTAAAGATGATATTTATAGCTTTTTTGAAGAAAAACCTCTCTTGTTTGACTGTGAAAGAATGATTAAAGGAGTACTTAAAGACTCAGAAAATAAAGATGTTATTGCAGATGGCCTTATTATCCTTTCAGATAAAACAATGAAAGAGGTAGCCCGCCAACGCACTAAATCTGATGGTACATTCAGCTTTGATAAGGTAAATTGTAAAGATTTATATTATTATTTACGTGCCGAGATAGGTAACTATGAAACTACTGAGGTGAAAGTAGATTTAGATTCAGAAGGAGATATCTTCTATGAGTTTATGATTAAACCTCGTGAAATAGCTATTGATAAAAATATTGATTTAGCTAAAATACTTAATATCAAAGAAATTTACTTTGATTTGGATAAATCAAATATACGACCTGATGCCGCTGTTGAGTTAGCTAAGATTGTAGAGGTAATGAAAGAACATCCTGCTATGAAGATAGATATCCGTTCACATACTGATAGTCGTGCTTCTGATGATTACAACCTCAAATTATCTGATCGTCGTGCTAAATCTACTATGGAATGGATAGTGAAACAAGGCATAGATCGCAAACGACTTACTGCTAAAGGCTATGGTGAAACTCAACTTGTTAATGGATGCTCTAATGGTGTTCCTTGTACTGAAGAAGAACATCAGGCTAATCGTCGTAGTGAGTTTATAGTAGTAAGTATGGGTGAATAATTGATAAAACCAAAATTGTTTTGAAAGCTTCAGCAGAAGAAATGTCATTCTTAGATCATTTAGAAGAATTGCGCTGGCATATTATACGCTCAGTAGTAGCAGTGGTGTTAGTAGCAGTAGTAGCATTTCTTTGCAAAGACTTTATATTTAGCATTATTTTTGCTCCCAAAAATGGTGATTTTTTCATCTATAGAATGTTCTGTGAAATAGGTCATTGGTTTAAATTTGAAAGTGCTTTTTGCACGCAAGAATTACCTTTTACTATCCAAAGCCGTACTATGGCAGGTCAATTCTCAGCACATATCTGGACATCTATTTGGGCAGGTGTAATTATAGCATTCCCTTATATACTATATCAACTTTGGAGTTTTATTGCTCCAGGCTTATATGAAAATGAACGTAAGTTGGCAAGAGGATTTATCCTCATTGCCTCCTTACTGTTCTTTTTAGGGGTACTATTTGGTTATTATCTAATAACACCTTTATCAGTCAACTTTTTAGGTTCATATTCGGTAAGCCCAGAGGTAAAAAATCAAATAGATATAGATTCATATATTTCGGTAGTGCGCTCATCAGTGCTTTCCTGTGGCATTGTTTTTGAGTTACCCATTATTATCTATTTCCTTACTAAATTGGGAGTGGTGACTCCTGTTTTTATGCGAAAATATCGCAAACATGCTGTGGTAGTAGTGCTTATTATAGCAGCAGTAATTACTCCTCCCGATGTAACAAGCCAAATAATTGTGGCTATACCAATTATGATTTTGTATGAAATAAGTATTTTTATTTCAGCTTATGTTTTAAAAAAGAACAAAAATAAGGTAACTTAATAATTTTAATGGATTGTAATACCTACTTACAGCAATTACCCAACGTAAAAACGTTGAAACAGCTTTGTAAAGGACAAGCTGTATTAGATTGGATTATTTGTGGTCACGAATTTGAAGTTTATCACACCTACTACAAAGTAAATGAGGAAGAATATGAAGGTTGTGAAGCTCAATGGGGACATGGATTTGAAGATGAAGATGGCTCATCAGTATCTTTTTACTTTGTTGATAAAGCTTGTATAATAGTTCCTTCATCAAGTGGAGAAGATACTAAAGAAGGAGATAACCGTTCTTTTGAAAAACGTATTCCTAAATTGTTCTTACCTTATTACCGAAAAAACTTCTCTGAAAGTGATATCCCTTTTATTATCTATTCATTAGATGGCGAAACTTGGCAATGTCTTCAGAATTTTGAGATAGAAGAACATATCAATAAGTTTGATTTTATTAGTCTTGATCCTATCAAGTATAAAGAATGGGCAATAGATTATTTGGGAGAGGAAGGATTCCTACAGGAAGTTGTGAATGAACAAACTATTTCTGACCTTTATGAAGGTAAAATGCTTACTGAAGCTATGGTATATAGTATTGTAACAGAAGTGCATGATTGGGTAGATTTGGAAACAGAACTTAACGAAATGCCTTACCGTTTTTCGTTTTAACAGCAATATATGAAGTTAGTAGTAAACGATATTATTAAAATATACAAAGGAAGAAAAGTAGTAAAAGGAGTTTCTCTTGAAGTAAATCAAGGTGAAATAGTAGGTTTATTAGGGCCTAATGGGGCTGGCAAAACTACTTCCTTTTATATGATTGTTGGGTTGATTAAACCCAATGGTGGTACTATATTTTTAGATAATACTAATATCACCCAATATCCTATGTATAAACGTGCTCAAAGTGGTATAGGTTATTTAGCCCAAGAAGCATCTGTATTTAGGAAATTAAGTATTGAAGATAATATCAAGAGTGTATTACAACTTACAAAACTTTCTAAAGCAGAACAACAACGAAAAACTGATGAACTAATAGATGAGTTTAGCTTGGGACATATCCGTAAAAATCGTGGCGACCTACTCTCAGGGGGAGAACGTCGCCGTACCGAAATTGCCCGTGCTTTGGCTACTAGTCCAAATTTCATATTGCTCGACGAACCTTTTGCTGGAGTAGACCCTATTGCGGTGGAAGATATCCAACGCATTGTAGCACAGCTCAAAAATAAAAATATAGGTATCCTTATCACCGACCATAATGTGCAGGAAACTCTTGCGATTACCGATCGCACTTACTTGATGTTTGAAGGAGGCATCCTTAAATCAGGAGTACCTGAAGATTTGGCTGCCGATGAGATGGTAAGAAAAGTATACCTTGGAAGAAACTTCGAGTTGAGACGTAAGAAAATATTAACCGATAAAGAATGACTAAAAACTATAATATAATGAAAAATTTAGTAGACCGTTTTATTAAGTACATAAAAATAGACTCTCAATCTAATCCTGAGAGCGAAACAACACCCAGCACAAAAAAACAATGGAATATGGCAAACCTGTTGGTAGAAGAATTGAAAGCTATTGGTTTGCAAGAAGTAACTATAGATGAGAATGCCTATGTAATGGCCACGTTGCCATCAAATGTAGATTACCCAGTGCCTACTATTGGTTTTATTTCTCACTTTGATACCTCTCCTGACTTCTCTGGTGAAAACGTAAATCCACAATTTATAGAAAATTATGATGGGGGGGATATAGTCCTCAACAAAGAACAAAATATCGTATTATCACCTTCTTACTTTGAGGATTTGTTACTCTACAAAGGCAATACCATTATTACAACTGATGGAACTACCCTTTTGGGTGCTGATGATAAGGCAGGTATAGCTGAAATTGTAACAGCTATGGAATACCTCGTACAACATCCTGAAATTAAACATGGAAAAATTAGAGTAGGCTTTACCCCAGATGAGGAAATAGGTCGTGGAGCTCATAAATTCGATGTGAAAAAATTCGCAGCAGATTGGGCTTATACAATGGATGGTGGACAAATAGGAGAACTTGAATATGAGAGTTTTAACGCAGCTGGTGCTAAAATTCACTTCAAAGGAAAAAGCGTACACCCTGGTACTGCTAAAAATAAAATGGTGAACTCAATGCTCGTGGCTACTCAGTTTATCAATGCTCTCCCAGCCGATGAAATTCCAGCACGTACCGAAGGTCGCGAAGGATTCTATCATATTACTGATATTTCTGGAGATGTAGAAAATACGGTAGTACAGCTTATTATTCGCGATCACGACCGAGATGTCTTTAACAAACGCAAGGCCATAGTACAACAAATTGTAGATGATCTAAACAAGCAAATGCCTAATGTGGCAGTAGCTGAAATAAAGGACCAATACTACAATATGGGTGAAAAAATTAAACCTGTAATGCACATTGTAGAAGTAGCTGAACGTGCGATGAAAGAATTGGGTATTACACCTATTACCAAACCTATCCGTGGCGGTACAGATGGCTCTCAGCTTAGCTTTATGGGCTTACCTTGTCCTAATATATTTGCTGGTGGACATAATTTCCATGGTAAATATGAGTTTGTCCCAGTAGAAAATCTAGAAAAAGCTACTGAGGTAATTGTAAGAATAGCAGAATTGGTAGCCCAAAAATAATAAATTAGCAGATTAATGAACAAATGAAGTTATTAATCTGCTAATTTGTTATTTACCATTAATTATTAATTTATAAAGAAATGCCTAAGATATCACATAGAGCTGAAATATTACCTTTATCACCTATTAGAAAACTGACCCCTTATGCTGAAAAAGCGGTTAAGGAAGGTAAAACTATTTATCATTTAAATATAGGTCAACCTGATATAAAAACTCCTGAAATAGCTGTTCAAGCAGTGAAGGATTTTACTCCTGAAGTATTGGAATATACCAAAAGTCAAGGCGTTGATTCATTGCGTGAAAAAGTAGTGGGATACTATGCTAAACATGATATTAGTATAGATAAAGATGACCTTATCATTACTTGTGGAGGTTCAGAAGCTCTTATCTATGTAGTTGCAACTGTAGCCAATGCGGATGATGAAATTATTATTCCAGAGCCTTATTATGCTAATTATATTAGTTTTTCAGAAGCTTTTGATGCTGTTTGTGTGCCTATTACCTCTTCTTTTGATAATAATTTTGCACTACCACCTATTGAAGAATTTGAAAAAAAAATTACTTCAAAAACTAAGGCTTTTCTAATTTGTAATCCTGGTAATCCAACAGGCTACTTATACTCTAAAGAAGAAATTTTACAGTTAGCAGCTATTGCTAAAAAGCACGACTTGTTTTTGATTTTTGATGAGGTGTATCGTGAGTTTGTATATGATGGAGCCTCTCATTATTCTATTATGCAGGTACAAGGTATTGAACAAAATGCTATAATGATAGATTCAGTTTCAAAACGTTTTAGTATGTGTGGAGCTCGTATAGGTTGGGTAGTATCTAAGAATAAGCAGGTACTAAAGTCAGTCTTAAAGTTTGCTCAAGCTCGCCTTTCACCTCCTACTTACTCACAAATAGCTGCAGAACGTGCTTTTGATGTGCCTGAAACATACTTTACTGAAGTAATTGATGAATATACTAAACGTAGAAAAGTACTAATAGAAGAATTGCAAAAGGTAGAAGGTGTACGTGTGTCAATGCCTAAAGGAGCGTTTTATTGCATAGCTGAATTACCTGTCAAAAATGCTGAAGATTTTTGTATCTGGTTGTTGGATAAATACGCTTTAAATAATGAAACTGTAATGTTAGCGCCTGCAGAAGGTTTTTATGCTACAAAGGGGTTAGGTTATAATCAAGTGCGTATTGCTTATGTGCTTAAAGAAGAAAAAATAGTAAGGGCTATTAGTATCTTGAGAGAGGCTCTTAAACAATACAATAAGAACTGAAATTTAATATTAGAGTTGTAAAAGGTAATAGCACTTTTTAATATACTAAGTGCTAATAATTAATTAGTTATATTTTTAGCAATTAAAAAAAAAGAATAAAATTATTGTTATTTCAAAAATAATTCGTACTTTTGAGGCGAAAAATTACAAATAGACAATGTCAGTTAAAAAAATAGCAGTATTAACATCAGGAGGAGACGCTCCTGGAATGAATGCAGCCATCCGTGCGGTGGTGCGTACTTGTGCTTACCATAATATAGGAGTGGTAGGAGTGTATCGCGGTTATCAGGGAATGATAGAAGGCGATTTTGAAGAAATGAATGCCCGTAGCGTTCGTGATATTATCAACAGAGGAGGTACCATACTAAAGTCAGCTCGCTCTAAAGATTTTAAAACTCCTGAAGGTCGTAAAGTAGCTTATGAAAATCTCAAAGCAGCAGGAGTTGATTCATTAATAGTTATTGGAGGTGATGGTTCTTTTACTGGAGCACTTCTTTTCAATAAAGAGTTTGGTTTCCCTGTAATAGGAATTCCCGGTACTATTGATAATGATATATATGGAAGTGACTTTACTTTAGGATATGATACAGCTCTTAATACAGTAATTGATGCGATTGATAAAATTAGAGATACAGCAAGTTCTCATAATCGCTTATTTTTTATTGAAGTAATGGGGCGTGATGCAGGCCATATAGCACTAAACTCAGGTATTGGAGCAGGAGCAGAAGAAATTCTTATTCCTGAAGAAAATATAGGACTTGAAAAACTATTACATTCATTAGAAAAAAGCCGTAGTACTGGTAAAACTTCAAGTTTAGTAGTAGTAGCTGAAGGAGATAAAATAGGTAAAAATGTTTTTGAACTAAAAGAATATGTAGAACATCACCATCCTGATTACGATGTACGTGTATCTGTATTAGGACACATGCAACGTGGAGGAGCTCCTTCTTGTTTTGACAGAGTGTTAGCAAGTCGTATGGGCGTAAAAGCAGTAGAATCTCTATTAGAAGGTAAATCAAACTATATGGTAGGGATTAGAAATACTAAAATGGAACTTACACCGCTTGAAAAAGCAATCAAAGGGAACTCTAAAATAGATACTGAACTCCTTCGTGTAGCTGAAATTATGGCTACATAATGGATAGTAAATAAAAAATAGAATAACAAATTAATTAAATTAAAAGAGAATTATGTCAGTAAAAATTGGAATTAACGGTTTCGGACGTATTGGACGTTTGGTATTCCGTGCTGCTTATGAAAGAGCCGACGTTGAAATCGTTGGGATTAATGACCTTTTGGATGTAGATTACATCGCTTACCTTTTAAAATACGATTCAGTTCACGGTACTTTTAAAGGAGACGTGAAAGTAGAAAATGGACACCTTGTAGTTGATGGTAAAGTAGTACGTATCACAGCTGAAAAAGATCCTAACAATCTTAAATGGAATGAAGTACATGCAGATGTAGTAGCTGAATGTACTGGTATTTTTACTACTTTAGAAAAAGCTCAAGCACATATTAACGCTGGTGCTAAAAAAGTAGTAATCTCAGCTCCTTCAGCAGATGCTCCTATGTTTGTAATGGGTGTAAATCATAAATCAGTAAAAGCTACAGATAATATTGTATCTAATGCTTCTTGTACAACAAACTGTTTGGCTCCTATAGCTAAAGTATTACATGATAACTTTGGTATTGAAGAAGCTTTGATGACTACTGTTCACGCTACTACTGCTACTCAATTAACAGTAGATGGTCCTTCTAGAAAAGACTGGAGAGGTGGTCGTTCTGCACTTTGCAACATCATTCCTTCTACTACAGGTGCTGCTAAAGCTGTAGGAAAAGTAATTCCTGAACTAAATGGAAAACTTACAGGTATGGCTTTCCGTGTGCCTACTGCTGATGTTTCAGTAGTTGACTTAACTTTCCGTACTAAAAAAGCAACTACTCTTGATGAAATTAATGCAGCTATGAAAAAAGCTTCAGAAGGTGAATTAAAAGGTATTCTTGGATATACTGAAGATCTTGTAGTATCTCAAGATTTTGTAGGTTGTAAAAATACTTCAATCTTTGATGCTAAAGCAGGTATTGGTTTAAGTGCTAACTTCTTTAAAGTGGTTTCTTGGTACGATAACGAAACTGGTTATTCTAACAAATTAGTTGATTTAGCACAACATGTAGCTAAATTATAATTTATTAAAAGGGTGAGGTACCTATATAAGGTGCTCTCACCCTTTTTTATTGTATAACAACTAAATAAATCCGAAACAATATGATTTTAATTGTTGATAGTGGCGCTACTAAAGCCGACTGGACAGCTTTAAATAGTAAGGGTGAAAAAGTATTCTTCACCCAAACTTTAGGATTAAATCCTGAAGTACTTACAGAAGAAATTCTTGTAGAACGTATCACTACAAATTACCAACTTTTTGAAAATAGAAATAGTGTAGCTGAAATTTATTTCTATGGAGCTGGTTGTGGTACTGATCGTATCCGTTATTTTGTAGAACGCAGCTTGGCAACTATCTTTAAAAATGCTAAAATACAAGTAAAAGAAGATACTTATGCTGCTGTATTTGCAACAACTAAACCTAGCGATAAGGCTATTGTTTGTATTTTAGGTACAGGAGCTAACTGCTCATATTGGGATGGTGAGGAATTATACCAAGCAGTAGATTCATTAGGTTATATATTAATGGATGAGTCTAGTGGTAACTTCTATGGTAAACGTTTGCTTATTGATTATTTCTTTAAGAAAATGCCAGCAGACCTTGTGCAGAAGTTTGAAAATCAATATGAATTGAGCTCAGATGTGATTAAAAACCACTTATACAAAATGCCTAATCCTAATAGTTATTTGGCTACTTTTGCTAAATTCGTGGTAGAAAATAAAAATCATGAGTACTGCCGTGATATGGTGAAAAAAGGAATGCAATTATTTGTTGACCATTGGATTTCACAATATGAAGCTCGCTATGAAGTGCCTATCAATTTTGTGGGTAGTATAGCTTTCTTCCTTCAAGATATTTTGGAAGAAGTATTAGCTGAAAACAACCTCAAATTGGGTACTGTACTTAGAAAACCAATTGATGGTTTAGTAGCTTTCCATATAAATAAATTCTTCTAAGAAGAGATTAAGCTAATAAAAAAGGCTCGCACAAATTAATTTGTGCGAGTCTTTTTTTGTTTTAAAATAAGCCATAAAGCAAACTATCTATCTTGTTGATAATATCGCCTAAATCTTCAGGGTTATCTACAAAGTTGATGTTATCTACTTCTATAATAAGTAATTTTCCTTTATTGTATTCTTTTATCCATTGTTCATAGCGTTGGTTTAGTCGGTTAAGATAGTCAATAGAAATAGAGTTTTCATAATCACGACCACGCTTTTGTATTTGGTTTACTAAATTGGGTACAGTGCTCTTTAAGTAGATGAGTAAGTCGGGAGGAGATATAAGTCGCTCCATAAGGGCGAAAAGTGATTGGTAATTATTAAAATCACGAGAGCTCATTAATCCCATTTCATGTAGGTTGGGGGCAAAAATATGAGCATCTTCATAAATGGTACGGTCTTGAATAATATCATTTCCTTTTTCTCTGAAGTCTAATATTTGTCTAAATCTACTATTTAAAAAGTAAATTTGTAGGTTAAAACTCCAGCGCTCCATTTGGTGGTAAAAATCGTCTAAATATGGATTATCGACCACATCTTCAAAATGAGCTTCCCATTGATAATGTTTAGCTAATAGTGCTGTAAGAGTAGTTTTGCCCGCACCTATATTTCCTGCTATAGCTATGTGCATTTTTATAATAGTTTTTTATTGTCGTCTGGCAGACATTTAATGATAGATGTATTTTTAATTTCTTGTATAACAAATGAGCTTTGTATGTTAGAGATGATTTCTAATTTTGAAATTTTATGTACTACGAAATTCTGATACTCTTCCATATCATTTAGTACTAATTTCAAAAGGAAATCGTATGGGCCAGCCATATATGAGGCTTCTAACACTTCATCGAGCGTACTGATATATCTTTCAAACTCATCAAATAACTCACCATTATGTCTAAGTAATTTTACTTGGCAATAAGCTATCAGTTTTTTTCCTAAAGCTTTTGGGGTTACGATGGCAGTATAACGCTGGATAACGCCTAAGGTTTCCAATCGTTTCACCCGTTCGTGTACCGGAGTGATAGAAAGTTTAACTTTCTCTGCTAATTTTTTGATTGATTGCTTGCTATCTCGCTGTAGCTCGTCTAACAACAAAAAATCTGTTTGATCTAACATATACATATTCTTCTCAACTTATTGGGCGTAAAATTAGAAAATATTTTTGATATAGTAGGTGTTTTTAGAAAATATTTTTTCTTGTAAGGTTTAAGTACTTAATAATCAATAAGATAAATGGATAAAGTGTTTTTGATTTTTGCTTATTTCGTTTTATTATTGTAGTTTTGCCCCATTATCATTAAAAAAACATTTCAAAATGAATGAAATAGACTACAAATTTGTCCATAAAGATTTTAGAATTAACGGCTTTCCTATCGATAGAGAGCGCCTTGTTGTATTGGCTGTTGCTTATGTAAAAGACGGATTACCTTATCGAAAATCGGTAGGTCGTTTTTTGTTAGATTGGTTAGATGACCGTGATTATATAGAGGCTACTACCTCTGGCTCGACAGGAATTCCTAAGCAGATTAAGCTTAAAAAACAAAGTATGGTTAATTCTGCCTTGGCAACAGGAGAATATCTTGGCTTATCACCTAAAAACCGTGCTCTTCTTTGCTTGCCAACTGATTTTATTGCTGGTAAGATGATGCTTATTCGTGCAATAGTACTTGGTTTGCATATTGATATTATTCGTCCTTCATCAATGCCACTATCACTTACTAGTAAAGACTATGATTTTTGTGCAATGATTCCATTGCAAGCAGCGAAATCACTAACTGATTTACCTCGTGTGAAGAAGGTTATTTTAGGTGGAGCTTCTATTGATGGTGAATTGGAAGCTAAACTTCAAAATGTATCTACAGAAGTATATTCTTCTTATGGAATGACTGAGACTATCTCACATATTGCTATGCGCCGTGTAAATCATACAGAAGAGCCTGAAACTAGTTATAAAGCAATGCCTAATGTGGCTTTTTCGCAAGATGATCGTCATTGTTTGGTAATTGAAGCTCCTCTTATTGCTGAGCATCCTGTGGTTACTAATGATATGGTAAACCTTATCTCACGAACTGAGTTTGAATGGCTTGGTAGGTTTGATAATATCATTAACTCTGGTGGATTTAAGGTATTTCCTGAAAGTGTAGAGCGCAAAATTAAAAAATATATTAAGGGAGATTACTTTATTACTAAAGAAGCTGATGATGAGTTAGGACAACGTGCTGTACTTTATGTGCAAGGTACAGAAGAAGATTATCCTACACTTGCTCATGATATTTATATGGATAAAGATATGCTTAAATACGAGGTGCCACGAGAAATTTACTTTGTTCCTGAATTTGTATATACTGACAATCAGAAAGTAAAGCGTGACGATACTGTAAAGAAATATAAACAATAATCCATTTATGAAACTCAAAAGGTTTATTCCTTATATATTGCCTTATAAGCGACAGGCGCTGCTGAATGTTTTTTTTAATATTCTGTATTCACTATTCAGCGCTCTATCGTTTATAGCACTTATACCTATGCTTGATGTGCTTTTTGGTACTGCTAAGCCCATTGCTGAAAAGCCTATTTATTCGGGTAATTTGGTAGATTTGGGTAGCTACAGTAAAGCTTATTTAAACTACAAAGTAGGAGAGTTGGCAGGTGAAAATACAATTTGGGCATTGGGAATAGTGATAGCTATGGTTATTTCACTTTTTTTGCTGAAGAACTTATTTAGCTACTTTGCCTCTTATTTTATTACTCATTTGCGAAATGGTGTACTGCGTGATTTGCGTGATAGTTTATATAAAAAGATTATAACTCAGCCTATAGCTTTTTTTTCTGAACAGCGCAAAGGGGACATAATGTCGCGTATGGTAGGTGATGTGAATGAAGTGCAATACTCCCTACTTTCGGGATTGGAGACTTTTATTCGTGAGCCTCTTACTATTATTTTCTCTATTTTGGTGATGTTGGGTATTAGTGTGAAGCTTACTATCTTTACCTTTGTTTTTATTCCTATTGCGGCAATGGTAATTTCTAAAATAGGTAAATCACTTAAAAAGAATTCGGTAGCAGTACAGCAAGAGCAAGGGCGCTTTCTGTCGCTTATTGAGGAGACTATTGGAGGTTTGCGTGTAATAAAAGCTTTTAATGCTGAGGCTATTTTTTCTAAAAAGTTTGGAGATTCTAGCAATACCTTTAATCAGCTTAGTAATAAGGTGATGAATAGACAAAACTTGGGCTCGCCTACTAGTGAGTTTCTTGGTATCTTGATGATTGCTATTCTTCTTTGGTTTGGTGGCTCATTGGTGTTGGTTGATAAAACTTTGGAAGGTACTCAATTTATTGCTTTTATGGGCTTGGCATACAATATTCTTACTCCTGCTAAAGCAATAAGCAAGGCTTCATACGATATGCGCAAAGGGAATGCTGCTGCTGAGCGTATTTTGGAGATATTGGATTACGAGAATCCTATTAAAGAGAGAGAAAATCCTGTAGTGATGGCTAATTTCAACCAAGAAATTACGCTTAATAATATTACTTTTGCTTATGAGGAACAGCCTGTACTTACGGATTTTACCCTTAGTATTCCTAAAGGCAAAACGGTGGCTTTGGTAGGGCAGTCGGGGAGTGGTAAGAGTACTATTGCAAATCTTATCACACGCTTTTATGATGTGAATAAGGGAGAGGTGTGTATTGATGGTGTGAATGTGCGTGATATGCAAACAGCTTCGCTGCGTAAACTTATAGGGGTTGTATCACAAGATTCTATTCTGTTTAACGATACTATTAAAAATAACTTGCTTATAGGTAAACCTGATGCTACTGCTGAAGAGCTGATAGCAGCTGCTAAGATTGCTAATGCTTATGAGTTTATTAAGGATCTTCCTAATGGTTTTGATACTAATATAGGAGATGCAGGAAGCAAGCTTAGTGGTGGACAAAAACAGCGCTTGAGTATAGCTCGTGCAGTGCTAAAAAATCCTCCTATAATGGTGCTGGATGAGGCTACTTCGGCTCTTGATACTGAAAGTGAAAGGTTGGTACAGAGTGCTTTGGAGAATATGATGAAGAATCGTACTTCGGTAGTTATTGCTCACCGCTTATCGACTATACAAAATGCTGACTTGATAGTTGTAATGCAAAAAGGACGTATTATAGAACAAGGTACTCATACTGAGCTTATTCAACAACAAGGTATGTATAAACGATTGGTTGAAATGCAGTCTTTCGAAAAACAATAATTTATAATTTACAATTAACAAGCTAAAATGCCAAAGGTTATTGTTATAACCTTTGGCATTTTTTTATAGAGTTTTTGGGTGTTGGGGTTTGAATGGAAATGTGTTTTTCTGTTTTTTCTATAAATAAAAGGAATATTTTCTGTTTTTGGGTTGTTTTGTAGAGGCTTGGAGGGTGTTTACTTTCATTGCTACAGTTGACCAACTATCCTTCGTTTATAGTTCGTTTATCCTTCGTTATTCGTTCGTTCATCCTATAAGGTGGTTTTAAGATGCTTTTAATAGAGAAAAAATCTGATTGGGGGTGTGATTGGATTTGTTGGGTTTGACCTATTTTTCTTTTTCACTGTTTGCCCATTCAATAATTATTTTATAATTTTGCATTTTGAAAAATAGACAAACCAAAAATGAAAGATACTTATTTTGTGGTAGGTATTTCTACCGAAGTTGGTAAAACCATTACCTCAGCGATTCTTACTGAGGCATTTCGGGCTGATTATTGGAAACCAATACAGTCTGGCGACTTGGAAAACTCTGATACTGATAAAATAAAACGCCTTATTAGTAATACGCGCACGGTGTTTCATCCTAATAGCTATGGACTGCATACTCCTGCCAGTCCGCATTTATCGGCACAGTTAGACAATGTGCGGATTGAATTGAATAAGATTGTACGGCCAAAAACTGATAATACTTTAATTATTGAAGCGGCAGGAGGTTTGTATGTTCCTTTGAATGAGGATGATATGGTGCTTGATCTTATTCGGCCAACAGATAAGGTTGTGCTAGTGTCACGTCATTACTTGGGTAGTATTAATCATACTTTGCTAACCTACGAAACACTTAAAAACAGAGGTTTGCAGGTGCATAGTATTGTTTTTAGTGGAGTGCCAACTCCTTCGACCGAAGAGGTGATATTGCACCATACGGGGTTGCCTGTGCTACTACATATTGATGAGGAACCTTATTTTGACAAAAATGTTATATTAGAATATGCTTCTAAAGTGAATAAATTGTAATCTATGCAGAATTTAAACGAAATCCTAAAACAACATATTGTACAAGCAGCGCACGAACTTTATAACGTGAGCTTAGATACTGTTGAATTGCAACAAACTAAAAAGGAGTTTGTAGGCGATGTAACTCTTGTGGTGTTTCCTTTGTTACGCCATATCAAGGCTAACCCTGTGCAGCTGGGAGAGCAGATAGGAGAGTACCTCAAAGTAAGGCTTCCGGAGCTGGTTACTGATTACAATGTGATTAAGGGCTTTTTGAATCTTGTAATTGCGGATAGTTATTACCTTAATTTTCTGTCGGAGATAAAGGATAATTCTCAATTTGGGCTAGCAACTCCTAATAGTAAGGAGGCTATTTTGGTGGAATACTCATCGCCTAATACTAATAAACCACTGCATTTGGGGCATATTCGTAATAATCTTTTAGGATATTCGGTAGCTGAGATACTAAAAGCGGCAGGGCATAAGGTGTATAAAACGCAGATTATCAATGATAGAGGGATACATATATGCAAATCGATGGTGGCTTGGCAGCGTTTTGGTAATGGTGAAACACCAGAAAGTACTGGTTTAAAGGGAGATAAACTGGTGGGGAACTATTATGTGGCTTTTGATAAAGCATACAAAGCTGAGATACAGGAGCTTGTAGAACAAGGGAAGACTAAGGAAGAGGCTGAGAAACAAGCGCCTATCTTTGTGGCTGCCCAAGAGATGCTTAGACAATGGGAAGCAGGTAAGCCTGAAGTGATAGAACTTTGGAAACAAATGAACGAATGGGTGTATGAAGGTTTTGCTGTTACTTATAAGAATTTGGGGGTAGATTTTGATTCATATTACTACGAGAGCAATACTTACTTGTTAGGCAAAGATATTGTAGAACTTGGTTTGCAAAAGGGAGTATTTTTCAAAAAGGATGATGGATCGGTTTGGTGTGACCTTACAGCAGATGGACTGGATGAGAAACTTGTGCTTCGTGCGGATGGTACTTCGGTATATATAACTCAAGATATGGGGACTGCAACCCAACGTGTGAGTGATTATCCTGATGTAAAAGGGATGGTGTACACAGTAGGTAATGAGCAGGATTACCACTTTAAGGTTTTGTTTTTAATTCTTAAAAAGTTGGGGTATGATTGGGCATCGCATCTTTATCATCTTAGCTATGGTATGGTTGATTTGCCTAGTGGTAAGATGAAAAGTAGAGAAGGTACAGTAGTAGATGCTGATGACCTTATTGCTGAAATGGAGCAAACAGCTAAGGAAATTTCGCAGGAACTGGGAAAACTTGATGGTTATACTGAAGCCCAAAAAGAAGCTTTGTACCACACTATAGGTCTTGGAGCTCTTAAATACTATATTCTAAAGGTAGACCCCAAGAAACGTATTCTTTTTGATCCTAAAGAATCAATAGATTTTCAAGGTAATACAGGACCATTTATACAATATACATACGCCCGGATTCAATCAATTTTGCGAAAATATGCTGAAATAGGAGCTGTAACAACAGGAGTAATGCCTGAAAACTTACATGAGAAAGAAAAGATTTTGCTAAAAAGTATTACTCTTTTCCCTTCAGTAGTACAAGATGCAGCAGATAATTACAGTCCTGCAGTGATAGCTAATTATGTGTATGATTTGGTAAAAGACTTTAATTCATTCTACCAAAATATCTCCATTTTGGGTGAAGAAGAGGATAGAAAACGTCATTTTAGAGTGGCTTTGAGTAAGAAAATTGCAGAAATTATAGCAGTAGCATTAAAAATGTTAGGCATACAAGTGCCTGATAGAATGTGAGTTATGGAAATGATGTAAAAAAAGTTAAAAAAAAGTTGTTTAAAAATTTGCAGGAATTGAAATTTGTTGTACCTTTGCACCGCAAATGAGAAATAAATCAGCTGCAGATTTATTGAAACAAGATAAGCGAAAATAGCTCAGTTGGTAGAGCGCAACCTTGCCAAGGTTGAGGTCGCGGGTTCGAACCCCGTTTTTCGCTCTTTTTTTATGTCTATCATAAAGGCTCGGATGGTGGAATCGGTAGACACGCTGGACTTAAAATCCAGTGGGCAGTAATGCCTGTGCGGGTTCAAGTCCCGCTCCGAGTACGAAGGGAATCACTACTTTCTTAATGAGAGTAGTGATTTTTTTGTTTTATATTAAACTGTATTTAGATATAGGAAGTAATAGCATTCCTTCAATGAAAAAAGCATATAGAAAAGGTGAAGAGTAGTGTATGGTAGTTGAGAAATAGCCTTTGCATATAATATTTTTAACTTGAATTTAAAATATAATTTTGTAGGAATTAAAATTTGTTGTACCTTTGCACCGCAAACAAGAAATAAATCAGCTGTGAATTTGCTACAGACAAGATAAGCGAAAATAGCTCAGTTGGTAGAGCGCAACCTTCCCAAGGTTGAGGTCGCGGGTTCGAGACCCGTTTTTCGCTCTTAATTCATTAATAATTGATAATTATTTTTGTATCTTTCATACATATTAAATGAAGACTCTAAAGAATATTATTCAGAAAACGCTCCCTAGTGTCCTTAAAGGCGGTACTCATAAGAGATACGCAGGGCAACAATATTCTTTATTATTATAATAGCTATATTTTTCTTTTGAAAAATGTAGCTATTTTTTTATGAAATAAACACAGCAATATCTATATAAAATGCCAAGAAGAAACGACTTACATTGCGTACTTATTATCGGTTCAGGTCCTATTATTATTGGACAAGCCTGCGAATTTGACTACTCAGGCTCACAATCATTGCGCTCCTTGCGTGAAGACGGTATCAAAACCGTACTTATCAACTCCAACCCCGCTACTATTATGACTGACCCATCAATGGCTGATGTGGTCTACCTTAAACCTCTTACCACTAAATCATTGGTGGAAATCCTAAAAGCTCATCCCGAAATAGATGCTGTACTCCCTACTATGGGGGGGCAAACAGCTCTTAACCTCTGTATTGAGGCTGATGAAAAAGGTATTTGGAAAGACTTTGGAGTAGAAATTATAGGGGTAGATATCGATGCGATACAAATTACGGAAGACCGCGAAAAGTTCCGCATACTGCTTGACCAAATTGGTATCCCTATGGCACCCTCCGAAACAGCTACTTCTTTCCTTAAAGGTAAAGAAATAGCACAACGCTTTGGATTCCCACTTGTAATACGCCCTTCATTTACACTTGGAGGTACAGGTGCTTCTATCGTTTATAAGAAAGAGGATTTTGATAATTTATTAAATCGTGGGTTGGAAGCATCGCCTATTCACGAGGTGCTTATCGACAAAGCGCTTTTAGGATGGAAGGAATATGAGTTAGAACTCTTGCGCGACAAGAATGACAATGTGGCAATTATCTGTACTATTGAGAATATGGATCCTATGGGCATTCATACAGGTGATTCTATTACTGTAGCCCCTGCAATGACTCTTTCCGACCGCACCTTCCAACGTATGCGCGATATGGCAATTAAGATGATGCGCAGTATAGGTGATTTCGCCGGAGGTTGTAATGTGCAGTTTGCCGTATCACCCGATGAGAAAGAAGATATTATCGCTATTGAAATCAACCCACGTGTATCGCGCTCTTCGGCTTTGGCTTCTAAGGCTACAGGCTATCCTATTGCTAAGATTGCTACAAAGCTGGCTATTGGTTACCATTTAGATGAGTTGCAAAACCAAATTACTAAGTCTACTTCAGCGTTCTTTGAACCTACTTTAGACTATGTAATTGTAAAGATACCGCGTTGGAATTTTGATAAGTTTGAAGGCTCTGACCGTACTATAGGTTTGCAAATGAAATCGGTAGGAGAGGTAATGGGTATAGGGCGTTCTTTCCAAGAAGCGTTGCAGAAAGCTACCCAATCGCTTGAAATTAAGCGTAATGGTTTAGGTGCCGATGGTAAAGGCTATAAGAATTACGAGCAGATTATTGAAAAACTTACTTATCCCAGCTGGGATAGAGTATTTGTGATATATGATGCGGTGCAAATGGGTATCCCGCTAAGTCGTATACACGAAATTACTAAGATTGATATGTGGTTCTTAAAGCAGTATGAAGAACTTTATTCTCTTGAAAAACTTATCTCTACCTATAAAATAGATACCCTGCCTAAAGAACTTCTTTTTGAAACTAAACAAAAAGGTTTCGCCGACCGACAAATAGCTTATATGGTAGGCTGTTGGGAGAGTGAGGTACATAAAAAACGTGAAGAGCTTAACATTCGTAGAGTCTTCAAATTAGTAGACACTTGTGCTGCCGAGTTCAAGGCACAAACTCCTTACTACTATTCTACTTTTGAAGCTCCAATTACTACTCCAGAAGGCAAAGAGTATGTGCAAAACGATAGTATTGTTACCCCACGTAAGAAAATAGTAGTGCTTGGCTCAGGACCTAACCGCATAGGGCAAGGTATTGAGTTTGACTACTGCTGTGTACACGGGGTGTTGGCAGCTAAAGAATGTGATTATGAAACCATAATGATTAACTGTAACCCTGAAACTGTTTCTACTGACTTTGATACTGCCGATAAACTTTATTTTGAGCCTGTGTTCTGGGAGTATATCTATGATATTATTCAGCACGAAAAGCCAGAAGGAGTGATAGTACAACTCGGTGGACAAACAGCGCTGAAATTGGCTGAAAAGTTAGATAAATACGGCGTTAAAATTATAGGTACCAGTTTCCAATCTCTGGATTTGGCAGAGGATAGAGGTAGCTTCTCTACCCTTCTTAAAGAGAACAATATCCCTTACCCACGCTTTGGGGTAGCCGAAACTGCTGATGAGGCTCTAAAACTCTCTGATGAGCTTGACTTCCCGCTTTTGGTACGTCCGTCATACGTGTTAGGAGGACAAGGAATGAAGATTGTTATTAATAAAGAAGAGTTAGAAGCCCACGTGGTAGACCTCTTGCGCAAAATACCTAATAACAAGCTTCTTTTAGATAACTATTTAGATGGAGCTATTGAAGCTGAAGCCGATGCTATTTGCGATGGCGAAAACGTGTACATTATAGGTATTATGGAGCATATTGAACCCTGTGGTATTCACTCGGGGGATAGTAATGCTACCTTGCCACCGTTTAATTTAGGTGAGTTTGTGATTCAACAGATAAAAGACCATACCCAAAAGATAGCCTTGGCACTCAACACCGTGGGGCTTATCAATGTACAGTTTGCCGTAAAAGACGATGTCGTGTATATCATTGAGGCGAACCCACGTGCTTCGCGTACGGTACCATTTATCTCCAAGGCTTATAAGGAACCTTATGTGAATTATGCCACTAAGATCATGCTTGGTGAGAAGAAGCTAACAGACTTCCATTTTCATCCGCACTTAGAGGGCTTTGCCATTAAGCAACCTGTGTTCTCGTTCAACAAATTCCCAAACGTAGATAAGAAGCTCGGTCCTGAAATGAAATCTACCGGTGAAAGCATCTTGTTTATAGATAGTCTCAAAGACGATGCTTTCTACGATATTTATACAAGGAGGAAGATGTACTTGAGTAAATAACAGATAGAAAATTTAATAGTAAAAAATGCTATGCGCTCTAAAGTGCATGGCATTTTTTACTGTTTCAAAGCAACTCTCAATTTGCTAATTGACTATTAATTATTATCTTTGCAAAATAAATAACAAACTTAATGAAATCCATCAGCGAAATACGTGCCGATTTTCCTATACTTTCACGTACTATTCACAAACGTCCTCTTATCTACTTTGATAATGGGGCTACTTCTCAAACACCTACTCAGGTAGTAGAGGCTATTGTACGTTACTATACTTACCAAAATGCTAATATCCACAGAGGGGTGCATACTCTCAGTCAGGAGGCTACTGATGCTTATGAGCATGCAAGGCAGAAAGTACAACATCACTTCAACGCCCAAAAGTCTTCTGAAATTATTTTTACAGCGGGTACTACTCATGGTATCAACTTAGTGGCTAATGGCTATGGTACCTTAATGCAAACGGGTGATGAAGTAATTATTTCGGCTTCTGAACATCATAGTAATATAGTGCCTTGGCAGTTGGCTTGCCAACGGAGTGGCGCTACCCTGAAAGTAATACCAATGAACGAGCAAGGTATTTTGGATATGGAAGTCTATAGCAATTTGCTAAATAAGCGTACTAAAGTTGTGTGTGTACAACACGTATCAAACGCTTTAGGCAATATTCACCCTGTAAAAGAAATTATTGATAAAGCTCACGCTGTGGGGGCTGTGGTTTTAGTAGATGGAGCGCAAGCTGCTCCACACTTACAACCGAATGTTCAAGCTCTTGATGTAGATTTTTACGCTGTATCGGCTCATAAAATGTATGGTCCTACAGGAGTAGGAGCTTTATACGGCAAAGAAGAATTGTTATTGCAGCTGCCTCCTTACCAAGGAGGAGGGGAAATGATTAAAGAGGTGTGTTTTGAGCAAAGTACTTATGCCGACCTGCCTTATAAGTTTGAAGCTGGTACGCCTAATATTTGTGGAGGGATAGCTTTTGCTGCTGCTCTTGACTATATACACCAGTTAGGGATGGAGGCTATAGCAGCTTATGAGCATCAGTTATTGGAATATGCTATAGCTAAGCTGCAAGGTATAAATGGTATTACTCTTTATGGCAATCCAGATTTGGCACAACGTACCGCAGTTATATCATTTAATTTGCAGGGTATTCATCCTTATGATGTTGGGGTTATTCTCGATCAGATGGGGATTGCTGTACGTACGGGGCACCATTGCGCCCAACCTATTATGGACTTTTATAACATACCGGGCACGGTGCGTATTAGTTTTGCTGTGTATAACACTTTTGAAGAGATAGATGTCTTAATAGAAGGTATAAAAAAAGCTCAGGCAATGCTGAGCTAATTATAATTTGAAATACTATGGGAACATTTAAAGAGTGGATTAAACAAAATCCTTATATAGCAGGAGGTGTAATAGCCCTATTACTAGCAGGTTTTGGTATTTGTCTTATTATAGGAGCTATAAAAGATTGGGATTGGTTATATGAACCAGATGAGCACTACCAAAATAACTGGACAATGGGGCAAATAAGTCGCTATTTGGGGCGAAAAGCAGCTCGTATGATAGGAGTTTTAGGTGGTGTTCTCTTTATTGTAATAGGACTTTACCTATCATATATAGCTTTTACTTGTAAAGGATAACTCAATTGGTAGTTTGCAGCATCTTTTCCTTCTCTTTTCGTATTTGTACTAAGCGATAATTTTCAGTAGCTATAGGGTAGGCTTGTAATTGGTTTTTTTCTAAGAACCCTTTTAGTTCACTTATAATACTTTGTGCAGAATACCCATCACGTATTTTGTGTATAACCCACCAAGTTTCATTTATATTGTATAGATCGGTGGAGAGAGAAAGTGATTCTGAAATAGCTTTTAGTTTTTCAGTAAATTCTTCTTTTAAATTCTCGCGTATTTCAGGTGTAGTACCTATGATAACCACTTTCCATTGAGTAGCCTTATCATCGGCTATATATTCTTCTTTTTCTATATCTTTTAGTTCTTCCAATAAGTTTTTAGCTTCTTCACTTTCGGTAGTAGCTGGATAGTTGGTTACTATCAATTGTAACTGCGCTTGGTAAGGAGCAAGCCCTTCTAAGCGTGCAGTGGTTTTAGCTTGTAACAGAGCAATAGTAGGAGCAGCTGTTGTTTCATGATATTGTAATCCTTCTTGCTGTAATAAATGTGCTGTTTCTGCTATTTCCCCTCTTTTATATTTAGCTGTTAAACTATCAACAAAAACTTGAGCTAATTTGTTGCGTTCGTGCTGAGAGGTTTCACCTCCTTGCAAGAGTTTTGCATAATCAGTAGAGGGGTAGTTGGCTAATAATCTACTTTTAATAGTTTCAGCTTTAGGATTACGGATGTCAGTATAGTTTTTTTGTAGTTCATAGAGGGCAGCAGCTTCTATATCTGCAGTAGGTTGTTGGGCTAATACACGTTCTAATCGTTGTATAGCTAATTCATTTTCTTTAAACTTAGCTCTGTAAAGTACACCTAATTGATAAAGAGCCTCGTTGCGGTCAGTGGCAAGTTGGGCTATTTCAGCAGCTGTTTTAGGTAGTTGAGCCAAGTAAGTATCAGGAGTATCTATATTTTGCTCTGCTATTTGTGTCGTAGTAGCCGAAGCGGTAAGTTTAGCTACAGTACCACTACCTATGCTTGACCACCGCCAGTTATCTTCTAATTTACGATCACCCCAATATTGTTGAAATTGTTGTTTGCCATACGCTACACTCAATGGGTTATAGAAGTAAAATTTTCCTCCCTTTTGTGTAGTAATATCAGGAGTTGTAAAGCCCATACCTGCATTGGTAATAGGGTTGTTTTTTTGATTTTGGACACGTAAAGCTTTAGCTTGTTGTATTGAATCAATATGTTTTTGGTAGAAAGCGCGACGTTCGTTTTCGGGTAAAAGCACTACTTTTAGTACGCTATCATTTTTCTTAACAGTATACTCTAACTCAGCTATTTTAGCCAGATTATCTCTTTTTCTACGTACATATAAGTGTTCAAAAGTGTTTTCGGGTGTGTAGGTAAGGGTGCTGTCTAGGTGTTGATACGCCCCTATATAATCTTTTTGATCAAAAAACAACTCAGAAAGGCGTGTATGAGCCTTAGCTTTTAACGGAGTATTCTCTTTGTTGTTAAGTAATGATTGGCGATAAAAATCAGTAGCCAACCGTTTTTGTTGTTCTCTTAGCAGTTCGGCATGAGTGTAATACAATACGTCGAGGTAGTTTTTGTGCTCATATCGATTTTCTAACTTACGCAAATAGGCTAAGAATTCAGCTTTTTCTTCAGGTGTAAAAGTTTTATTCCGCGCTTTCCCAGCTTGAGCTTCTACCCATAACTTGCGCGGAATTTTCCAATTTTGTTTTACTACCTTGTCAAAAGCCACTTCAGCAGAATCTCTTTGGTGTTGTTTTTCATATAGTTGAGCAGCAATAAAGTAATACCTACCACGCAAAGCCTTATTGCGAGTGTATTTACCTGCATTATAAAGAGCATCGGCTGCCAAGGGATATTGTTCCTGGTTGATATATGCTTGTCCTAAGGTAGCATAGGCTTCAGCTTTGTCGTTTCGGCGTATTTTAGGATTTTCACGCAAAAACTCAGTAAGTTTCTCAATAGCTACTTTATCTTTTCCCAAACGAAGATTTGTTTTCTGTGCCCATACGGCTGCTTCGGGTATGCGTTCACTCATACCGTAGTTGGTAAGCATGTGGTTAAAAGCCTCTAAAGCTGGGAAAAAACGCTCATCGTAATAACGTGCTTGCCCCAAAAGCATATAAGCATCATCAATCTTATAGTTGCGTTGCACCCCATTAAAAACCATTGAGTGACGCTGAATGGTTTTGATAGCCTTCTCTTCAGCCCGTTCAAAGTCTGGGTTACCTATACCGTCTAACTGCACTTTCCCAGTCATACCTATAGGCTCTACAGGCAATATCTCACCAAAGTTATCTTGGTATTTTTCGCGTAGTTCATTCAGTCCCTTTGCATACGCCTCTTCGCCATTAAATAGTACATTGTACTTGGTTACAATGGGCTGCATTTGTCGGTTGTAATACGTATTGGCATTGGGAGTGCAAGCAATAATAAGCAATGTGCAAACCCCTATAAAAGTGCTATATAATAAAGTTCTTTTCATTCGAAATGTGTTGTAAGAATGGGCGAAATTACTACTTTTTTTTGAAATAAGCACTATCTCGAATTAAAAAAGTACTCTTCAAGTCTAAAAATATTCTTTTTTTACTCAAAGGAAGTACTATGTTATTCACTATAAAATAAGCAATACCCACAGCTAAAAGAATGAAAAACATAAAGCAGAAGCCAATTCCAATACAAGTTTACTCTAATAAAGCCTTTCAATAACTTGAAACAATATAGATGAACCATATAAAAAATCCCTAACTAATATTCCCGACAGAAAAAACTATCTTCTACAATGAACGAACGAATAACGAAGGATAAACGAACTATAAACGAAGGATAGCTCTTCAGCTGGCACAGCCAAGTATTATAAAAAGAAGTAAGAAATCTTATCAGTTCAAAAATATTTTGTACCTTTGTGGCAATAAAAAGTATGTATAAGATAAAAAAATAAAATTATGAAGAAATTACTCTCTTTAATCGCAGGGCTATTACTGATAATAGCTTGCCAAAAAGCTGAAGAAAAAACACCCCCCACTCAGCCTAAAACCCCTTATGATTGGGATTTCTATACCGACCCTTCTCGGCTGGCAGTAGTTAAAAAACAACCTACTGCCGAGTTGAAAAAAATCTACTATCAAGTGTATGGCACTCCGTGCGGAGGCTGGTTTGATGGGATTTCTCCTACCCCTGAAAAAAATGACACCTACCTCAAAGCCTTTATCGATGGGGCTGAACGCTCTCAAAAAACACCTATCGTAGTTATCTATGGCATCCCCAATCGTGATTGTGGCTTCTTATCTAAGGGCGGACATCCTACAGCTGCTTCATATCGAGCCTGGATTGATCGTGTAAGTACTATTATTGGGCAGCGCCGTGCAGTAGTGATTGTAGAACCCGATGCTATTAACTATTGTAACCATAAGAAAGGCACACCACAATACAATGAAAGGGCTGAATTACTTACTTATGTAGGGAAAACTCTCAAAAATAACAATCCTAATGTAGTAACCTACCTACATGCAGGTAATTCGGTATTGGTTACAGCTCACCCCGAAGCTGTAGCTACTGCTGTGATAGATGGTGGGCTAGAGTATATGCAAGGTTTTGCGCTAAATGTCTCAGGCTTAGGAGGTACACAAGAAGAACAAGTAGGGGCTGAAAAGTTTGTAGATTTCTTAGCCACCAAAGGGCTCAAAGCACGTTATGTGATTGATACAGGAAGAAGTGGTATCAATAGGCCTAAACACCAAAATGAGAATGCACCCTATAATTCGTGTAATAATTTTAATGCCGCTTTAGGACCTCGTAGCACTACCCGCACTACCGCTCCTCACGCCGATGCATACCTGTGGATAAACGGTGGGGGAGGCTCCGATGGCGAATGCAATATGGGCGCTCCTGCTGCAGGCTCGCCTTATCCAGAATATACTCGTGCCCTTATTAATAATGCTATTAGAGTAAAAAGTATTGAAATATTAGAAGTGCCAAACGATCTTTAGTGTTCACCCTTGCACTCCCACTGAAAATCCTCTACTTTTGATTGCATTTCAGGGCGATACTCATAGTGCCACCACTCCGAGTAGATAGATTTGAAGTTATATTTGTTCAGTATATCTTTTAGGAGTTTACGGTTTTCAAGTACTTTTTTAGGTAGGGTAGTGCAAGTGTGATGTGCTTCCTTGCCAAAAAAATCAAAAGGAGTACCCATATCTAGCTCATTACCATCCTTATCTACCAAAGTAAGATCTACAGCAGCACCCCGATTGTGCTTAGACCCTTTCGCAGGATTAGCCACATAATGAGTGCCTGGTAGTATCTTCCACATTTTCTTCTGAACAGCAAGCGGTCGGTAGCAATCAAATAACTTAATCCGATAGCCTAACTTTAAGAATTCGGCATTGGCTTTTACCAGTGCCTCGGCAGTACTTTTGCGCAAATAACAATCGCCACACTCATACACAGCCTGTTTTAGGAAGTTATCGGGGGTGGCGTATTTCATATCAAATACAAAGTTGGATGAAAGACTTTTTAGTAAAACAAAGTCAGACTGTTGTGCCCATAGGGTAGGAGTGAAGCACAGTACTAAAAGTAGTAAAATACGTTTCATAAAACTGATTTTCTGCAAAAGTACGAAAAACTTTTAAACAAAAGCTTGTTATGTCAGAAAAAAAGACTACTTTTGCTTTATGATTCAGAAAACAATACAAATACTTAACAAACGAGCAAAGTTTGAATATGAAATACTCACCCGTTATACTGCGGGCATAGTGCTGGTAGGCACCGAAATTAAATCAATACGTATGGGTAAAGCCTCTATAGCCGAGAGCTTTTGTGAGTTCAATGAAAAAGGTGAACTTTTTATGATTAACTCAACTGTTGAGCTTTATGATTTTGGCACTTATTACAACCATCGCCCCAAGAGTGAGCGCAAACTATTATTGCAGAAAAAAGAGTTGCGCAAACTCAATAAAGAGGTGAAAAATACAGGGCTTACCATAGTGCCTCTTCGGCTTTTTGTTAATGATAAAGGGCTAGCAAAGGTAGATATAGCCTTAGTACGAGGTAAGAAATTGTATGATAAACGAGAAACAATTAAAGACCGCGATAACAAACGCAACTTAGACCGATTGATGAAAAAATAGAATGTATACAGATTTTAAACAACTACCAGATGATGCCCGTGTGTGGGTATACCAATGCAACCGTAGTTTTACGGAAGAAGAACAAGCGCAACTAAATACACAGTTGCAAGATTTTATAAACCGTTGGAAGGTTCATGGTAAGGACTTGCTATCGGCTTTTGAACTGCGTTACAATCGCTTTATAGTAATAGGAGCTTCTCCTGATGCTCATGGTGTAGGAGGCTGCTCATTAGATACATTGGCGCGCTTTATTCAGGAGTTAGAAACTCAGTATAACGTTACCTTACTGGATAGGATGAATGTGAGTTACCGCCAAGGTGAATATATAGCTTATAAAAACCTTTCCGACTTTAAGAAGATGGTGAAAGATAAGGCTGTATCGGCACAGACAATAGTGTTTAACAACTTGGTGAATACTAAATTGGAATATGAAGAGAACTGGGAAGTGCCTTTGGAAGAAAGCTGGCACAATAGGTTTTTATAATTAGCAAATTAGTAAATTAGCAAATTAGCAGATTAGTAAATGTGAGTGTTTACTAATCTGCTAATTTATTTTTTATAAATCTGTTAAAATATTTGATTTCTAACTAAATCATCAAAGGTTTCGGCTTTTCGGATGAGTTTGGCTTCGCCGTTTTGCCATAGCACTTCGGCAGGGCGTAGGCGTGAATTGTAATTGCTTGCCATAGTGTAACAGTAGGCTCCTGCATTGTGGAAACACAATATATCGCCTTCGGTAATTTCGGCTATTTGTCGGTTGGAAGCAAAGGTATCTGTTTCGCAAATATAACCTACTACCGAGTAAAAACGTTTCTTTCCTTCGGGGTTGGAGATGTTCTCAATATAGTGGGTAGCCCCGTAGAACATAGGGCGGATGAGGTGGTTAAACCCAGAGTCGATGCCTGCAAATACGGTAGAGGTGGTTTGTTTTACTACATTTACTTTTACTAAGAAGCGTCCGGCTTCACTTACTAAGAACTTACCAGGTTCAAAGGCTAATGTGAGTTCGCGGCCGTATTCTTTGCAAAACTCATTAAAGCGATTGCTAAGGCGTTCGCCTAATTCTTCAATATTAGTTTGTATATCTCCTTCTTTATAAGGTACTTTAAAGCCACTACCAAAATCGATGAATTGCAGTTCGGTGAAGTGTTTAGCTGTTTCGAACAAGATTTCGGCTGCATAGAGGAATACGTCGATATCTAAAATGTCACTACCTGTATGCATGTGTATGCCGTTGATGTGCATTTTGGTGTTTTCGACAATACGCAGTATATGAGGTATTTGGTGGATGCTAATACCAAATTTGCTATCGATATGTCCTACTGAAATGTTGCTATTGCCTCCTGCCATTACGTGTGGGTTGATGCGAATGCATACGGGTACTTCGGGGTGCTGTGTGCCGAACTGTTCTAAGAATGAGAGGTTGTCGATATTAAGCTGTACACCTAAGCGCATAGCTTCTTCGATTTCGCTCATTGATACGCCATTGGGGGTGAAGATGATCTGTTCGGGAGCAAAACCTGCTAGTAGTCCTAACTGTACTTCTTGAATGGAAACGGTATCGAGTCCGGCTCCTAATTGCTTCATTAGCTTTAAAATAGAGATATTTGATAAAGCTTTCATTGCATAATTGATGCGCAGTTTGGGTACTGGAGCAAAGGCAGAGGTGAGGCGCTGGTATTGGGAGGTTATTTTTTCAGCATCGTACACATAAACGGGGCTTCCGTAGGTGTGTGCTATATGTAATAATTGGTCTGTGTTCATCTTTTTGTTCTTTTAGGCTGCAAAGGTACAAAACAATTGTCAATTAGCAAGTTTTAGGGGGTTAGTTTTCAGGGTATAGGGGGAAGAGTTGATGTGTTTATTTTATGTTATATGATGAGGCTGTATTATTTTACCAACTATCCTTCGTTTATAGTTCGTTTATCCTTCGTTTATCGTTCGTTCATCTTAAACTTGCACTTGGGTAATGTTATGAGGGGTTCCTAAGGTAGGCTGAAGGTACTTGTAATATGAAAGTTTTTTGTTGGTAGGTTGGATAAAGAATGGGATGTTTGCTTTAAATTAATTATAGCTGTATTTGCTTGCTTGGCAAATTATTTGTACCTTTGCGCCAATAAATAACATAACAATGATGAATTACCTATTGAGGATTTTATTAGTTTGCCTTTTAATGTTTCCTGTTGGAGAGGTTGGGGCGCAAAATAAGCCTAAAAAATCGGAAGAAAGGCTTGCTAAAGACACTTCGGGAGTGGATTGGGATGGTCCGTATGTGTTTTATGTGAAAAATAAGGTTGTATCTAAGCAGATAGTGAAGGGAAAGGGAGGTTTTGAGTTGGTTTTGAAAGAAAAGTCTCCTAAAAGTTGCAGTAGGAAGCTGAAATGCTATGTGGATGATAAAGATTTTTTTACTTTTAAGCTGAAAAAAGAACTTACAAATGAAGAATCGGTATATGAAATGCCTGAAAAGTTGATTGCTATTTCGGATATAGAGGGGCAGTATGGGGCTTTTAAACAGTTCTTGATAGGTAATGGGGTGATGAATGCTAAATATGAATGGACTTATGGCAAAGGACACTTGGTTACGGTAGGTGATTTTTTTGACCGAGGTTTGTTGGTAACTCAAACACTTTGGCTTATTTATCATTTGGAACAACAAGCTGAAAGGGTAGGAGGAAAGGTGCATTTTATATTAGGTAACCACGACCTGATGAATATGAATGATGATTTCCGGTATGTGCGCAAGAAATATTTTGAGAATGAAAAACTGCTACAGGAGGATTATTACAATCTTTACAAACCTCATACTGAGTTAGGAAGATGGCTGGGTACTAAAAACTTAGTGGAACGCATAGGTGATTATGTGTTTGTACACGCTGGTATTTCGGTAGAAGTGGCTAATTTAGGGCTATCGGTAGAAGAATTGAATAGCAAAGCTCGTGATTATTACTTTGACAACAGAAAAGCCCAACAAATGAAAGATAATTTGTATAGTACTATTTATCAATTTGGGATAAGCCCTATGTGGTACCGAGGTTGGGGTAAACAAACTATAGACCCTACTGAGGCAGAAACAATTATGGAGAAATGGAAGGTGGGTAAGTTTGTGATAGGACATACATTATACCCTGAAGTAACTTACTTGATGAATAGAAGAGTGATAGACCTTGATGTGGAACATGCGCAAGGGGTAATACAAGGGGTACTAATAGAAAAAGGTAAGGAGTACAAGGTGAATGAGAAAGGGGAGAGGACAGAGATTAGAGATACTAATAATTAAAAAAGTTATCAATGAAAGGAATTATATTAGCAGGAGGATCGGGCACACGCCTTTACCCTATTACAAAGGGAGTTTCTAAGCAGTTACTTCCTATTTATGATAAACCGATGATTTACTACCCTCTATCGGTATTGATGCTTTCGGGTATTAGGGATGTATTAGTGATTTCTACGCCTCAGGACTTACCAGGTTTTGAGCGCCTGTTAGGTGATGGCTCTGATTTTGGTATTCGTCTTAGTTATGCTGAGCAACCAAGTCCTGATGGATTAGCACAAGCTTTTATCATAGGAGAAAAGTTTATAGGCGATGATGATGTATGCTTGGTATTGGGGGATAATATATTTTATGGGCAGAGTTTTACCCGAATGCTGACTCAAGCAGTAGATTATGTAGAGAAAGAGCGTAAAGCTACTGTTTTTGGTTATTATGTGAAAGACCCAGAACGTTATGGCGTAGCAGAGTTTGATAAAGAAGGTAATGTGCTTAGCATTGAGGAAAAACCAGCACAGCCCAAATCTAACTATGCTGTGGTGGGGCTTTATTTCTATCCTAATAAGGTAGTGGAGATTGCTAAGAATATCAGGCCTTCTACTCGTGGTGAACTAGAGATAACTACTGTTAATCAAGAGTTTCTGAATGATGGTGAACTAAAAGTACAACTCTTAGGGCGCGGTTTTGCGTGGCTTGATACGGGTACTCATGATTCACTTAGTGAAGCATCTAACTTTGTGGAGACCTTAGAAAAACGTCAAGGGCTCAAAATTTCTTGTTTGGAAGAAATAGCTTACCGCAAGGGCTGGATTACCGCTGAAAAACTGCAAGAACTGGCAAAGCCAATGCTCAAAAACCAATATGGGCAATATCTTTTGCAATTGATAAAGAACAATTAATGGATAATAAATCTTAATTCCTAATCCTTAACACTTAAATTATGGCAAAACTAAAAACAGCCTATTTCTGTCAGAATTGTGGCGCACAATATAGCAAATGGCAAGGGCAGTGTTACAGTTGCAAGCAGTGGAATACCATTGTGGAAGAAGTAGTGCAGAAAGATAGTACGCCTGCTTGGCAAGAAAAGGAGAGTTCTATAAAAAACAAAGCTTCTAAATACATTCCTATTTCGCAAATTGATACCCAACAGGAGGCACGCCTCAATAGTAATAACCATGAATTGAACAATGTGCTCGGCGGGGGGATAGTACCGGGATCGGTAACCCTTTTAGGTGGTGAACCAGGGATAGGCAAGAGTACACTTTTATTACAAATAGCACTCAATTTGCCTTATAAAACGTTATATGTATCGGGAGAAGAGAGTGAAAAACAGATTAAAATGCGTGCTGATCGTATTCCACATCAGTTAGATAATTGTTATATACTTACCGAGACAAAAACGCAAAACATTTTTCAACAAATAAAAGAACTTTTGCCTGAAATTGTAATCATAGATTCTATACAAACATTACAATCCGATTATATAGAGGCATCAGCAGGGAGTATTTCTCAAATTAGAGAATGTACTTCCGAATTGATTAAGTTTGCTAAAACAACTCATACTCCTGTAATACTTATTGGGCATATTACTAAAGATGGGCAAATAGCAGGGCCTAAAATATTAGAGCATATGGTGGATACCGTTCTGCAGTTTGAAGGTGATCGCAACCATGTCTATCGTATCTTGCGATCTCTGAAAAACCGCTTTGGCTCTACTTCTGAGCTTGGTATTTATGAGATGCTTAGCAATGGACTTCGCGAGGTAAATAACCCTTCTGAAATACTTATTTCTAAAACAGATGAGACTATTAGTGGTACTTCTATAGCAGCTACATTGGAAGGTATGCGTCCGCTAATGATTGAAATACAGGCTTTGGTGAGTACAGCTGTTTATGGTACACCCCAGCGCAGTACTACAGGGTTTAATGCTAAACGGCTGAATATGCTTTTGGCAGTACTTGAAAAACGTGCAGGATTTCGCTTAGGGGCTAAGGACGTGTTTCTGAACATTACTGGTGGTATTACTATTGACGACCCCGCTACAGATTTGGGTGTAGCTATGGCTATCCTATCCTCTAATGAAGATATTGCTATTGAAAAGGATGTATGTTTTGCTGGCGAAGTAGGATTAGGAGGGGAAATACGTCCGGTGCAGCGTGTAGAACAGCGTATTACTGAAGCTGAAAAGCTTGGATTTAATACTATATTTGTTTCTAAATACAACAAGATAGCCCTTAAGAATACTAAAATACGCATTGTGACTGTCGCTAAGATTGAAGATGCAATACAAGAATTATTTGGATAAGAAAGATACCTTATGCTAAAAAAACTCCTAAAAGATACCGTTATTTATGGCATAGCCACTGTGCTACCACGTGTGATTACTTTATTGCTTACAAGACTTTATGTAGATAAGCTTCCCACAGGTGATTTTGGTATCTATTCAGGTTTGTTTGTCTATCTTATCTTGGGTAATGTTCTATTGTCGTATGGAATGGAAACTGCTTTCTTCCGTTTTATGAATAAAGGAGAAAAGAAGGCAAAAGTACAATCTACTGCTCTCACGTCCCTTACAGTAAGTTCTTTACTATTTTTGCTTACAGCTTACCTTCTTAGAGATACCATAGCAGTTTGGCTTAACTATGATGTACAATACATAGTATTTGGTATTTATATTCTTGTTCTTGATAGCTTAGTAGTAATACCTTTTGCATGGTTACGTAATAAGGGTAAAGCTAATCTTTACGCTTTTCTTAAAGTAGGTAATACAGTTGTGAATATGGCTTTTAATATCTACTTTCTGAATTACCTCCCTGCGGATCAACTAGCTGATGGAGGAGGTGTGTATTATATCTTTTTAGCCAATGTTATTGCTAGCTTATTTACCTTCATAGCCTTACTGCCTATCTATCTAAAAATACGTTTTAGGTTTTCATATAACCTTTGGAAAGAAATGATGCTCTACGCCTTTCCTGTGCTTTTAGCAGGTATTGCCTTTTCAGTAAATGAAGGGTTTGATCGTGTATTTTTGCGTATGCTTCTTCCTCCTGATACGGCAGACGAAACTATTGGGGTCTACTCTGCTTGTTACAAAATGGGTGTATTTATGAATCTTTTTGTGTCAGCTTATAAACTTGGCATAGAGCCTTTTTTCTTTAGTAGTGCTCAAGATAAAAACGCTCCTAAAACTTATGCACAAATAACTGAATACTTCATTGTGTGTGGTGGTTTTATCTTATTATTTATTACAGTTTTTACAGATCTTTTTAAACGGATCCTTATACCCAATCCTTCATATTGGGAAGCCCTCTGGATAGTACCTATCATTCTTCTTGCTAACTTCTGTTCTGGTATTTACCAAAGCCTCTCTGTATGGTATAAAGTAACCGATCGCACCATGTTTGGTGCAATTGTATCCATTGTAGGTATGGTGCTTACTGTGTTTTTTAATTTTGCTTTAATACCTTTATTTAGCTACAAAGGTGCTGCTCTTGCCACACTTATTACCTATACTACAATGATGTTCATTTCGTATCACTACGGGCAAAAATACTATCCTATACCCTATAAAAAAAGGAAGATAAAAATCTTCCTTAGTATCAGTGTAGGCTTCTCATTTTTGAATTTTTATGCCTTTGGTAATAATGTTTATGTCGGGCTTTTCTTCTTGCTTTTTTATGCCTTTTTAGCTAGCTTTGTTATCAATTTGAAATCTATGCTAAAGCTGAAGAAGAACTAAATAACTTGATTTTTTCTTCTTCTTTACTACGCATCATTGTACTATCGGCATCTGTTTTATCCTTATAACCACATAGATGTAAAATACCATGCGAAAGTACTCGTAGCAGTTCCTGCTCAAAGGGTACAGTAAAGATGCTGGCATTCTCCTTCACTCTTTCTATGGAAATGTAAATATCAGCATTTAAAGTATTTCTTTCTGTATAATCAAAAGTAATAATATCTGTAAGTGTATCGTGCTGCAAATACTGCACATTAATTTTGTGCAAATACTCATCATTGCAAAAAATATAGTTAATATCACCTATTTTCTTTCCTTCTGATTTTGCTATTTCTTTTATCCATAATTTAAGTTCATTCTTCTTATAAGGCAATGTGAACGGAGTTTCATTAAAAAAAGATACCATATTTAGTTTTAGTTTTAAATCTGCCGCAAAAATACAAAACAATTCTTAATTGGCAATGAATAACTTCTAAACACTAATATACGTCAATTCCACTTTCAAGTGAAATTTCGCGTTTAAATCCTAGAGAATTATTTTGTATAACAATTTATCTAGGCCTAAGAATAAATATGATTTTCTTGAATTTTTAATATCTACAAAACGCCCCAAAAACTAAATTCTTTTAGTTTTTGGGGCGTAAAATAGTTCTGTATTAAAGATCTAGTTGTCAGAGTTTTCTTTATTCTAGCAACTAAAAATTAATATCTTATTTTTATATCTGATACTTCAATCCTATAATAAAAGTTCTCCCTGGTGAAATACTTGAATAAAAACTTGTTGTTTTTGTTACATAACCAAAAATGTTATTGATACCTGCTGTAAGAGTGAAATTGTACGGTAGCTTGCTGTGTAACTGCAAGTGCCAAGTACTGTAAGGTTCATAATAAGCGTATATTCTATCATTATTTGTATTAATATCATTAATGCGAGTAGCACTCACATACTTACCACTAAATATTATATTAGGAATGTACAACGCATCTGCCTTAGGAATATACTCAGCTTTTACAGTAAATGTATGTGGGCGGTTCTCTTCAGCACTATTACTGATATAGTAATAAGCATAGCTACTCTTTAGCCTTAATGCTTTAATAGGACGATAAGTAGCTGATACTTCTGAACTAATAATCTTAGTATGTCCTTTAAAATTAATATAACGAATAGTATCACTAGCCGATGTCCATCGATAAGAAATCTTATCTTTTACCGATGAGAACTGAGTCATAGCTGTAATATTAAGTTTTTTACTGTCAAAATCTACCGATAAATTGATGTTATCACTGCTTTCAGGCTTCAACTCTTTGTTCCCCATAATTTGGAATCCTCCACCCCAAGGGTGAAACCAATTTGTATAAAGTTCTTTAAGAGTAGGTGATCTGAATCCACTAGAATATCCTCCTCTAAAACTGAACTTATTTACTTTAAACATACCTGATAGGCGATAAGTCAAATGTTCTTTAAAAAGTGAATGATAATCAATACGTGCTCCAGTAACTAAAGTAAAAGAAGGAGTTATAGCCCATTCTTGTTGTGTAAAAAGAGTGTAGTTTTTGGCAGTTTCTTTAGCTTCAGTACCCGTATTGTTAAACCTGAAACTTAACAATTGGTCAGAAAAAACTTCAGTACCTCCTACCAATGAATGCTTCTCCCATATTTGTTGGTTATATTGGGCAGCAGCACGCCATATTGTGTTTTCGTAATTCTTCTCTTGCTCTTTTATCAGTCTATAATAGTTGAATTTGTCATATCGGTCAAAAGCTGCTGATAAACTTAGCTTTTTATTCTCAGAAAACTCTGTTTCTCCTTTAGCTGACATTGTGTAATTGTAGTAGCGATCTCTTACTTTTCTTGAAATTTCAGTCCCCTGATTACGCTCACTGAAGTAATAGTTAGGGGTAATTGTAATATTAGTTTTGGGTGAAATGTTTAAGCTAACTTTAGGTGTTACTCCATAAGTAGTAAAACCAGCGATGTTAAGTTCTCCTTTTTCAGCTTCTACCAAGTTGCCATTTTTATATGAGCGCAAGGGCTCACTATCTTTTAAAGTATAAGGCTCACGAAAGTTATAGAAAGAAGTAACCCGAATACTACCCCACTTTTGCTTGCTACCTATTCCTATATTTGTTTTATGGCTTTCAGAGCTTTCATATAAGTAACTTGCACTGCCCTCAAAAGCTTTTTTAGCATTCTTAGTAATAATATTAATCACTCCTCCTAAGGCGTTAGAGCCATACAATGATGATGTAGCTCCTTTAATAATCTCTATTCGTTCAATATTATCTAAGTCAATACGGTTATAGTCTATATTGTCAAAAGTTTCACCAGCCATACGTTCGCCATCTACCAAAAAGAGTACATATTTACCACCAAACCCCAGCATATTGATGTTAGGCATTCCTCCATCGTAAGTAAAGTTAATACCTGCAAATTCTGTTTCTAAAAATGATTGGAAGTCACTTGCTTGTGATTTACGAATATCATCAGCAGTAACAACCTGAACAGTAATAGGTACATCTTTCAAGTACTTTTGGGCACGAGTAGCTGTAACTATTACCTCCGATAGTTCTACCTTTTTATCGTCATTATCGGTTTGGGAAAAGCCTTGCCAAGCAAAAAGAGTAGTAAGCAAAGTGATAATAAGTGATTTTTGCATATAGAGTTTAATTTAGAAAAAAGAGGCTGCCCATATCTGAACAGCCCCTTAAAGCTATTATTAATAATATTAAAAATTACCGTCTTCTGATAGTTGGTACTGAAAAGTGAGATATATCGCTTTTGCTTTATCATTATAGCAATCTGTAAGTTGAAATTTTACATATTTACCATTAGCTCTTTTAAGAATATATACCCACTTAGTAGGACGATACACGCTTGGATATTTATCTGCTCCTTTATTTTCAGGAGCGATATGAATGGTACCCTCAGTAACACCAAAACCTCCAGTCATAAGGGCTGATAGTGAGGTAGTAACTGTTTGAGTATTAGGATACCCCATTAATACTTCCATAACAATATCTTTAGTATATCCTTCAGTAGGAGCTTTATTGATAGAAGCAAAATCAGTACTGTGAGTATTTAGAGCAGCTGCTTGTCCGCTTCCCGATGTGCCTCCATTAAGCTTTACCCAATAACTATTGAAAGCAATATCCCAATCACCAGTAGGGGTAGCAGTAGTAGCTACTCCATTTTCAAAAGAAAAGGTAACCCACTTTCCATTTACATCTAAGTTGGAAACACTCTTAACATTAGCAGGTAATTTAGGAGTTTCATCATCTTTGCTGCAAGAGGTAAGAGTAAAGGCTATAACTAAAACTGATAATAATAACTTAATTTTCATAGCTTTTATTATTTACTTTGCGTATCGCTTAGCTGATATTTCAGTTTAGGGAAATTTTCAGTTTTTTTACCACTAACTTCTTTGTAGAAGTCAGTTACTTGTACTTTAGCGTATTTACCATCAGCAGTTTTGATAATATATACCCAGTTATTAGGAGCATAAACACTACCCCATTTTTGCATATTAGCAGGGTTGATGTTTATAGTTCCTGTAGTAGAGCCAAAACCTCCTGTAAGCACTGGCGAAACATTTTCTTTAGTTTCTTTGCCTCCCATAGCTTTAAAGGTTACTTCTTTATCTTTTTCAAAACCTACTGTAATAGTTTCTTTTACACTTTCAAAATCTTTTGATTCAGTTTTAAGAGCTTCACCTTTTCCTTTTCCGTTTACTCCTCCATTAAGTTTTACATAGTATTCCTTGAAAGCTATATCCCAAGAAGTAGTATTGCTTTGGGTAGCACTTACTACAGAACCAGTAGCTAATGAAAAGTATTGCCAATCGGCAGTGGCATCTAATTGTATTTCAGCAGCTGCTTTAGTGAAGGTAAGGCTTACTTTTTCTACAGGAGCTTGTGAAGTAAGTGTGTCATATTTAAAAGTAAGATATCCTGTTTCTCCTTTAGAATTGGTATATTCAGTAATTTGAATTTTCACATAGCTGCCTTTTGTTGTTTTTATAACATACACATATTTAGTAAGATTAATATGAGGAGCATTACTGCCTTGGGCAGGAGGAGCATAATTGTAGAAACCTTTAGGGTCAGGATTCATTACAGTACCTGTAATAGCTTTATTAACCGAATTAGTTGTAACTGTAGGGGTGCTTTGCCCTTCTTTTGGCCTCCCATAGGTTGTAACTTCTTCATCTTTTTGGTAACCAGCACCCGGATATTGGGTAACAGCATCAAAATCTTTACTGCCAGTGTTCACTACTTCCACTCCACCAAGTCCCGAAGTTCCTCCATTAGTCTTTACATTATAACGATTGAAGGCTATGTCCCAATTATTACTCGTACGAGGGTTAGTAACAGCTACTTGTTTCCCTTCCGAGAAAGAAAAGTATGTCCATTCAGTTTGTGATGAAGCGTTCAATTCCTTTACTTCTTTAACATTTGAAGCAGGGGACTGTTCCTCATCTTTCTTACAAGAAGTTGTAAGTACCATCATCCCTACTAATAAGGTAGGAGCTAAAAATTTTAATCTCATAATATCGTTTGTTTTTAATTTGACGCCGCAAAGATACAACTTATTTAGAAATATACAAAATAATATTTATAAAAAATATAAAAAAGTGTTTTTGTATAGATTGTATAGATTAGACTGTTTTTTTTAATCAAACGTACGAAGTTTTCTACTTTCCCCTCTGTAGTAATTTCGTGCATTTGCTCTACTTTTCTAAAGCTACTTTTTAGCTTCAGAACAGACC
Source organism: Capnocytophaga sp. oral taxon 878 (assembly GCF_002999135.1). Classification (NCBI taxonomy): domain Bacteria; kingdom Pseudomonadati; phylum Bacteroidota; class Flavobacteriia; order Flavobacteriales; family Flavobacteriaceae; genus Capnocytophaga; species Capnocytophaga sp. oral taxon 878. The sequence continues at coordinate 380,821 of NZ_CP027229.1, forward strand.
ATTTTTACTAACTATATAGTTAAACTTAGGATGCCCTCCTTTATTTTTATCATTTAAATAGTCCGTGAATTGAACTTTTACAAAATCACCATTTGCAGCTTTTAAAACATATACATACTTGTAAATTTCATAAGGGCTTCCTCCACCACTTTGCATTGCTTGGGGGTTATAAGTAACATAGCCTGTATTATTCTCACCTTTCATTCCTCCTGAAATTATTTTACAGAAGGTGCCTTCTATAGGTTTAGGGGGTATACCAAGTTGCATAGTACCTTTTTCATCTTTGGTGTAGCCTGTGGTAGGTGCTTCTTTTACATCATTCCACTGAGTTTTATCAGTTTTTAAAGCTTCGGCTTTACCACTTCCCGATGCACCACCATTTAATTTTACATAGTAACGATTGAAAGCGATATCCCAATCTAAGCTGGTAGTAGGGCTCGCTACCGATACTTCTTTTCCAGAAGAAAAAGAAAAGTATTTCCATTCATTTCCTGAAGAAGCATCAACAGTAGCTTCTTTACCATTTTTTACTGGAGCTTCATCTTTTTTGTCATCCTTACTACACGAAGTTGTAAGAGCCATCATTCCTGCTACTAAGGCACGAACTAAAAATTTTAATCTCATAATATTGTTTATTTTTTGATTCGACGCTGCAAAGATACATATTATTTAGAAACAAACAAAATAATGTTTAGAAAAAATATAAAAAAGAAGACTGCTCCATCTAGGAGCAGTCTTCTTTTACCTTGTTAGATTTAGAATTTCAAAATTCTAAATATGTCTGTCAATCACATAATTCACCATTAAAGTAAGAGCTTCTTTGTAATCTGAAGAAGGAAAATCATCCAAAATACTGAGGGCTTTTTGCTGAAACTCTTTCATCTTAGTAGTAGCGTACTCTAATCCTTTGTGCTTTTTTACAAAGGTTATTACTTCTTTTACACGCTTTTTATCCTTATTATGATTTTTTACCGAGTTAATAAGCCAATCTTTTTCCTCTTTGCTACAAGTGTTTAATACATAAATAAGCGGTAAGGTCATTTTTTGCTCTTTAATATCAATACCAGTAGGTTTTCCTATAGCTTCGTCAGTATAATCAAAAAGATCATCTTTTATTTGGAAAGCCATACCTATGTGTTCACCAAAAAGACGCATTTTCTCAATAAGTTCATTCTCTTCAGGCTGTACTGAGCAAGCTCCCATAGCACAGCAAGCAGCTATAAGGGTAGCCGTTTTTTGTCGTATTACCTCGTAATACACCTCTTCTACAATATCTAGCCTACGCGCTTTTTCCATCTGTAACAGCTCACCTTCACTCATTTCACGTACAGCTACTGATATAATGCGCAATAAGTCAAAATCACCATTGTCTATGGAGAGTAATAACCCCTTAGAAAGTAGGTAATCGCCTACTAATACAGCTATTTTATTTTTCCATAAAGCATTAATTGAGAAAAATCCTCGTCTCTTATTACTGTCATCTACCACATCATCATGCACAAGGGTAGCAGTGTGAATAAGCTCAATAACTGAAGCTCCGCGGTAGGTACGGTCATTTACCTGCCCTCCCGATAACATTTTAGCTACCAAGAACACAAACATTGGGCGCATCTGCTTACCTTTCCTATTTACTATATAATAAGTAATACGGTTTAACAGTGCTACCTTTGATGCCATAGCTCCTTGAAACTTCTTTTCAAAAAGCTCCATCTCTTGCCTTATAGGTTCTTTTATTTGAGCTGTTATTTTCATTACACAACCTCAGGGGTATTATTTTCAGTAGGCTTGTTATTAATAGCTGCCAACGCTTTTTCCTCATCATCCTCTTCGGCCGAATGAGCATCTTTATATTTGCGTTTACCAAAAATATTCTCTAAGTCATCTCGGAATATTACTTCTCGCTCTAATAACAAGTTCGCCAAAGTAGTAAGTTTCTCCTTATTTTCACTCAGTATAGTAATAGCTCTTTGATACTGTTCCTCAATAATTTTTGATATTTCTTCATCTATAAGGTGTGCAGTGCGCTCGCTATAAGGCTTAGTGAAACTATAATCTGCTTGTGATGAATCATAATAGGTAAGGTTACCTATCTTTTCATTAAGTCCGTAGATAGTAACCATAGCACGTGCTTGCTTAGTTACCTTCTCAAGGTCACTAAGGGCTCCTGTTGATATTTTATCAAAAATAACTTTCTCAGCAGCACGTCCCCCAAGGGCAGCACACATCTCGTCCAATATCTGCTCAGTACGTACTATTTGTCGCTCTTCAGGTAAGTACCATGCCGCTCCTAATGATTGTCCTCGTGGCACAATAGTAACTTTTATCAGCGGAGCAGCATATTGTAATAGCCAGCTTACGGTAGCGTGTCCTGCTTCGTGAAAAGCTATTGCTTTGCGCTCTTCAGGAGTAAGTATTTTGCTTTTCTTTTCCAAGCCCCCTACTATTCTATCTACTGCATCCAAGAATTCTTGCTTGCTCACAGCAGTTTTACCTTTACGAGCAGCTATTAAGGCAGCTTCGTTACATACATTAGCTATATCCGCTCCCGAGAAACCTGGCGTTTGTTTCGCAAGAAAATCAATGTCCAGTGTTTCAGCAGTCTTTATAGGTTTTAGGTGTACATTAAATATTTGCTTGCGTTCCGTTAGGTTAGGTAGTTCCACATATATTTGTCGGTCAAACCTACCTGCGCGCATCAATGCTTTATCCAAAATATCTGCACGGTTCGTTGCTGCCAATACTATCACATTAGTGTGTGTCCCAAAACCATCCATCTCAGTAAGTAACTGGTTAAGTGTGTTTTCACGCTCATCGTTAGCACCAGTCATCATATTTTTACCACGTGCACGGCCTATTGCATCAATCTCATCTATAAATATAATTGCAGGAGCTTTCTCTTTAGCTTGTTTGAAAAGGTCTCGCACACGTGAGGCTCCTACCCCTACAAACATCTCCACAAAGTCAGAACCCGATAATGAGAAGAAAGGCACTTGCGCTTCACCTGCTACAGCTTTAGCAAGAAGTGTTTTACCAGTACCAGGAGGCCCTACCAGTAAAGCCCCTCGTGGTATCTTACCTCCCAATGAAGTATATTTATCCGGATTTTTAAGAAAATCTACAATCTCTTGCACCTCTTCTTTAGCTCCTTCCAAGCCTGCTACATCTTGAAAAGTAACACGTATTTCTTTCTTCTCGTCAAACATACGTGCTTTACTCTTCCCTATGCTAAAAATACCACTACCGCCACCGCCACCAGCCATACGGCGCATAACATATATCCATGCTCCTATGATAAGAATTATAGGAAGAATAGAAAGCAATAAGTCCGAAAATACATTCTGTTCACTCTTGTTTTCGCGGGTCGTATCAAGGTTATTCTCTTTTACTATCTGGTCAAAACGGTTCTCAAAGTTACTCAAATCACCCAACTCAAAACGATATTGGGCTACTTGTTCAGCTTTGCTGCTTTGTGATACAGCATTACCATTAGGACGCACATCTTTGTGCTCTTCTTTCTTAAGAGCATCAGGGGTAAGGTATACAGTAGCTTCTTTCTTATTAAGGATAATAATCTTTGATACATCTCCATTACTTAAGTATTCCTCAAATTTAGCTTGCGGAATTTCTTTAGGCTGCCACCAAAGGTTAGCTCCCGTATAATATTGAAATCCTAACAGAATTGCCAGCAAAACAGCATAAAGCCAATAAGCTGAAAACCGATTTTTTTTCTTATTTTCTGCCATATTTAATACTTAGTTTCTATATTAATGATTTTAGCATCTCCCCAAAGCCCCTCAAGGTCATAATGCTCACGAATACGGTTTTGAAATACGTGTACCACCACATCTACATAGTCAATAAGTATCCATTCAGCATTAGCTTCTCCCTCTACGTGCCAAGGGTGCTGATGCCCTTCTGCTTGGCTTACTACTTTTTGTATTGAGCCCGAAATAGCTGCTACTTGGGTATTAGATCCCCCACTACAAATGATAAAATAATCACACACCGTGTTCTCTACCTCACGCAAATCGAGTATAGTGATGTCGGCTCCTTTAACCTTTTCAATACCAGCTATGATATTAGTAATCAGATGATTTGAAGATAATTCTTTATTCAATGTTCTAATGTTTTACAGTTTAATTAAAATATTCATATTAAAAAACGTGCAAAGATACAAAATAATTATCAATTTACAATTAACAAACAACAAAAAAGTATTTTTATTCCTCTTCACCACACCCTTTTTCATCATTTATACCCTCCCTGCTTAATCTTTTTCCTCACCCAATCCTTACCTCCCAATACCCAATCACTAACGCAATCCTAAGCACAAAAAAACTATCTTAAATTCTCCCCAAAAAATAAATATAACATCAATAAGGACTGAACGAACGAATAACGAAGGATAAACGAACTATAAACGAAGGATAGTTTGTCAACTAATGCAGCTCACTATATCACCAAAAGAAAATGTGATGAAAGATATGTAAACCCCGAGTTCCTCTAAAATAACTAAGAAAAACAGAAAAAACTGCTATTTTTTACCTCCAAAACAGAAAAATATCATATCTCATTTTTCCTGTACAATAAGCACAAAGCATAAAAAAATCTGTTTTTAAGACACAGTTTTAAATGTCTCAAAAACAGATTTTTATATTTCATTCCAAAAAGAACTCTTCTCTCTTATTTCTTATCTAAACGGAATAACCCCCGGAATACGCTGGCTAAAACTTCTAAGCCTAAAATCATCATTAGTATCTCCCGTTATTTTGAAAATATTTTTACCCACATTAGGTATAGTAGGGTAGTAGGCAAATGAAAACTGTATCGCCCCAAAAGGCAGATAGTCATTAGTAATATAAAACCCTACTGAAAATTTCGAATACAAATCAGGTTTAGCCAAAACAATACGCCCCTGCCCAATAAACCCCAAATCAGCCGATAAAAACGGACTAATACGAAAACCTATAAGCTGAAAAGGAGCATAAATCTGCGTTTGCGAAGTAATCATTAGCTTGCGCGTACCCTCCAACATATCGCTATGAAAGCCCGCTATACCATAAGGTTCATTTAGGCTTATCCTTTTCGGCTGATATACAAACTCATTAAGACCAACAGAGAACGAAGCTTTCAAAAACTCTCTAAAATGCCACCCTCCTATATTGAAAAGCCTTGTAAAATGAGTCGCATCACCCCTAATAACTATTTCCTTTAAGCCCCCATCCACTACAAAGCTACCCATCTCCAACCCTATCGAATAGTACCGCTTCTTACTGTAATAAGCGTTAGACCCACCTACCGATAAGTAAGGCAACAACCTACCATATCGCCATACCATCCCCGAGGTAAGAAATACCGAATGCCCCAAGCTCACATCTTCAATATCACCATTTCTAAAAATATATCTATCTTTAGCAAAGCTACTACTGTTCAAACTGAACTGCGTGAGCAATATGTTTTCATTGCCATAATAAGCATCAGTGTCAGGCCTTTCACTACTATTGCGGTAGAAACTAGTGTTGCGAAAGTTTATCCCTACTATAAAACTGTTAATATGATTGTTATAAGATTTTTGCAGAGGCGTAACCCAGCTTCCAAAAGCATTAAATGATTTATTTAAGTAAGTAGGCTCATAGTTAGGCGAAGGGGCTTCAATAGGCTCATTAAACTCTCGTTCCGTACGAATATCACGCATTTCATAGTACGATAAGTTACCCGACCATCGTGCTAAAGGCGAATACAACGGACGATTAATATGAATCGATTTGCTGAAATAGTTATGATAATCATTGTAGTAAGCAGCACGCACATTTATGTATGAATTTCGAATATTGCGCAATGCATAACTAAACCCTTTTCCATTATTAGCCAACCCCGAAAACGACTGCTGGTACGTAACCGATGCCTCGTGTCCTAAGCCAAAAAGGTTTCTTTCACTCAGCCGAGTCCACCCACGGCTACCCGTAAGGTCACCGTCAAAGTACATTGTCCAAGCATCCAGAACATTCACTTTCACATCTACCGAGTCCGATAACATACTTGTAGGAACCGCCTCTATCACTACCCTACGCACATAGCGTTGGTTTCTCAGTAGGCGCTCACTTTCACTCAGTAGCAAAGTGTCCAAAGCAGTATTTTGCTTAAAAAGCAATTGCCTTCTTACGGTTCCTTCACGTGTTTTAATATGCAAAGCATTCCCATAGCGTTCCCATCTATTGCTAGGCTGCTTGCTCAGGTCTTTCTCATCAAACCCAAAGGGGTCAAGAGTTGTAATAACAATGTTTCTAATTATTTTCCCCTGATAAGAAGATTTTTTAAGGGGATTAGGCGAAGTGGTAATTATTGTAGAAGTAACTGTAGCAGAGGTAGTAGTCCCTGTAGCAGTATGTTCTTCTACTACTATCAGGTGGTCAAGGTTTTTTGTAACTTTATGTGAGCGTAAGTAATTACGTATACGCTGATATAAAGTTTTATTCTTAGCTACCCGTTCAGGTTTTATAGGGCGTACAATAGTATCTTTTGTTTGTAATGTATCAACTGTTTGGGCAAAACTTAAGGGTATTGCCAAAAAGAAATACAATATGAACACAAAAGCTCTTATCATCGTCTTTTTTGCTGAAAAAAATCTTTAAGTAGTAAAGTTGCTTCTTCGGCCAAAACTCCTGTAGTAATTTCAGTTTTAGGGTGTAATTTTCCTCCCATAGCAGTATAGCCACGGTGGGTATCGGCAGCAGCATACACCAACCTACTTAACTGGCTCCAATACAAGGCTCCTGCACACATAGCACAAGGCTCCAATGTGAGGTACATAGTGCAGCCAGTAAGGTATTTACCTCCTAAATAGTGGGCAGCCATAGTAATAGCCTGCATTTCAGCGTGTGCTGTTACATCATTTAGCCGTTCTGTAAGATTATGCGCACGAGCAATAATCTTATTATCTATGGTAATAATTGCCCCTACAGGTATTTCGTCTTCGTCAAAAGCCAATTGGGCTTCTTCCAAAGCTCTTTGCATATAATAAATATCCTCTTGTGTCAAAATTTAAAAGTTTTATTTCTGAAATTCTCTTACCATTACTCTACTTCCTCTTTTAACTCATTTTCACTGAAAGAATATGCTTTCAGTTACTAAAATCCAATCTTTGTAGAATCTAAAAAACACTTTGGATATAAACCATCAAAATGTTTTCCTTCCCAAAGTTTTTCTTTTATTATCAGCATTCTATAAGTAACTAAAGAAAAAATAGCCAAAAGCTTTAATTTTAGTAAAAAAAGAGCAATAAAAAAATTACTTTAACAAAGCACAAAAACTTTGCCAAAGTAATTTTAATGTTAAATTCTGTGTTAGAAGTACTTACCCTTCCTCCTACAGAATTAGTTTTTTCTTCAAAAAGGAAATAATACTATTTTTTTCCAAATAAATTTCCTATGCCACCCATAATGTCGTCCATTACGCTGCCGTCTTTGTTCTTGTCTAAGAAAGAGGTAAGCATATCACTTATACTACCACCTTTACCTGAAAAGAACTGGCTAATCATAGGGGTTAGGTTTTGGAATATGTCGGTCACATTACTTAATGATACCCCTGTTTTCTCACTAATAGCGTTTAGGGTGCTGTTCTGTTCCTCACCAGTAAGTTTGTTCATAAGCTCTGAGCCATCGCTATTACCTACCATTGATTTTAACGAATCTATTACTGAGCTCACTTTATCGGTACCAATACCTGTTTTTTCGCTCAATCCGCTTACTAACTGCTGAAGGTTTTCACCTCCCAAAAAGTCTAAAATTCCTGCCATAATATATTATTTAAATAAGTTTACAATTTGTGCTGCCAGCTCATCACCTATACGGTCTTGTGCTTCAACGGTAGCTGCCCCTATATGCGGACTAAGTGATACTTGGTCGTGCATAAGTACTTGTATAGCAGGTACAGGCTCATTTTCAAATACATCCAATCCTGCAAAAGCTACCTTATGGTGTTCCATAGCGTGTAGTAGCTCTACCTCATTTAAGGCTCCACCACGTGCCAAGTTAATAACTCCTACACCATCCTTCATTAAGGCAAACTCTTGTGCATCTAGTACATAACCACCCTCTTGCGGACTGTTGTTTAAGGTGATAAAGTCAGCTTTGCTTAATACTTCTTCCTTGCTAACAGTTTTTATGTTGAAATTAAGTGTTTGCCCATCAAAAAATGAAAGTTCAATAGCTGCTTCATTTACTTTAGGGTCATAAGCCAATATTCTCATACCCAATCCAATAGCTATGCGTGCTACAGCTTGTCCACTTCTGCCAAATCCTATAATGCCTAAGGTCTTTCCGCGCAGTTCAGTACCATTGTTATATCTTTTCTTTAGTTCATTAAATTGGGTATCACCCTCCAAAGGCATATCGCGGTTTGAGTTGTGCAAAAAGCGCACTCCACTGAAAAGATGAGCAAATACCAATTCAGCTACCGAGTTAGCCGATGAAGCTGGAGTGTTAATAACATGTATATTTTTGTTTTTGGCGTATGCCACATCAATATTATCCATTCCTACGCCACCTCTTCCTATAAGTTTCAGTGTGGGGCATCCATCTATAATATCTTTGCGCACTTGGGTAGCCGAGCGCACCAGTAGTGCATTAATTTCATTCTTATTGATATAGTCAATAAGTTGGTTTTGTGCTACTTTGGTAGTAAGTACTTCAAAACCTTCTTTTTCCAAAGCCTCTTTTCCAGCTTCCGATATGCCATCATTGGCAAGTATTTTTATCGCCATTATTCTTTTAAAATTTTGTGTCTAATTTAATTTGCTAATCTCCTAATTACACCCCTCTTTGTACTACTTCAAAAATATGTTCTCCATCACATTTAAGAGTTTTAGAAGGGAATTTAAGTATCAACGCATAGTCGTGCGTAGCCATTAATATTGTCCTTCCCGATTTGTTAATCTCTTGTAGCACCTGCATTATTTCCACTCTAGTTTCAGGATCTAAGTTACCTGTAGGTTCATCTGCCAATATTAACTCAGGGTTGTTTAGCAGAGCACGGGCTATAGCCACTCGTTGCTGCTCACCTCCCGATAGTTCGTGAGGGTACTTAAAATCCTTTGTCTCCATCTTCACTTTAGCCAACACCTCGCCTATACGTTGCTTTATTTCTATTTTATCCGTCCAGCCTGTTGCTTTCAGTACAAAAGCAAGATTGTCATATACAGTGCGGTCTGTAAGCAGTTTAAAGTCTTGAAATACTATTCCTAACTTCCGGCGCAATAGGGGTATTTTGTCCTCATTCAGCTTTTTAAGGTTGAATCCAGCTACCTTCCCCTGTCCTTCTGTAAGGGGCAAATCACCATATAGCAATTTGATAAGAGAACTTTTGCCCGAGCCCGTTCTCCCGATAAGATACACCAATTCTCCTTTCCCAATCACTAAATTTACATTGGAAAGAATAAGATTGTTTTTCTGATATATTGATACGTCTTTTAACTGTAATATAGGGGTTTCCATTAATACTGATAATAAGCTACATTGGGTAAACTCATAATTTATCGCAAAGGTACAAAATAATTAACAATTAATCACCAACAATTAACATTTTTAACATTTTTCGGGTATTGGAAATAATAGAAATTAAAACCTCCTCCAAGTTTTATATACCCCAGCACCTTAACTACTAAAAAACAAATCAAACTCATCAATTACCGTTAAAAAACTTTCAGGCAGATAATCCAAGCGCACTTTAGTAACTATTTCAGTAGGCATATTTTTATAAAAAGCAGTAGCTATACCCCCAGTAATGCACGCAAGGGTATCACTATCTCCTCCTATCGATATAGCCAAGCGTATGGCACTTTCATAATCAGTGCTTTCCAAAAACGCTACTATAGCTTGCGGTACCGTTTCTTGGCAACTTTCATTGAACTGATAAGTACCGCGAATGCTATCAAGGCTAAATTCCAAATCATAACCAAAAAGGAGCTGTATGTGCTCCTTAATAGCCTCTTTACTGCTACCAGTCCGTGCTAAAAAAATAGCTACAGCAGTAGCTTGCGCTCCTTTAATACCTTCAGGGTGATTATGAGTTACTTCTGCCGTTTCTTGTGCTTTTTTCAGTACTGTTGGTAAGTCATTATAAGCAAAACCCACCGGACTTACTCTCATTGCCGAACCATTGCCCCAGCTATTGTAAGGGGCTGTAGGAGCGTCCTCCCTCAACCATCTTTCAAAACGCTCTCCATAGCCTCTATGCGGATATTGCTTGCCGTAATATAACATAGTCTCTCCAAAATCTTTATCGTGCAATATCGCATCAGCAATAGCTATGGTCATTACTGTATCATCAGTAAAAGTAGTCTCTTTGCCAAAAAGCGGGAACTTTGTAGTGTGTATATTGTTAAATTCATACACCGAGCCTATTACATCACCCGCTATAGCACCTAAAATGCTTTGTTTCATCTTTTTATGGTTTAGTTTATACCTTGTCTCAAAGTTTTCTTTTTAGTCCCAACACTCATAAAAATCCTAAAACTATAAGCCTTTATTTCTTGAATTTTTCAGGTATTGCAGCCCCTTTTTTCATATCAATAAGAACAATGCTTTTTACAGCTTTCTTCTTAGTATCTACTTGTTTGAGATAAAGAGCAAAATCTTTGCGATTCTCCTCCCATACCTCAATTTTTTCAATACCAATAGCCAAAGTTCCTAATTCCTCCTTCAAGGCTGTTGTATTCAGCAAGAAGTGGTCTTTTTTGTTAATCACCAATAAGGTAACATCTTTCTCTCCCAAGCTACTAAAATCAGTAACACTAACTTTCTGCTGCGCCATACCCACAACGCTCAATAGCATAACAGTCAAGGTAATCAATAATCTTTTCATCGTTTATTTAGTTTTTTAATGCAGGTACAAAAGTACAAATAATTAGCAAATAAGCAAGTTTAACCACCAAAATTTACCCCTTCATTTACTTTTCCTATTCAGTTATTATTACCAAGATTATGAATCCTTTATCTTTACTTTTTTGGATTGAAAAGAGAGTTCCCATTCACCTTACTTTCTGTATAATCGCTTTAAATATTTTTCATCAATTCTTGCTTTTTATTGCTAATTTTTCAATACAATCTCTTCTCTAATTATTTTCTACTTTGAATGTATAAAATACTGATAATCAATTTATTTGTGTCAAATGCTAACTTTATTTTCACCCTATTTTCACCTTAGGAAGCATATAGGATGAACGAAGGATAAACGAACTATAAACGAAGGATAAACCTTACTTTCTTGATTCTCAGTAGTCTATTTTCAAACCTCCTTTTTTGCGAAAAACGCAACAAATTACTCATTTTTCACTTTTATCTTTTATAGTAACTATTGTAGGCACTATGCCTCAAAAAATATATTTGCATTATTTTTTTCAATACAATGTAGTTCAGATTGATACTTTCGAGCTTACTTACTACTTCATATAAGCTAAAAGTGAAAAATAGCCTATTTTTTATTAAACAAAAAAATATTATAATTCTTCTTTGCTAATTAATAAATATTTTGTACTTTTGTAGCCTGAAAATAACCATTGATTGGTTGCCTAATACACCAATCATCTTAAAATAAATTAATTATATGAAAGTTACAGTAGTAGGCGCAGGTGCCGTAGGAGCAAGTTGCGCAGAGTACATTGCTATTAAGGATTTTGCTTCCGAAGTAGTACTAATCGACATCAAAGAAGGCTTTGCAGAAGGTAAAGCTATGGACTTAATGCAAACAGCTTCCCTTAACGGATTCGACACCCGTATCACAGGGGTTACTAACGACTATTCCAAAACCGCTGGTAGCGATGTAGCAGTAATTACATCAGGTATTCCACGCAAACCAGGTATGACTCGTGAAGAACTTATCGGTACCAATGCCAATATCGTAAAATCAGTAGTAGAACAGTTAGTAAAATACTCACCTAATGTAATCGTAATCGTAGTGAGTAACCCTATGGATACTATGGCTTATTTGGTACACAAAGCTACCAAATTACCTAAAAACCACATTATAGGTATGGGAGGTGCTCTTGATAGCGCTCGCTTTAAATACCGCTTGGCAGAAGCCCTAAATAGCCCAATCTCTGATGTTGATGGTATGGTAATCGCAGCGCATAGTGATAGCGGTATGCTACCACTTACCCGCTTAGCAAGCTACCGCGGTGTACCAGTAACCGAGTTCCTAAGCGACGAACGCCTTAACCAAGTAGCAGAAGATACCAAAGTAGGAGGCGCTACACTTACCAAATTGTTAGGTACTTCAGCTTGGTATGCACCAGGAGCAGCAGTATCAGCTTTAGTACAAGCTATTGCTTGCGACCAAAAGAAACTATTCCCTTGCTCAGTATTACTTGAAGGCGAATACGGACAAAAAGATGTATGCGTAGGAGTACCAGTAATTATTGGTAAAAATGGTATCGAAAAAATCGTAGAAGTAAAACTAACCGATGCTGAAAAAGCTAAATTTGCCGAAAGTACCGAAGCTGTACGTGAAGTAAATAAAGCATTAGCAGGAGTAATATAAGTTTATATTTCACCATTAATAAATAAAAAGGCTGCCTATTTAGGCAGCCTTTTATATTATAACTAATAATCAATTAATTAATCATTAATAGTTCTATCAGCTTGGTTATAAGCCCAAGGGGCTCCGTTGTTCTCTATATTTGTCATCATAGTATTCAGTTCAGTAGGCGCACTTGATTGTTCCATTACTAAATATTGTCGCATTTGCATAATAATACCCAACGGACTAATATTTATAGGGCAAGCTTCAGCACAAGCATTGCAAGTAGTACAAGCCCACACTTCTTCAGCAGTTATATAATCACCTAAAAGTTGCTTACCATCAGGTTCAAACGTGCTACCATTTTTATCAATATTACGACTCACTTCTTCCAATCGGTCACGAGTTTTCATCATAATAGCACGCGGCGAAAGCTTTTTACCAGTAAGGTTTGCAGGGCATTCATCAGTACACCTCCCACACTCAGTACAACTATAAGCATTCATTAGCTGTACCCAGGTAAGGTCTGTCACATCCGAAGCTCCAAACTTATCAGGAGGAGGTGTGTCCTGTGAGGTAGCAAAAGGATCAACATTAGGGTCTAACATCAGTTTAACCTCTCTAGTTACATCAGGGTTAAGAGGGGTAGCTCCTAAAGGACCCACAGAGGCATAATATGTATTCGGAAAGGCTAATAAAATATGTAGATGTTTAGAATAGTAAAGATAGTTTAAAAAGCATAATATTCCAATAATGTGTAACCACCAGCAAGTGCGTTCAATAATAATGAGAATATTTATTGGAAGATTTTGTAGAAGAGGTTGTAGCCATTGGCTTATAGGAAAAGCCCCAGCTTGTATATAGTTAGGTACTTGTAAAGTTTGTAAGCAAGCATCAGCAGCATTCATCAGTAAAAACAGAGTCATCATTAGCATTTCAGCATAAAGAATGTTGCTAGCATCACGCTTAGCCCACCCTTTAAGCTCTGTTTTCTGGAACCGAGCAATTTTCAATATATTTCTACGTACCCAAAAGATTACTACTGAAACAATAACCAAAAAAGCAAGTATTTCAAATGAAGCAATTAAAAAATTATAGGAAGCACCCAAACCCGCAAAAGCACGATGAGTGCCAAAAATGCCATCAGTAATAATTTCTAAAAGCTCAATATTAATAATTAAGAACCCTACATAAACTACAATATGTAATACAGCTACTATAGGACGAACCAACATCTTTTGCTGTCCTAAAGCTACCCGCAGCATATTTTTTAAGCGTTCTTTTTTATGATTAGAAGTATTTTCAGGTTTACCTAATCGTATATTACGAATAAGTTTGCGAAGGTTATAAACGAAAAAGCCTCCTCCTATACAGAGAAGTATCACAAATACGATGTTAGGAAGAAGGCTCATTTATTGAAGTATGTTATTATTCAGCTTTTTGCTCGTCTGTAGGTTCATATACTTTAGCTTTTTTGCCAAAGAGAGAGAAGTGTACATAGCGTTTTGGGTTTAAACGGAAGTCTTGTAATAAGAGTTCCAGTTGCTTAGCCGATTTATCTAAATCGTTGTAAAGAGCATCATCTTTAAGCAGTTTCCCTACAGTACCTTTGCCATTTTCTATTTCAGATAAAAGAGTGTTTAGGTTTGAGAGAGTATTTTGAGCATTTGTAATTACTTTATTAATATCAGCTTCTGAAAGGTCAGATGTTACTTTAGCAAGGTCTCCACTTATTTTATTAGCATTCTGTAAAGTATTGTGCAAAGAAGCTTGATTTGCAATAAGCATATTATTAAGGGTAACAGATGCTTGATTAAGATTGCGCATAGTATTACTTAGTTCAGTAATAGCATTTTTAAGGTCAGTAGTGGTTTTATTGTCTAATATTTTATTAACACCAGTAAGGGTAGTATCAGCTTGGTTTAATAGATGGTTTAGCTTTTCTTGGGTAGGTTTGATAGAAGAAGAAATAGAAGCTAACATATCCTCTTGAATACGAGCCTCAAGTACATCACCTGACACTGCAATAGGAGCATTATCAAAGGCAGGAATAATTTGTAATCCGGCTCCTCCTAGCAAACTATTGTAAAGCTCAGCAGTACTATTTTTAGAGAAAGTAAAATCGTCAGAGCATTCCATAGTTATCTTAATTTGGGCTGTTTTTTCTTCTAAAGAAACAGTTTCTACACTACCTACTTTCACTCCATTCACAGTGATTTGGGTACCAGTTTTTAATCCTCCTGAATGAGGGAAATAAGCGTAATAAGTATTAGTTTTATTAAATAATGATTTAGACTTCAAAAAGTTGAAGCCTACATAAAAAGCAGCAATACCTGCCACTACTATAATAGCTGTTTTTATTTCTCTAGATAATTTCATTAGTTCTTATTAATAATTTTACTTTTCTAACTGTTTAGCTTTTTGGATAGTAATGCGTTTCCCTTGATAAAAAGCTGTGATATAAGCATCTTTATACCCTTTTTTTTTTGCATTAGTAAGTAATACAAGAGCTTCTCGGTGTTTTAGAGCATTACCATAGTAATATACATATACACTTCCATCCTTTTCAACTGAAATAGGAGATAGCCCTTTAAAATTAAAACTTTTAGCTTCTAAACGCTTAGGGCTAGATGATATTTGTATTTTATAACTTAAATTTTTAGTTGTATGGTTATTCGTTGTGTGTTTTTCAGGATGTATTCTATCTCCTTCTGATTGTACAGAAACACTCTCGTTAGGCGAGATATAACTACTTTTTCCTTGTACCCATTTTTTATATTCTAAGATGGCAGTAGCAATATTTTCGGCAAACTCATCTTGCCCTTTAGCTGAGGTAAGAAACTTGCGCTCCTCGTTATTAGTAAGAAAAGCAGTTTCAATGAGAATACTAGGCATATAGGTTTGATGTAAGACAATAAAACCAGCTTGTCGTACACCACGATTAGAGCGTTTCATTACACTAGTAAGCTGATTTTGAACTATTTTAGCTAACTGAATACTTTGCTCTAAAAACTCTTCCTGCATAATAGAAAGGCCTATGAGAGATTCAGGGGAGTTGATGTTGTATTTAGCATATTTCTTCTCATAGTTATCTTCCATATAGATTACGGAGTTTTCAGCTTTAGCTACTTCAAAGTTCTGCTCATTGGCATTCAACCCTAGAACATAAGTTTCAGCTCCTCCTACTTGAGTTTCGTGGGCATTACAATGGATAGAAACAAAAACATCAGCTTTATTCCTGTTGGCAATAGCTCCACGTTCGTAAAGGTCAATAAGTTCATCAGTTTTACGAGTATAGATAACTTTAATGTCAGGATAGGCTTCTAATTTCTTACCAACTAATAAGGCTATTTTTAGAACTACATCTTTTTCGTAAATAGTTTTATTTACTACTTTACCAGGGTCTTTACCTCCATGTCCAGCATCTAAAACCACTTTGAAAACAGGTATTTTCTGAGCATATCCTACTGCCGACACTACATATAGTACCCCAAAAAGTATATAATGTAAAAGTTTCATCAAATCTTATTTTTTGTTTTAATAGGGGGCAAAGGTAAGGCTTTTACCCTAATGCACCAAACTAAATTATATATTTAACTGATTATTAACGATTGAAATTCTTCTTCACTAATCATCTTTACGCCTAAACTTTCGGCTTTTTCTTTCTTGCTAGGTCCCATATTATCACCTACTATTACGTAATTAGTTTTAGAGGAGATAGAAGAGCCTACCTTACCCCCATGTTGTTCAATAAGAGCCTTAAGCTCATCACGTGAATATAGGTGGAATACACCTGATACTACAAAAGTAAGTCCTTTTAAAGTGTCAGTTTGTCCTTCGGTAGACTGCTCGCTAAGAGAAAATTGTAAGCCATAACCTTTAAGACGTTCAATAAGTTTCTGATTGTACTCGTCGGCAAAGAAGCTTACTACACTACTAGCAATTTGATTACCTATTTCATCTACTTCTATTAACTGTTCAATAGTAGTATTTTGAAGCGCTTCAATAGTTTTGTAGTGGCGTGCTAGTTTTTTAGCGACAGTTTCTCCTACATATCTAATACCTAAAGCAAAGAGAACACGTTCAAAAGGTACTTCTTTAGATTGTTGAATACCTTTTACTATATTTTCAGCACTCTTTTGAGCCATACGCTCTAAGGGAAGAAGTTTAGAAACAGTTACCTCATAAAGATCGGCATAAGTGTGAATAATGCCTGCACGGAATAATAATTCAACAGTTTCCTCTCCTAAGCCCTGAATATCCATAGCCTTGCGAGAAATAAAGTGTTGTATTTTGCCAGTAATTTGAGGTGGACATTCATAACTATTAGGACAATAATGCTGGGCCTCCCCTTCATTACGAACTAATTCAGTGTTACATTCAGGGCAATGAGTAATATATTGTACTGGCAGAGCATTTGCTTCGCGTTTTTCTAAGTTTACACCTACTATTTTAGGAATGATTTCTCCGCCTTTCTCTACATAAACTGAGTCGCCTATGCGGATGTCCAATTTTTCAATCTGGTCGGCATTGTGCATTGATGCTCGTTTTACAATAGTGCCAGCCAATAATACAGGTTTAAGATTAGCTACAGGAGTAATAGCTCCTGTACGTCCTACTTGGTATGATATACTTTCTAAAACAGTATCTACTTGTTCGGCCTTAAATTTATAAGCCATTGCCCATCGTGGAGATTTAGAAGTATAACCTAACTCTTCTTGTTGGGCAATACTATCAACTTTTACCACTACTCCATCAGTTTCGTAAGGCAATGAGTGGCGTTTGGTATCCCATTCATTGATAAAGTCCATTACTTCGGCAGTAGAATGGCATAATTTAGAAATACTAGGTACTTTAAACCCCCATTCACGTGCTTTTTTCAAACTCTCAAACTGACTTTTAACACCTGTATTTCCTACTAAAAAATACAATAAGCAATCTAAACCACGTTTGGCTACTTCAGCTGTATCTTGTAATTTTAAACTTCCGCTAGCTGTGTTACGAGGATTCATAAAAGGGTCTTCTCCTGCTGCAACACGTTCAGCATTTAGTGTTTCAAAAGCCTTTTTAGGCATTACTATTTCACCACGAATGTAAAAACGCTCGGGGTAGTCTCCTTTTAGTTGCAAAGGTACTGAACAAATAGTACGTACATTAGCAGTAATATCATCACCTTGAATGCCATCACCACGAGTAGTAGCTTGTTTTAGCTTCCCATTTTCATATAACAAGTCGATAGAAGCTCCATCATATTTTAGTTCACAAGTAAAATTAATTTGATCACTACCTAAAGTTTTGATGATACGCTGTTCCCAATCTTCTAAATCATCTTTAGAGTATGAGTTATCTAGCGAATACATACGATATTCATGTACTACAGTAGGAAAATTTTTAGTAATAGTACCACCTACACGTACAGTAGGAGAGGTTTCATCATAATATTCTGGGTGAGCTTGTTCTAACTCTTGTAGTTCTTTTAGTTTTTGATCAAACTCATAATCGGAAATAGTAGGATTATCCAACACATAATAGTTGTAATTGTGTTGGTTAAGTTCGTTACGTAGTTGTTGTATTTTTTCTTTCATAAGATTATTTTCTATCGTTTAGCGTAATACTCTATCAGGCTCTTTGTTTTTCTCCCATTTCAGGTCGGAAAGCATTGAAGCTTTGATACCAACAAAGAAATACCAAGAGGTACGATAGCCAAAAGGGGTGAACTGGAAGCTCATTCTGAAACTGCTTAGGTCACGTTCAAAACGCAGTTGGGTATAAGTAAAACCTTTGTTTACGAAGTCATATCCGCTTGATAAACCTACTTGCCATTTGGGAGTAAGTGATACATTACCAGAAAACATTAGAGAGTTATTAGAGATTTTTCCTTCTCGTGCCTGATTACTATAGGTAAGTGAATGAGCTAAAGTTAAGTCCCAAGGTATAGTAGCTCGGTAAAACTGTTGCTTACCATCTTTATTTTCGTCTTCCTCTTTTTTCTTATCTAAATCTTGTACTTCATTTAGAGGTTTAGATGAACCAAAGAGGTCATCGGTACGACCTCCTGCTACTGTACCTGTATGTTTTTCTTTCTTTTTTCCTTTTTCAGATCTATCTTTGTTAGAAAATGAATAATTAGTAGATATGTTCGCATTTGTTAATCGGAATAAACTACCACCATTGTTCATATTCCATTTATCTATTTGTCGTCCATTGTTATCAATAGCATAAGGGTTTAGAGTCGCTCCAAAATTGATACCTAACTTACCATTGAA
This sequence comes from Capnocytophaga sp. oral taxon 878, assembly GCF_002999135.1. NCBI lineage: Bacteria > Pseudomonadati > Bacteroidota > Flavobacteriia > Flavobacteriales > Flavobacteriaceae > Capnocytophaga > Capnocytophaga sp. oral taxon 878. The sequence goes on from NZ_CP027229.1 coordinate 399,600, forward strand.
AAGAGCGGTTCCTCCAGTAACATTTATAGGGCTTAATTCTTTAGTAATTACATTATAGTTGGTACTAAAGTTTAAGCTATTTAAGAGCATTACTTTTTTAGGCTCTGTTTCGGTACTATCTTTCTGTTTCATTTTAGCCTCAAAAGTATTGGCTAAAGAGAAGCCTATTGATTGCGATTCATTTAGTCCAGGTGTGCCATACAAACCACCTTCAAAGCGGCTATACTGATTTCTATTACCATAAGCATCTGAAATATAATAATCATAATACTGGTCAAATGAAGGAGTATACCCATAACTTACAGAAGGACGCATTACGTGCCGGATGGCTTGTATAGCAGCCCCTTTCTTAAATCTAAAAGTACCATATACAGTAGTACCTAAACTAGCTCCTACATTGTAGGTAAGAAAGCGGTCAAAACCACTAAGAGTATCAATAGCTGATTTGCCTATAGAACTATTAAAGTCTTTGCGACGTATTGTTTTGAATTGCCATGTTTCATTTAAAGAAGAGTTGAGCCCTAAAGTAACATACTTGAATAACTTAGCAGTGGTACTTACTGGAATAGAGTGGCGAACTCCATTCTTAGCTTCATTAAACATTTTCTTACTAAAGAAGAGACTATCATACGTAGCAAAGCGGTTATCAGCCTGCATACTATATTGCAAGTTCAGACTCTTGATAAGTCCTTTTTTAGTTTGTCCTTCCTTAGCAAAAGGGTATATACGCTCCACACTAGCACGCATTGAGGGTAATGTCATATCAATACTTTTAGTATTAGTATTCTGTGAGTGAGAAGCAGAGAGTGATAAATTCACAGAAGGTGATGCAGGAAAGGTTTTGGAATACGAGATAGATGACATCATCGTATTATTCAAAAAGTTAGAAGTATTGGATTGGTTATAGGATTCTTGATAATATCTACTATTGCTAGATAGGTTAACTGATGCTGAGAAACTAGAGTTGGGACTTGATTTGCTATCTTTGCTATGTGACCATTGTATGCTGTACATTTTACTGCCTGAATAGTCTGGCAGCCCCCTCATACTATAAATGTTATTTTCAAAAGCTACATTGAAATTACCTGAATATTTGTAACGTTTTAGGTAAGCTGACTGAGCCCTAAGCCCATAACTGCCATTGGTGTAATAATCGGCAGTAAGGGTAAGGTCAAAGTTGTCACTAATTACAAAATAATAACCTATATTTTGCAAGAAATAGCCACGGTTATTCACCTCGCCAAAGGTAGGGAATATTAGCCCTGAAGAGCGACCTGACACCATAGGGTAATAGGCAAAGGGTATAGCTAAAGGGGTAGGAATATCAACTATGTACATATTACTGAAGCCTGCAATAATCTTCTTTTTAGGTACAAATTTTGCTTTTCGTACCTTGATATAATAGTCGGGGTCATCTAAATCTTCGGCAGTGGTGATAATGGCATTTTTCATAAAATAGGTAGAGTCGTTCTCCTTTTTAATGATTTGCCCTCTTACATTGTTTTCATCTTGCTTAGTATATGCATTACGGATAATGGCTTTTTGGTTGCGGTAGTTAAACCTGATAGAGTCCGGTTCTATCACATCATTTCCTTGCTTGAAAATGGGATGTTGGCTATATTCACCAGTACTATCTTTTACTCGCCCTGCATAAACTTCTCCTTTTTGGTAATTAATCACATCAATACCTGCACTAATATCAATATCGGTATATTTTACATTAGTTTGGTTATACAGTATGATTTCATTTCCAGCTTTATTGAATACAATACTATCTTTAGCCTCATATTTTACTACATCTTCTAAGGCTCCATTAGTTTTTTTGATAGTATCTTTTTTCTTTATTGTATCAATATTTTTCTTAGGTTTTTCAGGCTTAGGGCGTCTGCCGCGCAGAGGTTTTTCCTTTTTAAGGCTATCTTTTTTAATAGTGTCGCGTACACCAAAAGGTATATCATACCAAAATTCAGCCTTTTTAAAGGCAAAACTTTCGGCAATCCACGAGCAAAAAATGATAACTAATATGCTGACTATGAATATAAAGAGTCGTTTATGTTGTTGCAAAGTCTTTCTTTTTATACTTTTATTTTAGGGCACAAAAATACAAAACTTTTCTCAATTAGCAAATATGTTGTTATTTAAGGTAGAGGAACAACTTTTCCTATTTGTTTATCTGTAGGCATTTGAGCTTTTACTTTTTGTAGATAATGGCGTAGTTTTTTACTTAGTTGTTTAGCCTTACGTGGATATTGGGCTATCAGGTTCTGTTTTTCGCCTATATCATTTTTTATATTGAAGAGTTCCTTTTGCCTACTACCATGCATATATACCAATTTCCAATCTCCTTGCCTAATAGCACTGCTGGCTCCATATCCAGAGCCACTAACTGTGTACCAATTATTAGGGCTGTGCCAGTAAAAAGTGCGTTCTTGCACTTTTTTTTCTCCTTTTAAGGTTGGTAAAAAACTCTTTCCATCTACTACTTGCGGCACTTTGTAGTTTTTTACTTGGGCAATATCTAAAAGAGTAGGGAATAGATCTTCAATAATAACAGGTTGTTCAGTACGTTCATTGGGTGTTATTTGTCCTTTCCAAGCTGCTATCATTGGAATACGCACTCCGCCCTCATAAGCTGACCCTTTACCAGCCTGCAAAGGGTAGTTATGCGTATTAGGAGTTCCGCCACGTCCGACAGCACTTAGCCCACCATTATCTGATAGGAAAAGAATAAAAGTATTTTCCATTAGTTTTTGTGCTTCCAAGTAGCTCATTACATCGCCTAAACTTTTGTCCATAGCTTCGACCATACTCGCATAACGAGCCTCAGTAGGGTTCAGTCCTTTGTATTTTTCTATAAAACGTTTATCTTCTTCGATAGGGATGTGTACAGCGTAGTGTGATAGGTAAAGAAAGAAAGGCTGGTCTTTAGGGCGGTCATCTAATACATCAAGAGCTTCTAAAGTAAGAGCCTCGGTAACTGAAATGTCTTTACCCCAATACTTTTGTAGATCGGGCACAGCAAAAGAAGATGTGGGTTGCCCGTCGGTACGGTTACCAAAGTTAGTAAGCCCTGAATAACTAGCGAGACCACCGCCTGCGTGTCCTGCTATATTTTTTACAAAACCTAAGTTCAAGGGGTTGGCTCCTAAGGTTTCGGTAGCTCCAAAGTGAGCTTTTCCTATGCAAATAGTGTAATAGCCAGCCTCTTTTAATAATTGAGGCAGAGTTTTGGCGTAGTAGGCATAGGGAGCATTAGGAACAGGAGAAATACCATTTACATTCCAATCAGGAGGGGTAAGCTGAGGGTCGTCTACATCGGTAGGAGTATTGTAATGGCGTGTCCAGTTGGTAACGCGATGCCGGGCTGCATTACTACCAGTGAGCAAGCTAACCCTGCTAGGAGAGCAAACAGAGGCAGCATACCCTTGAGTGAACTGTATGCCTCGTGCTGCTAAGCGCTCCATATTAGGAGTGTGATAAATATCATTATTAGGCACGCGTTCTTTCCAGAAAGGCAAAGAAGTGTCTTCCCACCCCATATCATCAACTATGAAAACGACTATATTGGGGCGTTGTGCATTAGAAGTAGTAGTTTGGCTATAACTGTAGAGACCAAAAATAGCCAATAGGGTAAGTAAAACAGATTTCATAATTATAGAAGTAAAAAAGATAAGAGGTAAGAGTTTTATCTCTTACCTCTATCTAAAAAATTATTTAAGGCTTCCGACCATATCTTCAGGGCGAACCCATTTATCAAAGTCTTCAGGAGTTACATAGCCCAAACGAACCGCTTCTTCTTTAAGCGTAGTACCATTACGGTGTGCGGTTTGTGCTATTTCGGCAGCTTTGTAATAACCAATTTTGGTATTAAGAGCGGTGACTAACATAAGAGAGTTATCAACCAATTCCTTAATGCGTTTGTAATTAGGCTCGATACCGATTGCGCAGTGTTCTTCAAATGATACACAAGCGTCGCCTAAAAGTTCGGCTGATTTAAGGAAGTTAGAAGCCATTAGAGGTTTAAATACGTTTAGTTCATAATGACCTTGAGTACCTCCTACTGAAATGGCAACATCGTTACCCATTACTTGTGCAGCAACCATTGTCATAGCCTCACATTGGGTAGGATTAACTTTACCAGGCATAATAGAGCTACCAGGTTCATTTTCGGGGATAAGAATTTCGCCTATACCAGAACGAGGACCTGAAGCCATCATACGGATATCGTTTGCTATTTTGTTCAATGATACGGCTAATTGTTTAAGAGCCCCGTGGCTTTCGACTATTGCATCGTGAGATGCTAAGGCTTCGAACTTATTAGGAGCAGTAACGAATGGTAGTCCGGTGAATTTAGCTATATACTCGGCTACTTTTACATCATAACCTTTAGGGGTGTTAAGACCAGTACCTACAGCAGTACCACCTAAAGCTAGTTCGGAAAGGTGAGCTAAAGTGTTTTTAATAGCACGTAAAGCGTGGTCTAATTGTGCTACATAGCCAGAGAGTTCTTGTCCTAAAGTAAGAGGGGTAGCATCCATAAGGTGAGTACGACCTATTTTCACTACATCTTTAAAAGCTTCGGCTTTGGCAGCAAGGGTGTCGCGTAATTTTTGAACACCAGGAATGGTTTTTTCTACTACCATTTTGTAGCAAGCAATGTGCATACCGGTAGGGAAGGTATCATTAGAGGATTGTGATTTATTCACATCGTCATTGGCTTTAAGGACTGGGTCGCCTTCGCCTATTTGCTTGCCAGCTAATACTTGAGCGCGGTTGGCAATTACCTCGTTCACGTTCATATTAGATTGGGTTCCTGAACCTGTTTGCCAAATAACCAATGGGAATTGGTCGTCTAACTTACCTTCTAAGATTTCGTCGCATACTTGAGCGATGGCATCGCGTTTTTCAGCAGGTAATACGCCTAAATCAAAGTTGGCATAAGCGGCTGCTTTTTTAAGATAAGCAAAACCACGAATGATTTCAATTGGCATAGAAGCTGGTGCTCCAATTTTGAAGTTGTTGCGAGAACGTTCGGTTTGTGCGCCCCAATATTTATCGGCAGGCACTTTCACTTCTCCCAAAGTGTCTTTTTCAATTCTGTAACTCATATTTTGGTTTTTTTATTAAAAATAATTATCTCTTAATGACGGCACAAAAGTACAAATAAAAATTTAATTAACAATGAAGAATTAATAATTAACGCTATAAAATTGTTAATGGTTAAAACAGATGTGTTTTTAAGTATTTGATATGTGCTTTTGTGTTATAAAAATCATAGAATGCTATGCCTTTGGCAAGGAGCTTTGGATTGAGCTCTGTACTTATAAGAATGAGACTTACTGCTAGGTGATAGGTGAATATATGGAATTGGACTATTGTATAAACTCCCCTTCAAAATAGAAATATTTGAAGAGGAGTTTTTACTTTTTAAATCAGTCTTATTTGTTATCTGTTTTGTTGTCGTCGATGAGTTCGGCACCTTCGAGTATAAAATCGACTAAGCGTTGTAGGTAGATGTTTATTTGTGGATCGGTTACATTGAAAAGGAGTACTACTACGACCTCTTCTCGAGGGTATACTGATAGCCAGCCGTAGCCACCTACGCCCATACCGGTATGCCCATAGTAATCGCGTCCATTCCAGTCGCGTTGGTTTTGCCAACCTATACCATAGCTTATTTCCTCATCATCGATAGTACATTGCTTTTTAAGCATTTCGTTCTCGATAGGCTGACTGAGGAAGTTATGCTGCTGTATAGCTGTACCCATTTTGGCTATATCATGCGATGTAGAAAGGAAACCGCCTCCAGCTAACTTAAAGTAATTATTTACATTAGTAGCTTTGTCTAACTTTTTTTTAGTGCGAGTGTAGGGAGTCGCCTCATCGGTGATGATTTTACCTCTATCGGGGAAGGTACGCCACATATTAAGCGGTTTGAAAACCTCCTCTTTGGCTATTACCTCAAAGGGCTGATTGAGGCATTTTTCAATTGCTAGAGAAATGAGGTTAAATCCAAAGCTACTGTACAGGAATTTAGTACCTGGGGCAGCTTGTAGTATGTCGTCTTTAAATAAGCTTATTCCTTCCTCTATGCTATAGTTTTTATTGAGGGTATACTCATTAGCTTTATATGTGCGGATGCCCGCTAAGTGTCCTGCAAGCTGTTTTATATTAAAATCAAACGGCTTGGGAGGAAAATTGGGGACGTATTCATACAGAGAGGTATTCCAGTCGAATTTTTTTTGTTCTTGCAAGCGAGCCAGCAGTACTCCTGTAATAGCTTTGGAGATACTTGCTACCCTAAATATAGTAGTTTTGGCATCAATAGGCGTTTTTTTGTTAAGGTCGGCATAGCCATAACCTCCTTGCCATATTATATTGCCTCGCTTGGTAACGGTTACCGATGCTCCTGGTATTATTTCTTCTTGGATGAGATAATACAATATTTTTTCGGCTTCTTGTTTGGCTTCGTCAAAAGAAGTTACCTCTGAGGGGTTTTTTCGGAACACCTCAGTATCGACTAATTTTTTCTGACCAAAAAGATTATTAAAAAAAGAGAGTATAGCGGCTAACAAAATGAATTGTTTTTTCATCCGAGTACTTCTTTAACTTTTTCGCCTATTTTGGCAGGAGAATCGACTACGTGAATGCCACACTCACGCAAAATACGTTTTTTAGCTTCGGCAGTATCATCGGCGCCTCCTACGATAGCACCTGCGTGCCCCATAGTGCGCCCTTTAGGAGCGGTTTCGCCAGCGATAAAGCTTACAACAGGTTTTTTATTGCCATTGGCTTTGATCCAGCGGGCTGCTTCGGGTTCTAACTGGCCTCCGATTTCGCCTATCATTACAATGCAATGAGTTTCGGGGTCGTTCATCAATAACTCAACCGCTTCTTTGGTAGTGGTGCCAATGATAGGATCGCCACCGATACCGATAGCGGTAGTGATTCCTAAGCCGTTACGTACTATTTGGTCGGCAGCCTCGTAGGTGAGTGTACCAGATTTAGAGACGATGCCTACGTGTCCTTTTTTGAAGATAAAACCAGGCATAATGCCTACTTTGGCTTCTTCGGGAGTGATTACTCCGGGGCAGTTAGGGCCTACCAATCGGCAATCGCGGTTTTTAATATAGGCAGCTACTTTGACCATATCGGCTACTGGGATGCCTTCGGTGATGGTGATGATAACCTTAATACCGGCATCGGCAGCTTCCATAATGGCATCGGCAGCGAAAGCAGGAGGGACGAAGATGATAGAGACATCGGCTCCTGTAGCTTTTACGGCATCGGCAACGGTATTGAATACGGGTTTGCCTAAGTGTGTTTGGCCGCCCTTATTAGGGGTAATACCACCTACAACATTAGTTCCGTAGGCGATCATTTGCTCGGCATGGAAGGTACCTTCACTACCAGTAAAGCCTTGTACGATGATTTTAGAATTTTTATTGACTAATACACTCATTTCGTTTTGTTTTTAGTTTATAGCAGCAAAGGTAAAACTTTTTTTTGTAATAACAATTTTTTGACAAACAAAAATGTTGACGTGAATTTTAAAACACTTGTAATCAGACGGTTATAGTTTTAAGTTTTAGGTTTTAGCTTTCAAGGAGGTGGAAAAAGAGAGGGAAGATGATGAGGAGTGAGAATAATGTTGGGTTTTGGGTGTTTTGTTGCGAATTATTTAAAGGTGAGGGGTAGGAGGGAAGAGGTTGATATACAGTGAGATAGTGTTATAGTTCGTTTATAGTTCGTTATTCCTTCGTTTATAGTTCGCTTATAGTTCGCTTATAGTTCGGTAAAGATAGGGTGGGAGTTTTTTTTTGAAAAGATTGATTATTAATGGATTGTGTGTTTTAGGAGGGTGAAAGTAGAAGGAGGTTGGGGTTGAAGAATTATTAATAAAATGGGTAAAAAGATGAATTTTTGTCAGTTTTTAGAGTGAACGTAGGAGAGGAGGGGATGGGAGTAATTAAAAAGCTAATTTGGTAATTCACCAATTATTTGTACTTTTGCCGCGTTTTTCAAATATAAACAAAAAATGCAAATAGAAGTATTGAAATCAAAAATACACCGAGTAAGAGTTACCGGTGCTGATTTGGATTATATAGGAAGCATCACTATTGATGAGGATTTGATCGAAGCAGCAGGAATGATTGAAGGAGAAAAAGTATCTATTGTGAATGTGAACAATGGAGAACGTTTTGATACTTATATTATTAAAGGTAAAAGAGGCTCAGGGGCTATTGTACTGAATGGCCCAGCAGCACGCAAAGTGCAGCGTGGAGATGTGGTAATTATTATATCGTATGCGCTAATGGATTTTGAAGAGGCGAAAACCTTTAGGCCTTCTATCATCTTTCCTAATGAACAAACGAACTTATTAGAATGAAAAAATGGTTGAAAATAACCCTCCCCTTACTTGTGGGAGGGTTTTTATGTTGGTATGCTTATCGGCAGTTTACAGAAGAGCAGTTTGCTGAGATTAAACAAACTTTTGTTATGGCTGATTATTTTTATATTATTTTGGCGGTATTTTTGGGTTTTTTAGCCGATATATCGCGAGCAGTCCGTTGGGAGTTTTTATTGCGCCCTATGGGCTATCGCACCTCGTTACTGCATCGCACTATGGCAGTATTTATGGGGTATTTGGTAAATGTAACCATTCCGCGTTCAGGCGAGGTAACACGTGCCCTTTTGGTAAGTAAATACGACAAGGTACCCTTTGAAAAATCATTTGGGACAATCATCTCTGAACGTGTAATAGACTTACTGCTGTTATTGCTTTTCACAGCTGCAGCTTTTGTATTACAGTTTGATTTGATAAGCAGTTTTGTACTATCGAAAATTCCTTTTCAAAAACTATTATGGTTAGGAGTGATAGGAGGGGTATCATTTGTAGTATTTTTGTATTTGGTGTACACATCCGAAAAGAAGCTATTTGTTAAGGTAAAAACATTTTTGAATGGTATAAAAGAAGGCGTACTTTCAGTGTTGAAAATACGCCATCGTATGCTTTTTGGGCTACATACCCTTTTTATTTGGGCTGTATACTTTTTGATGTTTTATATTCCTTTTTTTGCATTGCCAGAAACAGCCAATATCAGTATGCCCAATGTGCTTACTGCCTTTGTAGTAGGAAGTTTTGCAATGACATTTACTAATGCAGGTTTTGGTTCGTATCCCTTTTTTATCGCTGAAGTACTATTCTTATTTGGAGTAGCTACCCCTATAGGAACTGCTTTTGGTTGGCTAGTATGGACTTCACAGTTTGCTATGACTCTTCTGTTGGGGGGGCTGGCATTTGCTTTACTTCCTTTGCTAAAAGAAAATACCCACAGCTAATGAACCAAGCTACCCAAAAAAGATAGAAGCCTAAATGGAAACTGAACTTCATTACTTTGTGTGAGGTAGTAGTAAAATCAACATAAGTAAAGTAAAAGCCTACCGCTCCTATAATTGTAAGGAGGATAGCTAATAGACGTGCGAAATTAGGGCTTACCTTGGTGCGGAAGGTTTGTAAAAACAATATCAGTACTAACTGAACGATAAAGAGAATAATGGCAGTTTTCCACCAAGTTTTAAATACAGCATACTGGCTATAGTAGGTGCTTACACCTATTTTGCCAATAAATGACATTTTGGAAATGAGTACTGCTGAAATAAGACTCATTACAGCTTGTATAAGGGTAAGGATACTAAGGTTTTTCATAGTTTATTTTTTGATAATCTTCCAACCGTTCTTTTCGTTGTATTTCAGTTTAAATTTCTGAGTAATAAAGGAGGCATTAGGGTATGGGTCTTTACCAAAGTAGTAGAAAGGGGTTTTCTCCTTATCTAAAATTACAGTACAAACTGAAACATTTTCTGTACTCTTCTCCAATGTTACCTTCTTATCATTGAATTTGTAGATTATAGTCTTCACTTCGGCATTGTTCTTATTTTGTTTTACTAAATAAGGCAAAGCCTCTTTAGTAAGAGCAGGAGTGATGATATGCACACTGTCCTTAGAGAACCACTTTTTACGTATTTTCTCATTGTTGATTTCTATAAGCCCATCATCAGTTAGTTGCTGAATGGCATCAATAAGTTCTTTATCGGTGCTATTGCTAAGTTTCTGTTTGTTGGTATTGAACTTACCAGTTTCATACAGAGGATTTTCATCTAAATAGTTAGCAATAAGTTCAGTTACTTCACTATTATCAAGCTGGTTGCTTTGATTACAGCCTACCATAGCAAGTAGGCTTAAGGTTGCTAGTAAAAAATATTTCTTCATTGTTATACTGTTAAATACTATTTGTTAATTATTAGCTAAACCATCCTTCGCGGTCTAAGCTGCGGTACTGGATAGCTTCTCCTATGTGTTGGGGTTGTACTTCTTCAAATTGAGCAAGATCGGCAATGGTGCGTGCTACCTTTAGAATTCGGTCATAGGCACGAGCTGATAGGTTAAGTTTTTGCATGGCATTCTTCAACAAAGAAAGAGACTCATTATTTACCTTACAGAATTTTTGGATCTGTTTAGTATTCATTTGGGCATTGTAATGAATATGCTCATACTCTTTAAAGCGTTCGGTTTGTATGTTGCGGGCCGCAATTACGCGCTGACGAATTTCGTTGCTACTTTCTCCCTTCCGTTCATCTGATAGTTTTTCAAAAGGAACAGGGTTTACCTCAATGTGAATGTCAATTCTATCTAGCAAAGGTCCTGATATTTTGCTCATATACCGTTGCATTTCGGCAGGAGAGGAACTCATAGCAGAATTAGGATCAATGAAATAACCACTTGGGCTAGGGTTCATACTAGCTACTAGCATAAATGAGGCAGGGTAGGTGATAGAGAATTTAGCTCGTGAAATAGTGACCTCTCGATCTTCTAAAGGCTGTCGCATTACTTCTAAAACAGTGCGTTTGAATTCGGGTAGTTCATCTAAAAATAGTACCCCGTTATGTGCTAATGATATTTCACCAGGCTGGGGATATGTACCTCCACCTACTAGAGCAACATCCGAAATGGTGTGATGAGGACTCCGGAAAGGGCGATGGCTCATAAGTCCACTATCCTTAATACGCCCAACTACGCTGTGAATTTTGGTAGTCTCAAGAGCTTCGTGCAAGGTCATAGGAGGCAAGATGCTAGGCAGGCGTTTGGCAAGCATTGTTTTACCTGAACCAGGAGGCCCTATCAAGATGATATTATGCCCTCCAGCAGCTGCTATTTCCATACAACGTTTTACTGTTTCTTGTCCTTTAACATCTGCAAAGTCAAATTCTGGAAATTCTAAGTTTTTGAAGAACTCTTTTCGCGTGTCAATTACTACAGGGGTAAGTTCTTTTTCACCGTTAAAAAAACTGATAACTTCCTTGATGTTCTCAATGCCATAAACTTCTAAATTATCAACTATAGCAGCTTCTTTAGCATTTTGGACTGGTAAAATAAAACCTTTGAACCCCTCTTTACGGGCTTGTATGGCAATAGGTAAAGCACCTTTGATAGGCTGTAAACTACCATCTAAGGATAGCTCGCCCATAATAATGTATTTATCGATATTATCACTGATGATTTGCCCATTGGCAGCTAATATGCCAATAGCAAGGCTAAGGTCATAAGCCGAGCCTTCTTTGCGCATATCAGCAGGGGCCATATTGATAGTTATTTTTTTGCCCGGTATTTTATAGCCATTGTTTTGTAGGGCGGCAGCAATTCGGTAGTTACTTTCTTTAATAGCAATATCGGGTAAGCCAACAAGGTGGTATCCTACGCCTTTATCAATATTGACTTCAATAGTGATAGTAGTAGCTTCGACCCCAAAGACGGCGCTTCCGTAAACTTTTACTAACATTTTTCGGGTATTAATATTTGATTGAATTGATAATAGTTCAAAAACTTAAATAGTTTTTTGTTTTAGACTGACAAAGGTAGTGTATTTTTTTTAAATAGCAAATATTGGTATACTTTTTTTCGGTGCTAATCGAACAATGAGCGTAAAAAAGTATTTTTAGAGTATTATTATCTGTTTTATAAAATCTTTTTATATTGTTGATTTTCAGATAATTTACAAAGAAGGTTGATGAATAATAGATAAAAAGTGTACTAAAAATTTGGTAGAATAGAAAAAAGTAGTACCTTTGCACCCGCAAAACAGAAATACATAATAATTAATGGCGAGGTAGCTCAGGTGGTTAGAGCGTTGGATTCATAACCCAAAGGTCACGGGTTCAAATCCCGTCTTCGCTACAGAATTAGCGTAATTAGTTTGATTATCAACTAATTACGCTAAGTTTTTTAAAATGTATGGGTCTTGTTTGGGGCTTTTTCTTAGCACGTTTTTACCGTGTGGGAGGTAGCCCTAAATAAAAAAATGCCTACAAACGAAAAAAATATTTCTTCACGTATTATATACGTTGATTATAAGCCCGCTACACTTCAAAAAGGGCATAATAACGAATGGCGCGTTGTATTCTACGCTAAAATTCCTACTCAAAATGAGTTTAAACGTTTTCGTAAGCGTGTGCCTCCCCTCTCCCCTACTCGCGAGCGTGAAAAGTACGCCAAAAAGATGATCGCTTCTATCAATCAAAAATTGGATAGTGGCTGGTCTCCTTTCTATGAGGATAATAATGTTAAGTACAAATCATTACAGTTTTGTGCTGACTTGTTTCTGAAAATGCAAGAACGAGAGGTGCAAGACGGTATTAAACGCCCCGACACGCTAAGGGCTTATGCTTCTTGTCTGGACCTCTTTCAAAAATACATCACAGATAAGAAAATACCACTCAAATTTGTAATAGAGTTGGACACAAATACATTACAAAACTACTTGGATTACTTGTACTACGAGAGAAAGAATAGTGCTAATACTTATAATAACCACTTGCGCCTGCTGAATATCTTCCTAAACTGGTGCAAAATAAAAAACTTTATCAATGTAAATCCTGCTGAAAGCATAAAACCCAAAGCAAAAACACAAAAGAAACGTGAAGTGCTGGCGGTGGATATTAAAGAAAAGGTGCGTACGCTGCGCGAGACTAATTTTCATTATTACGTGCTGTGTATGCTGACTTACTACTGCTTCATTAGGCGTACTGAACTGACAAAGCTAAAAGTAAGCGATGTGTACCTGCACGGAGGGTATATAGTGATTGACGGCACAAACTCTAAAAACCGAAAAACCGAAAGCGTTACCATACCCGATGTGTTTTTGCCCGACCTCGCCCAGCACCTCACCACGGCAAATAATAGCGACTACCTTTTTAGCGCGAATAAGTTTAAAGCTGGTCCTACCCAAATAACCCCTAAAAAGATTTCGGACGAGTGGGCTAAGTTTCGCAAGCTGCACAAGTTTGATAGCAAATTCCAGTTTTACTCTCTGAAAGATACTGGTATTACCGACCTGCTCAATAGTGGTATTCCTGCTATTAAGGTAAGAGACCAAGCAAGGCACTATGATTTGAAGATTACCGAAAGCTACACCGCTCGTAATAAATTTGCCGATGAAATGGTGAAGAGTGCTACGTTTGCTTTTTAATGCTTTACTCCTATTGATTAGTGTTTTTTTTGTGTGTTTTGTGTGCAAAGTGTATTTTTGCTATGTAAAACGCTGTTTTTCAGAATTATATAATGCACACAAAACTGCACACAAATTTTTATTTTGCACACAAATCTATGTTTTTGCACATAAATTTATAAATTTTGGGCGCGGGGTGAACGTGATTATATATAAGTTTCCCCCTTCTTTGAAACTTGCAAGCAAAAAGCGAAAAAACTTTCGCTGTGGGGCGAAAGTTTTTTGTAAGTGTTTGATATTCAGAGGGGGTTATTTTTTCTTTTTGTAGAGGTGTTTTTTTAGTTCTTCAGTAGATGTAAAGAAGTGCCCGTAGCCTTTTTGGGTTAATCCCTCTATAAGATCTTCATCACGAGACCATATTTTATGCTTATATTGCAGGTGCATAGCAATAAAAGGATAATCGTCTTCATCTATGTCTTTTACAATAGAAAATGCCTTTTGGATATTTTTATTTGATAGATCTTCTAACGGTACAACAGTGATATTTTTCAATAGTAAAGCCAAATCAGCTAAAATTTGTCGGTTTGTTTTATCCTTTTTTCGTTTTTTCTTTATGGTATCCAAATGATCTTTTACCTCTTCTATAATGTAATCAGGAGCCATAAACTGCATATTTTTATCTTTTAGGATAGAGGCTAACTCTCCATTGGGTGCTATTAGTGATCCAAAAAAGATATTGCTATCAGCGATTACGATCATACTATTTGTTTTTAAAAGGTAAGTTTAAGTTTTTAGCTTTGGCTAATCTACGGGCTATGTTTCTGTTGGCGATCTTTGATAGTGCCATAATAGCCTCGTATTGTTCTGGCGTTTCTTCCTCAAAAACTGGCTGATCAAGGGCTGTTTTTTTCTTGCTGACTTGTTTTGTGTTTGTAACGGTTACAAAATCAAAGGTTTTTAGGTATTGCACTAAGTTTTTGGCTATGTTGCTATTGCTATCTATTGTTATTGTGTATGGCATAATATTCTGTATTTTTATGCAAAGGTAGCAAATAATTTTGGAATTAGCAAATTAGGAAATGAAAGTTCGTTTATAGTTCGTTCATAGTTTAAACAGGAAAAATTTCTGTTTGGGTATTAAAAAACCAGCCTTACGGGGCTGGAGAAAAGGGGTATTAGCGTGTTTTGCGTTTGGCAGTGGTTTTTGCCTTTGCTTTAACGATTCGTCCGTTTTCATTGTAACGGAATCCTTTTTTTAATTTTCCATTGGCTTTTAAGCCTACTTTGCGGGTTGTCGGCATACTAAATAATTATTTAGGTTACTAAAATTGTTTTACAAAAAGGCTGTATATGAAGGGGAAAACCTTGTGTGTTTGGCTGTGCTTGCTCATATTCTTGCCTTGTTTAGTGGTGTTTTCTTCGACTATATGCTGCTGGACAAAATAGTGTTCGTGATATACTGGAAAGCCTAATATATCAACGCCTATTTGGTAAGAGACTACGTTTGTTATTACTGTGGTGTTCATATTTTAATAAATTACTTCGTATACATTGGTTTGTGGGGCTGGGGGCAAGCTATTGGCTTGGGAGGGCTGGCTGCCTGTGTTTAACTCTTGGGGTATATCGAGCATTTGCTGATAGTAGGTGCTATAGCGCAAGGCGGTAGCTGGTAGGGCATTGTAGCGGTTTTTGCTGGGATAAATATAATTTTCTCGGTAGTCGGGGGCTACGTGGGTGAGTAGGATTATATCGCCGTCGAACTCTGACTTGCTACCGCCTCGCATTTTGCCCTCGCCAGTAAGCTGGTAGATGAGCAAAAATAGCTTTCCGTCATACTTTTTGCGTAGGTCGCGGTCGAGGAGGAAGCGCGGGTTGAGTTCTTGCAGCTTGGCAAAGCTATCGATTACTATTACATCATTGCGCTGTATAAGGGCTTCGAGCTGGTCCAGATTCTTTATTTCGGGTGCTTCGATATTGGGCAGTGCGGTGTTATCAATGTACTGTTGTACTTTGTCATAATACAGCTTGCTGTCGGGGTGCTCTTCGAGGCTGGCGTGTCCTACTTTGTAGTTTTGTGCCAGGGCATTGATGAACTGAAAGGCGAAGCGTGTTTTGCCGCTGCCAGCGCCACCGGCTATGGTGATAACGGTGCTTTCGGCAGGTTTGCGTTCTACATCGCCAAGGAAGGCTTGCATTTGTGGGTTGGCGATGACAAAGGTTTCCCAGTTGCGCGTTTGCAAGGCTGCCATTTTGGCATCGAGGGTGTTTGCCGATGTGTTGATTTGCTGGTTTGTTTCTTCGGGCAGGTGCTCTACGTATACGGTTGGGACTGTAAGAGGGGTAGATAATCCGTATTTTTCTTTTATTTTTGCACTATTTCCTCGTATTTTCATACCTTGCTTGTTTATAAAACTTGTAATTTTAGTACTAAAATCCAAACCTAATGATTTTAATTTGTATCTTCTTAGAGTTTCGTAATTTTCTAAACGTTCAAATAGTTCATTATTATCAGTAAAGTATTGGTCAAGTTCTTGCAATCTTTTATTAATGTAGGGGTTACTTTCTTCAAAAGTATAAAAGGTACTATAATGTTCCTCTGTAAAAGGGAATGCCCAATAAAAAACTTCTGCAGCCTTATGGCTTTTGAAATATTTTCTATTTTCTTTTGAAAGCTCTCGCAAGAAAACTTTTATTTCCTCATCAAGTTCTTTATTTTCTTCAAATCCTTTTATTTTTCTTTTTTCATCTTGTAAAAAGGCTCTGCTTCTTAACTCTTTTTCGATTAGATTATACTCTAATGAATAATCTCTTTCTAAGGTGTGATATTCTCCTTTAGGGTCTATAATGCCATAGTCTTGGAAATACCAACCTTTTTTTAGTTTACCTTTTTCGGTTAATGCTTCTTTTAGAATGCCCGCGTGTCGGGGAGCATTTAAAGATTTGGGCACGTTTTTTGCTGGGATATTGGTAGAAAGCTGAGCTCCTTCGGCTGAGGGTAAAGTCCCTTTTGGAGCTTGGCTTTTCTTTTTGCTTATACTATTGTTAGGCACGGTTTTTGCGGTGGTATTGGTAGAAAGTGTTTCATTTCGCCCGTCTTGCAAGGTGCCTACTGGGTCTTGTGCGGAATGAGGCACTTTTTTGTTTTTAGGCACGGTTTTTGCAGCAGTATTGGTAGAAAGTGTTTCATTTCGCCCGTCTTGAGGATTGACTACGGTCGCCTTCCGAAATGAGGCACTTTTTTTCTTTCCTACTTCTACATTTTTTAGTTCTGTTTTCCGTTCTCTTGTTAATGAAATAGCTATACGTACGTGTCTTTTCTCACCGTCTATTGTTAGTTTGCTTTTGAAATTGAGGTAGCCTAATATATTGGGGCTATCTTGCGTTTTGCGGCTGCCCCAATTATTATAGGTTGAATTTTTGATAAGTTCTTCTAAACGTTCTATAACGGCAGCTTTTTCTTTATACATAGCTTCACCTTTAGCTATTTTACGCCCTGCTTTAGTAGTAAATATCACTTCTTTAAGGTGGTTTTTGATAGCTACTTTTTTGCCTTTTAGGTGTGTAAGGTAGTATGAAAGCGTAAAGGCTCTAAGTTCTGATACTTTCATATCTTTAAAAGTATCTGTAGAGATTTCGGGGTATTTGCCGAAAAGGGTGCCGTCGGCGGGGGCTGATAGTCCTTTTGTAGGCTTAGAAATCTCGGTAAGAGTAAGAGGCAGTGGGGCTATCATTAGGCAGGTATCGACCGTTGGTATATCTTTCTCGGTAGCAAAATAGCGCGCCATAATGAGGGCTTGCAGCTTATTGTCTGTTTGTATATGTATAGGTGATTTTCCACTTAAATTTTCAAAGTTCATAGTAAGGCTTTTAGCACCATTAGCGCGTAGCACATCTAAGGCATCTAGTAGGTTTTTAATATCTATATAGATGTTTTCTTTGTTTATATGTAAAGCTATAACCATAGGATTTTGGTAAGGGGCTAAACTTTTAATAGCTTTTTCGCCCCTATATAAGTGGTCAATCAATATGGTAATGTCTAACTGCTGTGAGGTGTAGGCTATAGGGGCATTTTTCATATTAACAGTACTATCAATAGGAAATCTACCCTCTATAAGTGCGTCTTCAGGCTTACAACCTCCAAACTTTTGGCACTTAAAATTTAGGTCGAATATCGACCCTGTTTTGTACTCATCGTTTTTAGGGCGAGGTAACCATATCAATTTGAATGCATCTGTGGCGATGTAATAGTCTTTGTCGATATATACACCTGTTAGTACTGGACGCAATTTGTCTTTGCTCACAATCTTTTTAAGGCTCATTATGCCTGTTGTTTTAGATTTTGGAGCTCTTTCAAAGTAATCTTCGGTGTTTATAGTACCTATAAAATCGCTACACAAAGCGTGCAATATTTGTAAATCTCTTTTATTGTTGAAATTAGGTTTGAAATAACCATTTTTGTCGCTAATACGGTTGTATTCTTGTTCAAAATCAATGTTTTTATATTTTGCTTTTACTCGCGAAATAGGCTGTGGCTGCGGATTAGAGCGGTCTATGTTGAAATATAAAAAATTATTACTATCATTAGTAGTTTCAGGAACTGTTGAGAGCTCTGGCTCTTGGGTTACTTTTTTTTGCGGCTCTTTTGGGCTTTTGGCTTTCTTCTTGGGTTTTTCGTACTTAGATAGAAAAGCGGGTAACCCTGCAGAATTGAGGTTTAGAATGTAGTCGGTGGCTTGCTGGGCAAGTGAGGCGGCTTTCATTAGGAATTTGTTATCGTTTTCGGCTTCTTTTATAGCACTATTCCAGCCTTTGAGGTAAGCAGCGTGATTTTTGTTATTGTACCACATAATGCCCGCCCACGCACTTAGGAATACGGCACCAAATTCGGCTACCAACTCTTCTTTGGCATAACCAGTATCACCAAATCTAAATGAAATCTTTTCACGATTTAGGCGGCTTTCGTGGCGTGTAGAGTGCGTAAGTTCGTGGAATAGGGTACGGTAATAGTCATTAACACTATCGAATTGCTCGACTTTTGGCATTCTTACCAAATCTTCACTTAGCTTATAATATGCCTCATTGCCTCCGTGCTTAATAGCGGGAGGGTTGGGGTAGTTTTCGACTATAAGGGCGGCGGCTTGGTTTTCGGGGGCTGTATCGGGTACGGCACGCCCTATCTTTACCTCTGGCAGTTTAAAGTCTATACCTGTAATATCTTCGCCGTTGTATACGTTGTAATAGCGTATCATTGGGATACGGGTAACTATATTTTCTGGTAACTTGTGTTTGTCTATGAAATCTATTACTTTATGAGCATTAGTAGATGAATAGGCTTTGCGTCCGGTATTTTTGTCGGCAGGGACAACGTAGCGGATAGAATAATATACTACCTCATAGCCTTTTGCACCTTTTTTTAGGGTGCCTTTGTGTTTTTTGATTTGCTTAAAGGTAAGGAAATAAGGGTTGGCAAAGGCTTCTGTAAGTCCGATACGTTCTTGCAAGAGCATACGGTTTACGCCTCGATATGGTTTTTTGCTGTCGAAATTAAGGGGTATAAAGAAAGCATCGTCTTCCCAAGTCTTTTTGTAATCGGAGGCTTTGGTGGACTTTAGCATACTGATAATCTTATCGGTTATCATTTGGTATATATCGGCAGCGGGTATGGGTTTGCCAAGCCCTTGTGGTTCATCATCGGGGGCTTCCTCAAAATAGTCGATGCCGGCAGCGGCGAGGAAGGCGATTTCGTTGTCTTGAGAGGGGCGGGACGATTGGGTTGGAATGATTTTGCCTTTTACAAACTTATAGCCTTTGCGTAGGCGTCCGTTTTCATCGAGGGCTTCGCGGTAGTCGCCTAAATGGCGAGTTCCCGCAAGAGCAGTGGGTATGGTGTCTTGCGGGTAGTTTTGGATATTGATAACGAAACGGTTGTTATTGGGGTATTCGTTAAGGATTTTGGAGAGGCGATAGATTACTTCGGTATTGTTTTCTTGTTTTGCCTGCTGGATTACTTCTTGTATTTGGGTGCGTGATACGGTGCGGTTATGTAGGGCTATAAATTCTTTCATATTTTCCATTTTTTGCATACTTTGGTGTTTTGGCGAGTGAGTCCTGCGAGTGGACAGCAGCAAACTCCACAACATTTTACTCCCATTATTATTTTTTGCAAGGGGCAATTATTACATATTTGGAGGCGGCGTGCGGCTTCGGCTTCGACTTGGAGGTCATCACGAAAAAGGGCGTTACTATATCCTTGTATGATAGGTTTTAGGTTCATTTTTTGTTGTGTTTATTTGGAATAGCATTATAAGTACATTGATAGCTGATAGGGCTATGGATATTTTCCAGTAGGTGCTATCGTGACTTTGGGTGCTTTTTTTTGTTTGTTTTTTTGCCATTGGTTTTAACTGATAATAGATAATAAGAAAGTGGCAGTAGCAGGAGGAAACCGACAGTGATGGTTATTCCTTTTTTTTTTCGAGGGTGAATAGGCTTGTACTCATTAGCTTCTGGGCTTGTTCAAAGGAGCTATGGGGTATTAAGTTTAGGCTTTGCTCGCCGTTTTCCATAGCAGTTATAGCTTTGGCAAGTGTGATGAAAAAGCTGGGGGTAAGATGCCTTGCTTCTAAGATTTGTGTTTTAGGTATGTTGGTTTGTTTGGCTACATAATCGGCGTAGTTTTTTGAGTTGTTTTCGGAAGGGGGAGCCCAAGTGTAGATGAGTTTTTCGAGGGTGTTTTTGCCTCGTTGTATAAGGGTTCGGGCGTTTATCATTAGGGCGCGTAATCCGTATTCTATTGTTTCAAACTGCTCAAAACGCCCATCGGTATTTTGGGTATGTGGTACTTTTCCTTGCCAAGGGGTGGTGCGTTTTTCGAGATTTCCGGGGTTGTTGTTACGCAGTCCACGAATTTTTGATTTGTTACGTAAGTCCATAGATTAGATAATATTTTTGTTAAAGGTGTATAGTTGTCCGAGTGTTTCGATATCGAGTTCATAGCGTAATTCGGATAGGAGTTTCATTGAATTGGCTTTGAGAGTTTCGACAAATTGCTGGTTGGTTTGTGGGGATTGGGTGTCTTTAGGAAAGATATTATTAAATAGTTTTTTCCAACTATCGGCACCACCGGTTACATTCCATAATTGGCGGGCGAGGTCGGTAGTAGGGATTTCGATATATATATCGTTAAAGGAGCATTTGCCGCCAGCTTGTAGGGCTACGCTATTGATATTGGGTAACTGACCGAAGCCGAGGAGTTCGGTACCGCGATATACGCGAAATACTTTGGCAGTTATTAGTCCGCCGGAAGAGGCGGTAAAATCTTGCGCGGTGGGATTTTGTAGCGTTACATCGATATAGAAGCGCAGGCGGTTAATACTAATATCGAGCCGCTTAGGGAGGGATATTTTATATAGTATTTTAGAGAATACATCTTTGGCTTGTGCTGTTTTGGCTTTGATGAAGCTCATTAATGAGATTGCCAAGATAGTTGTACCGGCGATGATAAGGTATTTTGGTTTCATATTTTTTAGAAATTTAGGGGTCTATTTTCTGAAAGCTATATATATGCGAATGATGCAGTAGGCGAGTGCGGCGGCACCTATGTAAGCTAATATTTTTATGGGTAGGGGTATGTAGGGGGTTGGTATTTGTTCTTTTTGTATTATGGTGTGCTGCTGGCTGCTGGTAGAGGATTGATGGCTATTGATTTGTTCTTGTAGTTGCTGATATAGGACAAGCTGCTGGCGGTATTTGTTATAATACAGTCCGTAGCTATTATTTCCTGATGTTTTGTGGGTAGCGAGGTGAGCGAGTGCGTTGGAGAGGGCTTGCTGGCAAAGGGAGTCGCAATTGGGGTTTGTGGTGCGTAGGGAGGGTACTGGTAGGTATAGGGTGTCGTGAATAGGGAGGGTGCGTTCGAGGTATAGGGTATCGGTTTTGGAGAGGACTAATTGGGAGGTATTAGAGTTAGTGGTTGGTTGAGTTTTACACCCCACCAACCACAAAGAACTAAATAAAAATATGACAATATGAAAAAAACGTGTACTCATTTTACTGGTTTAATTTTCGTTCAATATAATCTGATGCTTTACGTATCATATCTTCTACTTCATCTAATATAGATTCAGAAAATACACCTACTATTCCACATAAGGCATTTACAACAGGTATAGGAAGGTTCATTAGGTGAAGGAATAATACACCAGCACATAATGAAGTGAATGTTGCAATTAGACAGGAGCGAAAAAAACGGCTCCAGCTCATACGTTTACGTAGTTTGTTAATTGAGGCTCCTATAGCTCCAGCAAGTAAAAACCCGCTGTATTTGTAGAAAAATTCTTGCATTTTTTATAGTTTTTAGTATTAGGTACTTGGCTGTGTATAAATAGTCCCGTTATTTATTAAAATAGGGTTTGGTGTCATATTAAATTGTGGAAATTGGAATGTTTTATCTCCTTTAATAATTCTATTATTATCAGTTATTGTTATTGTTATTTCGGGTAGGCTTGTAGTATTAATCGCATATATAAAAAAAACAGCTGTATTATCAGTAACTTCCGTAAAATCAAGAAAACAAGAGTTTAAAATAAGAAGCATACCTCCTGCAAATTGATTTAATACGCTTGCTGATTGGTCTATAATAATAGGTACATATATAGGTATACCTCCTCCACTTACAATAGGAGGAGGAGTAGCAGCAGAATTACTATTATTTGTGATTGATAGGTTAAATTTTCCAGTCATAATGTTTTAGTTTTTATAGTTTATTCTTTGAAACATACTAATTCTTACAAACATCTTTTCTTATCATTCATTTATATTTGAACATTTATTTATTTTTTTTAGTAGCAAAATAAGTAACTGTACCACCTACAAGAGAGGCAAGAGCAATCCAAAGCCAAAATTTACTCTTCTTAACCTCATCATTTTGGGAAGGTTGAACCAGTGGTGTAGTAGGGGTGATAGGGGTAGTCGGTGTTGATGGAGTAGCTGGAGCTGTTGGTGAAGATGGCTTAGGTTTTTTACCAACAATCGTAGTACCTGGTAGCTGTTCTGCTTGTGGGGTAAGCTGTATAATAGGCACGAGAACTAATTGGCGAGCTTGTAGGGTTATGGTGCCATAACCTATATGACTAAATTGTATGGTATCGGTAATACCTAACTTTAATGGTTCAGTATTAAACTGACCTGCTGCATTAGAAGTAGTTCCAAGGTTACGAAACACATTAATTATATGTACATTAGATATAGGTAGCTTAGTACTGCTATCAATGATTTGTATTATTCGGTTCATATAACATAGAGGGTTATAGAGGTCAATCATACCTACGGATACGGCTTTAGCTGTTTGTGGGTTTTGTAGGATTGTTCTCATATTATTTACAGGTTATTACATAGTTTAAAGAAGGGTATTTCATTAACAGGTCATTGAAGTCCGTAGAGCTAAGTGTTTCACGTAACCAGCCTACTAAATCCATTTTACTGTCATTAACAGGTAGGATATTGCCTTTGTAATAATGACAATGAAAATAACTCTTAAGAATTTTCATATATTCATCATCTGGCACACCTTCATAAATAAGGTTTTTTACCTGTTGTTTATTAACACTTCCTCGTTTGTTCATTTCAGTAAGAAGTGAGTGGGTAAGTTGTTTTATCTTACTACCGTTACGAAAAGATTGTAATTGTTTTTTGTAATCGGGGTTTGCAGTGGGATTTTGGGCATTATTTTCAGAAGCATCATACTCTCCTTTTTCTTTGCGAAAGAAAGCAAAATAGGCGCCTATACTTAAGCCTACTAATGCAATACCTCCAATGATGTATGCTTGTGTTTTTGTTACTTTCATAGGAATAAGGTTTTATATTAGGTCGCCTGCACCAGGAGCCATTATTCGGCGCACAGCGGCAAGTTCTGATTCTGATAGGTCGCCGTGTAGGAATGAAGTTAAATCTTCATAATTTCCATTACCAAGAGAAAAAGTTAGCCCACCTGGCTCTCTCTTACCAAATGCATTGTAAATAGCAATGTAACCATTATAGTTTACACCTGCAAGGGCTCGTTTTATAGCTTCCTCATTAGTTCCTGCTCCTTTCATTGCTTGATAAAGAGCTTCAGCCTTGGCTTGTGCCGCTGCTGGAGAAACGTTACTACGCGGCATATTTCCATTGTATTTAGCTTTAACAAAACGATTTTTCCAAAAAAGGTAATAGAAAGCAGTTCCCCCAATAGCAAGAACGCTTACACCTAACAATATAAATCCTATATTGATAGTTGTAGTTACAGCTGTTTTGTTATTCTCCACCGCAGAGCGTGCTATGATTGAGGCTGCCCCTGAGAGTTTAGGTTGTTGCTTACTCATTTTTTTAAGGATTAAAAAGTGCTATATTTTCAAAAATGCTTTAAGAGTGTTCCAAAGTAAAGTGTTGGAAAAGTAACTTAATGCTTTTTTATTTTCAGACAAAGAGGCTAAACGGACTAATACAGTTTCGTCTAATTTAGCTAATTTATCAATTGCTTCTTGTTTGTTCATTTTCTAAGGATTGTGCTTGTTGTAGGTATTCGTACAATAGGTTAACTTGTTCATCGGAAACGTGTGGACTTGCTATGATACGCATAAAGGCTTGTTTGGTTTCGGAGAGAGATGTGTTTGGTTGCGCTAAGGCTGGTACGGCAGTAGCAGCAGCTGAGGAAGCTGATACTTTTTCGATAACAAAAGGGACTATACTTCCTAACGCCTCTGATACTTTTTCAAAACCTGGACTTTCCCAAAAGCTTTTTTTGTTAAGTATCTCTTCTTTTAGCTGTAATTCGTGTTTTTTGTCAGCTGTATCAAGCTGTAGTTTAAGAGCGGCTTTCTCTTCATGTAGCACACGTACTTGAGAACGCAAATCCTTATTGTCTTCACGTAGGGTGTCGTTATCACGCAAGAGGTCTCGGTAACGTTCTTCGGTAACCTTAGAGGATATCCAATCGGTAGTAGCCACAGGTGTATAACCAAGCCCCATAGGGTACCCCATAGCATTAGGCATATTTTGTGTAGCCATAGACGCAGTTGGTGTGTTTGAAAAACCAATTGTAGGCTGTGGTTGTTGTGAAACTATAGGAGCATTGGGCATCATAGTAGTTTCTGAGGGGGGTACTTCGTTGGGGGTCATTTCTTCTTCCTTTTTAAATGTTAACGTAAGGGAGTCCATTTTGTAGCTATTTTGTTTTCCATTTCTAAAATACAAACGCCGAAAATCAAGATTTGCACCACTGGTAAAACCATTATTGGGTAGGGATTTAATGAAGGCTTCAGATGATCCAAATTTAGATTTTATATCATTGAGAGAAAAACCATACTTAGGAGCTTCCGACTTTGCCAGCCGGTAGTTTCCTTGTGTAACGGTTACTACGTTATCGGGATGAGTGCTAAGAAATTGCGTTATTTTTTCTGCTACATTCATTTGTTACTTAGGTTGCTTGCTTAATAGGCACAATATAGCTCATTATGGCATTATTGGCTTTGCCGACTTCCTTCTTGAAGCGTATACGAAAGGATGTATTAATTATAGGTATATCATTTTCAACAAAGAAATATTGACCAGGGGCAATTTCTTCATTTGTGCCGTCATCTATAATTAGGGTTGTTTGTCCGTCATTATAGATTGATATACCGGCAGCTCCTTCGCCTTTGGTATCTTCAAAGAAATTGAAAACGGTATCATTGGTAATACGTATGCGGTTGAGTAGTCCTTTTGTCATTATTCAGAACAATTACATTCACGTTGGATAGTAAAAACGATTTCGCCGGTAAAATCATCAGTTAGGTTTTCTTCGGCAAGAACACTTACTTGAAATTTATTGTTGTTACAATCAAAACCTACTTGTTTCATACCTTGTATATAACCTCCACCTTTGTGTTTAAAATCACGATAATCGACAGGCTCAATGATAGTGTTAGACTGAGGGTCACGCACACTCATTTCGACAGCAAATTTTGGCTGTTCGTCTTTAAATGGTATGTAATGTACTCCTACGCATTTTCCCTTTTCTAAAGTCACATAGTCGGTTTGTGCGCGCTGCCCTGCTTGAATACGAATAGGCACGCGGTTAGTGATAATACTGCTTGTCATTTGTTTTTCGTTTTTAGATTATTATTTAGTCGTCGGGCTTTCCCCGACGACTAAATAATAAATATTAGCGTTTTAAATAGGTTTCGTAACCCTTTAACATAAAGGAAACAAAACTTTCGTGACCACTGGTAGCAGGTGTTATGGTACTGCCTTGAGGTGTTTCAATCGTTATTTCGATTGTTTGGCTTGGCTCAAGTACAGCTAAAGCACCAAGTTTACGGTATTTTTCGTTTTCACTTTTTTGAGCACGGAAAATACTTTCAACTGGCAATCTTACAATTACCTCACCATTTTGGCGTACCACTGCGTGAGAGGCACGAAGCTGAGCAGGTAGGTTGCCATCTTCATACTTTACATCCCAAACTTTGGTATTAGCAGCCGCTTCACCATATAGGAGCGCTATAGATTCAATGACAAAAAAGCGACCACTTTCAAGGCGGTTACCGTCAAAGTTAGTTACCCCTACTTCTTGGGTAGTGTTACCTGTTAGCAAAGGAACATTGCCTCCTGCAACAATTTTTGAATGTACATATAATTCACTCGGGGTGACTTTCATTCGTCCCATTTCTTGCGGCTGCAAGTTAAAGCGTGCGGCGTTGCGTTGCAAAAAATTTTGTACGCGTAATAGTTGTTCTTCGTTTTGTAGAAACTCGTTCATTTTTTCTTTGTTTTTTTTAGTTATTAAATTATAAAATGTTACACTTCGGCAAATGAGGAGCTCGTGCTGCCTGAAAGAAACATTGTTTGTTCTGTATCGTTAGGCACTTCCTCATAGTCATAGTAGTCATAAGGGGTAGTACTCTCAACATATACAGTTTCAGGAGCTGCAAGTCCTACGGCTGTTTTAAGGATTCCGTCCTCCATAGGTTTGTCTTTAGGGGTAAGAGCTAACTTTAGGACTTCAGAGAGTTGAGTAGCGGCAATACCAGTGCCGGCACTTTGCATAATTTTTCCACTGGTTTCTTTAGTGTTACCAGCAGCAATAAGGGCGATACCCACTAAGGCAACAAGAGAGTGGCGATAGATAGGTTTTTTAATTACGGCATCAAGCTTTGAAGCTACTACGCGTGAAGCCATAGCGCCACCGAGGGCACTGGCAGCGGTGATACCTGCTTGGGTGATTGTTTGCTGATTGATATTCATTTTTTTGTTTGTTAAAATGGTATTAGGTTCATTATTTTGTGCAAATATACAATGTGAGATTGTAGGGTGTGACACACAAGGACACACAAGGACACAATAGGTCACATTAAGAAAGACTACGGACTACTTTTTGTTCATCATCATTATCATTACAGTAATAAAAAGTACACCTCCTATCCCTAAGCCAATGTATAGGGGGGTGTTGTCTTTTTTCTTAAGTGCCTGCATTTTTAAGTAATCTTGCAAGAAAGAGTCATTAGTGCTTGGATTGGTAAGGTTATTTTGTAGATAACTATCCAATTGACCTTGCTGTTTGGCTAATGCAGCTTGGTAAAGCTCACGAGCTTCTTCGGGGGTGAGGGTTTTACCTTCTACATTTATATTTTGCCCACCTTTGAATTTGTTTACGATGTCGGCTACACCTCCTGCGAGGTCTATTAAGTCATTAACACGGTTAATAGCGTTATCGACAGTGATATTATTACGTTTGAAAAAGTTACCTTCGGTGGCACGGCGTTGGGCTCGTTCTTGTTGTCGTTGTGCTCGTTTCTCGGCATTTCCTAAGCCGCTGCAAGAGGTGCAAGGTGCGGCTAATTGATATACGGCTAATTTTGTTTCCATTGTTATTGTGTTTATTTTTTGATTACAGAAAATATTACGCCTAAGACTATGATACCGCTAAGGATATATAGAGCTGTATTATCGGGCTTGTTTTTACCGGTAATCTCATCTATTATCTTGCGGCGTTCACGAATATTTTCGGCGTGTTGAGCTCGGTATGTAGCGCGGTTAAACTGGTTTTGTTGTTCTTGTAATTCGAGGCGCTTTTTTTCGATAGCTATTTCTTCGGGGCTTTTGGTGATGTGGTAATGATTTTCATTCACTACATTACCATTGCCCTCGGTACCTGTACTTTTATTGCTGAAAGCAGAGTATAGGTTAGCACCTTGGTTAGCGAGTTGGAGGGCGGTGTTAGAATAATCAAGTATGGCTCCTACATTCATTATACAGTTACTTTTTTAGCAGATGGTTTAAGTAAGATATATCCGCCTATAACGGCAGCGCTTAAAAGGATTAATGTTTGTGTTTGCTTTGTTTTGTCTTTAACAGTGTTTTCAGCAGCTTGTTTTGCTTCTGCATCGCGGGCTTGTTGTTCTGTAGCTAATCGTTCTGCATCGCGGTTGGCTATGTAGCTGTTACGTGCGGCTGTGATTCGCTGATTATGGGAGGCTAAAAGGGCTTCTTTTTGTTCTTTTTCCTTTTCAAGTTTGAAAACGGCATTGCGTTGTATCTGTATGTTTTCGGGGCTTAATCGTTGCCGGCGTTCGTTAAGCTGCGCTTGTACTTTAGAAAGCTCTTGTTCAAGGGGTAGGGCTTGTGCTGTAAAGTTTTTTTCGCGTTCTTCGTAAGTTTCACACGAAAATGCTTTATTCCAAAGGCGCTTGCCGAACCAGCCTAGTCCTTCAAGGTTGGCTTGTGTGGCGGGGTTCATTTCCCACGCATCGGCAAGTAATTTAGCTTGCGTTATTTGCTGGTCTAGAGCTGTGTTTTTTTGAGATAAAGAGTCTTGTTTTTGTTTGAGTAGATTGAACTCGTGCTGTTGTTGTCCGTGTTCAATTTCGGTAATTTGTGCTTTTACGGAATCTATTTGACCTGGTAAGGCATTAAAATGTTCTTCGGCTCTTGCGGCACGAGCTCGATGATTATCGCAGCCTCCTAAGCCTTGACAAGGAGAGGCTAGGGCTGCAGTAAGGCGTGTTAGGTATAAAGTATCAAACATATTATAAGGTATTATTATTTGTTATTATTCATCATTTTGATAAGGAGAATGCCTAAACTTCCGATAAGGAGTAAGTTTATGATTTTTTTGTTTTCAATGTTCAGTTGCTGTTTTGCTTCGTAGTTGGCTATTTTGTGCTGGTTATCGTAATTGCCTTTTTCATCAAGTTGCCGTGAGGTATGTAGCTTTGTAAGGGTTTGCCAAAAGGCTTGATTACTGTTAATATAGGCTTCAAGGCGTGCTTTTTCCTCGTTTTTGAGAGCTTGTTGATAGGCTAAATCGTACTTTATGTATATGCTTTCTTGCTGGCGTTGTAATTCTTCTTCTAAAGTAAATTGGGTTACCACTGGTAAGAATACGTTGCGGCGGATAGCCAATATTTTAGATTCAAAGGGTTGCATTTCGGCTTTGTAATCATTGGCTTTTGTGATGCCATAATCAATTTGTATGCGTGTAGCATTGGCTTGTAGCCACTGTTGGAAAGACAAAGGAGTATTATATGGATAGGCTCCTTTGCGCTGGGTACGTTGCTCTACTTTTAGTGCCCTATATGTAGCAAAAATAGGCTCTTTGGCTGCTGGCACTATAAAATACCAAGAGCGATTCGCAGTAGTGGTGCGTTTTTCTTCGACTGTTACGCTAAAATGCTCGGAAAGTTTGAACTGTAGCATTTGTAACATTGTATTAACAGCTTGTTGCACATTGCTTACAAAACTTTGGTAACTTAGTAAACTTTCGGCACTACATTTTTGAACATGTACTTGACATTCATGGCGGTAATGAGCTACTCCTAAATCAATTTCTTTTAATAGCAGGTTCAATTCACTAATGGCTACAGGTTCGAGCCCTTGAGCAAACTTTTGGCGTACACTTTCTAAAGTGTTCTTGAATTGTTCATAAAATTGTTCTTTAAGTGCTTTATCGATAGTGTCGGAAGTGTAGAAGGCTCCAGCACAAGGATTGCCAAAAAAAAGTACTGCAAGAGCGACTACGGC
Source organism: Capnocytophaga sp. oral taxon 878 (assembly GCF_002999135.1). Classification (NCBI taxonomy): domain Bacteria; kingdom Pseudomonadati; phylum Bacteroidota; class Flavobacteriia; order Flavobacteriales; family Flavobacteriaceae; genus Capnocytophaga; species Capnocytophaga sp. oral taxon 878. The sequence goes on from NZ_CP027229.1 coordinate 429,137, forward strand.
AGTAACAGCTGCAATACATAGCCCTACAATGGTACCTATACCTGGCACGGCATTACTAACGATAGCTGCCTTAGTACCAAGAGCCGTGATAGCAGCCGCAGTGGCTGAAGCAGCTGAACCTACTGCATTTATTTTGTTAATGGTTTGATTTTTATGTACATTGCCAGTTGTATGTGCATTTTGCTTACTGATTTCGTAAGACTGAGCAAGAAGTTCTTGCATTTGACTTTCGAGAGTAGCAGGGGCAGCTAAAGCGTTGATTTGTGCTTTTTGGTTTTTTGTGTTTTGAGCAGTCATTAACACATCGTCTTTAGCGAGGTAAGGCAGTTCTTGAGTGGTGTTAATAGTACCGTCGATAACGTAATAACCGCTGGAAAGTGAAGCAGTTTGTTGGTTTTTTGGCACCACAATATACACGTGAGTGTAGCCGTTAGGGTTTGCTTCTTGCTTAATACGACGCATATAGTGTGTGATACCAGCATTTAGCAGTACAGTAGAGGCAAAAATGGTGTAACTCTTACAATCAATACCGCTAAAGCGGGATGCCCAACTGCAAGCTGGGGAACGCAGCAGTTGGGCTTCGCCGTCGATAGCGTACTGAAAATGCCAGTAGAGAAATTGGTGGAGGCTATTGCATAGAGAAGAAAGATTGCCTCCTGAGAAAAACTTGAGAGTAAGGGCTCGCGTATGGTGTTTGTATTTTTGTGCTGTTTTTGCCATATTTTGAATGGCAAAAGAAGTGTCACCGTTGCCGAGCTTTTTTGAAGAGCAGTCGGACGGTGGCATATAGGCAGCGTATAAGTTTCCTGAGCGTACTGGACGGTATAGTGCGTTATTTATATCGGTAGCGGTCAAAATTAGGTTATTATTTTTGCCGCAAATATAGGATATAGGGAGGTGGAAAGTGACACATAAGGACACACAATGACACAATAGGTCACATTAAGAAAGATAAGAGGGCTATTATACTTTTAACTTACGGCTTTTGAGTTCGTGTTGTAGCTCATCAGAAAGAGTGTAGCCTATGGGAGTGCCGTAAAGTTCGATAAAAGTCAAAAACTCTTGTAGGCTTATATTACGGCATTTTGGGCTTTCATCGGGGCGGTATTGTGCTATAATATCATTGATATAGGTACGTATAAGGCGCTCACTGTACTGTGATAGATAGAGCGAAAAGAGATGTTTTTTAGTTCTGATGTAGTGTAGGATTTTCATAGTTTTTGCGGTTTGCTTTTTTTAATTCTCGTTCGTATAGGGTAATGTATATTTCTTTTTGTTTAGGTCCAGCGGTTTTGTTGTTGTAGTATTGTTTGGAGGAGTCTACTATTTTTCCTTTGCGCTTTACGTGTAGCTGTATGCGGTTGCCGTAGTAGTCTTTTGCTTCGCACTCTACTGTTATGCCGCGCTGTAGGCAGTAGGAGAATGCGGTGGGGAATAGGTCGAGGTTCATAGGCTTATGGGTTTTCGTTATTTATGCAGTTAGTAATGTTTTTCACAAGGCTTTCTGTATTTTCAGCGAGTTTATTGGCTATAAATTTTATTATTTGCAATGAAATATCATCATCGACTTTTAAGATAAATTCTTCATTTATATCATTGCTGAATTTTACATACCCCTCGTATCTGTCCTTTTGTTTTTCAGAGTCTTTTTCCCAAGAATAACCACGTTCAAATTCTAATGAGAATTTTATTAGTTTAAAATCTGTTTTGCTGTTTTCGGTGTTCATTGTTTTATTATTTTTAATCTTTTACAATTTACTGTTAATAATCTTGCCTAAGTATAGTACGAAATACTTCTTATTGGCTTCTGCGCCCCATTCGGGTATGCCAGTGCCAAAGCGTATAGATTTTAATTCTATGGTGAGGCTTGGAGCATCACGAGCATAACCATTGCGAAATACAACAGTGTCGTACTCTTTTCCAATAAGACGAAGGTTGTAATACGGTTTGATATCGCGATATTCTTCGGTTTTCTCGCCCGATAGTATCATATCAAACCATTTCTTTTTGATGGTTAGGTGTAGGGTGTTCATTGTTTTTTTTTAATAGGGTAAATCGGTGAATAAATCGGGGTCGTTGTCGTCGTTGGACGGGTCGGACAAGGTGGACGGGTGGGACGGGGTGGTGGTTTCGGTTTTCGAGGTGATCATAAAGTAATCGACGGAGGCACGGCGATTGTCGGGGGTGGTTTCGGTTTTTTTGATGATATCGGATAGGGTGTATCCTTTGAGTTGGCAGTATTGTGCTAACTTGGTGCGGAAGCCTTGTGCGGTGAGTTTGAAATTACCGCAGGAGGCTTTGTAGTCTTCTTGCATTTCTCGGCGTTGTACTTCGGTATTTAGTCGGTCGGCAAAGTATTCTTCAGCCCATTCAAGGAAGTTGTCGCCTATTGAGGCTTTTAGGTTGTTGTAGTTTATTCTGTCCATTGGGGCGAAATAGGGGTTCATTTTGTTTTGCATATAGAATTGGGTGCAACGTAGCATAAAGTTGTAGAATAAGTCCCATTGTGAGGCGTTCCAGTCGTCGAATAGGCTGTGCCCGAAGTCGTCAGTGGGTTGCCATTGGCGTTTCATTTCGGGGTGTGAGTAGTGGTAGTATGATGAGAATGTTACAAAGAATAGTCGGCGGAAATCGCTATCGGCTCCGTTTTTTAGTGCGTGATTGAATGTCCCGAATAGTTTTGGGCTTTTATCGGGTGGGATAAAGAAACTTGGTCGGAATTTGGGGTTTACTCGTATGCCGTCGGTGATGTAGTTGTATAGTTTTTCAAATCGGTGTTCTGCCATATCGTCGAAGCATATTACGTCGTGGTTTTCGTTGAGTTCGTCGAATATGTGTGTGTTATCGAATAGTTTGCTGTCTTTACCGGCGCAATTGAATACGCTTGTTGATAGTTTTATTGCATTGGAGAATATGCCTTTACCGGTACCGCCATTGCTTTGTGATAGGGTTCCTTTCATTTCGTCGTCTACTATGTATATAAATTTTTCGAAATGGGGCATTTTATATCGGTGTAATAGGTATCCTATGGCGTAGCATTTGGATAAGAAGTGTTGTTCTTGTGTGATTTGTTCTTCTTCAGTGAGGTGTGGGCTGTTGAGGGTGTAGAATGTTCCCCAGCGGTGTGCTTCGTGGGGGTATTCTTTAGCCCAATAGACTCGGCTTCCGTTGATGAGGAAGTTTAGGTATTCGCATTTATCGGTGCTTATGCGTACGCGGTTGCGCCCTTGCTCATCGATATAGGGCTGAAAGAATGGTTCGTTGAGCAGGCGGATATTGGCGGGTAGTACGGCGTTATCGAATATGTAGTTGTTGATGTCGTCGCGTTTTAGTGTTATGATTTTTTCGGGGGTTACTTTTATGGCGGTATTTTGAAAGAAAAATAGCTGAAATTCTTTGCCGTGCTTGGTAAGGTCGAATTTTTTGTAGGTGGCGTTTTTGAGTTCGGGGGCTGATAGGGCTTTGCAGGTGCGCAATAGTTTGAGCACTTGATGTGTGGTTCCTTTGCGAACGTAGTAATTGACACAAAAGTCGCGTATGGTGGCGGTTTGTGGGATTGATAGTTTATAGTCGTCTACTTTTACTAAATATCCTTTGTTTTCGTTGTCGGTATTTTGTGCTATATCGGACTGGAATACGAAATAGTGGTTTACTTGTAGGAAGTAGAATAGGTTTTCGTGGTTTATGGTGTATTTTTTGTCTTCTAAGGTTACGAAATCGCAGGATACTGGTATTTTTAGTAGTTTTTTAAATTCGTTGGCGACGGTTTGTGGTGTTGCTTCTTTGAAATAGTTTACGTAGTCGCGGAAGTCTTTGCCTTTTTCGCCTAAATAGTATTTTGGTAGGAATACGGTGGGGAGTTTCCAGTATTTTCTGGAATATTTATAGGCAAATTCGATTCCTGATGTATCGACATCGGGTAGGTTTATGAGGTGCTGACTTATGGTTTTTAGGTACTCATAGTCTGTATATTGTATTATATCGCCTTCGGAGTTTCCCCAAACGGGGTAGAAGTCGGGGGATAGAGAAGCGAGGGTGAGCCCGTCGGAGCCACCGGAGCATATAATTATGTAGGGTAAGAGTTCTTCGTTTAGGAGTTCTTGTATTTGTTTTTTGAATTCTGGGGAGTCGCAGTTTTCTACTTGTGTGCGTAGTTCTTGTATTTTTTGGTATCGTTCATCGGTGATTATGGATTTGATGTATGCGAGTCCGTGCAGGTATACGGGAGGTTTTTTTCCGAGGTATCCGTGTTTGAAATTTTCGGTTTTGGTATTTCCGTTTTCGTCGGTTATTTTGCGTTTTTTCTCGGCTGGGTAGTATGTTTTAGCCCAATTGTTTAAATCGGGGGAATAGGCGAACATAGGGTATTGTGGTGTGGCTTCTATGGTCATTAGTTTGCCGTTAGAGGTTACGCGTTCTACTTTTTGTAGTTCGTGTACGTTATAGCGTGCGCATATTTCGGGGGTTAGGAAGGGGTGTATTACTTGTAGGTTTTCGATTTGTGTTTTTGGGTATATGCGGAAATAGCCGTCGGGGTGGTTTCCGCGGGGTGCAAATGTTTTGTTTGGGGTGAGGTTTAGTGAGTTTTCGCCTATATTAAATTCGGCATATAGGGCTTGTAGGGTGCGGTGGTAATCGGTTTCGCCAGTGAGGTGCTGGTATACTTGTATGGGGGTGTGAGTGTCGCCACCGAAATCTTTTACGATCCAGCATTTGCCTTGTGGGGGCAAATATAGGTAGGCTGAAGGGGTGCGCTCATTGCGATAGCGAAATGGTTTGCGGGTGCGTTCGCAACCTATGCAATCGGGGAGGTAACGGTGGAGTATGTCGAGTCCGTTGTCGGTATTTTCGTATAGTTTTTCTGGGGTGTATTTGTAGTCGCTATTCATTAGTTATTAGGTGTTAAGGAGTGGATAATTATCAGTTGTTAATAAAAGAGAAAGCCGTGCCGATATTGCGCAAGTGGCACGGCTTTACTAACGAACTGACTAACATTATTTAATCTTCATCGGGGTAGGCAAATGCATTTGATTTGTTATCTTGTTGGGTAAGCATAAATGTTAATTGTGCTGCTTTTTTATTGGGGTGTATAGCGAGATGCCCACCGGGTAATGTGTTGTATATTTGTGCAAGGGTGCTATGGTTAAAGAAAGAAAAATCAATAATGAAAAAATTGTTATCTATCATTGTGTAATTGATGTTAATACCTTGTATGGTGTATAGTTGGTTTAGGATTTGGGTTACTTGGGTTATGTGATTCATTGTTTTATGGTTTAAATTTTTATACTATGTATTCGCTTTAGCTTCGGTGTACCTCGACAAGGTCTTCTACAGGCAGGCTAAATACTTCTGAAAGGGCTATGAGGAACGAATAATGGGTTAGCTTTTCGCTTCCGTAGCGCATCCACTTTTTTAGTGTGCTGGTGTTTTCGGAGGTTTTAATATGCAGGTGTGCGATAGCAGTGTCGTCTATCTGTGCTATTATCTCTGGTTTTAGGTTTACTTGTATGGTGTGGGCTTGTATCATATTTATTTATTTATTATCTTTGTGTTTTAATTCATTTATAACATATGCAAAACGAACAAAAAAAGCAGGACAACTGCAAAGAGGAAAGCAATGGCAGCAACTTCCTCGAGAATATTGCTAAAACAGAAGCGGGGCAGGCTCTGTTGCTTAGTATTGCTAATTTCATCAACAAAAAGGGAGACGCCCCTACTGTTGATAACGCTCCCACTGTTGAGCGTAGGCTCTCCTTTGAGGAGCGGCGTATGCAATTGTGGTATTTCAATAGGCGCGTTCACTTTCTCACTCACACGGGGCTGATTGCTATCCTTTTTATTGTACTTAGTATTTTGGTATTTACAAAGTGCGTTAGCGAGACTATTTATGCAACCTTGATAAGTAGCCTTATTGGTTACATTTTTGGACAAATAAAGAGCCGCGAGAAGACAAACACTGATGCCCAAAATGGTCAATAGGGAGGGTTCTTTTTTCATAGTGTATTTTTCTTGTAAAAATAGGACTTTATATATTTAGACATAGACTGTTCATTTTTATTATAGCTATCTTTTAAAATAATTGGTAAAATAGGACTCATCGTGTCAGCAACAGATAGTTCTTGTCTATTACAATTATCTTTTAAAATAATTGGTAAAATAGGACTCATCGTGTCAGCAACAGATAGTTCTTGTCTATTACAGTTATCTTTTAAAATAATTTGTAAAATAGCCCCCATAGCGCCAACTATATAGTGCTCTTGTTTATTATCAGCATTATGTAATAATGGTTGTGTTGGCTTGTTAAAAGTTATAATGGATTTGCTGTTCTCTGTGTTCATAACGTTCTTTTTTTAGGTTTTTATTTATTAGCAGCGTTGCTAATGTGTTGCATTTTTTCAAGGAAATTAGTGAACTGGTAATAGGGTGCAAGTGCCTTAATCAGCGATATAGGTTGCTGGTCGAAGTAAGGGTGACACACGTCCCATTGGGCTATTTTTTGGGGTATGTAGAAGTTATTACTTCCTATCATTAGGAATATAGAGCCGTCAGCAGTGATATTGGGGGTTATGTTACTGTCTGTATTAGCGTGCAACCACTGTAGTACATCGAATGCGGTAATGGGGGCTTTGCCGCTGCGTACATCCGGGTTGTAGCTACAAGCGCGAATGTCTATGGTTAGGGGTGTTTCAACGCTGTCCTTTTGGGGTGTTTCTGGAGGGGTTTGTATTTGTGTTAAAACAAAAACAGTTATATTCCGTCTTTCGGCTTTGATTGTTTCTGTTTTAAAGCTAACATTATACCCTTGCTGTTGGGCTACTTCTTGAAGAAGCATTTTAATATATTGTATGCTTACCGTATAGTTTATGGCATGTTTGACAGCATTGTACAGTTCAAAAAAGTTAGTTTTTTCTTTTTTAAACTCACTAAAATGAGCTTCGAGCCATTCTGTTATGGCGATGCGTTTTTGGTTTTCTGTTTTTCTCTCTGTGTACATAACGTTCTTTTTTTTGGGTTTCTGTTTTAAATGTCAAAAATAGTTCGTATATTTGTCGCCTAAAAGAGATGCCTAAAGTGGAAGCCTCTTTTGGCATTCATTTACGAGGGCAAAAGTATAGTTATTTTTCTCAACTACCAAATTTTTTTAGATAAATTTCTCAATTATGAAAGAAAGAATATTGCAATTCATTGAATATAAGAGGCTTAGCAAAAATAAGTTTTATAAGGAAACAGGGCTTTCTAATGGAATTTTAGACAAGCAAGGTGGTATTTCTTCTGATAGTTTAGAGAAAATTTACTGTGTTTATCCCGAAATAAATCTAGATTGGCTTCTAACAGGCAAAGGGGAAATGTTAAAGAAAGAGGGGTTGGTACAGCAAGCACACAATAATATAAGCAGCACGATAACCCAACACCAAACAATACACGCCCCCGAAGACTATGAAACCTTAAAAAAGGAAAACCAACGATTGACACAAGAGAACTCTGGGCTGAAAGATAAAATAATACAGCTAATGGAGGAGAAAATGAGTAAGTAATGGAAGCATATAAACTAAGAAAAAACTATAATGAAAGAGTATAATATCATCAAGGAAATAGGACAATATTGGATTATAAGTTGTATATTTGCACCATATATCTTTAATTATATTTTCAATATGTACGACTTTAAAACAGTAACTATTGTGAGCTTATTGCTTACTTGTATCTTCCTTTACACCCGTGCTCGTCATTTTTATTTAGAAGCTAACAAACTTGGTAAAACAGACAAAAAAACGCTGCAAAACCTCTTTAAAACGTTGCATTTAGATACTTTTAGGGAGTATATATGCAACCAAAACGCTTGGTATGGCTATAATAAAGAGGTGGTTGGCTATGCATATAGCTTTGTAGAAGAGGTGGGCAAGCTAAGTAACTTTATAGGTCATAAAGAAACCCGTAAGGCGGTAGAACAGTTGGCACAGAAAATAGAAGAACTCAACCGTTTTGCTGCGCTAAAAATGTATTCAGAGCCTACTGATGATTATTATTACCAGCTACCGAAAAGGACTGAACGAGAATGTGAACAAAGCAAGATAGATGCCGAGAGTATCAACCAGAAATCTAAAGAGGTAGATAACTTGCTTAAAGCCCTTGTGCTAAACCTAAAAGAGGAACACGAAATGGAAATAGCAGGGGATAAGCCGCTAAGTGGAGACTTATACAGCTGATGTTAAGAAAATAAAGAAATAAAGCAATGAAAGAAGAATTTGCAGCTAATAACAACATTAGAAACCATCGGCAGCTAACCGATAGGGAACTTATGGAGCAAATATATCAATTGCTCGTAGGGGTAAACGCAAAATTGGATAAACTCGGAATACTGAAATACAAAGAACTTGGCGTTGATGTGTCGATATTTACTCTGCCATTTAGTGATGATACATTAGATGATAAGCAAAGTAAAACTGAGAGCTTAGAACAAACCTTAGATGATACCCAAAAGTATTTTGATGAGATTTTCAAGCCTATTGAAGACTAATTTGCAGCTTGCACATAAATTATTTATGTGCAGAAATGAATTTATGTGCATTTTGTGTGCAAGAAGTATATATGAAAATCAATAACTTAACCTATTGCACATAAAACACATAAATAATATTACTATTAATATACATAAAAAAATAAAATAAAATATATTATTATATATAGCCCCGTGTATTGGGTCTATCACGGGACTTATATGTAATGTTTATTGCCTTTCACTAATAAAAAAAGGCTTTATAATGAGACTTTTACGTTTTGTACTTTTCGGGAACCCCCTCCCGTCTTCGCTACAAAATAGGCGTAATTAGTCTGATAATCAGCTAATTACGCCAATTATTTTTTCATAATATATCAAGTTTGAAGTAAAATTCTATATGTAAAATTTGAATATTGGATAAAAACTTTTTCACAAATTTTACATCTTATACTCGACTGTGTCATTTCACTGATTTTTTGTTTATTTAAAGTAATATCAAGATACTTCTAATAAAAAAATAAGTGTAGAAGATAACAAGTGAGTAGAGGTGTTTTTTTTGTTTTTAAGAGTTAAAGAAGGAAAGGAAAGTTTATATTCATTGCTAATTAGTGATTTATTTATACTTTTGCGTTATTATTGCTAAATATTCAAAATAAAGATATAAATTATGCACTTTAACCAATCTCAATACCGAGGTATATTATGGTTGCTTTTGCTTATAATGGCAGTACAACTGTTTTTTTATTTCTTCCATTTTAGAGGTAGTAATTATACTTTTACCGAGAACTTATTACTTGATAAAGAGATAGATTCACTAAAAAGGCTTGCTTCTCAACCTAAAAAAGATACTATCTACCCTTTTAACCCTAATTTTATTACTGATTATAAAGGTTATAGATTGGGGCTTACTGTTGAGCAAATAGATCGTTTGCAGGCTTTTAGGGCACAGGGTAAATTTGTTAATTCGGCTCAAGAATTTCAGCGAGTAACAGGTGTATCGGATACTTTGTTGCTAAAAATAGCTCCTTCGTTTAAATTTCCTGAATGGGTGACAAGCAAAAAGAACTTTACATATACTAATACTAAGCCTTTGCCTAAGGAGGATATTAATACAGCTTCTGCTGAAGATTTGATGAAAATATATGGTATAGGCGAAGGATTTTCGGCACGTATTTTAAAGTATAGAGAGAAATTACAAGGCTTTACTTATATTGAGCAAGTGGCAGAAGTTTATAAGTTAGAAAAGGAAGTGTATGAGCGAGTAGCAGAGCGTTTTGAAGTGAAAACTTTGCCTGTTATTGAGAAGAAAGATATTAATCTGCTTAATATGTATGAGCTAGGTAAAATACCTTATATACATTATGGAGAAGGCAAGAAAATAGTAGGATTGCGCAGTGCATTAGGACGTATAAGTAACTTTGAAGAACTACTGCAAATAGAAGGTTTTGACAAAGAACGTATAGAGCGATTGCAACTGTACTTAACTATTAAAAATTAGTTGCTTTTATTTTTAGTATACATTTTGTTTCTATTTTTACACAAATGGCATAATTTTTGCATATCGAGCCGGAAAAATATTAAATAATCACTAAAACGCATAAAACAATGAACAAGAATCTGTTTTTAGCAATTATGATTGGTTTTGGTCTGACTGCAGTTCAGTGTACTAAAACCATTGAAGAACGTATTGAAATACGTGAACGTGTTAATGCAATTTTATCGGGCGCCGGGGCTCCAGGAGCCAATGTAGGTGCAGTGGGCGATTATTATATCGACCTACAAACAGCTAATTTGTATGGGGCTAAAACAGCACAAGGCTGGGGTAGCCCTATTAGTTTGCGCGGCTTACAAGGTGAAGCTGGTGCTAAAGGTCAAGATGGGCAAAACGGAAAAGATGCTCCTGTGCCCAATATACGTGATGGTTATTGGTATATAGGTGATACCAATACTAACATTAAAGCAGAAGGTAAAGATGGAGGTAATGGTAAGGATGGTAGTAATGGTAAAGATGGTGTAGCTCCTCATATTGGTACTAATGGCAATTGGTTTGTAGGAACTAAGGATACCGGTGTAAAAGCAGAAGGGGCTAAAGGAACAGATGGTGTAGCCCCTCATATTGGCACTAATGGTAACTGGTTTGTGGGAACTCATGATACAGGAGTAAAAGCACAAGGGGCTAAAGGAACAGATGGTGTAGCTCCTCATATTGGCAATAATGGCAATTGGTTTGTGGGGACTCATGATACAGGAGTAAAAGCACAAGGAGCGCAAGGAGTTCAAGGTGAAAAAGGAGCAACTGGAGCAACTGGAGAGAAAGGAGAAAAAGGAGATACTCCCTATATTGGTAAAGATGGCTTTTGGTATGTAGGTACTAAAAGTTTAGGAGTAAAAGCACAAGGAGCGCAAGGAGTTCAAGGTGAAAAAGGAGCAACAGGAGCGACTGGAGAGAAAGGAGAAAAAGGTGACACTCCCTATATTGGTAAAGATGGCTTTTGGTATGTAGGTACTAAAAGTTTAGGAGTAAAAGCACAAGGGGCACAAGGAGTTCAAGGTGAAAAAGGAGCAACAGGAGCAACTGGAGAGAAAGGAGAAAAAGGTGATACTCCCTATATTGGTAAAGATGGCTTTTGGTATGTAGGTACTAAAAGTTTAGGAGTAAAAGCACAAGGGCCTCAAGGAGAGAAAGGAGCAACTGGAGAGAAAGGTGAAAAAGGTGAAAATGCTCCAAAACCTAATATAAGAGGTGGCGTTTGGTATATAGGTGATGAAAGTACAGGAATAAAAGCCCAAGGAGAAAAAGGAGCAGATGGAACTCCTGGTGCACAAGGTACTCCAGGTAAAGATGGTTCAGTAATTTATGCTGCTAAAGGAAAACCTATTAATACACAAGGTAAGGATGGCGATTACTATATTGATACAGAAGCTAAGATTTTCTATGGACCTAAAGCAAATAATGTATGGCCTACTATAGGTATTTCATTGACTGGGAAGGATTTTAGTGTTAATGACGACTATAAATTAAGTGCTGATGGGAAAACTCTCGAGAAATGGAACAATTTAGAAACTCGTTTTATTGATATGAATACAGATCCTAAACTAAGAGAGGTGACAAAAATAGCTGATAGAGCTTTTGTAGATTTTAATAAAGACTATAAATTAACAACTATCATCATTGGAGATAATGTTACAGAGATAGGTGATGCTGCTTTTAGTACATGTAGAAAATTAAGACGCGTAGAGCTATCTGATGGTATTACCAAAATTAACAAAAGTACTTTTTCTTATTGTGAAAATCTGCAATATATTGATCTGCCTGATGGTTTGACCTTTATAGGAGAGAATGCTTTTGCAAGTTGTAAGAAACTAACTATGCTTACTATTCCTGAAGGAATAACTAAGTTTGAAAAGCGTGTTTTCCAAGATTGTGCAAATCTGCATACTCTTGTTATTCTTCAGCCAGTTGCTTTCAATATTGATGAAGCTGGACAAAATACTTTCAGAGCAACAAGGCTACGCAATATTTATGTGCCTCACGCAAGTGTAAATGAATATAAGACAAAAAACCCTAATTATCAAGATTTAATTAGATAGAGAGATATATATTAAAAAAAAGCTACCAACTTGGTAGCTTTTTTTGTTAATTGTTATTTGTTAGTTGTATAAACGCTTCTTCTAAATTATACGCCTTTACTTCCTTAATAAGGTTGTGAGGCGTATTTTCTTTTATAATACTCCCTTCATTTAGTATTGCTACACGGTGACAAAAGTCTTGTGCTTCTTGCAGATGATGCGAGGTGTATAATATAGACATTCCGCCTTGATTTAGTTCTTTTAAATAATCGATAATGATGTTTTTTGATTGTACATCGACACCAACAGTAGGCTCATCTAAGAAAAGTACTTCGGGGTTGTGGAGTATGCCTGCTAAAAGGTTGATACGCCTTTTCATTCCTCCTGAAAAATGTGCAATCTTCTTATCGGCTACTTCGGTTAAACCTACGCGCTGTAGGGCAGTTTCAATAAGGGGTTTGAGCTCTTTGTTTTTTAATTTGTACAAGCTGCCAAAATAGGTTAGATTTTCACGTGCTGTAAGGGTAGGGTAGAGGGCGTACTCTTGTGGTACTACTCCTATTTTATACCGCAGGGCGCGTTGCTTATAAGTCATACCACAAATGCTAAAGCTGCCCATAGTGGGCTTTATGCTGCCAAAAAGGATAGACATAAGGGTGGTTTTGCCGGCGCCATTGGGTCCTAAAATACCATATATTTCGCCTTTTTTTACGTTGAAAGATATATTGTTTAGAGCAAGGGTTGTGGTTTCTTTGTACTGCTTGCTGAGGTGTTTTACTTCAATAGCATTGGGGGGGTATTCATATTGTTTGTTTTTGAAAAAGCGGTGCAAGGTAATTAAAATATTGCTAATAGCAAAATTTTTTGTATATTTGCGCGCTTTGAGGGGGTGTATTTTAGTGATGGGAGTTAGTTTTTTGGAATGGATAGGAGGTAAGGGGGATGAGAAAAATGTAATGTTTGGGGAGTTTTGTTGCGAATTTGGCAAAATGGAAGGTTGGGGGTAAGGCGACTGATAATCAGCGATGTGATGTGTTTTCTCTGCTTATCCTTCGTTTATAGTTCGTTTATCCTTCGTTATTCGTTCGTTTATCCTATGAGTTTTGTTTGCTAACCTTAATAGTGAAATAGGTTGATTATTAGGGGATAGGAGATAGGTGTTAGCAGACAGGAGTTGGAAATTAAGGGGGTGATAATTTTTGAAGTATTGGCAATAAAAATGAGAAAATGATGAAAATCTTTTGGTTTTAGGTGTGAGGGTATTAAATATAAGATTTTAGAAGGGGAGAGGTAATAGGGAAGAGAAGATATAGGGGGGGCTGTTAGTAGATGAATACAATAGCTTTTATGGCAGAAAATTTAATTTTTAGGCAAGCTGTTTCCGCTGATGCGTTGGCTATTTGGGAAATACTTTTGGCAGCTATAGCGCTTAGGAAAGCAGAAGGTAGCAACCAATGGCAGGATGGTTACCCTAATGAGCAGGTTGTGGCTGATGATATTGCCCATAAATATGGTTATGTGCTTACTGAAAAGAATGAGGTTATAGGCTATTGTGCTCTTATTTTAAACAATGAACCTGCTTATAATACTATTGATGGGAAGTGGCTTACTGATGGAGATTTTTTGGTTATTCATCGTGTGGGTATTGCTTCTAAATATCGGGGTAGGGGATTGGTTAAGCTAATGCTTCAAGAAATAGAATGTGTTGCCAAGGGGCAGGGGGTGCCATCAGTGCGTGCAGATACTAATTATGATAATGCAGCTATGTTACATCTTTTTGAGAAGTTGGGCTACGAGTATTGCGGAGAGGTAATGCTGAGGGGGGCTGCAAGGAAAGCATTTGAAAAGAAACTATGAATGAAAAATTACTAACATATTTAGAGCGTTTTATTACAGAAGAGCGCAAGGAGCGCTTTTTGAGTATTATTAATGCACGTACTAATCATTTTACTGTGGCTATGGAAGATGTATTCCAGATGCACAATACAAGTGCTGTGGTGCGCACCTGTGAGGTGTTTGGGGTACAGCAAGCTCATAGTATAGAGGGACGTTATGGTAAGCGATTGGATGCTAAAATAGCTATGGGGGCACAAAAGTGGGTAGATGTATTTCGTTATAATGATACCCAGAGTTGTATTGATTCGCTTCGAGCTAAAGGCTACCAGATAGTGGCTACAACGCCCCATAAAGATGCTTATTACCTGAATGATTTTGATATTAGTAAAAAGAGTGCTTTTTTCTTTGGGACAGAAAAGGAAGGGCTATCGGAACAGGTGCTTACACAAGCGGATACTTATCTTAAAATACCGATGGTAGGATTTACAGAAAGCCTTAATATATCGGTAGCAGTGGCTATTGTGTTACAGCAACTTACTGATAAACTTCGCCGTAGTGAAGTGGCTTGGCAATTAACAGATGAGGAGCGTTTTTCAATTCTTATAGATTGGACAAAGAAATCAATTCGGAATGTGAAAGATGTATTAAAACGATATGAAGAAATAAAAGATACTTTATGAGAAAACTTTTGTGTATAACTTTTTTGTTGTTGAACTTTTTTAGTTTATTGGGACAACATAAGGCGACCCTTATTCATAGCGATGCAAACTTGTATAAGGTAGATAGCTTACTGTACCGGAGTGAACAGTTGGTAAGTGAGGATAAAGCTGTTATCCAAAACATCCCTATCAAAAGCATTATCAATCTGCGTTATTTTACACGCTCGGGTGATAAGAAGGTTTTTAAAGCTACTGATGGAGTAAGGCTTATTAATCATCCTTTACTTACTTGGAGGATTAAGGCTCCAGAAATAGCAGCAACTCTTAAGCTGATTAAAGAACGCCAAAAGGAAGGAGCTGTGCTTATACACTGTTATCACGGGGCTGATCGTACTGGTATTATGGTGGCGATGTACCGCATAATATATCATAATTGGACGATAGAACAAGCTAAAAAAGAAATGATTAATGGTCCTTATGGGTACCATAGTGTTTGGAAAAACTTAGAAGCACTATTTACTGAAAGTACTGTAAACGAAGTGCGTAGACTTTTGTAAGTATAATGAAAATAAGAGAAATTATAAACGAATTAGAGCTTCTAGCCCCTCTGCCATACGCTGAAGGTTTTGACAATGTAGGCTTATTGGTAGGTGATGTGAATGCTAATGTGGAGGGAGTGCTTATTACATTGGATACGCTAGAAGAAGTGGTAGATGAAGCTATTGAGAATAACTGTAATCTTATAGTGAGTTTTCATCCTATCATCTTTAGTGGGCTTAAATCACTTACAGGGAAAACTTATGTAGAACGAGTAGTGATGAAGGCTATAAGGCATAATATTGCTATTTATAGCATGCATACAGCATTAGATAACCAGCTGCTGGGAGTGAATGCAACCATAGCAGATCGTTTGGGGTTAAAAAACAGGCAAATACTTATCCCGCAAGAACATACTATCCAAAAGCTTATAACTTATGTACCTCAAGCTGATGCGGAGAGACTTAGGCAAGCGCTATTTGGTGCAGGAGCAGGTAATATAGGTAATTATGCAGAGTGTAGTTTCAATTTGGAAGGTAGGGGTACTTACAAAGGCAATGAGGCTTCGAACCCAACTATAGGGGAACCTAATGTGTTCCATACCGAAAATGAAACCCAAATAGGGGTAATATTTCCGAAACACTTGCAAAGTAAGGTGCTGAGAGCTTTGAGAGAACATCACCCTTATGAGGAGATTGCTTACGAGGTGTATGTGTTGGAAAATAATCATCAGCACATAGGGTTAGGAATGATAGCAGAGATGCCAGAGCCCATGGATGAGGAAGACTTTTTGACATTCCTTAAAGAACGTATGCAGGTGAGTGTAGTAAGACACTCGGCACTAAGAGGTAAAGCCGTGAAAAAGGTGGCGATGCTAGGAGGCAGTGGAGCTTTTGCTATAGAAAATGCTAAAAGAGCAGGTGCAGATATTTTTATTACTGCAGACTTGAAATATCACGATTTTTTCAGGGCTGAGGGACAAATAATTCTTGCTGATATAGGGCATTATGAAAGTGAACAATACATAAAAATACTTTTATTTGAGTATCTTTCAAAAAAAATTCCTACCTTTGCCCCCAAAATATCAAAAGTAGATACAAATCCTATCAAATATTATTCGTAAATATGGCACAAAAAGTGGATATTACCGTAGAAGAAAAGTTAAGAGCACTGTATGATTTACAGCTTATTGATTCAAAAATTGATGAGTTACAGTATACTCGTGGCGAGCTACCTTTAGAGGTTTCAGACCTTGAAGATGAGGTAGAAGGTTTGAAAAAGCGCCACGTAAAATTTAAAGAAGAATTGGAAGCTTTGCAAGCAGGTATAGCAGAGAAGAAAACTATAATTGAGGAGGCTAAAGAGCTTATAAAAAAATATACTACCCAACAGAAAAATGTGCGAAATAACCGTGAGTATACCTCACTGGCTAAGGAAATTGAATTCCAAGAGTTGGAAGTACAATTAGCAGAGAAACGCATTAAAGAAGGTAAAGCTCAAGTAGACCAAAAGAAAGAAGCTATCAAGCAAGTAGATGAACGCAAATCTCAACGTGATGCCCACTTAAAACATAAAAAAGCAGAGCTTAGTTCGGTATTGGCTGAAACTGAAAAAGAAGAAGCTTTCTTAAGAGAAAAAGCAGAAGAGTATGCGGCTAAAATTGAAGAGCGCTTACTGAAAGCTTATCAGCGTATACGCAGTAGTGTAGTGAACCGATTGGCGGTAGTGCCTATACAGCGTGGAGCTTCAGGAGGCTCATTCTTTACTATTCCGCCTCAAGTGCAGGTAGAAATAGCTTCACGTAGGAAAATTATTACCGATGAGCATAGTGGCCGTATATTGGTAGATGCTGCTTTGGCTGAAGAAGAAAGAGAAAAAATGGAGACTTTGTTTAAGAGCTTCCAAAAATAGAAATTTAAAAGTTGTTATTACTTTATAGTCTGAAAAGTGTTTTTTTTGCTTTTCGGACTTTTTATTTTGTAAGAAATAGAATGTAAAGTAAAGATTTTCGTAAAAATAATTGTGTAATATTCATTGTTATTTGATATTAATTTTGTACTTTTGTACCCAACTGAAAGATTAAAAATTAGAAGCTATGAGAATAAGGTTTTTTATTATCTTGCTTATTTGCTATTTATCGGGTGCTGAAGCACAAATTCGTTTTACTCCTGCTTTGGTATACCAAAATATAGCTGAAAAAGGCTATACTACTCAAGAGGTAGTTACTAGGTTGGCAAATTATTATTATGCCTTGCATCTTTATTCACAAGCACAGACATGGTATGAAAAATTAGTTACAACAGTGGGGTATATGCCTACAGCTATAGACTATTACCACTATGCACATACCTTGAAAGAATTGGGGAAGAATAAAGAAGCTCAAAAACAAATGGAACGATTTACTAGCGTTTCACGACTCTTTTTTACGGATTTTATTAAGACTGCTGTTGCACCACCTAATCCTAATAATAGAGATTATAAAGAACTGATAGGTTTGGTTCTTGATGGTGAAAATGGGAAAGAAATTGAAGGGGCAGCTATTACACTTTTTGATGCTCAAATGAATGTATTTCTTACAACAAAGTCGGATTCTAATAGTTTTTTTGTGTTATCTGATAAACAGTCGCAAGCTCTTTTTGAATACGGTTATTTGGAGGTAGTAAAACCAGAATATGAGGTTTCAACTACTCCTTTGGTATTTCAAAAAACTGGTGAAATGCAGCAAATAATTCAGTTAGATCCTTTGGTACAAGAGGTGAATACGGGAGATAACTTAGCTATTACTTTTGAGATTGAGAATATTCATTTTGACTATGGTAGGTTAAACATTCGTTATGATGCCTCAGTACAACTGGCTAAAATATTAGTGTTTTTAGAAATGAACCCTATGGTGTCTTTGGATATAAAGGTACATACTGATAGCCGAGGGGATGAAGATTACAATATGAAATTATCAGAAAGTCAGGCACAGTCTATATGGCAGTGGTTAGTAGATAAAGGCATACAAACTAAGCGTATTACAGCTAAGGGCTATGGAGAAACACAACCAGTATATGATTGTGAAAATGATTCGTCTTGTACTGAAGAACAACATCAAGCAAACAAAAGGGTAGAGTTTATTATAAAATAAGGCATTATTTTGTATTTTTGCGCCCTGAAACTGTTTATTAGAATGACTGTGAAGAATATAAAACGATTAGCAAAAACATCACTTCTTTTTAAACTGCTATCATTATTGGTGGCCTTGATACTTATCTTACAAGTATTTCCTGGGAAAACGAAGTTTAAATATGAATTTCGGAAGGGAGAATTGTGGCAACATGAAAACCTTTATGCTCCATTTGATTTTCCTCTAAAGAAAACAGATGAGCAAATAAAAGCAGAAGAACGGCATATTACAGAGCAATCGACTGTATATTACCGTAAGGATACAGCAGCTTTTGGGGTCGCTATGCAGAAGTATCAGCAAAAACAACATTACTATTTTGACCGTATACCGATGGCAAAAGCAGAGTTGCTGAGGAAGAGAGCTCATTCTTTTTTGGTGGAAAATTACCAAAGAGGGATATTGTTAAAAAAAACAGCGAATAATGATTCTAAAATAGCAGTGATAGATAGTAATAATCAAATTACTGAACTTCCGACAGCTAATATTTTATCATTAGAAAGTATTAAAGAGGCTGTAAAGAGTTATTTTAGTCAACCACCTTATGATGAGTATCAAAAAGAGTATTACGATTTGTTTTTTGATATACTTACACCTAATCTTGTTATTGATCAGAATTTTACACAGAAAAACTTGCGTCAGAATTTAAAGGAGATAGTTTATACACGCGGTTGGGTGAGCAAAGGTAAAATTATTATTGCTAAAGGTGAGTTGGTAGAAGGAGAGAAGTATAATATGTTGTCTTCTTTGAAAGATGAATACGAAAGTCAGACTTGGAGTCAGAATAATTATAACTGGTCACAAGTGGGGTATTACTTTTTGGTAGCAGTAGTACTTGTAGTAATGCTTTTGTATTTGAAAATTTATGAAAAGAAAGTATATAAAAACAATTTGAAGTTAAGTGTTATTTTGCTGAATATGCTATCAATGATACTATTAGTAGGCTTAATGGCGCGTCACTTTCCAGACTATATCTACTTAGTGCCTATAGCAATGATGGTACTGATACTTAAATCGTTTTTTGATCTTCGTACAGTACTATTTATGTATATTAGTACTATACTAATAACAGGTTTTATAGTACCTAATAGTTTTCAGTTTGTTTTTATTCAGATTATAGCTGCTATGACGATTATTCTCACTCCTAAAAGTGTTCATTATAGGTTGAGTAGTTTTATATCGGCAGGGCTTATTACTGGAGCCTATTTACTTATATACATAGCTTTTCATGTTATTACAGAGGGGACTTTAAAAGGGATTGACATATCGTTACTAACATTATTTATACTTAATGGAATAGGAATATTGTTTTCGCAGCCTTTTACTTATATTTATGAGCGTACTTTTGGGTTGGTATCGGATGTGTCTCTTTTGGAACTATCGGATACTAATTCTAAACTTTTAAGGCAATTGTCGGAAAAGGCACCAGGTACTTTTCAGCACTCAATGCAAGTAGCTAATTTGGCAGAAGCTGCTGCTGCTGAGATAGGAGCAAATACCCTATTGGTGCGGGTAGGCGCATTGTATCATGATATAGGTAAAATGGAAAACCCACTTTATTTTATTGAAAATCAAAAGACAAGTTTAAATCCTCATGACCAACTTACTCCCTCCCAAAGTGCAAAGGTGATTATTAAACATGTGACAGATGGTGTAGAACTTGCTCATAAAAACAAGCTTCCTGAACGTATTATAGACTTTATACGAACTCACCACGGACGTAGTCTTACTTATTATTTCTATCGTAAAGAGTTGGATACTAATCCAGATGCCAAAGAGGAAGATTTTAGGTATCCAGGTCCTATTCCTTTTTCAAAAGAAACTGCTATACTAATGATGGCAGATTCAGTAGAAGCAGCAACTAAAAGTCTTAAGAATCCTACTTATGAAGCTTTAGAAGAGTTTGTGGAACGTATTATCAAAAAACAGTTAGAAGATAATCAGTTTGCCAATTCAGATATATCCTTTAAAGAGATAGAGTGTATAAAAAAGGTATTTAAAAGTAAACTGATAAATATATATCATGTGCGAATTGCTTATCCTGAATAAGGAGTGATAATTTTTAAGTATTAATTTCTACTTTGAGTGGCTAAAAAATGTTATTGAGTTAGTTTTTTTAGAATATTGACAAAAAAGTTATAGATTAAATAATTTGATTATAATAATTTGATTTATAATGTTTTATAGCGTATTGTGGTGTTTTCTTATGTTGTCTGTATTCTTTTTTTGTTAAAAAAGTTTTGGTATTAAAAAAAATAGTTGTAGTTTTGCGCCCTGAATATAAATAACACATAAAATAAATAGAGAAAAAAATGGCAAGAGTTTGTGACTTAACAGGCAAAAAAGCATTGGTGGGCAACAACGTGTCGCACGCAATGAACAAAACAAAACGTAAGTTTAATGTGAATCTTCGTACTAAACGGTTCTTCATTCCTGAGGAAAATCGTTGGATTACTCTTAAAGTATCAGCATCTGCAATTAAGACTATTGATAAGAAGGGTATTTATGCAGTGCTTCAAGAGGTAGAACGCAACGGATATATTAACTAAATTAAAAAAAAACGTACTGAAAAATGGCTAAAAAAGGAAATAGAATTCAGGTTATTTTGGAGTGCACTGAGCACAAAGAATCAGGTTTACCAGGAACTTCTCGTTATATCACTACCAAAAATAAAAAAAACACTCCCGATAGATTAGAACTTAAAAAGTTCAATCCTATTCTAAAAAAAGTAACCGTTCATAAAGAAATAAAATAATACAACGATATGGCAAAGAAAACAGTAGCAACCCTACAAGGGAAATCAAAAAAGCTTACTAAAGCTATCAAAATGGTGAAATCACCTAAAACAGGTGCTTACACTTTTGTAGAAAGTGTAATGGCTCCTGAACTTGTTGATGAATTTTTGAAGAAGAAATAATTAAATTTTCTCTATTTTTATCATATCTAAAAAAAGCTGTCGTGAGACGGCTTTTTTGCATATATCAACTTTTTTATTACCTTTGCACGTGATTTACAAAAAATATAAAAGTTATGGCATTTCAATTTTTAAAGAACATTTTTTCAAAAGAAAAAAAAGAAACCTTGGATAAGGGGTTGGAAAAATCAAAGAATTCTTTTTTTGATAGGCTTGGAAAAGCACTTGTAGGAAAATCAAAGGTAGATGATGAGGTGTTAGATGACCTAGAAGAAGTGCTAATTGCTAGTGATGTAGGAGTTAATACAACTCTTAAAATCATAGATCGAATTCAGGCACGAGTAGCTAAAGATAAGTATTTGGGTACTAATGAGCTAAATGCTATTTTACGGGAAGAAATAGCAGCACTACTTTCTGAAACACATACGGGTGAGGCTACTGATTTTGTTCTTCCTTTGGATGAAAAACCTTATGTAATGATGGTTGTAGGGGTAAATGGAGCTGGAAAAACTACAACTATAGGTAAATTAGCAAGTCAGTTTACGAAAAAAGGGCTTAAAGTAGTATTGGGTGCTGCTGACACTTTTCGTGCAGCAGCTATTGATCAGTTACAAGTATGGGCAGATCGTACTGGAGTGCCAATGATTAAACAACAGTTAGGTAGTGACCCAGCTTCAGTAGCTTATGATACCTTGAGTTCGGCTGTGAAACAAAATGCTGATGTAGTAATTATTGATACAGCAGGGCGATTACATAATAAAATTAACCTTATGAATGAGCTGTCAAAAATTAAACGAGTGATGCAAAAGGTAATTCCAGATGCTCCTCATGAAGTGTTATTAGTACTAGATGGCTCAACGGGGCAAAATGCTTTTGAACAAGCTAAAGAATTCACAAAAGCTACTGAGGTGACAGCTTTGGCAGTTACTAAATTGGATGGAACAGCTAAGGGAGGAGTAGTGATAGGTATTTCAGATCAATTTCAAATTCCAGTAAAATATATAGGAGTAGGAGAGGGGATGGATGACCTGCAAATCTTTAATAAATATGAGTTTGTAGATTCTTTCTTCAAAGTTTAAAAAATAAAAAAGAGCAAAGATTATTTTTTATCAAAAATAAATTCGTATATTTGCGCCTAATTTTAAAACTAACTAATATTATTAGATATGTCAAACGACATCCGCATTCGAAAAGGGTTAGACATACATTTGGAAGGCGAAGCTGATAAAACAACGCAACAGCTTCCGCTTGCACCTTTGTATGGAATTAAACCCATTGATTTTCACGGAATTATTCCTAAGCTATTACTGCGTGAGGGTAATGAAGTGAAAGCAGGTGAAGCACTATTCTTTTCAAAGAGTGATGAGCGTGTTCTATTTCCTTCTCCGGTAAGTGGTACCATTAAGGAGATTGTGAGAGGTGAAAGACGTAAGGTGTTAGAAATACACATTACTCCAAATCAAGAACAAGTTTTTAAAGACTATGGAAAGAAAAATGTAAATGAGATGCAAGGTGAGGAGATTAAGGCACACCTTTTATCGTCAGGTTGTTGGCCTTTTATTAAACAACGTCCTTACGATGTGATTGCAAATCCTGATAGAAAGCCAAAGGCTATTTTTGTATCAGCTTGCAAAACTAATCCACTTGCTCCAGATTACGATTATGTGCTAAAAGGCAAAGAGGAAACACTACAAACAGCTCTTACAGCCTTAGCTAAACTCACCACAGGTAAAGTACACGTGTCTGTTTTTAAAAACAGCTCGTTATCACCTTTCCGCAACCTTAAGGACATAGAGGTGCACAATGTTACAGGACCACATCCAGCTGGGAATGTTAGTACACAGATTGCACAAATAAGTCCAATAAATAAGGGAGAAGTGATATGGGTAGTAACTCCTCAAGACTTGGTGGTGATAGGGGAACTCTTCCTTACAGGTAAACTTAATCTCACACGTACTGTAGCCCTTACAGGCTCACGCATTGAGAAGCCGCATTATGTTACTGTGCTTGCTGGTGCTCAAATTACTGGAGTAGTAGGAAGCCAAGTACAACAAGTTGGTAATACACGTATTATCAGTGGTGATGTGCTTACAGGTACACAAGCGAGTGAAACAGGATTCTTAGGTTTCTACGACGACCAAATAACAGCTATTCCTGAAGGGAATGACTATGATTTATTTGGTTGGGCAAAACCTATAGCTAATAAAATTTCGCTTACACGTTCGCTTACCTTCTCTTGGTTAAATCCTAAGAAAAAATACAACTTGAACACCAATACTAATGGTGAACACCGCGCTTTTGTGGTAACAGGTATGTATGAAGAAGTTTTCCCATTGAATATTTACCCTATGCAGTTGCTAAAAGCCTGCTTGTATAAGGATTTAGATGAATTGGAAAATTTAGGAGCTTATGAAGTAGCCCCTGAGGATTTTGCCCTTACTGAATTTGTGTGTGTGTCTAAACAACCACATCAACAAATCATCAGAGACGGACTTGATTTAATGATGGCAGAATTAGGCTAATAGTTTATAAAGTAAGAATTTTACCTTTTTAACGATGAGTTATACAGAAGAACAATACAAAGCACAATTTGAAGAAGAAGATGCTGTAGGGTGGGAGGCTATGGATGAGGCTTTATTGAAGGTTTATCCTGAGCAAGAGCCTCGTCATTATGGTACTATTCTAAAATATATGTTGGGAGGTGAAGACCCGCTTGATGGTATTAGTATCTACGACAACCACGAGCAAACTTTCCACCGTCATATAGTTTCTTATGGAATGAGTGAGTTGTATTATTCTCCTGAAAGTGCTGAAAATGAATTTAGTGGTTGGGGGTTTGAGTTTACTTTCCGCGTGGTACCTTTTGAAGGAGATAAAAATGCGGAAGGAGCTAAAAACGAACCTTCTTGGGCTATGAATATGATGCAGAATTTAGCGCGTTATGTATTCAATAGCAAAAAATGGTTTGAAGCCTATCACTTTATTCCAGCCAATGGTCCTATACGTTTGGAATGCGACACCAAGTTAGT
Organism: Capnocytophaga sp. oral taxon 878; assembly: GCF_002999135.1. NCBI lineage: Bacteria > Pseudomonadati > Bacteroidota > Flavobacteriia > Flavobacteriales > Flavobacteriaceae > Capnocytophaga > Capnocytophaga sp. oral taxon 878. The sequence goes on from NZ_CP027229.1 coordinate 453,348, forward strand.
AGGGATAGCCTTTGCACCCGATCCTCAGTTGGGTACGATTGAAACTCCTAATGGTGAGATAGCTTTTTTACAAATGGTAGCGATTACACAACAAGAATTGGATTGGCTGTATAAAGATCCTACTACCGATAGAGTAGAGGAACTCATTAATAAGATCAGAGAAGACAATCCATTGCTCATCACCGATTTAGAAAGGCAAAATTCGTATGTGTAAACATATAAATTTATAGATACAATAAGTAAACAGTTTTAAAAAAAAAAACAGAATATGTCAAACTATTACAAGCCTTCGGGCAAATTTTCACCATTATCATTTGTATATTTATTATTAGTTTGTGCAGTAGTATTACCTATATTAGCAGCTATTTATGCTTATGCTATATGGTATATACCATTTGTATATCTTAACTTTTTGGTTACAGCAGGTTTTGGTTTTGTTATTGCTATTGCAGTTGGGCAAATAGTAATTAAGATAGGTAAAGTCCGTAATTATGGCTTAGCTATTTTCTTTGCTCTTATAGCATCACTTGTAGCTTATTACTTACAATGGATAGTATGGGCTGATTTAGCTATTAATACAGGTGAAGTAATTGGTAATAAAAAAATAGGTGTTGCAGTAAGCAATGTGCAATTTGATCAATTACTTTATTTATTAGCAAATCCGTCAGAACTTTTTGGATTGATAGGTCTTATCAATGAAGAAGGGACATGGGGCTTTAAAGGTTCCGTAGTAACAGGTACTTTCCTTACTATTATTTGGGTGATAGAGTTTTTGATTATCGTAATAATAGCTGTAATAGGTTCGATAGCACGTTCTAAAGAACCCTTTAATGAAACTCTTGATGAGTGGTTTAAAGAAGAAGAATTACCAGTTTTTTCTTATATAGAAAATTCTAATAACTTTAAACAATTAGCAGAACAAGGTAATTGGGAAGAATTAGGAACTACTATTGAAAAAGGTAATCAAGATCAAAGTCATAGTGTTTTTACTTTGTTTGCTTCTGGTAATGAATATTACATTTCAGTAACTAATGAAAAAGCTAAGGTAGCTAAGAAAGATAAAGTAGAGTTTGATACAGATAATTTTATAGAATATCTACGTATTGATAAAACTGTTTACGATATGCTAAAGTCAAAAGCTTAAATTAAAATGGCAAGACCTGCAACGAAAATAGATTTAGAGTTTTTAGCTAAAGAAAATTACCAAAAGTTACTTTCTTTGATAGAAACACTACCTGAGGGGCAGCGAGAAGACTCCTTTCCAGAAGGTACAATGAATAGAAATATTCGCGATGTTATAGGACACTTATATCATTGGCATTTATTATTCCTAAATTGGTATGAGGTAGGAATGCGAGGTGAGAAACCTAAAATACCTAAAGAGGGTTATACTTTTTCTGATACTCCTAAACTCAACCGAGAAATATGGGAGCAATGTCAAAAAGTATCACTTGCTGAGATACTCTCCCTTTTTGAAGCTTCTCATAATAAAGTGTTTCAACTTATACAGAAACACTCAGATGAAGAGCTTTTTACCAAAAAGAAGTATCATTGGACGGGTACAACCTCACTTGGCTCTTACTTAGTTTCGGCAACATCAAGTCATTATGATTGGGCTTTAAAACTAATTCGCAAATCAATAAAAAGAAATAATTAACTTATTCATTAAGAAAATGAGTTTAAAAAGTAAATTAAATACATTAAAAGAAAAGTATAAAGGAACTAAGATGGAGACCACTTTCAATGCGCTCCACACTTTCCTTTATACGCCTAATGAGGTAACTCACGGAGGTACCCATATTAAGGCTGCCGACGACCTAAAACGAACAATGAATATGGTGGTTTTAGCACTCATTCCTTGTTTGATTTTTGGTATTTTCAATACAGGTTACCAGCACGAAGTGGCTTTTGGTCACTTAACGCATCCTGCTGAAGGCTTAGCTTTCTGTAGTGGTGATTTTTGGAGCTGGACAAACTTCTGTATTGGTTTTATTAAAGTACTTCCTTTAGTAGTCGTTTCGTATGTGGTAGGTTTGGGCATTGAGTTTATCTTTGCTACTATCCGCGGTCACGAAGTAGAAGAAGGATATTTAGTAACTGGTATGTTAGTACCTCTTATCGTTCCTATAGATATTCCTCTTTGGATGCTTGCTGTGGCAGTAGCCTTTGGAGTAATCATTGGTAAAGAGGTATTTGGGGGTACAGGTATGAATATCTTAAACCCTGCACTTACCATTCGCGCTTTCTTATTCTTTGCTTATCCTACTTCAATGACAGGGGATAAAGTATGGGTAACTGGCGTATTAGGTCGTTCTAAAGAAATCGCTGCAGGTGCAAACTTAGATGCGGTTTCAGGAGAAACTATCTTAGGTAACTTGGCACAAGGGCACTCTATTCACTACACCGATTCTGACCTCCTTTTCGGGTTTATCCCAGGTTCAGTAGGTGAAACTTCTACAATTCTTATCCTCTTAGCAGGTTTATTCCTCATCTATACCAAAATCGCTTCTTGGCGTGTAATGGTGAGTATGTTTGTAGGAGCTTGGGTAATGGGATTAATTTTCAATACTTTAGCGCCAAATATGGTAGGCACTTCATTCCACGCTATTTGGAGTATACCAGCTTATCAACACTTGCTCATTGGAGGTTTAGCATTTGGAGCTGTATTTATGGCTACCGACCCAGTAACCGCAGCACAAACAAATACAGGTAAGTATATCTACGGATTCTTAGCAGGTTTCATAGCAATTGCTATCCGTTGCTTCAACCCTGCTTATCCTGAAGGGGTAATGCTCGCTATCCTATTGATGAATGTACTAGCTCCTACTATCGACCACTTTGTAGTACAAGCTAATGTATCTCGTCGTAAAAAACGTTTAAAAACAGTTACTAAAACCGCATAAATTATGGCAGTAAAAACAGAAAGTAATTCGTATACAGTGATTTTCGCCATTATAATGGTGGTAATCGTAGGAGCTTTGCTCGCTGGTATTTCATCAGCATTGAGCAGTGATATCAGTAACAATAAAAAGTTAGAAAAGAAACAAAACATTCTCTATGCTATGGGAGTAAATCACAACCAAGGTGAGCTTGGAGGAGGTAAAGTAGAGTTTCTTTCTACCACTGATGCTGAAAAAGAGTTCCCTAACTATGTGAAAGAACAATACCTTATCAAAGGAAATACCGCTGAGAAAGTAGAAGGTGTAAACGACCTTATCAACTTCAACGGTCATCGTGAAGGTCTGCCTCTTTATGTAGGTGAAAAAGATGGAACTACACTCTATATCATTCCCGTAAATGGACGTGGTTTATGGGATGCTATTTGGGGATATATAGCCGTAGATAAAGATCTTGTTGTACGTGGCGTTTTCTTCGACCATAAAGGAGAAACTGCCGGTTTAGGGGCTAATATCAAAGAACGTTTCTTTATGGACGACTTTATTGGGGAACACCTCTTAGATGCTACAGGTAACTTCCAAAGCATTCAAATTTCAAAAAGCAATGGCGACCCTGAAAACAAACGTAAAGAAGATGGTAAAGTAGACGCTATCGCTGGCTCAACCCTCACAGGAAATGGAGTACAAAATATGATACGCGATGGCTTAGAGCCTTATATATCCTATATTAAAAGTTTAAATAAATAAGACTATGGGACTATCAAAAAAAGATACAAAATTAGTAACTGACCCTTTATGGGATAACAACCCCGTAACGGTACAAGTGTTGGGTATCTGTTCTGCTTTGGCAATTACAGCCCAACTGAAAGCCGCTATCGTAATGAGCCTTTCCTTTACCTTTGTACTTGTAATGGGTAACGTAACCATTTCTTTGCTTAGAAATGTAATACCACCTAAAATCCGTATCATCGCTCAGCTAATTGTAGCAGCTGCTTTGGTAATCGTGGTGGACTTTGTGCTTAAAGCCTATGTGTACGACCTTAGCAAACAGCTATCAGTATATGTAGGGCTTATCATTACCAACTGTATTTTGATGGGACGTTTTGAGGCGTTTGCCTTGGGTAACCCTCCAGGAAAATCGTTCTTAGATGCTATTGGTAATGCAGGTGGTTATTCTATCGCTTTGCTTATCGTTGCTTTTTTCCGTGAACTATTAGGTTCTGGTACTTTGCTCGGTTTCCAAGTATTAGGAGACCCTATCAAAAAAACGGGAGCTTATGCATTAGGCTATGAGAACAACGGTTTTATGTTGTTAGCACCTATGGCTTTGGTAACCTATGGTATAGTAGTGTGGGTACAACGCTCACGTAACAAAGCCTTGATAGAAGACAGTCATTAATCATTTAAAAAGAAAAGAAAATGTTAGAATATTTAACACTGATTTTTAAATCAATATTCGTTGAGAATATGATTTTCGCTACCTTCTTAGGTATGTGTTCGTACTTGGCTGTATCTAAAAAAGTATCTACTGCCATAGGCTTAGGAGCTGCCGTTATATTCGTACAAACTCTTACTGTACCTATGAACTGGCTACTTAATGAGTACATACTCAAAGAGGGTGCTTTGCGTTGGTTAGGCGAAGAGTACGCTAATTACGATTTGAGCTTCCTTACTTATATCTTGTTCATTGCTACGGTTGCAACAATGGTACAGTTAGTAGAGATTATAGTAGAGAAATTCTCACCATCTTTGTATAACTCATTGGGTATCTTCTTACCTTTGATAGCGGTAAACTGTGCTATCTTAGGGGGGTCTCTCTTTATGCAATCACGTGCTGAAGTAATTCACTCATTCGGTCTTTCAGTAGCCTATGGAGTGAGTTCAGGATTGGGTTGGGCTATCGCTATCTTAGCATTGGCTGCTATTCGTGAGAAAATACGTTATTCACACGTGCCTGCACCTTTGCGCGGCTTAGGTATCACCTTCATCATCACAGGTCTTATGGCTATCGGCTTTATGAGCTTTGGTGGCATGCTTACAGGTGGTAGCAGCAAAAAAGAAGAAGCTAAAGAAGCTCCTAAACAAGAGACTACTATCCAACAAGAAGTTAAAACTGATAAATTAGCTCATAACACAAAAGATTTAAGCAATGATATTAGCAAGTGAAATATTAACAACTATTGCAGTAACGGTGATAGGATTATTAGTTGTAATCCTATTGTTGGTTGCTATTTTGCTTTACGTAAAACAGAAACTAACCCCATCGGGACCTGTAAAAATTACTATCAATAACGAAAAAGTAGTTGAAGTGCCTCTTGGAGGTTCACTGCTCTCTACTTTAGGTAACGAAAAGATTTTCTTGCCATCAGCTTGTGGTGGTAAAGGGTCTTGTTTACAATGTGAATGCCACGTATACGAAGGTGGGGGAGAAGCACTCCCTACCGAAACTCCTCACTTTACTAAAAAAGAATTGAAAGAAGGAGTGCGTTTGGCTTGCCAAGTGAAAGTAAAACAAGATATGAAAATTGGGGTGCCAGAACAAGTGTTTGGTATCAAGAAATGGCAAGCTACTGTAGTGCGTAACTACAACGTTGCCTCTTTCATCAAAGAGTTTGTGGTAGAAATCCCTGAGGATATGGACTATAAACCAGGGGGATACATCCAAATTGAAATCCCACCTTGTGAGGTAAAATACTCCGATATCGATATCACTGCACACCCTGTAGAACACCCAGGTGAACCCGATAAGTTCAAAATGGAATGGGATAAGTTCAAGCTATGGCCATTGGTGATGAAAAATACTGAGCCTGCTGAACGTGCCTACTCTATGGCTTCTTACCCTGCTGAAGGACGTGAGATTATGCTAAACGTACGTATTGCTACCCCTCCGTTCGACAGAGCTAAAGGAGGTTGGATGGACGTAAACCCTGGGGTTGCTTCATCATACATCTTCTCTCGAAAACCAGGTGATAAGGTAACTATCTCAGGCCCTTATGGTGAGTTCTTTATCAACGAATCTAATGCAGAGATGTTATACGTAGGAGGGGGTGCAGGTATGGCGCCTATGCGTTCGCACTTGTACCACCTATTCAAAACCTTAAGGACAGGACGTATTGTAACTTATTGGTATGGAGGTCGTTCAAAACGTGAGTTGTTCTATGTAGAGCATTTCCGTGAATTAGAGCGTGAATTCCCTAACTTTAAGTTCTTTATCGTGCTTTCTGAACCACTACCAGAGGATAATTGGAAAGTGAAGAAAGATATACACGATACCGAAGGTGATGGTTTCTTAGGATTTGTTCACAACGCTGTAATTGAGCAGTATTTGAGCAAACACGATACCCCAGAAGATATAGAATTGTACTTCTGCGGTCCTCCAATGATGAACAAAGCTGTTCAGAAAATGGGGCAAGACTTTGGTATGCCTGATGAAAACATCCGTTTCGACGACTTTGGTGGTTAATAACTACCTACATTATACAAAAATCCGACTTAGTAATAGGTCGGATTTTTTTATGATATAGAAAAAGTTTCTTTTCGTTTTTTATAATTATTGTCAACATAACAATATTTTTTTATACTAATAATTTTTTGTGCTGGATTAGTACAATGCTTAAAAGTTTTTATATTACTTAGCTAATAATATAGAATATATATTAAACCACTGTTGTCTATTTAAAATTAATAATTGTTCTTTGAAATATAGTTAGTTATATAATTTCTGAATTAACGGATTTGATTTCATTCCTTTGTAGAACATCATAAGATTGTGTATGTGCATCAAGATAAAATTGTTTTCGTTCAGTTAGTCTCATTTCTTAACAGAAATCATTTTAATTATCTAGTTCGTAATATGAGAGTGATAAGTATCTCAATTTCTTCAGCTGTTCAAATCAGTTACTTATACTCATGTTTGGTCAACTTAGTAATTGTTAAAGTCTTTGTGACCTGATAGTAGCAATTAATGCTCATTAGAAAAAGAGTTATCATCTCGGATTTGGTAAACATGAAACTAAGAGTGATCTTGCAAAAACAAATCAAAACCGAGATTATTATATCTTCGAGGATTTTGCTTACTTCCTTATTAATGAAGTTAGAAGTAAACGCACTATAGATATCTTTAAGTTAGGAGGCAATATGTATGCTTTTGATTGAACTACTATAAACTTATGTTTAGATGTATTTTGGTAGGCTAAGTTTCGTAAATATAAAGGATAGATCAAGATACATGCCCTCTATGATATTGAAAATCAAAAGGCAATGATCTTTAATGTTACAAATGCCAAAGTAAATGATGTAAATGCTATGGATATAATTCCTTATGAGATAGGTTCATACAGAGGATACAATGACTTCAAGCATCTCTATAAAATCAAAACATTAAACTCTTTCTTTGTTGTCAGATCCAAGAAAAACTCTCAATATAAATGTATTAAATATAAACGTCGATTTCCGAAGAACATATTGCCTGATGCAGAGATTGAATTGATTGGATACTATCCTCATCAATACTATCCAGAATCTCTCAGGCTTATTCGTTATTGAGATAACGAGTCGAACAAAGAGTTTACCTATTTTACCAATGCTAAACATCTAACGGCTTAACAAATTGCAAAACTTCATAAAAACAGATGACAAGTTGAGTTTTTCTTTAAATGTCTCAAATAAAATCTCAAGATCAAAAAAAATCTGTGCTGTAAGAATATAAATCTATGCAGCTATATCTGCTTACTGTTTAGTTGCTATTATACAATATGATATGAAACTTAAGAGAAGTGATTATAAACTCCTGCAGCTATTCAGTATTTCGTTGACAGATAAAACTCCTTTGAGAGAACTTTTTGACAAAACTATATTCATAATAACAAAGAACGAAATAGTTCAGTGGAACATTATTATTTAACTTTGATTAGTGTCATTTTTTATTGGACACTAGTGATATTTAACAAGAAAAACTATCTTACCATAACTTAGTTCTTTAGATAAAACCATCCTTTGAGATTTTGAGTTTGTTGGTTTTCATCTTTATATTCAATGAAATAAAAGTAAGTATTAGAAGGTAAAGATTTTAAAGTTTTTTTGTACTTTCCTTCAAAAACATTGGTTTCATTATTGTAATTAAAACACTCAAATACTTTTTTAGCATCTTTACTGAAAATTAGAACTTTGTTATTAGGGTACTTTTCAATGCCTAAGATATGAAAATAGTCATTTTTATTATCGTTGTTAGCTGAAATACCATTGAAAACCTCTACTTTGTGGGTTACTTTTATAGTGACAGTAGCAGAACTACAATGTTCAGGAAAATTATCTGAACATAAGTTGTAAACAAAGCTATCAAAACCAATAAAATTATTATTAGGCTGGTAATATATGGTGTTATTTTCATTAAGAACTGCAATTCCTTTAAGAGGAAAAATAGTTATAGTAGGTGTACTATTATAGGTAGTATCATTATTGAGTATAGGAATTTCTATAGGGATATTCATAAAAGTTGTAATATTATCATCTATGGCTATAGGAGTTAGAGAGATTCCTATTGAGGTAGGAGTAGTTACAGTAGGAGTAGTTACAGTAGGAGTAGTTACAGTAGGAGTAGTTATAGTAGGAGTAGTTATAGTAGGAGTAGTTATAGTAGGAGTAGTTATAGTAGGAGTAGTTATAGTAGGAGTTATAGTAGGAGTTATAGTAGGAGTTATAGTAGGAGTTATAGTAGGAGTAGTTACAGTAGCTACTACATTTATAATTACAGTAGCAGTAGCACAATGTTTAGGATTAGTTTCTTCACAAATACTATATACTAAAGAGTAAATTCCAACAGGTATGTTAGCAGGGATAATAATCTTTCCTCCTAGTGCTATATTAAGAATGTCTTTACTAGAACCTGATACAATAGATAAATTAACAGTTTCATCAGTGGGACTAGCAGTGCCCAGTTGGTCATTGTCAAATATACTACCAACAAATTGTTTTTCAGAAGAAGTAGTAATAGTATAAGTGTCATTTTGTGCAATAAGAGTAGGAGTTTGAGTGGTAGGAGTTTGAGTGGTAGGAGTAGTTACAATAGCTACTACATTTATAATCACAGTAGCAGTAGCACAATGTTTAGGATTAGCTTCTTCACAAATACTATATACTAAAGAGTAAGTTCCAATAGGTATGTTGGCAGGAATAATAATTTTTCCTCCTAAGGCTATGTTAAGAATATTTTTACTAGAGCTAGATACAGATAAATTAACAGTTTTATCAGATGGAGTAGCAGTGCCCAATTGGTCATTATCATATATACTACCTATAAATTGTTTTTCAGAAGAAGCAGTAATAGTATAAGTGTCATTTTGTGCAATAAGAGTAGTAGGAGTTTGAGTGGTAGGTGTTTGAGTAGTAGGTGTTTGAGTAGTAGGTGTTTGAGTAGTAGGTGTTTGAGTAGTAGGTGTTTGAGTAGTAGTAGGAGTCTGTGTAGTTACAGAAGCAACTACATTTATAGTTACAGTGGCAGTAGCACAATGTTTGGGATATGCTTCTTCACAGATACGATACACTAAAGAGTAAGTTCCTACAGGAGTGTTGGCAGGAATAATAATTTTTCCTCCTAATGCAATATTAAGAATATTTTTACCAGAACCTGATACCACTGATAAATTAACAGTTTCATCAGAAGGAGTAGCATTACCTATTAGGTCATTATCATATATACTACCTACAAATTGTTTTTCAGATGAAACAGTAGCAGTATAAGTATCATCTAGAGCAATAAAAGTAGTAGAAGTTTGAGTAGTAGGTGTTTGAGTGGTAGGTGTTTGAGTGGTAGGTGTTTGAGTGGTAGGTGTTTGAGTGGTAGGTGTTTGAGTGGTAGGTGTTTGAGTGGTAGGTGTTTGAGTGGTAGGTGTTTGAGTGGTAGGTGTTTGAGTGGTAGGTGTCTGTGTAGTTACAGAAGCAACTACATTTACAGTTACAGTGGCAGTAACACAATGTTTAGGATAAACTTCTTCGCAAATACTATATACTAAGTAGTAAGTTCCTACAGAGGTGTTGGCAGGGATAATAATCTTTCCTCCTAAGGCTATATTAAGTATGCTTTTACCAGAACCAGATACAACTGATAAATTAACAGTTTTATCAGAAGGAGTAGCATTACCTATTAGGTCATTATCATATATACTACCTACAAATTGTTTTTCAGATGAAATTGTAATAGTATAAGTATCATCTAGAGCAATAAGAGTAGTGGGAGTCTGTATAGTAGGTGTTTGAGTAGTAGTAGGAGTAGTTACAGAAGCAACTACATTTACAGTTACAGTGGCAGTAACACAATGTTTAGGATAAGCTTCTTCGCAAATACTATATACTAAGGAGTAAGTTCCTACAGGGGTGTTGGCAGGTATAATAATCTTTCCTCCTAAGGCTATATTAAGTATGTTTTTATCAGAACCAGATACAACTGATAAATTAACAGTTTTATCAGAAGGAGTAGCATTACCTATTAGGTCATTATCATATACACTACCTACAAATTGTTTTTCAGATGAAACTGTAATAGTATAAGTATCATCTTTTACAATAAGAGTAGTAGGAGTTTGAGTAGTAGGAGTTTGAGTAGTAGGAGTTTGAGTAGTAGGAGTTTGAGTAGTAGGAGTTTGAGTAGTAGGAGTTTGAGTAGTAGGAGTTTGAGTAGTAGGAGTTTGAGTAGTAGGAGTTTGAGTAGTAGGAGTTTGAGTAGTAGGAGTTTGAGTAGTAGGAGTTTGAGTAGTAGGAGTTTGAGTAGTAGGAGTTTGAGTAGTAGGAGTTTGAGTAGTAGGAGTTTGAGTAGTAGGAGTCGTTATAGTAGCAACTACATTTACAGTTACAGTAGCAGCTGCACAATGTTTAGGATCCGCTTCTTCACAGATACGATACATTAAAGAGTAAGTCCCAACAGGTATATTTGCAGGGATAATAATCTTTCCTCCTAGTGCTATATTAAGAATGTTTTTATCAGAACCTGATACAACAGATGAATTAACAGTTTCATCAGTAGGAGTAGAGGAACCTATTAGGTCATTATCATATATACTGCCTACAGATTGTTTTTCAGATGAAGTTGTAATAGTATAAGTATCGTCTAGTGCAATAATAGTAGTAGGAGCTGTTACAGTAGGACTTTGTGTATTTGAAATAGCTACTTTTTCTATAACATTAATCGTCACACTAGCCTCGCTACACTCATTAGGATTATCTTCATTACAAAGCTGATATACTAAAATATAAGTACCAATAGGAGTATTAGCAGGAATAGTTATCATCCCCGATAAGTTCATTATTCTTAGAGGCTCTCCTCCTATAACACTGGTAGTAGTAGATATAATTTTAGGCTCTAACTTTCTTCCAGCAAGTGTAATCCCATCCAAACTATCATTTTCATACACACTACCTACTAATTGTTTTTCAGATGAAGTTGTAATAGTATAAGTATCATTCTTTGTAATAAGAGTGATTTTGGGTAGGTTATTAATAATAGAATAATGTATCTTTAAATTAGTAGAAGCAATTGTTGTTGCAAAAATATTAAAGAAAAATAAAGAAAAAGCAAGAAAAAATGTAGATGAGGTCTTAGTTTGTGGTTGCATTACTCTCATAAGTATTAGTTGTTAATTTATGCTGCAAAGCTAATAATATTTTTTGAATCAAGCAAATAGAAAATAATATTTTTTTTGCAATAATGAAAAAGGGGTATCCAAAGACTTGAATACTCCTTTTTTTATAATTATTAACTTAAAGTGTGCCTACGACTGGATTCGAACCAGCACGCCCTAATGAGCACCACCCCCTCAAGATGGCAAGTCTACCAATTTCTCCACGTAGGCAAGACTTATTATGTGACCTGGCTGGGGCTCGAACCCAGGACCCCAACATTAAAAGTGTTGTGCTCTACCAACTGAGCTACCAAGTCTTAAAAAAATAAAAACAAATTGTATAACCTGTGACCTGGCTGGGGCTCGAACCCAGGACCCCAACATTAAAAGTGTTGTGCTCTACCAACTGAGCTACCAAGTCTTTTCATAAAATGAAAAACAAATTGTATAAACCCTGTGACCCGGCTGGGGATCGAACCCAGGACCCCAACATTAAGAGTGTCGTGCTCTACCAGCTGAGCTACCGAGTCAGGCCACGGTAACAAGTTCTTTTTCCTTGTTTGCGGGTGCAAAGGTATAACTTTTTTTTTTTCTATACAAGAAAAAATCATTATTTTTGCACTTTATTTTTTAATTATTTTTTCAATCCTTTGTTTAACAGTAGTTTATATATGAAAATAATTTTAATTGGTTATATGGGAAGTGGTAAAACAACCCTTGCAAAAGCTTTAGCAACTACTAAAAAAATCCCTTTTATTGATCTTGATGATTATATTGCAACACAAGAAAAAATATCAGTACAGAATATTTTTGCTACAAAAGGCGAGATTTACTTTCGTAAAAAAGAAGCTTTTTACCTCCAACAACTTTTAAACCGAGAGGATAATTTTATTCTCTCCTTAGGCGGAGGTACTCCTTGTTTTGGTAATAATATGCTTCTCATACAACAAGCCTTTAATACTCTAAGTATTTATCTAAAATACAGTCCTCATAGTCTTTATCAACGCTTAGAAAAAGAAAAAGGCCGTCCCCTTTTAAAAGGCGTTAAAAGAGAAGATTTAGAGGAATTCATTAGTAAACACCTCTTTGAACGTGCTCCTTTCTATCATCAAGCTACCTATACAGTTATTATGGATGGGCTCACTTTAGAGGAAAGTCTTCAGCAATTATTAAAGATTATGAATTCTTCACATCCTCATTTCTTATAAGAAGTAATAATGTCAAAAAATCTTTCAACTATCAAAATAAAAACAATTAGAGGTGCCTTTTAGGATTCATGATGAATAAAGATATTTTAAGATAAACTCCTAACATCTATAAAAAAATTAAAAGAATAGATTTTTCTGTTTTATTTGCAAAAAAAGAGTTTTAATTATATATTTTTTATTTCAATTTTCTATACTTTGCACTGATTAATTAAATAAAAAAAGCTGTCTGTTACAGACAGCTTTTTTTATTTAATTGTATTTTGATGGATAAAACACTTTATTCAGTATAACCAGGTGTTTGCTCAACAGTTTCATCTCTATTCATAACATCCTTATTAATAGGCCAAAGTACCTTATAAGCTTCTGTAGCTTCTTTTAATATAGGATGTACACTACCTGCTACTTTACCGTAGCTAGCCTCATTTGAGAATACAAGAGGCTTGCCTGCAGCATCTTGCAAGCGGAGAACATCAAACCAACGTTTTGATTCAGCTACAAACTCTTTATCACGTTCTTTCAAAATAGCTAACTCATTTTCAGCAAAAGTACCATTAGTATAGGTTACAGCTGATGAATAATTAGTACCATAAGCACGTTGTCTTATTTGATTAATGTAAGTTGAAGGATCTCCATTCTCTTTATTAACTATTTCAGCATACATTAATAATGCATCAGCATAGCGATATACAGGCATATCATCAGCATATACACGAGTACCAGCAGTGTTAATGAAACCAATGTATTTAATAAGTGCTAAACCTCTTCCTTTTGTTTTAGCAGAATTGCTGTAGAAAGATAAGAAAGTTTTTGCTCTACGTGTATCTGTAGCATCAAAAGCTTCAAATAGTTCAAATTTGTACTCATTAAATAAGTGACCTCCTTGAAGTTTTAAAGGGTCATTGTTATCAAAAGCATTTCCATTTTCATCGAATTTATTGTTAAAGTTAGATGGGTAGTACATAAATGAACTAAATGGAGTACTTGATTCGTTTTCTAAATTAGCCATAGCAAAGATAATCTCGTTGTTTTGTTTTTTCTTATAATCAAAAACATCTGAATAGTTAGGCATAAGGCTAAATTTGCCCGAATTAACTACCTTATCTAAGGCTGCTTTAGCAGTAGCTAAATCATTAACTGCAGGTCTTTGGTCGCCTGTAGTTACTTTAGCCGACCAAAGATAAATCTCTGCTTTTAGCATTAAGGTAGCATAATAGGACCAATGTACTCTATCAAAATTATTTACTTTATTAGAATCGGTAAAGTGAGCTTCCGATTTATTAATATCAGCCTTGATAAAGTCTAAAGTAGCTTTTGGAGTACTACGTGGGGTAAACAATTCTTTACCACTAGTAGGTGTATTATCTAATATCTCAGTGCCTGTTTTAATAGGTACCCCTCCGTAGGTTCTGTAAAGCCAAAAATAGTACCACGCACGCATCCCATACATTTGACCTAAATAGTAACTTTTATTAGCAGCGCTTAGGTACCCTGCGTCTTCTATATTCTTAATCGCATTATTGATGTTAAAAATATCTCCATAAAAACCAAACCAAGAACTGTTTTGAGGATTTTTAGCACTAATATTCTGCGATTTTATATCAGAATAATATAAGTTTTGATCTAATGATGAGGTGCCGCCAGGTATCATAGTGCCTCCACGTGCCTCACCTAATAACCAGTAGTTGAAGTTGTTGCCTCTAAAATAGTTATGAGCGCCCTCAATAGCACCTACTACCTGAGCTTCATTTTTCCAAAAGTTTCCACTACCATTATAATCTAAAGGGGCAAGGTCTAAATCATTACAAGAAGCTGTAAGCAATAGCCCTGCAGTAATTGTTATATATTTTAAAACTTTCATATGTTGCATTTTTTAAAAGGTTAGATTCAATCCTAAAATAATAGTTCTTGGTAGCGGATAACCTGAACTTGATTGTCCTAAAGCTTCTGGTGAGTAGGTTTCGGCTTTAGTAAGGTAACCTAAGTTTTGTCCTATCAAAGAAACTTCTAAGTTGTCTAGTCCTATTTTACTTACTATATCTTTTTCAAAATTATAGCTAAGAGCTACCTCACGGAAAGCTAAGTAACTACCTTCATAAACAAACATAGTCGAACTACGGTCATAATTGCGTTTACCAAGTTGGTCAGCCCAATAGTATTTTGGGTATTTAGCGTTAGGGTTTTCAGCAGTCCAAGTCTCTTTCACTTGTTCAACTGTGTTAAAAGTCCCTTGCATATTACCTAAGTACCAGCGTAATGAATTACCTGCTGATATACTTTGTTTAAATTTAAGAGCATAGTCCATACGGGCAGAGAGGCGTAAGTTTTTATAGCTTAAAGTGGTATTGATACCTCCTGTCCATTTAGGGAATACATTACCTGCTTTTACTAAGTCATACTTATCTATTTTTCCATCTCCATTCACATCTTTCCAAATCACATCACCAGGCTGAATTGGTAGTCCTTTTTCTTTTTCAGCGTCACTTAGGGCTGCCCAAGCTGCAGGGCCATATAGTTTTTTACCCCCAGTTTCGTCTACTAAATTATTAGCTAATCGGCGTACCTCTTCCTCATTTTTGTATATACCTAGTGCTTCGTGAACATACAGATCTCCTGGCTCTTGTCCTTCTTGGTAGCCGCCCACCCATTTTTTATTGCCTGTAGTACCATCATATACTTCAAAAGCATTTTGTCGGTTATTAGGATAACCATTGTTAGGTAGTTTTATTACAGTGTTTTTGTTATAAGCAGCATTTATAGCTAAATCCCAACGTAAATCATTTTTTCTAATAATTTGGAAATTAGTTTCTATTTCCACCCCTCTATTTCTAAAAGACCCATTGTTAGTATTTATAGATGATGCCCCTGATGAGTGTGGAAGGGTCATCGACTGTATCTTATCACTTGTCAAACGATCATATAGAGTAAAGTTAGTATTGATACGGTTTTTTAGAAAGCCTAAGTCTAAACCAACTTCAAAGGTGCGTGTTTTTTCCCAACGAAGTCCCTTGTTAGGGAAATTACCGATAGCATAACCTATCGCCCCATTGTACTTATGGGTACCATAAGAACCTTGTAAAGTATAATCACCTATAAAATCACTAGGTACATTACCATTTAATCCAAAACTGGTTCTTAGTTTTGCAAATGAAAGTACTTCTTTTATATTATCAGGTATGAATTCCTCACGAGTAATAATCCAACCTAAAGATGCTGCAGGGAAATTACCCCACCGGTTATTAATCAATCGAGAGTATCCATCACGGCGAATAGTAAGTGATAATAAATATTTATCAGCATAATCATAGTTCATCCTACCAAAATATGATTTAATTCTGTTACCATAATGATAAGAATCTACACCGCGTTTACCTTCTTTGTTAGAAGTTAACCCTAAATCTTGGAACTCATCAGTAGGAGCTTCAGATCCTGAGGCACTAAGTCCACGTGTATAGCTGTCATAATACTCATAACCAGCCATAACATCAAAATGATGAGATTTAACATCAAACTTGTAATTTAAGATACTATTATAAGTTTGGCGTATAGTTCTATCAAAACTAGCTGAAGTACCTCTACTTCTACTCCATACACTTTCTGTTTTACCTGGTGAGGTTTGATGGTCTTTATTGAATCCTTCATAAAATTCTTCATCAAACATTATTTGTCCGCTCACAGTTAGTGAAAGACCTTTATACAAATCAGCTCTTAAGCTCTGTCCAAAGTTAATTTTGTTAGTGTTGTTATCACGAAGATATACTCCTTCATAAAAACGAGGGTTACCATCATTACCACCACGTCCCATAACTATTTGTCCGTTTACTTTTTCTTTTTGGGTAGGAGGGGCTGAAAGCATACGCCCAAAATAAGCTTCATCTCCTATCGCATTAGCATTTTTGTACCAAGTAGCATAGGCTATTGAAAAGTTACTATTAGAGGTAAGCCAAGGTTTTAATTTGTATTCAGCATTCAATGTCCCAGTCAGACGCTTATACCAGCTCATAATAGGTAAACCTTCTTGATGATAATAGCCTAAACCTGCATAATATCTTCCTTTGTCATTACCACCAGTCATTGACACTGAATAATCTTTAGTAAGCGCAAAAGGACGGAAAGCTGCTTTTTTGAAAGAAAAATCATAGAATATAAGTTCCTTACCTGTGATAGGGTCAGTCATAGTTTGCCAACCTTCTGAAAGAAGCCTTTGTTTTTGAGAAGCAGAGAGGCTTTCAGAAAACATAGTAGACCAATATGCATTGCCATTTTCGTTAGCATTTAGTACTGTGTCATCAGTCATACTAGCAAAATGTTTGTTAGCAGTACCATAAGGTTGTACTCCACTTAAGCTACCTTCGCTAGTAAAGCCTTTCCAGTCACCCGAACTATTTTGCCATACTCTTGCAGCATTGCGTATAGCAGTACGTTGCCAGTAGAGATAGTCGCGAGCATTAAGAAATTCTACCTGATTGTTCATATAAGAAAAGCTATTTTTTAACTTAACACTAAGTGAAGAAGCTCCTGATTTACCTTTCTTAGTAGTAACTAATACCACCCCATTGCTGGCTCTTGCTCCATAAATGGCAGTAGCTCCTGCATCTTTTAAGATATCCATTGATTCAATATCATCAGGGTTGATATCGTTTAAGCCTCCTCTTATTTGTCCATCGATAATAATAAGAGGTGAACCAGAACCATCAAGGTTAGTACCACCACGAAGCACTAAACTAGGTGCAGCTCCTGGACTACCTGAAGTTTGAGCAACTCTAAGTCCTGCAACTGCTCCCGAAAGAGCTTGTGCTGGGTTTGCAAATGAACCAGTTGAAAGAGCTTCTGCCTTTACCGTAGCTACCGAGTTAGTAACTTTGGCTTTCTTTTGGGTAGTACCATAAGCCATTACTACTACTTCATCTAATTGGTTAGCTTCTTCTGTCAAAGTTACATTTATAGGGCGTGTTCCCGATACTTTACGTGTTACAGTGCTAAAGCCCATAAAACTGAACTCAAGTACATCACCTTCTTTAACATTAATGGTATAGTTACCATTTTCGTCTGTCTGAGTACCATGAGAGGTACCTTTTACCATTACCGATGCAAATAACAGCGGTGCGCCATCAGCAGTTACTGTACCAGTAATCTTCCTTTCCTGTTGCGCCCATCCCACTGCAGAAAAGAGCAACATAAAGAGCAATAAAAATGAAAACTTTTGTTTCATAATCACAAATATATTTAATTTTCTAATGAGTTACTTATATTTTCTAATTAAATTTGGTTACATTTACTAAAAAAGTCAATGCTTTCCAATTCTTTCTTAATTACAATTTCTTCTTCATCAGTAATGTTTTGAAAAGGAGTACGATTGATACCCAAATCAAGTCCTAAAAGTTTCATAATGCGCTTGCCACATACTATATTACCACGGTATTTAGCAATTACATTAATCACTGTTTGAGCGTAGTTTTGTAATTCAACTGCTTTAGCAATATCACCTTTGTGGTAGTTTTCAATAATGCCTACTAATATATTACCTATATAGCTACCAGTACCACTAATACCTCCACGAGCTCCTCCCATTACAAGAGCATTTAGTATAGTTTCATCCAAGCCATAAAGCATATCATACTTACCGTTGTTGTATAACATACATTGGTTGTACTCATACAAAGGCTCGTAGGTGTATTTAATACCAGCTAGGTTAGGGATACGTCCATCTGCTGCTTTTAAGAAAGGCAACATAGGTAAGTAAACGCCATTCAATACAGGTATATGGTAAAAATAGAAAGGCAAGTTAGGAGCTCCACAAGCTATCTCTTCGCAGTATTTTACTAATTCTTCCACACGACCTGCTTTAGGAAAAGGTGAAGCCATAGCTCCTACTCCAAAAGCTCCTATTTTTTGAGCGTGTTGCGCCATCTTATTGCTGTCTTTAATACAAGTAGCTCCGCAGTGTACTATTACTTTAAAGCCCTTAGGAGCTACCGATACCCATTTCTCAGCTATTTTCATACGTTCTTCAACAGTCATCATATAGCCTTCGCCTGATGAACCATTGATGAAAACACCTATTAAACCATTCTTTTGCAATAGTTTTGCATAAGCATCAATAGGTTCCAAATTCACCTCTCCTTTTTTGTCAAAAGGAGTAAAAGGTGCTACAATAAGTCCGTTAATTTTTTCAAATGTCATTTTATTATATATTTAGTTGTTCGGTTTTTAGTTATTAAAAAAAATCCTAATTACCACACAATTCTCTTTTTGGTTTTAAGAAAGCTAACATTAGTACTATAGCAATGAGTACTATGATAGAAAGCTTGCTAAAGTCAAGTCCTAAGTTACCAGTATCTTTTGAGCTACCAAGCATTAGGGTAACTGCATAACCTGCAAATACACCAACCATATTCATAATACCATAAGTAGTTGCACGTTGTCTTTGTGGAATAATTTGGCAGAGGATAGGCATATTGTTAGTGTCAAACATTCCGTAGCCAATACCAAATAGCAAAGTAGCTCCTATCATAGCAAAGTATGAATCTCCAAAGCCTAATAGTATTAGTGATGGTACGGTAAGGAAAAGCCCGATGGTACTAGTGTAGATACGTCCACGTATATTTTTTTGTACCCAGCGGTCTGATAAAGGTCCTCCAATTAATACTCCTATAAATGATGCTATTGCAATAGAGATAGTGGCCATAGGTCCTGCAATAGCCATCTCTACTCCTAAGTTATCTTTAAAAAGAGTTGGTAACCAGTTTTTAGTAGCCCAACCTGGAAAACTTGGTGCCATAAAGTAGAACAGCAGTATCCAGAATGAAAAAGTTCCAAAAATAAGAGTAAGTGATTGCCATACCGAGCCTTTGTTTTCTACAGAAGCTACCTCTTGTTTTACAGTACCACTTACTAAAGGCTTTCTTTCAATATCAAATAATACAAAGATTAAGAAAATAGAATATACAATACCAGCAATACCAAACCAGTGGAATACGGTGTGCCAAGTGTAGTTAGCGGCTATAGTAGCTCCAAAGCCTCCTAAGGCTTGCCCAGCGTATAAGCCCGACATATGAATACCTACTGCTAGTGATCGTGTTTTTGATGTGTGATAGTCAGCTATCATTGATAGAGCCGTTGCTAAGTAAAGAGCTTCACTCACTCCCATAAGGGCTCTCAGCCAATATACTTGGTCAAAAGTAGTCGCGTACCCCATACCGTATGTTACTGCCGACCATACAAAAAGACTCCCTACTATCATCCATTTACGGTTCAACCGGTCTGCAAGAATACCTGCTACAGGGCTCATTAAGCCATAAATGAGCAAGAAAATACCCATTAGCCTACCAAAATTTTCACTTACCGCAAGCTCTGTAATATCCATTTTCATCGACTCCTGCATAGTCGATAGCATTTGTCGGTCTAAGTAATTCAGTAAGGCTACTACCCATAGTAACCCTACTACTATCCAAGGATATACTTTACTATTTCTCATTTTCTTATCTGTTATTTCTTAATCTGAAGTTTATACGTTTTAGGGCTTCTCACACCTGGCTTTAACTCACCTTGTATAAGGTAGAACTCTTCAGTATTGCCCACTAAAGTAGCTCCTGCACGCGCAAAATCAGCTTTTTTAGCAAGTACTAACCATTGTTTTTTGTCAGTATCAAATACATAACACTCTTTATTAAAGTTATAGTAATCAATAGGTTGTGTCATATAATGCGCCATATAGTCATAATTCTTCTCCTTGCGTTGCTCATCTGTAAGGGTAGTATCTTTACCTAAGTTGTAAAGGTCTGTAATAGTATTGATGAATAAATTATGGTTTACCCCTCCAAAACAAGCTATATAACGATTGTCTATAGCCAATGCAGTAGCCCCAGTAAGTGAAAATATTTCTTTATTAGGGTTTTCTTGTATAGCTACTTCCTGCCATTGTTGTTGTTTCAAACTAAAAGCCAATACCTTTTCACCCATAGTAGGTGCTTTACTAGCATCACCTCCATAAAAACCTCCCAATACATACAGCAGGGTGTCGTTTTCTTTTTCTATGGCAGCCAATACAGGCTGTACTCTCGCATCACCAGGAAAATCTGCCAACTGTTTCCATTCATTGTCCTTAGCAGCATCTATATAAAATACTTTGTTAGAGGCTTTGCCCGAGGCACTACCTCCTGCTACAAATACTTTACTCCCTACACTGGTACCAGCAAAGTTATCTATAGTTTCTGGCAAAGTAGGAAAAGAATTCAGAGTAACACCTTTTTCTCTTGAAAAAGCTACTTTATAACAATCTGCTAATGAATTAGTAGCTGTTTGCCCTCCTATCCACAGATAACCATCAGGAATAGCTACCGATACACCATAAGCAGCAGCTTGTTGTAGCTTTCCTACTGTTTTCCAAGTGTTAGCAGCTGTGTCGAAATGAACTATTTCGTCGTAAAATACTTTCTTTCCTCCTTCAAAACCCAATTTATCAGGAAAATTACAACCACCAGCTACCAATAATTCACCATTTAGCACCCCAGCATAAGCTGCCGATACTCCTTTTTGCAAATTACCTTCTAAGCCTTCAGTCCCAAGCTCTTTTACATTAATTTCCATAGATTGTTGTTTTTGACTTTCAGTACACGATGCCAATGCTATTACTAACACCCACATCATTAACCATTTATTTATCATTAACCATTAATTTTTTCAATTGTTTTCCATACTTGGAATAGACCTCTCGGTACGTGAAAACAGCCCTTCCATTTGCCTCCTTTTAGCTCAAGCAATACTTCTCCTTGTCTGTTTAAGTAACCCCACCACTCACGGTATTCAGGGTCTTTAAAATGTTGCCAAGTGTAATTGTGTATTTTCTCAAACCATACCAAGCACTCTTTGCTGCCTGTAAGCTGATAACCCTTGATAAGTGAAATAAGCGTCTCTATATGCACCCACCATAGCTTTTGATCCCATTCCAACTGTTGTGGCGGACAACCTTTCCTATCCATAAAATAATAGATACCTCCATATTGTTTATCCCAGCCATAGTCAATCATTTTAAGTGTAGTTTCTACCGCTTTTTCTATAAGGTCAGGACGCTTTAGTCGCTCACCCAAATCCATTATGAACCACATCGCCTCAATAGCATGACCAGGGTTAAGGTGCCTACCTTCAAAAGTATCCGATAAACTACCATCTGTATTCACATTTTCCACTACTATACCACCCAATTCCGGACGCAAAAATACTTCCATCACCTCGTGAATACAAGTCTCCATTGTTTGTTTGATAAAAGCTTCATCCAAAAGAGGCTCTATTTCAAGCGCTAAGTTACAAAGTATCATCGGTAGGGCAAAGTTTTTAAGTGAGCGTGTTCCTGGGTAAGCTTTGCTCCATTTGCCCTTAGGATTGTCTTGTTTAGAGAGGATGATATCAAAAGTCTTCTTTGCTATATCTGCGTATTCTTTATTACCAGTGGCAATACTTAGCTGCCCAAAAGCCATCGTGGCAAAAGTATATGAGAAGATGTTATAAGGCTCTACTAACGGATTACCTTCACGGTCTAATGAAAAATACCAATTCAAATTACCGTCATGTCCATACTTTTTAAGAAACTCCGCCCCTTGAATAGCAGCATCTAGCCACTCTTGGCGCTTCTCTACACGATTGTAAAGCATTGAGAAGAGCCATACTTCACGCCCCTGTAACCAAATGAATTTGTCAGTGTCAAATACATTTCCTTGGCGGTCAAGACAAGTAAAATAACCACCAAATTCTTTATCTTGCGATTTTTCTAACCAAAAAGGAATTACATTTTGCAGTAATTCATCGCGATATTGTTTTTCTAGTTTTTGAAAGTCCATAATGAATAATTATGCATTCTAAATATTGAGTTCTCTGTTTGATATCTTTATAGTAGATATGTTTCTATTTTAATAAAATACGGCACAAAAGTAAAAACTATTTTTTTATTATGCAAATATTTTTTAAACTTTTTTCATAAATGAGATTCAATTTCTTTTGATATAAAAAACAAAATACTAATTATCAGTTCATTATGTAAAAATACTTCAAATTCAATCCTATATTTAATTAGCTTTACCCTATGAAATCCCTTCTCATCCCCCAAACAGAAAGTTTTTCTATTAGCTCTATTTTGAAGGATAAACAAAAGATAATCAGCCAGTACCATAATCAACTACGTAGTGAAATAAATAAAACAACAAGATGATTGTAAGATAATCAAAAGAAGTATATAGAGCAAATAAACCAACACCCCCTTTACAATAAAGCATCAGTCTAAGATGAGTCTAAGATGAACGAACGAATAACGAAGGATAAACGAACTATAAACGAAGGATAGTTTGTCTGCTACCGCAACTGAGTATTTAATGTAACAAAATTACCACACTGTCAAAAGTTTCAAGCTTGTAGCATTTTTCCCATCAGCCTCACCTTATCTATTACCTCTTATCTTTCACCTTAAATACTTGAATATAAAGCAAAAAAAAACTTTGCTAAAGTTTCAAACCTTAGCAAAGTTAAATATGTATTAGTGTTTAATAATAAAATCTATATAAGATATTACGATTCAAAATTATCAATCTCAACTTTCAAGTTATTAATGATAAAATCTTGTCTATCAGGAGTGTTTTTTCCCATATAGAACTCCAAAAGCTGTTCAATATGTATCGTTTTATCTAGCATTACAGGGTCTAAACGCATATTTTCACCTATAAATTCCTTAAACTCATTAGGCGATATCTCTCCCAAACCTTTAAACCGAGTAATCTCAGCTTTCCCCTTTAGTTTTTCAATAGCAGCTTGCTTTTCTTCCTCGCTATAACAGTATATTTTCTGCTGTTTATTGCGCACTCTAAATAATGGAGTTTGTAGTATATACAAATGTCCTTCTTTAATAATTTCAGGGAAAAACTGTAAGAAAAACGTGATAAGTAGTAACCTAATATGCATCCCATCTACATCGGCATCAGTAGCTACAACTATATTGTTATAGCGCAAGTCATCCATTGATTCTTCTATGTTTAGGGCAGCTTGTAATAAGTTAAACTCCTCATTCTCATACACTATTTTCTTACTCATTCCATAGGTGTTCAGAGGCTTACCACGCAGTGAAAAAACAGCTTGTGTATTAGCATCACGTGAAGTAGTAATAGACCCCGAAGCCGAATCACCCTCAGTAATAAATAGCGTAGTCTCCAAATTGCGCTCATTTTTAGTATCAGTAAGGTGAATGCGGCAGTCACGTAATTTACGATTATGTAAGTTTGCCTTCTTCGCACGTTCTTTGGCCAATTTGCGTATTCCTGCCAAGTCTTCACGCTCACGTTGGGCTTGTAGTATCTTGCGCTCTATAGCTTCAGCTATTTCAGTGTTTTTATGCAAATAGTCATCTAAATGCTTGCTGATAAAATCATTGATGTAAGTCCGCACTGTAGGCATCCCTTCTCCCATTTCGGTAGAACCTAATTTGGTTTTCGTTTGGCTCTCAAATACAGGCTCCATCACCTTAATGGATAGCCCCGCAATAATAGATTTCCGCACATCCGATGCATCGTAATTCTTCTTGTAATACTCCCTAATAGTTTTCACATAGGCTTCTTTAAAAGCATTCAGGTGAGTACCTCCTTGGGTGGTGTTTTGTCCATTCACAAATGAGTAATACTCTTCACTGTATTGAGTTTTACTGTGCGAAATAGCAACTTCTATATCCTCACCTTTTAGGTGAATAATTGGGTACAGAAAATCTTCCTCATTATTGTTCTCAGTAAGTAAGTCTTTTAGTCCGTTTTCCGAATAGTACTTCTCCCCATTATAATTAATAGTAAGTCCTGGGTTTAGGTATACATAGTTTTTAAGCATTCGCACTACATACTCGTTCCTATATTTAAAGTTTTTAAAAATAGTATCATCCGGAATAAATGTTACTCCCGTACCTCTTCTTTTGCTACTTTCTTCTATAGGACTTTCTTCTTGTAGTAGCCCACGTTCAAATACAGCCCATTTACTTTGGTTATCACGTACCGATTCTACCTTGAAATAAATAGATAGTGCATTCACAGCCTTAGTACCCACACCATTTAGTCCAATTGATTTCTTAAAAGCTCGTGAGTCATACTTACCGCCAGTATTCATTTTAGATACAACATCTACTACTTTACCCAGTGGGATACCACGCCCATAATCTCGTACTTCTACTCTATTATCGTTAATTTTTACATCAATAGTCTTACCAGCTCCCATTACAAACTCATCTATACAGTTGTCTATAACTTCTTTCAGGAGTATGTAAATACCATCATCAGCACTACTACCATCACCCAGTTTTCCTATATACATACCAGGGCGGGTACGAATGTGTTCCTGCCAATCTAATGAGCGAATACTATCTTCATCATATTTTATATCTTCCATAATGATTTTTTTATGTGTACGGGGCAAAAGTAATTAAAATATATTTATTAACAAATTTTATACATTAAAACTGATGAAAACACCATTGTGGTCCGACATATATTTTCCTTCTTTGTCAAAATGATCCCAAGCACCTATCTGCTGCTGTTTCATTCTTTCAATAAAAGAATTAGAAATACAAATATGGTCAATATTGTTCCTTATCTTGTTTTTAATAGGATCAGGATGTAGAAAAGGGGAGAGGTCGCCTTCAGTTACACAAGTTAAATCTAGTTGTTTCAGATAGTAAGTCAGAAGTTGCCTTACTTTTTCAGTACCATATCCTTTAAGGTTATTTCTACTTTGGTTAAAATCACCTATTACCCATAAAGGTATTTGAGTTTCTTCTACAATGCGTTTCCAATCCTTAGCCTGCTGGTGTAAGTCCATTTCGTGATATTCCCACAGCTTATATCCTAAATTTCCATACCTCCCTCCTGATACACCTGCTTGATGATAAGGAATGATAGTTCCAAAAACAGCAATATCTCCAAAAGGAGCTTTTATTATAGCACAAGCTGTTCGGTAGTTATCAAAAGTTTGTATTTGCTCACTTATTTTCCATTTAGAGAAGATAGAAACCCAATGTTCTTCAGGAGTTCTTTCATAAGCTAATGAATGTACAGAAAAAGGATATAATTCAGTTAATGATATGCTATTAGCATTTTCAGTAAGTACTAAAATATCAGCGTTAAGTTCTTCAATTTTTGCTATGGCAAGAGCTGTTTTTTGGGTTCCTTTTTTAGGACGTTCTACATTCCAAGTAGCAATTTTGTACATAGTCTTTTTTGAAAATAAAAAAACTTTGTCAAAGGCCCTAGCACAAGCTTTAAGGACTTTGACAAAGTAGTTTGTATTGTATTATGTATAATTCTTAACTTAACCCCATATAATTAATATGTGGTTTTTCATAAGGCTTTAACTCGTTTGGATTAAGAGTATTAAAGTTAAGTAATAGGTTGCTTTCCTTTTCTTCATCAAAAAGCAAGTCGTAAAGGTAATGATGAACAAAGATATACCATTTTTTGTTAGGATTTACTACTGCAAAACCTCCGTGGTCATTACCTTTATCAAGATAAAAATACTCCCATTGATAGAAATTCATTACTGCATTAGCAAATAATTCTCCTAAACCATAAGCTAAATCTACCTTATCGTATGCCAAGGTATCAGCAGTAACTTTTTGTTCTTTATAAGCATCAATAAAATGCCTTAAAGAAGTAGCTACTTCTTTAGGATTGCTTTCATCACAGGCAAAACTATTTTCTTTTAGCAAGTCAATAGCTTTTTCTTTCAAAGCTAATAGCTCTTCTTTTTCTTCACTATCAGCTAATCTTTCAGTAATTTCAGCCATAAATATCAATTTCTAATCTTCTAATTAGTAATCTCCCAATGTTTCAGGATTCTGTGCCAAACCTTTGGCTAATTGTTCATCATTAGGAGCTTTACCATGCCAAGCGTGAGTACCCATCATAAAGTCTACTCCATTACCCATTTCAGTATGCAGTAATATACATATAGGCTTCCCTTTACCAGTTAGTGCTTTAGCTTCAGCCAAGCCTTTCAAAATAGCACTAATATCATTGCCCTTCTCAATGTCTATTACATGCCAGCCAAAGGCTTCCCATTTAGCACGTAGGTTACCCAAAGGAAGAACTTTATCAGTAGGACCATCTATTTGTTTTTGGTTATAATCTACAGTAGCAATAAGATTGTCTACACCTTTGCCTCCAGCGTACATTGCAGCTTCCCATATTTGCCCTTCTTGCAATTCACCATCACCATGAAGGGTGTATACCAAATGTGTGTCGCCATTTAGCTTCTTTGCCAAAGCAACACCTATAGCTACCGAAAGTCCTTGCCCTAATGATCCTGAAGCTACGCGTATACCCTCCAAACCTTCGTGCGGAGTGGGGTGCCCTTGCAAACGTGAATTTAGCAAGCGGAAGGTATTTAACTCTTTCACGGGGAAGAATCCTCTACGTGCCAGCACACTGTAAAATAATGGTGATATATGTCCGTTTGAAAGGAAAAACAAATCTTCATCTCTACCTTCCATTGTAAAAGGTAGTTTAAAATCTAATACCTCATTGTAAAGGCATACTAAAAACTCAGCACAGCCTAATGAGCCTCCTGGGTGCCCTGAATTTACTTTGTGTACCATTCGTAAAATGTCTCGGCGTACTTGTGTAGTAAGGTCGGAAAGTTGTTGTATATTCATCGTATTTCTTTAGTTTTATTTTTGATGTGGCAAAGGTACAAATTAATTACTAATTAACAATAAATAATTAGTATTTTGTTCGTTTCTAATTGTTAATTAATATTTTTTTATTATTTTTGCCCCGAAAAAGAGTAAATCAGCTTATCGCTACAGTGTAGAGGAAAGTCTGGACACCACAGAGCATCATAGCGGGTAACACCCGTCCGCCGTAAGGCGAGGACAAGTGCAACAGAAAGAATGTATGGGTAATGCCATAGTGAAATCAGGTAAACTCTATGAGGTGCAACGCCGCGTAAACCAACGCCCGAGGGTTGCTCGCCCGATGTTGGAGGGTAGGCGGTTTGAGCTAATGAGCAATCATTATCCGAGATAAATGATAAGCACCTGCTTCTAAAAGTAGGTACAGAATCCGGCTTATGATTTGCTCTTTTTTATTTCTCTATCCGTACCTTTATCTTATCTTGCATGGCGTATGCTTGGCAAGTAAGTATATACCCATCAGCGACTTCTTTTTCGCTTAAAGTTTCATTCTTAGCCATTTTAGCTTCACCTTCTTCTACTTTAGCTATACAGCTACTACACACCCCATTTAAGCACGAATAAGGGGCGTCATAACCTCGCATCAGGGCAGAACTCAGTAGTGTTTGGTTACGAGCACTCTCAAAAGTATGTATTTGTCCATTTAAGTTAAGAGTTATCTCTACATTACCTTCTAATGTACTATAATCTACATCAGCAGCTGATGATTCAAATAATTCTGTAAAAATACGGTCTTGGTCTATACCTCGTAATAATAATATCTCTCGCAGGTTTTTTACTAGTTCAGTAGGTCCACATGCATAATAACGTCCCCAGTTAAAATCTGCATATTTGGTGAACATATCATTTACAATAGCGTTATTAATACGCCCAGTGTAATGGTCGCCCCAAGGCTCTTTACTAAAGGCATAATGCACTAAAAATCGGTCAGGGTATTGTATTCGTAGGGCTTCTATCTCATCAAAAAACAAAGTCTCTTCTTTACTCTTATTACCATATACAAACACTACTTTAATATTGGTTTTAGCCAAAGCCGTTTTAGCAATACTCATCATAGGGGTTACTCCACTTCCAGCCGAAAAAAGCATAATATCTCTATTCCCAAAGATATCATAGAAAAACACAAACGATCCCATAGGAGGCATAACTTCCAATACATCACCTTCTCGTAGCTCTTGCGTAGCATAAGTAGAAAAAACTCCATTAGGCACACGCTTTACTGCTACACTTAGCTCTCCTTCATTTACTCCAGAGCATATAGAGTAAGCCCGTCTTACCTTTTGTCCTCCCAAAGTCTGTTGTAAGGTAAGGTATTCACCTGCTTCAAAAGTAAATACTTTACGTAGCAATTCAGGTACCTCAAAGGTAATCATTACCGAGGTACTCGTAAGATGTGTTATTTTGGATACTTTTAGTTCGTAAAATCGATTCACGTCTTTCTTTTTAAATATTAAGTATTAATTGTCATTTATATCAACTTCTCAATTTCTCCTACTGATAGATTATAGTAAATCCGCTTCCCAAAGGGCGAAATTAATACTTCTTGGCAACTAAACAAATTATTTACCAAACTTTCTTGCTCTTCATCACTTAGCACTTGTCCTGTTTTAATAGCCAAATTCTTGCACAAAGCCTTTGCAAACGCTTCTTTCTGAGAGTTTTCTGTAGTAGGTAATTCCTCTATATGTTGTTGTAATAGTTCATTGAATATGTTAGGTATTTCACTATCAGTAATATGCATTGGTATACCGCTAATCACTATTTTATCAGGAGCTATATTGAATATAAATCCTATATTCTCAAACAAAGGTTTCAATGCTTTAATAGTATCCAGTTCTGCTTTAGAAAAAGGTAATTCGTACGGGAACATCAATTGCTGGCTGGCAGTATGACTATTCTCCAAGCTTTTCATAAAGCCCTCATATAGCACTCGTTGGTGTGCTCTATTACTATTTATAATGATAAGATCCCCACCAAGAGTGGTAACTAAATACTTCTTGGCAAGTGATATGATCTTTTTGGTTTGCGGAGTGGCCAGCTCATCCGAAAAAAGTGAACTCTCTACCACTTCAGGCTCCTCAAAGTTGATAGATGAAGGTAATTCATTGTACAAGCTCTCCCATGTTGCTGCTTTCTTAGCGTAATTGTAATTAAACGCCGAGGCAGGCTTGTGGCTTGTATCTCCACTGCTTCTTTGGTAGGTTTCTTCTTTAAAAGGGTTGAAAGTAGGATCTATACTAATACGCGGCATCTCTGGCTCACGATCTTTGTATTGGTAAGGTATATCATAAGTAGGATCTTTACTAAAATCAAGAGTTGGAGCAATATTAAACTGCCCCAAGCTGTGCTTCACTGCCGATTTTAGCAAAGCGTAAATACTGTGTTCCTCTTCAAACTTTACTTCCGTTTTTGTAGGATGAATATTAATATCTATGGTCGAAGGGTCTACTTCCAAGCTTAAAAAATACTCCGGCTTCTGGTCTGCGTGAACAAGCCCTTCATAAGCCGAGGCGATAGCATGATTCAAGTACTGGTTTTTCACAAAACGATGGTTCACCATCAAAAATTGCAAACTCTTGCTTTTCGGCAGAAATTCCGGTTTTACAATAAATCCACCAATCTTCACCACAGGCGTATCTTCCGATATAATAGGAACCAACTTCTCATTCGTCTTACCTCCAAAAAGATGTACTATACGCTGACGAAAATTAGTAGGTGGCAGATTAAAAAGCTCATTGTTATTGTTGAACAGATAAAAGTGAATAGCAGGGTGTGCCAGTGCCACTCGCTGAAACTCATCAAGTATATGCCTCATTTCCACCGTGTCCGATTTTAAGAAGTTACGCCTTGCAGGAATATTGAAAAACAAATTCTTCATCGCAATACTCGTACCCTCAGGGCATACACACGGCTCTTGATAAGTGAATTTGCTCCCCTCAATCCGTATTTCAGTACCCAACTCATCAGTAGGGCGTTTGGTCTGTAGCTCAATATGCGCAATAGCAGCAATTGATGCCAAAGCCTCCCCTCTAAATCCTTTGGTCTGTAGCCTAAAAAGGTCTTCTGCCTTCTGTATCTTTGAAGTTGCATGCCGCTCAAAAGCCATACGGGCATCAGTAGCACTCATACCAATCCCATTGTCAATTACCTGCACTAAGGTACGACCCGCATCTTTAATAAGCAGTTTAATAACTGTAGCTTTTGCATCAATAGCATTCTCCATCAGCTCTTTCACTGCCGAAGCCGGACGCTGAATCACCTCTCCAGCTGCTATTTGGTTTGCCACATGGTCGGGCAATAAACGAATTATATCTGTCATATTTACTTCTTAGCCATTATTTCTTAGTTATTAGCAGCCTCTTATTAGCAGCCAATAGTTCTGTATCCCCATCCTAATTTTAGTTCCTATTCTTTCAAGGCTTAAGCACACTCTCTCTTATCCTTTTTCTCATCCTACCCTGAACGAACGAATAACGAAGGATAAACGAACTATAAACGAAGGATAATTGCTCAGCAAGCTCACACTTCCTATCTCTTACCTCCTCTTTCACCTAAACAAAAATGGTACAAAATTTGTGCAAAAATAAAAAAAGTATTACTTTTGTAGAAATTTATTTTCATTATGAAACAACTTGTATTATATATATTATTGGCTTTCAGCCTATTAGCTTGCGAAAAAGATTTTCAAGAAAAACCTGTTACAGGCTCAAACTATACAGGAAAAGATGTCGATTTACGCATTCGCGACTTCATTTGGAAAGGACTGAACCAATACTATCTATGGCAACCCAACGTTACCAACCTCCAAGATAACCGTTTCGGAAGCCTCTACAATGCCAATCCCGAAACCAATAACACCTACAGAACATTCCTCAAAAGCTTTGATACCCCCAATAACCTGTTTTACAGCTTGCTAAATCAGTATCAAAATATCGATCGCTTTAGCTATATTACCAACGATTATACCCAGCTCGAAAACCAGTTCAAAGGCATCACAGCTAGTACCGGTATCCACTATGCTTTGTTTGCTGAAAGTGATTATAATGATAAAGTAATATTAGTAGTACGCTATGTAGTACCAGGTTCCGAAGCCCACCAGCAAGGTATGCAACGTGGCGATATAGTGCTAGCAATCAATAACCAACTTCTTACAAAAAGCAATGCCAAAAAACTATTGCGCGAAACATCTACTATTACTTTTTTAACCTATCGCTTTGTAAATGATGAATTTAAGCCCACAGGCAAAACTATTACCCTACAACAGACCCAAACGCCCGAAAACCCTGTCCTAATAAAGAAATTAATCACACAAGGCAATCATAAAGTAGCTTACCTAATGTATAACGCCTTTATTGCCGACTTTGATAATGCTTTGAATAATGCCTTTGCCGATTTTGCCAAAGCAGGCGCTACCGATTTGGTACTGGATCTTCGCTATAACGGCGGCGGCAGTATCGATACTGCCGTAGCCTTAGCCTCAATGATTACAGGACAGTTCAGCGGACAGATTTTTGCTAAAGAACAATGGAATACCAAAATGCATCCCATAGTAAGCCGTAGTAGGAATGTAAATAATTATTTTGTCGAACGTCTTAAAGATGGTGCCACTATCAATAGCCTCAAGCTCAGCAAAGTCTACATACTCACCACTGGCGATACAGCTTCCGCAAGTGAGCTGGTTATTAACGGATTAAAACCCTACATACAAGTAATCCAAATAGGCGGAACTACCGTTGGTAAAAATCAAGGCTCAGTAACTGTCTATGACTGGACAGATAATGCCGGTAAAGTTAAAAATACACAACACAAATGGGCAATGCAACCCATAGTACTCAAAATTACAAACGCACAAGATAAAGGCGACTATGAAAAAGGTATAACTCCCGATGTGTTTTTACAAGAAAATCCTACCCAATATGGTGTCTTAGGCGACCCTTCCGAGCCTTTCTTGGCCAAAGCATTAGAGCTCATTACAGGAAAAACTAGCAGAAGTACAGCGCGCCCAGCAGCCTCAGTGAATGATTGGAAATATACTAAAATAAGTACCTCTACTACTCCCTATTTAGGCTATAATGAAATGTATAAGTAAAGATGAAAAAAATATTACTATTATTCCCTTTCTTGTTGCTCACCGCTTGTAGCACACTTTCCGAAGAAAGTTTAACACGCTACACCCAGCCTTTTATACATAAGCTAACGCAAACTGAAGTCCCAGCCAATAATTTTTGTGTGTTCGATACCATTCTACAACACACCTTCAGCAAGCCTTTTATGATACAACACGGGCAAAGAGGAACACAACCACTCCCTATTGATTTGAACGGAATAAACTCCGGTTGGGATCAGAGGTTACAGCTTTTCATATCACCCGAACTTATAGCCAAATATTTTCAACAAGAATTTGTCTATTTAGCCCAGCAGACTGATTTACCTAAGATATTAGAAAAACAAGGTAAAAAACTCTATATCCGTATCGAAGAAGTCCCTAACGACTTCTATTTCATTGATAAAAGCCAGCATAAACTCATCTATTTTAATGAGGCTAAAACAGAATATGATAAGCGTATGCGTGATTATCAAGAAAAGGAAGATGCTAAAAATAGCATATCCAATATTACCACAGGTAAAAAGCAGCTTGTAGTAAAATACGCTTTTATTAGTCAAAAAGAACGCACCTCTGAGCGTACTATGATACTTAACCCTTTGGAAAAACTTGTAATGAGCAATGAAAGTTGGAAGAAGTCTATTACCAACTATTTCAAAGAATACCAAATTAATTTGGTACTGGAAGCTAGTAAATTATTAAACGAAATAATGAATAACACTAAGTAAATGGAAAGAATATCTAAAACAGTACTACATCTCATCATCATTAATACTATAATGTTTGTGCTTTATGCACTCAATAAGCAAGGCACCTTTCTCCCTGCTGTAAATTTAAGAGATGTATTAGCCCTTCATTACTACCAAAATCAAAACTTTCATTGGTGGCAGTACATCACTTATATGTTTATGCACGCCGATACTTTCCACTTACTCTTCAATATGTATGCCCTATGGGCTTTTGGAGCACCTCTGGAAAATATATGGGGGCGAAATAAATTCCTTTTCTTCTATTTCTCTTGCGGAGTAGGAGCAGCTTTACTGCACATGGGAGTCAATTATTTCTATGTACAACAAGGTTTAGAAGCGCTCCAAAGCGCTGGTTTCCCTGCCGATCAGGCTTTAGATCTTTTAAGCAGAGGTATGTATAGTACTAATTGGGAAACAATTATTAACAAAAGCACTTATGATAGTATGATGGATACTTTCTTTGCTCCTACAGTAGGGGCTTCAGGTGCTATTTATGGTATATTAGTAGGTTTTGCAATGTTCTTCCCCGATGCCAAACTAATGCTACTCTTTGTGCCTTACCCTATAGCAGCTCGCTACTTTATCCCTATAATAGTTGCTCTCGATATTGTTTTAGGCTTTACCAAAACTGCTACTATTTTCGGAGGTAATATAGCTCACTTTGCCCACGTAGGTGGGGCTCTCATAGGCTTCCTCATAATGTTTTATTGGAAGCGAAAAATAGGTAACAGATAACAAATATGCAAAAGTTAATATACATATATTGCTTCTTATGCTTCTCACTAACGGCCAGTGCGCAAGAAATAAGAGGTAGGGTAATGCATGATACTATACCCTTAGCAGGAGCACACGTGCTAAATCTTGCTAATAATGCCGTTACCACTACCGATGCTAATGGATATTTTAAGCTCAAAGCTCGCGAAAATCATACCTTAAAAATCTCTTTTGTAGGTATGCAAACCTCTTACCGTCTACTGCTCAAAACCGATTTTGGTTTTAGTGGTTTGCTACTCCAAATGAAAGAAGCTATTAATCAACTGGACGAAGTCGAGGTATCTAAATATCGCAAAGTTACTTCTCAAGAACTTGGCATTATGAAAAATGATATAGTAAGGCGTACCGATGCCGAAAAACAACTCTACCAAGCCACTCATAGCGGCGGGCTACCTGGCATACAACTCCTAGTCAATACTCTCTCAGGGCGTACCAAAATGCTAAAAAAAATAGTAGCCAATGAAAAAAACTTAGCAGTAGCCAATTATATTATTGAAAACTTAAAACCTTTTTGCCAAAAAGAACTTAAACTCACCGATGAGCAAGTCTCCGTATTGGCATATTTCGTAATGGAACGCCCCGAATTTCATCAGTTAGTACGCAGTAAAGACAATAAGGCTATGGAGTTTATGCTTATAGAAGCTTGGACTGAATACCAAAAATTAGCTGCTAGTGAAAAGGAAGATTAAAATCAATGAAACAAATTACCACCATACTATGTTGCTTGCTGCCTTTACTACTGATAGGGCAGGAGGGAGCTTTAGTTAGGGGTAAGATATTCTACAATAATAACCCTTTGCAAGGGGTACACATTCATAATATTGATAACCAACACTTCACCACTACCGATGCTCAAGGTTCGTTTGTTATTGAAGCCAATGTAGGTAACAGTTTAAAATGTACTTATGTAGGCAAAAAAACTATCTACCACAGCCTCACCAAGCTTGATTTTACAAAGCTGATACTCTTCAAAATGACTGATCTTACTATTCAATTGGATGAGGTAGAAGTAAAACAAGCTCCCAAAATTACAGCACAGAACTTAGGCATACAACAGCACACCCCTCAAAAACGCACCTATCAAGAAAAGCGAGTAATTAGCGAAACTAAAATTATAGATACCCAAAATCTCCTGTTTAAGCTTTTAATGGGAAATATAGCTATTAACTTCAATGCCCTTATTAATGCTATTAGTGGTAAAAGTAAAATTATAAAAAAAGAAGCTGCCAATGAGAAGAACCTCTTAGCAGCTGCTTATATTGTGCAAAATATGACTACTTACCTCAAAATAGAACACCAGCTTACTGAAGAAGAAATAGCCATTTTAGCTTTCTATGTAATGGAAAAGCCTGAACTACACGATCTGATAGAAAAGAAGGATAACAAACAGTTAGAAATATCTCTCTATGAATGGTGGAATGAATATAAGCAACTACAATTAGAAAATTAGCAAAATAAATTTGGCAATTTAAAAAATAAGTTATACCTTTGCCATTACTATCCGTGTATCCTTAACATTGTAATTTTTACGGTGATTATCTGTGTTATCCGTGAATTCCAAATGAGATTTATCATAATATATCAATTATATGAAAAGTATTGAAATAGCAAAAACTTGGCTTTCTGACACTTTCGATGCAGAAACTCGCACCCGAGTGCAAGAACTCATCAATGGTAATCCCGATGAGCTCAATGAAGCCTTCCACAAGAACTTAGAGTTCGGTACAGGTGGTATGCGTGGTATTATGGGTATTGGTACCAACCGTATTAATAAATATACCTTAGGTAAAAATACACAAGGACTTAGTAATTACCTTAAGCAATGTTTCCCTAATCAAGAAATTAGAGTAGCTATTGCTCATGATTGTCGTAATAACTCTAAAAAGTTCGCTAAAGTAGTAGCCGATGTATTCGCTGCCAATGGCATTAAGGTATTCTTATTCTCCGATTTACGCCCTACTCCCGAGCTGTCTTTCACAGTGCGCTATCTAAAATGTCAAGCTGGTATCGTGCTTACTGCCTCTCATAACCCACCAGAATACAATGGGTATAAAGTGTATTGGGAAGATGGCGGACAAACAGTACCACCCGAAGATGGTGATATTATGAAAGCTATTGATGCTATTGATTTTAAAGATATTAAATTCAATGCCAACGAAAGTCTTATCAATTACATCGATAAAGATCTTGATAAGGCATTTGCCGATGCTTCAATAGCTCACGCCGACTTTAAAGCACCTCAAAAAGATAAGCTTAAAATAGTATTTACTTCACTACACGGTACTTCCATTACTATGGTACCTGAAGTTCTTAAACGTGCTGGTTATACTAATGTGCATATTGTCGAAGAACAAGCTGTACCCGATGGTAACTTCCCTACTGTAAAATCACCTAACCCCGAAGAACCCGAAGCGCTTACTATAGCACTTAAAAAAGCTGAAGAGCTCAATGCCGATATCGTAATAGGTACCGACCCCGATTGCGACCGTATAGGTATTGCTGTTCGTGATCTTAGTGGCAAAATGGTACTTCTTAATGGTAACCAAACTATGGTAATGATGACCGACTTTCTCTTGCAACACCAAAGCCAAAAAGGCTTTAAAGGCAATGAGTTTGTAGCTTCTACCATTGTATCTACTCCTATGGTTAAAGCCATTGCCGATGCCTATAAAGTTGAATACAAAGAGGGATTAACAGGTTTCAAATGGATAGCTAAAATGATTAAAGATTTCCCTGAACTTACTTTCATAGGTGGTGGTGAAGAAAGTTTTGGCTATATGGTTAGTGATTTCGTACGTGATAAAGATGCCGTTACAGCTACTCTATTAGCTTGTGAAATAGCAGCTACTGCCAAAGCTAAAGATAGTTCTTTCTATAAAGAAATGCTAAAAGCCTATGTGAAGTATGGTTTCTATAAAGAATACCTCATTTCATTAGTGAAAAAGGGTATTTCAGGCTCTGAAGAAATAGCCCAGATGATGAAAAACCTTCGTGAAAACCCATTGAAGGAAATTAACGGTGAAAAGGTAACTCTTATTTGTGATTACCAAACTTCTAAAGCACATCATCCTCTCACAGGCAAGGTAGAAGAAATTAAGGTGCCAAAATCCAATGTACTTATTTACCATACCGATAAAGGTACCCGTGTAGCAGCACGTCCAAGTGGTACTGAGCCTAAAATTAAGTTCTATTTTAGTGCTAATACCGCATTAAAATCACTTGATGAATTCCCTACTGCTGAAAAAGAACTAGATGCCAAAATTAAAGCAATTACAGAGGAATTAAAACTCAAGTAATATTTTATAATAAAAAATAGGCTACCTCCATTCCGAAGGTAGCCTATTTTTTATTATAAGAACTTTTTATAATATCTTCAGTGTATTTTCTTTAACCCAGCCTATTTTACCATCAGCTAGGCGTATCTTTACCCAATCATTCATTCTTTCAGTAACACTTACTTTAGTTCCTTCATGTAGTTGTATTACTTCTGTACTATAAGCATTAGCTTCAGTAAATACTTTTATTGTTTTATCAAATAGTATAGCATATACCTCATTCTCCTGTTTGTAATTAGAATAATGAGCAATGCTGTAAGTGCCAATCGTAAATAGTATACTTATAAAAAGGAGCGTGAAAAATAATCGTTTCAAGGCCGTTTGTTCTACAAAATAGTAGCATAAAAAACTCAATACAAATGCCATAACTCCTATAATAGATAGTACAGCCCATGTTTGTAAACTAAATAATCCTATAATACCCCCCGATAGTTGCTGTAACCATGTTTTAGGTAAAGGAGTAATAACATCAATAGTCATTTGCTGAGCTATTTGTAAACCTTTCTTCGCTTCAATATTATCAGGGTTTAGCTTTAAAGCTTTCTCATAATAATAAATACTTTCTGGCACATGATTTAGCTTATAGTGTGCAT
This sequence comes from Capnocytophaga sp. oral taxon 878, assembly GCF_002999135.1. Lineage (NCBI taxonomy): Bacteria > Pseudomonadati > Bacteroidota > Flavobacteriia > Flavobacteriales > Flavobacteriaceae > Capnocytophaga > Capnocytophaga sp. oral taxon 878. Next base: position 491,324 of record NZ_CP027229.1, read on the forward strand.
TAGCCAAATTGTAATATAACATCCCCGACTCTAGTTTGTTGTTCAATATTGTCTCATATTGCCTAATAGCATCCTCATACGCTCCTTTTTGGTAATACTCTCCAGCTGTATTAAAAACAGCTGTATTATCAGTCTGTGCAAAACTACTTACAAAAAGTAATAATATAATAATTGTAATATAGTGTCTCATTATTTTTCTTCTTATTTCTTAACTTGTTTATCCAATTCTGAAATGATTTGTACAGCATCACCAAAATCATTTTTCATTGATGCATTGTTATGTTGTGAATAGCGTGCCATCTCACAGTTAGAAAGTAATGTTATGAATTGTTTTATAGTAACCTCAGTAGCTTTTCGCTCTAATAGCAATTCAGTAATTTTATCCTTACTCATTTCAGTAGTTTCAATCTTTAGTTTTGCTTTTAGATAGTTATGCAAAGCGCGTTCTAAGGCTTCATAGAAGATGTTCTTATCACCCAATTTACGTTTAGCTTCGCCTAGGTATTTCTTAGCTAATTTATTAGCTACCCTTATTTTAGTACCCTCTATATCATTATTACGCTGTTTCTTAAAATGCCACCAAAGCAATACAAGTGGAATTAGTATTAAAGGTAATAATAACCAGCAGTAATAAGTTTTTGAGCCAAAAAAAGGTTGTCTACCTATAGGCTCTAAATTATCTCCTGACTGTAAATTACCTATAATAACAGTATTATGATCAGTAGTACCTGCATTAGTATTACTATTGGCTGAAGGACCTTCTGGAACATCTATCCAAAGTTCATGAGTCTTAATTGTTTCATATTTTTTAGTAGTAGGATTAAAGTATGAAAAACTAAGTCCACTAATAGGATACTTTCCTTTGTGCTCTGGTACTATAGTGTAGATATTCTCTACACGCCCTTTCATTCCTGTTAGAGAAGTACTAATATCTTCTTTTTGTTCAGGAGCATACACTTCTAATGATGAAGGAAAAGTTGGTTTCGGTAAGTCAAATAGTTTAAAATTACCACTTCCTGATACTTCTACTTTTAGTTGGGTACTTTCATTAGCTTTAAGAGCCTGTTTAGTAGATGTTACAGCAAATGTAAAGTCTCCTACAGCTCCACTAAAGTTTTCAGGTTTTCCTTCTTCAGGTAACTCTTTTACATTAATAGTTCTGTTACCCGATGTTACTCTGTGAGTTACTTCCTCATAAAATATACGACCAAAGAAGTCCCGTTGGTTGCTAGGTACACTCAATATAGCATCCATTGTAAGAGGTTCAAGGGTTATTATACCTGTTTTTTGAGGGTAAAGTACTATCTTTTTAACTGTAATACATCTATAAGGCTTTCCTTGATAAGTACAGTTATCCATCTCGTACTCTTGCATTTTAATATCCTGACTCCAAAAGTTGGGGTATTTAGGTACGGTAAGCCATTGTAAATTATTAAGCCCTACTTGACTACCTACATACAGCTTATAAGTTACACTTACAGCCTCATTTAGGTAAGGATTAGGTTTTGATACTTCTGCAAGTAAAAATAAATTCTCACGGGCTATATCACCACTGTTTTTTTCTATAGAAGGGGTTGTTACAGCCTCTGTTACAGTGATATTAATAGGAGATGTTTTATAATTTCTACCATCGATATCTATACTTGCTTGACCAATAGTGAATTTACCCTTGGCAGTAGGTTGTAAAATGTAAATATAACTTTTGGAAAAACTTCTTACTCCGTTTATCCATGATTCTGAAACAGATTGTGATGGACCCATTACTACTGTAAATCCGTGGAAACTTGGTGGTGTAAAATTATCACCGTTCTTATTCATAGTAAACTCTATACGCAGCCGTTCATTAGCTCCTAATTGATTCTTGCTTACTTCGGCTTTAAACTCTACCTGCGCACTGAGAGTCTGTATTAAGAATATTATAAAGAATAGTATTTTATATTTCATAGCTTTATTCTATCTCACCTTTTACCTAAATCTACCAATCTTTTTCAGCTTTAGTACGTTGTCCTTTTACTTTTTGAGCATTTATTTTCTCTTGAGTTTTGCGTTCTTCATTGTTCATAGCTTCTAAAATACGTTCCATTTGCTCTGGTGAAAGTGATGAAGGTCTTGGTTTTCTTTCGTCTTTATCACTCTGGTCTTTATCTTGCCCATTATTTTGGTTAGGTTGCTGCTTATTGTCATCTCCCTTATCCTTGTCTTTGTTCTGTTTGTTGTCTCCTTGCTGATTCTTATTGTCTTTATTATCTTTATTATCTTTATTATCTTTGTTTTTGTCTTGATTGTCTTTGTTATCCTTATTGTCCTTATTATCCTTATTGTCCTTGTTATCTTTATTATCCTTGTTGTCCTTATTATCTTGGTTGTTTTGATTTTGTTGGTTATCTTTATTATCCTTATTATTTTGATCTTGCTTTGGTGGATTTTGCTTTAGTTTTTCTTTAGCTACAGCTAAATTATAACGTGTTTCCTCATCATTAGGGTCATATCTAAGAGCTTCTTTATAAGCAAGAACAGCTTGGTCATAAACACGACCTTGCATATAAGTATTACCTAAGTTATGGAATATTTTATGCCGTTCATTATCGGTCATTTGCCCTGCTTCTCCAGCTTTTTTTAGTTGTGAAAAAGCCTCTCCATAACTCTTCTGTTTATAATACATTGTACCAAGGTTATACTGTGCTGCAACATTACTCTTATCTTCAGCAATAGCATTACGATATTCTACCTCTGCCTGAGTTGGTTTATCACCTTTTAAGGCTCTATTACCCTCATAAGTATATTTTTTTGAGTTTGCAATTGACTGTTGTAACTCTTTCTCAGTCTTTGTTTGTGCAAAACTAATAAAACTAATCAGTAATATTGATATATAAGCTGTATTTTTCATAAAAATCAGTGCAAATTGTACTATAAAATATTTCTATTTTTTTTCATTGAACAAATTCAATCGTTTTACCCATTGTGTCTTCCGCTCAAAGATAGTAAGATCTAATATAAGTAATAATAATGCAGCAGCTACAAACCACTGAAACTGGTCTTTAAAATCAACAAATTGTTGTGTGTCAAATTGGCTTTTCTCAGTACTATCTAATATTTTGCTTATCTCATTTACAGTTTCTTGGGTATTATCTCCATTAAGGTAGATACCTCCTGCATTGGAAGCTATTTGTTTTAAAAGTTCAGGGTTTAGTTTAGTAATTACAACTTCACCATTGCTGTCGCGCTTGTAAGTTTGCTGTCCCAGTTCTTTCATTGGTATCGGGCTTCCTTTTTCAGTTCCTACTCCAATGGTATAAATATGAATTCCTTTTTCTTTAGCCTCACTTGCTATTTCTGTAGCTCCCATTTCATGATCTTCACCATCTGAGATAATAAATAATAAGCGTGCTGTAGGAACTTTTTCATCAAAATAACTACTTGCCATACGTATAGCCTCTTGTAACGCAGTTCCTTGAGAGGATAGCATATCTGTATTCATTCCCTGCAAAAACATCTTGGCAGCAGAGTGGTCAGTAGTTAGAGCTAACAGTGGGTAAGCACTTGCAGCATAAGCTACAATCCCAACACGATCACCTTTTAAACTGCTAATAATTTCGAAAACAATACGTTTAGCCTTCTCTAAACGATTTGGAGCGACGTCTTCTGCTAGCATACTTTTTGACACATCTATAGCGAAAACAATATCAACTCCTTCACGCTTCACTGTCTCAAGTTTTGTGCCTATTTTTGGGTTTGCAAGGGCAATACTTAAAAGAATAAAAACCACAACCAAAAGGCTCCATTTCACCCATAGTTTAAACGCTGACCTATTTGGAGCCAAACGTTTTAACATAGCCTGATTAGCAAACTGTTTTTGTTTTTGTTTGCGTTTGAGCATTGAAATTACAAAAATAATGAATAACGGCACTATTACCGCTATTAACCAAAAGTATATCTTCTCATCTATATGAATCATAATAACTTATCAACTTCTTAATTAAGCTTTTTTTTCAATTAGCTCATTAATCAAATACTGCGCCAAACCGCTGCAAAAATACTATAAATTACAATTTATTGCAAATAATTTTCTATTCAATCATTATACTGCTTTTTCCATTGCCTTCTTTCTGCACTATAACTTTAACTGCTATACGTTCTACCATTTCTTGTACATGAGAGATTACTCCTACTTTCTTTCCTTGGTTTTGCAAACTCTCCAAAGCATCTAACGCTACTGAAAGTGTATTGCTATCCAAAGAACCAAATCCCTCATCAATGAACATAGTTTCAATATTCATTTGAGTAGAAGAAAGGGATGATAGAGCTAGTGCTAATGCCAATGATACTAAAAAAGATTCACCTCCTGATAATGAATAAACTGAGCGTATTTCTGCTCCCATATCATTGTCTACCACTTGCAAACTTAGAGAGTTTGGAATGCGCTGCAAAGTATATCGCTTATTAATATACTTCATTTGTGCATTGGCGTATTGCAATAGTATGTCAAGGGTGTATTCTTGAGCATACTTTCGGAAAGACATTCCAGATGCACTACCTATTAAATTACTTAGTTTATCCCACCTTTGAACACTAATAATTTTTTTTGCTTTCTCTTGGTATAGATTATCAGCTTTAAGTCTTTCTTTATTATCAGCTATTAGTCTGCTCTTAGCATTTACCACACGTTCTTGTAATTTTTCTTCATCAGAAAGCTCAATTTCTAAGTTATTTTTGGTCTCTTCTTCGCTTAACTTGGTAGGTCGTTTAGCTAATAAACAGTTTAGTTGTTCTTCTTTTTCGGTAACAATAGTACTATACCTAGCTATGGTTTCATTTAGTTCTTGTAGGGCTGTACGCTCTGTTTGTAACCATTCAATAGATTTACCTGTCCATAAAGGTAATTGTTCTTTAGCAAACATTTCTTCTTTAGGATAATGAATAGCAATCCAATGATTAATACGTTCTGTTGATACTGCTATTATCTTTTTAGTTTTTTCCTGATCATCTTTTAAGGATTCAATGCTCTTGTCATTGGCTGCGATTTGCAAAAGAATAGCGTTATAAATGTTTTGTGTATCAGTAACTTCAGCTTTTAGCTTGTTTATTTGCTGTTCAAAGCTACTTTCTACTTCCTCAGCTTTTTTACCTTCTAATAACTTTTCTCGTTTAGTTGTTAGTGTTTTAAAAACTTGTTGCTCTTCATTAAGTACAAATTTTTGTTCATCAAGGTCTTTTTTTAAAGTAGTTATTTCGGTATTTAGCTTAGTGTGTTCTCGTGTAATTACCTCTATAGCTTTTTGGTACTTATCCAAAAGAGCCCAATGGTTTTCCCACATTTTTTGAGCTTCAGTTACTCTCTTTATAAAAGAAGTTAAGTTTTTATTCCAAAGAGAATTAATTTCCTCTGATAGCTCTATATTAGCTATTTTTTGATTGTTTTTTGCTATTTGTTGCTTAAAAATAGAAGTTTTATCAGCTAAAGTTTTAAGTGTTTCGCTAAGAATTCTATATTTATTGAACAGATCTAAAAGAAAGTCTGTTGTTTGTTGTTCCTGTTGTACTCTCTCTATTTGTTGCCCTATATAGGCAGCTATATCTTTTGCTGGGTATTGGCTAAAATATTTAGAGTTTCTTAATTCCTGTAATACTTTTTCAGCATTTGCTTTATCATTAATAATTTCTTTTTGTAAGGTATTAGAGTGTTGTAGCTGTTCTTTTAGTTGGGTTTCCTTAGTGGTAAGCTCTTTTTGTAGTTGTTCTAAAGTTTTTTTAGCTTTTAAATACTCTTCTTTTACAGTATTAATTAGCAGTGTTGAAAAATCTTTATGAGCATTAGGATGTTCAATAGCTCCACATACAAGGCAAGGTTTTCCTTCTTCTAGCTGCTCACGCAATGCAACTACATTGTTTGATTGTTCTAACTGAGTGCGTTGATAGATAACCTCAGCCATATCACAAGCTATTTGTGCTGATTGTGTTTTTGGTTGTAAAGCACTTACTTCCTTTTCTAATTCTTTTATTTTTTTAACTAGTAGGGCTAGCTCTATATCTTTTTTTTCGATTTGCAGCAAGTAAGTTTCCCAGCATTCAGCAGTAGTCTTATCCTGTTGATAGTGTTGTAATAAAAAGCGCTCTTCTTGTCGTCTTTTGTTAAGGTTTGTTACTGAAATATTGTCATCTGATAACTCAGGTGTTTGTGAGGTTAAAGCTGTTAGTTGTGCTTCTATTTGGTGTTGGTTATGTTGGTTTTTATCTAACTCTTCTAATAATTGCTGTTGGTCTTCAGCAAGTTTAGTTATCCATATTTTGCTATTATATAATTTCTCAGCATCTGTATTTGTTTGGCACCATATTTCTTCTTGTTTTATAAAAGCTTGCCCTGAAGAGAGGCGACTAGTAATCGTTGTTAAAGTTTCTTTTTTCTCCTCTAAACATTTTTCTTTATCAGCTATCTCTGTTTCTTTGGTATTTAGATTACGTGAAACTTCTTGCAGTTGTACATCAAGGGCTTTAGCTTTTTCAATGGAAGGCTTTGCTTCAGAATAAGTGTTTTGTACAGTTATTAATTTATTTTCAGCAGAAGACTTTAGATTAAAATGAGTAGCTTTCTCATGGGTCAAATATTCTTTTTCAGCCTCAGCTGTAGTAAGTTGTTTCTTTATATCATTAAGATGTTTATTTTCTCGCTCATAATCAGAAAAATCTGTCTTAATAGCTTGTGCTTGCTCTACTTTAGCAAGTAGTGCAAAACGTTCATACTGAGTTGTTTTCTCCTCAGAAGCCTTTTCTTTTCTCAACTTAGCCTCTTCTAACTGATGTTGGTATAACTGCATGTCAGCGAACCATTGTTGTTGAGCTTTAAGGGTAGTAAGTTGTTTTTGTACTTGAACCAAAGATTCTTCATCTATTATAAGGTTTTCTTTAAGGCTATCAAGTTCATCCTTTGTGAGTAATTGAGTGTTGTTAAGTTGCACTTCAATCAGCTGAAGTTCATGCTGTTTTTCCTTGTTTATCTCATATATTTGCTTAGAAAGTTTACTATAAATTTCAGTACCAGTAAGTTTTTCTAAAATATCCGACCTTTTATCATCATTGGCTTTTAAGAAAGAAGTAAAGTCACCTTGTGCTAAAATGACTGACTTGGTAAACTCGTCAAATGAAAGTCCTATTAATGATTTAATTTTCTCTAATACTAAAGTTTTACGGTTTTCGGGGTATGGTTGGTTATCAGTAAGGCAAGTTAGCTGAAGCACCTCGTTCTGTATACTCCCGTTATGCTTGCCATGAGCACGCTTCACCTGCCATTGAGCTTCGTATTCTTTATTATCTACCGCTAAAAATTGTACTTTAACATAACCTACTGTTGCTCCTTTGCGCAGTAGGTTTTTTACGTTATTTACTTGTACTTCATTAGATCCATCAGCTATAAAAAGAGTACTTTTGGTAGCCGATAAGCGTGGTGTGTCGTTGTACAAAGCAAGGCATATAGCATCCAAAATAGTTGATTTTCCTGCTCCTGTAGCCCCTGTAATAGCAAATAATCCTACTGATTTTAGAGGTTCACCCTCTAAATCTAAAGTAAAAGGTCCTTCTATTGAGGCTATATTGTGAAGTGTAACAGAGAGAATTTTCATAAGGTTAAGTTGTATGCTAATTTATTAATTAAAAAAACCTCCTAAAAAGGAGGCTTTCTTTACTATTTTTGAAACTTAGCGTATTTGCTTTTGAATTTATCAATACGTCCGGCTGTATCAATAAGTTTAGCTTTACCAGTGTAGTATGGGTGAGAAGTACGTGAAATCTCCAATTTCACTAATGGATACTCAACCCCTTCTACTTCGATAGTTTCTTTAGTTTCAACGGTAGACTTTGTGATGAAGATATCGTCGTTAGACATATCTTTGAAAGCCACCAAACGATAAGATTCTGGGTGAATTTCTTTTTTCATTGCAATGTTTGTTCTTTTATTACGTAATTTTCAGGGCGCAAAAGTACAACTTTTTTTTGAATTGACAAGTTTTTTATCCTTAAAAAACAGAAATAAGTAATGAAGTTATTGTTTATCAGTTATTTAAATATTACTTTTTAGGTAAACTATCGAGGTGTTGTACGGGTGAAAATCTTTTTATTATCGTCAATTAATACGAAAAACTATTCTTGACTTGTTTTGTAGGTATTTGATATGTCTATCCCATTTACTAATAATTTTTCAATGAGTCTCTATAAGATATCTCCAGATGAAAAATTATAGAGATATGAATGATAGTTTTATATATTTTGTGTTATTGTTTTTCAAAAAACTCTACTTCAAAAATCTTACTCCAGTTTTTTCCTGTGATAAAAAAAGTTTTCCTCCCTGTGTGGTAGGCTATGCCGTTTAGTACATCTACATCAGGAGTTTTTTCTACTTTTTCTTTTAAGCCACGTACATCTACTACTCCCTCAATAGCTCCATTTAGTGGATTGATAATCATAATGCCATCTTTTAAAAAGGTGTTGGCATAAATTTTACCATTAGCAAATTCTAATTCGTTTGCATAGGTATAGAGTGATTTGTCAGTGCATAGTTGTAGGCTATCTATTTCGGCAAAGGTTTCAGGATGTAGTAGCCAAATTTTTTCAGTTCCATCACTCTTGTAAAGTTTATTATTGCCATTATGGCATAAACCCCAACCTTCTTTACTTTTGTTGTAATCAAAGTTTTTCTGTAGATTTAAGTCTTTATCATATACTAATCCAACTTTTTCTCGCCATGTAAGTTGCAAAATTTGTCCTCTAAAAACAGTAGCTCCTTCGCCAAAGAAACTAGGGGCTAAGGATACTTTTTTGTAAGTTTCACCTGTAAAAGGATTCCATTTTCGTATACTTGATTCGTTATATTGTCCAGTGCTTTCTACCAAAGTATCACCTATAAACTCTAAACCTTGTGTATAGGCTTGCTTGTCGTGAGGATATTCATTAATAATTTTGTAGTCATAAAGTTTAGGAGGTGTAGAGGCTAAAAGAAGTAATGTTCTTTTAGCAGTGTACTGTTTTCCTGTAGTAGTGTGTACAGTTACTGCTAAGTGTTGCTTTCCTAACAGTACACTATCTAAAATTATAGTATCACCTATAGCAGGTAGCACACGTTGGTGTAACCTATAACTTACGTTTTGTATAGCTTCATCAAAACGTGGGTATACTACTTTTACTTGTAATGTATCGCCTAAGTGGTATTCTTTCTTTTTGGGTGAAATATCAATACTAAAGAGCTCTTGTTGGGTAGTACTAGTGCTATTGCAAGCTACTATTACTAAGTTAAGAACTATGAAAGGTAATAAATGATATATTTTCATTATCTTTTGCTTTTAAAAATATAAGTAATAGTGCCTATTTGCTCTTTTTTGCCCATCAGAATGCTAAATTTAGCTCTTTGGGCATATTGTAAAGAGTTTTCTATTAGGCAGTCATCAGTAGTAGTAGTGTTTTCTTTGTTTATAGTAGCTTTAGTAACATTCCCTGCCTCATTTACAACTATATTAACTACTATTTGTCCTTCGTGTTCACAAGTAAATACAGGGTTGGGTATGTTACCGTTTCTGCCTTCTAATGCATATTTTACTAAGGTGTGTTTGTTTACTTTATTGCTAACCAAAGGGGGAGTTTGGCTTTCGGGTAAAGGTATGTTATTAATTACTAAATTGCTTGTACTATTAGGGCTGTTAAGTAATGTTTCTTGGGCAGCTACCATTTCCTTAGCCTCGCGCTCTGCCATTAGCTCGTCCAAAGTCTTAATTTCAGCCGAATGTTGTAAGTGCAAATCAGCTTGGTTGTAAGCATTAGTGGTGAGTGGAGTAGAGGGATGGGTAGCTTCTCCCTTCTGATTGTTGTCTGAAACCTCAGTGAGATCAGTAGGGGTATAAGGCAAATCACTTGGGTCAAGTGCCATTTCAATGTATATTTCATTACTTTTGTTAGGCAACTGCATAGCCGTAATAGCAATAAAAGTACCAAAAAGAACTAATAAAGTAAGTGCGATAGCTTTGTCAGTACGGCTAAACATTTGTGAAAAGTACTTCCATTCAGTAGCTAAACTACTCTTTTTTTTTACAGGTTTTTGCACTATAGTAGTAAGAATAATAGGAGATTGTTTCCGTATATCGGGTATATGTTTAGTTACAAAGTCATCCGGACTTGTAGCATTATCTACCGAATAGTCCCCTATTTTAGTACGTCTTAAAGCAGATAGATATGCTCCTGAACCTAAAGCCTTGCCAAAATCGTGAGCAAGAGAACGTATATAAGTGCCTTTACTGCATTCTACTTCAAAATGTAAGTTTGGGAACTCGCTTATATCTAAATTGAAACTATGAATATATATAGTACGTTGCGGAACTTCTATGGCTTCTCCTTCACGAGCAAATTCATACAAACGTTTACCTTCTTTTTTTATAGCCGAGAATACAGGCGGTGTTTGTATTAACTCACCTAGAAATTGCTGGCGTATTTGTTCAATAAGTTCGGGGGTAATATGATCGGTAGGGTAGTGGGCATCTACAGCGGTTTCCATATCGTATGAAGGCGTGCTTGCCCCTACTGTAATAGTGCCCGTATAAGTTTTAGGGGCATCTTGTATTTCAGTAATTTTTTTTGTGAACTTACCCGTGCATATTACCAATAAACCCGAAGCCAAAGGGTCTAACGTGCCGGCGTGCCCTATTTTTATCTTTTTCTGTTTGTAATTCTTAATGATAGCCCACTTTATCTTATTTACTGCCTGAAAAGACGACCATTCCAGTGGTTTATCAATAAGTAATATACGCCCTTCCTTAAATTCTTCAGCTGTAATCATATTATAAGCAAATTAGTAAATTAGCTAATTGATAAATTAGCTAATTTCCGTAGTATTTCTCTCCTATTTTTATTTTCTCTCTGCCATTAGCTAAGCGCCATTTGTTGGTATCGCGTAATGAGAAAGCACAACCACAATATTCTTGCATATAAAAACGTTCATTTTTACAGATTTCCATATTGCAGGCAGAGCCTCCATTCTTGCGCCAATTGTAATCCCAATAAGTTAAGCCTTCGTATTTATCAGCGGCATTTTTACCTGCCCCATTCACTTGGTTAAGATCTTTCCAGCGTGATATACCCAATGAAGTAGCTATTGTATCAAAACCATTTTCATAGGCATATAAAGCAGTGCGCTCCATACGCATATCAAAACACATTGCACAACGGCTTCCTCGTTCAGGTTCAAACTCCATTCCTTTGGCACGAGCATACCAATTGTCTGTATCATATTCTGCATCCACTATAGGTACACCACATTTTTCGGCAAAACGAATATTTTCATCTTTCCTAATCTCATATTCCTTTTTAGGGTGAATGTTAGGGTTGTAAAAAAAGATAGTAAAGTCTATTCCCGAAGCCTGTATTGATTGTATAATAGAGCCCGAACAAGGTGCACAGCAAGTATGCAACAATAATTTCTTACCATTGTTGGGCAGTATAAGGTTCTTATGTACTAATTCCATTTTTCTTTAAAATCTTATGCTATTTGTGTTGTTGGTCAGGTTGTTTTATGCAGCGGGTATCTCTCATATACTTAGTGCCTTATACCTATTAATTCTTTTGCTTTTAAAGCTGCTACTTCAGCAAAATCTTCTCCTTTGCTAGCGTATATAATACCTCGTGACGAGTTGATAAGCAGTCCATATATATCGTTTAGTCCATACTTACACACCTCTTCCAAGCTGCCTCCTTGCGCTCCTACACCGGGTACTAACAAAAAGTGCTGAGGTACTATCTCTCGTATTTCTTTTAAGAATTCTGCTTTAGTAGCTCCTACCACGTACATAAGGTTTTCACTGTTTTGCCAAGTAAGTGAGGTACGCAATACTTTCTTGTATAACTCTTCATCAGCTATTTTTTGTGTTTGAAAGTCAAAAGCTCCCTCATTTGAGGTTAGTGCTAATAAAATGGTATGCTTATCCTTAAATGCCAAAAAAGGTTCTACCGAATCCTTTCCCATATAAGGAGCAACAGTAACACTATCAAAATCCATTTCTTCAAAAAAAGCTTTGGCATACATAGTTGATGTATTACCTATATCTCCTCTTTTAGCATCAGCAATAGTAAAGATATCAGGGTGATTGCTATTCAAGTACTCAATTGTTTTTTTAAGAGCACGCCACCCTTTTTCTCCTTGTACTTCATAAAAGGCCGTATTAGGTTTATAAGCCACAGCATAAGGGTGTGTAGCCTCAATAATAGCCTTGTTAAAAGCAAAAATAGGATCTTCTTCCTTCAGTAGGTGAGGGGGTATTTTAGTTATATCGGTGTCTAAGCCTACGCATAATAATGATTGCTTAGTGCGTATTTGTTCGGTAAGCTGTTTAGTAGTCATTTTCTTCAATACGGGTTATTTCGCGTTCATAAAAAGCAAGAGCTTCCTCTATCAGGTTCTCACTTTCAGCTTCTAATTCTTTAGTATCCTCTTCATCAAACTCTTCTAACCATTCTACTTCATCGGTTTCTAAGTTCATTACAAAACGCGGATACTCCAAATGTACCACAAACATCGCATCAGGCATATCGGTGTTATCACCTAATATAAATTTGGGAAAATTACTCATTTTAGTTCTTTTATTAGTTCAATAGCTTTCGCTACCCCTCTCGAGGCAACATCTTTTATTACAGTAATATTATTTTTACTATCAATGCTAGGGCGTGGATCTACATAATATATGGGAGTTCCCTCCTTAGCACAGTTCATTAGTCCAGCAGCAGGGTATACTTGTAGTGAAGTGCCTATTATCACTACTATATCAGCACTTTCTACCTCCTCAGCAGCCTTACCTATCATTGGTACATCTTCGCCAAACCATACTATGTGAGGGCGCAGTTGTACTCCAGTAGGGCTCATATCGCCTACTTTAATATCTTCCTTGCAGTCATACAATGTATAAGAGTCATCTACACTGCGCATTTTTAGTAGTTCACCGTGTAGGTGAATAATATGATGGCTACCGGCACGCTCATGCAGGTCATCTACATTTTGGGTGATTACTACTACTTCATAATCTTTTTCCAATTCTGCCAATAAGCGGTGTGCAGGGTTAGGTTCTACTTCTTTAAGCTGTCTCCGAAGTTTGTTATAGAAATTCAATACTAACTCTGGGTCTTTCTCAAATCCGTAGGGGGTTGCTACTTGTTCTACATCATGCCCTTCCCATAATCCATTAGCATCTCGAAAGGTTTTTACCCCACTTTCAGCACTAATACCGGCACCCGTTAGTACAGCTATTTTCTTCTTTTTCATCATAACACCTCAAATTTTCCGTTTCTAAACACGAACATCTTATCGCTTATAATGTGATTACTACTTTTGTACACCTCATCAATAATATTTTGTAACTCTGCCATCCCTTCAGTGTCTTCGCTACCACATACTGCCAATACATTACGCGCTGGTATACCTATTACAATCTCTCCTTCCACAGGAAAATTCTCTTTTGTCCAGATATCAGTAAGCAGAATCAAGCTTGCTTCATAGTTATCATCAGCCACCAAAAAAATAAGGTGTTCATCCTGTTGTGCTTGCACTTCAAGGGTGTTAGCAAGGTTGTCTAGCGCTATTTCGTGTAGTTCCTCATCGGTAATATCTAGTGCCTCAAAATCATCATCTTGCAGTGATTGTATACTGCTACCTCTGTCAATACCATAAAATACAAAAAGCTCACTATTATAAGGCACATATTTCATTTGTAGCTTGCCTCCATTGGGCATAACCTTTTCTACTTGCCTAATGTACTCCTTGTCTTTAATCATCGGAAAAATCTGCTCTATAATAGGCTTCTCCTCATGTTTGTACATTGCGTATAGAGGCTGAATATAACGTGTTAAAATTTCGTTTAGCTCATTAGGGTGTGTAAGATACTCATTATAGCAATTGTCCAAAAAATGCTTTATTTCCTTCTCATTATCAGGAATAAAGCTACTAACCTCTAAAGGTGCCGATGACTGTATTTTAATAGTAGGAAACTCTTCTTTAAGTACCTCAATGTATATATCGGTAAATTCTTGTTCGTTAATCAGATTTGTCATAATAATTTAGTTGTATATTGTTAATCATTAGTTGTGGTTGTTTATATCACAAACCTTATCTATCATAACTTTCAATGAAGAATAAACATAGTCAGCAAATTTAACCTAGCCGAATGTATATTAATGAACAAAAAAATAGGAATAAAAAAGCCTCTTTTTTTAGAAAGAGGCTTTTTTTGTAAGATACAATTACTTGTTCACTGCTTCAGCCAATTCAGCTCCTGCTTTGAATTTTACAGCTTTCTTAGCAGGTACTTTAATCACTGCACCAGTACGAGGGTTTCTCGCATCTCTTGCTTCTTTCTCAGCTACTGACCATGAGCCAAAGCCTACGATAGATACTTTTTTGCCTTCTTTTAAACCCTTTTCAATGGTAGAAAAGAATACTTCTACTGCTTTTTTAGCTTCTACTTTTGATATTGAAAGCTCAGCAGCGATTGCATCAATTAAATCTGTTTTGTTCATAATGATAACTCTTAAAATGAAGTTAATGGCACAAAGGTACTAATATATTTATTCATAGCAAGTATTTTCTTAGAAAAATTTCAATTTTAGCAAAAAATTAACATTTCGAAGCCTTTTTACTCCATACCAATCCTATTTTACTCATTTTTCACACTCTCATTTAACAAGAAACAGAGCAAAACTCAAAAATACTTTTAGAGCAGAAAATGCATTTCAGATATTGCCCTTCTCTTCTGCTTTCTACCCCAAAAACTCATACCTAAAATCTACCCAAACCCAAAAAGAAAAATTTTCTGTTAGAGCTACCTTAGAGCTACCATAGAGGAACCATAGAGGAAGCATAGAGGATAAACGAACGATTATCGAACCCCGAGTTTCTGTTAAATAACCTAAAAACAGAACAAAAAACTATTTTAGTTATTAAAAGCAGAAAAACATACTTTTTATATATTGTCATTTTCAGGTGTCAAATAGCAGTTAAACCACTCCCCAAGCCAACAATTAAATGCCAAAATACAATTACTAAAAGTTCCTCTCTCTGCATTCAAAGCCTTAAACGAAGCCTTATCCCTTATTTTTTAGCCTTTTTCTTGCTTGGTAACTCCTTTTTTACTACCTTTGCGCCCTGAAAAAGTTAATAAGACGCTCTTACAAATTATGCTTACACGTCGCCATATCAGGGCTAAAGTATTGCAATCCATCTATGCAATGCAACAAAGCCAAAGTCAAGATTTAGACAAAGAACTGAAATTCGTTCAGCAAAACGCTAACGAAATGTACAACCTATACCTCCTACAACTCGCTCTTCTTACCGAGTTGCAAAAACACGCTACCGAGCAGCACCAAGTAGCTCAAAATAAATACTTAGCTACCCCTACCGAGAAAAAACAACACCAACCTATAGTGAATAACCAGCTGCTAACAGCTATAACCCAAAACCAGCTTCTGCAAAATAACATCAATGAAAATCATATCAACCTTTTTGATATTCATTATGAATATGTAAGAAACCTATATAAAGAAATTATAGAAAGCCCTTACTATAATGACTATATACAGCAACCTACTGACTTTAATGCCGACAAAAAATTCATACTCACTATTTTTGAAGAAATTATAGCTCCTAATGAAGAGTTGTATGATTTTATAGAAGATCATAACCTTACTTGGCTATCCGATTACCCCATTGTAAATACTTTCCTAGTACGCCAGTTCCAAAACCTTCGTCCTACCCCTCCTGAAAAGTACTTTATTCCCGCTCTTTATAAAGATGAAGAAGAAAAACTTTTTCTTACCGACCTGCTTAAGAAAACCGTGCTTAATGACGCTAAACTTAATGAGATTATAGCCGATAAACTTACCAACTGGGATAATGAACGCGTAGCAGTATTAGATAAAATACTACTTAAAATGGCAGTTGCCGAGCTACTATACTTTCCTAGCATACCAGTTAAAGTAACTATTAATGAATATTTAGAGCTTGCCAAAGAGTACTCTACCGCTAAAAGTACCCAGTTTATTAATGGCATACTAAATGTAGTACACCAAGAGCTAACAGAGAAGAACCTTATCAAAAAAATAGGACGCGGACTCCTATAAACAATTAATAATAAACAATTAATAATTAAAAAATGAATGCACTGAACCAATTAGCACCCTTTATCCTTATGTTTGTGGTGCTATATTTCCTAATGATTCGCCCTCAAATGAGACGACAAAAGCAAGAACGCAACTTCATTCAAGAAATGAAAATAGGCGATAAAGTAATTACCAAAGGCGGTATGCACGGACGCATCGTTGAGCTTACTGAAGAAAGCTGTGTAATTGAAACGCTTGCAGGTAAAATCAAGTTTGAGCGCTCGGCAATCTCAATGGAATTATCGGCTAAATTAAAGAAATAAGCCTTACTAACCAATAGAAAATGGTCAATAATGAAGTTTGTAATTCACTATTGACCATTTTTTTTGCCTCTAAAGCTTAAATGTTATTCATAATAGGTAATAACTCTCTTCTCAATAAAAGAAAATTTTTCATTCTCATAAACATAGCACTTAGTATAATTACCCTTCGGGTCATACTCATATACATAACTGAAATCCTTATATCCTACTAAAGGACATATACCCTTCCTTATTTTTGCAGTTATCCTATCATTATTGTTATTGTAAGTGTACTCTTCTTGGTCGATATTGCCAAGCTCATCATAAGTAATGTACTGAATGAGCTTTCCTTTGGAGTTGTTTATATATTTTATTGTATCAAGCAGGACATTATTATGGTCATATTTTTCTAATTTGCCTAAGTAGCCATTGCTGTCATAACTATAATGATACACTTCCTCCAAATTTTTATCTATGCCATATACCCTTTGCTCTGTTTCTTTATAATCCTTGTTATAGTAATGTTCCGCAATCATTGTGAGGTTTTTGCCCTTAAAGTGTTCTTCTCTTACTACTGAATTGTCCTGATTATAACTATATGCTATTTTATAGAAACCACTGCCAATAGCTTCTGTTTTTTCACTTTTCTTTTTAATCTCTTTAATTCGGCCTTGCTTATCGTACTCATAAAACTCAGTAGTGTAATCGTCTTTATCTTCTTGGTTGTAATACATTATCCTAGTAACAAGTCCTGTTTCGTTAAAAACAATTTGCATGGTGTGTTCGGTAGAGTTGTTAAGACTATCGGTAGTGATATCATAAAAATCAATTGTTTTGACTTTGCCTTTTAGCTGCCAATACTCGGTAGTATAAATCGATAGGCGGTGCTTAGGAGGTGTTACATCACAACCTATTAGCAAAATAAGGCTTAAAAGGATAGCTATTCTCATTTTAATTTTCCATTTTTTCGGTGAGTTCAAACCAGCGTTCGGTTTTTTCTTCTATAGCTGCAAGTGTTTCTTGTAAGGCGACTGACTGTGTTTGAATCTCATCATTATTAAGTGTTCCTTGGGCAAAGGCGGCTTCAATAGTTGCTTTTTTCTCTTCTAACTGGGCTATTTCTTTTTCTAAGCGGTTATACTCTTTCTGTTCATTAAAGTTTAAGCCCTTCATCCCATCTTTGCGCCAAGTGTTTTTAGTAGCTTCTTTTTTGGGGGTATCATCGGGGGGAGGGGTGCTTTCTTCATACACGCGGTAATCGGTATAGTTACCAGGGAAATCGTCTACCTCACCATTGCCGTTGAATACAAAAAGATGATCGACTATTTTATCCATAAAATAGCGGTCGTGTGAGACTACCACTAAGCAACCGGGATAATCTAACAGGAACTCTTCCAATACATTGAGGGTAACGATGTCGAGGTCGTTAGTAGGTTCGTCCAATATTAGGAAGTTGGGGTTTTGTATGAGTACGGTGCATAGGTAGAGGCGTTTTAGTTCGCCTCCACTAAGCTTCTCGACATAATCATATTGCTTTTTGCGATCAAAAAGAAAACGCTCCAATAGCTGACCGGCAGAGAGGGTGCGTCCTTTTAGTAAAGGGATATAATCGCCGTATTTTTGAATGACTTCAATTACTTTTTGCCCTTGTTGTACCTCGATACCGTTCTGGGTATAGTAGCCAAATTTGATGGTATCGCCTACTACTATCTTGCCGCTATCGGGCTGCAAGGTGCCGGTAAGGAGGTTTAGGAAGGTGGATTTGCCTGTGCCATTCTTACCTATAATACCTACGCGTTCGCCTCGGAGGAAGTTATAGTTGAACTTATCAAGCACACATAGCTCGGAAAAGCTTTTGCTTACG
The DNA here is from genome assembly GCF_002999135.1 of Capnocytophaga sp. oral taxon 878. Taxonomy (NCBI): domain Bacteria; kingdom Pseudomonadati; phylum Bacteroidota; class Flavobacteriia; order Flavobacteriales; family Flavobacteriaceae; genus Capnocytophaga; species Capnocytophaga sp. oral taxon 878. Next base: position 509,600 of record NZ_CP027229.1, read on the forward strand.
TTGTGGAACTCGACTGTTTTGCTGCCTAAGCGTTCCATATTGATTTCGAGCTGTACGGTGTGCTCTTTGCGGCGTTTGTGGGCTTCTTCTTTTATTTTATAAAAATCGTCGATGCGAGATTTTGATTTGGTAGTGCGAGCCTTAGGCTGGCGGCGCATCCAGTCGAGCTCTTTTACATATAGGTTTTTGGCTTTCTCGACAGAGGCTTGTTCTTGGGCTAAGCGCAGTTCTTTCTTCTCTAAAAAGTAGGAGTAATTGCCTTTGTAACTGAAGAGTTCGCCATTATCCAGCTCTAATATTTCATTGCATACGCGCTCAAGGAAATAGCGGTCGTGAGTGACGATAAAGAGAGTGAGGTTTTCTTTGGCAAAATACTGTTCGAGCCATTCAATCATCTCTAAATCGAGGTGGTTGGTAGGCTCGTCTAATATGAGGAGGTCGGGTTTGCTGATGAGTACGTTGGCTAATGCGAGTCGTTTTTTTTGTCCGCCTGATAGGCTTTTTACTTTTAGTTGTAGGTTGTCTAACTTAAGGCGGAAGAGTATTTGCTTGTATTGGGTTTCGAAGTCCCAAGCGTTATGGCGTTCCATCTGTTCGAAAGCCTTTTGGTAGGCGGTTTCGTTTTCGGGGTGTTGCAAGGCGTGTTCATACTCTTGAATGAGGCATAGAATGGGGTTATCGGTAGCGAAGATAGTCTCTTCTACCGTTAGTTCTTCATTAAACTGAGGGTTTTGAGATAGAAAACCTATATGAATGCCTTTTCGGAAGACCACTTGGCCACTATCGGGTTGGTCTTTTCCGGCAATAATGTTCAGTAGGGTGGTTTTTCCTGTTCCGTTTTTAGCAATAAAGGCTATTTTTTGGTCTTTATTGATTCCGAAAGAGATGTTTTGTAGTATGACACGTTCGCCAAAGGCTTTGGCTATATTTTCGACAGATAGTAAATTCATTTTATTGTGCAAATATTTGGTGCAAAGATACAAAACAATTATCAATTAGCAAGTTTAGAGATTAGGGGTGCAGGAGGGTGATGAAAAAAATGTAGTGTTTTGGGAGTTTTGTTGTGATTTTGGCAAAAGGAAGGTTTGGTGTTAAGAGGCTTGATATTCAGTAAAGTAAGTTATAAAATCAGTTATCCTTCGTTTATAGTTCGTTTATAGTTCGTTATTCCTTCGCTTATGCTTTGAGGTTTTTGGTGCTATCTTAGCAACTGAATGGGCTGGTTATTAAGGGATTGTATTTTCAAGGGGAAAGTAGAATAGAGGTTGGTTGGTTTTGAAATATTCGCAATGAAAATGAGAAAAGGTTGAGGATTTTTAATTTTTAGGTAAGAGAGAGGGGTAGGGGGTAGGCAGGGTGAGAGATTAGGAAGAGTTATGTGAGGGGTATGAGCTTAGGATTTTGATGTTTTGTATGATTTTAGTTGGTAATTGAGCCTTGTGGATTGATATTTTTTTATTAACTTTGCAGCCTCATACTACATTCGATGAAAAAGAAAACTTCAGATATAAATGATAGTCTTAGCGTGCAAGGGGCACGTGTGCATAATCTTAAAAATATTGATCTTACGATTCCGCGGGAGAAACTTGTAGTATTTACAGGTCTTTCGGGGAGTGGGAAATCATCATTAGCTTTTGATACTATTTACGCTGAGGGGCAGCGCCGCTATATAGAGACCTTTTCGGCTTATGCTCGTCAGTTTTTGGGGGGCTTGGAGCGTCCTGATGTGGATAAGATAGATGGGCTGTCGCCAGTGATTGCCATAGAGCAAAAAACGACTTCCAAATCGCCTCGATCAACGGTGGGTACTATTACGGAGATTTATGACTTTTTGCGCTTGCTTTTTGCTCGAGCCTCGGATGCTTTTAGTTATATGACGGGCGAGAAGATGGTGAGCTATACTGATAATCAAATTCAGGAGCTTATTACCAAAGAATACAATGGCAAGCGGATTAATATTTTAGCCCCAGTGGTGCAATCACGCAAGGGGCATTATCGTGAGCTTTTTGAACAGATAGCCAAACAAGGCTTTGTGAAGGTGCGTACCGATGGGGATATACGTGATATTGAGAAAGGTATGAAGCTTGACCGTTACAAGAATCACGATATTGAGATTGTAATAGACCGCATGCTAATGGATGATACCGAGGATGCACAAAAACGCCTTCAAGAAACGATAAAGATTGCGATGAACTACGGCAATGATGTGCTGATGGTATTGGAACACGAAGGGAAGAAGGTGCAGTATTTTAGCAGGCACCTTATGTGTCCTACTTCGGGTATATCGTATCCTATGCCAGAGCCTAATACCTTTTCATTCAATTCGCCCAAAGGGATGTGCCCGCATTGTAATGGGCTGGGAGAAGTACAGGAGATTAATGTAGGGAAAATGATTCCAGATGATTCAGTCTCTATTAAGAATGGAGGTATTCTGCCAGTAGGGAAGCAAGAGAATACGTGGATATTCAAACAGCTGGATATGATTGTACAGAAGTTTGGTTACAAGCTCTCGGACCCTATAAGCAAACTACCTAAAGAAGCTTTGGATATTATTTTATACGGAGGGAAAGAGAAGTACACTGTAAAATCGGAAGTGTTGGGCATCAGTCGTGATTTTGAAATAGACTTTGAAGGTATAGTCAATTTTATTAGTAGCCAGCATGAGAATGCCGAAACAACTGCTTTAAAGCGCTGGGCTGAAGAGTATATGGATACCGTGCCTTGTGAGCATTGCCAAGGGACGCGTTTAAGAAAGGAAGCCCTTTATTTCAAAGTAAATGATAAGAATATAGCAGAGCTATCAGCCCTTGATATTACAGAATTATTGGCGTGGTTTAAGGAGCTTCCTAAGCACTTAAGCAGCAAGCAATACAAGATAGCAGAGGAGATTATAAAAGAGATTACCAGTAGGCTACAGTTTCTGATAGATGTAGGGCTTACTTACCTATCACTTAATAGAAGCTCTAAATCACTTTCGGGAGGAGAAGCGCAACGCATACGCTTGGCTACCCAGATAGGTTCGCAACTTACGGGAGTGCTTTATATTTTGGATGAGCCTAGTATAGGACTACATCAGCGGGATAACAAGCGGCTTATCAGCTCACTGAAAGCCTTGCGTGATATAGGGAACTCGGTAATAGTAGTGGAACACGATGAGGAGATGATTCAGGAAGCTGACTATGTGGTAGATATAGGGCCTAAAGCAGGAGTGAATGGAGGTAATATTATTTTTGAAGGAACCCCCCAGCAGCTTTTAAAAGCTCCTACACTTACTGCAGATTATATGAGTAGGCGCAAACAAATAACGATACCTACCCAAAGGCGCAAAGGCAATGGTAAAGAGATAATACTGAAAGGCTGTACAGGAAATAACTTGAAGAATGTGAGTGTGAAATTCCCCTTAGGAATGATGATAGGCGTAACAGGGGTATCGGGTAGTGGTAAATCGACCCTTATTAATGAAACACTATACCCTATACTTAATGCACACTTTTTTAACGGAGTGAAGAAGCCAATGCCTTATAAGAGCATTGAAGGATTGGAACATATTGATAAAGTAATAGATATAGACCAATCGCCTATAGGACGTACGCCACGTTCAAACCCTGCTACTTATACGGGAGTGTTTAATGAAATACGAGCTCTTTTTAACCAAACACCCGAGGCACAGATACGCGGGTATAAGCCAGGTAGGTTTAGTTTTAATGTGAAAGGCGGGCGTTGTGAAACTTGTGAAGGCTCGGGTATGAAGGTGATAGAGATGAACTTTTTGCCTGATGTGTATGTGCCTTGTGAAACTTGTAAAGGAAAGCGTTTTAATAGAGAAACCTTGGAAGTGCGTTACAAAGGCAAATCAATAGCCGATGTGCTAGATATGACTATTAGTGAGGCAGTACAATTCTTTGAACCTATTCCTAAAATATACCGAAAACTCAAAACTATTGAAGAGGTTGGTTTGGGATATATTACCTTGGGGCAGCAATCAACCACCCTATCGGGAGGAGAAGCCCAACGAGTAAAGCTGGCAACAGAACTCTCCAAGATTGATACAGGTAATACTTTTTATATATTGGATGAGCCTACTACAGGGTTACATTTTGAAGATGTAAAAGTACTATTGGATGTGCTTGACCGCTTGGTTGATAAAGGGAATACTGTACTGGTGATTGAACATAATATAGATGTAATACGCAAAGTGGATTACATCATAGATATAGGATATGATGGCGGTAAAGGTGGAGGAGAGGTAGTAGCTTTTGGTACCCCTGAAGAAGTAGCAAAAAACAAAAAAAGCTTTACAGCAGAATACTTAAAATAGAAATACAATGGATGAGAAAGTAGAAAACTTATTGGAAGGTGTACTACGAGGATGCCCACAGAAAATCTTTGTGAAAAAGGTAAAACAGATAAAGAAGAATTACAGTTTTACCAAGCATGATACAGTATCGGCTATTAGTCAGTTATGTGGATTACTGTATATAGTAGATAGATATGATTTGGCTTTGGAAGTAGCAAAACTTATCAATCATATTCCTTTTAAAGGGAGTTGGCATATTTGGAATAGTGTATCGGGAGTATTGGAAATAGAACATCTTATTCATACAGAAAGAGGAGAAGAAGAAGAGGCTGCCAAATCCTTACATCTATTTAAATCAGCTCATTTAGGAGATGACTATGCTGAACAGCCACAAATAACTATAAAACCTATTCTTAGAAGGCTTAATGGAGACTTGCTTTGCTTTAACGAAATACAAGAAAAACAAAATGAGAATGACCTTAAAGGAGAGATTACTTGGCGGTTTAGTCATTTTAGAGAACTTAACTTTATGCGTACTATGGGAGGCTCGGTTCTTTACCCTGTAACTACCTTAGAAAAAATGATAGCTGATGAGAAGGAGTTTATAGCTAAGCATATTGATAAAGCTTTATTTTAGAAAAAATACATAATTTATAATATAAAAATGATAGAAGTAACGCAACAGAAGATTGAAGAGCTTGCCCCCAATGCTGAGGCGGCTAAAAAAGGACGTGAGTTGGTGAAGAAAAACAAATTCAGCAACTTAAAAATCAACTCAGAAAAGAACCTTATATGGGGTGAATGCGCAGGGAGTGGGAAGAATCCTTACTACTGCTCTGCCGATTATATAGACCCTAATAACCCTGTATTCCGCTGTAACTGCCCGAGTAGACAGTTTCCGTGTAAACACTCTGTGGGTTTGCTTTACTGTTTTGAAGCGAATGCTGGTCAGTTTACCGAAGGAGAAGTACCTGAGGACATTCTCTCTAAGCGTGACAAGATAGAGAAGAAACAAGAGAAGAAAGCTCAAGAAAAGGAATCTATCAAGGAGAAAGCCGAGAAACCTAAGAAGGTAAATAAGGCTGCTTTCACTAAGAAGGTTGATGCTCAGCTCACTGGTATCGAAACTGCCCAAAAGTTGTTGCGTGATATAGTGAATACGGGGCTTTCTTCAGTGGATGCTAAAATGCGTGCAACCCTCAAGACACAGGTAAAAGACTTAGGAAACTACTACATAGGCGGTATTCAAACGGCTTTTAATAACTTGCTTTTATCGATTGAAGAAGTAGAGGAAGAGGAATATACTGCGGTGGTAGACAACTTAAACTATCTTTCAGCTTTGCTTAAGAAGTCATCTGAGTATCTAAAAGCACGCAAAGAAGACCCAGAAGGGACTCCTGAACTGTCTTCAGCAATTGAAGAGCAAATAGGCTATGTGTGGAAACTTGTTGAGTTGATGCAATATGGGCAATATGAAGAAAATGCTTCTTTGGTGCAATTGTCATTCAACAGTTATGACAATGAGGCACGCAAAGAGTATGTAGATGAGGGCGTATGGCTGAACCTCAAGACGGGTAAAATCTATAAAACGCTCAACTACCGCCCTTATAAAGCCGCGAAGTATATCAAGGAAGATAATAGTGTGTTCAGCGTGTTACAACTAAAAGACCTTTACATCTATCCTGGGGATACCAATCCGCGTATTCGTTGGGAGGCTGATGGAGCTTCAGAGTGTCCGCTATCACAAGCTGACCTTGCAACAGTGAAAGGTTTTGCTTCGGGGCAATTTGCCGAGACGATAAAGGCTGTAAAGAACACTATTAAGAATCCACTAATGGATAAACACCCTGTAGTGCTTTTGGCGTTGCATAAGGCTTATAGAGTAGGGGAGGACTTGGTAGTAGAAGATGCCAATGGTTTTGCTATCACCCTAAGAGATATTAAGGAAGGCGCTGTATCACCAACAGGCAATCTGAAGTCGTTTTTGCCAGCAAATGCCGATGGACTCTCACTTGTAGTAATGATGCACAACGATGTAGCTAGCGGATTGCTATCAGCGCAACCACTTTCACTCATCACTAAAGAGAAAGTAATTAGACTACTATACTAATAGATAGCTAAAAAGCCCCCATTCCCTAGAAGAGGGACAATCCGCAAAAGCAAGTATTTATTAGCGAATAATTATTTTAATGCGGACTTTGGGTTAATTGTTAATTATCAATTGTCAATTATTATGAAGCCTTTATACGATTTACAACAAGAACTGAACCGCTTGTTTATAGCGGGAAGTAAGTTTGCTAAGAACGACCCACGCCTACAGAAGCACGTTCCTATACTGAAAAAGTTAGGTGAAAAAGCTCCTGTATTCAATAAATTAGCCCAAGAAGTAGAAGCTTTGCTACAAGTAGAGAGCACACAAGCTGCTGAAAAACTATTGGGTGTTTCTACTTTGCTCTATTCTGTGCTCTATACTCAAGGTATTACTATAGAGGCAGAGGCTACAAAAGAAAGTCAAATTCCTACGATACAATTGGCGGATGTGAATACTACCTATTCCTATTTACAGCTGAAACCTGTACTGCAAGCCCTTACACAAAGCAACTCAGGACGTTTGGAAATATTGCAAGATGCCTTTGAACGCAAGGTATTTGACGATTCACGCACTTATGGGTACTTGAGTTATGCTTTAGCTGACAAGTATTCAGAGCTCACTTATTACGTTGAAAACACTATCATTCCTACTTGCGGAAAAGCGATGATACCTTTTCTCATTGCCGACTTCCGTTTAGAAGACAAAAATGAGAATGTACGCCGATTGCGTTTGTTATACCAATTAGGATATGCAGAAATAGGCACCTTAGTAGACAAAATATTTAGTGAAAATCTTCCCAATCTGCAAGCAGAAGCTATTGATATAATAGCAGACAAGAAAGATGAACAAACTGAAGCATTTATCATCAGTTTGACGGGTGATAAGAACAAAGCCGTACGAGGAGCAGCATATAGCGCCTTAGCAAAACTCGGTACGCAACGCAGTATTGATAAACTTTACGAATTGTACAACACCAATAAGCAGAAAGGCAATGCAGAGCTCTTAGCAGAAGCTATCGCCAAAGTAGCTGCTCCTGAGTATTTCTTACCGTTTGTAGATAAAATACAGGAGCGCTATCAGCAGTTATTAACCATAGACACTTCAGATGGTAAAAACCTTGCAACAGCTTTTGAACGCTTTGCTATTGATATAGATATTTTAGCAAATAAGGATTGTGAAGGAGTATATAGGCTCTTCTCCGAGATGTTGCAGAACAAAGACTTCAATGCGTTACGCAAAAGAGTTTTTAAAAATACTTACGACCCTACCGCTACTAATATGATGGGCGTGTTTAATACTTTTAATAATGATAAAGTGCTTGCCTTTTATGACGCTCACAAGCAGTTTCTTACTCATAACAATGGTTATAGCGAAATGTGGATTAACTATTTCTGTGGCGCTTTCAAGAATGAGAACTACAGTAAAGAAAAGCTCTTTGAGGTATTTAGTATTCAATTAGGAAGATCGGCAGCGACAGAAGAAATATTGCGAACTTTTAGTGGTATAGAGGGCAGTTATGCTTATCATAGCTTTAAAGAATCAAAAGTGAGAGTGGATAGGTTAGACCCTCGCTGGGTAAACACTTTCTATTCTTTTATTGAAAGCCTTAAAAAGCTTAACAATAATTATACTCATATAGTGCTTTTTATCCTTGATGCTTTAGAAGGAACAAGCCAAAGATTAGATGATTTACTCTTAAAAGCACTTGCTCAATCATATTCGGATGATATGATATGGTTATATCGTTTGATATTAAAGCGCAATTTTCCTAATAAGTTCGAATTAATTTATCACTCATTAGAAAAAATAAAAGCAGGTAATTCTTATTACTATCTTTACTATCTTTCTAATTCAGACTTTTGGAATCAGTTTCCTAAGGAATATGTACAGAAGTTTAGAGCTTTGGCAAAGAAGAATAGGCTAAATGTATTTGAAGACATAGCAGATGAGATTGAGAAATCAGTTAAATAGTAGATTAAAATGAAACCCTTATACGATTTACAACAAGAACTGAATCGCTTGTTTATAGCGGGAAGTAAGTTTGCGAAGAATGACCCACGCCTACAGAAGCACGTTCCTATACTGAAAAAGTTAGGTGAAAAAGCCCCTGTATTCAATAAGTTAGCCCAAGAAGTAGAATCTTTGCTACAAGTAGAAAGTACACAAGCTGCCGAAAAGTTATTGAATGTTGCTACTTTGCTCTATTCAGTACTCTACACACAAGGTGTTACTGTAGAGGCTGAAGCCGAAAAGAGCGATCAGGTTCCCACTATCGCTTTAGCAGATGTGAATACTACCTATTCCTATTTACAGCTGAAACCCGTGTTACAAGCTCTTACTGAGAGCAAGTCGGGACGCTTGGAAGTGCTTAAAGATGCTTTTGAACGCAAGCTGTTTGACGATTCGCGGACTTATGGTTACTTGAGTTATGCTTTAGCAGATAAATACACTGAACTTGCCGATTATGTAGAGGAAACTATTATCCCCCCTTGTGGGAAAGCAATGCTCCCCTTCCTTTTATCAGACTTTCATTTTGAGGACAAAACAGAACACGTACGCCGATTGCGTTTGCTACACCAATTAGGTTATGAAGGAATAGATGCTTTGGTAGATAAAATATTTGCCGAAAACTTGCCTAACCTACAAGCTGAAGCCGTCATTATACTTTCAGACAAGAAAGATGAAAAGACAGAAGACTTTATCATTAGTTTGGCAAGTGATAAGAATAAAGTGGTACGAGGAGCAGCTTATAAAGCGTTAGCCAAACTCGGTACGCAACGCAGTATTGACAAACTTTACGAATTGTACAGCAATAACAAACAGAAAGGAAATGCGGAACTCTTAGCAAATGCTATTGCTACAGTTCCGTTAGCCTCGTGTTATCGGCCGTTCGTTCAAAAGGTACACGAACGCTTTAAAGCAGTGCTTTCAATGGATGAAACAGATGAAAAAACTCTAGTAGCAGCCTTTGAGCAACTACCTATTGAGATAAGTACTCTCCAGAATAAAGATTACTCTGAAACCTATACTATTTTAGGCGAAATATTAAGGAATAAAACCTTTAATGCAATGGCTAAAAAGCGTTCAGTAAGTAATTATTATATTGCACCTCAAATACGTTCAGTACTAGCAACTTTTAATACCGAAAAGGTAATTGCTTTTTATGATGAGTATAATACTGAGGTATTAGGTAATACTTGGACATACTCGCTAAGTCTTGATTTTTATTATCGTGTACTCGAAGGACAAGGTAATTTTTCTAAAGAAAAGATATACGATATTTTTGCTCCTCAGTTTGGTAAAGTATTCACTCCTCAGGATATAATGCAACCTCTTAGTGGTAAAACACGTATTATTTATGACTCTTCAGGCTATGCAAACCGTGAAATTAAACCTATTACTAAAGAACAGTTAGACCCACGTTGGGCAGACCTTTTCTATAATTACTTTGCAGGACTTAAGAAGTATGATAGTCACTATGATTTAGATGCACTTGCTATTCTCAATATTTTAGAAGAAAATAGTGAGCGACTTAAAGAACTTACTCTTAAGGTGCTTCCTAAAGTCTATCATTATGGGAAAGAATTTATGTATCGCTTTATTATGAAAAGCAATATTGTTAATAAGTTTGAGGTGTTGTTTGAGGATATGTCTAAAATCAAAAATCAGGTGTATATTTACCATACTCTTGTTAATGATACCGACTATTGGAAACTATTTCCTAAAGAATATGCTCTAAAATTCCGCGAATTACACGAGAAAACAAAGAGCGATTTCTTTAAAGAAATAGCATGGCAAATTGAACAAACACACTAATAATAGTTTAAAGCATAAAGCTTCTTTATTATGTAGGAATAAATTATCTATATTGAAGTAAGAACCAATAATAAGTAATTAAGAGGCAAACAAAAGCGTACATTCATTTTTGAATGTACGCTTTTATTTTGTTGTTTTTTTTAATTCAAATTCTATAATATTGTACATATTTTCAAGCTGATATATTAGTCCTTGGTTCAGAGGTTCATCAGATAATAATAAGTTTTCTATACCTTTACCAAATGCCTCTAGTGTTTTTTTATTGTTAAGCCATTCTGTAATTTCATTATTAAGTTCTTTATGTTCATCTTTAAAATATGAATGTTTATATATAATGCCTATAGGTTGTAAGCTATATATGAAAATTTCTTCAAAATGCCGAATAGCACTTATCTTATGAGCACTGCTTATCCAGTATTCTAATAAAGGTTGTAAGGATAAGCCCGACAAACCAAAGCAAACTAACCAATCTTCAGCAGTTACTAATTCAAAATTTTCTTCATCTAATACAGCTTTAAAAAAAGCTGAAGCAAACTGTTTAACAAATGCTAACTCTGTAGGTTTCCAAATATCAGTGCGCTCAAAATGACATTTAGATAGAGAAAAACCTTCATCTATATAGAAAATCTTACCTTGAGTGAGAAGTTCTAGCATACGAGGTAAAAAATAATGTACTTCTATAATAGCTTTATCACTTGATGCTAACATTGCTCCTACATAATTACCTATTTGTGTAGCACTAAGTTTATGCAAAGGTGTGCATATCAAATCTTCAATTTCAGCTGGAGTAATACAATTACCACAATCGCAAACCGATAAATGTTTATTAATACTATAAGCTGAAAAAATCTTATATCCTTCTTCTATATAAGGTTCTAATTGTCTGTATTTCTTCATATTATTCATTATCTAAATAATTGATCCAAACACAAGTACATCCTCCTTTCTTATCATAAATAGATTCAATAGCACCCCAATTAAAAGAACGTTCTTTACCTATATGAGCTGTAAGCCACTGGTCATAGTACTTTTGGGTTACTAACTCCTGTTCTTCACTCCAATTATCCCATGAAGTGCATCTTTCATTCATTTCAAAACATAAGTTCTCTAGTTTTTCTCCTTTAAAACAAAGTGATATACTAAACAGTTTCCCTTCAAAAGGACAATTGTAAAAGTATAGCCAAAAATACCCCGTCCCTACTTCCCATACTTTGTTATCAGGGAAACGCTCTTTAAGGGCTGTAAAAGTAGTTTTAGTATTGATAATTTCTCCTTCTATAAGAAGAAAGTCTCCATTATGAGTGTTCAGAAAGTTCATAATCATTAAGAGGCAGTCTTTTGCAAAACAGCCTCTTTTTAGTTTTAGTTCTCTTTATATAAATCAATCAAGCCTTCGGGAGTATTTACAATGATTTTTCGTCCTATACGGTCTACTTTTTCAATAAAGCTATCAATGATAGGGATAAGTATTTCATTGCCTTGCTCATCTTCTATTTCAAACAGAGCCTGCATAGTAGTATCATTTACACCTATTATCTTTCCTACTTTTCCAAATTGTTTGTCCTCTACCTCAAAACCTATAACCTCGTGGTAATAGAATTTGTTACCACTAAGTTTAGGCAATGCAGCCAAAGGTAAATACAATTTGTGTTTCAGCAGTGCTTCAGCATCAGCTTCTGTATCTACTTCTTCAAATTTCACTCGTAATAGGTTTGCCTTGTGCAATGAGCTTCGTTCAATAAAAAAAGGAACCAGGTTGTTGCCCAAAGCAACAAATACTGATTCCAATTCTTCATACATTTCAGGGTCATCCGAATCTAATTTGATTAGTAATTCCCCTTTAAAGCTAAACTTCTGCACAATTGTTCCTATATAAAAACAATCATTCAGTGTCATTCTTATGCTTCAGTTTCTTGTGTTTCTTCAGCAGTAGCTTCTTCTCCTTCAGCTTGTTCAGCAGTTGCGGCTGCAGCAGCTTCAGCAGCTTTAGCAGCAGCTTCATTCTTACGTTTTTCGTTAGCTTGTTTTTCAGCTTCTAAGGCTTTAGCTTTAGCAGCTGCTTTGTCTTTAGCCAATTTTTCTTCTTTAGTAGTTACTTTGTTGCTTTTAGCTTCTACCCAAGCGTTAAATTTAGCTTCAGCTTGTTCTTCAGTAAGAGCTCCTTTAGCTACCCCACCAAGCAAGTGGTGTTTTAAAAGTACCCCTTTATATGAAAGGATACGGCGGGCAGTATCACTAGGTTGTGCCCCATTTTGTAACCATTTTACAGCTGCATCTACATCTATTTCAATTTGTGCAGGGTTAGTAATAGGGTTGTAAGTTCCTAATTTAGCAAGGAATTTACCATCGCGTTTAGCGCGTGAATTTGCGGTAACAATCCAATAGAAAGGTTTGCCTTTTTTACCGTGACGTTGTAGTCTGATTTTTACTGGCATAAATAATTTTAATTAGTGAGGTACTCGACCTCGTTATTAATTCGGGCGCAAAAGTACAACATCTTTTTCTAACAGCCAAATAAAAAAGTAATTAATTTATAGGGGTTAGTTTCATTCCTTTTGCTTTCTCTAGCATAAAGGCTTTTGCTGCCTCATATTCATTAGGTATCTTTCCTTCTAAAATAGCCTCTTTTATAGCTTCTTTTAGTACTCCTATAGGCCGTGAAGGTGGCAAGCCAAAGGTCTCCATTATCTCTTCTCCACTTATTGGTGGCTGAAAGTTGCGTATATGATCTTTTTCTTCTACCTCTACTACTTTTTGGCGTACTATCTGGAAGTTATCGTGGTATTTCTTGAACTTTTTAGGATTTTTAGTCGTAATATCTGCCTCACATAGGGTCATAAGGTCTTCAAACTCTTCTCCTGCATCAAATACCAAGCGGCGTACTGCCGAATCAGTAACTATATCCTCAGCTATGATAATAGGTCTAGAACTCATTTTCACGATTTTCTGTACATACTTCATTTTATCGTTCAAGGGCATACGTAAGCGCTTAAAAAGGTGATACACCATCTTGCTGCCTACAAATTCATGACCGTGAAATGTCCAACCTATCTTTTTGTCAAAACGTTTGGTAGGGGCTTTCCCTATGTCGTGTAGCAATGCTGCCCATCGTAGCCAAACATTATCAGTATTTTCCGAAATGTTATCTACTACTTCCAGTGTATGCCAAAAGTTATCTTTATGGCGCTGTCCATCGTGTTCTTCTACCCCTTGTAGGGCGATAAGCTCAGGTAATATATAGTGTAATAATCCTGTATCGTATAGTAGTTTAAGCCCTACAGAAGGTTTAGGGGCCGCCAATATCTTGTTCAGCTCCTCTACTATGCGTTCGTACGATATGATTTTAAGTCGTTCTTTATTTTTAGTAATTGCCTTTAGTGATGTTGTTTCTATCTCAAAGTTTAGTTGTGTAGCAAAACGAATAGCGCGCATCATACGTAGCGGGTCGTCCGAGTAGGTAATATCAGGATCTAAAGGCGTCCGTATTAATTTGCGTTCCAAATCTCCCAATCCGTCAAAAGGGTCTATCAGCTCACCAAAAGTATCTTTGTTTAGTGAGAAAGCCATAGCGTTGATAGTAAAGTCACGGCGGTTTTGGTCATCTTGCAGGGTACCACTTTCTACATAAGGCTTGCGCGAGTTCGCCTCATAACTCTCACGGCGTGCTCCTACAAACTCAATATCTAAGGTATCCACCTTAATCATCGCAGTACCAAAGTTCTTAAATACCGATACTTTTGGGTTGTTAGGTAGGCGTTCAGCTACTTTTTCAGCCAATGAAATACCACTTCCTATTGATACTATATCTATATCCTTTGGGAGTTTCTTTTTTAGCAGATAATCGCGTACAAAACCTCCTATTACATAACTCTCTAACGGTATTTCTGCCGAAATATCGCTTATAAGTGCAAAAATAGGGTTTGTAAGTGCTTCAGTATAGTTCATTAAAATTCGTTAATTGTTTTGCGAATGGCAACCAAACGCGTTAAAAGCCCTTCCAGCAGGTCAAGGTGTAGCATATTAGCCCCATCGCTCTTAGCATTTGCTAGGTCAAAATGCGTTTCTATAAATAGTCCATCTATGTTGTTCACTACAGCAGCACGTGCTATGGTTTCAATCATATCTGGTCTACCCCCCGTTACACCTGTGTTTTGGTTAGGCTGTTGTAGTGAGTGGGTAACATCCATTACCACAGGGGCAAACTGCCGCATAGTGGGTATACCCCTAAAATCCACAATAAGGTCTTGATAGCCAAACATAGTACCTCTATCGGTAATAAGTGCTTTCTTATTGCCACTATCAAACACTTTTTGCACAGCATACTGCATACTTTCCGGACTCATAAACTGTCCCTTTTTCAAGTTCACCACTCTTCCTGTTTCAGCCGCAGCCACTACTAAGTCTGTTTGTCTTACCAAAAAGGCTGGTATCTGTAGCACATCCACATATTCAGCTGCCATAGTTGCATCACTCACTTGGTGAATGTCTGTAACTGTAGGAATCCCAAAAGTTTGTCCTACTTTTTGCAGTATTTTCAACGCTTTTTCATCGCCTATTCCTGTAAATGAATCTATCCTACTACGGTTTGCTTTCTTAAAGCTCCCTTTAAAAGTATAAGGTATGTTCAGTCTTTGGGTAATATCTACTATCCGTTCAGCAATTTTCATTGCCATATCCTCTCCTTCAATAGCACAAGGGCCTGCCAAAAGGAAAAAATTATTCTCTTTATTCATCTTCTTTTATTTAGGTTTTAAACATTTACATCAACCATATAAGTCGTATGATTTAATCTTATATCGTCTTTAGAATCTGCATTAGGTAATTGTATTTTTTGCTCAATATGAACAGGTTCTTCAGGGGTGAAGAATATCTTTTTGATATTTGCAGTAAATAAATTCACTGCTATAGCTAGCAAAATTACCCCAAATAGGTTATGTACAAGCGTAATCCCTTGCTTTCCTAACGCTTTTTCTATCCTTTCCGACGATTTTAGTACAATATATACAAAAATCATATTCAAAAGGATAGCTACAATGATATTTTCAACGTGAAACTTCGCTCTAAGTGATAAAACAGTAGTCAAAGACCCAGCTCCAGCTACCATAGGGAAGGCAAGCGGAATGATAGAAGCCGATTCTGGCGTAGTCCCCTTATAAATAGTAATACCCAAAATCATCTCCAAGGCAAGGAAGAAAAGTATGAATGACCCCGCTATCGCAAACGCCTCTACCGATACGCCAAATAATTTCAGCAACTCTTTCCCCAAGAAAAGAAAAACCACCAGCAAAGCACAAGCTACTATAGTTGTCGTTTCCGATTGTATTCGCCCTGTTTTCTTGCGTAAATTAATGATAATAGGCACACTACCAATAATATCTATCACCGCAAACAATACCATAGTTGCCGAAGCAATTTCCTTTATATCAAAATTCATAATATCAAAATTTGCCGCAAAAGTACAAAACAATTATCAATTAACAATAAATAAGGAATAATTTTTCTTTTCCTTCTTTTCTGCCAATGTAATCCTATACTTTAGGTCTTGTAGTTTGTATTAAAATATTCTCATCTATTTTCCATTTTTATTGTCAATATTTCAAAACTATCATCTTCCATCTGCCTCCTACTTCAAAAATACAAAACCTTGATAATCAACCCTATTTTCTAATTTTCTAACCCAAGAAACCTTATAGGATGAACGAACCTATAACGAAGGATAAACGAACTATAAACGAAGGATAAACGTAACCCTGCTGACTATCAGTCGGTTTTGTGTTTTTCTTTCTTTTGCCAAATTCGCAACAATTTTCCAAAAACATTGCATTTTATTTAAACTTGTTCCTACTTTTGTGTAATCCAGCAGTAAGGCTGCCTATCCCTAACGCCTGTAAAATCTATAACACTTTAAAATCAGCAGCTTGCACCCTAAGTTTAAATAAAATAACTATTTTATTTTATTAATATTCAGTTGTTTAGAAAAATACAGCTCAAAAAACTTTCAAAAATATTTGGCAACTCCAAAATTAATCCGTAATTTTGTGGCGTTTAATATTAAAGAGAGAAAAGCTATGTCCGAACAAATCATAAATCGCCCCATCCCTGTCAATGAAGAAGTTGCTTGGGATAAAACTAAAACTATCATCAGTACTACCGATCGTTTCGGTAATATTACCGATGTAAACCAAACATTTATAGACGTTTGCGGATATACAGCTGCCGAACTTTTAGGACAGCCTCACAATATCATCCGCCACCCCGATATGCCCAAAATAGTGTTCAAAATTACTTGGGATAATATCTTGGCAGGACGAAACTTCCACGCCATTATCAAGAACTTAGCCAAATCAGGCAAATACTATTGGGTAATTACCGATTTTGAGGTAGGTCGTAATATTATGGGCGAAGTCGTTACCATTATGGCACGCCGCCGCTCCGTATCTCAACACGTAATTACCGACCATATCGAACCATTATACGAAACACTCCTAAAACTCGAAAAAATAGGAGGTATGGAACTTAGTAACCGCTATTTCAAAGGATTCTTAGAAAAACAAGGTAAGTCTTATATCGAGTATATTATGGATATTTTAGATGAGTCTCACGAGCAAGAAATACACTTCGAGCCCGCAACTCATTCCGACACTACCGTTGCCGATTATGAAATATCCGACGATATCTTTAGCGAAGAACATCAAGAAGCCGAAACTATGGTACACCGCAAAAGCTTCTTTGCTAAACTATTCTCTACTAATTAACAGGCTTATATCCAATGAAGTACGTTTTACTTACAATAGCACTCTTTGTCGCCAATACTATCTCTTGGGGGCAGCAAAACCCTCTCCTTACTAACGAGTATTGGAAGGCAAAACCTACAGTAGCACAGCTCCAGCAAGCTATTGCTCAAGGGCATAGCCCTACCGAGTTCAATACTCGTTCCTTCGATGCTACAACTATGGCTATCCTAAATGGCGCTCCCTATGAAACCATTACTTATCTAATAAATTTAGAGGGTAATGGCGTCGATAAACTTACTCACGATAGGCGTACCTACCTCTTTTGGGCAGCCTATCAGGATAATGTACCCCTAATGGAATACCTTATTGCCAAAGGGGCTAAGGTAAATATTACCGAATCTCACCAGTTCACTCCCCTCCTCTTTGCAGCTGTTGGGGGGCAAACTAATACAGCCATTTACAAGCTGCTTCTTAATCACGGTGCCTCTATTACCGATACCAATAACGACGGTGCCAATGTGCTATTGTTGCTCATTCCTCACTTAACCGACCTCTCCCAAGCTGATTTCTTTCTCAAAAAAGGATTAAAACTTACTTCTAAAGATAAAAAAGGCAATAATGCTATTCATTACGCAGCCACTACAGGTAACAAGACTCTTATAGAGGCTTTAATCAAGAAGAAAATAAAACTTAATAGCCTCAATAACAACGCCGAAAATGCTATTTTTGCAGCAGCTCGTGGCGCAAGGCGAAACTATAATAAGCTGGAGTTCTTTCAGTATTTAGAGCAATTAGGACTCAATCCTAATAGCCCTAACACAGAGGGGCTTACTCCTCTGTTTATGGCTTCAGCCAGAAATCCCGAAGTAGCTGTTATTAATTATTTTATCCAAAAAGGAAACAATCCTCAGCAAACTAATAAGGAAGGCAGAACTCTCCTTATGAATGCAGCATCCTCTAATACCCCCGAAATTGCAAAAACTTTACTACAATCAGGGGCAGCTATCAATCATAAGGATAAAAATGGTCAATCAGCACTAACCTTAGCTGTCGAGAATAACAAACCCGAAATGGTGCAGTTCCTCCTCTCTAATGGTGCCGATGCTCAAGTAGTCGATAATGAAGGAAATACCCTCTATCACTACGCCGTAAAACGTTCCGATATAAAGATATTAGAACTCTTAGCAAATACTTCTTTAAGTATTAACCAAAAAAATAACGAAGGACTTACTCCCTTGCATAAAGCTGTAATGATAGCCAAAAAGTTAGATATAGTACAGTTCTTGCTCAACCAAAAAGCAGACAAAACTCTCACTACCAATTTAGGCGAAACTCTATATGATTTAGCCCAAGAAAATGAGGCTCTCAAAGCAGTAAATATCGATTTTTTAAAATAAAAAACAATGAAAAACAAACTATTGTTACTACTAACTTTAATATTGGTAGCAGGGGTAGCGGTGTCATTTGTAGCACAAGTAAGTACCAAAAAATATAAATGCCTTATCCAGCTTACTAACTACAAAGGCGAAGGCGCTTACATAGTAGCATCACTTATCAATCCAGACGATAAATACGAGCAAACCCTACAAATATTTGGTGATAATCCCGAATGGTATAGTGAGCTTACCCAGTGGTGGAAATTTCACGGCAAACGCGAAACTATCGACGGTATTACGGGCGCTACCATTAGTGGTGGCGAACGCGCCGTCAAGGTAATTACCCTTGATGAAAGTAAGTTCAACAAAGGCTATAAAATACGCTTCGAAACCGTTGTCGAAGATGATCACTACTATGCCAAAGATGCCGAAATAGAACTGAAAACTGAAAACCTTAACACCAAAATAGAAGGAAAAGGCTATATCCGTTATGTACGCCTAATGAACAACTAATTATGAATGATTAATTGATAATTGTTATTTGATAGATTGTGTGGATAGTTATTCGTGAAAATGTTAAAATAGCTTTTGAAGCTATCAAAGGGCAACTGTTGCGCACCATACTTACAGTGCTTATCATTGCCATAGGTATCACCGCCTTAGTGGGTATCCTAAGTGTGATTACTGCTTTGCGTAACACACTGGAGGGTAACTTCTCTAGTATGGGGGCTAATACCTTTGTGCTGATGCGCTACCAGTATAACCAGCGTGCCGAAGGTAGTGGTACCAAGCGCAAAATCAATCCAACTATCACTTATAACGAGGCTTTAGCATTTAAAGAGCAGTTAGCTTTGCCTTATGCCCATACCAGTTTGTCATTAGCAGTAGCTTCTGCTGCCGAAATTAAATATGAAAACAAAAAAACCGACCCCTTAGCACGAGTCATTGGTATTGATGAGTATTACATCTCCAATTCAGGCTTGGAAGTAGAAGAGGGCAGAGGGTTTACCAACTTTGATATTGAAAATAACTTAATGCAATGCATTATAGGCCCCGATTTTAAAAACTCTTTACTCAAAGGGGTTGATCCCATAGGCAAAGTTATTTCAGTACGTGGCTATCAGTTCCGTATTATAGGAGTAATGAAATCACAAAGTTCTTCTTTTGGTAATTATGAAAATTTCCAAGTGCTTATTCCTCTACCAGTAGCCCGTAACATCTTCCCTGTTAATAACCCTAATTACGAAATTAAAGTAAGTGTAGATAATAAAAGCCAGTTAGAAGGTACTATCAATGATGCAACTTTATTAATGCGTAGTTTGCGTGGCTTAGCCCCCTTACAAGAAAATAACTTCGGTATTGAACGTAGCGACGATCTTTTGCAGCGCATCGGTCAGATTACGGGGGTACTTACCATAGCCGGCTTCATTATCGGGCTGATAACTATTTTGGGTTCTTCTATAGCTTTGCTAAATATTATGCTCGTATCAGTAACCGAGCGTACCAAAGAAATAGGTATCCGCAAGGCTTTAGGAGCCAAACGCAAATCAATAACCTTGCAGTTCTTTATCGAAACGCTTATAATAGCACAGTTAGGAGCTGCAACAGGCATAGTGTTGGGTATCAGTTTGGGGTATATTATCTCAAAAGCTATTAAGTTTAGTTTTGTTATTCCGTGGGGGGTTATATTTATTGCTATCTTTATTGCCTTAGTAGTGTCAGTTATATCAGGGTTATATCCTGCTATAAAAGCCTCTAAGTTAGATCCAGTCGAGGCACTCCGCTATGAATAAAACCCTTTCTAAAACAACCTATGATTCCAGAAAATGTCCTACATACTCCCATTAGCTACCTACGTGGTGTAGGTGCCCAGCGTGCAGAGCTTCTCAAAACAGAGCTCGGTATTTATGAGTATCAGGATATATTGAATCTCTTCCCCAATAGGTATATTGATCGCACTAAGTTTTATAAGATCAATGAGTTACAAAACAATAATGCCGAAGTGCAAATTATAGGTAAAGTAGTACACTTGCGCACTGTTGAGTCTGCCAACCAAAAAGGAACGCGCCTTGTAGCTACTTTTACTGATGAAACTGGCACTATTGATTTGGTGTGGTTCAAAGGAGTTAAATGGATACGTGATACCTTAAAAATTAATGAGCCTTACGTAATCTTTGGTAAGCTAAACTTCTTTGCTAATACCTTCTCAATGCCTCACCCCGAAATGGACTTACTTGCCGATTTTAATAAGGTGGGGCATAGTAGCATTCAGCCTGTATATCCTTCTACCGAGAAATTAGCCAAACGTGGCATTACCAATAGGGTGATGCGGCAGTTAGTGCATACTGTTTTTGAACAAGTGGGAAATACCTTTGTTGAGAATCTACCTGAAAAGATACTCACTTCCTTGAATCTTATATCTAAACAAGAAGCAGTACGCTCTATACATTTTCCTCCTAATCAAGAATTACTTACTAAGGCTACTATAAGGCTTAAGTTTGAAGAGCTCTTCTATATACAAGTGCAGTTGGTGCGCAAAAATCTTTTGCAAAAACAGAAATTCCTAGGGCAACCTTTTAAAAAGGTAGGTGATACCTTTATGAATTTCTACAATCACCATTTGCCTTTCCCTCTTACCAATGCTCAAAAACGTGTACTAAAAGAAATACGTGCCGATGTAGGCTCCAATGCACAAATGAATAGGTTGTTACAAGGTGACGTGGGCTCTGGCAAAACAATTGTAGCCTTAATGACAATGCTCTTGGCGGTTGATAATCAATGTCAGGCTTGTTTAATGGCTCCTACCGAAATACTTGCCAACCAGCATTACCAAACTATTAGTAAGCTGTTGGAGGGTACTAACGTAACTGTTGCCCTACTTACAGGTTCTTCTAAAACTAAAGAACGCCGAATATTAGATGAACAACTACAATCGGGAGAGCTTTCTATACTTATAGGCACACACGCCCTTTTAGAAGATAAGGTGCAGTTCCATAATTTAGGACTTGCTATTATTGATGAGCAACATCGTTTTGGAGTAGAGCAACGGGCTAAGTTATGGCGCAAAAATACTATTCCGCCTCATATACTTGTAATGACTGCTACGCCTATACCACGCACCTTGGCAATGAGTGTGTATGGTGATTTGGACGTATCAATAATTGATGAACTACCGCCAGGGCGTAAGCCTATCAAAACAATACACCAATATGAAAACTATAGGGCAGAGGTGTATGAGTTTATCAAAAAAGAAATAGATAAAGGCAGACAAGCTTATGTGGTATACCCTCTTATTGAAGAATCGGAGGCTTTAGATTTTAAGAACCTTACTGAGGGGTATGAGTATATTACCGCTAGCTTTCCTTTGCCTAAATATAAAGTATCAATGGTGCATGGCAAGCTAAAACCTGCTGAAAAGGATGCTGAAATGGAACGTTTCTTACGTAATGAAACCCAGATAATGGTAGCAACTACTGTTATTGAGGTAGGGGTGAATGTGCCTAATGCTTCGGTAATGGTTATTGAAAGTGCCGAGCGCTTTGGACTATCACAGTTGCACCAGCTACGGGGTAGGGTAGGGCGAGGTAGTGAGCAAAGTTATTGTATCCTTCTCACAGGTAATAAAATGGGTAATGATACTCGTACACGTATGGAGACAATGGTACGCACTAACGATGGTTTTGAAATAGCCGAAGTAGACCTAAAACTACGTGGTCCTGGTGACTTGATGGGTACCCAGCAAAGTGGTGTACTTGCCCTAAAAATAGCCGATATTGTAAAAGATCAAGATATACTGAAAGCAGCTCGCTTTCAAGCTATTGATTTGCTTAAGGCTGACCCTCATTTGGAGCAGCCACAAAACAAGTGTGTTGCTCATACGCTTATTCAGTTGCAACGTTATAAAAACTTATGGACGTATATTTCGTAACTTCAGTATAAATAGTAGGGAGTAATACAGATTAGTAAAAAACTTTTGTAATGAAAAAAATATTAGGCTGCTGCTTATTTAAAGATTTTGTTTTTTACCTGATAGTAGCTTGCTTGTTATTGCTTACACTTTATGTAATGCTGTTTCCTTATTTGCTAATATATGAAGAAAGTGCCTATCCTTCTGAAAAGGCAGTGCTTAGCAATACTATCTTTCAGAAAGTGTTTTTCTCCTATGATTTTTGGTTACATACTGCTTTGGCTAGTTATACATTACTATTAACTTTTATTGTCTCGGTGCTTTCAGTGGCAATAGTATTGACTATATCTATTAATTTGGTTAAAAATGTATATACTAAAAACAACTGATTTCTTTACAAAAGATGCTATAAACAAGGCTCTATATGATAAAAACCTTATTACAAGTATAGCTGATGAGTGTAGTGAAAACCAAAAGCTATTTGCCATATATAATACTCATTACAAAATAGAGTTTTGCTTTGCCGAAAATGATACACTTCACTACTTGATGATAGAAGAAGCAGAGTGTAAGGAAAGAAAAAGCACTAACCAATGTGAGTTTGTAGATGATATAGATTTTTTTAGTAAGAAATTTAATGAAATTGCTACTGTTTTTAGAACGAAAACAGTAGGTAATGACCTTGTTATAGGTAATGCTCTTATTCATTTTGAAGAAGAAAATGTAGATAGCTTATATTACTTCCCTTAAAAATTAAATAGTAATGAAAAATATTTCCCTTCTTTTTATAGTACTGTGCCTAATGGCTTGCAATCAGGGGCAAAAAACTGTGACTACAACAGAGGCTTTAACGGATACTATTCGCCCCATTGTTATAGATACCGCTGCAGCTGCTTGTCCTAAAGATACTATTATAGCACCTCCTCTTTCTAAAACAGATAGCTTACTGCAAAAATTGAAAGTACAATATGGCGAGGATTATGATGGTTATATGAATGCAGTACGCAGCTTGGTGCTGAGCAAAATGAAGAAAAGTATTCTTAAAAATACCTGTTTAGAAGAGTTTTACCTTCAAGAATTGGCTAAAACTACTAACGATAGTATTGTTATAACCCTACCTTTTGACCTTCATGGTTATGATTGTGGTGCTCCAGATGCATATACAACTGAAGTACGCTTTAGTCTGCCTAAAGAAACCCCTATTGTTTTTCCTGATTTACTTCCTTTTTATGAGAAACAAACAGGCTTTGAAGAGTATCATTTTAAAGATACTTATGAGCTTATAGAGGCGACTTCTAAGCATGTTATTTACCATTGTGAGACACGTAGGCGCACCTTAGTACTTTTCTTTCCTAAAGTAAAAGGTAGCTGGAGGGGTAATGTTAATTATTTTGTAGGGGTAGGGCGTAATCGGTTTAATGGTAAAAACATCTATACAGTACGTGAAAAGTTTCGAGATGATAAGCCCGCTAATGAGTGGAATATAGCACCTTATATGCTTACTCGTTTTAACCAAATAGAATATGAGTATATGTTAGCTGATTAGTGAAATATGAGTGTGGAATAGAAAATTGATATTACAGAATACTGACATTGTGTCAGTATTTTTTTGTGCTAAAAAGAAGTGTTGGCTAAGAGGTTTTAGTTTTTATTGTTTCTGTTAATGAGTTTTTTGTATTATTATTTTGTTGTGTTTTTGTTGTTTTTGTAAAAATAATAAAAAGATGTAAAACTGACAGTTTGGCAGTTTTCTGAGGTTGGCATATATATTGCCATTATGCTGTTGAGGTTATAAATGAAGTGACTGTCCTTAGCGATATACTTGGTTGTACTAGTTCACCAACTATCCTTCGCGACATACTTAGCTACGCCAGCTCGCTAACTATCCTTCGTTTATAGTTCGTTTATCCTTCGTTATTCGTTCGTTCATTATAAGGGATGACAGGGAGGGAGGAAGAAGTATTATAGAATTGTAAAAAAGAATTGTTAATTATTAATTGAAAAGAATATGAACTTTAATAACTTTACTATAAAAGCGCAAGAGGCGGTACAAACTGCCCAGCAAATAGCTCAACAGTATGGGCATCAGGAGTTGCAAAACGAACACTTTTTCAAAGCTATAGAGCAGGTAGATGAAAACGTTTTGCCTTTCCTATTCAAGAAATTAAATGTAAACCGTGAACAGCTTTCTAAGCAATTGGAAACAGCTTTGCAAGGATTGGCAAAAGTGAGCGGTGGCGATATGGGGCTATCACGTGAGGCAAATACTATGCTGAATGAAGCTATAAATATTGCCAAGAAATGGAATGATGAATACGTATCATTGGAGCATCTTATATTGGCAATTTTTAAAGGTAACAGTAAAATAGCTCAAGCCCTTAAAGACCAAGGAGTGAGAGAAAAAGAATTGGAGAAAGCCATTCAAGAGTTGCGAAAAGGAGAGCGAGTAACCTCGGCATCGGCTGAACAGACTTACAACTCGCTTAATAAATACGCTAAAAACCTAAACCAGCTAGCCGATAGTGGTAAGTTAGACCCTGTGATAGGGCGTGATGAGGAAATACGCCGTGTATTGCAAATACTATCACGTAGAACCAAGAACAACCCTATGCTAGTAGGTGAACCAGGGGTAGGTAAAACTGCTATTGCTGAAGGTTTGGCGCACCGTATTGTAAAAGGAGATGTGCCTGAAAACTTAAAGGATAAAATAATTTACTCTCTTGATATGGGAGCACTTATTGCTGGAGCCAAATACAAGGGAGAGTTTGAAGAACGACTCAAATCGGTAGTGAAAGAGGTGACTACTTCGGACGGTAATATTATTCTGTTTATAGATGAAATTCACACCCTTGTAGGAGCTGGAGGGGGAGAAGGCGCTATGGATGCTGCTAACATCTTAAAACCTGCTTTAGCTCGTGGAGAACTGCGTGCCATTGGTGCTACAACCCTTGATGAGTACCAAAAGTATTTTGAGAAAGATAAGGCACTTGAACGCCGTTTTCAAAAAGTAATGGTAGAAGAGCCAGATACCGAGAGCGCTATATCAATACTACGTGGTATTAAAGAGAAATATGAAACCCACCACAAAGTGCGTATCAAAGACGAAGCTATTATAGCTGCTGTTGAGCTTTCGGAACGTTATATTACTAACCGTTTTTTACCCGATAAAGCTATTGATCTGATGGATGAAGCTGCTGCTAAACTCCGTATGGAAATCAATTCTAAACCAGAAGAGTTGGATGTTCTTGACCGCAAGATTATGCAACTTGAAATAGAAATTGAGGCTATTAAGCGAGAAAAAGACGATGACAAGCTAAAAACACTCTATGCTGATTTGGCAAACCTCAAAGACGAACGCAATGCTATTAACGCTAAATGGCAAAGTGAAAAAAATGTAATAGATGAGGTACAAGCTACCAAAGAAGCTATTGAGAAATTTAGGTTGGAAGCTAGCAAATCTGAACGTGAAGGTGATTATGGCAAAGTAGCTGAATTGCGCTATGGCAAGATTAAAGAAGCTGAAGATAGGTTGGTAGAATTACAGAAACTTTTGGATGAAAAAGCACACGAAAACGCACTTGTAAAAGAAGAGGTTACTGCAGAAGATATAGCAGAAGTAGTAGCAAAATGGACAGGTATACCAGTGGCCAAAATGTTACAAGGCGAACGCGAAAAACTACTGAACTTAGAGACAGAATTGCACCATCGTGTAGTAGGGCAAGAAGAGGCTATTGAGGCAGTATCGGATGCGATACGCCGTAGTAGAGCAGGTTTGCAAGACCCTCGCCGTCCTATAGGTTCATTCCTTTTCTTAGGAACTACAGGGGTAGGTAAAACTGAGCTTGCTAAAGCCTTGGCTGAATATCTATTTGATGATGAAAATGCAATGACACGTATTGATATGAGTGAATATCAGGAAAAACACTCTGTAAGCCGATTGGTAGGTGCACCTCCAGGATATGTAGGTTATGATGAAGGCGGTCAACTTACTGAGGCAGTACGTCGCCGACCTTATTCGGTAGTTCTTTTAGACGAAATAGAAAAAGCACATCCTGATACTTTTAATATTTTGTTACAAGTATTGGATGAAGGCAGAC
Source organism: Capnocytophaga sp. oral taxon 878 (assembly GCF_002999135.1). Classification (NCBI taxonomy): domain Bacteria; kingdom Pseudomonadati; phylum Bacteroidota; class Flavobacteriia; order Flavobacteriales; family Flavobacteriaceae; genus Capnocytophaga; species Capnocytophaga sp. oral taxon 878. The sequence continues at coordinate 535,919 of NZ_CP027229.1, forward strand.
TTACTGATAACAAAGGTCGTACAGCCGATTTTAAGAATACAATTATTATAATGACCTCCAATATGGGTAGCCATATTATTCAAGAAACTTTTGATAAGTATCCTAACGATACTGAGCGTGCTGTAGATAAATCACGTAATGAAGTACTGCAATTACTTAAACAAAGTGTACGTCCTGAGTTTTTGAACCGTATAGATGATATTATAATGTTCACTCCACTAAGTGAAAGTAATATCCGTAATATTGTTAGTTTACAGTTACAATCAATATTCCGTATGATAGCCAAAGAAGGTATTATACTTAATGCTACTGATGGTGCAGTTGATTACTTAGCTAAAAAAGGTTTTGATCCTCAGTTTGGAGCACGTCCAGTGAAACGTGTTATCCAAAAAGAAGTACTTAACCAGCTATCTAAAGAGATACTAAGTGGCAAGCTTCAACGTGATGCTGTCATATTGTTAGATGTTTGTGACGATAAATTGGTATTTAAGAATGAGTAGGAGAAAAGGGAGGAGGATTTAGATGTCAGGTTAGAGTCTAAAAACTTCTCTCAGACTCTTAAAAATGACAATTTGTCAGTTTTTAATCCTTTGGCACAATCATTGACTACTACTAATTACGTAAGTAAAATGCTTACAAAGTAAAATGTTGAACTTAAAAACGATAATAAATTAATATGAGCAAGATTATAGGAATAGACTTAGGAACCACAAACTCTTGTGTTTCTGTTATGGAAGGTAATGACCCTGTAGTTATTACCAATGCTGAAGGTAAACGTACTACCCCTTCAGTAGTAGCTTTTACCGAAGGAGGTGAAATAAAAGTAGGAGATGCTGCTAAACGTCAGGCAGTAACCAACCCTAAAAACACGATATACTCTATCAAACGTTTTATGGGGAACAAGTTTTCTGAACTGAATAAGGAAATTTCTCGTGTACCTTATAAAGTAGTACGTGGCGACAACGATACTCCTCGTGTGGATATAGACGGACGTTTGTATACTCCACAAGAAATCTCAGCTATGATTCTTCAAAAGATGAAGAAAACTGCAGAAGACTTCTTAGGACAACCCGTAACAAGCGCGGTAATTACTGTACCAGCTTACTTTAACGACGCTCAACGTCAAGCTACTAAAGAAGCAGGTGAAATCGCAGGCTTAAAAGTAGAACGTATCATCAACGAACCTACTGCCGCTGCATTGGCTTATGGCTTGGATAAAGACCATAGCGACCATAAGATTGTTGTATTCGACTTTGGTGGTGGTACTCACGATGTGTCTATCTTGGAACTTGGCGACGGCGTGTTTGAAGTACTCGCTACTGATGGTGACACCCACTTAGGAGGTGATGATGTAGATGAAAAAATCATCAACTGGTTGGCTGAAGAGTTTGAAAAAGAAGAACAAATCGACCTTCGTAAAGACCCTATGGCGTTGCAACGTCTTAAAGAAGCTGCTGAAAAGGCTAAGATTGAACTCTCTTCAACTACTGAAACCGAAATCAACTTACCTTACATTACAGCAACTGCTTCAGGTCCTAAACACTTGGTGCGCAAACTCTCTCGTGCTAAATTTGAGCAACTGATAGATGACCTAGTAAAACGTACTATTGAGCCTTGCCGCAAAGCTTTACAAAATGCAGGCTTAAGCGTAGGTGATATAGATGAAGTTATCTTGGTAGGAGGTTCTACACGTATTCCTGCAGTACAAGAAGCGGTAGAGAAATTCTTTAACAAGAAACCTAACAAGAGTGTAAACCCTGACGAGGTGGTAGCTATAGGTGCTGCGATACAAGGGGGTGTACTTACCGGTGATGTGAAAGATGTATTGCTTTTGGATGTAACTCCGCTATCATTGGGTATTGAGACTATGGGCGGTGTAATGACTAAGCTTATTGATGCTAATACCACTATCCCTACTAAGAAATCACAACTATTCTCTACCGCTGCTGACAATCAGCCAAGTGTGGAAATACACGTGTTACAAGGTGAACGCCCAATGGCTAATGACAACAAAACTATAGGTCGTTTCCACTTAGATAACATTCCACCTGCTCCACGTGGGGTACCACAAATTGAAGTTACTTTTGATATTGATGCTAATGGTATTATCAACGTATCGGCTACTGACAAGGGTACTGGAAAATCACATAATATTCGTATAGAAGCCTCTTCAGGTCTTTCTAAAGAAGATATTGAAAAGATGAAACGCGAAGCTGAAGCCAATGCCGAAGCCGACAAGAAAGCTAAAGAGAAAGCAGATAAGCTAAACGAAGCTGATGCTATGATATTCCAAACAGAAAAACAACTTAAAGAGTTTGGTGATAAAATACCAGCTGATAAACGCGGAGCTATAGAAGCTGCTCTTGGTGAACTTAAAGCAGCTTTTGAAAGCAAAGAGCTTAGCAATATAGAACCTGCTTTAAGTAAGATTAATACAGCTTGGCAACAAGCTTCAGAAGATATCTACAAAGCACAACAAGGAGGTGCAGCACAAGGACCAAATCCTAATGCAACCAATCCTTTTGGAGATGCCAATCCATTCGGCGGACAACAAGGCGGCAACAACGGTCCCGACGTCCAAGACGTAGACTTCGAAGAAGTAAAATAAAAACAATAATAACAACCCCCATCTGATAGAAATTATTAGATGGGGGTTAAAATGTAGAATGATATTATAAAAATGTAAAATGGATGAGGAATTATTAAAACAACTTCAGGATTGGACGAGTAGAGTTCCATTGATTATATTGGGTAGTGGGGCTTCAGTTCCTTTTAATTTACCTTCAATGTGGAGTCTTGGCAAACACTTAGAAAATACATTGACTTTTGAAGATGATGAAGATAAAAAACAATTTCAAGAATTTAAAAGAATTCTCAATGAAAAAGAAGGTGATTTAGAAAGAGCATTGTCAGATATACGTCTTAATGAAACAGTTCTAAACTCTATAGTTGGAAGAACGTGGGAACTAATTTCTAAAACGAATTTAGAAGCTTATAACAAATTTTTCTTAGATGATAAAAAAGAAAAACCATTAGTAACATTAATTGAGTATTTACTTTCAACAACCAATAGAAAAGTTTCTATAGTTACTACCAATTATGATCGTATCGCAGAATATAGTGCAAGTATTGTTAAATCTTTTATTTGTACGGGATATGCTCACAACTACATTGGACATTTCTCAGACAGTATTCATACAAATACCTTGGTGAATTTAAAAGGATATAAAGGACAAGTTAATATATGGAAAGTTCATGGGTCATTAGATTGGTTTGAAACACCCAATAAAGAAAATGTTTATTTACCTTTATGTGAAAATATTCCACAAGGTCATAAGCCATTGATTGTGACTCCAGGGCTTAGCAAGTATGCTGAAACACATAAAGAACCATATAGAACTATTTTTACACAAGCAGATACAGAAATTCAAAATGCAAATGGATTTCTGTGTATTGGTTATGGATTCAATGATGAACATGTTCAACCAAAACTTATTCAACAGATTAAATCAAAACCAATAATTGTAATCACAAAAGAATTAACCTCCAAAACAAAAGAGGCAATAATTGATGGAGATTGCAAGAATTATATACTAATGGAAGAGAGTAGTGGCAATCATACAAAAGTATACTCTTCAAATCAAGGGGAACATACAATTGAAGGTGTTGGCTATTGGCAACTTTCAGAATATATCAAACTAATAAAATAGGAAAAATGACAATTTTTAATTTTGAAGATAATGCTTCAATTGGAACAGTTTTTAGTGTTGACACAGCGACGCTTATCGTAAAAGTCGAGGAACTTGAAAAGTTAAGAAAGCTGCAAGTAAATCATTTAGTTGCTATTCAAAGCTCTAAGGCTGGACAACATTTAATTGGAATAATCAATCGTATAACTCGTAAAGCTTCTCATGAAGAACCATCTGAAGGAAATGATTTAGGGCTAAACAATTTCCTTTTTACTGAAAATATTTTGAAAGTAAATTTGATAGGAACATTGTTACATAAACACGGAGAAAAAGAAAATGTGTTTAAAAGAACACTTGACACCGTCCCTGAAATTGAAGCGAAATGTTTCCCGATAGACGGGGAGAATATTACTAAGTTTATGGAAACTATTTCTACAAAAGAGAATTATGAAATTCCGCTTTCAATTGGAAAATATTCCATAGATGAAAATGCAGAAGCTTTTTTAGATGGTGATAAACTTTTCCAACGGCATGCAGTTATTGTTGGAAGTACAGGTTCGGGTAAATCGTGGTGTGTCGCCAAAATTATTGAGCAGATTGCTAAATTGCCAATGGCAAACTCTATTTTGTTTGACATACACGGAGAGTATAGTGGGGAGAATTTCAAGACAGACGGAATACAGCATTTCAGAATTGCCAATCCTTCTGATTTAGGGAAAAAAGGTAATCTTACAAACGGCGTTTTGATGTTGCCTTATTGGTTATTGACTTACGAAGAGATGTTAGCAATGTTGCTTGACCGTAGTGATAGCAATGCCCCCAATCAAGCAATGCTATTTTCTAAAACCGTATTTACAGAAAAACAAAAATATCTTGATGAAGTGAAAGATACTATTTTTAAAGATAGTATTACTATTGATAGCCCTATTCCTTATAAATTAGAAAAGGTGCTTCAAGAATTAAAACGCCTTGACTAAGAAATGGTTCCTGGAGCTGCAAAAGAAAAGCAAGGTCCATTCTTTGGAAAGTTGACAAGATTTATTCAACGACTTGAAGCAAAAAAAGACGATAAACGTATTGGGTTTCTTTTCCAAGTTTCAGATGATGAATTACAGATAAATTGGTTAAATGATTTTTGTAGTGCTTTAATGCATGGTTCAGAACTTAATGATAAAAAAGCAGGCGTTAAAATTATTGATTTCTCGGAGGTTCCATCAGATGTTTTGCCATTAGTAATTGGATTTGTTGCAAGAATTATTTTCACCGTTCAACAATGGACAACAAAAGAAAATCAACATCCAATTTGTCTGCTTTGTGATGAAGCTCATTTATATATTCCTGAAAGAACCAGTCAAGATGCCGCTTCTGAATTAAGTTTGAAAAGTTTTGAAAGAATCGCAAAAGAAGGCAGGAAATACGGTGTTAGTCTAGTCGTAATTAGTCAAAGGCCAGCAGAGGTTAATAGAACTGTTCTGAGTCAATGCAACAACTTTATTTCGTTACGGCTTTCTAATGCAGAAGACCAGACTGTAATCAAAAGACTTTTACCTGATAATCTAATAGGATTAACGGAGGTTCTTCCAATTTTAGATATTGGTGAAGCATTGGTAGTTGGAGATGCTTCTTTGTTGCCAACAAGGATTTTAATCTCAGAACCAACAATAAAGCCTGATAGTGCGACAATAAAATTTTGGAAAGAATGGAGTAATGTAAATGCTAAGCAAGATATTACAAATGCAGTAATTGGACTTCGCAAACAATCGAAATCATAATACAATGGTAACCTCATAGAGTAAAGAAAACTTTTAACTAAACCTGATTCTATATTAGAGTGAATTTAGTAACATTTAGAATCTTCCTCTATGTAATCTAGTAACAGTGGATAACCATCTGAGCACATAACATTGGTCAAATCAAGAAACATTTGAGTCAAAATCTGTGTATTCTGTGTAATCTATGACAAGGTTATCGGTCGTTTCCACTTAGACAATATTCCTCCTGCTCCACGTGGAGTACCACAAATTGAGGTTACTTTTGACATCGATGCTAACGGTATCATCAACGTGTCGGCGACTGACAAGGGTACTGGCAAATCGCACAATATACGTATAGAAGCCTCATCAGGACTTTCTAAAGAAGACATCGAAAAGATGAAACGCGAAGCTGAAGCTAATGCCGAAGCCGATAAGAAAGCTAAAGAGAAAGCTGATAAGCTAAACGAAGCTGATGCAATGATTTTCCAAACTGAAAAGCAATTGAAAGAGTTTGGCGATAAGCTACCTGCTGACAAGAAAGGGGCTATAGAAGGCGCGTTAAGTGAGTTAAAAACAGCTTATGACAGCAAAGACCTTGGCAACATAGAAGCAGCGTTAAACAAAATCAACACTGTTTGGCAACAAGCTTCAGAAGACCTCTACAAAGCACAACAAGGCGGTGCTACCGGACAACCTAACGCTGGCGGACAACAACAGCAAGGTGGTAATGCCGACAACGTGCAAGACGTAGATTTTGAAGAAGTTAAATAGTGACTTTAAAAGGTAATAAAATGAAAAACACCCTCAGGAATGAGGGTGTTTTTTTGTGCTTTATTGAAAATTATTATTAGAAGCCTAATACCATTTTTGCAATGAAAAAGTAAATAAGAATTCCTAATACATCATTACTGGTGGTGATGAAGGGTCCGGTTGCTACTGCGGGGTCGATACCACGTTTGTGCAGCAGTATGGGTATGAATGTGCCTATAACTGCTGCATTTACTATTACTGTAACCAAGGCTACGGCTACGGTGATACTCACTAAATACTCTGCCTGAAAAGCAAAATGACTTACTAATATCACTATCCCTGCAATAGTTCCCCCATTGATAAGTCCTAATAGGAACTCCTTAAATAACCGCTTGATAAGCTCTCCGTCAATAGAGTTGTTGGCTAACCCCTGTACTACTATAGCTGATGATTGTACTCCTACATTCCCTGCTGTTGCTTGTATTAATGGGATGAAAATAAGTAGTATGGGGAAAGTGTTCATCGCATCTTGAAAACCATTGATGATACTTGCTGCCCCTAAGCCGCCAAACATTCCTATCAGTAGCCAAGGCAGGCGCGCCTTGGTGAGCTTCCATACACTGTCATCGGCTTCGACATCGTTGGTGATACCCGCTGCTAACTGGTAGTCTTTTTCAGCTTCTTCTTTAATGACATCGACAACGTCATCGATAGTGATGCGCCCTACAAGACGTTTCATTTCATCTACTACAGGAATGGCCTCCAAGTCGTACTTACTCATTATATGGGCAACTTCTTCGGTAGTATCGGTAACGTATACGTAATCTACTTTAGGAATATAAATATCTTTTACTTCGGAGCGAGTAGAGGTGGTGAGTAGATCCTTTAAAGAAAGTCGTCCTTTTAGTACATCATTATCATCTACTACATAAATAGAATGTACGCGGGTAACGTAGGCGGCTTGCTCACGCATCTCCTTGACACACTTTAACACATTCCAATTTTCATTTACTTTTACCAACTCTTTTGCCATAAGCCCCCCAGCGGTATGCTCATCATAGCGCAATAAATCAACAATGTCTTTGGCGTGTTCGACATCTTCGATATATGAAATAACTTCTGTTTTTCGTTCTTCGGGGAGTTCGGAGATGATGTCTACCGCATCGTCGGTGTCGAGCTCTAATATCTCGTCGGCAATTTCTTTAGCTGATAGGTGTTCTAATATCTTATCTCGGTAATCATCATCCAGCTCGGTAAGTACATCTGAAGTTTTTTGAGCATCTATCAATCGGATGATGTATACCCCTTCTTCAATGTCGAGTTCGTGAATGATTTCGGCTATATCGGCATAGTGCAAATCACCTAAGAGGGTAGTGAGTTCCTTATTTTGTTTTTCCTCTATCAGCTGTTGAATTTTCTCAACAAGTTCGGATGTTATCTTGAATGTTGCCATATCATTTTAGTGATTGCTACAAACTCTTGCCAAGCTAATTGCTCGGGGCGTTTGTTGAAAATAGGACTTTCTTTAATTTTGTCTGTTAGTAGTGCTTTTAGGCTATTGCGTAGGGTTTTGCGTCGCTGGTTAAAGGCTGTTTTTACTACAGAGAAGAACAACTCTTCATTACAATCTAAATGGTAATTATCTTTACGTTTTAGGCGTATTACTCCGCTTTTTACTTTCGGGGGAGGGTTAAATACGTGTTCTGATACGGTAAACAGATATTCGGCATCATAGAATGCTTGTGCTAAAACAGATAATATGCCATAGGTTTTGCTTCCTGGTTGCTCACAGATACGTTCGGCTACTTCTTTTTGGAACATTCCGCTAAACTCTGGTACCCATTCTCTGAGTTCTAAGAGTTTAAATACTATTTGGGTGGATATATTATAGGGGAAATTGCCGATAATGGCGAAAGGTTCGCCCATAGAGTTTGCTATGTTATATTTGAGAAAGTCGTCGGCTATGATTTTGCCCTGTAATTGAGGGTAATGAGCTTCTAAATATGCGACAGACTCACGGTCAATTTCTACCACATATACTTCGGTGTTTTTTTGCAGCAAGAATTGGGTAAGGACACCCATTCCAGGACCTATTTCAACTACTTTACAGTAATTTTGAAGGGTTAGCGTGTCGGCTATTTTTTGGGCGATGTTTAAATCTTTTAAGAAGTGTTGCCCTAAGTGTTTTTTTGCTCTTACTAATTCCATAACTTTAACTGCGTACTCGACGTAATAATAAAATGGCAAGGGTAAGGAATATAAGATTGGGTAATACTACTGCCATTAAAGGAGATAGCCCCCCTGAGGTTTGAGCCAGTGTGCCAAATACACGATCAAAGAACACAAAGCTAAAGCCTACTACTACTCCTACCATTAGGTTGATACCCATACCTCCGCGTTTTTTGACGGATGATACGGCAACCCCTATAAGTGTAAGGATGAAAGCTGTACTGATAGCTCCCCATCGCCTATATTTTACTAACAAATAGGCGTTTATATTAGGAGATCCTTTCATTTTTTCTCGCTCAATGAATTTATCCAGCTCGAAGATGTTTTTGTTTTCGGCTGTATATTCCATAGGCATAAGGTCGTCGATCTTAAACTTGAAAATAGTATCGAGCTGTTCTTTTTTTTCGATTATATCATCACCTTCGCCTATTTTGCGTTTGGTGTAATCGGTAAGGCGGTATGTTTGGGTACTATCAATCCACAATATAGTGCTAGCATTAATCTTTTCGGTCATTTTGATACCTTCAAAATGTTCTACTGAAAAGTTATAGCCCATTTTCTTTTCATAATCAAAAGAGCTTACATACAGATAATCATTATCGGAGAACTGGTTATACAGGTTTGTAACACTGGTTACTGAGCCAGAACGAATGTACTTGTTCCAAAACTCGTTATATACACTACTAGCAGCTGGCACAATGAACATTCCCATAAAGAATACGATTATAGAAATGATACTTGCTCCTACTATATATGGGCGTAGAAAGCGCATATAGGATACCCCTGAGCTTTGTATGGCAATAATTTCGGTATTGTTTGCCAACTTGGAGGTGAACCATATAATAGACAAAAATAGCAGTATTGGGAACAAAATGTTGGCAAAATACACTATAAAGCTGAGGTAATAGGTAAGAATCTCATCTAAAGGTGCGTTTCGGCGCTGCATTTTATCTATTTTTTCTGATACATCGATGATAATACCTATGGGTATGAACAAGACTATCATCATAAGGAAGGTAAGTAGGTAGCGTTTCAGTATATACCAGTCGATTATTTTCATATTTTCTTTTTTATTATAGGCGATTAGCCATATCAACAACCATTTTAGCTTTCCATTGAGCAAAGGTGCCAGCTACGATTTGGCGGCGAGCCTCACGTACTAACCACAAGTAGAAGCCTAAGTTATGGATAGAGGCTATTTGCTTACCTAAAAACTCATTGGCAGCAAAAAGGTGGCGCAAATAGGCTTTAGTGTAATAAGTATCAACGTAAGTATGCCCATCGGGGTCGATAGGAGAAAAGTCATCTTCCCACTTTTTGTTTTTGATGTTGATAATTCCTTGGGCAGTGAATAGCATTCCGTTACGTGCATTACGAGTAGGCATCACACAGTCCATCATATCGACACCTAAAGCGATGTTTTCCAATATATTAATAGGAGTACCTACTCCCATTAGGTAGCGAGGTTTGTCCTTAGGTAATATATCGCACACGAGTTCGGTCATTTCGTACATTTGTTCTACCGGTTCGCCGACTGATAGCCCTCCGATAGCATTTCCATCAGCCTCTTTGCTAGCAATATATTCGGCTGATTGCTTGCGTAAATCTTTATATACAGAACCCTGAACTATAGGGAATAGGCTTTGCTGATAGCCGTATTTGGGTGGTACTTTTTCGAGGTGGGCGATACACCTATCGAGCCAGCGGTGGGTGAGGTGCATAGAGCGTTTGGCATAGCTGTATTCGCAAGGGTAGGGGGTACACTCATCGAAAGCCATCATAATATCGGCCCCTATGCTGCGTTCTATTTCCATTACATATTCGGGAGAAAAGAAGTGGTAAGAGCCATCGATATGGCTTTTGAATTTGACTCCTTCCTCTTTAATTTTTCTGTTGGCTGCCAAGGAGTAGACTTGATAGCCACCGCTATCGGTAAGGATATTTCTGTCCCAGTTAATAAACTTGTGTAGTCCGCCTGCTTTTTCCAAGATAGGCATTTGAGGTCGTAGGTATAGGTGATAGGTATTTCCTAAGATAATATCGGCGTTAATATCGTCTTTTAGTTCGCGTTGGTGTACGCTTTTCACGCTGCCTACGGTACCGACAGGCATAAAGATAGGCGTTTCAATCACTCCGTGATCGGTAGTGATTTTGCCTGCGCGAGCTTTGCTATGCTCGTCTGTTTTTAATATTTCAAAATTCATAAGAGTATATTTCGGGCTGCAAAGGTACGAATTAATTATCAAATGACAATATTTAGGGGGTAGGTTTCGGGTTTTTTGGGGTAGGAGTTAGGTGATAGGTGAAAAATGAAGAAAATATGGTATTTGGCGATTTTTGTTGCGGATTATGCAAGGGGAGGGGGTGGAGGTTAATGGGGTGGGAATCAGGGAGGTGAGGGGTATCCTTCGTTTATAGTTCGTTTATCCTTCGTTATAGGTTCGTTTAAAGTAGGTAAAAGATAAGAGATAAGAGATAAGAGGGGTGGGGAAGAAAAGGCTGATTATTAATGTATTGTGTTATTGGGGAGGAAGATAGATGGAGGGTGAGGATTATTGAGAAAAATGCAATGAAAATGGAAAAATGATGAGAAATTGTTAGAACTTTAGGGGAGAGAAGAATGATGAAAAAATATAGAGAAAAGACAGTAAAAAAAGTTGTCTATTTATTGTTTATTGATAATTATTTGTTATCTTTGCACTCTGAAAAAATAAAGTATTAAGACTGTGGTTACAATAGAAAATATCTACAAAAAATATGGTGATTATACGGCACTCAACAACGTGTCGCTACATATTCCGAAGGGGAGTATCTTTGGGTTATTAGGACCCAATGGGGCGGGTAAGACCTCATTGATACGGATTATCAACCAAATAGTATTGCCCGATGAGGGTAAAGTGCTTTTTGATGCGGAGCCTTTGCAACCTAAACATACGGCGCAAATAGGTTACTTACCTGAAGAACGCGGTTTGTACAAAACGATGAAAGTAGGGGAGCAGGCTATGTATTTGGCGCAGCTGAAAGGATTGAGCAAAAATGAAGCGCGGGAGAGGCTTAAATTTTGGTTTGAGCGGCTACAAATAGGGGACTGGTGGAACAAGAAGGTGCAAGAGCTTTCCAAAGGTATGGCACAAAAGATACAGTTTTTGGTAACGGTACTACATCAGCCTAAACTACTTATTTTTGATGAGCCTTTTAGTGGTTTTGACCCTATTAACGCTAATATTATAAAAGACGAAATACTTTACTTACGCGAGCAAGGTGCTACTGTTATCTTTTCGACCCATAGGATGGAATCGGTAGAAGAACTGTGTGACCATATTGCGCTTATAAACAAATCACATAAAATATTGGACGGGAAGCTGATAGATATTAAACGAGCTTATAAAAATAACCAATATGAGGTAGGGTTAAAATTGCCTGAAGAGCAAAAGATGGTTCTTTTGGCAGAGCTTAAAGATAAGTTTGAGGTGAGTGAAGCTAACTTTAAGACGCTGTATGATGAACTAAAATTATATATCAAACAGAAAGAAGGCGAAACAGCTAATAACTTATTGCAGTACCTTACTACAAAGGCAGAGGTGACACACTTTGTGGAATCGATTCCTACTGTTGATGAGATTTTTATATCAACCATAAATAAATTAGCAGATTAATATGAAACACTTAGCAATAATCACTCAACGAGAATATTTAAATAAAATACGCAATAAATCATTTATCATAATGACCTTTGTGAGTCCGCTAATAATGGTTATTTTTGCGGCACTGATTGCCTTTTTATCGGATATGAATAAAAAGAGTAAAGCCAAAGATGTAATGATATTGGATGAAAGTGGACTGTATACTAATACTTTTGAGAACACAGAGAATGTACACTTTGAATACCTTGCTAATACCTCGTTACAAGACGCACAAGCCGATGTGTTAGCGAAAAGCAAATATGGACTGCTGTATATTCCTGCAGAAAAAAGCAAGGCGGTAACTTTTTACAGTGAAGAATCGCCTTCGTTATCATTTACACAGGAGCTTACTAATGCTATGGAAGCTACTCTTTTCCAGTATAATCTGACCCAAAAAGGTATTGATAAAAGAGAAATAGATACGGCTAGATCTCGTATTGATGTAGAGTTACAAAACTTTACAGGTGAAAAATCTTCGGAGTTGAGCAGTGTTTTGAAAATAAGTATAGGTGGGATAGCAGGGTATATGATCTTAATGTTTATCATCATCTACGGAAATATGATTATGCGTAGTGTGATTGAGGAGAAGACCAATAGGATTGTAGAAATCATAATTTCATCGGTAAAGCCTTTTGAATTGATGTTAGGTAAGATATTGGGAACTTCACTTGCAGGGCTTACTCAGTTTGCAATATGGATATTGATAGCAGGGGTACTACTGGCTTTGACACCAGCCTTCTTTAATGTAGAAGCAGCTAACCAAGTGGCAGGAGCCGCACAGGGAGTATCAGCGTCTAAAATAGAATTATTAGTAGGCGCTTTGTATCATTTTCCTTTTGTAGAAACTTTTATATTGTTCTTGCTTTTCTTTGTAGGAGGTTTCTTGCTGTACAGTTCTCTGTACGCTATGGTAGGGGCTATGGTAGATAACGAAACGGATACCCAACAGTTTATGATGCCTATACTCATTCCGCTAATGTTGGCTTTTTACGTAGGAGCTTTCTCGGTAATAGAAGAGCCTCACGGCACTATTTCGGTAGTATTCTCATACATACCATTTACATCGCCTGTGGTAATGTTAATGCGTGTGCCTTTTGGGGTAGCGTGGTGGGAAGTACTAATCTCCTTGATACTGCTGTATCTCACTTTCTTTGGAATTATTAGACTATCCTCTAAAATCTACCGTATAGGTATACTTATGTACGGCAAAAAGGCAAGCTATAAAGAAGTGTGGAAGTGGATTAAAATGAAGTAATAATGAAAACAAATAACCTCTATATAAACCGCGAAATAAGTTGGCTAAAGTTTAACGCACGTGTGCTGCAAGAGGCAGCAGATGAGCGAGTGCCCTTGTTGGAACGATTGCGCTTTGCTGGTATTTTTTCCAATAACTTAGATGAGTTCTTTAAAGTGCGTTACGCTACTGTAAAACGAGTGGCTATGAATGAAGCCTCGGAAAAAGAATTGGGAGTGCATGCCAAGGAGCTATTGGAAGAAATAACCAAAGAGGTAATACAACTGCAAAATGAGAGTCTGAAAATTATAGCTTCTATTACTAAAGAATTAGAGAAAGAGCAGATATTTATAGTAGATGAAAAGACCTTATTGCCAGCACACGAATCGTTTGTAAATACTTATTTTTACGATAAGGTACGTCCAGCCCTTTTTACCATTATCCTGAATGATTTGGAAACCTTTCCACAATTGAAAGATGATGTGGCTTATTTGGCAGTGAAAATGACCTTAAAGGAAGATGAAGCGAAAGCATCGGGGGTGCAGAAGTTTTTTTCATCAAGAGCTTATAAAGAGAAAATACAATATGCACTAATAGAGCTGCCAACTACCCTTGATAGATTTATAGAACTACCGCAGCTGGGAGATAAACATTACATCATTATGCTAGATGATGTAATACGCTTTTGTTTGCACAAAATATTTAATATTTTTCATTACGAATCACTTACGGCTAATATGATTAAGATTACCCGTGATGCTGAATTGGATATTGACGATGATTTGAGCAAAAGCTTTATAGAAAAACTCTCGAGTAGTGTAGAAGGCAGACGCAGAGGAGAGCCAGTACGCTTTGTATACGACAAAACAATAGATGAGGATACACTGCACTTCCTTTTTGAAAAAATGGGTATTGTAAAGACAGATAGCGTTATACCAGGAGGCAGGTATCACAATAGACGGGACTTTATGAGCTTCCCAAGTTTAGGAAGAAAAGACCTTACTTATGCCCCTATACAACCATTGCCTGTAAAAGGACTTACCTCTGAAGAGAGTTTGCTAAAGAAGATAGCAGAAAAGGACTATCTGCAATATGCTCCTTACCATACTTTTTCAAATATTATATGGTTTTTACGTGAAGCGGCTTTAGACCCTAAAGTAAAATCGGTGAAAATTACCATTTACCGTTTGGCTAAAAACTCACAAGTAGTGAACTCACTTATAAATGCAGTAAAGAACGGTAAGAAAGTAACTGTACAGATAGAACTGCAAGCCCGATTTGACGAAGAATCGAACATACGATATGCAGAACAACTTAAAGCTGAAGGGGTAAAACTTATTTTTGGTGTAAAAGGGTTAAAAGTACATAGCAAAATATGTGTGATAGAACGCAAAGAGGGTAAAGAACTGAAACGTTATGGCTTTATTAGTACAGGTAACTTTAATGAAAGTACAGCTAAAATATACACTGATTACACGCTATTTACTGCTAATCAAGAACTACTGAAAGAAGTGAACAAAGTGTTTAACTTTTTTGATACTAACTATAATGTACAGAAGTATAAACACCTTATTGTATCACCTCACTATACCAAAAAGCAACTGCGCCAGCTTATAGATGAAGAGATTAAGAATGCTAAAGCAGGTAAAGAAGCTTATATAAAACTGAAGATGAATAATATCACCAGCTATAAGATGATTGATAAACTGTACGAAGCTAGTTGTGCGGGGGTAAAAATACAGATGATAGTGAGAGGTATTTGTTGCTTAGTACCCGGAATCCAAGGTATGAGTGAAAATATAGAGGTGATAAGTATAGTAGATAAGTTTTTGGAACACCCGCGTCTTTTTATCTTTGGTAATGCTGGAGCTCCTAAAGTATATATATCATCTGCTGATTGGATGACACGTAATATATCATTTAGGGTAGAGGTGGGGTGCCCTATTTATGATGAGACTATTAAGCAAGAACTTATTGATACTTTTGAAATAAGCTGGGCCGATAATGTAAAAGCCCGCATAATAAACCAAGCACAAGATAATACTTATAGACCTCATACAACCCCAGCTTTGCGTTCGCAAGTAGCCTTATATGAATATTATCAGCAAAAAAACAAGCTAACGGAATAGATGAAACGACCCCAACTCAAATTAGCTCAATACGTAATAGAAGCCTGTAAAGCTAAAGAAATAAAACATATAGTTATATCACCAGGTTCGCGCAATGCCCCCCTTACTATAGGCTTTGCTAATAACCCTTATTTTACTTGTTATAGTGTGGTAGATGAGCGTTGTGCAGCTTTTTTTGCACTTGGTATTGCCCAACAAACTAAGCAACCAGTAGCAGTAGTATGTACTTCGGGTTCGGCATTACTGAACTATTATCCCGCTTTTTCGGAAGCTTTTTATAGCAATATTCCTTTGGTGGTTATATCGGCTGACCGTCCTACTAACAAAATAGATATAGGCGATGGGCAAACTATACGCCAAGTGAATGTATTGGCTAACCATAGTGCTTATAATGCGAATCTATCGGATGAGGGATATAGTGATAAAAGTAACTTTTATGAGCTGAATAGCGCTTTAAATACTGCTATAGAACAACAGTTGCCAGTGCATATTAATGTGCCTTTTGAAGAGCCACTATACCTTACTACAGAAGAGCGTTTTCTATTTGATAATATTCCTGCAAAACAATGTAGCCCCATTATTAATGAGGCTAAAGCACTTGAATTTATCAAACATTGGAATGCTTCGGCTAAGAAAATGGTATTAGTAGGAGTATTGCCCCCTAATAGTGTAGAGGCTGAGTATGTAGAAAGGCTAGCTAAAGATCCTTCTGTTTTGGTACTTACTGAAACTACATCGAACTTACATCACACGCATTTTACTCCTTATATTGATAAGTTGCTTACTTATACTGAAAAAGATCCGGCCTTACGTGAGGCGTTGCGACCAGATTTACTGCTTACCTTTGGAGGATTGGTAGTTTCTAAGAAAATAAAGCAGTTTTTGCGTGGAATAAAGCCTTCTTATCATTACAATATTGATTTACATCAGGGGTATGACTCATATAACTGCCTTACAGCTCATTTTAAAGTAGATATTAATACATTTTTTAAGAAATTAGGACATTACTTGCTGGTAGTGCCTTCGACATATCAGCAGCAATGGCTTAAAGTGAAAAATGAAATACAACAAATACACTTGGAATATGTGGCTGATGCTCCTTATTCAGACCTAAAAGTGTACAGTGAGCTTTTTGCTAACATACCTAATGATTACGTGGTACAGATAAGTAACAGTTCGGCTATTAGGTATGCCCAACTAATGAAAGCTAATCCTTCATTGCAGGTATTTTGTAATAGGGGTACTAGTGGTATAGATGGTAGTATGAGTACTGCCATAGGGGCAGCTGTAGGTAGTGCTAAACCTACAGTGCTTATTACTGGTGATTTGAGTTTTTTTTATGATAGTAATGCCCTTTGGAACCGTTATATTCCTAATAATTTTAGGGTCATATTGATTAACAACCAAGGGGGAGGAATCTTTAGAATATTGCCAGGAGATAAAGCTGATCCTAATTTTGAATACTTCTTTGAAACCCCTCATAAACTTACAGCTGAACATTTTTGCAAAATGTATGATATTGCTTATCAAGTAACTAATAATATAACTGATTTGCAGAAAGTTATGGTTGATTTTTACACGCCTTCGGTTACACCTAAGCTATTAGAAATACATACCCCAAGGAAAATAAATGATAAAGTTTTGTTAAAATATTTTGAGGTATTAAAAAAATGAGTAATTTTACGGCATTAATTTTAAATATGTAAAAAATTATGAGTAAACGTGATGAACTTATCGCTGTGTACACCAAAGATTTGAAAGAAAAATGTGGTGAAGCAAATCCTGATGTTGATTTCTTAACAAAGGTAACTGTAGGATTAGGTCCTTCTATTTACAATGATGATGCTTCAAAGGTATCAGGTTCTGATCAAACTGAGTTAGATCGTGTAAAACAAAACTTTTTGATTAAAAAATTAGGTCTTACCGACAGTCCTGAATTAGACAAAGCTATCAATAGTGTAATAGAAAAATACGGTAAATCAAACAGAAACAAACACCGTGCAGTAGTCTATTATTTGTTGGCTAAACACTTTAAGAAAGAAAGCGTTTACAACAAGTAAAAACAACTTTTAAAAGGCTGTTCAAGATAATATTGGACAGCCTTTTTTTTAACCTTTTCATATCAGTTGAATTAGAGAAATGGATAAAATCGGTAGGAGATTTTCCCCAAGAATGGATAAAAAACAAAAACTACAATTCCACAAACGTATTGCAACAGGACTCTTCTTCCTGATGCTTGCCCTTTATATAGGGGCTGTAATACTTCAAAATAAAGCCCCTGAACTTAGTTTTGTAGGCTATATAAAAGCCTTTGCTGAAGCTGCTATGGTAGGAGCTCTTGCAGATTGGTTTGCTGTTACGGCACTTTTTCACAAGCCCTTGGGGCTTAATATTCCGCATACTAACCTTATAGAAGCTCATAAAAATGATATAGGAGAGAACTTAGGCTCATTTGTGGTAGAAAACTTTTTAAAGCCCCAACAAATACGGCCTTATATTACTCATATTAGGGTTTCGACTTTTGTTATAGAATGGCTTTCAAATAAAAATACGGCTACTAAAATAAATGAGATGGTAAAAGAAAGTCCGCTGAAAGGTAAAGTAGCTAATTGGCTTACTACTCTTATTGATGATAACCAACATCAGCCTTTTGTAGGGCAAGCTTTTGAGAAAGTAGCGGCTTATTTAAATACTCATAAGGAAATTATTGAGAGTGAGATAGATAACCAGTTTCCACCCCTTATTCCGTCGTTTATAAAAGATTCTATTATTCGGAAGGTAAGTAATGGACTTTATGAGTTTATAAGCAAGGCTTCGACAAACCAATATCATCCTATTAGAACTGAAATTACAGCGCAGCTATACGCTTTGGCTAATAAACTGAATAGTACTGAATGGGAAGTTCCTATAGCCCAGCTGCTGCAAACAAGTATTAGCAAACTTACTGCTGAACTGAAACAAAACACAAACTTACAACAACAAATAGATATTTGGGCACAGAAAACGGCTTATCAGTTTGTGTTGCGAAACAAAGAAGAAGTGGGTAGGCTTATCAGTAGTACGGTATCCCAATGGGAAGGGCGTGAGCTTAGCAAGAAATTAGAGCTTGAAGTAGGTAAAGACCTTCAGTTTATTCGTATTAATGGTACCTTAGTGGGTGGTATGGTTGGGTTACTGATTTACTGGTTTACTCATTTATTTGCTAATTGATAATTTGTTAATTAGCTAATTATGTGTATCTTTGTATTTTAAAAATAAATATTATGAACAAATCATCATTTATTACTTCTCGTTTTTTGTTGGCATTAGTGTTTTTTGCCATTAGCTATTTGGCTCAAGCTCAAAGTCCTAATATTTTATCACCTTCATACCAAAACAGCAATGGTTTGGGTGGTTTTACTTATGGTGGTAATGTAGGTATTAACTACAATACTTATGGTTTTGGGCTTGATTTATCTCCTCGTTTGGGTTATAAAATAACTAATGATCTTGAAATTGCTGCTATTGTGAATGGTTCATTACATCATACGGAATACTATAGGAATTTATCTCTTTCGGTAGGTCCGGCTTTGTCTTATTATTTGGGACGTGTGGTTTATTTGACGACTTCATATCAGCATTATTTTGTTTCGCAGAAAAGCAAATTGTATAATAATACCTATAATACTGAAGAGGATGCTTTGTATGTGGGGGGTGGTTATATGCAGCAGTTAGGTGATAATGTTTATTTGCAGATAGGGGCTACTTATAATGTGCTTTATAAGAGCGATAGTAGTATTTTTAGTACAGGATTTGTGCCTAATATAGGGATAGTGATAGGGCTATAAAAGCACCGCTTAATTCTTGCTATTTATAGGATAAGAGCCTTTGTTATTTTGGGGAAAAATAGAAAGATATACTGTTTTCGGAGCATTTTTTAGATGCTTAGAAAACAGTTTTTTTGTGCTTATTATTTACTATATACAGTAGTAAAATCTGACCAACTATCCTTCGTTTATAGTTCGTTTATCCTTCGTTATTCGTTCGTTCATCCTATAAGGTAGTTTTAAGATGTTTTTGGGTGAGAAGAAGTTTGCTTAGGGATTTTGTGTATTTGACTTAAAAAAGATTTATTATTAATTGCATATTGATATTTATTTTGTACCTTTGCAGCCGAAAGTAATAATCAAGAGGACAAATTTGTACTGATTGCAACCTCTTGGGGTACTCCCCGAAAAATGCTAAAACAGTAATATTTACTTGCTTTTCCGCTTAGTACCCCTTCCGCCATTGCAAATAGGCCTCTTCTAAAATATATTTATACCAATGGGATATTTATTTACCTCTGAGTCCGTTTCTGAAGGACATCCTGACAAAATCGCCGATCAGATTAGCGATGCTCTTATTGACAATTTTCTTGCTTTTGACCCTCACTCTAAAGTGGCTTGTGAAACCTTAGTAACCACTGGTCAGGTTATATTAGCAGGTGAAGTAAAATCAAATACATATATTGATGTGCAGCAGATTGCGCGCAATGTTATCGAAAAGATAGGATACACCAAAAGTGATTATATGTTTGAGGCAAAATCATGTGGTGTGCTTTCGGCTATTCACGAACAATCACCTGATATTAATCAGGGAGTGGAGCGTGGGAAGCCAGAGGAACAAGGTGCTGGAGACCAAGGGATGATGTTTGGGTATGCGGTGAATGAAACTGAAAACTATATGCCTCTTGCGCTTGACCTTTCACATGCTTTGTTAAGAGAGCTGGCTGTCATTAGACGTGAGAATAAGGAAATTACATATCTTCGTCCAGATGCTAAGAGCCAAGTAACTTTGGAATATGATGATAATAACAAGCCTGTGCGTATTAATACTATAGTTATCTCGACCCAGCATGACAACTTTGATACTGAGAGCAAAATGCTTAAGAAGATTAAAGAAGATATAGTGCATATTTTGATTCCGCGTGTCATAGCTAAATATCCGCAGTATGCTCCTTATTTTGACGATAAAATTATTTATCATATTAATCCTACAGGTATTTTTGTTATTGGTGGCCCTCATGGAGATACAGGATTGACTGGTCGTAAGATTATTGTAGATACTTATGGAGGTAAAGGAGCACACGGAGGTGGAGCTTTTTCGGGTAAAGACCCTAGCAAGGTAGACCGTAGTGCGGCTTATGCTATGCGGCACATTGCTAAGAACTTAGTGGCAACAGGTGTAGCTGATGAGGTTTTGGTACAAGTAAGTTATGCTATAGGTGTAGCACAGCCCACAGGAGTGTATGTAAATACTTATGGTACAAGTAAAGTGCCTTTTACTGATGGTGAAATAGCTGAGAAAATACAAGAGATATTCCCTCTTCGCCCTTATGATATAGAACAGCGTCTTAAACTTAGGAATCCTATCTATAGTGAAACTGCTTCATACGGACATATGGGTAGAACTCCTGAGGTGATAACAAAAGTATTTTCATCACCTTATCACAAGACAAAGAAAATAGAAGTAGAGCTTTTTACTTGGGAGAAATTAGATTATGTAGAGAAAGTAAAGGCTGCATTTTTTTAGAAATAGACACATCACTTTACAAGGGGTTATCTAAACAATTAGATAATCCCTTTTTTTGTAGCTAATACTTTATTGTTATTTAGAAAAAGTTTTGTACCTTTGCAACATATTCATTAAACTCCAAAAAGACTTATTTAGATGAAAAAAATATTTTTTTTAGTGGCTTTGGCAGCTACTATTCCTGTATCGGCACAGCTACTTCGCCATAATTTTGATGAAGAAGGTAATACTTTTATTCAGGGTATAGCACGAGCTCAGTTTTGGGCGCGTTATACTGAAACCAATCCAGGTACTACGGTACAAGGGAGGCCTGTGAATAATGTTTTTGACCTTTCGGTAAGGAGATACCGTTTAGGATTTTTTGCCCAAGTACAAAAAAACTGGCTTTTTTATGTACTTATGGGGAATAATAATCTGAACCAAAATACCCTCCGTACGACAGACTTTCGGTTATTAGATTTGATGGCTCAGTATAGTTTTAGTCCGCAGCTTAGTATAGGAGTAGGTAAGGCAACATTTCCTGCTGCGGGGCGTTATTCTAATAATTTTGCCAATGGATCTATGCTTACCCTTGACCCTTCGATATATTACCTTAATACTTCAGGTCATTTTGATGATGTAGGGAGACGCTTAGGGGTATATGCTAAAGGACAACTAGGGAAGTTTGAATATTTTGTTTCGGCACAAAGTCCAGCTTATCCTACAGAAAAGATGCGAGGAGACTTTAATTACACCAAAGGACATACAAACTTACTTACATCTTCTTATCTGAAATATGAATTTTGGGATGATGAAGCTAGTAGGCTACTTACAACTGGTGGTGCTGGCACTTATTTAGGTAGTAAACGCATTTTAAATGTAGGTATAGGTTATGAGTATTTGCCTAATATGCGAGAAATAAATACAGGAACAGCTACTACAACCCATGATTACTTTAATTTAGGAATTGATTTATTTTTAGATACCCCAATATCAGACCAAAATGATGCTATTACGGCTTATTTGTCTCTTAATACTATACATTTTGGTAATGATTACATTAGGAATGTGGGTGCTAATAGTATTTTTGAAGGAGGAACCTCACTGAATGGAGCAGGTAACGCTTATCCTGTAACAGGTACAGGTAATACTGTTTTTCTTCAATTAGGTTACTTATTTCCTAAATGGGAAAGTACGAAGATTAGAGTACAGCCTAATATAGGTTGGAAATTTGCCGATTATAAAGCACTAAATAGTTATATGAATGCTTATATGGTAGGGGTAAATACTTATTTCAACGGTCAGAAAAGCAAACTGAGCTTAGGTTATGAAAATAGACCTGTATTCAGTAAAATAAGCAAGGAAGAAACAAGACGCTTAGGTACTTTTGTATTGCAATACCAAATAGAATTATAAATAAGAAGCTTAATTAAACAATAATGAAAAAGAAATATAATAAAGAACAACTCAAAACTATTACCCTTCATAATGCGGGTGGTATGGAAGTAACTATAATGAACTTTGGAGGAATAATCACTTCCATAAAAGTACCTGTAAAAGGCAATAAAATAGAGTGTGTGTTGGGATTTGATAGCTTTGATGAATATATAAGTGACGAATACCGCACTGAGTATCCTTATTTGGGAGCCATTATAGGGCGTAATGCTGGACGTATTAAGTACGGAAAGGCGATTATTGAAGGAAAGGAAGTACAATTACATTGTAATTTGGGTGAAAACCAGATACATGGAGGAGAAGTAGGTTTTGATAGCGTTTTTTGGGATGTGATATCTGAAAAAAAAGGAGATAATTCTTCTGTAACATTACAATATATAAGTAAAGAAGGAGAAGAAGGCTACCCAGGTGAGGTGATAGCTCAAGTAACTTATACCCTTACCGCAGATAACCGCCTTCGGGTAGATTATTATGGGACTACTACTGCACCAACTATATTAAACCTTACACAACATACCTATTTTAATCTTAATGAAAATGACACTAATGTGTTAAATAATACCTTACAGATAAAAGCTGAGAAATATGTACCTTTAGAAGAAGGCTTTTTTACCCCTACAGGTGAACGTCCTCCAGTAGCAGGAACTCCTTTAGATTATCGTAAGGGGCAAAGAGTGTATGCACATACTGATAACTCATTTGTACGTGAAATAACTGCAGATGAAGTAATGGCTACTCTTACCAATGGTGAGGAAACACTTAGTATGGAAGTACGCACTAATCATCCTGTACTACATATTTATGCAGGTTATTACCTACCTGAACTAAAACCTATCCAACGTAAGGCTATTGGAGAGAATAAAGGAATCTGCTTTGAAGCGCAAGGTTATGCTGATGCTACTAAACATCCACAGTTTGACAGTGTAGTACTACTGCCCAATGAAGAATACAATTATTTTACTGAATTTAAATTTAATACTCTTTAGTCATTAGACTAGTTTCATTACTAATAATTACTAATACTTAATATGGAATATTTAGAAACTAAGAACCCGTACTTTAATACTTCGGGGTTAACATCTTCAGAGGCAAATTATGTGTGTGAGCGTATAAAAGAACGTTTAAAACCTATTCAAGACCTTGTGAGTAGTATAGAAACTCACACTTCTAGCATTGATGGAGAACCTTTAGATACTTTCACTAAGGTAGATAATATTGGGGCTAAATTAAGTGAAATAGGGGCTTTATATGCTATTTCGGCTTACTTACGCACAGCTATTAAAGAGAAAGAAATGCGCCTTGAGATAGTAAATAGAAAACTGAATGAGGTAATAGCTAAGGCTGAGGAAGAAGTGAAGCCTATTGACTATGAACCACTACACCGTCTTAGAGATGTTACTATAGATGATTATTTAAAAACCTTATCAGTAGAAGCTGTAGTACGCTATAAAGAGGCAGAAGCGAAAGCAGCACATATAGGTAAGTACATTCACTCTTTTGATGACATACGTACTAAGCTTACTAAAAAAGAACTTATTAGCTTTAGAGAAGTAGGGGAACAAGTATTCAAAGTGAAAAATACACCTTTGTACAATCTTGCGGAGCTACAACAGCTACAAGAACAATTATTGGCTGAACATCGTGAGTATGAGAGTGAAGTAAATTACTACAAAGCACAGTTTCGTACCTATCAGAATAACTGTAAATTACAATATGAGCAAGAACATCAACGTCTATTACAAGAGCGACAAAATCAAGTAAAGGCTCTAGTAGTAGAAAAAACAGCTGAGCTTACTAAGCTAAAAGAAAAGATAGCGAGTTATAGAATTATAATGCCAAATGACTATAAGAATACTATTGAGACACTCTTAAAAAAATAGGGTTAGGGGTGGGAGAAAATAGTTGACCTATAACAGATTTTTCTTGCCCTTATTTAGAAAACTACAAAGCGGATTCATCAAGATAGCAAACACACCTCTTAGATATTTTTCGCTCTGTACCCAAAACTGTTTTAATGGGGAATGGTGTTGTACCCAAACAAAAGGTTTATCAACCTTTAGAATTAAAACTTTGTTTTTGTCTTTGTCTTTGTGGGTATAGAGGTCTTAGATTTTAATTTTACCATTGACTGCGTTCCGTTTTGTAGTTTTCACTTATTTACATATATAACTACGTTTTTTTACAAATCTAAACAAATTAAGTAATATGATAGTATGCTTCTAAAAGAGGGGTAAAAAAGTTAGGTAAAAGAGGATTCTTTTCTTCCTTATAAGAAAGGGGAAATTTTGAGTAGTTAGAAACACTTCTAAAAGTATTATATTATGGAACAAGAAATAACTCCTAAGTTTCAGAAGAAACTTGAAAATATCATTGTGTTAAAGTCAGAATTGAGAAAATGGAAAGAAAAGACAGAAGAAGAAATTAATGTTCTACTAAAAGCATTTGAAAAGACTACCAGAGATGAAGGAGATTATTGCCTTATAGAACAATTTACTGATAGTGTTTTTGCTGAAGAGTTGGTTAAAATCACCTATAAATACTCCTATAATAGTAAAATAGTACTGAGTAGTATTACAGCTATAGGTATGATGTGGTGGCGTTATGATTTGCCTGAAACAAAACAAATATATCAGCTAATGGTAGCCCACTGTCAGCAGAAGGGTATAGCTCCTTATGTAGCTATTTACTTACCTAATATGAAACATTTTGCACATTTTGAAAATAAATGGGAGTATTATATGAGTATGAAAACAATGACACCTACTTACCTTGGTAGATGCAAATTTTTAGAATTTGTAGAGAAAAATATAAATACAATACCCTTAGAATATAAAGATGAAATCATAATGTTTTTGGAAGAAGAAAGAGATAATCAATTTGTTATGGAGAATAGAGGAGACTTTCAAAAGCTAATAGATAAAATTAAATCCTAACTTTATGAATACGTATGCTTTAGTGGGTAAAAATATAGCTTATTCATTTTCAAGAAATTATTTTAAGGAAAAATTTGAGCGCGAGGGTATTGCTAATAGTCAATATGTTAATTTTGATATTCAGAGTATAGAAGAACTCCCAGAATTATTGCATACAATACCTAACGTGAGGGGACTAAATGTAACAATACCTTATAAACGTGAGATAATACCCTTACTTCACGATATAGATCCTACTGTTTACGCTATAGGAGCTGTGAATACTATTAAAGTTACTCCCAATGGATTGATAGGATTTAATACTGATTGTTATGGTTTTAGTGAATCTCTGCAGCCTTTATTACAACCTCATCACAATAAAGCATTGATTTTGGGTACAGGAGGAGCTTCGGGAGCAGTAGCTTATGCTTTAAAACAATTGGGTATAGTTTATCGCTTTGTATCACGCACTCCTAATGATGGGCAGTTAGGCTATAATGAACTTACTCAAGAAATATTACAATCTTATTCTCTTATTATTAATTGTACTCCCTTAGGTACTTATCCTAATATAGATGAGTGTCCACCTCTTCCTTATCAGTATATTACTTCAGCACATTTGTTATATGACCTTATCTATAACCCTCCTCAAACAGCTTTTCTTACTCAAGGAATTAAGCGAGGTGCGGCTACTTGTAATGGACAATATATGCTAGAATTACAAGCGGAGAAGGCTTGGGAAATTTGGCAGACTTTATAATTGATATTTGATTGGAAACTTTGATATTTTATAACCAACAAGTAATAAATAATAGGATTAGTCATTTAGGTTATACATTTTATCAATGTATTCTATATAGCGGATGTAGCATTGTTTTAATAATTCTTCTCCTTCGGCTTGTACTTCCTTCACTTTTTTAAAATGAGCAAACTCCTTGTATTTGATATTTTCTAGTTTTTTCTTATACTCTTCGTGAGTACTATCTTTGAACATAGAAGAAGGTCTTTTTGCAAAGGATTTTATTTCAGCGGGCAAGCTTTCGGTGTAGTAGTGATACCACTGTAGCTTGCTTTTTATTTGTTGTATTTTAGTTTTATCAGCTTTTAATGAAGAAAGATGAGTGAGTAGCTTATTAATTTCAATTTCGGGTAGGGGCTCAGTACGGAGCATTTCTTGGGTTTTGGTAAATGCTTTAGCAATATAATTATCATTAAGACGAGTTAATAAGCTGTTTTTAAGAGACTCTGTAAGGTCTCCTTGGTCATAATAGCTGATAATTTCTACTCGCAAGTTATTGTATTGCTGAGGGCTTATAGTAGCTACCTCTATAGCATCAATATTATTTTTGAGAGTTTGTACGAAAGTACTATCATTAGAAGTATGTTTTACTGAAGTAGTATTACTAAAGTTAAAATCGGTACTTGAAACCCACGTATAGAGGGCTATTACAGCTACTATCCCTAAGGTGATGAGCATAAAGTAGAGTGTACGCTTATTGTCGGTCATAATTGTGTGTATTAATTTTTATTAGTATTGGTTTGTGTTTGTGAGGCTGTAGCTGTAGGTAT
This sequence comes from Capnocytophaga sp. oral taxon 878, assembly GCF_002999135.1. NCBI lineage: Bacteria > Pseudomonadati > Bacteroidota > Flavobacteriia > Flavobacteriales > Flavobacteriaceae > Capnocytophaga > Capnocytophaga sp. oral taxon 878. The sequence goes on from NZ_CP027229.1 coordinate 562,855, forward strand.
AGTTTCTTTAGATGTGTTTAGTTGGGTATTGAGCTTCTCCAAAGAAATTCGCTTGTTGGCTATTTGGTTTTCAATGCCTTGTAAAGCCTCATTAGTATCAGCGTTTTTAAAATAATAACCACTTATAGCTCCTATTATTAAGCCTACAATTACAGTTATAAGGATAGATATTGTCTTGTTCATTTTATTGTTACTTAGAGGTTGTTGTGATAGTTTGTGTGGTGTTACTTACAGTTTGTGTAGTAATACTTATTGTTGCAGCAGGAATTGTATTTTTGAGTTTTGCTGTTAGAATAGAGTCAATAACTCTAAGTTCTGTTTGCTTTTGAACTACTTCATTGCCGAGAGTGTAATTGCGGAATAAATAGCCTCCTATGCCTCCTAATAACAGAGAAAGAACGCCATATAACAGTAAGTTCTCCCAGTTTAGTTTATTTGTAGAAGTACTCTTGCTACGGTTTTCGGGCAAACGTACTACTAATGTTTCTTCATATAAGGTAATAGCTTTTCGCTCATTTGCCTTACCTAATAAAGAATATTCTAATTTATCACTTTGTAACCCATATACATCAAACTTTTTTTGAATAGGCACTTCAATATTATTTACCCAGAAATGAGCTAAATAATCATCGGGATTTTTTATACTTAGTTTTCTTGTTTTTAACTGATTACCTGTTAAAAGAGTTTCTTTTTGTCCTTTTAGTGTGTAGTAAAAACTATCAGAGGAAAAGCCATAAGCATAAAATTCAGATTTTAGTTTTAGAGGAGTATTATTAACCCTAAAAGCCTGCAAGCAACCATTAGGGTCGGAAACGTGTACCCTTTTGGTTTGTATTTCTGTAATACTACTATCTAACGCTTTTTTTTCTTGTTTTACAAATTGGTAATATACTGTTGATTCTGTTAGTACTAAAAGTTCTTTGGCTGTAGGTAAAACAGGACTTTCATCTATCCAAAGCCCTTGTAAGGTACGTTCAGGATCACTTACTTGTAGTCTGCGAGTTGTTATTCCTTCAGCTGATTGTAGGTGAAAATCTTCAGTGTGCTGACTGCTGATAGGAGCTGTAAAAAGATACAGTTTTTCTAAAAACTCATTTTTATCGGCAGCTAAAAGAGCTTCTAAGTTATCAAGAGTAGCAATAGTGTAGAAATCACCTTTTTTTATGCTATTTTCATTAATAGTAGGCTGAGGTTTTTCTTTAACTGCTTTAGCATCAATTTGGGTGAGCAAATCGTTATAATTATGGGGAAGATTACCAGCTTGTACTATACTTTCATAACGTTTGGCAATAGTAACTAAGCATTCGCGAACATTGGTAAGTGTATATCTAACAGGCAAAAAGAGGCGAATAGCATAAAAGCCAGCACGCTTTTCTCGATCAAGTACTTTTTTAACAAATGAATAGCATATCCATTGCTCATTCTTAGCTAATGAAAAGAGAGGAGCATCGGTAAGTTGCATAGCCATATTGCGCTCATCAGTAAGAAAGTGCTTGGCATCTAACTTGGTAATGGTAGGGCTGCTACTGTACTCGGTATTTAGCCCATTAAAGGTACGTTGTATTAATAGATTTACTTTCATATATTGCTAATAAGAATTAACGGAACAAACTACCAAAAATACCTTTTCCTCCGCCTACAATAAAGCTATCGGAAAGTATTTGTTCCACTATGTTTTTAGAGTATTCTTCATTATAGGTTTTGAGAATCTTATCATAACAAACTTCACCTATTGAGAAGGGGAATACTTTTATTTTAAACTTATTACTGCTGTTTTCTTTGGCATCGATACAGTTATTTAACAAGTTTTTGAACTCTTCATTTACAAACTCACCTGCTAATTCCAAGTCGTCCTTAGGACTTTGTGCGTGTTCTTTTTTGATAATATCAAACTTGTTCACTACTATATAAACAGCATCGGTTTTATCTAATATTTTATAGGTTTTGAACATATTGAGGATGCTCACATAAATATCTCCCTGCCCGTAAGCATTGGCGTAATCGGCATTTAAGCGGTTTTGATGTTCTAAGGCATCAAGTACAAAGATGAGTATCTTGCGATTGCTGTTTTTTACATAGTTCACAAAGCCACGTACTTCATCGTTATCTAAACCTTTATCAAATATTTTAGCGTAGTTTTCGCCAGGTACTTCTACTATATTTAAAGGATGGGCTTTGCGGCGCTCGTCTTTTAATGAAATAGCAATATAGTTATAAGTTCCTGAGCCTGTAGCTTTGGGAAGTACCCCTTTTTCTAAATCGGCAGTGATTTGGGCAGCATATTTTTCGCCTTCTTGGTTATAGGCATCGGGTACACTTACGCCTTTTTTCTTAGTGTAATACAAAAGCCCTGATAGCATTACTGATTTGCCAGAAGCAGGTATTCCTACAAAGAAAACATCGGTACGACCTTTATCCATAGGAGGAAGGTCGTCGACATTATAATAGCGGGTAGGGAACTGCTTTTGGTAGTATTTAAAAGCGTTAATTATCCTGTTGGGCACACCAGCAGCTTCTAAATCGGTATAGGTATATATCCTATTATTTAGGCACTCAATAATGTGTTGTATGGTAACTTCTTCTGTTAATACTTTCTGAATTTCAATGCCTTTGCTTTGTAACTGGCTTACATTGGGCTGTGTAGGAGTAATAGGAGCCTGCTGCTGAATATTACCAAAAAGGCTATTATCAGTACTAAAAATAAAAGAATCATTGCTATTACCAAAAATGGAAGAGTTACCAGTATCGAAAATATCAGTAATAGGTTTAGGAGCTTCCGTTACAGGTACTATTTCAGGTTCAATACCCTCACGTACCCTTTGACGGCGTTCTAGCTCTTTTACCTTAGATATTTCAAGATTATACTGCTTGAACTCATCAATGCTAATATCACCATTGGTAACAAATTGATCGAGCTTATCAATAGAGATATTAGGGTTATTACAATCATTTAATATGTGTCTTTTTTTTATTTTATCCATTGCTAATTTTTTAATATTCAATTACTTTAGGCTTTGAGTTCTCATCTGGATTGTTATCGACATACACTCTTACTTTATATAAGAAGAAAGGAATGAGGATAAACAAATGTATTACCACTACTGCTATAATAGGCAACAACCAATTGGGAGGGTATATCTTATTTAGAGAAAAAAACTGGTTGATAGGTACTTGTGTAGGGTTCATCATTAAAGGAATTTTTTCCTTATTTAGAGGTAAATCAGCTAATTTGTTATTCACTAACTCATAGCTACTCCATACAAATTGGTTTAGTTTTTTGTATTCGGCAGCTACTTTTAGCCGGCTCCAACTATCAAAACGCTCTAAGTTTTTATGAGCTTCATCTACTACACTATCTATTTCGCTTTGATTTTCTTGAACCTTTTTTCGTATAGCAGTGAGCTTAGAGGCTACCAAGTTATCGACATCGATAAATTGAGGAGAGGCTAAGGTTTGTATATCAATATTATAAGGAAGGGCGCTGAGTTGTTTTTTTAGAAAAGGTTGCTTGGTATGTATATACACTTTGAGTTTGTTGGTAAGTTCGCCTTCATAGTTTTGCAAATCGGTATGAGCGCGATTTTCGTATATTTTGGAAAGTTCTGTTACCTTACCTATTTTATCAGCAGCTTCGGCTTGTATTTTGGGTTTTACATTGGTTTCGATATTGATAACGTGGGTAAGAGGTATTAGGCTACCTATTGCTAAAGCAATAAAAATAGCAAAAAGAGCCATAGCGGGGGTTTTGTACCGCTTGGTAACTATGGTTTGCTTACTTTTTTTTAGTACTTGTATAATAGCATAATACAATACTACTACTAGTGTGCTTATAGCTATGCTAATGGCAAATGAACCTTCGGTAAAATAGAGTAAACCAAAGAAATTTCCTATAAAAAGAATTACTAAAAAGATGAGAGATACTACATCTACAAATGCGAAATTATCTTGTTTAAATTCCATAATATTAAAAAGTTTTATTGTATAGTATTCTTAACTGATTATGCACAATTGTATTTTGCTTAAGCAGCTCTATGATTTCAGCCCCACTGTGCTGAGGAAATTTGGTTTTTAGAGCTACTACAAAAGCGCTTACTATGGGAGCTGAAAAACTAGTGCCTTGTGTAATTTCGGTAGTATTACCACTATGGGCTACTTTTACATTTACACCCTGAGCATATAGTGTAGTTAATGCTCCGTAATTGGAGAAATCAGTTTTTTGGTTGTGTTCATTTACAGCTCCTACTTTTATAGTGGTTTCGGCACGTTGTAGGGGGTCGAAGCCTGTGAGCACATTATCATTACCGGCAGCTAATACTATTACAGTTTTGTTCTTTTCGCAATAGTTAAAAAGTTCTTTCCAGAAACTTTCTTCATCTTTAGCTCCGTTTTTTATAAAATCTTGCTGATATTGTAAAGATAATTCGTCAAAGCCCTCTAAGTTGGCTCCTAATGAGAGATTGATTACATCGGCTTTGTTTTTCACTGCATATAATATGGCTTTGATGATATAGGTTGAACTCATAAAGCCATTGGCATCGGCTACTTTTATAGGAATGAGCTGTGCCGAGGGTACGATGCCTTGTATATCATTATAACGATTACCTACAATAATACCTGCTACTGCTGTGCCGTGGTTTTTAGCTGAGGGGCGTACATCGGTACTGTTATTGGTAGCGTTATAGGGTTTTAGATATTTGCCTGCCAATGAAGGGTGTTGTAAATCAAAACCATTATCGATAACTGCAACTGTAATGTTTTTGGCATTGATATTCCTAAGAGGGTATAAGTTTTCGGTGTGCATATACTTGTTATTGGCATCGGGGGCGGCAGCAGTTTTGTCGAACAGAGCTTCGTCCCATACCAAAACGTCATAGGAAGCCATTTCGGTTTTTACTTTCTTTTTAAAATTTTCACGTAGCGAATCGGCTACTTTGAATTGCATATAGTTAATGGTGCTATCTACATAATTAATACGGTATTGAGTAGTATCAAATTTCTGTGAAAAATCAGTAATAAAGCGAGGGGTACGGTACAAAGTATCCTTGATAGCTACATTTAGTATATCGGATACTATTTCGCGTTTGCTAATTGTATCGATAATAATCCTATTACGGTTAATAGGTTTTACGATGTAGTAATTACCTGGTAGAGGTAGGCCTACTGCTCCGCCTTGTGGCAGAGCAGGTGTATTGGCATACTGCTGTAAAGGCTTATGCTGGGTGAGTTTGTAATTTTTAATTACAAAATACCAAAAAGCGATACTTGCCAGTAACATAAGCATTAGCACCAAGTAATAATGAAAAGGATATTTGTTTTTCATATAAATTTAATTAGTAAATGTGTCATTTTTTATTTTTTGGGATACCTGATTGGCTCATCAACTATCCTTCGTTTATAGTTCGTTTATCCTTCGTTATTCGTTCGTTCATCAAGTAGTATAATTATTTGGTGAGTGTAATTGTTGTTTTAGATTCTTTAAGCTTGGGTGAGGGCAAGAAAGTTATTGAGGGCAATTAAGCTGGTATTCCCATTCGGTTTGGGTATCGGGACCATATACTTCGACAATGCACTCTTGGGGTTTACCTTGTGTGGCGGAGTAATTAAACTCTAAGAAGCCTTCTCCACTTACTAAATCTTTTGTAGAGGCTACTATTTTGTTATCATAAAAAACAGTAAGCCTATCGGCAACAGTGTACATTTCATACCAGATTACGACCTTACCAGAAGTGCTGCCTAATCGGTGTGTGGTTATGGTACGCCCATAGCCTCCTGAATTTACTTCGGAATTACAATCGACTACTGCTGGTGGGGTAGGAGTGGAAGGATCGGCTACGGCACTAGGAGGAGGTGTTTGTGTTTGCTGTTGAGGTGAGGTGGGGGAGGGGTAAGCATTTTTGCACTGAGGTTCCCACAATATAGCATATATAAGCAGACCTAATAACAAGAAAAAGAGTAGGTAGTACAACCACCAATATCGGTAAAAGAAACGGTTTTTCATAGCTTAATAGATAAGAGATTTATAGAAAAAGGTAAGGCATATAAGCACCAAAAGTAACACTAATAGCCATCCATAAATAGCAGCAAACTCTTTGAGGAACCCTAAAAATGATTTTTTAGGAGTAGGTATTGTTATAGGCTCGGGCTCAATAGGAAGAGGTTCTTCTTCAATAATTTCTTCCTCTTCGGGTAGAGGTTCATCCATAGGAGTAGGCTCTTCGGCTATAGGTGTAATGGGTTCTTGGGGTATAGGAGTAGGATCTGTAGGAAGGATTTCTGCGGTAGGAGTTATTTCAGCTTCTTCTTCTATTATATTAGGACGCTTGATTTGGTCATTTTTAAATGCCCACCCCCATACAATGCATAGGTCATTACCATTGCTAAAAAGCTTATTATCTTGCTGATGAAATACTTTAGCTAATAAGCCAGCCCAATTACGATCATTAGGATCGGCACTTTGTGATAGGCTATTGATGTGGTTTTGGAGTTCGTCCTTAAAGGCAAAGTATTTGCGTTGGGTTTGCACATCTATAGTTTCTTGCAAATTATTATAAGGTGAATACCAATCAACAGTGTAGTTTTGGAGTATAGGTTTAGCAAGTATGTTTTTGTAAGCCCCAGAGAAGCGAGTGCGTACAAAGTTATTCACCAATTCATAAGTATTGAAAAGGTGCTTGTTGTCGTGTGAAATAGGTATGAAACTATCAGTTGAGAGAGAATAAAACTTTTTCATCAAAATTTGTATATTGCTCTAAAAGAGCTTTAAGAGTATTGTTTTCAGTTTCGTTATAATTAACAAACCCACTATTGATAAGCAGTGAAATGCGGAGTAACTCCATCCATCGGTTATACTTCTCGAGGGCAATGGTATTCACATCCATTTTAGTATTGTCGAAAAGGGCAGCAATGGTATTATCATCAGTCATATTCTCGCGCAAGAAATAAGCATGAGGTTTGTCTTTTAGCATTTCTTTAATTTCACGAGCCTCATCATTACTGATAAACTGCATATCAAAATTATAGATAATATCATTTAGTAATAAGGCAAAAGTTTCAGCCATAAACACTTCTTCACCTTGTATACCCTTAATTTCAGAAACCATATTGTCAAACACTTTTACTAATTTATCTACTATATTGCGCTTTTTGATAATGGTTTGGTAGTGCTCGGTAATAGCTTCAATATTACTTTTGGTAATGTTATACTGAGTAAATTCGGTAAAAGGATTGTTAGTTAACTGTTTGCGCCAAGTCTCTAACATTAGTTCGGTATAGTGTTCAGCTTTAGTTTTGGTTTTGGCAGGAGTAAATAAATCACTTATTTTAATGTTGTATATTTCTAATTGTTTTTCTACCTCTTCCTTGCTACTAAGCCACATATTAGTTTTAAGGATATTTACTACTTCTTCTTCGGTAGTAGCATTCTGTAATTCTGGGTATTGTGTGAAAAGAATTGCAGCATCACTTAAATTGTTGTGTGTTTCTTCTTCTACATCAATAATAAGATGCTCATTTAGCAGATTGTATAGCTGAATAGGAGTAACACTTAGTTGCTCAATAAACTTATTAAACAATGAAAAATCAAGAGTAAGAGCCCTATTAAACTGTAATTGAAACTGGGTTACTAACTGCATATTCTTGTTACGCATAGCTTGTACGTCATCAGTATGCAAGTATTTGTTAAGTACAGTTTTAAGCTGCAGAAGAGTTTCATTCAGTATTGCAATATAGTGATTTATTTTAATAAAATTATTTGATACTTTTTCTAAGTTTTCAACTATAAGTTGTGAGCCATCAGCATTTGTTTGGGCTGCGGCATCCCAAGCAGCTTCGGGAGTGTCAAAATGTTTCTTTACAAAATCAAATTCTATAAATGATTTGCGTAGGGCATTCATAAAGTCCACTCTGTCAGGACGCAATTCTGTTTCTTCTTTTTCAGTTTCAAAACCATTAAAAGTATGCTTAGAGTAATTAAAATCCCTTAGCAAATACATATTCTTAAAACAAGGTGATTGTAATGCCCAATGGGTATGCCAATTACGTGATTTAGTAACTATCTCTCCCTCAAATATAGCATTAAAGCGTGCTATCCACTTGTGGTTAAGAGCAGTGTAGTCGTTTAAATAATTGTTATCAGCTCCATCTTTGTAATATAGCTGTTCATTAAAGAAAGTATATATTACAAACAAAGGAGGTATTGAAGCATTGGCTAAAGTAAGGCTGCGTTGCTCTTGGGTTTCTCCTATATTCTTGCTTATCCAGTTAAATAGCAAATATGAGAGCTCATTAACTTCTAATTGCTTATCATTATTGCAGAACAGTAGGTTATTGATGCTATAGTCGTCAGAATAACGGTTAAATAAATATGACACTTTACCCCGTATAAGCATCTGCTTTTGGTTATCTTCATTAGCTATACCTGCCTCTTCAATAGCCAATCTGGTACGAGCTCCAGGAAAATCTAATAGATCTGAGTTTTGTAGGAATCGTTTGCTATGGACTAAGCCCTCAGGTATTGAGAAAATGAGTTCCATAATAAGTACTGATAAATAATTTATATCAATACTTACCTCATTACCTATAGCAGTTTTTACTATAGTTTCATCATGTACTTTTTCTAATTGCTTGATACGTTCTACATCTAAAATACCCCCTTGTTCACGCAATACAGTGTCAAATTTTAGGTAAGCTTCTGTAGCGTAGCTAAGTTTGTGTAGTTTTTCAATAATAGAATTGAAAATCTGAGTAAGGTGTTCGTTTTTATTCCATAATACTTCAAAAATACCACTCCACTGTGTGTAGTCAAATTGAGCAATGATTTTAGCAATACGTTGAAAAAAGCGTGTTTCAACCAATCCCTCAAATAATATGGTATGCTTAGAGAGGTGGTGGTCAAAATATTCTTTAATTTCTAAAATATCAAACTCAGTAAGGTGTTCTTGTTGTATTGCAGCACTTTGCAACTCATATCGCTTGATATGAGCCTCTAGATCCCGTTTGCTAATAAAAGTTGTAATCTTCTTAAGGTCTAAGAAAAAAGCATCAAGTATAATGATAAGAATGTCCTTAGCGTTTAGCAGTTTTACTTTTACTGGAAACTCAGAGTATTTCACCTCTTGTTTGATAGTGAATCGGGTTACCAATCCTGTACTTTCTTTACCACCAGCAGGATTTATATGTTGCAAAAAATCGTATGCAGTACTACCATTCTGTATTTCAAAAGGGTTCTTCTCTGTGCTCAGTAGGTTTTTAATAAGGTATGATTTTCCTACTTGGCTAGCACCGAATAGTGCCATTACTGGTTTAGAATCTATATTCTGCAGTATCTTATTAAAAGTATTAACAGCTCCTTTTAGTTGTAGCAACACTTCATTGCGGTCTTCGTATTTTAGGTTTCTCTCTACCCACTCCACAGTTGTATGTACCAAGTGTTTTTTTTGCTGAATAAAACTCTTGATTACCTCTATATCTTGTTGCGAATAATTGCTTCTCATTGCTATTTAACATTTAGGATAAACTCACACTTATCTAGCCAATACCCCTTTTCATCTTCAAGGGTTTGGTAATGTATCTTAAAGTATTTATTAGGCTTTTCATTGCCTTCGGAGTCTTCTACACTCTCTACTCTAATTTCTTCCTTGCTCTCGTCATAAGGGCGTTCCAAACGCGTTTTAAGAGGCAGATTCTGCCTTATAGCATTCTTTTCTACCTCTATTTGTCTCTGTATATAATCTTCCGTTTGCCCACTATATTTGCGTCTTACATTAACACCTACCTCTGCCTCGTCTATCCTAATACTGTACAAGTTTGAGTAGGGGTAGTTTTTTGATAAATACTTAGAATAGCCGAAATAAAAAGGCAAAGAGCTTACTATCAGTTCGCTTTCATTCCTCTTAGGACTCAATATCATCTCTTTCTCGCTGTTGTTAGTGCGTACTATATAATCAGCCGTTGAAATCAGTTTTTCCTTAACTTCTTTTATGTCAATCTTTAAATCAGGTATTTTGAATAGCTTTCCTGCCATAAGGGCAACAATAGCCCCTACGCTTACCACTGTCTTAGGGTCATTAATAAAGCCGTTGCCATCAGCAAAAGGATACCAACGCCCTACCCAATAAGTATTTAGGTTTATAAGATTTTGAGGTGAAATAGTAAGGTATTTTTTAAACAGACTTTCAAAACTATTTAACGATGCTGGTTTGCCTGATAATACTACAAAATCACACTGATATTGATTGAACACCACACATATTTGCCTAATAAGCGTATCAAATACCGAGGCTACTATCGTATTTACTTTTTCAGCACTTAGCTTCCAGCGTATGTCTAAAAGGCTAAATCCAAAATGATTCTCAAAATATTTCAGCATCTCTGTATTCTGGAATTTGCGGCCTATAAGTTCTTCAAAAGTCTTTTCAGGGGCAGGTTCTTCTACCTTATTAGCTTGTTTGATGTATGCCAAAGCTATTGGTATTGCTACTTGATGCACAAAGGCTTGCCGTATCACTCGCCCTTTATAGCTGATATTATTAGCATCCTCACCAAAAAAGTTATTTAATCGTTCCGATATATTAGTTATCCCCTGTTGTAATCCATAGTTCTGAATCACACCAGTACAACCTTTATCTTCAGGGGTTTTAATTTCACCTTCAATAATAATTTTCTGTATTAAGTCTTTTAGTAGGTCATCACCTGCAAACTTAAAACTGTCCCAAAACAGTGGGGTAGGGGTAAGCAAATCCGTGTCCTTCCCTTTTTCTTCCAACTGATACTGGTTAATCAGTATGTCAGTAGTACCAGCCCCTATATCTACCGAAGCTACTTTAAATGTATTCTTGCCCTTAAATAGGTAATTGTCAATCACATAATTATTACCTTTTAGTTTCTTTACAATCAAACTGTAAAGAAAAACAAGTTGGCAGCAAGTAGCCTCATCGTATGTCCAATCAGTACGCTCTTCTAACTGCGAGAGGCTTTTCTTGATATCATTAGTACTAGGAATTATTTCAGGCATCTCAAACCAATAATCCTCATAATTATCATCAAAATAATAAGCTGCATAATTCTTTAATAATAAGCAAGCTTCTTCAGCAGCTTGGCGTAAGGCTACCTGTTCAGCCTGTATCATAGCCGTAGGACACGAAATCGTAATGCGTTTCAGTGTTCTTGGTACCATCATCTGTCCGTGTTCCTCCCTAAACTCGTATGAGTTTATTTGTGCTGTTGCGTGTACCAATATCTCCAAGAATACAAACTTCATCAGTGATTTCCGTGAGTATAAAGGTTTAGAGCCAAATATCTCATTCTTATTAACTAAATCACCATTGGTTTTTAGCTGATTGGTAATACCATTTAGGTAAACCTTTTTTATCTTATCTTTTTCTCCTTTAGGGATAAACTCCCACTCTCTTTCAGTAGCACTATCATCCCACAAATAGCGCTTAGGACTTGAATTATAGGTCTTTAATTCATATCCCAATCTCAAATCAGTAACCGATGCATTAATAAGATGCTCCGCCTCCCAACCTATGCGTACTAAGCTCGGAACAGTAAATTTCTTATTGTCCGATATATCATTAATATCACCAAACTTCGATTCCGAAAACACTACATTCATAGGAAAAGGCTCCGCATACTCCTTATCTGGTTCAGTATAATCCTGAATGATAAGCTTCTTCACACTCTCAAAATCAAATGAGTTATCATCCCTATTCTCAAATAATAACGCACAAGTAGCCGAGTTGCCTATATCAATCACCAAATCCACTTCTCTTTTCTTCATTCTATCAGTAAAAAGCTGTATTTCTGGCATTTGCATTAAGCTTCCCAACCATTTTACTATCAGTAAGTACGAAGCCAAATACTGCTTGTAAGGCTTCTCATAACGCGCATCCTCATTCTTGCCATAATACACATCAGCCAAATACCCCCCTATCCAAGCCGAAGCAAAATAAGGATCTGATAAAGCATTAGCAATATTTAATACCGATTTTTCTAATTTGAAAAGATTCTCATCAATATTCAAACTCAATTGCGGACTTGTCTTATCGCTCTCATTCTGAGCCAAAAGAGTATCAACCGCAATGATAACTTTTGCTAAGTTAAATTCCTCATCACAATCGATAAATACCCTCACCCAATCCGTCGGAAATAACAAATCCTTATTAATAGCATTATCTTTAAAGTATGGCAAAGGTATCCACTTGCGCTGATAAGCCTTCAAAGCACGACGCAAATTCCCATCCTCCTCAGCTACCAATACAGGCGTAAGCTGCTGCAAATCCACCTCATCTTTAATCCTCCCATTCGCCAGCAAGTTATTTTCATATAGCTGCTGATAACGATAGTAAATAGCATCACCTCCTTGCGAATGCTTCAGCAAGGGGTCAAGCACAAACTCATCAGTATTATTGTCAAAAGGTTCGTGATAATAGATTTTATTTTCAGGCTGTTTTCCAAAATCCTTATCAATCTCTGTCGAGAATTTAATGTATTGGATACCAGAATTGGCAATGAGCGATATTCTTTTCATAAAGTGTTCAGTGTTACTGAATAATATAGGCTGCAAAATTAATAAAAAAATATCAATTAACAATGAAAAAAATACCCCCAAAAACTCAATTTTACCAAATTTTTACCACACTCCACAATACCCCCAGCTACCCTCTATCCATCTTGATAAATCAACCAACAATCTTAATTAATAATTAAAGAATAATTCTAAGATGACTCTACGATCAATCTAAGATGAATTTAGCCTGAACGAACGAATAACGAACGAATAACGAAGGATAAACGAACTATAAACGAAGGATAGTCATCTCACTATTGCAGCTCAGTAAGCACATCAATACCTGCTGCCTAACCCCTGAAACCAAACAACCCTTAACTTGATTATTAAAAAATATTTTGTACTTTTGCAGCACAAAATGTTAATTCTTTTTGAAATGAAAATACTTACCCTTTTTGCCCTATGCCTATCATTAACAGCCGTAGCACAAACCACCGATGATAAAATGCTATCAGCCCTTAAAGAGTTCAAAAACAACAATTACCAAAAAACACTCGATATATTAAAAAACGAAGACCCTTACCAAAATCTTGAAGCCTTTTATCTCATCATCAGGGCTGAATATGGCTTAGTAACTACCAATTACAAAGCCGATATCACTTCTTTTGATTTTAATCAACTTGTTAGCCTACGCAGAAATATCAGTAACTATCTTCAGGTAGCTACCAATCCCAAAGGGCGCGAAATTATAGCTAACCTAAATACTGAACTACTTCAATATCCCTCCACCGAAACCGATTTTATAGCACTTCGTAACCAAGCGTTAGCCCAATCACAACTACCCAACCTCAAAAAAGCCTTAGCAGCCCTTAAATTTGATAAAGTAATAGCCCTAACCAATGAATATACCCCTTCAGAGTATCTACCCGAGTTTGAAATAGCCTACCACAAAGCAATGGCACAGTATCGCAAGGCATTGGTAACCCAAAACACCATTACCCCCGAACAGAAAAAGCAAGTACTAGCCTCCTTAAAGCACTATCGCGCTACTTATAGCAAAAAAAACATCCTTTATGACGAAGCCATAAAGGATGCTATTAAAAAATTCCGTTAAATCTACAATTTATACTTTGATTTTACCTTTAACCTCCTGATGTAACTCAGTTTAAAAGTCTCACTATTAATACTCATCAGGTCAGAGTTTTTAAAGTAAAGTCTTTTGTTGTTATATAACACACTGAACTCTAAAGCCCAGTTCTTATGAGTATAACTAAGTAAGCTATATACCCTAAAGTTCATATAATCTTTCACTTTCAGCCTACTCACCGATGATAGTTCTCTGCCAAAATAAGCTCCCAAGCCACCCAAGCCCCAAAAACTAACCTGTTCTGATAGTTGTAATTGCAGAGTAATACCCCCGCTAATTCCTGCTTGTAAATGCCTAAAAATATCAGTATTTTCAAAAGATTCTAGTGGTATAGCCGCTTTGTGATAATACACACCACCCCCTACATACCATCCCAGCAAAGGTTCAATAACTGTTTTCTTTTCTGAAAATACATTTTCAATAGGAAACTGCTTCCAATTTTTAAAAAAGAGTACTTCAGTTCCTACCTGTTGTATTTGGGTATCGGTAAGCAAATATACCTTGCCTTTATCTTCGTAGTAAAATCCCTTATAATTCTGATAATAGAAGTCTAATAACAGTTTTTTAGTCAAGAAACTGTGCAGTTGGAAGTCAAAAAAAGTAGTTTTGCCATAAGTATTCACATTCCTTAGTGGCATTATATTTTTGGAGTAATCAAAGCTGATGTAAGTATTATCAATACCCGCTCCCAGTCCAGCTGTTAGCGGGTAGTTAGGTAATAGCTTTTTGTTGCCTAATACTTCATTATAGGGTCTATCTTCCACATCTATTGAAAGATAATTTATACTTATAGAAGGACGAACCCACACTTTGTATGAATGTCGTTTTACCGAGGTACTGTCCTGCCCCCATAATATGGTAGTAACCAATAAGAAAAAGTTAATGATATACCTCATTATCCGCTACTTATTGTGTTAGTATCCTAAAATCTTCAGCATTTCATCAGCTTTTTGTTGTTCCATAAAGAGGCGTGAAGTAAGATTACCTTTCTCATCTTTATCGATAAGCACAATTTTAGGTTGTGGTATAAGGCAGTGCTGCAAGCCTCCTACACCCCCAATTGTATCTTGGTAAGCCCCTGTATTGAAAAAACCAATATATAGTGGTTTATTTTTATTATATTTAGGCAAGTAGATGGCATTCATATTCTGCTCACTGTTGTAGTAATCATCACCATCACAAGTAAGTCCGCCTAATAGTACACGTTCATACTCATCATTCCAACGATTAATAGGTAGTAATACAAATCGTTTGTTAATTGCCCATGTATCAGGTAAGGTAGTAATAAATGATGAGTTAATCATGTTCCATTTCTCACGGTCATTTTGTTGCTTTTGGTACATAATCTCATAAATAGCCCCGCCAGCTTCGCCTACAGTAAAACTACCAAATTCAGTAAAGATATTAGGCACAGGTACTTTTTCTTGATCACAAGTAATCTTTATCTGCCTAATAATTTCATCTACCATATAAGCATAATCATACTCAAAAGCTAAAGAGCTTTTAATAGGGAACCCGCCTCCAATATTAAGGCTGTCCAACTCTGGAGCTACTTTTTTAAGCTGAATATATACACGCAAACACTTCAGTAACTCATTCCAATAATAAGCATTATCTTTAATCCCAGTATTGATGAAAAAGTGCAGCATTTTTAGCTTAACTTTGCTGTTGTCCTTAATTTCACGATTGTAGAAAGGTACAATATTTTTGTATCCTATACCCAACCTACTGGTATAAAACTCTGAACGTGGATCTTCTTCCGATGCAATACGTATCCCTATGTTATATGAATCATTTATTTTCTTTTGAAACAAATTAATTTCCTCATAGTTATCAATAATAGGAATACAGTTATGGAACCCTCTATTAATAAGATCAGCAATACCATCAATGTACCCATCACGTTTAAAGCCATTACAAAGTATATGACTATCTTTAGTGATAAGTCCCTCACCAATAAGATTGTTAATAATATTAATATCAAAAGCCGATGAAGTTTCCATATGAATGTCATTCTTCAAGGCTTCTACCATTACGTGTTTGAAGTGTGAACTTTTGGTGCAATAGCAGTAATTATAAGCTCCTTTATATTTATGTTTTTTAATAGCTTTTTCAAACCATTTCTTCGCTCTTTGTATATTTTCAGATATACGAGGCAAGTACATAAATTTCAGCGGAGCACCATATTGGCGCACCAATTCCATTAGGTCTATATTATGAAAGCGAAGTTCATCGCTATCTAAGGTAAATTCATCTTGTGGGAAGTAATAGGTTTGGTCAATTAAGTCAATGTATTTATTTTTCATCTGTTCAGTATAATTTTTAAAGGTGACTGATCTCTTTTGCAGTCAATATAAAATATCAAAAAACCTAAAATTACCTGATTTCAGATACGAAGTGGCGAAAGGCGTTTTGCCTTGAACTTATCTTGCAATGAATGTGTGAGTGAAGAGTGAAAATAACTTAAAAATAAAATGTTCATTTTCAGCGACCAAAGGTTTTAGTAATTAAATTATCTTATAATTCAGAAATAGTATATTACTATTCGAGTGCAAAAATAATTATTATTTTTGAATTACAAATACATTGAATAGAAAAAAGTATTTTTTCAAAAACCTCTTGCTATTTTTCTGCCTTTATAAATACCTTTTTCTATCTGCCAACATACCTCATACCCTCCAGCACCATCACTATTTGAGGTTACTATATAAATCGTATCTGTTTCCTTATCGTAATAAACTGTGTTATAACTGTAGTTGTTTGAGTTTGCCATATCAAGGTTAGGATTATACAAATCGTTATAAGCAATTTTAGGGATAGCTACAGGCTTTCTATTAACAACAACTTCAATGTTTTTATACTCTTTTATAGGCATATTACCATCAGTACCTTGAAAATCCTTTCCATCTATTTTGCTTATAAATCCTCCTTGAACATCACGTGTAAAGATATGTTTTTTTTCATCAAACTTTTGTCCTGTAAGGGTGATGCTAATTCCCTTACTTTGAAAATAAACAATATTATCTTTTTGAAAAACCTTGGCTATTTGAGGTAGTCTGTTTATCCATTTTACTCTATTGTAGTAGATGTATCCTTCATCATCAGCTTTTAACCAATTACCTTCCTCTTTTTTATTATATTCATAAACATAAATAAGAGTATTGTTATTCAGCTTTTTAAGTACTTTACTATGGATATCTCTCTCTTTTCGTACATTTGCATAACCGTCTTTATCTTTTATAATAGCAAAACCGCCTTCTATTTGTGCAAAGATACTATTACTAAGTAGTAATAAGAAAACTATCAGATTTTTCATCTTCAAAAAGCATATTTATTATAAAAAAACTTTGCCAAAAATATGAACTTATTTCAGGCAAAGTTATTGAAAAATAGTTTTTATGAGACTTATTTTACCAATCCTACTACTTCTTTAGCTATTTGCCATTCTTCATTAGTAGGTATTATCAAAATTTTCACTCTACTATCAGCTGCTTGTATTTCAACTGGTTTTGTAGGATGGTTTAACTCTTCATTTTTCTTCTCATCAAGTTTGATGCCAAAAAACTCCATTTCTTTACAAGCAAATGAACGGGTAAGAGCATCATGTTCTCCTAATCCAGCTGTAAATACTATACTATCTACTCCATTAAGAGCAGCTGTATAAGCTCCTATAAACTTCCTAACACGGTAACCATACATTTCATAGCAAAGGGCAGCATTAGCATCTCCAGAGCGGTAAAGAGCTGCAACATCACGTGCATCCGAGTAACCTGTAAGCCCAATCATACCACTCTTTTTGTTCAAGAGGTTCTTCACTTGATCTAAGCTAAGTCCTAATTGCTCTACTAAAAAGAAAACAACAGAAGGGTCTAATTGTCCAGAGCGTGTGCCCATAATAAGTCCATCAAGCGGAGTAAGTCCCATTGAGGTATCTATGCATTTACCCTCTTGGTTTACAGCAGCCATACTTGCCCCATTGCCTAAGTGAATGGTAATATTCTTAAGGTATGGGTTGTTTAAGTATTTACGCGCTTCAGCATCTACAAATTTATGACTGGTACCGTGAAACCCGTATGAGCGCAACCCATATTTTTCGTAATATTCATTAGGAATTGCATATCGATAAGCACGCGCTGGCATTGTTTGGTGGAAAGCAGTGTCAAATACACCTACATGAGTCGCTTTGGTAAAAAGTTTTTGAGCAGCACGTATTCCTTCAAGTGATGCTGGGTTGTGCAAAGGTGATATAGGAATAAGGCGCTCTATCTCAGCTATTACCTCATCAGTAATAATAGTAGGCTGAACAAACTTCTCTCCTCCGTGTACGGTACGGTGCCCAATAGCTTTAATATCTTCTGGGTTTTTGATAACCCCTACTTCAGGATCAGTAAGTAAGGTAGTTACTATATCCATAGCCACTTCGTGGTTAGGGATAGGCTGTTCTTTTTTTACTTCTACTTCCTTACCATTCTTTACAGCTACATATTTTACAAAGCTGCCGTCAATACCGATACGATCGGCTACTCCTTTAGCTTTAGCCTCACCTGTAGTCGAATCTACCAACTGATATTTAAGGGATGAACTCCCCGAATTGATAATTAAAATTTCCATTTTTAGTATATTTTAGGTGTTAGTATTTAATAGTTAGTCATTAGTTGTCTGCATTCTAACTGCTTTAGCAACTAATGACTAACATCTAATTAAAACTCTGATTGTATCGCTGTTATAAGTACAGTGTTATAAATATCAGGAATAGTAGCCCCACGGCTCAGGTCGTTCACAGGTTTTTTCAAACCTTGTAACATAGGTCCTATAGCCAAAGCTCCTGTTTCACGCTGTACAGCTTTATAAGTGTTATTACCAGTATTTAGGTCAGGGAAAATAAGCACATTAGCTTGTCCTGCCACCAATGAGTTTGGCATCTTTTGTTTACCTACTTTAGGATCAACAGCAGCATCATACTGTATAGGTCCTTCTACCAATAGTTCAGGGCGGCGTTCTTTTACAAGCGCAGTAGCCTCACGTACTTTATCTACATCAGCCCCACTACCCGAGTTTCCTGATGAGTATGAAAGTAAGGCTACCTTAGGCTCTATACCAAAAGCAATAGCCGAGTCAGCCGAACTGATAGCAATATCTGCTAATTGTTCTGCTGTTGGGTTAGGTACTACAGCACAGTCACCATACACTAATACACGGTCGTGTAATAACATAAAGAATACCGATGATACAGTATTCACACCTGGTTTAGTCTTTACAAATTGTAATGATGGGCGTATAGTATGTGCTGTCGTATTCACAGCTCCAGATACCATACCATCAGCATCACCCAAGAATACCATCATAGTACCGAAGTAAGAGGCATCAAGCATTAAGTCTTTAGCTTGAGAAAGCTCCAATCCTTTGCTCTTGCGCAATTCATACAGCTTTTCAGCATAAGCCTCATATTTAGGACTATCAGCAGGATTTACTATGCTAATGCGCTCCTCATTCCATTTCAAGCTCAAAATGTTCTTAGCACGCGTTTTAATAGCTTCAGGTTCTCCCAAAATAGTAATATATACCAATTCATCTTCAGCTAGTTGTGAAGCAGCTGTAAGAATACGGTCATCAGTACCTTCAGGCAGTACAATATGTTTTTGCCCTTTACGTGCTTTCTGTACCATATTATATTGGAACATACGTGGCGTAATAGTTTCCGATTTGAATGACGAAATACTATTATTCAACTTTTGCTCATCTACATTCTCATCAAATAACTGCAAAAGCATATTCACTTTCTCAGTATTTTCAGGATAAATGCCCGATTTTATATTGCCTATAAGATTAGCAGTCTCAAAAGTATTACTCTTTGATAGCATTATAGGAATATTCTTCTGGATGCCCTCCAATATCTTCAATATTGATTTATCAGGCTCAAAACCACCATATAACACCATCCCTTTTACATTTGAATAGTTAGAGTAGTTAGCCACCAAAGTACCCGCTATTAAGTCAGTACGGTCTGTAGGAAGCACAGCAAGACTATCCTCATTAAGATTACTTAAGTAGTTAGAAAGTTGCATAGCACCCACTACAGTCTGCTTAGTAGTAACATCAATGTTATCACCCTTGTACAAAAACTCAGCATTCAGCGCATTAGCAATCTCACGAATTGTAGGGCGTGAAAGCTCTTCCCTGCGCGGAATCATAGTAAAGGTAACTCCTTTAAAAATTTGCTCCAATTTATCTTGAGTGCTTTTAGTAGCATTCACAGCCTTGTTCACAAATACACTAAGTACACGCACATCTTGCTCCAAAAGATTGTTCAAATCCACTTGCACTTGGTTAATAAGCTCCTCTTCCGAAGCAAAATTATCCTTCAATACCATCAGCACAGGAATATTCAAACTCTGAGCTATCGAAGCATTAAAATTACTATCAAAAACGCTATCTTCCACCAAGCTCGAAGTATCCACCAATACAAAATCAAACTTGCTCTCCAAAGCCTTGTACTTCTTGATGATAGTGTCATACACCTCACCTATATTACCCTCATTCTTAAGAGCAATAATTTCCTTGCGCGAAAAAGCAAAAGCCTCGTCATAGCTCATATCCAGCTTAAAATATTGCAAAACAGTCTCAATAAGCTGGTCTTTTTTTGATTTACTTTCAATGATAGGCTTAAAATAACCTACTTTGGTAGTATTGCGCATAATCATTTGCAATACACCCAAACTTACCACCGACTTACCACTGTGGGCATTAGTAGCGATGATATAAACTGATTTATTCATTTTTTATTTACTTTTTAGTGGTTTCGTATATAGGTCGCAAAGGTAATAATATAATTTAATATAGCAATACAAAAATACTATTTTTATTTTTAATAGTCTTATAATTTGTGTTAATACTTAGCACAATATCCCCCGAATCCACACATACCTCAACCATAAAATATCTCTGTTAAAATAATCTTGAAACCACCCCATAAGATAAATATAGGATGAACGAACGAATAACGAAGGATAAACGAACTATAAACGAAGGATAGTCATCTCACTCCCGCAACTCAGTATGTGCAAACTACACTCCCCAAAAACCTATATCTTTACTCCCAGAATATCAATATAGTACCTATATAAAAAAAGAAGCCTGAGTGCTACCACTCAGGCTTCTTTTCTTGAAAAACAAGTTAATTATATAAGTTTGTGTGCTTTATTTGATAAATTCTTTAATAGGCACTTTTTGGAAATACAAGTCACCATTACCTTCATATAAAATACCAATATATTTACCATCAATAATAGTTAAGCAAGAATAACCCATATTCGCTTCTTTATGAAGCAATACCTCAGGGAGTTTATCCCAAGTATTTCCCTCATCATCACTTACTTTAATAGATAGATTTACACGTTGGCGTTTATCAGCAGGGTTCGAGAAGAAAAGGTATTGTTTACCTTTTTTATCTTTGTATGATATGATGCTTGCCATACAGTTTGGCTCTATCAGCGCACTGCGTGAAGTAGAGTGTTCTACCCAAGTCTTACCCATATCTTTAGTAATAGCTACCGAACGCCCATTTAAGTTATCAGCTACCTTTGAGTTAAAATGATTGCGGTCATCACGCATATTTAGCATTAGCGAGCCATCCGCAAGCTCTACCACTTGCGCCTCAGTAGTATGTGATTTTGCTCCCGTACCCACATGCCAAGTTTTACCACTATCTTTACTGTAAATAATAGTAGAATGAGGTACTTGGTCTTTATCTTTAAATTGTCCCGCAAAAACAAGAGTACCATCACTCATAGTAATACCACGACCAGGACCATCAAAGAACAAATACCAAGAAGGATCCTTCATTTGTGAAGTAATATTAATCGGTTTACTCCAAGTAACACCATCATCTTCACTTTTTACTATTACTATTTGTCCTGTTTCTTCTGGGGTCATACCAGTTTTAGAACCCCACCAACTCATTTTATCAGGCGAAAGGCCATGTTGCCATAAGCCCATAACCCAAATAGTATTAGTTTTTTCATCTACTAATACAGCAGCATCTCCTACTCCATTTAATCGGTTAGGAAGTCCTCCCCATTCACCCATATCAATAACTTCTTTCATAGGTTCCCAAGTTTGTCCACCATCAGTACTTCTACTCATACCTACATTAATGTCTTCTTGCAAGTCTTTGCAGTTATTATAACGGTTATCGTATATTGCAATTAGGGTACCTTTGTTAGTAGTAGCCAAGCCTGGTATACGGTAACAGTTAATACCATCTTGATTGCGGTGGCGTAAGGTAATACCAAAACGCTGTCCTTCCTTACTCTTATTGCAGTACCTTACCTTACCATTATTAGTATTAAACTGAATACCCGATAAAATAACTTTGTTTAACAAATCAGGGTTTTTAGTAGTACGCACATACACCCAAGCAAAAACAGAGTCATTAGTAGCTTTGAAGTTTCCTTGTACTTTAGTTTTCTTTCCTAATACCGAAGTCTTACCAAAAAGAACAGAATTTTCTCTTTTTGAACTATTACCTACATATACCAATACCTCACTAAGATCAAGCTTTTTAGCTTTGAAATTTAATGCAATTTCATTAAGGGAAGTTCCTTGTTTTACAGGTAATGATAATGAGGTTACTAAATTCTCTTTATCAGTTACTAAAGGCATCTGTTGTTGTGAAAAGGTATTTCCTTTCTGGCCATATAGCACGCTAAGGAAAAACAAACTGAAAATAGTAAATACTTGTTTCATATAATTAATTTTGCTAATTTGTTAATTCATCTATTTGTTATAGTAATAGTTTGATAATTTTTGCAAAGATAGAATGTTTTTTTTAAATGACAAAATAAAAACGCACCCATTTATTAATTTTCTCATTAATTAATAAATGGGTGCGTCTCTTTTATTCTGTAAGGTTATGCTTTCTTCACATATTGGGTAAGGATAACAATTTGTTGCCCTTCTACTTTACCTTCTATATACTCAGCATTCTCAGGGTCAAGAGTTATTTTGCGCACTACAGTACCTTGTTTAGCAGTCATACTAGTACCTTTTACTTTTAGGTCTTTTATTAGTACTACATTATCACCATTAGCAAGTACAGCTCCATTACTATCTTTATGAATTACTTTTTCACTTTCTTCCAAGTGGTCATCACTAGCTTGCGCAAAAGCTAACTCTTCTTCATCCAGATACATCATATTCAAAAGGTCTAATGACCATCCTTCATTCTTTAGCCTATTCAGCAGTCGCCATGCCATAACCTTTACAGGGCGGTGCTCGCTCCACATACTATCGTTTAAGCAACGCCAATGGTTGCTATCCATAGTTTCAGGGTTTTGTATTTGGCTAAGGCAAGTATTACATACCAAAATACTATCATCAGTACTTTCATTTCTAGCAGGAGGTACAGTATATACACTTAGCTTCTCAGTGTTTCCACAAAGCTCGCAACAATTACCACTACGGGATTTTAAGATTTCTATCATTATTAACTCAATTTATTAATTTATCAGTGTGCAAATATATAACTTTCTATTAAACTACACAAAAAACTTTGCCAAAAGTTGTAAAAGCATATTCTTCTACAGCTTTTGGCAAAGTACAAAATGTATTCTATTGGCAAATTATCATCTATAAGGCTTTCTCCAAATCTCTTGATTTGTTAATTGCCCAATTTGCCCAATTCCCAGTTTCTTTTTACAAATTCTGAAAGTTCTTTACCCTTTAATAATCCTTGTGATAAGCGTGCCAAGTCAAAGGCTTGTTTTATAATGGATTCTTTAGTACTTTCATCACTCGCGTGTATAATAGCCCCTGCCAAGGCCGAGTTGCTATTTACCACTACGTGATATACCTCAGGGAAGGCTCCAAACATACCACCGCCACCAGTAGCACTCATTTCTTTCATTCTGCGCATAAACTCCGGCTGATTGATAACAAAAGGCGTGTCATCACTATCCAAATCTTCCAACTGCACCATATAACCTTCCTTAGGGATTACCTTTTCTATTTCAGTTTTTAAGGTGTTTTTCTCTTCTTCCGATAGTTTAGCAATAATAGGCTCTTCTTTCTGTATGAGTTTCGCTATTGGGGCAGCATCTACACGCGTAAAAGTGAGTTTTTCATTATCACCTTCTAACTTTTGTATCAAGTGTGATACAATAGGGCTGTCTAATAAAAGCACTTCATATCCTTTTTCTTTAGCTTGCTCAATAGCAGTGTACTGTTGCTCTTTATTCTGAGCATATAACACAACCAATTTACCTTCTTTATCTGTTTGTTGGTCTTTAATAGCTTCTTTTAGCTCCGCCAAAGTGTAATATTTGTCATCTGTAGTGGGATAAAGCATAAAGTCGCCTGCTTTTTCATAGAATTTGTCATCAGTAAGCATACCGTATTCAAGCACTATCTTAATGTCATTCCACTTATTCTGGAAGTCCTCACGATTGCTAGTGAATAGTGATTTTAACTTATCCGAAACCTTACGAGTAATATAATTGGCAATCTTCTTTACATTACCATCAGCTTGAAGATATGAGCGTGATACGTTTAGCGGGATATCAGGTGAGTCTATCACACCTTTAAGCATTGTCAAGAACTCTGGCACTATACCTTCTACATTATCTGTAACAAACACTTGGTTCTGATACAACTGTATGCGGTCTTTCTGTAACTGCATATCGTTGCTAAGCTTAGGAAAATACAGTATACCAGTAAGATGGAACGGATAATCTACATTCAAATGAATATGGAACAGCGGTTCATCAAACTGCATAGGATAAAGTTCATGATAGAAAGCTTTATAATCCTCATCTTTCAAATCAGTAGGCTGCTTTGTCCACGCAGGGGTCGGATTATTTACTATGTTATCAACCGTTACATACTCTGTTTTATAGTCTTCAGGAGCATTCTCTGGGCGCGGTAGCGGTTCTTGTTTAGTGCCGAATTTAATAGGTATTGGCATAAAACGATTGTATTTGCGCAATAGCTCTTCTATGCGGTAGTCTTCCAGAAACTCAACCGAGTCATCAGCTATGTGCAATATAATTTCAGTACCGCGCTCCTTGCGTAGGTCTGTTTCATCTAAGCTGAACTCAGGACTACCATCACACACCCATCGTACAGCAGGAGCATCAGTGTATGATTTGGTAATAATCTCTACCTCTTTGGCTACCATAAAAGCCGAATAGAATCCCAATCCAAAATGCCCTATCACACCAGCATCTTTGGCAGTATCCTTATATTTCTCCAAAAATTCCTCCGCTCCCGAAAAAGCAATCTGGTTGATATACTTTTCCACTTCTTCAGCCGTCATACCAATCCCTTGGTCAATAATATGAAGGGTTTTATTTTCTTTATCCACCTTCACCTCAATTATAGGATTGCCGTACTCCACCTTCGCTTCACCTATGCTGGTAAGGTGTTTAAGTTTAAGGGTAGCATCAGTAGCGTTTGATATAAGCTCACGCAAAAATATCTCGTGATCGCTATATAAAAACTTTTTAATAAGCGGAAAAATGTTTTCCACCGAAACGTTTATATTTCCTTTCATAAATGTCTATTGTTTATTTTAACGCTTCAATTATAGCTAAAAGAATACCAAACTACTTTTAACTGACAAATTGTCAGCTTCTAAGCACCTTCTACCCATCTTAACTCAAATATCCACTCAAAATCTACCTACTCCCCAAACTCAATCTATCTTTATTAAAACTATCCCCTAGATTGAACGAACGAATAACGAAGGATAAACGAACTATAAACGAAGGATAGTTACCAAGCTGGCGTAGCTAAGTATATTACATTCCTTAAATCTTCCCAAGCCAATACTTAAATTAATCCAAAACAACCCCTTAAAATGGTACAAAATTTGCACTTCACATCTCTATCTTTCATAACTATACAACCACATCACTTGTCAGATTAAGCAGCAGCTTGCTGCCTAAATTAAAAGCAAATGTTATGATTGGCAAATTACTAAATTAGCAAACTCACTATTTATGATTATCATCCCCAAAAACTATGCATCACCCTATGGTATTATGGATACCGAGCGCGCCATTAAGCTCATCAAAGATACCTTTGAAACTGCTTTAGCTCGTGCCCTACAACTCACCCGTATTTCAGCCCCTTTATTTGTAAAACGGGCTACAGGACTTAATGACGACCTCAACGGTGTCGAGCGCCCTGTAAGTTTTGAAATGAAAGACGCCCAAGGACAAACCATTGAGATTATTCACTCCCTTGCCAAATGGAAACGCTTAGCCCTAAAACGCTATGGCATCGCTCAGCACGAAGGTATCTATACCGATATGAACGCTATCCGTCGTGACGAAACCTTAGATAATACACACTCTATATATGTCGATCAATGGGATTGGGAAAAAGTTATCACCCCTTCCGATCGATCTTTGCAATACCTACAACAAACAGTTAATCAGCTCTATAACGCCTTTCTCGAAACCGAAAATGCCCTTGTAACTCATTATCCTAAGTGTAAGGCTTTCTTGCCAAAAACAATAACCTTCATCAGCTCACAGGAGTTAGAAGATCGATACCCTACATTATCACCTCAAAAACGCGAAGAAGTATTTGCCAAAGAAAAAGGAGCTATCTTCATCACTCAGATAGGTAAAACATTGCGTTCAGGCAAAAAACACGATAACCGCGCTCCCGATTATGACGATTGGGAACTCAACGGCGACCTTATCTTATGGAATCCAGTGCTGAACAATGCCTTAGAGCTCTCTTCCATGGGCATACGTGTAAATGAAAAATCATTAGCACACCAATTGCAACTCGCCAATGCCGAGCATCGCAAAACCTTGGAGTACCACCAAATGCTCCTCAAAGGCGAACTCCCTCTTACCATAGGCGGTGGTATTGGTCAGTCGCGTATCTGTATGCTACTGATGCAGAAAGCACACATAGGCGAAGTACAAGCCTCTATCTGGACAGATGATATGTTACAACTTTGCGAAGAAAACGGAATTCATCTCTTGTAAACCACCAAATTGTTGTACTTTTAAATTCAATTATTCATTGCCATTTGATAATTCTTTTGTATCTTTGCACCAATAAAATAGCAAAACAGAAAACTAACCTATGCTTATTTATTTACAACTCTTAAAAGAAAGCTTTAATTTTGCTATCAAGTCATTGCGTGATAACAAGCTCCGTACTTTCCTGTCGTTATTAGGCGTAACGGTGGGTATATTTTCTATTATTTCAGTATTAGCAGCTGTCGATTCGCTTAACCGCAGCATTCAAGAAAGCCTTGCAGGTTTGGATAAAAATATGATTAACATCTCTAAGTTTTCTTTTGCACCTACATCAGTACCCCAATGGCAACGCCTAAGCTTTCCACAAGTTACCAATCAAGAATATGAGTTTGTAAAGCGGGAAGTGCCTAATATCGAGGTAGCAGCTTATCAGTATTACGGACTCTCATCTCAGCTTAAATATAATGGCAAAACCATTTCAGTAGCAGTGAGTGCTGCCTCTGCAGGAGTCGAACAAATTAGCGATATTAAGATTGAAAAAGGTCGCTTTTATAACGATACCGAAGCCAATGCTGGGGCAGGAGTAACAGTATTAGGTTATGAAATAGCACAACAAATATTTCGCGAAGAAGATCCTATTGATAAAGAAATACGGCTCTTTGGTAAAAAAATAACAGTAATAGGGGTACTAAAAAAATACGGCTCAATGTTCGGTGATGGCCCTGATGAACAAGTCTATGTCCCTGCCAATTTTATTCGTACTTTTATGAATACAGGCGCACAAGGTATCCCTAGCGCTATTGTTATAAAACCAAAAAAAGGAGTTGATATGGCAGAGTTTGAAGGGGTATTACGCCAAAAGTTCCGTGCTTATCGCGGCCTAAAACCCGATGAAATTGATAACTTCTTCTTCAACAAAATTAGCTCTCTTACCGAAATGATTGATAATACCATCGGAATGATGAATATGGTTGGCTGGGTAATAGGCTGCTTCTCAATTTTAGTAGGAGGATTTGGTATTGCCAATATTATGTTTGTAAGCGTAAAAGAACGTACTAGCCTTATAGGTGTGCAAAAGTCTTTAGGGGCTAAAAACCAATTTATACTATTTCAGTTCCTTTTTGAGGCGGTACTCTTAGCCCTTATAGGAGGTCTGTTTGGTCTGCTTTTTGTATGGTTGCTCACTATGGTTATATCAAGCATTACTACCGAGTTTAACTTTGTTCTCTCACTGCCCAATATACTTATAGGTTTAGGAATCTCATCAGTAGTAGGCTTGCTTTCAGGTATTATTCCTGCCTCATCGGCAGCACGCCTTAACCCTGTCGAAGCTATCAGAACTGGTCAATAATTATAATTTTTAATAATAAAATAGAATAACAAATGAAACGTTTCTATATTTTCTTATGTTTAAGCGTACTGCTATCGTGCGCACAAACACCCAATACTCATATACCTAGTAATCAAAAAGAAAATCCTCAGTATAGCAAAATAACTGTACCCGAAAACCTTGCCCAATATTATAAAACAATTGATTTTGATAAAACAGGCAAAACATTATATGACGATTTAGCTGTGCTTACCATTAGCAAGCATACAAAATTCCTTACCTATTATGATCGTCATAAATATCTTTACAAAGCCGATGCTAGCTTGCAAAACCCCAATAATGTAGTGCTTATGTATACAGGTGAAGAACGTTATTGGGAAGAGTATGAAGGTAATAAAAACTACAGCCCTACTACCTTTAATACCGAGCATATTTACCCACAATCAAAGTATCAAAATAATGCCAAAGGTGATTTGCATCACTTGCGTGCCTGTGATAAAAGCGTGAACTCAAGGCATGGTAATCTCCCTTTTACTCAGGGTAAGGGCAACTGCAAAATTATTGGTAAAGGTTGGTACCCTGGTGATGAGTGGAAAGGTGATATAGCCCGTATGATATTCTATCTTAATCTTCGTTATAATGAAAAGTTAGATACCTCTATAAGCACAGGTGGTATAGCCTTACTCCTTAAATGGAATGATGAAGATCCTGTATCACCTTTAGAGCACCAACGCAATAATGTAATTGAGGGAGCACAAGGTAACCGTAACCCCTTTATCGACTTCCCTCAATTAGCACGCCGTATATATGAATGAGGCTGCCCTACATATACTCAAAAAGTATTGGGGCTATAATAGTTTTCGTGAACCTCAAGAAACTGTTATTAAGCACGTTTTAGAAGGAAATGATACTTTAGCCCTAATGCCTACCGGTGGGGGTAAATCAATTACTTTTCAGGTACCAGCTATGATCAAAGAAGGTATCTGTATTGTAGTATCACCCTTAATAGCTCTTATAACCGACCAAGTTGAAGCTTTAAAAAGAAAGAATATAAAGGCTTTATCCTTAACAGGGGCTCTTCCTTACCCCGAGTTGGATAGGTTGCTTAATAACGCCCTATATGGGCAATACAAGTTCCTCTATCTATCACCCGAACGTTTGCAGAATGAGTTAGTACGCACCTACCTCAAAGCGATGCCTATTAACCTAATCGTAATTGATGAGGCTCACTGTGTATCACATTGGGGTAATGACTTTCGCCCGGCATACTTACAGTGCAAATGGCTTAAAGAGGAATTTCCTAAAGTGCCAATGTTGGCTCTTACTGCTTCGGCAACTCCTAAAGTACAACAGCACTTATTAGAACTATTGGGTATTGAAGGGGCTAAGGTTATCAGTACTTCACTCCAACGCCCTAATATTGCTTATAAAGTATATCAAATAAAAGAAAAGCTTCCTTATTTGTTGAACTTGCTACACAAAAGTAGTGGGAGTGTTATTATTTATCTTCGCAGTAGGAATGCTACAAGTTACCTATCGGGGGTGCTGAATGCTAAGGGCTTTAGCTCTACTTTCTTTCACGGTGGACTTACTTCAGATGAAAAGAACCTTCGCCTTAAAAGTTGGCTTAATAATGAAGTGCGTATTATGGTAGCTACCAATGCTTTTGGTATGGGTATTGATAAACCTGATGTACGTATGGTATTGCATTGGAATATCCCTCTTACTTTAGAAGATTATTTTCAGGAGGCTGGACGTGCAGGGCGTGATGGTACCTTTGCTGAGGCTATACTTGTTTATGATGAAGCAGACATTAATACTGCTAAAAAACTTCTTAATGACTCACTGATTGATTTAACTTTCTTGAAACTTGTTTATACCAAGCTCAATCAGTATTTTCAAATTGCTATTGGTGACCTTAGTGAGGAAGCGCATCGTTTTTTCTTTCCCGACTTCTGTAAGCGTTACAATCTGCCTACTCTTAAAGCTTATAGTGCTTTGCAAACTCTTGATAGATTTTCAGTAATTTCTTTAAGTCAGCAGTTTTATCAAAAAGTGACACTGCACCTATCGGCTGAGGCTAAACAGCAGATAACATACAACCAAACGCATAAGCATCTAAGCTCTCTTCTTTTTTATCTTGGGCATACTTATCCGTATATATTTAGTCAGCCAGTGGCACTAGAAATAGAAAAGATTACTGAACGCACCGACCTTACTTATCCGCAATTAATGCGCTATTTGCACGAAATTCACAATGATGGTATTGGGGTGCTTACTACTGTTTCAACCGATGTGCAACTTACCTTTAATGTACCCCGTGATGATGATCGTACTATTAATACCATTGCTAAGAATGTGAAACAATACAATCATACAAAAAAGACATTGCAAGAGCAGGTATATGCCTATTTGGAGAATACTACTACCTGCCGGAGTGTACAGTTATTGCAGTACTTTGGTGAGCGTACTGTACATAAATGTGGAATGTGTTCTACCTGTTTGGCTAAGATACCTCAGCCTAAAATAGATACTAAATTATTGCGACAACAGTTATGGCAGTTATTACAACAAAAACCTATAACTCCGGCTGAGGTAGTATCGGTATTGCCATACCCAAAAGAGGCTATTAATGCCCTGCTAGAAGAATGGCTTACGATGAATAAAATAGCTTTTACGGTGTGTAATGAGCTGTTTGTTCCAACTGCTCACGAGCTTGCTCCTTCTTCTTAAAGAATTTTACTTCGTCATTAATTTTATATTGTATATAAAGAATGCCAAACAATAGGGTAAAATACCATTGTTTGAATTCTATTACCTTGCTTTTCTTTTCTATTTGATTTTGCAAGAAAAATAGTATTACTATCGTCCAAATTATTATAAATAATACAGCGAAGAGTTTTATAAAGTGTATGTTTTTTATATGATATATTTCCCAATAACTTCCTAATAAGAGACTGTGATGTAATTGAAAAATATATAGATAAACAAGTACTATCCAAAAGTGTTTTGCCTCAATATTGTATTGCTTGTATTTCTTCATTACCCAAATGGGTATATAAGCTCCTAAGGAAAGGAGTGTAACAAGTAGCAATACCCATATATTCATATTGTAACGCGGTTTTTTGTCGTTTTCTAAGAAATAGGCTATGAGTCCGTATAGGAGGTAAATACTCCCTACATATACCCAAAGATATAAAAGACCTATAGTATTTTTATAAAAAGGATATAATTTGAAGCATAGTGCTATTACTGAAAAAAAAGTCGTTACAGCAAAGAGTTGATAACTCATCTTTTGCCAATCGCTTCTGTTTTTAATTAAATAGTACACTAAAAAAATGTACAAGTAGGTTTGGTAGCTTAAGAGTAGTTTTAAGATGGCTTCGGTTAAATCAAAATAAGGTTCTAAGTAGTCTAACATAAGTAAATAGGATTATTTATAAAAAAAACTCCAAGTAAAAAAGGTTGTACTTGGAGTTTTTTGTTTGTGTATGAGAAATAAATGTTAAATATCAATAGCTTCGCCGTAAGCAGCTGCTACAGCTTCTTTAACGCCCTCGCTCATAGTAGGGTGAGGGTGTACGGCTTTGATAATTTCGTGTCCGGTAGTTTCTAACTTACGAGCTACTACAGCTTCGGCAATCATATCGGTAACACCTGCTCCTATCATGTGGCAGCCTAACCATTCACCATATTTAGCATCGAAGATTACTTTGATGAAACCTTCGGTAGTTCCGGCAGCATTGGCTTTACCTGATGCTGTGAATGGGAATTTACCTACTTTAATTTCGTAACCTTTTTCTTTAGCTTGTTTTTCGGTAAGTCCTACTGAAGCAATTTCGGGAGTGCAGTAGGTACAACCAGGTATATTGCCGTAGTTGATAGGTTCTACATGTAGGCCTTTTATTTTTTCAACGCAAAGAATACCTTCGGCAGAAGCTACGTGTGCTAGGGCTTGACCAGGAACTACGTCGCCAATAGCATAATAGCCAGGAACGTTGGTTTGGTAGTATTCGTTTACTAAGATTTTATCGCGTTCGGTTTTGATACCTACTGCTTCTAAGCCTATGTTTTCGATATTGGTTTTGATACCTACGGCAGAAAGGAGGATATCGGCCTCTAGGACTTCTTCGCCTTTAGCTGTTTTGACGAATGCTTTTACGCCTTTGCCTGAGGTATCAACTTTAGTAACTTCGGCAGAAGTCATAATGTTGATGCCTGATTTTTTAAGGCTTTTTTCTAATTGTTTAGAGATGTCTTCATCTTCAACAGGTACGATGTTAGGCATAAACTCTACAATGGTTACTTCGGTACCCATAGAGTTATAGAAGTATGCGAATTCGATACCTATAGCACCACTACCTACTACAATCATTTTTTTAGGTTGTTCGGGCAAAGTAAGTGCTTGGCGGTAACCGATAATTTTCTTACCGTCTTGAGGTAGGGCAGGCAATTCACGTGAGCGGGCACCGGTAGCGATGATGATATGGTCGGCACTGTATTCGGTTACTTTGCCGTCTTTATCTTTTACGTCTACTTTTTTACCAGGTTTAATGGTACCATAGCCCATAATCACGTCGATTTTGTTCTTTTTCATAAGGAACTGAACGCCTTTGCTCATAGTAGAGGCTACATCGCGGCTACGTTTGATAACAGAAGGGAAGTCTTTATCAAAAGATCCTTCTTTTACTTTGATACCGTAGCTTTCGGCGTGCTTAAGGTACTCAAATACTTGAGCTGATTTTAGTAGGGCTTTGGTAGGGATACAGCCCCAGTTAAGGCAGATACCGCCAAGGTTTTCTTTTTCGATAACCGCAGTTTTGAAGCCTAATTGAGAAGCGCGAATGGCAGTTACATAACCACCGGGACCGCTTCCTAATACAATAACGTCGTATTTACTCATTTCTTTAAAATTTATCAAGTTTGATATTAGGCTACAAAAGTACGAATAATATTTTGAATAACCATATAATATTTTTGTTTTTTATTTTTGAAAATTAATTTTTTTGTGGTTTTTTCATTGTTATATTTTAATAATCAGTAGGTTATAAGGTTTTGGTGTTTTACACGGATTTTTTCAGTTTTGAATATGCGGAAAATGCAGTATTTATGAGAAAACGTTGAGATTTTCGTAAAATAGGAGGTTTGATTTAATAGGTTGATAATGAGTGTGTAATGCTTATCCTTCGTTTATAGTTCGTTTATCCTTCGTTATAGGTTCGTTTATCCTTCGCTCTAACTTTATCAAAAATAGGGTTAGTTAAAAGTGTAATATATTGATAGTTAATGGTTTCTGTTTTATAGTTGTAATGAAGGTAAAAGAAAAGTGGGGGTTGAGGATTTTTTAGAAAAAAACTGATTTTGTTGTGAAAAAGGTAATAAAAAAACTTAGCCAAAGTTTGGGACTTTGGCTAAGTAATGAGGGGGAGGGGTATTTTTTAGGGTTTGAACGTGTTATCGGGGGTGCCTAAGAAGCGAATTTTAGCTCCGCCACCTAATTCGGCAAGCCAATATCCATCAATATTTTTGAAGATGTAGAAGTCGGTAGGTGATTCTGTATCTTGACTGCAGCCCATTCGGTAACCCGGGTAGATGGCGAGTATTTCGAGTTTATTGCTTTTGATAAGGCGTATTCTGCCGAAATACAAATAGTTTTTATCGGTTAATAGATAGTGGTGATTTAGAGCCTTTAAGGTTGCAGCATCATATTCATTGACAGGAATGAGTTTGGGTGTAGTTACAATGGTTGTGTTGTAGTAATAAACATTGTTTTTATCTTTATAGATGTCATACCATAATTTTTGAAAAGTAGAGGCGTCTACCCCTTTTTGTGGTGTTTTATCTATATAAATTTGGTTGTTGAATTGGTATAGATTATAGGCATAGGATTTTTCAATTATGATGCGTTTCCCTTTTAGATAGCTGAAATCATTTATACTTATTTGACCATCTTTTAGCAGTTGTATTTCTTTGGGAGTGAGGTTGTTGATGAGGTATTCATCTATGTTATCATATACTTGGTTGCCATAAAGAATGGCATCGTACTTAACCTCAAACAGGTTTTTACCATAAATAGGAGTTTGGGAGTATTTGAAAGGAAGTTTTTTATTCCAATTATAAACTCCATTTTTGTCGTATTGGAAGTAATAGTTTTGGGGGAATTCGGCAAATGTAGCGGCATTGTACTGAGGTTGGGGTTCGGTGCCTAAATATACAGTATAGCCATCGGTAATGAAATGACTAAAGACTTTTATTTTGCTTAGGTTTCTGGTAGGTATGGGTACTTTGGAAACTTTGATTTCCTTTTCATAGTCGTAATAATCATCATAATAAGCGTGGTTTTGGTCGGTAAGATAAGACTCATTTAGTGCTTTGAGGGTAGGGATATGGAAGTAGTTGGGTAATTCAATAATTTCTTTATCATAGTATAATACGTGTTGGGAGGTTTTTAGTATGTTTTTGGTAAGTTGTTGTACCCTTTCACCTTTATACATAAGAGGTTGAGCTTGGTAAAAGGTGCCATTTTTGTCGGAAATATAGTTTTCGGTAACTAAATCAGTACGTATAGAAGGAAGGTCGATATTGGTTATGGTTTCTACCTTTCCGTTTGTGATATAGTATAAATTGTTTTTATTTTTAAAGTATGGATAATGAATGCATTCAAAAGTTTCGGGATTAGGGATGGCGAGTTCTTTATTACCTATAAAAGCCTTTTGGTTGGTACGCCAAATAGGAGTAGTTTTTTTATCTATAATATTAAAACCTACAATCTTAAAATTAGTAGTATCAATAGGGAAAAATACCCCTTGTGAGTAGATACCGTTCTTATCAATAGCCATACCATAATCATAGCTTTCTACTCTAAAAGTAAGCATATCGGGGTGTAGTATAAAAAGGCTATCACAGGTTTGGTATATGATGTAATCTTGGTTAAATATAAATCCTTCGATATATTTGCAATCACTATAAAAGCCTCTTTTTATAGTTAGATTATCTACTTTGGTAGCATTGGTGATTAGTGGTTTATTTTGAGCAGGAATAAGCTGAAAGCAGCAAAGGAATAGGTAAAATAAGATCTTTTTCATAAGAAATTATATTTTAAAATTATTTAGGTAGGTACCTAAGAATCGGATTTTAGCTCCATTACCAATTTCTGTAAGCCAATAACCTTCGGTATTTTTTAAAAGATAATAATTGGTATTAGGTTTAAAATCTTGACTACACCCCATTCGATAGCCTGGGTATATAGCGAGTATTTCAACCTTATCATTTTTGATAAGTCTATATTTTTGAAAATAGATATAATTCTTATCAGCTAAAAGATCAGCTGTTAGAAGGCTAAGGGTTGTTATATCATACCCGTCAATAGGGATGAGTTTAGGATCATACTCATTGCTTTCATCATAATAATAGCCTTTATTTTTATCTTTATAAATATTGTGCCATATTTTTTGAAAAGTAGCAGCATCTACCCCCTTTTGAGGTGTTTCACCTACATAAATTAGGTTATTAGCTTTGTATAACTCACTATCAAAATATTTTTGTTTTAGAATGCGTTTTCTCTTTATATGAACAAAATCATAAACAGTGACTTTTCCTTCTTTTACGAGTTGTACTTCCTTAGAGGTAAGGTTCATAAAAACCTCTTCGGTTGAGCTATTATATATTTGATTTTTATAGAGTATTCCACCAGCCTTGTCTTTAAATAAGTTTTTGCCATAAATAGGAGCTTCAGTATAGAAGAAAGATAACTTTTTATCCCAATTATAGACTCCATTTTTGTCATATTGATAGTAATAAGCATCCTGAAGCTCAGCAAAAGTTGCAGCATCGTATTGAGGTTTGGGGGTACTATCGCGGTATACCATAGTACCATCGGTAACGAAATTATTGAAAACTCTTATTTTATTTAAATTTTTAGTAGCGATAGGTAGTCTAAAGTCTTTACCCTCTGTTTTGTAGGAGTAGTAATCGATATAATAAACATGGTTTTGGTCGATGAGATATGACTCATTTAGAGCTTTGAGAGTAGGAATATGAAAGTAGTTAGGTAATTCAATAAGTTCTTTATCATAGTATAATACGTGTTGGGAGGTTTTTAGTATGTTTTTGGTAATTTGTTGTACCCTTTCTCCTTTGTACATAAGTGGTTGAGATTGGTAAAAGGTGCCGTTTTTGTCGGAAATATAGTTTTCAGTAGCTAAGTCTTTACGAATAGAAGCAACGTCGGCACCTTGTACTATCCTCACTTTTCCATTATTAATGTAGTATAGGTGATGTTCGTCTTTTAAATAATCATAATAGATATTTTCAAAAGTAGCAGGGCTGCTAATAGCAATGTCTTTGTTTCCAATATAAGCCTTTTGGGAAGTACGCCAAATAGGTACTATTTCCTTTTTTTTATCAATTATTAGGTCTGAACCTATAATCTTAAAACCATTAGTATCTATAGGAAAAAAGTTATTTTGGTAATAAATTCCATTTTTATCAATAGCCATACCATAATCATAGTCTTTTACTTTAAAAGTCAGCATATCGGGGTGGAGTACAAAAAGACTATCAGAGTTTTGGAATATAACATAATCTTTGTTAAAAATAAAGCCTTCTACATACTTGTAACGTACGTTCCAATTCTTTTTTACAGTTAGGCTATCTACCTTGGTAGCATTGGTAATTTTTAAGGATTCTGTTTGGGCAGCAATAAACTGAAAGCAGGAAAGGAATAGATAAAATGGAAAATTTTTCATAAGGAATTATAGATTGAAATTATTGAGTTTAGAACCTAAGAATTGAATAGTATTTTCACCTCCTAATTCGGTAAGCCAATAACCTTCACTATTTTTAAATAAGTAGTAATTTGTACTTGGATTTTTATCAAACCCACAACCTTTTCGGTAACCTGAATAAATAGCTAAAAGCTCTACAGATTCATTTTTAAAAAGTTTTATAGTACGATAATACCAAAAATTCTTATCGGCAAAGAAACCATTGGTAGTAGCTGCTAAAGTAGCAGTATCATAACCAGTTATAACAAGTAATTTGGGATCATCTCCCCATCTGTCATAGTAATACACATTATTTTTATCTTTGTAAAAAGAATAGTTTCCTATATTTTGAAAAGTAGCAACATCTACATTTTGAGCTACTTTGCCTATATATATGGTATTGTTTGCTTTGTACAAATTGTATTCAAAAACCTCTTGTATTTTAGCAGATTTGTTATTAGAAGTAAGTGCTAAATGTATATTTCCTTCCTTAAGGTCATTTATTTGTTGTTCATTTAAATTAGGGTAGTAGTCATTATTTCCAAAAGGATAAAATGCTTGTTGGTTGTAAATTACATAAGCGCCTTTATCGAAATTATAGAAAGTATTTTTTCCTAATACGGGAACATCGGTGTAATGGAAAGGCATTTTTTCATTACCTTTGTAATAAATACCGTTTTTATCGTATTTAAAATCTGATTTTGGTAACATGCCAAAAGTGGGAGCATCATAGTTTGTTTTATAATTTTCTCCTGCATACACTATTTTTCCATCGGAGATATAACAACTATTAACTTGGTCAAAAATACGTATATTGTTAAAATCTTGTTTTTTTATAGGGGTTACTTTTCCTCTTTCATAGAATATATGATTTTTATCCATAGCATAGTTTCTTGAAAGAGAATGCAGTGTTTTTGCATCTATATTACTGAGCTCAATCCACCTGATAGTGCCACCAACTGCAAAAGAAGGAGAGTATAGCACATATTTTGAAGTTTTGAAAAGATTATTATTTATATTTTGTATTCCTTCTCCTTTGTAGGTAATGGGAACTCCTCTGTGATAAGTGTTATTTTTATCAGAAATAAGCTCTAAATGGTTATTAGTGCGTACAGAAGTTGCATCAGAGTCCTTGATTTTCTTATCGTAGTAATAAAGGTAGTTTTTATCTTTGAAATAACAGCCATTGAAGTACTCTACCGCTTCAAAGCTAGCGGGGTGAGAAATGTTAATTTCTTTAGTACCTAAAAAAGCTTTCTTATTAGTTCTCCATAGATATTCATTTCCTTTATAACTATCTCCTTCTCCTCTAGGGCGTTCTTTTATTCCTACGATTTTAAAGCCAGCAGTATCAATAGGGAAGAAAACACCCTGATAGTAAATTCCGTTTTTATCTATAGCAAAGCTTTCTTCTCTTTGTATTTGAAAAGAAGACATATCAGCTTTTAATACTTTACGAGTATCACAAGTTTGGTAAACCAAATAGTCCTTATTCAATATATAACCTTCTACATATCGGCAACCACTATTCCAATTTTGTTCTATGTTTAGATTATTAACCTTAATAGCATCAGTGACTTTTAGAGGTTCCGTTTGGGCTGAAAGGTTTTGCAGATAATAAAGAAGCAAAAGAGAAATGAGATGTTTCATAACGATTATAATTTGAATTTGTTAAGTTTAGTACCTAAAAAACAGATTTTGCTATTACGATTTTTTAGTTGTGCTAACCAATAGCCTTCTACATTTTTAAAAAGATGGTATTTTACGTCATCATCTTGGCTGTCATAGCCTTTATAGATGGCTAATAGTTCAAGATTTTGTTTTTTGATAAGTCGTTCGTGTAAATAGTATAAGTATTCATCATCAGTACTCAAGTAAGATTCTCGAAGAGGTAAGGTATGAATATTAAATTTAGGTTGTAGTTTGCCATAACGTATAGTAATAGCTTGTTTTTTTCCATATTTGAACTCTTCTAACATTTCGGGGGTTACATGAGGATAAAACTTTTTACTGTCATAATCTATGTTATAGGCTTGTTGTTTATAGACAACTATTTTCTTTATTAAAAAAAGATTTTTACCTAATAGAGGGGAATCAGTATATTTA
The DNA here is from genome assembly GCF_002999135.1 of Capnocytophaga sp. oral taxon 878. NCBI lineage: Bacteria > Pseudomonadati > Bacteroidota > Flavobacteriia > Flavobacteriales > Flavobacteriaceae > Capnocytophaga > Capnocytophaga sp. oral taxon 878. Next base: position 601,709 of record NZ_CP027229.1, read on the forward strand.
AAAGGAAGTTTTTCTTCATCTTTATAAACACCATTTTTGTCGTAGCATAATTCCTCACTAGTATTAGTGAAAATACCAAAGGTAGGCAAATGGTATTTAGTTTTGCTTCCCCCTTTATAGATTGCCTTACCATCAGTAATAAAGCGATAGACATAAGGTTCTTCAAAAATGCGAAGATTAGCAAAATCTTCTTTTTTGATAGACATTTGGCTATCATTGAAGAATACAGCATTTTTATCAATTGCATAACTATCAGACAGCCTTTTTAGAGAGGCAACATCTATATTAGGAAGTTCTTCCCATGTAGGGGTATCGTCTCCACTATCAAGAGTTAAGCCTAGTACGTGATGTGAAGTTTTGAAAAGCACATTGTTGATAAGGGTAACAGGTTCACCTTTGTAGCTTAGTATTTTACCTTTGTAATAAGTATGATTCTTATCGGCAATAGCAGAGACATCACCACATGTTATAATGGATTGGCTATCGGATCCTTCTATTTTTTTGTCCCAATAGTAGATAAATTCTTTATCTTTGAAATAGCAAAAGAATACCTCTTCAAACGTAGCAGGGTGAGCTACCTTTACAGGTTCTTGTCCGAAGAATACTTTTTGGTTAGTGCGCCAAATAATCACCTTTTCATCCTCATTCTGAACCTCTTTTTCGCCTATTATTTTGAAACCAGTAGTATCTACCGAAAAGAACTTTCCCTGATAATATACCCCATTTTTATCTAAAGCAAAGTCTTCATTTTGCAGCTCGAAGGTAGCTGTATCGGCAGGTAGAATAATACGCTGGTTACAATTTTGATAGATGATATAGTCCTTATTTACAATATAACCTTTCACATAACGACAAGGATCATTAGGATCTTGTTGCATTGTAAGCTGTTCTACTTTTTTTGCATCGACTATTTGTTTTTGAGCGTAACTATGTGAGGCAAACAAAAAAAGTGATGTAAGTAATAGAAAATGTTTCATTGCTATAAATTTTTAGTAAGTAGTCCAACTACTTTATTATTAGGGAAGAACTCTTTTAGTACTACTTTTAGAACGGTATAAGCAGGAATAGCTACTACCATACCAGTAATGCCAAAAAGTGTGCCACTGATAAGGGTAATTAGGAAAATTTCCAAAGCGGTTGATTTTACTGAATTTGAAAAAATAATAGGTTGTGAAAATACGTTATCAATAAATTGCCCAACAATGAAGCCAATGAGTACATAGATAGTAGTAGGTAGACTCACACTCATAAAATCGTTTTGTAGGTTGCTACTCATTGTAAGTAGTGCCATTAATACAAAGCCAATCATTGGACCTATATAAGGGATAAGATTAAGCAAAGCGCAGAGTAGTGCAATAATAAGAGCGTTTTCTACCCCAAAGATAAGTAATACAGCAGTATAAACAATAAATAGTATTGTAATTTGTAGTATTAACCCTACGAAATAGCGAGATAAAAGATCATTTATTTTAAAAATAGAGGTTTTTAATTTGCGTTTACGTTTAGGTGAAAAAATAGAAAGTAAAGAGATAAGTATTCTGTCGCCATCTTTCATAAAAAAGAAAGTAATGAAGAGTACAGAAAAGAACCCTGCTCCAAAACTACTGATAAAGGAAATAAAGGAGTTGAGAAAGTTAGGTATATCAATAAAGTTTAACATTTCTTGTACGCCAAAAGAGTAATCTTCTCTTTCTAACCCAACCTTACTAAGAGTTTGGTGTATAAGAGCGTCAAGATTATCTTTCAGTAAATCAATGTTAAGGCTTGATAGGTTTTTTCCTTGTGAAATGAGCAATGGAATAAACAAACTGAATACTCCAAGACTGAGTAGTACAAAAAGTAACATAGTAAGTATCACGCAGAGAGTTTCACTCTTTATTTTTAGTTTTTTACGGAAGAAGTAAATAAGGGGTTTACCCATTAGTGTCAGTACTAATGATACAATAAGATAAATGATAATAGATTGTAGCAAATAAAGGGTATAGAGCCCTAATACTACTAAAACAATAATTCCTACGGCACGCAATATGCCATTTGCTATTTCTTTTGAGTTCATAATTAATTTATTGATAACCAAATTCCTCTCCATCTTCATCTTGAAAAATGATAGAGGTTTGCTTTCTTATCCAATTTAAAAATTGTGTGAGAGTTCTTTCAATACTTGGGGGGTGTGCACTGATTTCTATAAAAATATAGTCCTCTTTATCTAAAAAGATACGTACACTATATGGCCAATCAGCTGGGGGAAGCTTACTCTCAATACCTTTTAGCCAATATTCGCCTTCTTTCATTAGATAGGAGCCTATTTGTATTGGATGACGCACATAAGTATCTAATAGAAAAATTTGTTGTCTGATTTCTTCTTTATGTTTTTTATACCAAGTAGTATCTTCAAATATTACATAAGCTTCAGCTGCCATAGTTAATATGTAAAAAATGAAAAACGTATAATTTCTTTATTTGTCCAAGCCGATAGAATGATTATTTGGCAAATGCTATCATTTTCTTCTTTCCAAAAAGAAGAACGTATTTCACTAATATCTTCATTGAGATAATTCTCAAATGATAATGCAATGACATTCTCAAAAAGGTGCTTATGTATTGTATTTTGATAGTCTTTTAATGCTAATAATAAGATTCCTTTCTGGTAGGATACATCTACTATTTGTGCATCACTCCAATTATTTTTGAGTATATCAAGCATAGTTAATACACTTTAAAATGTTTTTATAGTCTCATTAATCAAGCAAAAGTCTAATAGTATCATTGCGGTCATTGCCTCGACAATGGGGACAGCACGGGGTACTACGCAGGGGTCGTGTCGGCCTTTACCTTGCATCTCTACAATATTGCCTTGGCTATCAAGAGCGGGTTGCGGTTGCATAAGGGTTGCTACGGGCTTAAAAGCTACCCGAAAATAAATGTCCATACCATTGCTTATGCCCCCTTGTATACCTCCAGAATAGTTGGTTTGGGTAGTGCCATCGGGGTTGAAAAGGTCGTTGTGCTGACTGCCACGCATTGTAGTACCCGCAAAGCCACTGCCATACTCAAAGCCTTTTACTGCATTGATAGAGAGCATCGCTTTGCTGAGCTGTGCGTGAAGTTTGTCGAACACAGGTTCGCCCCAACCTACAGGCACCCCTTTTACTACACAGCTTACTATTCCGCCCACTGTATCGCCCTCTTTACGAATGGCTTTAATATAGGCTTCCATTTGTTCTGCTAAAATAGGGTCAGGACAGCGTACGGCATTGGTTTCGGCTATGGTTAAATTGAGGTCGGTATAGGGTTTGGTAAGGGAAAGCTCGCCAACACTTGACACATAAGCGTTGATTTGTATTCCTTTGAGTACTTGTTTGGCAATAGCTCCTGCAACAACACGGCTGGCAGTTTCACGTGCTGATGAGCGTCCGCCCCCGCGATAGTCACGAATACCGTATTTTTGCTGATACACATAATCGGCGTGACTGGGGCGGTATACTTGGGCAATATGGTCATAATCGGCTGAATGCTGATTTTCATTCTCGATTATAAAGCCAATAGGCGTGCCGGTAGTTTTACCGTCTAAAATGCCAGAAAGGAAATGTACCTTGTCGCCTTCTTTTCGTTGGGTAACAATAGCTGACTGACCAGGACGGCGGCGATTTAGTTCATGTTGTATGGCTTCAAAATCTAAAATAATATTGGGAGGGCACCCATCAATGACTCCTCCAAGAGCTTCGCCGTGGGACTCGCCAAAAGTAGTGAGTTTAAAAAGGGTACCTATACTGTTTCCTGCCATTACAATGTTTGCATTTTAGTTACTAAGGTTTCCATAAATTTGCTGATAGGAGTTTTGACCATCATTGCCATTACGGGGTTGAAATTACCTTCAAAAACTAGTTGTACTTCGCTCTCATTATCAGATATTTCGGTAATATTAGTAGTGAGCTGAAAAGGAATTTTTCCATTAGCTTCGCCTAACACTAACTGACTGTAGGGGGTGGTACTTTTCTTTTCTAAATAAATTTCGGGCATACCTTTTAGAGCAAAGACAAAGGAGTTATTAGTAAGCAATTCAAACTTATTGATGTTATCGGGCATTAGTTGTTTAAAGTTTGCCACATTGTCTAATGATTCGAAAAGGTTTTTTGCACTTTTTTGTACTAAGGTTTTTGAAGTTTCTAATTTCATTTGTTACTTATTGTTAAGTTATTTGTTTTTATTTTACTAATACTGTTTCCCACCCATCATATTGCCCATTGGTGTCAAGAGCGACATCAATTAGATCCCAAGTGTCACTGTTAATATTATCAACAGTATTTATTTTAGAAAGGATAAGTTGGTAGTAGGGCTCTTGAGGAGTATTACCTTCTTCGGGCTCTACCTTGCCACTATCTTCTACCTTATACCCCAAAGCTATTACTTTGCTAAGGGCGTTGTTCATATCCTTTTCAGTGTCAAAATATAGCCAATGCTCTATAGGGCGCTGTTGGTCGGTATGGTCGCCAGACTCTTCGCAATGGCGGCGTACCGCACTGTTTTTGATGCTTTGGTGTTCATAGATGTTAGGGTAAAGATAGTCTGAATATATCTCCCAATTAGGGTCATCTACGATACGTATTTCAGGTTCGTAATCAGCAATATTTGTGAAAGCCTTTTCGATGTTGGCTGCCAATAAAGGAGCCTCTTGGGTATAGTAAAACCAAGTTGTATTGCCTTGATAAGTTACAACTCCTGCTAAAAAATCAGTATCTTTTAGCGAAGGCATTATAATATCTTCAATGTTGTAGAAGCGTTCTCTTTCCTCATCGGTAGTAAAACCGTGCTCATCGGGAGCTTTAAGGACAAGGTTTAGCCTTACACATTGGGTATAACCCTCTATAGGGAAGTCTATTTCGCCAATACCTAAATTGATGCGAAACACAGCGGGCTTATCTTCTACTCTACCGATATAGACTGCCCAGTTTTCGGGGATTTGAATCTTTTCCATATTTGTTGATTATTATAATGTTAATTTTTTATAGCTTTAAGGTCTTCTTCATTTGCAATAGGATTGTTGTGATACTCTAAAGTCCACCCAACAGCCCTTGTGGCGAAGATAAGAGATGAGAGCTCGCTAATGAGTCGGTTTTCGGCATTGCGTTTTAATGGAGATCCTTCTATTTTCTTTTCTAACATAGTTCGTGCTTTTTTTTCTATTTTCTGTACATCTTCAGCACTAAAAGGGTTTATCTGACTTTGGGTTACATCGTAATATTTCATTGTAGGGTAGATGTTTATTTCGGCTTCGGGGATATGCTTAATGATGACTTTTTTCAGTTCTTCATTTACTTCAAAATCAACTTGGTGGAGATCGTACCCTACAGTTACATCGGCATTAACTACTGTGAGGATTTGTTTATCAAAGGAAAATAAATCCATAAAGTACTTTTTCGTATCGGTATAACTGAGGATTTCGGTAAAATGACCCTCGGTAACAATGAGTTTGCTTACGTTGGCTATTTGGGTTTGTATCAAAGCTGTTTCGGCTTCCAGTCGTTCTTGGTTTTCTTTTTTATCAATAAAATATTTAAAGCATAGCAACAATACAGTTGCGAGAGCCATTCCTAATAAAAATTTTTTCATATCTTTATATATTAACTATAGATTTTACTCCCCAAAAAGCACGCCAAAATACTGAGACCTATGCTTCCTACTATGTAAAAAGAGGCTTTTAGTTCTTGATTTTGCTGAAAAAGTTGTAGTGTTTCCAGTGAAAAGGTAGAAAAAGTTGTGAAGCCTCCTAAGAGGCCAGTAATTAGTAGCAAGGGTAGGGTAGGGGAAGCTGTTTTGTGTTTAAAATAGCTGTAAAGTAGCCCTATCATAAAGCTTCCTAAAATATTTATAATGAAAATTGCTATGGGGAAAGCGAGTATTTTCCCAACTTTGCTGAGTAGGAGTGAGAGAGTATAACGTAGGGCACCGCCGGCAAAACTTCCTAAGCCTACTATGAGTATATTTTTTAACATCTTTTTTCTTTAAAGAATTGAATTAGAAGCAATAAGATATTTTTTTGCTGGTGTTTCAATAATTGAATTGTGCTTATTTTATAGATATACTGAACTGCGCTAGCTCGCTGACTATCCTTCGCAACATACTCAGCTGTGCCAGCTCGCTGACTATCCTTCGTTTATAGTTCGTTTATCCTTCGTTATTCGTTCGTTCATCCTAAGCTGAAAATATATTGAGGATTTATCAATTGAATAACTTCTGAATATTCATATAAGAGTTTTTGATGAGTTCACGAACTTCTGTTTCAGATTTCCAATATACTTTTTCTATATCTTCTTCGGTTTGAGGGACTAGTTTCTTTTTATAAGTTGTAGTCATATCATACCAAAAAGTTTCTTTTAGGTAATATTCGTGATCGCGTTTGAAAATGTGATAGGTGGTCATACGATAGCGCTGAATAAGCAGTTTTTTGACACCTGTTTCTTCTTCAACTTCACGAAGGGCGCAAGTTGCAATATTTTCGCCTTTTTCTTTTTTTCCTTTAGGGAAGTCCCATTTACCTCTGCGTTTCATAATGAGCAGTTTCCCTTCGGGGTTAGTAACAATGCCTCCTCCAGCTTTGATAGTGGGGATGAGTTTCTTGAATTTTTTTAATAGTTTTTCTTCTTTTGGGTGATATAGATAAATTTTATCAACTCCTTTAGTATTGATTTCCCGCAAGATAGCATCAAGAGTAACATCTTTTAGATGAAAATATTTGTTGCTCTCAATATTTTCACGTACATTTGTCAAAATAATTGACTTATCGTCTAAAAAAATTTCATACATAACATTATGGTATTTGATAGTACAGTGGCTGAAAGAACAGCCGAATTTTTATTGCAAATTAACGCAATAAAATTGAATTCTCAAAATTATTTTACTTGGGCGAGTGGTTGGAAATCACCGATTTATTGTGATAACCGTATAATTCTCTCATTTCCAGATGTTAGAAGCTACTTTGCAAGTGTATTGGTGAAGGGTATAAAAGAAAAATATCCTGATGTACAAGTTATTGCAGGAGTGGCTACTGGAGCTATTGGTATAGGTATGTTGGTAGCAAATGCATTGGAATTACCTTTTGTATATGTGCGTCCTGAACCTAAGAAACACGGAAGGCAGAATCAGATTGAGGGGCTTTTAGCAGCTGATCAAAAAGTGGTAGTAGTGGAGGATCTTATTAGTACAGGGATGAGTAGCTTAAATGCTGTAAAAGCCTTGCGAGAGTATGGATCTGAGGTGCTGGGAATGATAGCCCTATTCTCTTATAACTTTGATATTGCTAACGAACGTTTTGCAGAAGAAAAAGTACCTCTTTACACAGCAGGTGATTATGATAGCTTACTTAAAAAGGCTTTGCTTTGTGGTAAGATTGAGAAGGAAGAATTAGATACCCTACAACAATGGCGCAAGAGTCCTGATACTTGGGGATAATAATCTTATATAAATAGTAGGAGTAGCGCAGATATGTGAAGATACAAAAAAGGCTGTACTGAAGTAAAATCAGTACAGCCTTTTTGATGAGAGATAGAAAGTGGATTTACACTTCGTGTTCTCCTTTTATTTCATGGTGTTCATAATCGGCAATCATTAGCTTTTCATAATCGGTCTTGACATCCTTACCTAAACGCTTGCTTATATTGTCAAAAATCAAGTAAACTAAAGGTACTATAATAAGTGTAAGGAAAAGTGATGAGATAAGCCCACCAATAATAACAATTGCCAAAGCATTATTAATTTCGGCTCCTGCGCCACTAGCAATAGCCAATGGTATCATGCCAGCCACCATAGCTATGGTAGTCATCAAGATAGGTCGTAAGCGGGCGTGATTGGCTTGGATAAGAGCAGTAACAGTATCTTCACCTTCTTCCTTTCGGTGGTTAGCAAAGTCTACCAACATAATTGCATTTTTAGCTACTAATCCAATAAGCATAATGATACCTAATAGGGTGAATATGTTAAGAGACATATTAGCTAAACCTAAAGCTAGTAAAGCGCCTATAAAAGATAATGGGATCGAAAATAGTACCACAAATGGACGAGAGAAACTGTTGTACAATACAACCATTACCATATATACTAATAAAATAGCAGCAAAAAGTGATACAAATAGAGTTCCAAAACCTTCATCTTGCATTTCTTGATCACCAGAGAACATAAAGTGTACATTAGCAGGTTTTTCCAAGTTTTTGATCTTATCTTTCCATTCAGATACAATAGTACCAGTAGGTCTACCTACTGATTGAGCCTGTACCGTTACAGAAGGAGATTTGTCATAACGCTCTAATTGAGTAGGGCCTGAAGCATAGCTGATAGTTGCAAACTGTGATAATTTTACTTGTTGTCCAGTTTGGTTTAGGAACATCATATTTTCAATGTCGTCTATAGATTGACGATTTCCATCTTCAAATAAGATATTAATATCATACTCAGAATCTCCTGTTCGGAATTTACTATCATCATTACCATTAAAAGCTGTACGCATTGTAACCCCAACAGTAGCAATATTGAGTCCTAACATTGTCATTTTATCGCGGTTGAGTTGTATGTTTATTTCGGGATTACCTGATTCTGATGTAAGTTTAATTTCGGTTGCTCCATCGATAGTTTTGAGTAATTGAGCAGTTTTCTCAGCATATTCTTGGGCGGCTTCTACATTATCGGAAGTAACAACCAAGGCAATAGGAGCTTGTTCAGCACCCATCATACCTACAGGCACGGTTTTAACTTTAGCATCAACCAAGTATTGACTTAGTTCTCGTTTTAGTTTTGCAGCAATTACATTGGTTGATTCCTCACGTTCCTTTTTATCAATAATTTTTAGCTGTATCTCTGATTTGTAAGCTGTAGAAAGAGAACCTCCCATACCACTAGTAGATTGCCCTACCGTCGTAATCATACTTTTAATAAGAGGTTTATCAGTATCATTTACTTTTAGATTGCGAAGATAGTTTTCAGCTTTTTGAGTAATAAAGTTAGTTTGTTCCAGTGAAGCATCTTTGTTCAGTTCAAATTGTATTAAGAATTTTCCTCTATCCATATTAGGCATAAATTCGGCTCCAATAAATCCTGTAGGAATAAGGGAACAAGAACCTGCGAATAAGAAGAATACTAAAATAATAGTTTTCCATTTATTGGCAAATACCCATATTAAGAGGTCTGAAAAGAACTGAGTAAAACGTTTTAAGCCATTTTCAAATCCTATAGACATTTTACCAAAGAAACTATTAGGATTAGCGTGCTCTAACTTGCCAAAACGAGAGTATAACCAAGGTACTACAGTAAATGACATTAAGAGAGATAACATTGTAGCTATAGCTACTGTTAAGCAGAATTCACGTAAGATATTTACCACAATAGAATCGCCTATAGAGATAGGTACAAAAACTACTACAATTACTAAGGTAATAGCCATTACAGTAAGTACGATTTCTTTGGAACCATCATAGGCAGCACGTACTTTGTTTTTACCCATTTCCATATGGCGGTGAATGTTCTCTAAAACTACGATAGCGTCATCTACTAAAATACCTACTACCATTGAGAGAGCAACTAAACTCATCAAGTTCAGAGTAAAACCAAAGAAATACATACCTATAAAGGCAGCTATTAGTGAAGTAGGAATAGAAACCATAACAATAAGAGCGTTGCGTAAGCTGTGAAGAAAGAAGAACATCACTAAAGCTACGAGTACTATGGCTAAAATTAAGTCAAACATTACTGAGTTTGCAGCAGCTAAGGTAAACTCACTAGTATCCTCAGCTAAAAGCATTTTTACTCCTTCATTTTTGTAATTTTTCTCTATTTGAGCCATTTTTTTACGAACTAATTCGCTTACTGATACAGCATTAGCATCTGTTTGTTTTAGCACTTGTAAAAGAAGTGTGTTTTCTTGGTTGATACGAGCTATTTTTTCAGCTTCTTCTTCAGTGTCTTGTACATCAGCGACGTCTGAAAGGCGTATTTCAATACCACTTTTAGAAGCTAGTGTAAGGTTACGTAGTTGTTCTATATCTTGTATTTTACCCAGCAATCGGATAGAAGTATTATTTTCACGGGTTTTGAGCTTTCCAGCAGGGATTTCTATATTTGATGCAGCGATAACTTGTTGTACTTGCGCTATTGAAATTCCATAACCTTCTAATTTTCTAGCATCTACACTTACTCGGATCTCACGTTTGCGACCTCCAATTATATTTACTTGAGCAACTCCAGTTACGCGTGATAGTTCAGGCTGTATTTTTTTATCTACTAAATCATATAACTCTTGTGATGATAGATTAGAAGTAACTCCTATAGAAACAATAGGTAAATCTGAAAGAGAGAATTTACTTAATGAAGGTTCTTTTACATCTGTTGGTAAATCAGCTCTAATTGCATTAATTTTTCGTTGAGCATCATTTAGTGTATTATCTACATTTGCACCATTATTAAGTTGTACTACTACTATAGAAAGGCTTTCATACGAATATGATTGTATTTTCTTAATATTTTCCAAAGCGGATACAGCATCCTCAATCTTTTTAGTAACTGTGCTCTCTATTTCAGAGGGAGAAGCACCTGCATATACAGTAGAGATAGTTACCACATTAATTTCAAACTTAGGAATAAGTTCATAGTTTAATAGCTTATACGAATAAAAGCCGCCAAGTAAAAGCAGCAAAAGCATCACAATCAGGATGCTAGGACGTTTAATAGAAAGTTTAATTAAATTCATTTTGATGTTTCTTCTTCTAAATCGGGCGCAAAGGTACGATAAAAAACTTAATAAACAAAAAAAGTTTCCTTTAATTCAGTTGAACTCCAATTCCACTTTCAAGTGAAATTGGAGTAGATAATTAAAAAAGCCCTAATACTACTTTAGTATTAGGGCTTAATATTGTAATTTAGTAATAATGAGGCTATGCCAACATAGTTACAGGGTTTTCAATGTAAGTTTTTAGGGTTTGTAGGAATTGAGCTCCTGTAGCCCCATCAATAGTGCGGTGGTCGCAAGCAAGAGTAACTTGCATAGTATGACCTACTACTATTTGACCATTTTTTACTATAGGTTTTTCAACAATAGCACCTACTGAAAGGATAGCTGAGTTAGGCTGATTGATAATAGAAGTAAATACATCTACACCAAACATTCCTAAGTTAGATACAGTGAAAGTACTTCCTTCCATTTCAGCAGGAGTAAGTTTTTTGTTACGAGCTTTCCCTGCTAAGTCTTTTACTAAAGCACCTATTTGTGTTAAGGTAAGTGTATCAGTGAATTTGATAACAGGTACAACCAAGCCATCTTCAATAGCAACTGCTACTCCTACATTCACATGTTTGTTGTAAAGGGTTGTATCTCCTTTCCAAGAAGTGTTTACTTGTGGGTGTTTTTTAAGAGCCATAGCGCAAGCTTTTACTACCATATCATTGAATGATATCTTAGTATCAGGTAAGTTATTAATTTGGGCACGTGATTCCATTGCACTATCCATATTAATTTCTATAGCCAAATAGTAATGAGGAGCAGTAAATTTAGATTCTGCCAAACGTTTAGCTATAGTTTTGCGCATTTGAGAATTCTTCATCTCTTCAGTTGCTTCTACGCCTACAGGAATTACTGTTGGGATGGCAGGACTTGTTGAAGCTGTAGCTGCTGCCGCTTTAGTACTTGGAGTAAAGTTTTCTATATCTTTCTTTACAATACGTCCATTTTCTCCACTTCCTTTTACTTCATTAAGGTTAATACCTTTATCTTGAGCAATTTTCTTAGCCAAAGGTGAAGCAAATACACGGTCATTTGCATTAGTTATTGGAGCAGCAGCTAAAGCTGCTGTTTCAGCAGGTTTGCTTTCAGCTTTAGGTGCTGATGCAGCAGGAGTACCTCCTTGCAAACCAGCTAATATAGTATTTACATCAGTACCAGCAGGACCTATGATAGCTAGTAATGAATCTACTGAAGCACTTTCGCCTTCTTTCAGCCCAATATAAAGCAAGGTACCAGCATAGAACGATTCAAATTCCATAGTAGCTTTATCTGTTTCTATTTCAGCTAAAATATCACCTTCCTTTACAGAGTCACCTACTTTTTTAAGCCAAGAAGCTACAGTACCTTCAGTCATAGTATCACTAAGGCGAGGCATAGTAACAATTTCTACACCAGCAGGTATAGCTGCTGTAGGGGTAGCAGTAGTTGCTGATTGTGTTGGTTCAGGTGTAGTTGCAGAGGCAATTGCAGGAGCTCCTCCACCTATAAGAGCTGATATATCTTCTCCTTCTTTACCAATGATAGCTAAAAGAGTGTCAACTTTGGCCCCTTCACCTTCTTGTAATCCTATGTATAATAAGGTACCTTTGTGAAATGATTCAAACTCCATCGTAGCTTTGTCGGTTTCAATCTCAGCTAAGATATCACCTTCATTTACTTTATCTCCTATTTTTTTAAGCCACTTTGCTACAACGCCTTCTTCCATAGTGTCGCTGAGGCGTGGCATAGTAATAATTTCTGCCATTTATGTTGTTATGTTTAAATTAATGTTTTATTTCAAATTATAATCTATTGGGCAAGAAAGGATAGTTTTCTTGCTCATATACAGTATCGTACATAATGTGAGTTTCAGGGTAAGGAGATTCCTCAGCAAATCTTTCACATTCAGCTACATGTTCTTTTACTCGCTCTTCAATAGCATCAAGTTCAGCATCAGTAGCATACCCTTTTTTCTTAATTACTTTAAGTACATTAGTAATAGGATCATTTTCTTTGTGTTTTTCTACTTCTTCTTTAGTGCGATAGTGTTGAGCGTCCGACATTGAGTGTCCACGATAACGATAAGTACGAATATCAAGTAAGGTAGGCCCTTCACCTTTTCGTGCACGTTCTATAGCCTCATAAACTGCTTCAGCTACTGTCTCAGGGTGCATGCCATCTACAGCTTGGCAAGGCATTTCATAACCTAAGCCCAATTTCCAAATATCTACATGGTTTGCAGTCCTTTCAACTGATGTACCCATAGCATAGTGGTTGTTTTCCACAATGAACACTACTGGTAATTTCCAAAGCATTGCCATATTTAAAGTTTCGTGAAAAGCGCCTTGTCTTACTGCACCATCTCCCATAAAGGTAAGAGTAACAGCTTCACGGTTAAAATACTTATCAGCAAAAGCTAACCCAGCACCTAAAGCTATTTGTCCTCCTACAATACCATGACCACCATAAAAATGATGTTCTTTCGAAAAGATGTGCATAGAGCCTCCCAAACCATGTGAAGTACCTGTAGCTTTACCATAAAGCTCAGCCATAATACGCTTAGGATCTACACCCAAACCTATAGGGTGTACGTGGCATCGGTAAGAGGTAATAATTTTATCCTTGCTCAAGTCCATAGCATGCAAGCAGCCAGCAGCTACTGCTTCTTGTCCGTTGTACAAGTGTAAGAAACCTCTTACTTTTTGCTGAATGTAAACAGCGGCAAGTTTATCTTCAAACTTCCTCCAAAAAAGCATGTCCTCGTACCACTTAAGGTACACTTCCTTATCAAATTTTTTCATTTGTTTTTATGTATATAAATAAAAGTCTAAAATATTTCTCTTAGTTTAAAGCGTTGATTTTAAATAGATTAACTTTTCGTAGTCTCTAAAACACTCTAAAAATATTTGCAAAGGTGCAAAAAAAATATCACCTAGCCAAAAATATTTGAAAAAAAATATTACCTTTGTCCCATTAATTTAAATTATTAAATGTAATGAAGATGAAATTAACTTCCGCACTTTTGTTATTGATGACAATGATTTCGTGCAAGTCAACAACTACCAATGAGGGGGCTAGTACAGCTAATTATCAGGTAATTCCTACTCCTCAGTCCATCACTAACCCTCAAACCAATGCTTCTAAGCCTTTTGAGCTTACTGCAAACACCAAAATTACCTACCCAAAAGCTAATGCTGATTTGCAACGTTATGCTGGTTTTTTACAAGATTACATTAAAAAGCAAACTGGCATTGAGGTAAAAACCTCACTAGCTCAAGGTGATGAAACTAATACTATCGCCTTAGAACAAAACTATAACCATACCAATACTGAGGCTTACCAAGTGAATGTTACCTCTAATAACATTTCTATCAATGGAGCAACTAAAGCAGGTACTTTTTATGGCATTCAGTTCCTACGAAAAGCCATCCCTGCTGAGAAAACTAAAAAAGTACTCTTCCCTTCTGTTCAAGTCAATGATTATCCGTATTTTGCTTATCGTGGCGGACACTTGGACAGCTCACGCCACTTCTTCTCTGCCGACTCAGTGCGTATATTCATTGATATGCTTGCTTTGCATAATATGAATAAATTCCATTGGCACCTTACTGATGACCAAGGTTGGCGTTTGGAGTCAAAAAAATACCCTCAACTTACTGTTATAGGCTCTAATCGCAGCCAAACTATGGTAAATAAACAATGGGATACTTTTGATGGCAAACCTCATGGTGGTTTTTATACTCAAGAGCAAATTAAAGAGCTTGTAAAATATGCTGCAGATCGTAATATTACCATTATTCCTGAAATTGACCTTCCTGGTCACATGGTAGCTGTATTAGCTACTTATCCTAATTTAGGTTGTACAGGAGGCCCTTATAAAGTACGTGAAACTTGGGGTATTGCTGAAGAAGTTCTTTGTGCTGGTAATCCAGAAACTTATGACTTTATTAAGAATATATTAGAAGAAGTAACCGAACTATTCCCTTCAGACTATATTCATATTGGCGGTGATGAATGTCCAAAAGTAAGTTGGAAAAAATGCCCTAAATGTCAAGCTAAAATTAAAGAACTCGGTATTAAAGGTGATGAAAAACACTCAGCCGAAGAATATCTTCAAAGTCATGTAATTACTTTTGCTGAAAATGTGTTAGCTGCAAAAGGAAGAAAAATGATTGGTTGGGACGAAATCCTTGAAGGAGGCTTAGCTCCTAATGCCACAGTAATGTCTTGGAGAGGTATCAAAGGAGCTATTGAGGCTGCTAAGTCAGGTCACGATGCTATTATGACTCCTATGGCTTATTGCTATTTTGATTTTTACCAAAGCGATAACGTAAAAGAAGAACCTCTTGCTATAGGAGGCTATGTACCTGTAGAACGTGTTTACTCATTTAACCCTTATCCTGATGCACTTACTCCTGAACAAAATAAACATATCTTAGGAGTACAAGCTAATATCTGGACAGAGTATATGAAAACCTTCAAACATGTTCAATATATGGCTCTGCCTCGTTACGCAGCTTTGTCTGAAGTGCAATGGTTGGCACCAGGTCATACTAAAGATTATCCCCAGTTTTTACAAAAACTATTGCGACTTATCAAAATCTATCAGTTAGAAGGTTATAATTATGCAAAACATATCTTTAACCTTCGTGGTGAAGTAAAGCCAGAGGTAGGCAATATACAAGTAACCCTTTCTTGCTTACAAGATACACCTATTTATTATACTACTGATGGAGTTGAACCTACTAAAAACTCTAATGTATATAAAGAACCTTTAAGATTTAACCAAACTACTGATCTCAAAGCTAAAGTATTCGGATCAGAAGGTGAAAGTTCTTTTGTACGTCAGTTCTCTTTTAATAAAGCCACAGTATGTCCTATCGAGTTTCTTAGCAAGCCTACTCAAAATTATACTTTTGACGGAGCTATTACTTTAGTTGATGGCAGAAAAGGAGGTACTAATTTTGGGTCAGGTGAATGGTTAGGCTTTAGTCAAGCTCCTTGTGAAGTAGTAATTACTCTAAACAATAATACTCCTGTAAAAGAAGTAAAATTTAATGCTCTTATTGATACAGGTAGTTGGGTTTATCCTCCTACTCAATTTGAAGTATTAGGCTCAAAAGATGGTAAAACCTATGAAACTCTTGCAAAAGAAAATTATAAAATGCTTAAAGAGTCTTTCAAAGGAATTAAAACCTACAGCCTTTCATTTTCAGAAAAAGAAGTTACCTACTTAAAGGTAAAAATAAGTGAAGTAAATAAAATACCTGCTTTCCACAAAGATGCAGCCGGCAAACCAGGTTTCTTATTTATTGATGAAATTGAAGTAAATTAAGATTTGCTAATTATTAATTGAAAAAGGTGCCCTGATGAATTTCAGGGCACCTTTTTTATTCTCTATATATGTTGTATCATATATAATAAGTCCTTCTTCTTTAATTTAAGCACAATAAGTTGTACTAATTAAATCTCAGATCTTAAAGTTTAGTAAATAAATACAACTTATTATTTTCTTTCAAAACTACCATTAACAAAGTTTCATTTTACTTGAAATGTTTAGGTATAATTATTTGTGTTAGGTAATTTTATCTAATACAAAATACTCCTATCTACATCTTGCAGGTTTCTATGTCCAGAGAAAGCCATAGTTGTATCCATTTCGTCATATAATATCTGTAAGGCACGAGTCACTCCATCTTCACCATAAGCTCCCAAACCATATACAGGAGCGCGTCCTAACATTATACCACGAGCCCCCAATGCCCATGCTTTCAGCATATTCTGTCCTGTATAGAATCCAGAATCTATCCACACTTCAGTTTGGCTACCTACAGCACTCACAATATCGGGCAAAGCTTTGATAGTAGAAATAGTATCATCCATTTGTCGTCCTCCATGATTAGAAACAATAATAGCATCTGCCCCATATTTCACTGCCTCCATTGCATCTTCAGGGGTCATAATACCTTTTAAGATGATAGGTCCTCCCCATAGTTCTTTAATATCAGCTATATCTTTCCAGCTAAGGCTAGGGTCAAACTGTTCTTTTGTCCATGATGATAAAGATGATAAATCCGATACATTCTTAGCATGTCCTGCAATATTGCGGAATGTCCACCTGCGGTTACCTAATACATACCGCAAGCCCCAAGGAATTTTTGTCGATAAGTTAATAAGGTTCGGAATCGTGAATTTAGGCGGAGTAGAAAGACCATTCTTAATATCTCTATGCCTGTTACCCAACACCTGTAAGTCCACAGTAATCATTAAGGCCGAACATTTAGCTTCTTTAGCCCTCCTTATCAAGTCACGCATAAACTCACGATCACGCATCACATATAACTGAAACCAAAAAGGTTCCACACCCGCCTCTACCAAGTCCTCAATAGAGCAGATAGACATTGTCGAAAGTGTAAATGGAATACCAAACTTCTGGGCAGCACGAGCCATATGTATTTCACCATCTGCCCACATCATCCCCATAAAACCCACAGGGGCTGTCATAGCAGGAAACTTCACCTTTTGTCCCAAAAGGGTAGTTTCAAGGCTACGGTTATCCATATCCACCAATACACGTTGTTTGAATTTAATATCGTTAAAGTCAGTAACATTCTGGCGATAAGTAGCTTCTGTCCATGAACCGGTATCTACATATTCATAAAACATTTTAGGAACATTGCGTTTGCATACTATCCGCAAGTCCTCAATATTAGTCATTTTTGATAAATCTCTCATATAAGTTTCTTTTAGTTATTGATGCAAATGTAGGAAATAATTTTTAAACAACAAAAAAGATTTTAAAGTTAATATCCCACCACTCCCACCACCT
Organism: Capnocytophaga sp. oral taxon 878; assembly: GCF_002999135.1. Classification (NCBI taxonomy): domain Bacteria; kingdom Pseudomonadati; phylum Bacteroidota; class Flavobacteriia; order Flavobacteriales; family Flavobacteriaceae; genus Capnocytophaga; species Capnocytophaga sp. oral taxon 878. The sequence continues at coordinate 619,279 of NZ_CP027229.1, forward strand.
CCCAGCTATCCCCTACGATGAACGAACGAATAACGAAGGATAAACGAACTATAAACGAAGGATAGATGAAATCTAAGCTTCAGCAAAACAATCTGAAAAACAGATTTTTTCTACATTTGTTCTATCAGAAATTTTACAGCACTTACATTTCTCTCTCTATTAATCTACCCCTTCAACCTATAAAGTTTAAAATAAAGAAAACTTTTTTTGTTTATAAAGTTTTTTTAACGTACTTTTGCGCCCGAAAAATAGTAAAAAAATGAAGAATAAAATATTAATAATAAATCTTATAGCACTTACTATCAGCACTATAAATGCACAAGAAACATCTAATGATACCATAACCCAACTCCCCAAACCTGAAGAAAATATCAATAAAAAAGTTATATTGGAACGCGCCATATCCAAAATTTGGGAGCTCGATCGTGAAGACCAACGCGGTACTTTTAAGTTTCTCGATTACCAACCTATGTACGTAATGCCCTTTCGCTTTACCAACAAACCTACCGAACAGCCTATAAGCCTCAATCCCGATCGCCCCATACCCGAGTGGCGCGATTATCAACATATCGAAACAAAATTCCAAGTAAGTCTAAAAGCCAAAATCCTCCAAGATGCTTTTGGAAAAGGCGATGTATGGGTCGCCTTTACTCAGCAATCTTATTGGCAAATGTACAACGGACAGCTCTCTCGTCCCTTTCGTGAACTGAATTATGAACCTGAACTTATTTTTACCTATCCTCTCAACCTTTCAGCAGGTAATTTTAAGATGAAAATGGCAGGACTATCCATCAATCACCAATCCAATGGCAAAGAGGCGCCCACTCACGTAGCTGGAATAGGTTTATACTCTTGGGCATTTTTCAATACAATGATATATTAATTAATATGAGCCTTTGGAAACGTTTTACCGAAAAACCTCGTGAAGACGATAACCCCGATATTGAAAACTATATAGGGCGCTGCGAAATAGGAATAGCCTATCCTTTCCGCAAAAATGTATTCAACCTACGATTGCGTAATAATCTAAATTTTAGTAATAATCGTGGTCATGCCGAACTAAATTGGATATACCCTCTAAGTCGTGATTTGCGTATTCTCCTCCAAGCCTCTCACGGCTATGGCGATTCCTTGATCGACTATAATTACAAACAAACCGTTTTTGGGCTAGGTTTTACATTTTTAAATCTTTAATCTCTCTTCAAAACCTTACCTTTAATATGATTAATGGAAACTTTTTTTGTTTATTAAGTTTTTCTGACGTACCTTTGCGCCCGAAACTATAAAACACTATGAAAGAAGAAATCGTAAAAAATGCTCTGAATAACTTTATGCAGTACGGGTTTAAAACCTTTACGATGGATGATTTGGCAAGTACAATGGGAATGTCCAAAAAAACTCTTTATGAACATTTTCCCTCAAAGCATAACTTGGTAGAAGCAGTGTTAGATTATGCTTTAGAAATGAGCTGTACAAATGTAGAGAATTTCATTCAAGGCGAAGGGGCAGTAATTGAAAATGTATACACTAATCAGAAAAAAGTTAAAGAAATATTCAATATCAATAGTGATCGCCCCATTTGGGAGTTGCAAAAATACTATCCCAAAACCTACAAACGTATGGAAGTAGAGTTTGCCAAGTCCGATGCACGCTTTGTAGAAAAGCTCTTACAAAAAGGCTGGGAAGAAGGGCTCTTCAGAAAAGATATTAATGTAGATTTTTATAAAAAATTTTACATAAATGTACAGCGCTTGCGATCAATTACCAATGTTTTTCCTGAACAAGAATTTCCTTTCTGGGAAACCATCTATACCCTAATGGAGTATTTTTTCAGAATATTGGTAAATGAAAAAGGCCTTGCAGAATTAGAGCGCGTACTTACAAATATAAGAAATAGAAACTAAAAAATGAAAAGAATTATTACAACAGCCTTGTTGTGCTTCACAGCACTTAACTTTGCACAACAAAAAGAACTGACCCTTAAAGAGGCCATACAATATGCCCTGAAAAATAAGGCCGATGCCGAGAAAGCTCGCTTAGAAGTAGCAAAAAGTGAATATAAAATACAAGAAGTACGAGCCAATGCACTACCCAATATAGCAGCTTCAGGAGGAATATCCTATAACCCTAAGTTACAAGCAACTTATATCGATGCTAGTACCTTTGCTATGCCTGGTATGCCAGTTTCCGATGAAGTAATTAAAATGGAAATGGGGCAGAAATGGGCATCAACAGCCGAAGCTAAGCTTACACAAGTACTCTTTAACCAAACAGTATTTATGGGCTTAAAAGCAGCACAAACTACTCGTGAGTTCTATATGCTTAACCAGCAGCTCACCGAAAATCAAATTATCGAGAAGGTAGCTACAGCTTATTACCAAGTGTACCAAACACGCCAAATATTAGAGAATATCGAGAGTAACCTCGCTCTTACCGAGAAGACTGCTACTGTAGTAAAAGGCTCTTATGAAGCAGGATTAGCTAAAAAAATAGATCTCGATCGTACCACTGTAGCCATCAATAACCTCAAGTCAGCACGCCAACAAGCTCTAAACGGATTACAATTATCCGAAAACGCTCTAAAGTATATGATAGGAATGCCAATGAGCGAGACAGTTACCTTGCCAAAAGAAGGTTTTGAAGCTAATTATGATTTAGCCTTCCAAAAAAGCAATAATAACCGTATCGAGCTACAAGTACTTGAAAAACAAAAGGAACTACTAAATCTAAATGTAAAAGTACAACGCTCAGCTCTTTATCCATCACTAGGTCTACAAGCTACTTACGGTTGGTTGGGTATGGGGCCTAAAATGCCTCTTTATTACGGCGAAAAAGATAAAGTCTATTGGAGTGATTACTCAGCTATTAGTTTAGGGCTCAAGGTCCCAATCTTTTCAGGATTTGGTACTCGTGCTAAAATACGCCAAGCACAGATAGAAAGTGAGCAGTTAGAGGCAACCCTCAAAGATACCCGTCTCGCTATGGATTTAGCTTATGAAAATGCTCAAAGTCAGCTCACCAATAACCTCCTTACTATTGATTCGCAAAAGGAAAATGTGAAATTAGCCGAAGAAGTGTTGCTTAACACTCAGAACAATTATCAGCAGGGCTTAGCCTCCCTCACCGATTTGTTACAAGCCGAGCGTTCCCTCTCCGATGCGAAAAACAACTATACCACAGCCTTGCTAAACTATAAATTAGCCGAAATTGAATTGCTAAAATCACAAGGAAAGTTAGGAACAATGAAGTAAAATCCATATCTGTTTTTAATAAAGAAAGGCTGCCCTTTAGCTAAAGGCAGCCTTTCTTATTTATAAATATACTCAAAATCAAAAGTATGATCAATAAAAAAGCTATCCTTTATTAGGATAGCTTTTGTTGTACCTGAGGAGGGAATCGAACCCTCACTCCGAAGAACACGAGTTTGAGTCGTGCGCGTCTACCAATTCCGCCACTCAGGCTTGCTCTTTTAATTCGGGTGCAAAGGTACATAAGTTTTTTGAAATTGCAAAAAAAAGAGCAACTTTTTTTGCAATTTTTTTATAACTACTTAAACCTCAATGCTTATTGCTTTGTTGTTTGTGACTTCTTTATTCTCAAAAAAGAAATCTATACGTCCCAAATTAATGCCATAACAGCCTACTTGGTTCACTAATGTAGTCTTACCACTCTTGTTAGTGACTAAATCAGGTTTAGGTAAGAAAGTATGGGTATGTCCTCCAATTATAAGGTCAATATGTGAGGTAGCAGCAGCCAACTGTAAGTCACATACCTTTTGCGGGTTATCAGGATATTTGTAGCCTATATGTGAGAGACAAAGGATAAGGTCACATTGCTCTTCATTATGTAACTTGCGTTCCATATCTTGAGCTATTTCAATAGGGTTTAGGTAAACTGTTTCTCCATACATTTTTTTATTTACCAATCCCTCTAACTCAACGCCTAAACCAAAAACACCTATCTTGATGCCATCTACATTGTATATTTTATAAGGTTTAGTATGTCCATTCATTATAGTATTGCTAAAGTCGTAGTTAGATATTATAAAATCAAACTTAGCATGTGGTAGTTGTGCATACAGTCCTTCTACACCATTATCAAAATCATGATTGCCAAGGGTAGCAGCATCATATTTTAGCATACTCATAGTTTTGAACTCTAGTTCCCCTCCATAGAAATTAAAATAAGGTGTCCCTTGAAAAATGTCTCCAGCATCAAACAGTAAGGTGTTAGGATTTTCTTTCCGAATTTTCTCAATAAGGTAAGCCCTGCGTGCAGCTCCTCCTTTGTTAGGGTTAAAAGGGTCATTAGCTGGCAGTGGGTCTATATGGCTATGAGTGTCATTAGTGTGTAGTATTGTAATTTGCTTGCTATTGGCAGCTTTCATTGATAAAGATGATAAGCCACCCATACCAAGTAAAAGTGATGAAGCAAAAGTGTTTTTAATAAATGTTCGTCGTTGCATAATCATTAAGGTTTATATTCAAATCGATGGTCTTCTTCCGCATTAAGTATGTCAATTTGTTTAAAGTAGTCTATAAGTACATTACGTAGTTTGTAGTTTAAAGTATCTACTTTTACAGCATCTTTAAAAAAGTACATTTCATCACCTCCATTCATTAGGTAATCAGATGTAACTACATTGTAACTAGCTTTAGGATCAAAAGGTTTTCCATTAATGGTAAATTTTGTTATTTTACCATCTTTAGTGATTTGTAAAGCTATCTGTTTAGATAATGGGTGAGGTTTGCGATGTTTAATAAGGTAATCAGCCATTTCTTGCACTTTTTCACCCGTCATAGTAATTACTACTGCCGAGTTTTCAAAAGGCATTAAGTTAAAAGCAGATCCCATTGTGATAGCCCCTTTTGGCAAGTCAGAACGGATGCCACCCCAGTTTAGTATTACAAAATCTACACCCTCCCCTGTACGTTTTTTATAGGCAGGAGTTATAATTTCGTAAGTAGCATCAGCCATAAAGTTGCCAATAGCTGTGTTTAATAGGGTTGTGTTGCGATCTTTTACTAAGTTGTTAGCATTTTGTGCCAACACTTTATTCATTTCAGCATCTACATGTTCCCTATACGGACGAATAAATTCATCAATAGCTGCTACTTGTGTAATAGTATCAGTAATAACAATATTTTTAGCTTTTACACTTGCTAATTGCTGTTTTTGTGAAGTAGAACAAGCTGTAAAAAATCCTATTGCTACAAGTGATACAAGAAAGATTTTTTTTAAATGTTGAAACTTTCTCATAAATAATTTTTTAAATTTAAAATTTATTGCTACCTTTGCAATCACACGCAAAAGTACAAATATTTATGGAAATAATAAAGAATTATTATATAAAAAATAAAATTCGCAAAAATTTCAAGGCTTTAGAAAATTATAATAAGTTGTTAAACAATGAGTTAACTAAAGTAGGTTGCATTGTAGATATGGACTTAGTGAAAGATGTTACTCCTCTATTAGGGCTTATTAAGCACTATGCCATACGCCCTGAAAACTATATAGTATTGGGGTACAAACGTACTTCTGAAGAAACCCATGCTAATGGCACTCCTTTTCTTATTGATAAAGAAATTAATTGGCAAGGAAAAATCAGAAACTATCATGCCGATCGTTTAGCCGAACAAGAGTACGATTTGCTTATTAACTATTTTAGTGAACCTAAACTTCCATTGTTATTGCTTTCCTCTTCTATTAAAGCAAAGCTCCGTATAGGCTTTGAGGGTATTGATCTCCAATATAATGATATTATCATTGGCTGTACTCTCAATCAGGAAGATATATTTGTAAATGAAGTCAAAAAAGTATTAAGTACAATTATTCATAAATAAGGAAAAATATGATTGCAAACCAACTAAAAGGAACAGGTGTAGCCCTCATAACACCTTTCACTGCTACGGGCGAGGTAGATACTGTAGCACTTACTAATATAGTAAATTACGTAATTGAAGGGGGAGTAGAATTTATTGTAGTCTTAGGTACTACTAGTGAGGCTCCTACCCTTACTAAAACTGAAAAACAAGTAGTACGTGAAACTATTATAGCTGCTAATAAAGGGCGCTTGCCTTTGGTATTAGGTATAGGAGGTAATAATACCCAGTCGGTAATTGATGAACTTCATAATACTGATTTGAGTGGTTTTGCAGCTATTTTATCAGTAACTCCTTACTATAATAAGCCTTCTCAAAATGGACTTTATGCACACTTTGCAGCTGTAGCTAAAGAAAGCTCACTGCCTATCATTCTTTACAATGTGCCTGGTCGTACAGGTGTATCACTTACTGCCGAAACTGTTGTGCGCTTGGCTAATGATTTTGAGAATATTGTAGCTATAAAAGAAGCTTCAGGTAATTTGCAGTTAGATATGTCTATCTTTAAAGATATGCCAGCTAACTTCACTTTCCTCTCTGGTGATGATGGTACTACTTTGCCTTCTGTATATATGGGGGGTAGTGGGGCTATTTCAGTAATAGGTATTGCCTATCCCAAAGAGTTTTCGGAAATGGTGCGCTTAGGATTGCAAGGAAAAACAACTGAAGCTAACCGTTTACATTATGCTTTAATGCCAAAAATGGCAGCTGCTTTTAAAGAAGGAAATCCTACAGGAATTAAAGCTATTTTGGCGGCTAAGGGCTTGTGTGATCCTTATGTACGTTTGCCCTTAGTTGAGGCTTCCGAGAGTTTAAAGCAAGAAATAAAGCGCTTTGAGAGTTAACTCTCAAAGCGCTTTATTTCTTGTAATTGTTCATCATCAAGTTTGTATATATCATTCTTGATGATGATTTTTTTTGCTTCATCTACCCAAGCTGTATAGTAGATAATATTTATTTTGAATTTTTTCTTTAAATTAATACGATTTTGGTGTCTACCACTATGCATCGCTTCATCTATTCGTTCTTGTGTCCAAGGATTCTTCTCATCTTCATTTTTAAGCAAATAATAAGCAAACTGATTAGGACTCTGTACCCTTACACACCCATGACTTAGGGCTCGTTCTTCTCGCTCAAAAAAGTGTTTAGAAGGGGTGTCGTGTAGGTAAATACTCATATCATTGGTAAGTATAAATTTAACTAACCCTAATGAGTTTTGTGCCGAAGGTGCTTCTACAAAGTGAAAACCACGTTTGTGTACAGAGGGGTCTCTCCAGTCTACTGTAGTTGGGTCTATCTTTTTGCCTTTTTCATACATCGTATAACCACGTCTTAGGTACTTTTCAGGGTCTGCTTGGGCTACTATTTGTGGTATCATTTCTTTCTTGATAATACTTTGTGGTACCGACCATGTAGGGCGAAACTCTACATATTTAATTGTATCAGTAAAAATAGGGGTAGAGGTAGCTTCTTTTCCTACTACTACTCGTGTTTCAAATAGTAAAGAGTCTTTATCATATAGCCTTAATTTGTATTCTGGCACATTCACAACAGCATAGTTATCTCCCAAATAGTTGTTGAAAATTCGCATACGCTCCATATTCAGTTGCAAAAGGTCTCGCTCACGTCCTTCATTCATATTAAGATAGTAAAGGGTTTGTTTACCAAATATACCATCAGGAGTAAGACCATTACTTTGCTGAAACTTCTGTATAGTTTTAATAAGGGTACTATCTACTGTAGTAGCATTTCCTTCAGCTACAGCTTCAAAACCTTTAGCTTTTAGGCTCTTGCGTATCTTTTCAATCACAGGATCTGAATAGCCATACACAAAATCTTTAACATTAGGAAACTCTATTATTGTTGCTGTATCAAGCTCTTGTTTTTTTAGTTCTACATATTTCTCCTTCATTCGCAGATATAGCTCACTTTTAGGTAGGAGTGTAGCCACTACACTTGCCAGTGGTTTATCATCTGGTAGTTGCAGTAGTAGGTCTGTATTTTTACTAGCGTATTTAGGCTTAATCCATGAATGGGTACCATATACTTTTTTGCTGAATCTCCCACTAGTAAGATGTTTAGTAAGCAAAAGGAATGAAGCTGTTATTTCTTTATCCAGCTGTACTTTGTATTCTTCCGAAAGCTGGTTTGCGTAAGCACTATCTACTGCTTTTTTTAGAGCGCTACGTCTGTAGGTTTCAGGGTTTAGGCCGTCATTAGCTACACTATCCAATACAGCTAAGTACTCACCAAAAAGGCGTGAAGGCATATCAGTGTATAGCCAACGTGTTTTGTTGCCATTCTCTGTATAATAGCTATGTGTTTCTGATGCAATACTCTTCTTATAAGTAGCATCATTTATAGGTAGTGCTGAAAACAAAACAGATGAGGTGTCTACTGCCATTGTCAAGGCTTCAGTATATATCTCTTCTCCTGTTTCTCTAAGTGATGATTCTGGGTGGTCAGAAGGCTCTCGCTTACATGATTGCAGCGTTATAAGGGCTATTAATAAGGCAATAAAAGTCTTATTCATTTTCTTTAATGTATAATTAAGGGCACAAAAGTATGATATTTTCCTGATACCACAAAATTAGTGCCAAAATTAGTACAATAAAAAACTTTGCCAAAACCTTAAGCTTTGGCAAAGTTTAAGACCTGAAATTAGTCTGTTATTTGAATAATAATATAGCTTCTTCTAGTACATCATATACTTTATTTAGCTGTTCATCAGTAATGATATATGGTGGTAAAATATAGATAATATTCCCCACAGGTCGTAATATAACTCCTTTTGATATGAAGAAATTATAAAGTTTATCTCTAAAAGCTCCGTAGTAATCTGTATTCTGGTTCGTTTTCAAATCAAAAGCCAAAATAACACCTAATGTACGCGGATTTTCTACCTCTGGGTATTTAGCAATACGCTCCAAAAACTGCTGATGTCTCTGTGCTATTCGTTTTAGGTTAGCCTGCATCTCATCGCTTTCCAAAATACTGATAGCTTCCAATGCTATTGCACAACCCGTAGGGTTAGCAGTAAAGGTATGTCCGTGAAAAAGAGCTTTATTTACATCTTTGCTATAAAAACCATCAAATATCTCTTGGGTAGCTGTTGTTATTGCGAGCGGAATGGTACCTCCAGTAAGCGCTTTTGATAAGCACATTATATCGGGTTTGTGCTTCAAATAGTCCGATGCAAAAGTACGTCCTGTACGCCCAAATCCAGTCATTACCTCATCGGCTATGGTAATTACATTGTGTGATTTAGCTATATCTATCAACTCATCCAAAGCTTCTGGCTCGTATATCTGCATTCCCGATGCTCCCTGAACCAAAGCCTCAAATATAAAAGCAGCGGGCTGATGCTCCGCAATTACAGCTTTCATTGCCTCAGCTGCTGCTTTACTGCCTTTTTTAGGTAGGGGGATGCGCACTACTTTCAGCAAATGCTCTTTAAAGGCTTCAGTAAAAAAAGAAATCCCCGATGCTGCCATAGCACCAAAAGTATCTCCGTGAAAAGCCCCCTCAAAAGCTATTACCGTGAAGCGTTTTTCTCCTTTGTTGTAAAAGTACTGTAACGCCATCTTAATGCCTATCTCTACAGCTGTCGAACCATTATCCGAAAAGAATACTTTCTGCTGGTTTTTAGGTAGTATGCTTATAAGTTTCTCCCCCAATTCTACTGCTGGTTTGTGTGTAAAACCTCCAAAAAGTACGTGTTCTAGCTGCGTAAGTTGCTTATAAGCTGCTTGCGCCAGCCGTTCATTACTATGCCCATAAGGATTCACCCACCAGCTTGCAATAGCGTCAATATACTCATTGCCTTCCTCATCCCACAAGAGGGCTCCTTTTCCCTTTACAATACCTATCGGTTTGGCAGCTGTTTGGTGCTGCGTATAAGGGTGCCATAAATGCTGTTCGTCTCGTTCTTGTAAATTCATTTTTTTGATTGTATAATGCTTTTTGTAATAATATCTTTATCAAGGTTCCAACCTCTCGCGGGGCTGTATTCTCGTCCGTATAGTATAATTTGTATGTGTAGTTTATTCCACTTTTCCTTTGGGAACAATCGTTTTGCATCTTTCTCAGTTTGTGTTACCGAACTCCCGTCCGATAATCCCCACCTATACATCAGCCTGTGAATATGGGTGTCTACCGGAAATGTCGGAATGCCAAAAGCCTGTGAAAGTACCACACTTGCCGTTTTATGTCCTACCGATGGCAATGCCTCCAAGGCTTCAAAGGTCTGCGGCACCTCTCCCTCGTATTTGTCTATTAGTATTTGCGACAAACCGTGTATTCCTTTTGATTTTTGCGGCGATAATCCTAGTGGTTTGATAATCTCCTTAATCTCATCTACCGTTAGTAGTACCATATCATAAGGATTGTCAGCCTTAGCAAATAGGGTAGGGGTAATCTGGTTCACCCGCGCATCAGTTGTCTGTGCCGATAGCAATACCGCAATAAGCAGTGTGTACGGACTTGTATGCGCCAGCGGAATGCTTATCTCCGGATATATCTCTTCTAAGGTATCAATAATAAATTTTACTTTTTCAGCTTTTCTCATCACAAAGTTTTAATCACGCTGCAAAAGTACAAAACTATTATGAATTAACAATTAAAAAACAGCAATTCTCTACTATCTCACTCGCTTACTTCTCAATTTTGTATTATTTGTTAAAACTTCCCTTTTTAATACCAATTCTTCAATAATTTCCTTTCTTCTATGTCCGAAATATAAATCATTGATAATCAATTAATATTACTAAAATGATACCCTAATTTTAACCAGAGGAAGCATATAGGATGAACGAAGGATAAACGAACTATAAACGAAGGATAAACGAACTGTAAAAGTACTTTACTGAATATCAGCCACTTCTGTTCCTCCCTTTACTTTTGAATAATTTGCAACAAATCTCCCAAAATATTGCATTTTTCTCACTCCCTTTCTGCCTCTTTTATCCTTCTCCCCAAATTGCAGTTCTTATGCTTCTTCCAAGATAAAAAAACCACTCCTTGCCATCTTTTCCTTCTCAATACTGCCAATAGGATATATAACAAATAGAAATCAATAGTTCTTGATTAACAGCGTGTTATATCCCTATCGTTAAAAAAACTTCACTTTTTTCATTGCCATTCCAAAAAAACGCCGTAACTTAGCCCGCTAATTAGAATGAACCTTATTCATTAAGTAAAACAATATTATGACAGAAGGAGAAAAACTGATTCCTGTTGATATCAGCGAAGAGATGAAATCCGCTTACATCGATTATTCGATGTCGGTAATCGTTTCCCGTGCACTACCCGATGTGCGTGATGGTCTCAAACCTGTGCACCGCCGCGTACTCTACGGTATGTTCGATATGGGGGTGCTCAGCAATCGCCCTTATAAAAAGTCCGCAGCCGTAGTGGGTGAAGTACTCGGTAAATACCACCCCCACGGCGATACCGCAGTTTATGACACTATGGTGCGTATGGCTCAGTATTGGAGCCTCCGCTATATGCTCGTCGATGGGCAAGGTAACTTCGGTTCTATGGGCGGCGACTCACCAGCGGCTATGCGTTATACAGAAGCTCGTATGCGCAAATTCGCCGAAGATATGCTGATAGATATCGATAAGGAAACGGTAGACCACCAACTCACGTACGACGACTCTCGCGAAGAGCCTACCGTACTCCCCACTCGTATTCCCAACCTGCTCGTGAACGGCTCCGCAGGTATCGCCGTAGGTATGGCTACCAATATGGCTCCCCACAACCTTAGTGAAGTCATTGATGGTACTATTGCCTATATCGATAACAACGATATTGAAATCGATGAACTTATCAAATACATCAAAGCCCCCGACTTCCCTACCGGAGGTATTATCTATGGCTACGAAGGCGTAAAAGATGCTTTTCATACAGGGCGTGGCCGCGTAATCGTACGTGCCAAAGCCGAGTTCCAAGAAGTACGCGGCAAAGAGTGTATCGTAGTTACCGAAGTACCTTACCAAGTAAATACAGCCGAACTTATCAAAAAAACAGCCGACCTTATAAAGGACGGTAAGTTAGAAGGCATCACCGATGTACGTGATGAGTCCGCTCGTGGCAAAATACGCATAGTATATATCCTAAAACGCGATGCTGTACCTAATGTGGTACTAAACAATTTATTTAAACATACTGAATTACAAACTTCTTTCAGTGTGAATAACATCGCTTTGGTTAATGGTCGCCCACAGCTGCTTAACCTCAAAGAACTTATATATCACTTTGTCGAGCATCGCCACGATGTGGTATACCGCCGCACCGATTTTGAATTGCGCCGTGCCAAAGAACGTATCCACATCTTGGAAGGCTTTATGAAAGTAATGGCTACCGAAGATACTATGGGTAAAGCCATCGAAATTATACGTTTCCACGACAAACCTAAAGAAGATTTAATTGCCGAGTTCGATCTTACCGATGTACAAGCCGAAGCTATCTTAGCCTTAGCCCTACGTCGTATCAACAAAGCATTGATTCTACAAACCAAAGAAGAATACGAAGAAAAATTAGCCGAAATACGCAATTTAGAAGATATTTTAGCACGCAAAGAACGCCGTGTCGAAATCATCAAAGAAGAACTTTTAGAGATAAAAGAAAAATACGGTGATGAGCGCAAATCAGTAATTGAATACGCAGGCGGCGAGTTCAGTGTAGAGGATATGATCCCCGATGATAAAATGGTAATAACCATTTCACACGCAGGCTACATCAAGCGTACTCCTCTTACCGAGTACAAAACTCAAAGCCGCGGTGGGGTAGGGCAAAAAGCCTCTACCACCCGTGATCAAGACTTCTTAGAGCACCTATTCGTAAGCTCTAATCACCAATACCTCTTGTTCTTTACCCAAAAAGGTAAATGCTTCTGGATGCGAGTGTACGAAATACCCGAAGGTAGCAAAACAGCCAAAGGGCGTGCCGTACAAAACCTTATCAATATTGAACAAGATGATAAGATTAAGGCTTTCGTAAGCGTACAAAACCTCAAAGATGAGGAGTATATCAATAATAACTACCTCGTAATGGCTACCAAGCAAGGTGTCGTGAAGAAAACTTTATTAAAAGAATACTCACGTCCTCGCCAAAATGGTATCAACGCTATTACAATCAAAGAAGGTGACGAACTTATCGAAGCCAAACTTACTTCAGGTAACAGCCAGCTGATGTTGGCAGTGAAATCAGGACGTGCAATACGTTTTGAAGAAGATAAAGTACGTTCCGTAGGCCGTAACTCTCAAGGGGTACGCGGTATTGATCTCGATACCGAAACCGATGAAGTAGTAGGTATGATTGCTATTGAGAACCCTCGTGAGGAAACAGTCTTAGTAGTGTCAGAAAATGGTTACGGTAAGCGTTCATATATCGATGATCCCGAAACTCACGAAGCAGTATACCGTATGACCAATCGTGGCGGTAAAGGAGTGAAAACCATCTCTATTACCGAGAAAACAGGTCAGTTAGTAGCTATCAAGAGCGTATTAGAAGGCGAAGACCTGATGATTATCAACAAATCAGGTATAGCTATACGTCTCTCTATTGATACCCTACGTATTTCAGGACGTGCTACCCAAGGTGTAAAACTCATTAACATCAAAGGTAAAGACTCTATCGCAGCTGTTACTAAAGTAATGAAAGAAGATGATGAAGAAGGCGACCCTACCGAAGAAGTAGCACTGCCTACTGAAGAATAAAAATTCTATTCATAATTAATAAAGAAAGGTCAAACGGAAGTTACTTCATTTCTCTTTAGGTAAGAACTTACTTCCGTGATTACCTTTCTTTTTTTATTTTATACTATGGAAAAAACAACCGCTTTACTAAAAGTTGCCCTTAGGCAAAATGCCCTTTATATCCCTGATAGTATGGCCTCACAAAGGGCTATACAACCAGGCACTTTGGAACTGGTAGCTGCCCTGCGCAAGCACGGCTTTGGTGTTACCGAATCCCTCTTGCATGCTATCAATGGTACTAATAGTGAGCATCGCCAACTCATAGTGCGCACTATTAATGAGATACTCAATGTCAAGCTTAATTGGGCTCCTCTTATTAAGAATTGGGAAGTACCTACCGGCGAGAGTGCTATCGATCATATTATCACGGCTTTCTACAACCAATACCCTGATTTGATAAAGTATGATGATTATATTTGTTATTGGTATGATTATGATGATTACTATGAGGCAATGGGTATTGAAAACTATAACAGAGAATATTTCACTCATAAGCACGAGCGCTTTTTAGCTTGTGGGCACTATATTCCTTATGGTACTTTCCCTCTGTGGCGTTATAATGGCTGTCCTTTCTGTGGTACACCTTTTGAGTCAGGTAAGATAGAACACACCGAGCAAGGTAGCAAGCTCAAAATTCTCGACCTTTGGCGTGAGGCAGAAGCTAATACTTATTACCAAAATCTGTTAGCTTCCAAAACAGCTTTAGATGCTACTCAATCCAATTCTCTTAAGCTCTTGTTGCCTTACTTCTCAGTAGCCAAAGAAACAACTATCCAGATGAAAGAAACACTCATCTTAGTAGTCAATAGCTACCTTTCTCAAGGAAAAGAAACCGAAGCAAGTGCTTGTTTCCATACTCCTACCGATATTTTACGCTATTTGTGGTATAAAAAGACAGGCTTCTTACAGATAGTTCCGCCTAAAACAATTGTCGCTAAAAATATGAAAAATCATCAACATATAATGCGTCAATTAGATAAGAGTGAGCAAGCTAAAACCGAAGCACAACAAGCTCTTAAACTTAAATACTCTCGCAGCGAATGTGCTACAGTAGCACGCTGGTTAAATAACCTACCTCTTTCAGCTGAAAAATCTTGTGAGTTAATGCACCCCAAGCGTGAGATGTGGGTGCGCTTTATTCGTGCCTTGCGTTTAGCCGAATATAGCAAGAAAAAAGGCTTTGAAAACTTAGCTACGCTGTTAGATACCTTCTATCATCAGAAATATGAAGTGTGGCAAGGTAAACTACAACAGGCTTATCTAAATGTAGATACCGATGCTGTTTTAGTCCATCTAAAAGAACGTCCTTCTCAGTTTGCACGTTCGCTATTTGCTACAATGCTATGGGTAGGAGCTGATGATACGATTGCAGCCTTCAAAGAAGTGATAGACCAAGTGCCTATGCGCTTGCTTTTTACCCTTAACAGCTACGCTGACCTTTACTTTACACCGCAGGGTACACGCCCTATAAAAATCATAACAGGCGATTATGTAGATGCTCCTAAAAACCAATGGGTGATAGGCTATAATGAAGAGCAATTAGCCCAAATGAAAACAGCTGTAGAAGACCTTTGCTTGTGGACAATACGCCGAAAGTTTGCTGCACAACCCAATTCTCATAAAACGATATTTATAGATGAACAACTATACAATATCCCCTTACCAATAGGTGATAGAAGCACTACCATACACGATTTCAATGCTACGTTAATGGGTACCCGTTTTCCTTTAGAAGGTAATGAAATACGCCTCTTTATGCAATGGGGTAAAGACCTTCCTGCCCAGCACTTGGATATGGACTTGTCTTGCCATATTATCTTTGAAGAAGAATGTAGAATGGAAAATGAGATGTGCTTTTTTGGTAGGCTTACAGCTACCGGCTGCCAACATAGTGGAGATATTCGCAGTATTCCTAACAAAGTAGGTACAGCCGAGTATATCAATATCGATGTGAATGCCTTACGCCAAAAGAAAGCTAAATATGCAGCTTTTATCTGTAATGCCTATTCCAATGGGGCTCTGTCGCCTAATTTAGTAGTAGGTTGGATGGATAGTAAGCACAAAATGAAAGTATCCGAACGCACTGGGGTAGCTTATGACCCTTCTGCCGTTATACATCAGGTGCGTATCACTCAATCTCTGCAAAAAGGATTGCTCTTTGGTATCTTAGATGTAGAAAATAAGGAAATAATATGGTTAGAAGTACCTTTTCAAGGACAAGTAGCCAATGACTTATCGTTAGAAACTGTAAAAGCCCTACTAAGCAAATTGCAGTCTAAAACTACTATTGGTAACCTCCTTGCTCTAAAAGCTGAAGTACAAAACCTTGAACTTGTTACTAATAAGTCTCTTGCCGATGAAGTATATGACCTGCAGTGGGCATCACAAGGAAAGGTGAATGAACTGTTTTTGTAGCAAAACTTAATAAATAAAAGATATGAAAAAATATTTACTATTCAGTGTTATTGTGTTCTTATCAGTAGGAACTTTAGCACAAAATAAGTTTAAAGTAACCCTTGATGAGGCTCGTAATGGCTCTTACACTATTACCCCTCAGCTTCCTAAAGATGGAATGGTAAAGGAAGGTACAGTACTCACCATTAAAGCAACTCCTGCCAAGGGCTATATTTTTGATAGTGGTTACTATTCATTGGTGGGACAATGGGGGATGATGTACTATGAAGAAGTTACCCCTGAGTTCAAGGTGAAAGTGGATAAAAATATGAATGTAGGGGCGTGTTTTGTGCCTGAAGCTACCGAATCTAATTTGAACGTAGTGCAGGATGTAGTATATGCGCAGCCTGGTGTGAAACCTCTTAAATATGATGTATATAGTCCTAAAGGAAAACAGAAGTTACCTTGTATTGTGATTATTCACGGAGGAGGGTGGAGTTCCAATACTGAATCGGTGATGAGAGGGTTGGCACGTGAGTTGGCTAATAGTGGTAAATATGTAGTTTTCAATATAGATTACCGCTGGATTGATAAATTAGATGGGGATAAAACACCTACACAATTACACCAACTAGTAGAAGATGTATATGGGGCTTTGCTTCATATTATGGAGAATGCTGTTAAGTATGGGGGTGATAACACCAAACTGTTTCTGACTGGTGACAGTGCAGGAGGACACTTATCGGCTTCGGCTGCTAATTTTATAGAGCGAGTAGGGGATAGAGGCTTTGGAAAAACACAAGGTGTTTATGAGTTTCTGCCTACTTATATGCCTAAAGGAAAAACTCTTGCTGAGGTGCGTAATGAATTGGCTAAAGCTATTAAAGCAGCAGCACCAAGCTATGGAGTTTTTAGACCTGAAACGTTTACTTTTATGTTTAAAAGTTATCCTTATTTAAATGAAATAGCTCCTATTAATGATATTCCCGAAGTTAGCCAAAGGGCAGTGCCTCAATTATTATTGCGAGGTTCGGAAGATGGACTTATTAAAGATGAGGAGGTAAAGACGTATGAGCGAGCACTATCTAAAGCAGGTCAGAGGGTGGAATATCTGCAAATAGGAGGTGCTAATCATGCTTTTTTTGATTGGAAACCAGATATTCGTACTCAAGATACTTTTAATAAGTACGGCAAATATCACGCCCTCCAAATGTTACTCTTCTTTGATTCGGTATTAGAAGGGTTAAAATAAAAAAGCCGCTCTGTACAGAGCGGCTTTTTTTTACTTTATCTCTTTTAATTTTTTAATGACTTCTTCAGTATTAGCCCGTTGGGTATAATCGGGATTGACGAAAGCATATTGTATTATTCCTTTTTGATCGATAATGTAAGTGGCTGGCATAGGTAATTGGTTTGAATTATTGCCATTATAAGCAGATAGACCAAAACCTTGTTCATACCGAGAGGCTGTAGCTTCGTCTAATGTAAAAACCAAACCATAAGAACTAGCTACTTGATTATTTAAGTCTGTTAGAACTTCAAATTGTAAATGATGTTTTTCTTTGGTTGATAAGCTACGATCGGGGAGTTCGGGGGTTAAAGCTATAAAAGTAGCACCTTGACTTTTGACTTCGGGTAGGGCTTCTTGCCAGCTTTGTAATGCACGATTACAGTACGGGCACCAACCACCGCGATACCAAGTGAGTACTACATTTCCTTTTTTCAGCAAAGTAGAGAGTTTTACTTTTTTACCTAAAGCATTTTTAAGTGTAAAATTAGGTGCTTTATCGCCCACTTTTAGTGCTTTGGATGCATCTTGCCCATAAATAGGCACTACTGCCAACAAGATAGCAAATAATAGTGTTTTGAGTATTTTCATTAGTTAAATAAAATTAAAAATTTGTAAAATACTATCAAAAAGTATGCCGTTGCATTAGGTTGCAGATCATTTTTTTAGCTTATTTTGCATTACATACTCGGCTGTGATAGAAGAGCAACTATCCTTCGCCACATACTCAGCTGCCCAGCTTGCTAACTATCCTTCGTTTATACTTCGTTTATCCTTCGTTATTCGTTCGTTCAGTCTTTATTTATCTTGGACTGATTTTGTACTGATCTTTAGCTGTGACTATTTATTGATTGTTATTTTCGTTTGTTTATTTTTTATCAATTGTATAGGTGTGTTGTAGGATGAAGGGTAGGTAATGGGAAAAATTATTGGATTAATGGGGTCTTTTAATTTTTGGTTTGATAATCAATGGTTTATAATTGTAATAGAAAATATTTATCAAAAAAAGATATTGACTTGCTTGCAATATCCAAAAAAACGCGTACTTTTGCAAAGTCAAATTGTAATGAAAGAACATAAAACGATAATTTATGGCAACAATTATTAATTACACTATCATCGTAATTTATTGTATGGCACTGTTAGGAATTTTTCTTTACAGTCTCTCGATGTTAAGTTTATTATTAAATTATTTAAAACACCGTAAGCAAAATGATGAGGCGCCTAAATTTAACCTGCTTGACCCTCGTGAAATTCCTTACGTGACCATTCAACTACCACTCTACAACGAAAAATATGTAGTACCACGTTTGCTAGAAAACATTGCTAAGTTAGAGTATCCGCGTAACAAGCTTGAGATACAAGTGTTGGATGACTCGACTGATGAATCGGTAGCAGAGACAGCTGCTCTTGTAAAGGAGTTGCAAGCTACAGGGTTAGACATTCAGCACATACGACGTGCTAACCGTGAGGGTTTTAAAGCAGGAGCCCTAAAAGAAGGTTTGGCAGTAGCTAAGGGAGAATTTGTAGCTATTTTTGATGCGGACTTTATGCCTCAGCCAGATTGGTTAAAACGTACAGTTATTTACTTTAAAGATCCAGAAATAGGGGTAGTACAGACGCGTTGGGGTCATATCAATAGAAATTACTCTATCCTTACTAAAATACAAGCCCTTGCTTTGGATGTGCACTTTACTTTGGAGCAGGTGGGACGTAACTCTAAGGGTTATTTTATTAACTTTAATGGTACTGCGGGTATTTGGCGTAAAGCTTGTATTTACGATGCAGGAAACTGGGAGGGAGATACACTAACAGAAGACCTTGACCTTAGTTATCGTGCACAGCTTAAGAATTGGAAGTTTAAGTATTTGGAAGATGTGGAAACTCCTGCTGAGTTACCAGTAGTAATTTCGGCAGCACGCTCTCAGCAGTTTCGTTGGAATAAGGGAGGGGCTGAGAACTTCCGCAAGAGCGTAGGTAGAGTACTTGCTGCTAAAAATATAGGTTGGAAGACTAAGTTTCACGGAGTGATGCACCTTTTAAACAGCTCGATGTTTTTATGGGTATTTATTACTGCTATATTTAGTGTTCCGATGTTATATCTTAAGAATATGTATGGACACTTGGGATGGATATTCCATTTTACTAGTTTCTTTATTACAAGTACCATTATTCTTTTTATTTGTTATTGGTTTACTTATAAGAACTTACAAGGGAAGACTTTTGATGACTTTTTGAATTATATAAAGTTATTCTTTACATTCTTCTCAGTAGCTTTAGGGTTTTCTTTCCATAATACTATTGCAGTACTTGAAGGGCATAGTGGAAAACGCAGTGAGTTTGTACGTACACCTAAGTTTAACATTAGTTCACTTACCGATACGTGGAAAAATAATAAATATATCAATACGAAACTATCGCCTAATATGATAGTAGAGTTTTTCTTGATGTTGTATTTTATTTTTGGATTGTACAGTGCTATTCGACTTAATGACTTTGGTATGTTTCCATTCCACTGTATGCTTACCTTAGGTTTTGGTTTTGTATTTTTCAAATCACTTACCTCAAAAGCATAGTTAAAAATTAGTAAGTTATAATAATAAATAAAGGGTTGTCTTTATATAAAAGGGCAACCCTTTTTTCTAATAATAGGGGTGTTAAACTATGAAAAGATTAGGATTGATATTAATAGCTTTATTCTTGGGATGTAAATCGACTCAAAGAGAAGAAGTTTATATACAAAGTAGGGTAGAGATACAGAATAATCCTAATTTTGTTGAAGCTTATATGTACTGTTTTCAGCATAAAGAATATGCTATCAGGGAACAGTTATGGTTTTCTCCGTTAGGGAAAGTAGATTCGCTACTAACAGGTACGGGGATATTCTATTACCGAGCTCCAAAAGAGAAACAGTTACCTTTATATGAAGATAAATACTTAAACTATCATATACTCTTAGACATTGTTAGTCATCGGATTATAGATGGTAAGGATACCATCACAGATTTCAAACAAAAAGAGGGAAAGTTGTATTATGAAGACAAGAAGAAAGGATCTTTTTTTATTTATGAATTGGCAATAAAATGAGCATATTATTAAATGAGTTATAAATTTGAAAGTTATATTGATAAAATAGATGATTACTATTACGAAAATATATATGGTGATTTTTTATTTCTGAAGAAAGGTGCGCTTTTTATAGCAGAGTTGCTCCCAATGGTTGATTTAAGCAAGTATCCGTTTGATAAAGAGGCTATTGAAGCTCAAATAAAGAATGTTAAGACAAATAATGATGCTGTAAGTTATGAGCAAAGGACAAAGGAACTTAAAAAGAAAGCTATAGCTAATGTTACTGATTTTTATAAAGAAGGCTACTTTAGAATAAAAGAAGAAATTTTTGATCTTATACTTTGTTTATTTGTTGTTAATACTGACCCTCATGATGAATCGGCAGTATATTATGCTGCTTATCATTTTCGATATTTAGGAGTTCCAGAAAAACTACTTATTGAAAAGCTGGAGTATTATTTTGGTGATATAGTACATATAGAAGATAAGGAATAAAAAATGGATAGAGATATAAAAGTATATATAACAAATGAAATTCCACAGCTGGATAAGAAGTTATCTATAAATGCAATTACTGCAAGTTTCAATAGTTATATAGATACACTTGGTGAAAAAATAAACCTCACTGTTTTGGATGGATGGAAATTGACCTTCAATGTGCTTTTGCAAAGAACAGATACTATAAGCTTAGCTAAGCAGTTGGGTAAATACCCGTCAGAAAAGTAGTGTGCTATTTATATGTCGGTTCCAATTCCTGATGATAGTGAAGCACTTTATGGAATAAGGGAGGTGCAACAGGCTTTTTTTAAGGCAGCTAATGAAAAGTACTCTTATATTTTATCTACAGATTTTAATGACTATCATAACTTAGAAGAGTATGTGTTGGAAAGTTTTAAACAATTAATAGATACAGCTCTTGCAAAGCCATTTACCTTTTATGGAAAGGCAATAATATTAGGAAACAAAACAACATAAATAGTATGAGACAGAAATTAACATTAATTACTTTGGGAGTTCGTAACTTTCAGAAATCTCTTAGATTTTATGAGGGTTTAGGTTGGCAAAAGTCTGATAAAAGTATGGAAGACTACGCTCTATTTCCTTTAGGGGGTATTGCGCTGGGATTGTACCCTTTAGAAGAACTTTCGGCAGACAGTACTTTGCCTTATGAGCCAAGTACATTTGCAGGGATTACTATCAGTTATAATACTACATCAGAAGGTGAAGTAGATGCGGTATTGGCTAAGGTTCAAGAACTAGGGGCAACAATAGTAAAACCAGCTCAGAAAGTATTTTGGGGAGGGTATAGTGGTTACTTTAAGGATTTGGACGGCTATGTATTTGAAGTTGCTTATAATCCTTTTTTGGAACTTGAAGAAAATGGTAATCTTAAAATTTAGACAATGAAAACAAGAATAACAGAACTTTTTAATATTCAATACCCTATAATTCAGGGAGGAATGATATGGGCAAGTGGCTGGCGATTGGCTTCGGCAGTAAGTAATGCAGGAGGTTTGGGTCTGTTAGGAGCAGGCTCTATGCATCCTGAAACCCTTGCAGAACACATACGCAAATGTAAAGCGGCTACAGATAGACCTTTTGGAGTGAATATTCCTATTATGTATCCTGAAATGGATAAGGCTATTGAAGTGATTTTGAGAGAAGGAGTAAAGATAGTTTTTACTTCGGCAGGTAATCCAGCAACCTATACATCTCTACTACAAAAAGAAGGCATAAAAGTAGTACACGTGGTGAGCAGTAGTAAATTTGCACAAAAAGCACAAGCCGCTGGAGTTGATGCTGTAGTGGCAGAAGGATTCGAAGCGGGTGGTCATAATGGGCGAGAGGAAACTAGTACTATGGTACTTATTCCTTCAGTACGTAAAGTATTAGATATTCCACTTATTGCTGCAGGAGGAATTGCGACTGGTAATGGGATGCTTGCTGCTCTTGCATTGGGTGCGGAAGGAGTACAGATAGGGAGTAGATTTGTCGCTACTACAGAGGCTTCTGTACATTCTAATTTTAAAGAAAAAGTAGTAGCAGCAGGTGAAGGAGATACTGAGCTTACATTGAAAGAATTAGCTCCAGTAAGGTTGCTTAAAAATGGGTTTTATGAGCAAGTAAAAGAACTATATAATACCCAACAAGCTACTATTGAGAACCTAAAAGCCTTAGTGGGTAATCGCCGTACTAAACAAGGAATGTTTGAAGGAGATATGGAACAAGGGGAATTAGAAATAGGACAAGTAGCCTCACTTATAACAAAAGTGCAAAGTGTACAAGAGGTTATTTGTGAGCTTGTGACAGACTGCGAAACTGAGATGCAACGGTTAAAAAGTTTGCTCATATCGCATTAATTTTGTAGTTTTGCACCCTCAAAAAAGACAACAGTTTATTTTAATTATTAATAGAAAAAGATGACTTCACAAGAAATAAGAAAGCAATTCCTAAAGTTTTTTGAAAGCAAAGGGCATATTATAGTACCCTCTGCTCCTACTGTTCTGAAAAATGACCCAACACTAATGTTTACCAATGCTGGTATGAACCAGTTTAAAGAGTTTTTTTTAGGACATGCTAAACCTAAACACAAACGAGTAGCTGATACTCAAAAGTGTTTACGTGTATCGGGTAAGCATAATGATTTGGAAGAAGTAGGTATAGATACTTACCACCATACTATGTTTGAGATGCTTGGTAACTGGTCATTTGGTGATTACTTTAAAAAAGAAGCTATTAGCTGGGCATGGGAGCTGCTTACTGAAATATATAAAATACCTAAAGAAAATCTTTATGTAACTGTTTTTGAAGGAAGTGAAGAAGATGGAGTTCCTTTTGACCAAGAAGCTTTTGATATTTGGAAAGAACGTATAGCAGAAGATCATATTCTACTTGGTAATAAAAAGGATAACTTCTGGGAAATGGGTGATCAAGGTCCTTGTGGTCCTTGTACTGAAATACATGTAGATATACGATCAGAAGAAGAGAAAGCTAAAATAGCAGGGCGTGATCTTATAAATAATGATCACCCTCAAGTAATTGAGATTTGGAATAATGTATTTATGGAGTTTAACCGTAAGGCTGATGGTAGTCTTGAAAAACTCCCTTCAAAGAACGTAGATACAGGTATGGGCTTTGAACGCCTTTGTATGGTATTGCAGAAAAAGCAATCAAACTACGATACGGATGTATTTACACCTCTTATTCATAAAATAGAGGAAATAACTAAGGCACAATATACTTCTGGAACTCATGTAACTGCTGAACAAGAGCAAGTGAATATAGCTATTCGTGTTATTTCAGACCATATAAGAGCAGTAGCTTTTGCTATTGCTGATGGACAGCTACCTTCTAACAATGAAGCAGGTTATGTGATACGACGTATATTGCGCCGAGCAATTCGTTATGGGTTTACCTTCTTGAATCAAAAAGAACCATTTATCTATAAATTAGTTGAAACGCTTGCAAACCAAATGGGTGATACCTTTAGTGAGCTAAAACAACAGCAGTTTCTTGTTATTAATGTGATTAAGGAAGAGGAAGCCTCTTTCTTGCGTACGCTTGAACAAGGATTGTTGATGTTGGAAGTCATGATACAAAATACTTCAGGTAAGCAACTATCAGGAGGCAAAGCTTTTGAATTGTATGATACATACGGTTTTCCTAAAGATTTGACAGCTCTTATCCTTTCTGAAAAAGGGTTCACTATGGATGAGGAAGGATTTAAAGAACAATTACAAAAGCAAAAAGAACGTTCACGTGCAGCAGCTCAAGTAAAAACAGATGATTGGGTAGTGCTTCGTGATGATGAAGAGGAAGAATTTATAGGTTATGATACTTTAGAAGCAGTAGTGCGCTTGGTAAAATACCGTAAAGTAGAGAGTCAGAAAGATGGTACATACTTCCAGCTGGTATTTAATACTACACCTTTCTATCCTGAAGGAGGTGGACAAGTAGGTGATAAAGGTATACTTCAAGCAGCTAATGGTGAACTTATTTATATTTTAGATACTAAGAAAGAAAATAATCTTATTATTCATATAGCTGAACACTTACCCACTAATTTGAATGATCCATTTAAGGCAGAAGTGAATGAGATAGGCAGAAATATGACAGAAGCTAATCACAGCGCTACTCACCTGCTACATCAAGCCTTACGTGAGGTATTGGGTAAACACGTAGAACAGAAAGGTTCACGAGTAGCTCCTGAAGCTTTGCGTTTTGACTTTTCACATTTTTCTAAACTTACAGATGAAGAACTTAAAGAGGTAGAACGCCTAGTGAACAAACGTATTTTTGAAAAAATACCTTTGCAAGAACATCGTAATATTCCTATTAATCAGGCTACTGAAGCAGGGGCCATGGCGCTATTTGGTGAGAAATATGGAGATTATGTGCGTATGATTCAGTTTGGCGAAAGTAGAGAACTTTGTGGAGGTACTCACGTGAATAATACAGCTGATATATGGTTCTTTAAAATTATATCGGAAGGAGCAGTAGCTGCAGGTATACGCCGTATAGAAGCTATTACAAAAGGAGGAGCTATGAAGTATTTTGCTGAACAAGAAGCTCTAGTGAATCAAATTAAGGATGTTCTTAAGAATGTACAAGACCCTGTGAAAGCAATCACTCACCTACAAGAGGAAAATGCAGCTTTACATAAAGAATTAGAACAACTGAAAAAGGAACAAGCTAAACAGCTTAAAACAAACTTAAAAGCAGAGTTTACAGAGATTAAAGGAATACGGGCATTAATAAAACAACTGAATTTGGATGCCGCTACTCTTAAAGATCTTGCTTTTCAGTTGGGTAATGAAGTAGATAATGCATTTATCTTATTTGCTTCGGCACAAGAAGATGGTAAAGTACTCTTATTATGCTATATTAATAAAGAATTGGCAGCTGCTAAAGGATTAGATGCAGGAAAAATAGTAAGAGAATTAGGTAAATATGTACATGGAGGTGGTGGTGGACAACCATTCTTTGCTACCGCAGGGGGTAAAAAACCTGAAGGTATTGCTGAAGCATTGAGCAAAGTAACAGAATATTTGTAATATATTAGTAATATAATTTTGGATAAAAGTTCCAAAAAACATATAGACATATATGTGTTAAGAATCTTTTTTTGAGTAATATAGAGAAACTGTTTTTGAAGCATTATTTAGATGCAGAGAAAACAGTTTTTTATTAGATAATGAACAGTTTTTACTTCTGTTATCAATAGAATAGATGAATAAAATAGGAGGGAAGTACAGTGAGCAGCATTACTATTTCAACGGTGTTAGTTAGCTTACTTTCTCTGAGATATCTTTAATAGAAAAAACTGTTTCGGTATTAATGGAAAATTTGATGTATTTGACTTGCTTTATATAATAAATAATTTGGTATTTGATAAAATATTCGTACTTTTGCCCCAAAAATAATAATAGATGAAAGAAACAGATATCATCATTATAGGAGCAGGACCTACGGGGCTATTTGCTGTTTTTGAAGCGGGATTGTTACGCCTTAAGTGTCACTTAATTGATACACTACCCCAAATAGGAGGTCAGCTTACAGAGTTATATCCTAAAAAACCTATTTTTGATATTCCGGGATTTCCCAGTGTTGGAGCATCGGAATTGGTAGACAACTTAAAGGAACAAATTAAACAGTTTCAGCCTGAGTTTACTTTGGGTGAGACTGCAATTACTCTTACTAAAAATGATGATGGTACTTTTGTAGTTACCACGGACAAAGGTACACAAGTGAAAGGTAAAGCAGTAGCAATTGCAGGTGGTTTGGGTACTTTTGAACCTAGAAAGCCAGAATTGGCTAATATAGAGCAATATGAAGATAAGGGAGTAGCTTATTTTGTGAAAAACCCTGAAAGTTATGCAGGCAAACATGTCATAATAGCAGGAGGCGGCGATTCTGCCCTTGATTGGAGTATTTATTTAGCTGAAAAAGTGCCTACAGCTTCAGTTACTTTGGTACATAGAAGAAATGAATTTAGAGGGGCTTTAGATTCGGTAGAAAAAGTAAAAATACTTAAAGAGGCAGGTAAAATAAATCTTAAAACACCTTATGAGGTGGTTGGACTAGAAGGAGAAGCTGTACTAGAACGAGTAGTACTAGAACAAGAAGGAAGTGAAAAGGAAACTCTTATAGCAGATGCTTTTATTCCTCTTTTTGGTCTTACTCCAAAATTAGGTCCGATAGCTACTTGGGGAGTTGAAATAGAAAGAAATGCTGTGAAAGTGAATAATGCTTTGGATTATCAAACTTGTATTGATGGAGTGTATGCTATAGGAGATGTGAATACTTACCCTGGTAAACTGAAACTGATACTTTGTGGATTTCATGAAGCAACTCTAATGTGCCAAAGTGTTTATAATCGTATTTACCCAAACAAAAAATATATATTGAAATACACTACTGTGGTAGGGATTGATGGTTTTGATGGTAGCCGTAAAGAGGCTGAAAAAGCAGTAGTAAAAGCTATTTAATAAAAAAGATAATAATACTAATAACTAAATAAAAATGAGGAGTATAAATATTCTATTAGCGAGCATTTTTGTGGTAATCTCTACTTCATTACAGGCCCAAATAGATACTATTAGCAGCAAAACACTTCTGATGAAGGGGAAAATTAAAAAGGTAGAGGATTATTCTTTTCTGTTAGAACCCAATGCTAAAGGAGCTAAAACTTTTGATGGTAAGAAATACAATGTATTTCCTTATGCAGAAGAGTGGGGCTTAGAAAAAGATCCTATTAAAAGTTCTAAAACCAATATTACTTATATTTTTGATAATAGTGGTAAAAATCAAGAGGTGATTACTTATAATGCTGAAAATCAACCTTTTGGAGGAATGAGGTTTTTTTATGATAAAAACGGACGAGTAAATAAAAGTCAGTCGGTATTTATGGTAGGAGATGGTGAATTTACAGTAGACCGTCAGTATTTCTACAATGAGAAAAGCCAACTGGTGAAGATTGATGAGTACGATGGACCTACTTGGCTTATTACAATTACTTTTAAGTATGATGATTTTGGTAATTGTATTGAGAAAAATAAAGTAGCAAGTGTATCAGCTTTGGAGAAGGATATTCAGCGTTATGAACAAAAAAATCTCATATTAGAGCAGAAGATACGACCTGAATACACTCGTGAAAAATCGTACAAATATAATAATCAAAATAAGGTAGCTGAGACTGAGGATAAATTACTTAACAAAAATGTTTTTCTAAAAACAGAAAATGAATACGATAAAGAAGGTCGCCTTTCAAAGGCTACATTTTTAAATGAATCGAACCAAGAGACAATTTGTAACTATAAATACAATAAGGGAGGTAAGCTAATCCAGAGTATCTGTACAGCTAACGATGATCCTAATTTTTATGTTGAAACTAATTATATGTTCAACAAATCGGGAGAGACACAAGTAGTGAAGACTCGTAAGGAAGTAGCTTCAACTAAAGTGTTTGATGAACATAATCTTCTTACATCATACACTACACCTGAATTTAAATATCAGTACCGTTATACTTTTGATAAAGCAGGAAACTGGATACAAGTACTAATGTATGAAGATGGTAGGCCTATTTGTGCTCGTATCCGTAAAATAGAATATTTTAAATAAATGAATAATATACATTTAGAAATAACGGACCGTGAGGGGCTTCTATATGAGATAGAAGCCCCTACTGATATGAATATGAACCTAATGGAGGTAATGCGTGCGTACGAAATAGCTCAAGATGGTGAGATAGGTATTTGCGGAGGTATGGCAATGTGTGCTTCTTGCCAATGTTATGTTCAAAATGAAGAAGAGGTAGTTTTGCCCAAAATGGGAGATGAAGAACAAGCCATGCTTTCTGAAGCTTTTTATGTAAAACCTAATAGTAGATTAGGTTGCCAAATACCTGTTACTTCACAAATAGATGGACTTAAGGTAGTGTTAGCTCCACTTTCATAATCTATGTCAAAAATATTTTCTATTTTACTTGTGAATTAGAAAATAATATGTACTTTTGCGCTGTTAAATATTAATTTACCAAATTATGTTGAAAAGAAATCTATTGCTATGGCTCTTTACAGTGGCTATGACATTTGGTATTTCTGCTCAGAAATATGAGTGGAAAGAGGCACAAAGTGGTGGTTATAGTTATAAATATGTAACTAATGACCCTACTAACGCAAGGTTCTATACCTTAAAAAATGGACTGACAGTTATTCTGAGTCCTACAAATAAAGAACCCCGGATACAATGCTATGTAGCTGTGAAAGCAGGCAGCAAGACAGATCCTGCAACTAATACAGGGTTGGCTCATTACTTAGAACATCTACTTTTTAAGGGCACTGATAAGTATGGCTCATTAGACTGGGAAAAAGAAAAGGTGCAACTTGATAAAATTGATGCACTATATGAAGAGTATAATCACACTAAGGATCCTGTACAGCGCAAAGCTATATATAAAAGAATAGATTCTGTATCAGGAGTAGCAAGTAAGTATGCTATTGCTAATGAGTATGATAAAATGATGACTGCAATGGGGGCACAAAATACTAATGCCTTTACTTCATTTGAAAAAACAGTATATACAGATGATGTTCCTGCTAACGCTCTCAGCAAATATATTACTGTACAAGCTGAACGCTTTCGTAACCCTATACTTCGTATTTTTCATACTGAGCTTGAAGCTGTATATGAAGAAAAAAACCGTTCATTAGACAGTGATAATAGTGAGGTTTTTGAAACTCTTTTTGCTTCATTGTTTAAAAAACATAATTATGGTTTGCAAACTACTATAGGTACTGTTGAACATCTTAAAAATCCTTCACTTAAAGAAATTCGCAAATATTTCCACACTTACTATGTGCCTAACAATATGGCAGTAGTACTTTCTGGAGACTTTGATCCAGACCAAGCTATTGCTGAAATAGATAAAGCTTTCAGCTATATGCAGCCAAAAGCAGTCCCTCAGTATACTTTTGAGCAAGAGGACCCTATCACAGCCCCTATTATTAAAAAAGTAGTAGGTCCAGATGCTGAAAATGTATCAATAGTTTTTCGTTTACCAGGTAACCAACATAAAGATGCTTTATTGGCTGACTTAGTAGGAGAAATACTTACCAATGGTAAAGCAGGACTTATAGACTTAAACCTTGTGAAAAAACAAAAATTACTTGGTGCAGGTGCAGGAGCTTATACACTTATAGATTATGGTTTGCTATACCTATCAGGTAGCCCTTTAGAAGGACAATCATTAGAGCAAGTAAAAGACTTGATACTTGAACAAATAGATAACCTTAAAAAAGGAAACTTTGATGATGATTTAATTCCTTCTATTATCAATAATATGAAAAAGTACACTATAGAAAGTACAGAATCATATTCAAATCGTGCTAATATGTTAATGGAGGCTTTCACAGATAATTTAGACTGGAAAGACCGAGTAACTTATGTAAATAACCTTTCTAAGCTAACAAAAACTGATATTGTAGCTTTTGCTAATAAATACTTAGGTAATAACTATGTAGCTGTCTATAAAGAAAAAGGACAACGCACCAATGTAGAGAAGATAGAAAAGCCAGCCATTACACCTGTTGAAACTAATGCAGATAAGCAATCGGCATTTGTGAAAATGGTGAATGAAATGCCAAGTACTCCTGTAAAACCTGTTTTCTTAGATTATAATAAAGACCTAAAAAAAGGTAAATTAGGGAAAGCAGAAGTGTTATATGTACAAAATAAAGATAATGAACTATATCGTTTAAGTTTCCGTTATAAAGTAGGTACCCTAAATGATTTGAAATTAGCAATGGCTACTAATTATAGTCAGTTCTTAGGTACAGATAAGAAATCGGCAGAGCAATTAACTAAAGAGTTATATAAGATAGCTTCAAGTTTTAGTATTTCAGCTAGTGGAGAGTACACGACTGTAAATATATCAGGTTTGCAAGAAAATTTTGAAGCAGCAGTAAAAATTTATGAAGACTTTATTGCTAATGTAAAAGTAGATGAAGAAGCTCTACAAGCTTTAAAAGCACGTATAGTTAAATCACGTATAGACTCAAAAGCTAATAGAAATTCTATTATGCAATCTTTGACAAACTATGCTATGTATGGACCTAAAAACCCATCTAACTACACTTTATCTAATGCTGAAATTGAAGCTACTACAGGAAAAGAATTAGTCGGGAAACTTAAAAATCTAAACAGTGTAGAGCAAACTATCATATATTATGGTCCTTTAACTTTACAAGAACTTACTGCTAAGCTAAAACCACTACACAAAGTGCCTGCTAAGTTTGCTAAAGTAGCTACTAAAAAAGAGTTTAAACAAGTAGAACAAATTAAAAATCAAGTGTTATTTGCAGATTATGAAATGGTACAAGCGGAAACCCGTTGGGTACGAAATACAGTACCTTATAATCCTGTAGAAAGTACAGTGATTAGAGCCTTTAATAACTACTTTGGTGGAGGTATGGGATCTTTAGTATTTCAAACTATACGTGAAAGTAAGGCTTTAGCATATAGTACTTATGGTTATTATGCAACCCCTGGTAAGAAAACAGACAAATACCATATACTTGCTTATGTTGGCTCACAAGCAGATAAGTTTAAAGAAGCAGTAGAAGCAATGAATGAATTGCTAACAACTATGCCTGAGTTGCCAGCAAACTTAGAGTTAGCTAAGCTACAAATTAAGCAAGAGATAGAAACAGAACGAGTTACACAAGATGGTATTATCTATAGCTATTTATACGACCAACGTATGGGCTTAAAAGAAGATATACGTAAAAAAGTATACGAGAGTATAGATAATGTCACAATGAAAGATATAAAAGATTTTCATGATAAATATATATCAAAGAAACCATATACATACGTTATTTTAGCTTCAGAAAAGAAACTTTCAGAAGATGAGCTCAAAAAGATAGGTGAGTTCAAAAAACTTACCTTAGAAGAACTTTTTGGATACTAGAATTTTCAAAATCCCTTTTTTAATAAATCAAAGGACTATTCTTTTTAGGATAGTCCTTTTTTTTTGTTGAAATTACTAATTGATAGCTTTGCTAATTTCTTAATTATTTGTACCTTTGCGCCGATTTATATCAAATATTCTTATTTATGCAACGAAATTTTTTTGATTATATTACAATCAGTTTTAAAGGGCTAGCTATGGGGGCTGCTGATGTAGTTCCTGGCGTATCAGGAGGTACTATTGCTTTTATTTCAGGTATCTATGAGGAACTTATAAGTTCTATTAGTAAAATTAATGGTGAGGCTCTAAAACTTCTTTTTAAAGATGGGATTGTAGTCTTTTGGAAATATATTAATGGTAATTTCTTCTTAGCATTACTACTAGGAATTGGTACAAGTATTCTTTCTCTTGCAAAGCTAATGCGCTGGTTGCTTACTACTTACCCTATAATGGTATGGGCTTTTTTCTTCGGACTGATGATTGCAAGTGTTTTTTTCTTGATAAAAGAAATCAGACGATGGTATATAGCTACTTTCTTAATACTTGGACTGGCAGCTGTAGCTGCTTACATTATTACTATTGTACCTCCTCTTGCTGGTAATAATGGGCTTATTTTTATATTTTTCTGTGGAGCTTTAGCTATCTGTGCTATGATTTTACCTGGTATTTCAGGTGCTTTTATTCTGGTATTGTTAGGAGCTTATCACAAAGTGTTGGAAGCCTTAAGCAATTGGAATTTTACTCTCATAGCAGTTTTTGGTTTTGGTGCTATCATAGGAATACTCAGTTTTTCAAGAGCTTTGAAATGGTTTTTTGCTAAGTATAGGGAACTTACCTTGGCAGGCCTTACAGGATTTATTATTGGCTCACTGAATAAAGTATGGCCTTGGAAAGAACCCGTAATAACTGATCCAGAAAATGGTGAAGTTATTTTAGAACGTAGTGTTTCACCTTATTACTTTAAGGAAATCACACATACTGAGCCGCAACTTCTATATGCTTTTTTGCTTGGAACAGTAGGTTTTTTTATGATTTATGGGATTGAAAAATGGGCAAATAAAAATAAAAAACACTAAGAAAAAGATAATGACTATTTTAGAAAAAGGTAATAAAAAACTACTTAATGCGTGGGCGTTTTACGATTGGGCTAACTCGGTATATTCACTTACTATTGTCTCTACTATTTTTCCTATTTTTTATAATCTTCTTTTTGAAACAGCAGGACTTACCCACATTAGTATTTTTGGGATGCTTATTAAAAGCACTTCTCTCATAACTTTTATCACTGCTTTAGCTTTTGCTGTAGTTGTAGTTTTATCACCTATACTAAGTGGTATAGCAGATTATTTAGGTAATAAAAAAGCTTTTATGCGTTTTTTTTGTTACTTAGGGGCACTTTCAAGTATAGGTTTGTTTTGGTTTTCGTTAGAGCATATTTACTTTTCTCTTTTATGCTATTTTGGAGGAGTATTAGGTTTTTGGGGGAGTATAGTATTCTATAACTCTTATTTGCCAGATATAGCTTTACCAGAACAATACGATACAATTAGTGCTAAAGGATATAGCTTAGGATATGCAGGTAGTGTATTATTACTTATATTCAATCTTATTGTAATAATGAACCCTCAATGGATAGGTTTTGATACTAATACATCTGAAACGACTCTATTCACTATGCGTTTATCATTTATCACTGTGGGGGTATGGTGGATAGGTTTTAGTCAGATATCATTTGCATACTTACCTAACTATCCAAAAGAAAGAGGTAAAATGACCAAAAATGTACTTTTAGGAGGCTTTAGAGAACTGAGTAAGGTATGGCAACAACTTACGGATTCACCACGCTTAAAATGGTTTTTGGTAGCTTTTTTTGTATATAGTATGGGGGTACAGACAGTAATGTTGATAGCTACTTATTTTGGAGGAGAAGAGATACAATGGGAAACTACAGAACAAAGTACTATAGGTTTAATAGTAAGTGTATTACTTATTCAGTTAGTAGCTATACTTGGAGCACGCCTTACTGTTGTGGCTGTAAAATATTGGGGTAATGTAAATGTATTAATAGGATTAAATGCTATTTGGGTAACTATTTGTATTGCTTCATATTGGGTGTTTAAACCTAATGAATTCTATATTTTAGCAGCTGTGGTAGGATTGGTAATGGGAGGTATTCAAACTCTTTCACGTTCTACTTATTCAGCGTATTTACCAATTACAACTGATACTACTTCATTTTTTAGTTTTTATGATGTAACAGAAAAACTTGGTATTGTAATAGGGATGGGTATTTACGGATTAATAGACCAATTTACTAACAATATGCGGAATGCTACCCTATCACTGATGTTGTTCTTTGCTATAGGAATGTGCCTACTATTCAAAGTACAATTTATTAAAAATAAAGAGTAAAATATGTCAGAGTTTCGTTTTTTTCTAGAGAAATATGGTTTTGCAGTATCATCGCGTTTAGCAGAAAAGTTAGGCTTACGAGCTAAAGATGTACGTATTATGTTTATTTATGGGGCTTTTGCTACTTTAGGAGCTTGGTTTGGTGTGTATTTACTATTAGCTTCACTACTAAGAGTAAAAGATCTTTTTTATACTAAACGCACCTCTGTTTTTGACTTGTAGAAAAAAATAAATGGTTAATAACTAACAGTTATTAACCATTTATTTTTGAACAAAAATTAGCTAAGAATTATTTTTTTGTTCTTTATTGAAATATACTAAATAGTAGTACATTTGCTTTTCTTCATCCCAGCCCTTTTCGATGAATTTTTCTGCTGATTCAGGGTTGATAAAGTCCATACGGATTTGTATGTTTGTGTCTAGGTCAATTACATTCTTAATCTTTTTACGAGCATCTGAAACAGCTTTATTAGCTATAGGGAAAGTTGAGACATCTTCTATTTGATATTTAGGACCTTTCTCTACCTTATAATGTTTAAATTCAGGTATTAAATCAGGATTTTCAAATACTTCATTCATAAATGAAGTCTCTTCGAAGTCGTCATTCTTAGCAAAGTAATTGATAGCACGATTCATAAAAAGTACTTCTTCTTTCTTGTCCTCAGCAGGTAGAATGACATCTTTTGCAAAATCTTGACTAAACTTCAAGTACTTTTTAGTATAAAAATTATCATCAATGAGAGCATCAATATTAAGGAAGTTTTCGAGCCAATATTTAGTATCATAGCGATTACTGTCTATCGAGAGAATTTTGTAGCCTTCTTCTTTATTAACATTGAAAATGATGCAACCTTTATCCAATCGTTGGATGTTTATACCCTCTTGAATAATCATTTCGAGCTGGTTGGGATGTTCTTCAAACTGTAAAAAGCTGTTTTTTATTTCTGACTTGAAAATACCAATAGCTTTTACTTTCTCATTATCCAAATAAGTGTCGTGCAAAAGAGCGATATATACCTCACCACTTTTTATATGTGGGTGGTTGGATTGATTATAGAGATGTTGAGCTATTTTCTGTGATTGTTGGTGAATAGAGCTTTCATCTTCAAAGATAGGAGTTACTAACTGATATAGCTCATTAAACTCTACATCGGCATCATGTACAAAATGAAAATAGTTTTCTTCTTTTTCGCGGAAGGGCTTAAAGAAGTATTCTTTTAACAAACCTATAATTTCATCATTCAAAGCATAAGGTTTTTCTGAAATGAATAAAGGTTCTCCTTTGCTTTGATTTCCTACTCGATGAATAGAAAGGGATTCAATATTTGTAGTATATAAATTCAGCATAATGCTGTTAATTGCTAATTATTAATTGATTAGTAATATTCTTCTTCAGTAAAGTTCTCGTAGTCTTCCTCATCAAGGTCAAAATCATTGAACTCATCGTCAAATTCATTAAAATCATTAGCTACAAATGATTTTTCAGGTACATCGGCAGGGATAGCTCCGTGAGTGAGTAGTACAGTAGGGTAACTTGCTCCAGCTTGTTCCTCATCAATAGCTACTAAGTTAACAAAGAATGTCCACATTGCCATAAAATCATATACATATAGCAATTTAGGTTCATCTTCACTTACTACAGAATCAATAGTAACTTCTTCCATTAGTCGGGTTTCTCCACTTTCTGAAAGGTCAAAAAGAGTGATTTCTTCTCCTTGATTCCATTCATCGTCAGTGAGATAGAAGGACGCCATTTCTTCACCAGTAAATCCAAAAGATTGGTTGATAGCATTGTGAAGGTCTTCTAAGGTAGCGTCTTCTTGAATAGCTATATCTCTAAAAACATCTTCTTTAACATCGAGTATAACTCTAAATTTATAAACCATAACTATAATATTTTATTCATTAAGTAAGTCGGGGCGTTTGGCTTTTGTAAGTTTATAAGCCATATCTTCACGCCACTGTTCTATTTTTGGGGTATTGCCACTGGTAAGTATTTCAGGAACTTCCCATCCTCTGTAGTTAGCAGGGCGGGTATATACAGGAGGAGCTAATAAGTTATCCTGAAAAGAATCGGTAAGGGCAGAAGTTTCATCGGAAAGTACTCCTGGTATTAGCCGGATGATAGCATCACAAAGTACAGCTGCTCCTAATTCACCTCCAGAGAGTACATAATCACCAATAGAAATTTCTTTAGTAATAAAATGGTCACGTACACGTTGATCTACCCCTTTAAAATGTCCGCATAGAATGATAATATTCTCAGCCATAGATAGCTGGTTGGCCATCTTTTGTTGGAGTGTATTTCCATCGGGGGTGAGGAATATTATTTCATCGTAATCACGCTCGGCTTTCAGTGCTGAAATACACTTATCAATAGGTTCTATCATTAAAACCATGCCAGCTCCCCCCCCAAATTGATAATCGTCTACTTGGCGGTAAGCATTATTGGCATAGTTATGCAAGTTGTGAAAGTGTACCTCTACAAGATTTTTATCAATAGCCCTTTTGATAATGGAGTAGTTAAAAGCACTCTCCATTAGTTCAGGTACTACAGAAATAATATCAATACGCATCGGTTTAACGGTGTTTATTAATTTCGTCTTGCAACTGGCGACGTACTTTTTGTTCGCGCTCAATAGCTGCTTTGCGGTAACTTTCGTATTCCTCTTGTAGATCAGTTAAATCACCAATTGATTTTTTAGTTATTGCATTGCCATTTGAATATTTGTAGATATACAAAATTAATAAGCAACCTAAAGCAATTACTATACCCCACATAATGGAGTTATATACACTTTTCGATACCAAAGCCCCAAAAAAGTTTACACTGTCTTTTTGGTTTTGTGTATCAGTAAGAGTTGTTTGTAGTTCAGTGATTTTGTCATTGAGTTCTTTAATTGTAGCTTCGTGGGTTAGTACTTGTTGTTTTTCGGTAGTTAGTTGAGCTCTTACACTGTTAATACTATCAGCCATACTACGTTGGAATACAGCTAACTTAGCTTTATCTAACATTTTAAAGTTTTGCCAAGATCCTGACTTATCAATTAGTTGTTGGAAAACTCCTTCTAAAGTAGTAGGGTGAGTTTCTTCTTGAGGTACAACAGAAGCTTGTGTGTTTTGCATTACTTGTTGTGTACGAGCTGCAATAGAGTCAGTTTGAGCATTTGCTGAAAGAGCAAAGAGGCTGCTAAGAGCTATTATTATTTTCTTCATCTTATTTATCTTTTATTTCTTCTAATATCTTTATAAAATCACTTATAATAGTAGTTCCTTTATCTTGGTTATACCATTTTTGAAGTTCTTCTTTAAACTCTGGGGTAAGTTTGCCATTTTTAGCTTTTTCTTCTGCTACCATTTGAGTAGCTGTAGAAGGACGTGACCCCCAATGAGCTAATACTTTATCTTCTAAGTCTAAAAATATTACTACTGGGATAGCTTTACCACCATTAGTAAGAAAGAGATTCATTAATTCTTCATTCTCATCACGGAAAACAAGTTTCATAGTGAGTTTAGGATTGCACTCAGCTATTTTGTGTACTACAGGAACTATTTGAGCTGCATCGGCGCACCAACTTTCGGTTATTACCAATAGGCATACACTTTTATCATAAGAAGCAAAATATTGCGCCTTATCTTCAGGAATTTCAATAGTTTTATCTAAGCGTTTGTAGCGTTTTTGATTTAAAGCAGTGTAATGTACTTGATCTTGAGTTTGCTCTGTACCACTTGATTTTCCTTCGGCTTCATACTTATCTATGAGGTTGCGATAAGTGCTATATGAAATAGCTTTTAATAAACTATTACGAATAATTGTTGTTGTGTCCATATTCAATTAATTAGCAATTAAATAATTAGTAATTAACAAGATGAACTTTGTAAAAGTATTTAAGGCTTTTACAAAGTTGTGTTTTTATGAGGGTATGTGCAAAGATGATTTATTCAGTTTTTCTTCAGCATATTCTTTAGTTACTGTTAACTTATTTATGCCAGATTCGGGTAGTTCAAACATTGCATCGGTAAGGATATTCTCACAAAGAGAGCGCAAACCTCGAGCTCCAAGTTTGTATTCCAACGCTCTCTCAACAATAAAGTTAAGAGCCTCTTCAGTAATATCAAAATCTATGCCGTCCATTTCAAACAGTTTTTTGTACTGCTTAATAATAGCATTTTTAGGCTCGGTGAGTATCATTCGCAAAGTACTATTATCCAAGGGATTCATATAGGTAAGTACAGGTAGACGACCTATGATTTCAGGTATCAAGCCAAAGTCTTTTAAATCCTTAGGGATGATGTACTGTATTAAGTTTTTTCTATCCACTTGTGTATTTTTTGATGAGTTATAACCCACAGCCTGCATATTAAGGCGTTTGGATATGACCCTATTGATACCATCAAAAGCCCCACCAGCAATAAAGAGTATATGTTCGGTATTGACTTGAACATACTGCTGGTCGGGGTGCTTACGTCCACCTTTAGGAGGTACATTTACTATTGAACCTTCTAAGAGTTTCAATAAAGCTTGTTGTACCCCTTCGCCAGATACATCGCGGGTGATAGAAGGGTTATCACTTTTGCGAGCTATTTTGTCTATTTCATCAATGAATACAATGCCACGTTCGGCTTTTTCTACATCATAATCGGCAGCTTGTAGCAAGCGTGAAAGGATACCCTCCACATCCTCACCGACATAACCAGCTTCGGTAAGTACAGTAGCATCGACAATGGCAATAGGTACATTTAGCATTTTGGCAATGGTACGTGCTACTAAGGTTTTACCTGTACCTGTTTCGCCAACCATTATCACGTTACTTTTTTGTATTTCTACTTCATTATCGGCATCGGGTTGCTGCAAGCGTTTGTAGTGGTTATATACTGCTACTGAAAGGATTTTTTTAGCAAAATCTTGCCCTATTACATACTGATCAAGAAAACGTTTAATTTCTTGTGGTGTTTTGAGGCTAAGCTCATCGCTTAAAGGTTCTTTTGTTTTATTAGATTTCTTTTTGTCTTTTTTTGTTTCAAAGCTTTGCTCTATAATAATATGAGCTTGTTCGGCACAAATGTTACATATATTGGCATTCATACCTTTGATGAGCAAATCGGCTTCACTTTCTGGTCTGCCACAAAAATCGCAGTATTCTATATCTTTTTTAGCCATTATTTTCTTTCTAATACTTCATCAATCATACCGTATTCTTTAGCTTCGCGAGCTATCATCCAATAGTCGCGTTCTGAATCTTGATACACTTTGGCAAAAGGTTGCCTTGAGTGTTTGGCAATGATTTCGTAAAGCTCATTCTTGAGTTTCAACATTTCTTTTAGATTGATTTCCATATCACTAGCTACCCCTTGAGCTCCTCCTGAGGGTTGGTGTATCATAACACGTGAGTGGGGTAGGGCAGAGCGTTTGCCAGTAGCCCCAGCGCAGAGCAATACAGCAGCCATTGAGGCAGCGATACCTGTACAGATAGTAGCTACATCGGGCTTGATAAACTGCATAGTATCATAAATACCTAAGCCTGCGTATACGCTACCTCCAGGTGAGTTGATATAGATTTGGATATCTTTTGCACTATCAACACTTTCCAAGAAAAGGAGTTGTGCAGTTACTACATTGGCAACTTGATCATTCACATCGGTACCGAGGAAGATGATTCTATCCATCATTAGGCGGGAAAAAACGTCCATTTGAGCTACATTTAGCTGGCGTTCTTCCATAATATATGGAGTCATACTCCCTACTATTTTATCATAGTAAAGGCTATTAACTCCGTGTTGCTTAATAGCATATTTTTTAAAATCGTCTGATAAATTCATTATATTTTAGTTATTAATCGTAAGTTGTTAGTATTACGATGATTAAGGTTTATAATCAACTAATGCTTTTTCTACAACATCAATGAGCTCTTCTGGGGTCATTAGAGTATTGAGATAGTCTTCCAAACAACCCATATTGTCTACCTCGCTGAAAAATACCTCGTGGTCAGTCCCAAAAAGTGTAGGATTTTCAGGATTAGGATCGGAAAGAGCTATATACAAATGGTCGGGATAGCTATATGTATAGAAAAGTTGTATAAAATCAGGAGTTTTATTGCTAGTTAGCTTAGTGATTTCTGTTAAATCTACAAATTCTTCTTCAGAAAAATCATCATACCATTCTTCATAATCGGCAGTACCCTCTTTGAAAGGTGTAAAAAGATTTGCTACCCAAAAATGTTGCCCCCGAGGTTCTTCGGTGAGGCAATAAAACTCAGCAATCATTTTATCATAGAATGCCTTTTTATCACTTTTATACAGCTTGAAGTGAGTGTCGACCCATTCACCCAAACCATAAATAGGTTCTTCTTCATCAGCTTTTGCCCAAGGAGTATCTTCAGGTTTTTCATAAAGGACTGTATTGAAAGTAATGGATAAAAGGTCTTCTTGTAATGAAGTGCCTTTTACTTTGCTAATATCACCGCCAAGGGCTTGTATTCGGTTGAGAATTGATTGTTTCATTTTAATAAATGTAGTCCAAAATTGCTAAATAAGATACAAAAATAGTATTTATCATTAGCAATTTTGGACTGGTTTATAGTATTTTGTAAAAATTACTATTCAGGGAATGCTACTTTTACGAACTCGTCAAAAGAAACTTTTTTCACATCAGTTTTAACGTTTTCTTTGTAGAAATCGATAAGTGTTTTGAATACTAACTGTTGTTGTATACGTTGCACTTCGTCACGGTTTTTAAGTACTCTGTCGACAATGTCATTTACATAACTATCATCGGTAGTAGGCATACCGTATTGTGCTAACTGAGCTTTGATATAAACAACAGCAAACTCTCTTAACTTATCATAAGTAGGTTGTAGCTTGTTATCATTTAATATTTTTTCTTCAATTAGTTGGTAACGCAATCCTTTTTCGGAACGGTTGTATTCTTCTTCAGCTTCTTCGGCGGTAAGTTCTTTTTCACCAGAGGTGCGCAACCAGCGTTTTAAGAAAGCAGAAGGTAATTCAAACTGAGTGTTATCAACCAAATAATCGGTAACGGTGTTTAAGAAATGTTGGTCGGCTTGCTCATTGTATTGTTGTTGAGCACCTTCTTTTATTTTCTCACGTAGTTGTTCTTCGGTAGTAACAGAGCCGTCAGGGAAAAGCTTATTGAATAAATCTTGATTTAGTTCGGCTCCTACACGTTCATTAATTTCTTCGATAGTTAAAGTGACTTCTACATCTAAATGATGTGCTTCCTCATGAGATACTTTAAGGTAATGCATAAGGCTGTGAGCATCGGCAAATAGGTTTTTGGTTTGCAGTTGGAACTGATCACCTATTTTTTTGCCTATAAACTCTTTGCGAGCCTCGGCAGATAGTGTTTCTAAAGAGAAAGTGGCTTGTGTATCAATACCTTTTTCTTCGTTAAAGAAGGTGCCAGTTATTTCTAAGCTATCGTCATTAATTACTTCGCCTTTAGACACGAGCTTGCCAAATTGTTTTTGGATACGCTCTACTTGTTTGTCGATTTGTTCATCGGATACGGTAATTTCGTAACGTACAATGCCTTTTTTAGGTTGTAAATCAACTTCGATAGCTGGTGCTAAACCTAATTCAAACTCAAAGGTGATATTATCGGCATCAAAGTCTAGATTTTGATTTTCTTTTGGTAGAGGGTTTCCTAAGATATTAAGTTTTTCGTCGGCGATGTACT
This sequence comes from Capnocytophaga sp. oral taxon 878, assembly GCF_002999135.1. NCBI lineage: Bacteria > Pseudomonadati > Bacteroidota > Flavobacteriia > Flavobacteriales > Flavobacteriaceae > Capnocytophaga > Capnocytophaga sp. oral taxon 878. The sequence continues at coordinate 660,752 of NZ_CP027229.1, forward strand.
TGTACAAAGAATCTTGTAGAAGACGGTTAATCTCGTCGAATTTTACGGCTTTTCCGTACTGTCTTTTTACCATATTCATAGGCACGTGTCCTTTGCGGAAGCCAGGAATATTAGCAGTTTTACGGTAATTGTTAAGGGCTTTCTCTACTTTATCAGCGTAGTCATTTTTCTCAATAGCTATCGATACGACAGCATTTAAAGCATCAACTTGCTCTCTGTTTATATTCATTTTTTTAAAAGATATTTATCAGTTATATAATTTTCAAAATGCAAAGGTACAAAATAATTAATAATTGGCAATGAACAATGCATATTTTTTTTGTAAAGGTAATAGAAAGTTTTGCCAAGGGGTACATCAATACATCATTCAAACGAAGTGTTTTTACTTTATTGCGTAATATACTTCTTCCTTATAATTTGCAGATTTTCCTTTCAACACTTCTTCCAAGAGGGCTTTGTTTTCGGGCAACTGCATTGCTTTTTTCAGTTCTTTATATTTCATTCTAAATTGAGCTGAATCTATGCCGTCGCATATTACAGGTAGGCTTTCTTGGGTTATACCATACCTACTGATAAGAGCTTCAACAAAGTACTTGTGTACCATTTGGTGCTCATCATCTACAAGGTTGAAATATTTGAGTACTAAGGGGAAATATGCCTCACTAATGAGTCCTAAGCCAAACACTGCATAACTACCGAGCATACAACTTTTTTCGCCTGGGGCAACATCATTATACCACTGAAACTCTACCATAGCTACTTCGGCGTACTCTACTAATTTGGGATGCAACTCTTGATATTGTAGGGCTTGCGCAAAAAAACGATTGGTGCTTGACTGGGCTATGCCTTTAATCTTTATAAAAGACTTTTCGGCTTTTGAGCTCAGTTTAAAGCCATAACTGCGAGGGAAGTTGTTTTGTAGCAAGTTGATACTAAAATCTAAAGCCTTGCGGTAGGCAGAGGCGTTTTCTTGCTTGATAGTTACACTGATGGTAGCAAAGATATCATTTGCCTTGCATTCAACCTCTTCGTCCTTGTAATGTATAAGGCTTTCGGGCAACAGACCTGAGCCTTTTTTGAGGTACATTTTTGCTTTTTCACTTTTAAAATCTTTGGCGGCACGGTCCAAATCTTCTTTGGCATAAGGAACGTCCCAGCTGTACTTTTGAAACTGAATTGCCCAAAGAGCTTGTTGTACAAAAAAGTCAAGTTTTTCGGTATCGACTTTAATGTTTTCTTTCAGGGTGTAGCTATTGGAGAAAAAGGTAACTTTTTCAATATTGTAATACAGGGGCAAAAATGTTTTCTCTTTCCAAGTGTTACAATGGGACATCATACAGTCCTGAAAGCTTTGGATAAAGTCTTTTTTGCGAGTAGCTTTGGCTGCTTCTAAGCCTTGCAGCAGTATTTGGGTAAGCTGGCTTTCGGTATAGCCTGTGAGTTCAAAATCAAAAGCTTTTTCCAAAACAGAAGCCCAATCATACTCTTGCATCTTACGGGTGCGATTGCTAATGACCTCGGTTATATACTTATCGTAATGCTGTTTTAATTCTACTTTTCGCTCTTGATTTACCAAAAAGAACTCTTTACGCTCACTGTTAAACTCTAAAACGCCGTGCAGTTTGTATTTAAACTTACCGGTATAGGACTCGGCAAAGAATTTTTCAGTGATTTTTTGTTCAAGAGAGGTTAAAATATTGGCTATTTCACTTTCGGTTGCCTTTTTTAGTTCAAGTATGGTGTATTTGTCTTTACTAAAATCAAGTTCTTCATACAAATAGATATGGACTCTGTACTCTGATTGTTTTATGCCGATATAATTGTAGCGACCATCGCTAAGCTCAAAACCTTCGTAAGGAGCTGAGAAGCTATATTTGGTTAATGAAGACTCTAAGCATTCTAATATTTTATCGACCATATACGTGCTATTATTTTTTTAGGACAGACTCAACAGCCCTAATAATGCCGTCTTTATCTAAGCCGTATTTTTGCATTAGCTGATCGGGGGTACCACTCTCGCCAAAGGTATCATTTACAGCAACAAAAGCCTGACGAGTAGGGGCGTGCTGTGCTAGTACACGGGCTACGCTCTCGCCTAAACCGCCGTAATAGTTATGTTCTTCACAGGTAACTACTGCTTTGGTTTTTTTGGCAGAGTTGATGATGATATCTTCATCTAAAGGCTTGATAGTATGGATGTTAATTACTTCGGCTGAAATGCTTTTTGCCTCTAAGGCTTCGCAAGCTAAAAGGGCTTCCCACACGAGGTGACCGGTAGCGATAATGGTTACATCGGTACCTTCGTTCAGTAGGATGCCTTTTCCTATTTCGAAGGTTTGATTTTCGGGGGTGAAGTTGGCTACCGCAGGGCGACCAAAGCGCAGGTATACAGGTCCTACATAATCGGCAATAGCGAGGGTAGCTGCTTTGGTTTGGTTATAATCGCAAGGGTTGATAACTACCATATTAGGGAGCATTTTCATCAGCCCAATGTCTTCTAATATTTGGTGAGTAGCGCCGTCTTCGCCCAAGGTAAGTCCGGCGTGAGAGGCGCATATTTTTACGTTTTTGTGAGAGTAGGCTATGGACTGGCGTATTTGGTCATACACGCGTCCGGTGGAGAAGGCTGCGAAGGTACCTGTAAAAGGGATTTTACCTCCTATGGTAAGTCCGGCAGCAATTCCCATCATATTAGCCTCGGCTATACCTATTTGGAAGAATCGGGTGGGGTTTTCTTCAATAAATTTCTCCATTTTGAGTGAGCCGATAAGGTCGGCACAAAGAGCGACAACATTAGGGTTGGTGCGTCCTAATTCGGCAAGGCCAGCCCCGAAGCCGCTACGAGTATCTTTTTTTCCTGAATCGATATATTTTTTCATTGGTAAAATGGTGTTTATGAGTTTTGGGTGCAAATGTACGAAATAAATTATAAATTACAAGATTTAGTTTTAGTTTTAGAGTTTAGATTATAGAGGGAGCTTGTTGACTATCCTTCGCGGTATACTCAGCTGCGCCAGCTTGGTGACTATCCTTCGTTTATAGTTCGTTTATCCTTCGTTTATCGTTCGTTCAAGCTGGAGGCGGCTTTGGGGAGTGTTGGGGGAGTATAGGAGATATGTTAATTTTTAAATTGTTCATTGTTAATTGAAAAATGTTATATACCTTTGCGAAAAGTTTTGTTGAAAAATAACTTAAATTTTAGTATTATGACAGCAGAGGAAATATTTAAAAAGGAAAATCGTTTTTTTGGTAAAGCGACTATCAATGGTATTGACTGCACTATTGGCTATAACAAGGAGTTTAGATGGAGCTGGTTTGCGACTCAACTTAATACTTTTGTGATAGTAGGTGAGACAGAACAACCTATTGATGCACAGCTTTTAGAAAGTTTTTCGGCAGCTTGTTTTGAGTATGCTATTAAAAACCACAAGGGTTGGCCAAGAGGGCTTCAGGCGGGGGTAGGTAGTATAGCTGTGTTGAAAGGTAAAACTACTGATGATGCAAGGATTTTGGCGATGAATTTCTCTAAGAAACATTTTTCGGCATTTGAAATTCCTGTGGTTTTTGATGTAGAAGAGCAGAAGGCTTATCGTTACTTAAAAGCACCTGTGTGGGGTACTATTTACTATCCTTATTTTTCGAAACGTATTGATGCACTTGCTCAAGAACTAAAAGATTAGGGAGCAAGTTAATATTATGGGGTAGGCAGGTTGAGCTTGTGATGCAGGTTTGACCAGTTGGCTTATGTTATTTTTTAATTGTTCATTGCTAATTGAAAAATGTTTTGTACCTTTGCCAAAAATATTAGAACAGGATGAACAAAATAATCATTATAAGTGGCTTGTTATTAGGCTTTTTACTGTTGGCTTGTAACGATGGTGAGCTTGAAGTGGAGACTATTTCATTTGATAATACAGATGTACTTTCATGCACTAGTGACACTACTGCTACTTTTTTATTTAAGTACAATCAAAAGCAAGCGCTTATTCTTACTTTGCCTGTAAATAGTTTGGAAAACAAAGCAAAGGAGGTGGGAGGTACTATTCCTACTAACTACAAGTTGTATTACCGCACATTTAGTGATGCAGTAAGCAATAGTTATTTTTGTGCTAATATACCACCTGCAACCCCTGCAGTAACCGCACAAATAGAGGCTACAGGGGGAAATGTATCAATCACGACCCAGCCTATATATGACGAAAATACAGGTAACCTTTTACGTTACGACCACCTTATACGCATATCAAACTTGGTAATAGTGAACAACCAAGGGAATAAGGTTGTAGATTCAAATTTTATATTCGGAACTTACAGAACAAATAGGTAATGAATCACTTTGTAGTATCAGCTCGTAAATATCGTCCGCAATCATTTAGGGATGTGGTGGGACAGCAAGCCATCACTAATACCTTATTAAATGCCATTGAGAATAATCATTTGGCACAGGCACTTCTTTTTACTGGTCCGCGTGGAGTAGGGAAGACTACTTGTGCGCGTATTTTGGCGAAAAAAATAAATGAGCAGACAGGAGTACAAGACGAGAATGATTTTGCTTTTAATGTTTTTGAGCTAGACGCTGCCTCAAATAACAGTGTAGATGATATTCGCAAACTGATAGAGCAGGTACGGATACCACCCCAAGTAGGGAAATATAAAGTTTATATTATAGATGAGGTGCATATGCTATCAACAGCAGCTTTCAATGCTTTTTTAAAGACTTTGGAAGAACCGCCTAAACATGCTATTTTCATACTTGCAACTACTGAAAAACACAAAATTATACCTACGATACTTTCGCGCTGCCAGATATTTGATTTTAAACGTATTACTATTAACGATATACGAGAATATTTAAAATATATAGCCCAGCAACAAGGTATTGAGGCTGAAGATGAAGCCTTACAAATTATTGCACAAAAAGCAGATGGTGCGATGCGTGATGCACTTTCTATTTTTGATAGAGTAGTGAGTTTTTCAGGAGAAAAGCTGACACGACAAGCTACCTCAGAAATACTAAACGTGTTAGATTATGAGGTTTATTTTAAAGTTACAGACCTTATTTTGGCTAATAAGCTGCCAGAACTATTAGTGGCATTTAATGATACTATAGCACAAGGATTTGATGGAAATCACTTTATAGCAGGATTGGCAAGCCATTTTAGAGACCTAATGGTATGTAAAAATCCTGCAACTATTAACCTGATGGAAGTAGGGGAGGAGACTCAGAAAAAATATGCTGAACAGAGTGTACGTGCTACAGTACCTTTCCTTATGGAAGCTATAGCCATAGCTAATGATGCAGACTTGAAATATCGTACTAGCAAAAACCAACGTTTGCTTATAGAAATAGCTCTTATGCAATTGGCATCAATTACCTATGAAGGGGATAAAAAAAAAATGATGGACGCTTCATAATCCCTGCCTACGTGGTAAATGGAGAAGAACCTACTGAAACTCCTGAAGCTACCTTAACTACCCCTCAGCCTAATTATACCACAACAGCTACCCAACAAACTACACCTAATATTCCTATCATAACAAAGGAAGAACGCATAGGGGCGGTGTCGGGATTTTCGATTAAGAGTGTTCACTTAAAAAATGAGCACCAGAAGACTGTAAAAGAAGTAGTTATAGACCCTAATTCGCTTCCTAAAGAGAGCTTTACAAAAGAGGCTTTTGAGCAGTCATGGGAACAGTATATAAGTGATTTATTGGCAAAAGGCGAACGTATACAAGCCTCTATACTGAAAATAGCTAACTTAGAACTAGATGGTACTGTGATTAATTTGCAGGTTGCTAGTAATGCTGCTAAAATAGATGTTTTAGAGATGGAAAGCAAGCTGTTAGGGTATCTGCACAAAGCATTACGCAATTACGATATTAGTTTGCAGCTTAGTGTAAATGAAGAAATATCAAAAAAAATATTGGTAACTCCTGAAGAGAAGTATAATAAATTATTGGAAGAGAATCCATTATTACAAGACTTTAGAACAGCTTTTGGTTTACAGCTAAAAGCTTAAAAATTAACATATAAAAAAGCTATCAGAAGAAAAGATAGCTTTTTTTATGATTATTTTCTTTGTTTTTATTCCGATTTGTATTAATTTTGCGGCATTAAAATAAGAAGCAATTACAAGCATTAAAATAGATAAGATATGAAAGTATTAAATGAACGTCAAGACCAGATTTTAGAGTTCTTAGAGACTAAAAAATATGTAAGTGTTACTGAATTAAGTGAAAAACTAAAGGTATCAGTAGTAACTATCCGTAAAGATTTAACCTTGTTAGAGCAAGAAGGATACCTTCATCGTACTCACGGGGGAGCAAGCAAACAAATGCGTTATGTGTTTGATCAAAATGTAGGTGATAAAGAGACTAAAAATGTTGATGAAAAGAATCGTATTGTAGATAGAGCTTTAGAAAATATTAAAGAAAATGATTTTATTATTTTGTCATCAGGCTCTACCACACACCTTATGGCACAAAAGCTATACGGATTTAGGAGTCTTACGGTGCTTACCCCCTCACTTAGGGTAGCATTAGAAGTATGTAAAAATCCTAATGTAAATACAATTCACTTAGGGGGAGAGGTACGCAAAAATTCAACTTCAACCATAGGTGTATTGGCAGAAGAAACGTTAAGTAATTTTTCATGTACAACTCTTTTTATGGGTATTGAAGGTATTGATCTTGATTATGGGTTAAGTTCAACTAATGTAGGAGAAGCTCATCTGAACCGAAAAATGATGGAGCGGGCAGATAAAACGATTGTTCTTGCTGACTCTACTAAAATTCACAGAAGAGGCTTTGGCTTTATTTGCTATGTTGAAAAAATAGATATGCTTATTACTGATGCTGGTGCTGACCCAGATTTTGTAGAAGAACTTGAAAAACGAGGAGTAGAAGTTGTAATTTGCTAATTATGATACAAATATATCACAATCCTAAGTGCTCTAAATCTCGTTGTGGTTTGGAACTTTTGAAAAATTCAGGCAAGGAATATCAAGTGTTTGATTACCTAAAAAAGGGTATAACTGCTGATGAAATAAAGGATTTACTTGCTAAATTACGGCTAAAACCTATAGAGTTAGTACGTACTAAAGAAGCTATTTGGAAAGAGAACTATAGTGATAAGCCTCTTACTGATAATGAGATCATAGCTGCTATGGTAAATAACCCTAAACTAATAGAACGCCCCATTGTAGTGGTAGGTGATAGGGCTGTTATTGGGAGACCTACAGAAAAAATAAATGAAATTATAACTAAGGAATGAAAAGATTATTATTAGCTATTGCGTTATTAGGAGTAACAACAATGTACTCACAAACTTATGTATCAGTAAGTGGTGGTTATGGTTTTGAGCTTAATACTAAAGTATTGGGTAGAGATGCTACTAACCCTACTAGTATTACTGATTTAAAAGGCAGCTATGGAGCAGGCTATCAAGTACAACTACGTGGAGGATATTTCTTCCATAAACGTTGGGGTGGAGAATTGGCTTTAGGTTACTTACATGGAACTAATATCCTCACAAACAAAAATCGGATATTAGAAATGAATGCCTATGGTCGTGCTTTTGGAGCATCACTTTCAGCTGTATTTAATATTACTGATAACCTATATGTACGTGCTGGAGGAGTTACTAAAATAGGAGGAAAAACTCAAGTACAAACAGAACTTAATGCAGCTTTGCCTTTGTATTTGTTTGATTCTTCAGCACCTGCAACAACAATGGTCAATATTAATACTAATTTTAAAACCAACTTTCACGGGAAAATGCCTTTTGGATTTATAGGAGGTGTTGGTTATCGTTTTAAAGTTGCAGATAATGTTAGTTTCTTTATAGAAGGTGAATACTTAAATATTAATGTGCCACGCAAAGAATCTAGATTGAATAATTTTGAAGCAAGTCGTACTATAGGAGGTGTAACTCAAGCTCTTTCAGCAACTGATTTTAAAGGCTATATGGCAAGATTACAACAGTTACCTTCTTCACCTCAAACTGAAAACTTGAAACTATTGGCAGCCCAAGTAGCCCCTTTATTAGAAGAAAGTTATAGTTGGGATGGTAAAAATGCTCCTGATGCTCCTTATTCATCAATAGGATTTCATTTTGGAGTTACTTATACTTTTTAAAAGTCAGATTAACTAATATAAAAAAGAGACTACTCATTTTAAGTAGTCTCTTTTTTTATCTCTTTTTACTAAAGTATTAATAGCTTGTGAGCTATGAGGTATTCAGCTATTTGTATAGTATTAGTAGCAGCCCCTTTGCGTAAATTATCAGCTACTACCCATAGGTTAAGGGTATTAGGTTGTGATTCATCACGACGAATGCGTCCTACAAATACATCATCTTTACCATGTGCATATAAGGGCATAGGGTAAGTATTAGTATCGGTATTATCTTGCACCTTAATCCCTGCTGATTGGGCAAGGAGAGCTCGTACTTCATTAATGTCAAATTCAGATTTTAACTCTACATTCACTGCTTCACTATGTCCTCCTACTACAGGAATACGTACTGCTGTAGCAGTTACGGCTATGCTATCATCACGTAATATCTTCTTAGTTTCACGTACTAGCTTCATTTCTTCTTTAGTATAACCATTTTCTTCAAATACATCACAATGAGGTATAGCATTGCGGTGAATTTGATAATGATAAGCCATTTCGCCTTTCTCTCCCTTATATTCATTTTCTAGCTGTCTCACAGCTTTTACTCCTGTACCAGTAATAGACTGATAGGTAGATACAACCACACGCTTAATGCCATATTTCTTTTGTAAAGGAGCTAAAGCTACCAACATCTGTATGGTTGAACAGTTTGGGTTAGCAATAATCTTATCATCTTTGGTTAGTACATCAGCATTAATTTCTGGGATGATTAATTTCTTAGTCTCATCCATACGCCAAGCCGATGAATTATCAACTACTGTAGTACCTACTTGGGCAAATTTTGGAGCCCATTCTTTTGATACACTTGCTCCAGCCGAAAATAAGGCTATATCCGGCTTTAATGATACTGCTTGTTGTAAGCCTATCACAGTATGTTCTGTACCTTTAAAGGTGATTTTCTTCCCTACCGATTTTTCCGAAGCTACAGGTATAAGCTCCGTTACAGGGAAGTTGTGTTCTGCAAGTACTTCTAACATTACGTTACCTACCATTCCGGTAACGCCTACTACTGCTACTCTCATATTTTCAATTAATAATTTAAAATCTATAATATAATTAGCAAACTGGTTATTTAGCCAGTGCTTGTTTAAAATCTTCTATCAAATCATCAGCATCCTCAATGCCTACTGCTACACGAATAAGTGTACGGGTCACACCACGTGCTACCTTTTCTTCTTCAGGAAACTCAGTATGGGTAAGTGAACTAGGGTGAGTTACCAAAGTTTCCACACCACCTAAACTCACAGCAAACAGTGCTACTTTAAGGTTTTCAAAAAAAGACTTCGCTTTTTCTTCACTTTTTACTGTAAAAGAAAATACTGAGCCACCACCCTCTGCCTGACTCTCTTGTATCGTTTTGCCTTTATTATCAGGCGCAGTAGGGTAATATACTTTTTCTACTTCCGGGTGAGACCGCAGAAAGTCCAACAGTTTGAGAGTGTTAGCTTGCGCCTTCTCCACCCTTAGCTTAAGGGTTTTCATACTTCGCAGCAATAACCAACTATCAAAAGCCGAAACCAAAGCCCCCATAGCTACTTGTGCAAAAGTTATTTTTTCAGCCAAATCATCACGATTCACTACCGCTGCTCCAGCTACAATATCGTTATGTCCACCCAAAAATTTAGTAGCACTATGCAGCACTATATCCGCTCCAAGTTCCAAAGGGCGTTGTAGTACAGGCGACATAAAAGTGTTATCAACAATAGTAAGCAGTTCGTGTTTCTTAGCAATAGCTACCACCCCACGTATATCGGTAACATCTAGCAAAGGGTTAGAAGGAGTCTCTACAAAAATAGCTTTCGTATTAGGGCGTATAGCTGCTTCTATCTTGCCCAAATCAGTCATATCTACAAAAGTCGATTCAAAACCAAACTGACGAAAAACATCGTTCATTATCCTGAAAGTACCCCCATAAATATCCAACCCCAATACAAAATGGTCGCCAGCCTTGAACATCGTGAAAATAGAAGTAATGGCAGCCATACCCGATGCAAAACCAAAGCCGTGTTTACCACTTTCTAGCTGCGCTACAAGGCTTTCAAAGTCTTTACGAGTAGGACTCATCACGCGGGAATACTCAAATTCCTGCATCACATTATATTCCTTTATAGGGAAAGTAGTAGCCAAATTAATAGTATTTCCCCAATTTTCTACACCTTTTTCAGGAGTACGTACCCCGTGAATAGCTTTAGTTTCAAATCTCATATGTTTTCCTGCAAAGTATAAAATACGTTTAACAGCCGCAAAAGTAGTATATTTTTAGGTAACTACAAAATTTAATAAGAAATTTTTTCTATTTCCATCTTCCCCACAGAAAAACCTTAGCATTCATAAAAGCCCAATATAAGCTGAACGAACGAATAACGAAGGATAAACGAACTATAAACGAAGGATAGTTGCCCAGCTACAATAACCAACACTACCACAAATAAAGGAAAAGAGAACCCCTCCGTCCTTGCACCCCAACCCCAATCTTTTACCTCTTAAAAGCTCTTTACCTTCTAATAATTAGTATTTTATAAAAAATGTAGAAAAAAATATCCACACTTCATTGCTAATTAATAATTAATTCGTACCTTTGCGCCCTGAAAAGTTAGAAGTTTTATCCTTAACACTTACTGATAAAATGTTTAGTGAAACCACCCCAAATTCAAAAATCTTCGCTTGTTCTAAAAGCATAGAACTAGCCGAAAAGATTGCAGAAAAATACGGTACTCAACTCGGCGAAATTAAACTATCATACTATAGCGATGGTGAATTTCAGCCCTCATTTGAAGAATCAATCAGAGGCGCACGTGTATTTTTGGTGTGCTCCACTTTCCCAAACTCCGATAACCTAATGGAGCTATTGCTGATGATTGATGCCGCTAAAAGAGCTTCGGCACGCCATATCACGGCAGTAATCCCATACTTTGGTTGGGCTCGCCAAGATAGGAAAGACAAACCCAGAGTGCCAATAGGGGCTAAATTAGTAGCAAATCTATTGCAAGCAGCAGGAGCAACCCGCATTATGACAATGGACTTGCACGCCGACCAAATTCAAGGCTTTTTTGAACGACCAGTCGACCACCTCTTTGCTTCAAGTATCTTTATACCCTACCTACAAAGCTTAGGATTAGATAACTTGTGCATCGCTTCACCCGATATGGGAGGGTCTAAAAGAGCCTACGCCTACTCAAAATTCTTAAAAAGCGATGTAGTTATTTGCTACAAACAACGCAAGCAAGCCAATGTAATCGAAACAATGGAACTCATTGGCGAAGTAGAAGGCAAAAACGTAGTATTAGTTGATGATATGGTCGATACAGCAGGAACTTTGGTAAAAGCAGCCCAGCTGATGAAAGACAAAGGAGCCATAAGCGTACGCGCCGTAGCCACCCACGCCATACTAAGCGGTAATGCCTACGAACGTATCGAAGGTTCAGTTTTAGAAGAACTTATTGTAACCGACTCTATTCCGCTAAAACAACCATCAACCAGAATAAAAGTACTAAGCTGTGCCGAACTTTTTGCCGATGTAATGCACCGCGTACACCACAATGAGCCTATCAGCTCTAAATTCATTATGTAACTTAATAATTATTTATAAATAAATGAAATCAATTACAATCAAAGGATCTCAAAGAGAAAGCGTGGGCAAAGCAGCAAGCAAAGCCTTACGTAATGCTGGACAGGTACCTTGCGTGTTATACGGAGGTGATAGCGTTCTGCATTTTTCAGCACCCGAACTAGCTTTCAAAAACCTTGTGTACACACCAAACGTATACACGGCTGCAATTGAGTTAGGAGGAAAAACTTACGATGCAATTTTGCAAGACATTCAGTTTGACCCTGTAACTGATAAAATCATCCACATCGATTTCTATCAGCTAAATAAAAGCAAAGAAATTACCATCGAAGTGCCTATCCAAATAGAAGGAACTTCACCAGGTATTATGGCAGGGGGTACATTGCGTATTGTAAACCGTAAACTAAAAATTAAAGCCCTTCCCGATAATCTTCCTGATTTCGTTCGTGTAGATATTTCAGGATTAGAAATGGGTAATAAATTGTATATTACTAAATTACCTCAAGAAAACTACAAGATTATGCACCCAGATAATACTGTAGTTTGCCAGATAAGAGTATCACGTGCTGCTATGAAAGCCGCTCAAGATGCTGCTAAAGCTGAAAAAACTGGTAAGAAAAAATAGCATTCTATTTAACCATAAAAAAAGCTGTTTGAACATTGCGTTCAAACAGCTTTTTTGTTTTTAGTTAATTACTTATTTGCTCTCCCAGTCCACTTTGCGTGATACATACATTATAATAGCTAAGATAACAAATAAGCCTATACTACCTACTAATAAAGCATAGTTTTCAAGCTGAATAATTACATAGATAAAGCCGTAAAGTGCCGCTAATGAAAGTCCTATAAAAGTAGGAAACTTCTTGTTTTTAAGTATAGAAACCGAATACAAACTGATAAGCCCTACCGTCATTACCGATGATATAAAGTAAGCAAATGAAAAGCTACTGTGCTCGGTAATAGAAATAAGTAAGGTGTAGAACAATATAAGGGCTAAGCCTATCATTGAATATTGAAAGATATGTATCTTTATCTTACTGATACTTTGTATCAAGAAAAATATCAAGAAAGTGAGAAAGATAACCAAATAGCCATACTTAGCAACCCTTTCATTTTGCTGATACTCATCTACTGGAATGATAAAATCAACCTCATAGGTGTATTGGGCAATGTTAGGCAAACTACCAAATGACTGTTGTGAGAACGGACGATTGATATGTAACACCTTCCAAGAAGCTGTAAAACCATTAGCACTTATTTGCTTGTCATAAGGTAAGAAATTACCTGTAAAGCTAGGGTTAGCCCAATTGGAAGTAAGGGTACTTTCGGTAGTTTTGCCAATAGGTACTATAGCAAGTTTCTTGCTACCGTCGTACTGCAAAGTAAAGCTAAAGGTAGGATTGGCAAGAAACTCTTGATAGTTAATAAAACTTGTCTCCAATGATGATATAAGGTTAGATGATACTTCATCATTGGTGTTACTGTAATAATTACTTTCATTTTCTTGCTGGTTGTAAATAGGCTCAAAAGAGTAATCCTTATTACCTAAGTGAATGCTTACTACATTCTTGATGCTGGCAAGATTGGTAGTGCGAATTAAAATAGTAGCTTTGTCCCAACTGATATCCTCATTGGGAATACCTTTGGTAGAGAAGTCGGGGGTAGAGAAGTTACCGCTAAAGTTCATAGAGGCATTAAACACTACCGACTCGTAATTATTGCGCTTTTTTACTTCAGTTTTTACATCGGAAGTGCTTTTGAGTTCTTCGGGGAAGAAGTAAGCATATTGTTCTTCATAAGTATTTTTTCCTTTATCTTTATATACCTTATAAGGAATTTTGAGTATAGGGGCATATACAAATACGGCGCCTCCCCATTTGCTATCAATTTCATTGATAACTTCGCGCTGGCGTTCTTTGCGTTCGCCTACTAAGTTTTGTACAAAGAGGAGAGGAATGAGCAATACTAAAGTAAGAACTCCAATAAGCACTAAACGGAAAGTGTTTGATTGCATAAAGCCACCTGATGTAGGTGTTGATGTGGATGTTTTTTCTGGATACATAATATTTAAAATTTACAATTAATAATTCATTTTGATAAAAGTACTTTGTGATTCAAAGTGTGTAGGTTAAAAATAAGACGCTCTTGCGTCATAAATTAATAAAATAATGTTGAAAAATTGGCTAATTGCCTAATTGAATAATCTTTTCAAGTGCATTTAAATGTTCTTGAAAAGCCTCTTTGCCTTTTGGGGTGGCCTTATAACAAGTGTTGGTTTTACGCCCTATAAACGTTTTTTCAATAGTGATATACTCTTCAGCTTCCAAGGCACGAGTATGGCTTGCCAGATTGCCGTCGGTTACCCCTAAGAGTTCTTTCAGGGTATTAAAGTCGGCACTGTCATTGACCATCAACACCGACATAATCGCTAAGCGAATGCGGTGGTCAAAAGCCTTGTTGATATGTGCTAAAAAAGTCTTCAATTCAGATGTCTGATATCAAGTGTTAGGGATTAAAACTATTACTTTTTAGGTTTGATATAGAAATTTTTATCGCTCAAAATATTAGTAATCATATATTTCCCTTTATTATTTTTCTTCAATTGATAATCTACGCAAGTTTTCTTCTTTTCCCAGTCAGAAAGCAAAAAACATACTCTATATCTATCATTACCTAAAGAGGTAATTTTCAAACTGCGATTAAGAGTTTTTGCTTCATAGTCTTGTGCTCGTATAAAAGGGTCATATCCTGGTGAATCGTCTTCGCCTGGTGGAGAGGGAGGAAATACTTTATTGAACAATTCCTTAGATACATATTTTAAAAATTGCTCTTCTTTCCCTCCTAAATTATCATCATATATTACTTTGTAAAACTCCTTCAAAGTAGCGATAGCCTTTTGTGTATCACTACTTTCATTTTGGGCTTTTAAAACTGTTGCTCCAATAAGGAAGAATAGTGTTGTGATAAAAAATTTTGCTTTCATAATATTTTGTTTTATTCGTCCCAACCTATATCGGTAATTTGTTTGTCGCTAAAATCTATTTCTAACAAATGGTCGGGGGTGAAAATATCTCCTGCCGAGATATGTGCCGAAATCCCTTCACCATCTACCCATATACTGCCACTGTATACCTCTAAAGTGTTGTACCAATTGTCATCAGCCTGAGGTGTATATTCAGTACAATGCTGATTGTAATAGCTAATGAGTGTTGCTTTAGCATCGGAAAGCCATTCTAAATATTTATTTATATTATGCAAACAACTTTCTAAAGGAATATCTTTGTTTATTAAGAATGAAAAATCCTCTCCTTCTACCTCTTTGTTGAAAATCACTACTTTTTTTGTTGAGAGTACATACTCAATATCTGAACTAATTTCTTCTACTTTCTTAAAATCACTAATTTTAAGAGGTTGCTGCTTTTTCTTTGTTTTCAATTTGCGAATATCCTTGATACAGAAAGTATTTTTATGTGTTTTGGCTTTGTCCTCTAAAACTAATAATTTGCTTTTTTCCTTATAATTGGTAGTGTCGGCAATGCGTGAAAAAGTCTCATAAGCTGAGAGGTGGTATTCTAATAAGGTATAGGTATCGGTAAGGATACGCTCTTCTTCTTTAGTGCGCTGGGTTTTGGCTTGCAAATCATACAATAAGTCGTAAAGCGCAATAGCCCCCTGGTGAGAGCCTTTGGCTTTGCGAAAAGCGTTGGAGGCATCAATATAACGTTTTAATATTTCAGTCATTGTTTTTGTCCTTATTTTGTTCGTATTTAAAGTGCATTACCCCTCCGTAGATAATATGGCAGAAGCCAAAGCCAAGTACCCAAAAAAGGAGTCCGTAGCCTGAGAAATAGACTGCTAATAGCCCAAGAATGATTTCGGTAATGCCTAAGTAGTGTACATCGCTAAAGGTGTATTTGCTTACATTTACGCAGGCTAATCCGTAGAAAATGAGTGTTATAGGAGCTAGCAGCCCATAGTGCCCATTACGGATGAGCAATATGCTTAAGATTCCGCCTGTGAGCAGAGGAATAGCGAAGTTATAGAGAGCCCTTTTGGCGGTAGGGCTTGCTAAACGTTCGCCATTACGCTTGGCTTTGCGGGCTGAGAACAAGTAAGCAGTAAGCAGAGATGCTACTAATACTGCTAAGGCTATGGCTATGATGCTTTTAAATGTTTTACTTTCAATATACACATAAGGGTAATAGAGCTGATGCTGCTTAATTAGCAGGTACATAGCTATTGCGCCGATGAGTGCGTATACGCCTGAGAGCACCCCTGATAATCCGCTAAGGGATAGGAAAAGGGTAGATTTTCGCATCATTTGGCGTATGTGTTGTAGATCGTTTAGATACTTATTTTCTTCCATAATGAAGTACTTTGTAATGCAAAGTAACGAAGAATATTTGGAGTGACCAAATTTTTTTGTGACTTTTTTGCTATAAAATAATTAATGTGCTGGTTATCAGGTGTTAAATGTTAAAGAATGAGGGTAATGAAGAAAAATGATGTTTTTGGGAAAATTGTTGTGAAAAATGCAAAAGAGGAGTTGTGTTTTAAAATACTGATTATCAGTATAGTTACGTTTATCCTTCGTTTATAGTTCGTTTATCCTTCGTTATAAGTTCGTTCATCGTTCGATTACTCTTTAAGCAAGGTGTAATTAAAATATATTGATTATCAATGTTTTGTGTTTTTTGAGTAGTAGGGATTTGGAGGGTGGTGTGTATTGAAGAATTGTTAATAAAAAGGTAGAAAGGGTGAGGATTTGGTAATTTTGGGGAGAAGGTAGGGGTATTGATTAGATAAAAAAAGCCCCTCTCGTGGTGTGAGAGGGGCGAGGTTTTGATGATTAACAAAACTCGTTGTAGGCTTGTTGTAGGTTTTCGGCAATTACTTCAGCCATACGTCCTTCGATGTGGTGGCGTTCTAACATGTGAACGAGTTCACCGTCTTTAAATAAGGCTATGCTGGGTGAAGAAGGGGGGAAGGGCAACATATACTGGCGAGCCTCTTCGGTAGCCTCACGATCGACCCCAGCGAATACTGTAGTGAGGTGATCGGGTTTTTTTTCGTTTTGCAAGCTGTAAAGTACTGCAGGGCGGGCATTACGTGCGGCGCAACCACATACGGAGTTTACTACTACTAGGGTAGTTCCTTCACTTTCAATAGCTTGTTTAACAGCTTCGACTGTCTTTAACTCTTTGAAACCAACGTTTGTTAGTTCTTCTATCATTGGTTTTACCAATTCGGGTGGATACATAATATTTCTTTTTTTAATTCGGTGCAAAGGTAGTAAAAAAAAATATATAACAAATATTTTGTCAGTTCAAAATAATGTTGTACTTTTGAGCCGCTAACTGAAAAAGTAATTGAAATGGCAAAAGTAACGACAGCCGAAGAAGCACTTAAAGTAGTTAAAAGTGGTGATTTTGTTTATATTCACGGGGGGGCTGCTGTACCCGAAATATTGGTAGATGCACTTGTAGCACGTGCGCCAGAATTGCGCAACGTTAGGATAGGGCATATTCATATTGAGGGAGAGGCACCTTATGCTGACCCTAAGTATAAAGATAGTTTTTATGTAGATTCTTTTTTCATATCAAGAAATGTAAGACATGTTATTAAAGAGGGTAATGGCTCATATACTCCTATTTTCTTGAGTGATATGCCTCTTTTATTTGACCGCAAACATGTGAAGGTGGATGTGGTGCTGATACAAGTATCACCTCCTGATAAATTTGGGTTCTGCTCAATGGGTGTGAGTGTGGAGGCTTGCAAATCGGCCATACGTAATGCTAAGTACGTGATAGCAAAGGTAAATAAACAGATGCCACGCTCTTATGGAGATGCCTTAGTGCATATAGATGAGATAGATTACTTGGTAGAGCACGATGCGCCTATTTTTTCGTTACAACTCACTGAACCTGATTTGTTAGAAAAACAAATAGCAAGACATATTGTGCCCCTTATTGAGGACGGTAGTACGTTGCAATTGGGTATTGGGAATATACCTAATGCTACTTTGGGCGAAATGGGACACTTGAAAAACTTGGGTATTCATACTGAACTCCTGACAGAAGGAGTGCTTGATTTGGTGAAGAAAGGAGTTATTAATGGCTATGAGAAAAAGATAGATAAGGGTAAGATAATAGCTTCATTTGCTATGGGGTCGCAAAAACTATATGATTTTATTGACCATAACCCATCGGTAGAAATGGCAGAAGCCTCATATACAAATGAGGTGGCAGTGATACGGCAGAATCCTAAGATGATATCTATCAACTCGGCTATAGAAGTGGATATTACAGGGCAGGTATGTGCGGACTCTATTGGTAGTACAATTTATTCGGGATTTGGCGGACAGATAGATTTTGTGCGAGGGGCTATGCTTAGTGAGGGAGGAAAATCAATCATTGCCTTCCCGTCGGTAACTAATAAGGGGGAGAGCAAGATAGTACCTTTCCTAAAACAAGGAGCAGGAGTAGTAACCACACGTGCTCACGTGCAGTATATAGTAACCGAATACGGAGTAGCTGAGCTTTTTGGAAAAAGCATAAAAGAGCGAGCTAAAGCCCTTATTGCTATTGCACATCCAGACCATAGAGAGGCATTGGAAAAGGCTGTATATGCTATAGTTAGGTAAGAAATAAGAGATGTATGAGAAAACGCTTGCCATAGTACTTGGAGACCTTAAGTATAGTGATAATAGCTTAATAGTAAGGTGTTTTACAGAAAAGTATGGTACGTGTAGCTACTTGCTAAAAGGAATATTATCACAGAAAAGGACTAGCATAACAAGAGCTTTGTTTCAGCCCCTTACGCAGTTGGAATTGGTAGTAACACACAAAAGTGGAGCGTTGGGGTACATTAAGGATGCTAAGATTAGTTTTGCCTATAACAGCTTACATACAGATATTTACAAAAGTACAGTATGTATGTTTTTGGCAGAGGTATGTAGTAATATTTGTGAGCCAGAAACAGCTGATGAGGGATTATTTGCTTTTATGAGTAAACAATTACAGTACTTTGATACAACAGCTTTTAATGCCCACTTTCACTTGAAATTCTTAATAGATATGACACGTGTATTGGGATTTTATCCTGATACTACTCGGCTTGATTTGCCGTACTTCAGTTTAGAAGAAGGAGTGTTTACAGCCCAAGAGACTACAGAGCATACTTTTGGAGGTAGAGCAGTAGAACTTTTTAGCAGTTTGTTAAAAACTGAAACCGATACTTTGGGAGAAATTAAAAGCAATAGAGAGGATCGTAATACACTGTTACACCACTTATTAAAGTACTATGAGTGGCATTTTCCTAACTTTAAGAAGATAAAGTCGGTAGAGGTGTTACAGGCAGTATTCTGAAAAAAAATATGGAATTTATTTTGATGTTTCGGCAAAAAAGCGTACTTTTGCGGCACAGAAAAGTGTTATATATTTTATTAATAACACAGGTTTAGGCTAAGATTTAGAAAGTATCACGCAGGTTTCACAGATGATGCAGGTATAGAATCTTAGGTGATAATACAGATTTAGGCTAAAAATTAAATTAATATAAAGAAATGGCACATAACATTAAGAAAGGCGTAATTCTTGGAAAAGAAGTACAAGAACTATTTAAATACGCCAAAGAAAAAGGCTTTGCACTTCCAGCAGCCAACGTTATTAGTTCTAACTCAATTAATGCAGCTTTGGAAACAGCTGTAGCTGTGAATGCCCCTATGATTATTCAGTTTTCTAATGGTGGAGCACAGTTTATGGCAGGTAAAGGTTTGAGCAATGAGAACCAACGTGCATCAGTACTTGGTGCAGTAGCAGGAGCTAAACATGTACACCAATTAGCTGAGGCTTATGGAGCTTCAATCATTTTGCATACAGACCACTGTGCTAAGAAATTGCTTCCTTGGTTAGACGGTATGCTTGAAGCATCAGAAAAGCACTTTAAAGAGACAGGAAAACCGTTGTTCAGTTCACATATGATTGACCTATCAGAGGAGCCTATCAAAGAAAATATAGAAGTTTGCAAACGTTACCTTGAACGTATGAGCAAAATGGATATGACTTTGGAAATAGAGCTTGGTATGACTGGTGGTGAAGAAGATGGAGTAGACAACTCACATGTGGATAGCAGCAAGCTATTTACACAGCCAGAAGATGTAGCTTTTGCTTACGAAGAGCTTAGCAAAGTAAGTTCACAATTTACCATTGCAGCTGCTTTTGGTAACGTTCATGGTGTGTACAAACCAGGAAACGTAAAATTGACTCCAAAAATTTTAAGAGATTCACAAGATTACGTTTCAAAGAAATTCAACTTGCCTCATAACGCACTTGATCTTGTATTCCACGGAGGTTCAGGTTCAACCCTTGAAGAAATTCGTGAAGCAATTTCTTACGGTGTGGTAAAAATGAATATTGATACCGACTTGCAATATGCATTTACTGAAGGTATTCGTGACTATATGAAGGCTAAAGCTGCTTACCTACAAGGACAAATAGGTAACCCAGAAGGTCCTGAAGCACCTAACAAGAAATACTACGATCCACGTGTATGGCTTCGTGAAGGAGAAAAAACCTTTGTAGCACGCTTGAAAAAAGCGTTTGAAGACCTTAATAACGTAAATACTTTGTAGTATTTGCCTTTTACGAACTTTGCTAAAAGGCTGTTACACAACAATAGCTTTTTGGCAAAGTTTTTGATTTATAGAGAATAAACACTTAAAAAAGGAATATTATGGGATATAATTCTAATTATGACAATTACAACACCAACTATCAATCGCCGCAAATAGTAAATTATGCTACTAATGAGGCACAAGCAACTTTTTATCGCAAGACTTACACTCACGTAGCTTTAGCGTTGCTGGCTTTTATAGTGACTGAAACCATTTTGCTAAATGTAATCCCGCCAGCTTTTATTATAAAGATGGTAAATGGCAAATGGGTATGGTTACTTATTTTAGGAGGATTTTGGTTGGGATCTATTCTTGCCAACAAATGGACACAAGCACAAGATAGAACTACACAATACCTTGGGTTAGGAGTTTATGTTCTATTGGAGGCAATTATATTTATGCCGCTTATATTTATGGCAATTTACTTTACTAAGAGTTTAGAAATTCTTTCACAAGCAGGTATCATTACATTGGCTCTGTTTGGAGGACTTACTGCGGTGGTATTTCTTACCCGTGTAGATTTCTCATTCTTACGTAGTGTATTGGTAATAGGTGGTTTTATAGCCTTAGGGCTTATAGTGGCAGGAGCTATCTTTGGCTTTGACTTAGGACTTTGGTTTTTGGTAGCAATGGTAGCTTTGGCAGCAGGTGGTATACTATATGAGACTTATAATATTAAAAATGTATATAGTACAGACCAATATGTAGGAGCTGCATTGCAGTTATTCTCATCAATAATGTTGCTGTTTTGGTATGTATTGAGAATATTGATGTCAAGAAGAGAGTAATACAATTGGATAATTTGTAGATTAACGAATTAGCAAAAGAAAAATAATATATAAAAACTTTGTTGGAGATAAATCTTTGACAAAGTTTTTTTATATATAAATAACATATAAAAAGAGATGTTTTAAATAGATAAAAGAGAAATGAATGTAATAGAAAAATATAAAGAATTAGTAGCTTTTACAGAAGGATTAGACTATACAAATACGAGAGAGGTATTACAAAAAGAAAGCTTAGCATTGGGAAAGCACTCATTTGAGCTATCATTAATAGTAATGCTAAATGCACTTATAAAAGCTCCTGAGTATTTAAGTGAAAGACTTGTTGAAATAGTAGAACAATATTTATGGTATGAAGGTAGTTTTAGTACTTATGTGTATATAAAAAATAAGCTTAAGGAGAATAAAGATAATGAGCAATTTTTTTATTATGAGGTATTTGAGAATTTGTTGGAAATTTTGGAGGAAAAGTACTCAAAATTAGGTATAGATCTTAAGCGACGTTATGAAATGTATAAAAGTAGAGAGGATAAAACTAGTAATTAGTATTATAGAAAAGGAATATATGACTTTTGATGCCTAAAAGACATTGTTGTTTAGCCTATAAAAGGGAAATTAAAAGTTCCAAAGATAAAGGAGCAAATATTACAACTTGAGTAATTATATGTTGTAAAAAAGAGGCCTATACTAAGTGATTTTAGTAAACAAATAGGTAAAACAATAGTTTTTAAAATAACTAAATATTATGAGAATTTGCAAATATATAATTTGCTAACTCATAAATTTGCTTATTTGTAAATTAAGTGCTATTTTTGCCCTCTGAATTGATAAGAATTTTATGAATATAAAAGATTCAAAATTTTATCGTCCTACTAATATTTTAGTAACAGAGGATGATGAAGAAAGTATAAAAATAGCTGATAAGCATTTATTGGTAAGTTATGGGAGACCATATACTAGTATACTTGGTGAACTAATGCCATCTATTAGTTTGAGAAATGAGGTATTACTAATACAAAAAGATAAATTAAAACAACTTGATAAATGTACAGATTTTTATGTGGTAGATTACTCATCTAAACTTAATGAGCTTTATGAAGCAGAGGAATGTTATTACCATCATGAATTGGAGTTGTTTTTTATTGTAGGCAGAAATCTATCAAATAAATATGATGGACAAATTTTTGAAGAGGGTTTATACAAGGTGAAAAGTGTATACTATGATAGTACAAACCCTAAGGCTAAAGAAAATTTGAGCAAGTTCTTCTCGGATTATTTGGAAAAATATGTTTCAAAAGAATCTAAAGTATCAATATTGCTAAATTCTGCAGATGGTTTAGATCTTCATACGCATACTATTAAACCTTATAGTATTGACTTCCAAACAATGTATAATGATGATTTTATTGAGGTACATCACCGTGTGAAGAATGCTCTTACTAATGAGAGCAAGGGGGTAGTACTTTTTCATGGTATAGCAGGTTCTGGTAAAACAAATTACATAAAATGGCTTACAAGCCAAATCCCGAATAAGAAGTTTATTTTTGTGCCAACATCAGTTATAGGTTCACTTACAGATCCTTCTTTTATGGGGTTACTTATTGAGAATAACAATTCAGTATTGGTATTGGAAGATTGTGAAAACTATATAGCCGAGCGAACTGCCCAAAATAACAATACAGATGTTGTATCATCTATTTTAAATATAGCTGATGGATTTTTGTCGGATGTAATTGAATGTCAGTTAATATGTACATTTAATTCTGATATATCAAAAATAGATCCAGCATTATTACGTAAAGGGCGACTCATAGCTGAATATAAGTTTAAAGAACTATCAGTAGATAAATGTAATAGTTATTTGCGATCTACAGACCGAGATTTTACAGTAGATAAGCCTTACTCATTAGCAGAACTAACTAATATTGATGTGAAAGAGCTTAAAGAACAACAAAAAGAAATTAAAATAGGCTTTAAATGATACGTGTAATACTCTTTTTCTTTCTTTTTTCAGTAACTTTTGCTCAAGAGGCAGGTAATAAGTTATCGTTATTATTTATAGGAGATATAATGGGACATGGTCCTCAGGTAGAGGGAGCTTATGATGCTAAGACTCGACAGTACGATTATATGCCTGTATTTGCTAAAATAAAGCATAAATTTGCAAAAGCTGATTTTACTATAGCTAATTTAGAGGTTACTTTGGGAGGGAAACCCTATAAAGGCTATCCACAATTTTCATCTCCAGATGCTTTAGCAACTGCCTGTCGGGATAGTGGTATTGATGTATTAGTTACATCTAACAATCATACTTGTGATAGAGGTAAAAAAGGAATTATTCGTACCTTAGATGTATTGGACTCATTAGGAATAGCCCATACAGGTACTTTTAGGAATAAAGAAGAGTTTGATAAACATAACTTATTGGTACTTAGTAAAAATGGTATTTCAGTAGGTATTTTAAATTATACTTATGGTACTAATGGCTTACCTGTACCAGAACCTACAATTGTGAATCGCATTAACTTAGAGTTAATGAAGCACGATATTGAAAAAGCTAAAAAAGAGAAACTTGATAAACTGATAGTAGTAATTCACTGGGGGATAGAATATCAGCAGAAGCAGAATAAGCAGCAGGAAGAAGTTGCTAAGTTTTTGTTTGATAATGGGGTAGATATTATTATTGGTGGTCACCCCCATGTGGTGCAACCTATGGAATATAGACCACAAACAGGATTGTATAAAGAACAATTAGTGGTTTACTCACTTGGTAATTTTGTGTCTAATCAGCGTAAAAGCCCTTCGGATGGAGGTGTAATGGTAGAACTTACTCTTTTTAAAGATAGCTATGGTACCTATATAGCTGATAAAGGATATTATTTG
This sequence comes from Capnocytophaga sp. oral taxon 878, assembly GCF_002999135.1. Taxonomy (NCBI): domain Bacteria; kingdom Pseudomonadati; phylum Bacteroidota; class Flavobacteriia; order Flavobacteriales; family Flavobacteriaceae; genus Capnocytophaga; species Capnocytophaga sp. oral taxon 878. Next base: position 684,840 of record NZ_CP027229.1, read on the forward strand.
GTATGGGTAAACCGTATATCTAAGCCTAATAAGAAGTATCTTTTTGAAATCTTGCCCTGTAAAGAATATGAAACAGATAACTATAAAGACCTTAGCGAAGGAGCAAAAGATAGTATGAATATCTTTATTCATAACTCACGTAATCTATTTGAAAAACATAATATTTTTATAAAAGAAAAAGAATAATTAGTCATTAATAATTAATCACATTTATGAAGAAATTACTATTTTTAGCCTCAGCATTATGCTTGATGGCTTGTAAGAGCACTCAAGCTCCTAAACCAGTAGGGGCAACACCGCATCCGCGTCAATTACCTTGGCATGAAATGGAATATTATGCCTTTATACATTTCAACATGAATACTTTTACAGGAATGGAATGGGGTACAGGAGGTGAAGATCCTAAACTGTTTAATCCTACACAATTAGATGCAAACCAATGGGTAAAAGTGATAAAAGATGCAGGAATGAAAGGTGTTATCATCACCGCTAAGCATCATGATGGTTTCTGCTTATGGCCATCAAAATACACTGAACATTCTGTAAAGAACTCACCTTGGAAAAATGGTAAAGGAGATGTAGTAAAAGAACTCTCAGATGCCTGTAAAAAGGTAGGCTTAAAGTTTGGGGTATACCTATCACCATGGGATAGAAATCATGCGGAATATGGTAGAGAGGCCTATGTAACTTACTTTCATAACCAGTTACGTGAACTACTTACTAACTATGGAGAGATATTTGAGGTATGGTTTGATGGTGCAAATGGAGGTAGTGGCTACTATGGAGGAGCTAACGAAACTCGCAAAATTAATGCAGATACCTATTACCAATGGGATAAAACCTATCAAATAATCCGTAAATTGCAACCTAAAGCCAATATATTTAGTGATGAAGGTCCTGAAGTACGATGGATAGGTAATGAACGTGGTTATGGAACTCCTACCAGCTGGTCATCTTTTACTTCACGACCTGAATTGACTGGCGCTCCTCGTTTTCAGCATCAAGCTGAAGGAGATGAAGATGGAAAAAACTGGATACCCGCTGAAGCAGACGTATCTATTCGTCCAGGTTGGTACTATCACGCTCGCGAAGATCATCAAGTGCACCCATTAGAAAAGATGGTAGATATTTATTATTGTTCAGTAGGTCGTAATGCCAGCTTATTGCTTAACTTGCCTGTAGATCGTCGTGGTTTGGTTCATGAGAATGATGTTAAAAGACTCATGGAGCTCAAAAAGGTAATTGAGGCTGACTTTGCTCATAATCTTGCTACTCAAGCTACTGTAAAAGCTACTGATGTGCGTAAATCACACCAACAATTCAAAGCTGAAAATGCTATTGATAGTGATACAAAAAGCTATTGGGCAACCAATGAAGGGGTGAAAAATGCTTCATTAGAGTTTACTTTTGCACAGCCTACTACATTTAACCGTTTTATGGCACAAGAGTATATTACATTAGGACAACGTGTAAAGAAATTTAAGTTAGAATATGAACAAAATGGACAGTGGAAGACTATAGATCAGCAAACTACTATTGGTTATAAACGCTTGTTGCGTTTTCCTGCAGTTACAGCTACTAAAGTGCGTTTTACTATAGAAGACGCTAAAGCCTCACCACTTATAAGTAATGTAGGTTTTTATAATGCACCAATACTATTGCTTACTCCTAAAGTAGTCCGTAATAAGAAAGGGGAAGTTACTTTAATTCCTGCAGATGAAGCTACTGAAATATATTATACTTTAGATGGTACAGAACCCACTAAACAATCAAATCGTTATACAGCTCCTTTTGTAGTAAGTGCTCCTACTGAACTAAAAGTAGTAGGTTTTGACCATAATACACAACAATACAGTGCTGTGGCAACATACGCTTTAGATGTTCCTAAAACTCTATGGGAAGTACTTAATATCTCTGCAGATGAGGCTAAGAACTCTTATAAAGTAATTGACAACAATCCAAATACTTCATTTGCTCATAAAGTAGGCTCACAACCTGCTGTTCTTACTATTGATTTAGGTGAGTTACTTCGCTTAAGAGGTTTTACTTATTTGCCTTCACAAGATCGCTGGGCATCGGGTACTATAAGTCATTATACTTTTGAAGTGAGTAGTGATAATACCCATTGGAAGAAAGTAAGTGAAGGTGAATTTGGTAATATTAAAAATAACCCTATTGAACAACGTATTAGTTTTCCTGAAGAAAAGGCACGCTATATCAGGCTTACTGCTGTACGTACTATTGATAATGCTGAAACAATATTGTATGGTGAAATAGGAGTTATTACAAAATAAGCTATGTATTTACAAAACGCACGATTATCACAAAGCCCTAAATGGCTCTATATTATAGTTCCAACCCTGTTCTTCTTGTTTACAGGGTTGAACTTTTTAGTAGCTCAATTATTTGATACAGCTACTATTATTAGATCTGAAATAACTAAAAAGGGAGAACTACAGTTCTTATTTGAGAATTTAGTAGTGTTTGCTATTTTTTTAGGATTATTGTTATTATGGGTGAAGTATGTACATCGCCAACCTTTAGTAGCTCTTATTACTGCTCGAATAAATATTGATTGGAAACGCTTTTGGTTTTCATTTTTACTATGGGGAGGAATAACAGTAGGTATTACTTTGATAGATTACCTATTTATTAGTCCTGAAGATTATATATGGAATTTCAAGTGGTTACCTTTCTTAAAATTATTGTTGATAGTAGTTCTGTTTATACCACTGCAAACAGGCTTTGAAGAGGTCTTTTTTAGAGGTTATTTGCTACAAGCCTTAGGGCTTACTGTAAGCAATAAGTGGTTGCCACTGCTTACCACTTCAGTACTTTTTGGTTTGATGCATATAGCTAACCCTGAAGTAGAAAAGTTAGGTTATACTTTACTGATTTATTATATAGGTACAGGTCTTTTTTTAGGAATTACCACTCTTATGGATGATGGGTTAGAATTAGCACTTGGTTTTCATACAGCCAACAATCTTTTTACAGCCTTATTGGTAACTTCTGATTGGACAGTTTTTCAAGTACCTTCAATATTGCGAGATATATCTGAACCTACTTTAGGTTTGACTATGTGGGTGCCCTTGATAGGGTGCTTCCCATTATTGCTTTACATTTTTGGGAGAAAGTACAAATGGAACATTAACTCCCTAAAATAAAGATAGTAGGGCGTTTTTGTAAGTCAATAGTTTTTTTCTTCCATTGGTGAATAGGCAGGGTTGAAATCTCTTCAGTAGGGAGTGTAATATCACAAGCTATACACAATAAAGTATCAGGTTGAAGGGTACTAGTAAGATCGGTGAGGAGGTTATTATTACGGTAAGGTGTTTCAATAAAAAGCTGAGCCTGACCTTTACGAGCCTTACTCTCTAAATTCTTAAGAGTTTTATATCGCTCTTGTTTTTCAATAGGTAGATAACCATTAAAGGCAAAGTTTTGCCCATTAAGTCCGCTGGACATCATAGCTAATAATAAAGATGAGGGACCCACTAGTGGGATTACCCTCATTTTTTTTTGGTGAGCAATACGTACTATATCAGCACCAGGATCGGCTATACCTGGGCAGCCAGCTTCTGAAATAATACCTATAGAATGCCCTTGTAAACAAGGTGTTAAGAAATGAGCAAAATCAGTTTCGTGATGCTTATTGATAACAGCTATTTGTAGCTCGGCTTGTACTTTATTGGGTGCTATTTGCTTAATAAACTTCCGTGCTGATTTCTCATTCTCCACTACAAAGTATGTGAGAGATTGCACTATGGTAGCCACTTGTGAGGGTAGAACTTCAAGACTACTTTCTCCTAATAAATTTGGTATTAGATATATATTTCCCATTTGTAATTTTATTGTTAGCAGGCGCAAAGATAGGAATTAATACGTGAATATTCAGAAAAAAGTACTATTTTTGTCGCCTAAATCATTTTAAGATGAATAAAATAGTACATACTAATGATACAATAGTAGCTCTTGCCACCGCTATGGGGGTAGGAGCTATTGCTGTAATACGCCTTTCTGGAACTGATGCCATTATTATAGCCAACCGTATTTTTATACCCTATAGCAAACAGCCTCTTACAGAGGCCTCTACACATACCGTACACTTAGGCAGTTTAGGTACTAATAATAAAATAATAGATGAATGTTTAGCTACTATTTTCAAAGGTAAAAAATCATATACAGGAGAGCCTGTAGTAGAGTTTTCCTGCCATGGAAGCCCCTATATAGTACAAGAAGTTATCAAGTTATGTTTGGCTAATGGTTGTAGGCTTGCAGAAGCTGGTGAGTTTACCAAACGCGCTTTCCTTAATGGGAAATTGGCTCTTAACCAAGCAGAAGCTGTTGCTGACCTTATAGCTTCAGACAGTGAGGCTTCGCATAAAGTAGCTTTACAGCAAATGAGAGGAGGTTTTACTTCTGAAATAGAAGAATTAAGACAAGAACTTCTTAACTTTGCTTCTCTTATTGAATTAGAGTTAGACTTTTCTGAGGAAGATGTAGAGTTTGCCTCTCGTGATGCCTTTAAAACACTATTAAGTACTATAAAAACTACTATTGAAAAGTTGCTCCGATCATTTGCTGTAGGTAATGTGCTTAAAAATGGTATACCTGTAGCTATTGTAGGTAAGCCTAATGCAGGTAAATCGACCCTGCTTAATGCGTTACTGAATGAGGAACGCGCTATAGTATCTGATATAGCTGGTACAACTCGTGATACTATTGAAGAAACTATCCATATTGGAGGAGTAGCTTTTCGCTTTATTGACACTGCAGGCATTCGTGATACAAGTGACCAAATAGAGGCTATAGGTGTGCAAAAAGCTAAAGAAAAAATGGAAAAAGCTCAGATTATTCTGTACCTATATAATCGAAAAGAAAATACTGTTGAGGAAGTAAAACAATTTATTAAAGAAAATTATCGTGAAGGAGTACGAATTATTCTTTTGCTTAATAAGGCAGAAGACTTTATAAACACAGGGCTTTCTCCTTTTGAAATGGAACTATTAGAAGAATTTCCTGATAAATATATTGATCGTATCATAGGTATATCGGCACGGTATAAGAAAAACCTTACTGAACTTGAAGCTGCACTTGCCCAATATGCCCAATATATATCTTCTCAAGGAAATGCCTCTATTGTTACTAATATACGTCATTATGAAGCTTTGAATAATGCCTTGCAAGCAATAGAAAAAGTAGAAGAAGGACTTATTAATCATCTATCAGGTGATTTGTTATCTATAGATATACGAGAAGTACTCTATCACTTGGGTAGTATCACAGGAGCAGTGACCAATGATGAACTGTTGGGGAATATATTTTCTCGCTTCTGCATAGGAAAGTAAAGTAGTCAAACAAGAGAAAACAAAATAAAAATAAAGTAAAATAAATCAGTTAGTTATACTGTATTTTAGTACTTTTGTTTTCTCTTGTTTGATTTTATTTTTACGTTTTTTACTGTGTATTTACTTTTTTTTACTACCTTTGCAGTAAAATTTGTAAAGATAGAAATATTATGAAAGTTCATTTAAAAGAAAGACTCTCTAAGAAAACAGGAAAAATATCCTTATATTTGGAGATATATAAAGGATATATCAAAGAAGAAGGAAAGATTAAGCATATTAGGGATTATGAATATTTAGATTATTTCTTGTATGAGAAACCAAAGAATCAAGTAGAGAAACAGCATAATGCTGAACAATTGAAATTTGCAGAAGCTGTAAAAGCGCAAAGAATTTTAGAAATTCAAAATGGAACTTATGGTTTCAATAATCTTCATTTACTAAATGCTAACTTCATAGAGTATTTCCAAAAACTTACAGACGAACGAAAAGAAAGTAACGGAAATTATGGTAATTGGGATAGTGCTCTAAAGCAACTTGTAAAATATGGAGGAAAGATAGTTCCCTTCAAAGATGTTACTACTGAATTTTGTGAAGGCTTTAAGGAGTTTTTATTGACTAATAAAACTAAGACAGGGAAACCTTTGGCTAAAAATTCAGTTATCTCATATCTCAACAAACTCAAAGCCGCTCTTAACCAAGCATTTGATGATAAAATTATTAATGAAAATCCCGCAAAGAGAATTAAGAATATTAAAGCAGATGAATCAAGTAGAGAGTATCTAACAAAAGAAGAAGTTGAAGCTCTTATAGAAACAGATTGTAGGTATGAAATTCTGAAAAGAGCTTTTTTGTTTAGCTGTTTTACAGGTATGCGTTGGTCTGATGTTAATAAATTAACTTGGAAAGATGTACAGAAGTTTGAAAATAGATACAGAATACACTTTACTCAAAAGAAAACAAGAGGTGTTGAGTATTTAGATATACCTGATATTGCTCTTAAATATATGGGAGAAAAAGGAGAGTCTGATGAGAAAGTTTTTGTAGGGCTTAAATATAGTGCTTATATGAATACGGCTTTGGCTCGTTGGGTTCTAAAGGCAGGTATTACTAAAACAATCACTTTTCACTGTGCAAGGCATACATTTGCTACCTTTCTATTGACCAAAGGAGTAGAAATATATACCGTCTCAAAAATGTTAGGACACAGAGAATTGAAAACAACACAGGTTTATGCTAAAATTATTGACCAAAAGAAAAGAGAAGCAGCAAGTATTTTTGATGAGGATTTTAAGAAATAATAAGCTATGGAAAACTATCCACGATTTAGAACTGCAGTAGAACCTTTAAAGAAAAGAGTTCTTGAAATTGAACAGAGCATTTATCCTCGTAGACTTATTGAAGCAGGGGAAGAAAAAATGCTATACGGAACATTTGAGTCGGAATTTCGAAATTTCTATAAGTCTCAACGGAAACAAGGAAAATTTGTTACTAAAATAGAATTTTATAATTCTTTAATTGAAGAACTAAATGATATAGAATCTGGAGTTCTTAAATTTGAAAAAATATATGGGATAAGCAATAGCGCCTTATTAGACTATATTTTTAGTATCAAGCAATTTATAGAAGAGTTAATTCAGCAAGGTGGCAATAAACCTCAACCTGCCAAACGAAAGATAAACTCTAAACTTACCTATAAATGGTTGCTTAAAGAAGACAAAATATATGAATTAAAAAAACTTTTGATAGACTATGAACTAATAGATAGCATAGATTTTCAGAGTTTCAAAGCTATATTTTCTGAAACTCCAATTACTCAAATTAAAAAAGCTATCACTTGGAAAAATGAAAATGTAACTCAACTTATTTACCTCATAATGCAACTAAAGAAGAGTAAAGTTATAGATTCAACTAAAACTAATTTTGATTATAAGCAACTTTACTCTTGTTTTGTGAAGAATAATGATGAAATTTTCACCGAAAAAGCTAAGTCTCTTAAAACAGATATTGAGATAAAGATAAGTGCTGATTTCAAGTTGATTACAGAAGATATAGTAAATAAACTTACAAAGTAATTGTTTACCTTAATGTTTACCTTTCAAAAAGGTATTTAATGATTCTTTCCCTTCCTTTCTAATTTTGCGCCATAATTAAATGAATTAGTTATGACAAATTTAGAATCAATGCAAAGCATAGAAGAGAGATTAGCGAATATTGAAAGAAAACTTGATATTCAAGCCCAAGAAGCTAAAAATATTCTAACTTTAGAAGAGGTGGCTGAATATACACATCTTTCTAAAAGTTATGTCTATAAACTTACAAGTAAAGGAGATATTCCTTATTATAAACCAAATGGAAAGCAACTATATTTCAAGAGAACCGAAATAGATGAATGGCTACTTACTAATAGGAATAAGACTAATCAGGAAATAGAAAGGGAAATAGCTACAAAATCAGTTTTGGCACAAAAACGATTTTAAAAATGATTGATTTTGTAGATATTGAAGCTCCTTTCTCTTATGAAATTTCTTCAGAATCGTATGAGCCTTTCTATTGGAAAGATTTGTGTTTTACACCGAAATTCAAGAAAGGCTTTTTAAATGGTTTTGAAAGTGAATTTAAAGGATTGAAAGTTATTCTGTATGAGGATAAAATACGGATTACAAATTCTTTGCATAAATTCTGCAAAGGAAATAACTATTCTGATTTCACCTTTTCTGAACTTACTGACAGTATCAATATAATAACTAAATATTTAGAGACAGAAGCAAGTCAATTTGTAATTAGGAAATTAGAATATGGCTTCAATATAACTACCCACAAACCAGCAAAAGAATACCTCAACTTATTTGCTGAATATCACAATCGAGAATTTGAAAAAATGAAACATAAGCATATTTTCTATGGAAGAAAATGTGTGATGAGTGAGTATGCTTTAAAAGTTTATGATAAATTCCAACAGGTTAAGATAATGAATAATGTCTTAATCCCAGAAAATACACTTAGAGTTGAATTTTGTTATAATCAGAAAAGAAAGTTGCCTAAAACAATAAGAACTCTCTCTGATTTAGCTGATAATAACAAAATCAGGGATTTGTATAAAGATTTGAAAGATAGCTTCTCAAAGGTTACCTTTAGTGAAGAAGTAGATTTTAGTTCAATGTCTGATGAAGATAGAATGCTTTTTTATGCTTCCTTACATCCTGATTTTATAAAAGTTGAAGAAAAGCTAAATAAAAGCAATACAAAAATAATAAAGTCAAAAATAAGGCAACTAAAGGAAAAATATCTTAGCAATAAGTTTAAGAAGAATTTTGTTAATTTATTGGATAACAAGTATATAGAACTTTATTGCTTATAAGTTATCAAACTTGTAATATAGTAGGAAGATTATAAAAAATAGAAGAAATATGGGTATGCCAAAATCAGACAAGAACACAATAGAAAGGCGGATAAAGTCCATATCCTCAATGCTCATTAATGGTAATAACAGAGAATTTATAGTTCTATATTGTTCTGAAAATTGGAATATAGGAGAAAGGCAAGCAGATAAGTATATCAGCAAGGCAAGAACTCTCATAGAGCAATCAGTAAAGAAGCAAGTAGCTTATGATTATGCTAAAGCAGTTAGAAGATATGAAGAGCTATACAGATTGAGCATAGAGAAAAAGGACTACAAAACCGCCTTGTCAGTGAATAAAGAATTAACTACCCTACAAGGGCTATTTAAAATAGAAGTAGAACATTCAGGTAATATAGAGTTTATCTGTAATATACCTGATTAAAATTAATCGTTATGAGAATAGACTTTTCACTTTATTATCAGCCTAAACCTAAGCAACTAATTGCTCATAAATGCAGAGCAAAGTATATGCTCTTTGGAGGGGCTTTAGGTGGTGGAAAAAGCTATTTCCTTTGTGCAGAGGCTATCAAAAATGCGATGAAATTCAAAGGTAACCGATTAGTACTTGTGAGAAAGGAACTCTCTGTTCTCCGTAGGACTACATTGGTTACCTTCTTTTCTATCTGCCCAAAGGAAATTATTAGGAGCTTTAATCAAACGAGCTTAGAAGTAACCTTCATCAATGATTCAAAGTTGCTGTTTCTTGATGCCAATATAGCCAAAGACCCAATGCTTCAAAAGATAAAAGGTTTAGAGATAGGTTGGTTTGGGATTGATGAAGCTAATGAAGTATCCGTTGAGGTGTATAATATGCTCAAAACTCGTTTGCGTTGGGTGCTGCCCAACAAGCAAAAACCTCGCTATGAAGGGCGATTGACCAGCAATCCTGAACCTTGTTGGCTTATTTCTACTTTCATTCAATCTACCAATCCTGATGAGGTATATATCCAAAGTTTAACTACAGATAACTATGATGAAAACAGTGAGTATGTTATCACTCTAAAGGAAGCCTTTAAGGATAATCCTAAGTTTTTGAGGAAGTATCTTTATGCTGATTGGAGTGCTTTAGATATGATTAATCAGCTTATTCCAAGTGAAGTAATCATAAGTAGTGCTGAACGGATAGAAAATGGTTTAGAAGTTACTTCTATGGGGATTGATGTGGCAAGGTATGGAGATGATAAGACCGTCTTCACAATTCTTAAAAACGGTAATATTGAGCTAATAGAGAGCTATGAACAGACTTCTATAACAGAGATAGTAACACGAACCATACAGCTTATTCACGACTACAATATAGACCCCAATTATGTAGGAATAGATAGCGTGGGAGTGGGTGCTGGTGTAGTTGATAATTTAAAGTCAGCAGGCTATGATGTGATTGAATTACAGGGCGGTTCAAAGCCTGAAGAAAGCCAATATGAAGAAGCCTTTTTACCTTTTAATTTGCGCTCACAAATGTACTATGAATTGCGAAGAGATATGATGAACGGACAAATAGGTAACCTCACTGATGAAACTCTAAAGTTAGAATTGCAGTCTATTCAGTATGAAATCTATTCAGATAAGAAAGTGAAGATTATCAGCAAAGAAGCTATTAAAAAACTCTTAGGTAGAAGCCCTGATTATGCAGATAGTTTAGTATATGCAAATTGGGTAAAGACTTATAGAGGAGGAATTAAATGGTATATGGCTATTAGTGGGGGGCTTTAGTTTTCTTTATTTATTAGATGAGCGAACCTTCAGCGAAGGATAATCGAAGAATAAAAAAATTACAGCTGTTAAAAATTTTGTAATATCACAAAATAATACTACTTTTGTCCCATCATTCTTAAAAAGAAAGTATATAGAACAGAAAAATTATTTTTTAACATAAAGACATATTAGCGTTTAGCTTTTATTTTGTTAGTTTCAAAATCGCCAAATTTTTAAACACTCTACAAAATAATAAGTGAGAACGCTCACGCTTCGGCGTGGGCTGTACTTATTAGAGTGTGGGTGTTTGGCGATACCTGAAACAAATAAGATTAAGTTATACAGTCCCACGCTTTTTTTTTCATATTATTAATCGCTTTTAGGGGCTGAAAAGCATTCAAAAACTATCTTTTTTAGCTTATGAAAGCATTAAAAATCTTCTTGACTTTGTTCTGTATGGGAGTCATTGTGAGCTGTTCTAAAGATGAACCTGCTCCAGTTCCAACAAAAGAACAACCTACACCTCAACAAACTAATTTTCCTACAGTTAAAAACTTCTCTGCACAAGAGGTTATTGTAGGAGATATTATTACCATTGAAGGAGAGAATTTTATTCCTTCACAAACCTACACAATTACTTTTAATGGAGTAAAAGGGACTATCAAAGAAGTAACCTCCAACCATCTAAAAGTAGAAATTCCTGAAGAGGCTACATCTGGAGAAGTTATTCTATCTTCCAATGAAACTTCTAAGAGTATAGGTCGCCTAACTATTCTTCCTAAACCAAGTGTTTTGTATGCTTATGTAGCCTATAGTAAAATTGTAAAATTAGACCTTCAAACAGGTAAAGAATTAGAAACCGTTGCTGAAATAGGTAAGGAATACTTAGGAAGCGGTATTTACTACTTAAACAGTACTAATGAAATTGTAGGCATACAATCAGGAAATTCAGGACATTATTTATTCAAACTTAATGTAACTACAAAAGAAATTGTAAGGTTACCTTGTAATCTTTATGAGAAGCTCATAATAGCTAATAATGAGCCGTATGCTTATGATAGGGGTAATCATAAAATTGTAAAATTAGACCTTCAAACAGGTAAAGAGATAGAAACTATTGCTGAGGTAGGGAATGATTATTTAAGTCATATTCGCTTCTCTAAAAGTACCAATGAGATTATTGGAGAACAAACAAAATATAATGCTGAAACATCAGAGAGAAAGAATAGTCTGTTCAAACTTAATTTGACAACAAAACAGATTGTAAAAGCACCCTTTAATGGATATGAAAGACTTGTAATAGCTAATGATGAGTTGTATGCTTTTGATTGGGGTAATCGTAAAATCGTAAAATTAGATCTATCAACAGGCAAAGAATTAGAGACTATCGTAGAAACAGGAAAAGGGTATTTAGACCATATTCAGTTCTCTAAGAGCACCAACGAGATTATTGGGATACAATCAGGTACTGAAGAAATATTTTTTAAGCTCAAGTTGAAAACCAAACGAATAACAAGAACTCCCACTAAAAACTATGAGAACCTTATAATAGCAAATTATTAATCTTAAATACAATTCATTTTATGAAAGTAGCAAAATATATTTTAGGAATATTATTGATAATAACAGGTTTAGGTGTTATTACTCAAAAAAGCATTATAGCAGGAATTGCTTTTGTAATTCTTGGGGTTGTTCTTTTACCTACAGTTTCTGATAAACTCAAGGAAAATGTGAGTTTTTGGCAAAACAAAATAGTTAGGTATGTTTCTTATATTGTACTATTTACAATAGCAGGAGCTACTGTCCCTAAATCTGCTGAAACATCTTCTTCAAAAGAAGAAAACAAACCTAAAATTGTCATCAAGACAGAAGAAAATACAACAGAGCAAGAACCAGCAACTGCTCAAAAAGAAGAACCTCTAATAAAGTATGAAATTCAAGAAGATTTGACTACTGTTATTCATTATGACAAAGCTCCTTCTTACTTCGTTTTGATAGACAAAGTCAATCTGAAAAATGATAGTTTTGTAACTGAAATAGAAAGAGTTATAAATAAGATTGTTTCAGAAAAAGGAGGAAAAATTACTATTGATTTTTTTGACAATAAAAAAGCATTAGAGCTTTATTACAATAGTAATTATGGAATAAATATAGGAGAGTTATTAAATAAGTCGGAAAATAACTTATTAGCTCAACATAGTATAGCATCTTTTTCAGGAGAAAATAGTGCAGATATGCATTATAATACGTTGTATATCTTTCCTGCTGCTTCTAAAGACAATCCTAATGTAGGAAAGTATGTTAAAACAAAAGAGTTCAATCCTAATGTAAAATAATATGGGGTTTCGTTTTCGTAGAAGTCAATCATTCGGAGCTTTCAGACTCAATTTTAGCACATCAGGAGTTGGAATGAGTGTAGGAGCTGGCGGTTTCAGATTGGGACTAAGTAGCAATGGACAGCTATATAACACTATCAATATTCCTAATACAGGGCTTACTTATCACTCTAACCTATTAAGAAGTAGAAACACATCGCAATCGTCAAACTCCTATCAGCAAGGAATAAACCTATTAGGCTTTTCTATTGATGAAAACAAGTATGGTAATAGCGATGGTTGTTTGACCTTTCTCCTTTAGTTTATAGCTATCTGTTTGATTCCTTTTGTAATAGGAGTGATAATGATTTTCTTCTTAGTTAGAAGGTCTCGTTCTCCTAAGAAGGTTGTGAAAGCTCATCTTGAAACGGCTATTTCTAATTTTTATAAGGGAGATTTTGAAGGAGCTGTTGCTACATTAGATACCGCTCTCTATAAAGTACCTTTAAGTCCGTATGAATCTGATATAGTAGATTTGAAAGGAGTTTGTTTGTATTATTTAGGGCGGTATGCAGAGTCAAGCGATTGCTTTGGTAAGGCTTTGAGGTTAAATCCAAGTTCTGAAAGGCTAAAGCTCCTTTATGTAGAAACGCTTATTCTGAAGGATGATAAGACTGATTGTCCTAAAATCATTGAGCTATACGAAGATTTGCTTTCTCGCAAATATGATGAAAGACAAGTACTATTGACAGGGAATTGTTACTACCTTTGTGAGAACTATGATAAGGCAATTTCGTACTTTCAGAAGATACCTAAAAACAGTGATTTATTCCTAAAAGCATTGCAAGGTATAGCTAATAGTTTCATAGGTAAGAATCAAATAGATTTAGCTATAGAACCCCTTAAAAAAGCACCTTTGCGTACTTCTAATCCTGATGATGATTTGATAGACATTATGTTTCTATTAGGCAATCTCTATGAAGAAAAAGGAGAGAAGGAGCAGGCAAAGCAACTCTATCAAAAAGTCTATACACACAGCATAGAGTATAAGGATGTAGCACAACGGTTACAAGAGTTAGACACTTAGAACAAAAGGCAAGCTGAAAGGCTTGCTTTTTTGTTGAATAATAACTACTTTTGTCAAAATTTTTTGCAAATGAAATGATAGCAAGCATTTATATAAAAGAACATAGTTATTTAACAGATAAACCTTTAACCCTAAATTTTGGAGGAGAATATTTGTATTCATTTGAAGAAATAGGTAAAAGTTTAATTATTTCTCGTGAGAAAAATGAGAAATATATACCGAACTTCTTCAACATTTCAGAAAGTGGTTCTAAAATAGAACTCCTAAGTGCTATTGTTGGAGAAAACGGAGTTGGGAAGTCTTCTATTTTAGATATAATTAGAAGTATCTTTTCTAAATCATATGGCTTTACACATAATGAGGCAGTCGTTTTAGCAGAAATTGAAGGAAAGACAAAGGTATTATACTCTAATACATCCTTTAAATACTATTTAAAAGAATCTGACAAAGAAATAGAAAAAGTAAATGAAAGTGAGTCTTATCAGTCTATTTATTATTCCCCTCATTTTGATTTAAAATATAACCCAAACTATTATGAATTAGATAAATATGATATATCTTTGGATGAATATATAAAAGAGGATTTAGATGAAATTGATAGAAAAGGTACTAATGGGCAGGGGTGGAAGTATAAGCTACACCAAGAGTTGAAATTCAAAAATACTCTTAGAATAATTGAATTTATGGACTCTATACCTTTTAAAAAAATTTCAGAACATTTTAAATTATCAGGATATGATAAAGTAGATTTAATATTTAGAGACCTTTTATCTGATAATAATTCTTGGAATACACCTTCACAATTTAGAAATATTATAACTCAAATTAAAGAAAAATTAGAAGAGGAGGGAGAAGATAGGCATAAAATACGGATTTTTGATAAAAATAATAATGTAACAAATCAAGATAAGGTTAATAAATATCTTTTAAGAAATTTTATTATACGGGCTATATTATCAATAATATGTAGAATGTTAGAAGAAGATGCTGGAAATTTTTATTTAGAGGAAGGAGAAGTTGAAGAAGAAGAGTTATTTACTAATAAAAAAAATAGTGCAGAAGAATTATTCTTACTCTTTCTTAAAAACGCTTATACTAATGTAGGTAAAAAAAAGAAAATTTTTGATGAAAATTTATATTATCAACTATTTGATGAAATAGATAAAGTTTTATTGCCTATATCAAATCCAAGAGATGTTACTAACCAAACACTCCACACCAAACTTAAAGATATAGAACCAATTATTAAGTTACATAGAGAGTGTGTAAAAAAATTAGTAACCTATTTTGATAAAGATGAAGATAAGAATTTAAATCTATATGAATTTATAAGCATTAATGTTTATAGAAATATGAGCTCTGGTGAGTTTGCTATACTAAACTTCTTTTCAAAGTTATACTTTTTTCTTAAAAACAAACCAGCTACATTACTTGACAAAAAGAACTTTATTCTTTTATTAGATGAAGCGGATTTAGGGTTACATCCTATGTGGAAGAAAAGGTTTATTGATACTATACTGCAGTCTGTTCCTTATTTTTTTGAAGGACTAAACTCTAAACCTAACTTGCAAATTATCTTAACAACTCACGACCCCTTAACCTTGTCTGATATTCCCAAGCATAATGTAATATTTTTAAAGAAAGCAAAAGAGGAGAAATGTCAAATTTCATCAAGGGTTCAAAAAACATTTGGAGCTAACATAACAGACTTATTAGCTGATTCATTTTTCATACAAGATGGACTAATAGGCGATTTTGCTAAAAGCAAGATAAAAGAAGTAATTGATTGGATTAATGATATTAAGAGTAAACGTAAAGTACTTTTAGAAGAAGAACTTGAGTATTGTAAAGATGTAATTGAGTTGATTGATGAAAGAGTAATTAAGTTAAAACTCTCAGAGATGATAACTGAGCTACTACCTGATAATACATTTTATAATGATATGATAGACAAAGAAATTGAAAAATTACAGAATCAAAAAAAATAATAACAATGATACCAATAGACATTACTAAGGCTAATATAATAGAAGCAAGGGAACATCATTATCGTATAATGAGATATATTATCTTGAAAAAAATAAAAGGTAACCAATTTAAAGAAAAACCTCCTTTAAAAAATATGAAGATACAATATATAAGTAGGGTTAGTGATAGTATTAAAAAATATTTTGAAGATGAAGATAATTTAAAAAGAGTTTTGATAGGACTACCTACTGAATTAGATAGTATAAAGTCTAAATTTCGTAAAGATGAAGGTATTAGAAAAATTTTTCATTATGATAATTGGTTAAGCTATGATAAGTATAATGCTTATGATTTAGCTAAAAAATTAGATATTCCAACTTGTCCTTATTGTAATCGTACTTACACGAAAACTGTTATAACCCAAAAAGGAGAAAAAATAATTCGTCCTGAATTTGACCATTGGTTTCCTAAAAGTGAATATCCCTTATTAGCATTATCTTTTTACAATTTAATTCCAAGTTGTCATATTTGTAATAGTAATGTAAAAGGGGGAAAAAAAACTGATTTAAAATATCATTTTCATCCATATAATCCTATAAATAATTTCAATCCAATATTTAGCTATGAACTAAAGGATTATGATAGTTATAAAATTAAAATTGGTTTCAGAGGAGAGTTTGATGAGAAAGAAAAATTTGAAAAGTCATTAAAATTATTTGAGTTAGAAAATATCTATCAGGCTCACGAGGACGAAGTGAAAGATTTAATAAAAATACGTCAAGCCTATTCTGATAAATACATTGATATGCTCAATGATTCTTTAGAGGGGGTAAACCTCAGCAAAGAGGAAGTTTACCGCTTGGCTTTTGGAGTTCATTATGAAGAAGATAAATTTGATAGAAGACCTCTTAGCAAATTGAAAAAAGATATATTAACAGAGTTAGGAATTATTTAAATAGAATGAGTTTTAAATTATTAGCCATCAGACCTCTTAAAGGGTGTAGTGCAAGATTCTTAAAGAACTTAGAAGAAGATAGGATATACAAATTTTATAATGATTACTCTTTTCTTGATGAAAATAATCAAGAAATAGAAGGCGGTGATAAAAAGGTTTCAAAGATAGAATGCAACAACACTGTTCCTGAGAAATTTTACGAAAAATCAGGGTTAGACATACAGATTTCTGCATTAGTAGGAAAGAATGGGAGCGGTAAGAGTAGTTTGTTAGAACTTTTATATGCTTCTTGTTATGTGATTGCCTCAAAAAAAGGAATTTTACCTAATATAGATTCTGTTAGTAAAGAAATAGAAGAAATAGAACCTTCTGAATACCCTACTGAAGGAGATATTAAATTTTTTAAAGAAGTAGAAAAAAACATTCCTATTTCATATCAAAATACAAATATAAAAATTAATTATACAACTGAAAATCAGAAAAGAGAAGCCCTGAATTTTAAGAAAAAACAGATAGAAGATATATATAAGGAACTATATGTTCAGATTTTCTATGAGATAGAGGACGAATACTATCGTATTCTTTTATCTCCGTCTCACTCTAATATAGAAATCTATAATATTAGTAATAACAAAACTATTACTGATTTTAAGTTTTATAACATTGTCATAAATTACTCTATATATGGGCTTAATGAAAATATTTTAGGTGATTGGGTTTCAGATTTATTCCATAAGAACGATGGTTATCAAACACCTATAGTTATCAATCCTTATAGAAGAGAAGGAAATATAGATGTAAATTCAGAATTACACCTTGCACAAACAAGATTAATAACCAATATTCTATTAACTGATAATAAAGCAATTCTCAGCGGTAAAGAAATTGATTCAGTTTGTTTTGAATTAGATACTAATAAGAATAAACCAGAAGAACAGGATATATCAGTTAAAAGTAACTATGGTACTTTTAATAAGGTATACAACGTTCTATATGATAGTAATAACTACTACTTAGAAGAAGGAGAGGAAAAGAAAATTCCTCATTTTAAAGAGTTGATGAATTATGTGCTATGTAAAGTAAAAAAGATTTCAGAAGTCTATAAAGAATATAGAGATATAGCTCCTTTTGAAGGTAATAAAGTTTCTCAAAAGTTCTTAGAAAAACTTGCTGATGATAAAAGTCATATTACTCTAAAATTAAGACAAGTACTTAATATCATACGTTTTAATCTATTAATACAGAATAATGGCTCTAAATGGGAGATGAAAGAGGATGGAGTATTACACTTTAAGCTCAAAATAGATGACTTTATAAAAAGGATTAAAGAAGTTAATGCTTCTAATCTTAAAAAAGATGAGTTAATTCCTATTGGTTGCTATCGTTTTATTATTAATGTAAAAAATGATACAAATAACAATGATTCAGTATCAAATATAAATGTACTGAGTTCAGGAGAACAACATTTACTACATACAATGCCGTCTGTATTGTATCATATACTCAATGTTAATTCTGTACATAGTTCAGAAGTGGAAAAAATAAAATATGAGTATATCAATATTATTTTTGATGAAATAGAGCTTTATTTTCACCCTGAATACCAAAGAAGATTTGTATTTGAACTTTTGGAACGTCTTGATAGTCTAAAGAAAGGAGGTAATATAGATAACATAAAAGGGATTAACATTCTATTTTGTACCCACTCTCCTTTTATCTTATCAGATATACCAAAAGAAAATGTGCTGTTCTTGGGTGATGAAATGGATTTCAAAACTTTTGGAGCTAATATTACAACATCTTTAGCAAGTTCTTTCTTTATGGAATATCTTATAGGAGAATTTGCTAAAACAAAAATTACTAATATTATTGAGAAGCTAAACAAAATAAGTAATGATAAAGAGAATAACAACGATAAAGAGAATATTTTAAAAACTATAAGGTTAATAGATGAGCCTATATTAAGAAATAAATTAATAGAGATGTACTATGAGAAATTTGTAGAAACAAAAGACAAAGCTTTAAAAAAGGAACAGGAAAAAGAACAGGAAGTGGAAACTCTTGCAAAACGCTTAGGTGTAAATATAGAAATCATTAAACAAAACAAGTAAATCTATGGAGAATATATATAAAGAAAGTCTATTTCAGGCTATAAGTAAAGGAGAAGTGGTTCTTTGGGCAGGAGCTGGCTTGTCTTTGTATGCTGGTTTGCCATCAGGAGTGCAGCTTAGGGAGATTCTATACGAAGGTCTAACTCCTTTAGAAAAAGAAGAAGTTGGAAAAGAATCAGACCTATCTCATTTGGCAGATGAAATTTGTGTGCTTAAAGGAAATAGAAACTATATTGTCCAAACTTTAAAAAGAATTTTTGCAGGGAATTTTTTATCAACAGAAACGCATAAGGTTATTTCTCAAATACCTCATTTCAGAAATATAATAACAACTAACTATGATAGTTTATTTGAGAGAGTATATGATAGTAATAAACTAAATATAATTTTCTCTGATGACCATACTCCGTATATAGATGATAAAAAAGTGAATCTTTTTAAAATACACGGAGATTTATCAGCTCCTAATTCCATAATTATAACAGAGTCAGATTATAATAATTTTTTTAGCAAAGATACAGAACAAAATACAATTTGGAGTGTTATCAAAGGAATAATTGCTACTAAGAGCATTCTATTCATTGGATATAGTTTAGAGGATACCAATGTTGAGGTCGTTTTCAATAAAATAAGAGAGAAAATAGGAGAAAATAGGAAAGAATGTTATTTTGTAGCTCCTAATATATCTACCACCAAGTCAATCAAATTAAATAGAGCAAATATACATCCTATTTCTCTTACAGGAGAAAAACTCTTTGAAGAGCTAATAGAATATCTCAAGAAGAATATCAAAAAAAACTTTGAAAATAAAGATATTTCTTCTGAGATCTATTCTGAGTTTATAGGTAATTTTGGATTGAAATCTGAAATAGAAGTAGATTCTTCAATAGGGAAAAACATTGTAAAAAATCTTACAGGGATAGAAGGTAAGGACACAAAGATTAAAATGACTTTTTCTGTCAGTAGTTCATCCGAAGAAATACATAAGTTAGATGCTTTAATAAATAAAGGTGATATTTCAGGAGAAATAACTATTGATAGAGAAAGTTTAACTGCATTCAATATTAATATAAATGGTATTAATTTTAGAGATATTGATGATGTTAAAAATCTAAAGATTGTTCCACAAGCTTTTTTTGATAAGCAAGTAGATATTATTTTTGAAAATGGGAAAGAATTTAATGATGTAGAGATAAAAATTTTTTCATTAAGTCAGATTGATACAAAACTAAGGGTAATAACTCAGCTCTATGGTAGTGAATTAGAAATTGTAACATCTCCATTGGTAAATGATGAATCAGAAGCACTATTTACTTATACAATATCAGAAAAAATTGATAATGTTTCTAAACAAATAGCTTTTTTTGAATTAATTGAATGTTTTTCAGAAGGACAATCGTTTTCTGTTTATATAGAGGGAGAGAGAGTTTTTGATTCAAAAAGAATTTTTAAAGGACAATCATTAGAAGGGTTAAATCCTATTTACAAAAAGAATAATGCCTATTTAACATATTTTGAAAGTTTAAAGAAAATTGAAAGATTAGGCAATCTTCGCTTCTCCAGAATTAATATTGAAGATGTTACTTTTCAGAATTATAAGCTATTACTCATAGTTATTGCAAAATTTGAGAATAATTTTATTGAGGAAATAAATCCTAAAGTTTCTCTAAACCCAGAGTGTTTTGATTATACAGAACATAAAGAAGATTTTAATTTATGTTTTACTAATAACTCAGAAGATATAGTTGTACATAATCAAACTTTTAAGATGGGAGAAATAACAAAACAAATATCAGATGCTTTTATTTCAAATTATGAAGAAATAATAAATGATAGAACAATATCTCCTATTGTTGAAAGTCGCTCTAAAAGAGCTATAATAACATTTAATAATTAAACACAAAGATATGAAAACAGCATATATAAAAGAAACAGGAGAATATATATCAGTTCAACAATATAAAGATGAATTACATCGTTTTAAAATATATTGCCCTGAGTGTTGTGAAGCTCCTGTTCACATTGTAAGACAACAAAAGAAAACTTTTTTTAGGGTGAATAATAAAGAAAACCATTCAGAAGGTTGTTCTTTCTATGAAGAACTTATATCTAATGAAGAGGTTATAAGACTTATAGAGAGTAAAAAGGAAGTAGATGAAGAACGATTAAAGTTTCTAATAGAGATGAATATGAGAAATGCTTTAAACTTACTTCGTAAACAAAATAATGAATCTCTAATAAGTAAACAAGAAATAAATAATAAACCTAAAAAATCTATAAATAACAAAAATAGAGTTCAAGAAGTAAATACTATAAAGAGAGTTCATATATCTAACTTGTTAAAAAACAGGCTTGAATATCAAGATAAGTATATTGTTATCTATGGTAAAGCTGAAATTGAAGAAACTGAAGTTGAAGAAAGAGAAAATAGTAAGACAAAAGAGAAGTTTAAGGCAAAATCTCTTATATTCAAGGGAAATGATGAACGTATTTTCAGAATAAATTTGACAGGAGATAAGAAAACAAAAGAAAAATTTAATTTTGGAAAAGGAGATACTTATAGTTTTGTTGTTTTTGGACTTTTCAATGGTAAATATTTAAGTTTAGAAATTAATAATTTCAGTCATTTTCAATATTTTAAGGGTTAATTCTATTTATTCATATTGATAGACTTTGAATATCTCATTATATAAAAATTAGGAGCCTCCTACAAATATCTAATCATCTTTATAATGACAACTATTCTATAAAATACAAGATTCTTAGCTTATTGAAAAAAATTAGAGTTACTTTATCATTAACAACTTTTTCTTCTTTCCTTAAAGTTCTAAGTTTATAATATAACACAAAAATTTTGTTAGAATACAAAGAACACGTACCTTTGCACAGAGATGAAAACCACTTTTTTTAAAAGCTCAAAAACAAAGTATTTTTGACCTTATTTGACCTTAATTTCTTTATTTTGGTTGCGTTTTTACATTTTTTTACTTCAAAAAATGATATAATTAATTAATAAACAGATATTTAGTAGATAAACTTCATATTCTGTATAGGTAAATAATAATACTATTTTTATATAAAACAAAGGCTGTCTTGAAGTAACATTTATTGGATAGCCTTTTTTATTTTTTCTTAATGAGAGAGTTTTCTGTGTTCATAGAAGAAAGCAGAAAATGCCTAAAATTTTCTTCACTTTTATCTTTTTCTTTCCAAAAAAACTTCTCCTTTAAAAGAAACTCGAAGGTAGAGGGCTAAAAGCTACTCTGAAAAATTTAATTAATAAGTTTGTTAATTAACAAATTATTTGTACCTTTGTGTCCATAATAATGAATATTTATGAAAGCCAAACCATCTGCTAAAGAATCTGCTAAAAAGATTTTTATTTTTGTAGCCATTATATTGGTGTGCTCTTTTGTTTTCTTGGCTATAGAACAAGGCTATCTTGGTCTTTTCCTCTTTTTTTTAGCTATAGCTATTAGTGTAGTACTTACCTTTTTATATTTCATATATTTTAGTTTCTTCTATCGATGGGCGCGATGGGGGTTGGCAGTAGTAACGGTTATAACTGCTGCCTTTTTAATAAGAATCTACTGGAACGAAATTGAATCGCGAGCAATAGACTATTATTCGGATATTACTCTTCCTAATAAGTATAAAAACTATAAATATCTTGAAGAAATAGCACATTATGCTGAAAATGGTAAAACTATTAGTTATCTTTCGGAACGTGAAAAAGGCTTTTATAGCCTTGTGTTCTTGAATGATAAGAATGAACTTATATACTCAAGAGATAAGGGAGGTGAAGAATACTTACTGAAATACAATACTCAGGGTAATATTATTGATAGCCTTACAATTCGTACTAATTATGAGCGGGCTACATTTGTAGGGAATTATTTTTTGAACATTAATAATAATTACTATAATACTTGGGCTATAGATGGCGATACCCTTTCTAAACCTATTACTTACCTAAAAGAGACTGATGATTGGGATACACCTAAGCGTAAGGAATTTTTAGAAAAAACATTAAACACTGCAGATTATTTGTATCTTACCGAAATTAATAAATATACGAATACTAATGATAGTATTCAATCGGCAAAGGATGGTGCTAAAGTCTTTTTCCAGAAAAATAACCAATGGATGTATTTTTATATACCTATTGAAGCTCTTGATTATTACGAAGAAGATTATTATGGGGGTAAAATACTTTCCAAAGGTAAAAACATAGATCTTATAGAAAGTTTTTATAAAAAGGCAACAGTAAAGGAAACGCATAAACGTGGTATGATACGCCCTAAATATGTAAGTTATAAAGGCTATTTATATACAGATGTAGTTGTAGATAATGTGACTTTCCATATAAAGGAATATAGGGGGTATTATGCTTATGATTACATTATGAAAGAAACTACATCCTATTTTAGTAATAAAACTGAAAGTTTAGAAGATTTTTCGGGGATTAGAATTTATAGTAACAAAAATCTTCAGTACAAACTATTTACTAATGTTGAAAAAAGAATGTACATTATTAAATAGAGAGTATATAGGAGTTATTTTTAGCTTTATTTCTTTATGAAATAGCTTTAATGTATATAAAAACAATATTCAAAAAACTTTAATATCAATTATAATGAGTACAAAACCAAATCCTGAAAAACCAGCTAAAGTGGTTTTTTTTATCATATCGGTTATAATGCTAATTTCTGGACTAATGTTTGTTGTTGAGGGTGGATTGGGAGCCATTCTTATTTTTATTTTAGCAATAGGAGTTAGTATTGTTATAGCATTTTTATTTTTTACTTACTTTAGTGTGTATTACAAATGGGCCCGTTGGGGGGTGTTTGGACTTCTGGTATTTACAGCTATACTTCTATTTAATTTTTTTCATGATACTATTATAGATTATTATTCGGATATGAGAACTCCGAAGAAATACAAGAACTATAAAGTATTGCTCAGTAGTATACCTTATCATAAACAAGGCAAGACTATTAGCTTTCTTTCTAAACGCGATGGTCCTGGTTATGGTAGTGCGACTAGTATTGTATTCTTGAATGATAAAAATGAGCTTATCTTGGTAGAAGGGGCTGAAAGGCTCTATAAATATGATACTTATGGGGGGCTTATAGCTGAATACTACATTAGGGAAGGATATTACGCAAATGATATGATGAAGAGTTGTTACTTTGACACGCGTAATAACAAATACCTTACTTGGGCTATTGATGGTGATACTGTACCAAAACCTATAACTTTTTTAAAAGAATCGGCAGAGTGGAATGATAGTGAAAGTGAAGCTTTTTTTGAAGAAATGAAACAAACAACTGATGCTTTTTTTATTGAAAATGAAGGCTATATATACAGGAAAGAACCTGAGAATAGGCAGTTAAATGACTTGAAGGTTATTTTTAGCAAAGACAATGAGTGGTACTATTTTTTTCTTCCTTTTAACAGAAAATATGAAGAACGTGATGAAGATGGTTTTCTGCGAGGTCTTATTTCCAAAAATAGAGTAAAAAGCTTTATGAATTTTGAAGAAGGGAAGTTCACCAAACGTGAAAGTGAACAAAGTGAAGCTATACAACCGCAATATACGAGCTATGATAACAAAGATTTTTACTATGATTTGGTAATAGATGGGGTTACGTTTAATATAAAAGATTATAGAGAAAGAAACTCTAACCTAAAATTGCTTACAACTTATTTCAGTACTCCGACAGAAACTATGGAGGTTTTTGCTCACCTGAAGCTGTATAGTAATAAGAATTTGCACTATAAACTATTTAATGATAGGGGCAGAACTTACATTATTAAAAATGAATAGTTGAATGGCAATGCTTTGTTGATTATTAGGGATATACATTTACTGATAGAAAATAGATAAGAGACTGTTTTTGATACATTTTTTAGATGTTGAGAAAACAGTTTTTTGTTTTATATGGGGAGTTGTGGATAACATACTTGGCTGGCTGACTATCCTTCGTTTATAGTTCGTTTATCCTTCGTTCATCGTTCGTTCAGTTTAGGGGAGGGTTGTAAGATGGTTAGATGTATAGGCTGGCTTGGTGTATTTTTTATTTGTTTTGTTGTAAAGATAGGTAAGCTTCTTGCTAATTAAAAATAATTTTGTACTTTTGCCATCTCATACTATAATACTATGGAAGTAAGCAAACGTTATGCACAGCGCGGTGTATCGGCTGCGAAAGATGAAGTGCATAAAGCTATTAAAAATATTAATAAAGGATTGTTTCCGAAATCCTTCTGCAAAATAGTGCCGGATTATCTTACGAATGATGATGCGTATTGCCTTGTAATGCATGCGGATGGTGCTGGTACTAAATCGGCATTAGCGTATATGTACTGGAAGGAGACGGGTGACCTAAGTGTATGGAAGGGGATTGCACAAGATGCTCTTATTATGAATATTGACGACCTGCTATGTGTGGGGGCTGTGGATAATATAATGCTTTCGTCTACTATTGGGCGTAATAAGAATCTTATTCCTGGTGAGGTTATTTCGGCTATTATTAATGGAACGGAAGAGTTACTTGCTGAACTTTCAACTTTTGGGGTACATATCCACTCGACAGGAGGGGAAACGGCTGATGTAGGTGATTTGGTGCGTACTATTATTGTTGATTCGACAGTTACGGCACGTATGCCACGCCATAAGGTGATTGATAATGCTAATATTAAGGCAGGTAATGTAATAGTAGGGTTGGCGTCATACGGGCAAGCTACTTATGAGAAGGAATACAATGGAGGTATGGGTAGTAATGGGCTTACATCGGCACGCCACGATGTGTTTGCTAAGATTTTGGCAAGTAAATACCCCGAGAGTTATGATGCTGCTGTGCCTGATGAGCTGGTATATGCAGGTACTAAAAAACTTACTGATAGGGTAGAGGGTAGCCCCTTGAATGCAGGAAAATTGGTGCTATCACCTACGCGTACTTATGCTCCTATCATTAAAAAAATATTAGAAAAATACGATAATAGCCAGATACACGGAATGGTACATTGCAGTGGAGGGGCTCAAACTAAAATATTACATTTTGTAGAGAACCTTCATATTATAAAGGACAATCTGTTTAGTGTGCCGCCTCTTTTTAAGTTGATACAAGAAGAATCGGGGACGGATTGGAAGGAAATGTATCAAGTATTTAACTGTGGGCATCGTATGGAACTATATGTGGATGAGGATATTGCACAGGATATTATAGCTATTTCTGAATCATTTGGGGTAGAAGCCCAAATAGTGGGTAGGGTAGAGGCTTCGGACAGCAGATGCCTTACTATACAAAGTGAATATGGTACCTTTGAATATTAGAAAAAATATAAAGACTGAAATACGCTGGGGGTTTGCGTACTTTGTTATAGTAGTGTGTTTGGGTATTTTTTTGCGCTCGGCAGCTGTGGTAGATTATCCTTTTGGATTTACTTATCGTTATATAGTGCATGCGCATTCACACTTAGCTATCTTAGGATTTGTATATACACTGCTTTTGGCATTGCTGATACGAACATTTGTTCCTTTTACTGCTGAAATTGAAAAGAAATACAAAAGGCTGTTCTATATAACTCAGTTTTCGGTATTAGGGATGCTTTTTAGTTTTCCTTTTCAGGGGTATGGAGCGGTATCAATCAGTTTTTCATCGGTATTTATTATCTGCAGTTATTATTTTGCGAGATTTTATTTGAAGTATAGTGAGAATAACCCATTTGTGCGTATGGGTATTTTCTATCTTGTATTATCAAGTATAGGAATATGGTTAATGCCAGTAACCATAGTGAAATATGGGAAATTCTCGGATATGTATATGAGTGCTATTGCTTTTTTCTTGCACTTTCAGTACAATGGATGGATGCTGAGTAGCTTAATGGGTTTATTAGTGGAGCGTTATAAATGGGCACAGCTATATCCTAAGTTATTAAAAAATATATTTATACTTTTTCAGGCAGGCATAATAGGTACATTATTTATTTCGTGGGTGGGGTATTTTAGTTATCCTATGTACTATGTAATAGGTGCGATTTCAGTAGGATTATGGCTTGCTGCGCTTATAATAATTGCTTATTTGTACATAAAAGAGAAACAGAAAAGTTACTTAACTACTGTATTTATCAGCTTTTTTATACTAAAAGTATTGGTAATGAGTATGGGAGTTATACCACCACTTACAGAGAAACTTTTTGGAAATACTGATTTGTTGGTGAGTTATTTGCATTTCAACTTTTTAGGAGTGGTAACTATAGGGATGTTACTATTTTTAAGTGAACAGCTTACAATAAAGAGAATATGGGTATATATTTATTTATTGGTTTTTTTGCTTACAGAAAGCCTAATAACCTATAAAGGAGGAGCTATACTGTTTCAGTATCCACTTATAGCTCATTTTCAGGAGTATTTGCTGGCAGCAACAGTTCTTTTTATATTGCCAGCTATAGGGTGGCTAGTAGCTGTGATTAAAAATAAGTGATTATAAAAGCCATTTAGGCATATATTTTGATAGAATTAAAAACGTTAATGACAATATTTATGAATAAAAAAACTATTGGTACAGTCCTTATGATGTTATTATTAGCAACTCCGCTTTTTGCTCAGAACAATCCTGATCGTAAAAAGGTGGAAGGAGTAGCTGCTGTAGTAGGAGATTATTTGATATTGGAATCGGACATTGATAAGGCATATATTGATTTGAATCAGCAGGAAGTAGATACAAAAAATATTACCCGTTGCCAAATGTTGGGCAAGCTGATGGAAGATAAACTTTATGCACACCAAGCAGTGCAAGATAGTATCAAACTTACAGATGCTGAGGTACGTGAGCAAGTAAACCAACGTATTGAATACCTTATAGCTCAGTTAGGTGGTGATATTAAAAAGTTGTTGGAATTCTATCGGAAAGATGATGAACAATCAATGCGAGATGAGCTTTTTAATATCTTGAAGCTGAACCAACTGGCTCAGAGAATGAAACAACAGATTGTAAAAGATGTTGAGGTAACGCCTGAAGAAGTGCGTAACTTCTTTAATGCTATTCCTGCTGAAGAACGTCCGCATTTTGGTACTGAGCTTGAGATTGCTCAAATAGTGGTGAATCCTGTGGCGCCTAAAAGTTCTGTACAGAAAGTAATAGACCAACTGAATGAAATTAAAGAAGATGTAGAGAAAAACGGAATGAGTTTTGCTACTAAAGCAATTCTTTATTCACAAGATCGTGCTACAGGAGGGCAAGAACTTACTTTTAACCGTAACTCTGCTTTTGATAAGGCTTTTAAAGATGTAGCTTTCACTTTACAAGAAGGAGAAATATCAAAACCTTTTGAGTCTAGTTTTGGTTGGCATATTATACAGATGGTAAAGATACGAGGTAAAGAAGTGAGTGTACGTCATATTCTTATAATGCCTGATATACCTGATGAAGCTTTGAATGAAGCAAAAGAGAAAATAGCTAAAATTCGCCAACGTATAATTGATAAAGAACTTACTTTTGATGAAGCGGCGCGTAACTTCTCGGATGAGAAAGAGACTCGTAATGATGGAGGACAACTTATTAACCCTGAAGACCTTTCATCCCGTTTTGAGCTTACACGTATTGAACCTTCATTATATGCACGTATATCAGACTTGAAAGATAATGAAGTATCTGTACCTTTCCTTGATGAGGATAGGACAGGCAAAAAGAGCTATCGTATTTATAAAATTACTAATCGTATTGATGAACATCAAGCTGATTTCACTAAAGATTATGTAAAGATACAAGATTTGGCACTGAAAGAAAAACAGCTTAAAGCTGTTACCAAATGGATGAAAGAACATATTGAAAAAACTTATATAGCAATAAAAGGAGAATACCGTAACTGTAAGTTTGAAAATAATTGGTTGAAAAAGTGATAATTGAGATATAGAGAGCGCAAGAGTATAAAAATATTTTTCTTGAAAAATTTGGCAGACTAAAAAATACTTTATACTTTTGCGCCCGAAATAAAATCGGGATGTGGCGCAGTTGGTAGCGTACACGTATGGGGTGCGTGTGGTCGCTGGTTCGAGTCCAGTCATCCCGACTTTTCTTTTTTTGATAGTTATTCAAAATGAATAAGGTAAGTATTACCATCTTATTTCTTTTAGCCTCAGTGGCTATGTGGGCACAATCCCTTGAGAAAAACTTCGTAATAGGTGCCCAGTTACCCCTTTTTAATACCCAAAAAAATAAAGATAACAGCGAAACCTCAATTAATGAGTTATCTGGTTATCATTTTTGCATCAACACTTTTATACAGACAGATTTTTATGATCCTAACCGATATGGAATTCGTTCCAAGTTTAGTTTTAGAGTTGATTATACCTATTTACAAGCCCCTCAAAAAGAACAAAAAGGTATTTACAACCAACTACAGCAGATGTCGGTGCTTTATATTTTAGGAGGGATGCATAAAACGTATGGTTTACAATTTGGGCTAGGACCTGCTTTTAATTGGGGTGATGCAAAGGGTATAAATGCCCGAGGGCTGATAGAAATGTATATTAAATACAAAAAAATAATAACAATGGCAGGACTGAACCTTCATTTTCCGCCAGCAGATAGAAAAGAATATATAGGAGCTGATAATTACAGATATGGACATGTATCAATAGGATTAGCTTATAATTTGTAATAGAATGATTTACTTAAGTAAGAAGATATATGAAACTTTCAAACTTCAATTTTGACCTACCCAAAGAGCTATTGGCAGAATACCCAAGTGAAAACCGTGACGAAGCACGCTTAATGGTGATACATCGTAAAACAGGTGAGATAGAACACAAGTTATTTAAAGATGTTATTAACTATTTTGATGATGGTGATGTTTTTGTGATTAACAATACCAAAGTATTTCCTGCACGATTATATGGCAATAAAGAAAAAACAAGAGCTAAAATAGAAGTATTTTTGTTGCGAGAACTTAGTGCGGAACAACGTTTGTGGGATGTGCTTGTAGATCCAGCTCGTAAAATACGTATAGGTAATAAACTTTATTTTGGTGATGGTGATTTAGTAGCTGAAGTGATTGATAATACTACCTCACGTGGACGTACACTTCGCTTTTTGTATGATGGTACTTATGAAGAGTTTCGCCAACGATTGGTTGAATTAGGACAAACACCTTTGCCTAAGTATATCTCTCGTCCTGTGGAACCTGAAGATGAGGAACGCTATCAAACTATTTATGCTAAGCATGAAGGTGCCGTAGCAGCTCCTACAGCAGGGTTACACTTTTCAAAACACTTAATGAAACGCTTGGAAATTAAAGGAATTACTTTTGCTGAAGTAACTTTACACGTAGGTTTAGGAACTTTTAACCCTGTAGAGGTAGAAGACTTATCTAAACACAAAATGGATAGTGAAGAAATTCATATTCCTGTTGATCAAGCGCAGATAATAAATACAGCCAAGGAAAAGAAGAAAAGAGTTTGTGCAGTAGGTACTACAGTAATGCGTGTGATGGAAAGTTCAGTATCATCTGAAGGTTATCTCAATCCGTTTGATGGATGGACAAATAAATTCATTTTTCCTCCGTATGATTTTAGTGTAGCTAATGCAATGATTACTAATTTTCATACTCCTAAATCAACCTTATTGATGATGGTATCTGCATTTGTGGGACATGATCTTATTATGCGAGCTTACAAAGAGGCGGTAGAACAAAAGTACAAGTTCTATTCCTATGGTGATGCGATGTTAATTTTGTAAAAAAGAAAAGTGAGATAAAACCGTATAAATATGGAAATATTTATGCGGTTTTTTGTTTATTTCAAAAATAAGTTGTACCTTTGGGGTCTGAAATGATATATAGAATAATGACACAAATTTTAAATCATACTGATATTCAGAATAAAATAAGACGCATTGCTTATCAAATATATGAAAATCATCTTGCTGAAAAAGAGATTGTTTTAGCAGGGATTGTAGGTAATGGTTATATTCTTGCTGAAAAACTTAATGAAGTATTAGCCGCTATTGCCCCTCTAAAAGTAACTCTTTGTAAAGTTATGATGAACAAGAAAAATCCTTTAGAAGGTATTACTACTTCAGAACCTGCAGATGCTTATATAAATAAGGCTGTTATATTAGTAGATGATGTGCTAAACTCTGGTATTACCCTTATTTATGGTGTGAAACACTTTTTAGAGGTTCCTTTAAAAAGTCTTACTACAGCAGTATTAGTGAATCGGAATCACAAAAAATATCCTATTAAAGCTGATTTTAAAGGGATATCACTTTCTACTTCTTTACAGGAACATGTAGCTATAGCTTTTGATGAAGGTGATTATAAAGCATACTTACAATAATAGGGAGTAGCATAAAGTTTAACACTTTCTTAAAATGTGATCTTTAAAAATATGTATATAACACTTATTATTTTACTAATATCATCACTTTTTTTTATGAGCGGCAAAGTCCGTTCGGACTTGGTTGCAATGTGTGTCTTAGTGTTTTTGGTGCTATTTGATATTTTGAGTCCTGAAGAAGCTTTATCAGGTTTCTCAGATAAGGTAGTAGTGATGATGATAGGTTTGTTTGTAGTAGGGGGAGCTATTTTTCAAACAGGATTAGCTAAGATGATGAGTAGCAAAATATTGCGTTTAGCAGGTGATAGTGAGGTTAAGTTACTTGTTTTAGTGATGTTAGTAACGGCCTTTATAGGGGCTTTTGTAAGCAATACTGGTACAGTAGCCCTAATGATGCCTATAGTAGTTAGTATGGCTATGAGTGGAAGTATTAATAGTAGTCGGTTACTGATGCCTATGGCTTTTGCAAGTAGTATGGGGGGGATGATGACCCTGATAGGAACTCCTCCAAACTTGATAATTGATGGTGAATTGGTGAAAAATGGTTATGATAAACTTACATTTTTTTCATTTACTCCAGTAGGTTTAGTATGTTTATTAGTAGGAATGTTTGTACTAATACCTATTACTAAAATCTTTTTAACCAAAAAAGGAGAGGGGAAAACTGATAAAAGCAAAGGAGGAAAATCACTGAATGATTTGGTGGGTGAGTACCAATTGTCAAAGAATTTGTATAGGGTATTGGTAGGCGAGCATACTTTATTTAAAGGGATGACATTGAAAGAGATTAATTTATCACAACGCTATCATATTTCAGTATTAGAAATAAGAAGGAAGCCTGCTTCTAACAATCCTTTTTTTAAGACAGGAACTCAAGAAGTAGTAAATGCTGATACTGTTATTTATGAAGGAGATATACTATATTTACGTGGTGATTTTGAGGCTATTGAGCAAATGAATATAGATAATAAATTGAATTTTCTTGATACTCATCATCCTGAACAACAATTGTCCAATGAATTGCACTTTCATGATATTGGAATAGCCGAAGTACTAATAATGCCCGCCTCTAAATTTGTAAATACTCCAATTAGTGAAAGTAAACTGCGTGAGCATTATGGTTTGAATATTTTAGGCATTCAAAGACAAGATACTTATATACTTAAGAATTTAAAAGATGAGAAAATGCATGCTGGCGATATTCTATTAGTACAAGGTGCTTGGGAACATATAGCTAAAATGGATGCTGAACGCAGTCAGTTAGTAGTATTAGGACAACCTCTTGCAGAAGCCTCAAAGGTAACACTTACTCATAAAGCACCTATTGCAGCCCTTATAATGATAGGAATGGTAGTAGCTATGATGTTTGATTTTATACCAGTAGCACCTGTAACAGCAGTACTTATAGCTTCTCTTTTAATGGTTATTACAGGAGCTTTGCGTAATATAGAGGCTGCTTATAAAACTATTAACTGGGAAAGTATTGTACTTATTGCTGGTATGTTACCAATGGCATTAGCATTAGAAAAAACAGGAGTTTCAGCTTTGGTTTCCCAAGCTTTGGTAGGTAGTTTTGGAGATAAGAGTCCCTATGTATTATTAGCAGGTGTATATTTCACGACCTCATTAATGACTATGTTCATTAGCAATACAGCAACAGCAGTATTATTAGCTCCAATAGCAATGAAAACAGCTTTATCATTAGGTTTGCAGCCTCACGCCTTTTTGTTTGCTGTAGCAGTAGGAGCAAGTATGTGTTTTGCTTCACCATTTTCTACTCCACCCAATGCATTAGTTATGTCGGCTGGGCGTTATACCTTTATGGATTATATCAAAGTAGGTTTACCTCTACAAATCATAATGGGTATTGTAATGATATTTGTTTTTCCATTATTGTTTCCATTTTAATAAAAAATTGTATCTTTGCCGCAAAAATTTAGAAATAAAGAATGAAGAAAAGGATTTCAGATTATTTGTTAGATGTATCGAAGTATGTATTAGCAGGGCTTTTTATAGTACCTCTTATTAGTAAAAATTTACTTTGTGATGAATCTTGTTTGATAGCTGCTATAGTTGTGGTAAGTTTTCTTTTAATAGGTTTATATCTTTCAAAACAAAAAAAGAACTCTAATAACAATAAGGCAAGCAATACAAACAGAAATAAAAACTTTAGAAAAACCAAAAACACTAGTAATAAAAAAGTATCTGACCAAGTAAAACCCTAATAGATATTATTTTTATTATAGCTCAATTACTATGAAAATCTATTTTGATAATGCTGCTAGTACTCCTCTATATCCCGAGGTGATTGATAGAATGACAGAAGTGTTAAACAATACTTATGGGAATCCTTCAGCTACACATGCATTTGGTAGAAGTGCAAAATCAGTAATAGAGAGTAGTAGAAAAAACATAGCACAACAATTTAAAGCACATCCATCGGAGCTGATTTTTACATCTGGAGGGACAGAAGCTAATAATTTTATTTTAAATGGAGCAGTACGTTATTTGAATGTAGAGGTAATTATTAGTTCAGTTATAGAGCACCATTCAGTATTTAATACACTAAAAATATTACAAAAAGAACACTCAATAATACTTGAATATGTAAAACTTACTGAAAAAGGGGAAGTATGCCTTGATAATTTGCAAGTTTTGTTACAAAAATATATTGGTAAAAATATATTAGTAAGCTTGATGCATATTAATAATGAGATTGGAAACATTTTACCATTAAAAGAGGTGGCTACTATTTGTAAAAAGTATAATGCTTATTTTCACTCAGATACAGTTCAATCAGTGGGGCATTACCCTATTGATTTACAAGAAATTCCAATAGATTTTATAACAGCTTCAGCTCATAAGTTTCATGGTCCTAAAGGTATAGGTTTTGCTTTTGTTAGAAAAGGAATAACCTTACATAGTCTTATTACTGGTGGTGAGCAAGAAAAAGGGTTGCGTGCAGGTACAGAAGCAGTACATAATATTGCAGGAATGGAAATAGCAATTACTAAAAGTTATGAACAGTTAGAAAAAAATATTGTTTATCTGAAATATTATAAAAACAAATTTATTACAGAAATACAAAAAAACTTCCCTGATATTTTGCTAAATGGAAACTCAGGAGAACTTACTAAAGGAGCTTATACTATTGTAAATATAGGGTTTCCATCATTCAAACAAAGAAATGATACTTTGTTATTTCAGCTAGATTTGAAAGGAGTGGCTTGTTCCAAGGGGAGTGCTTGCCAAAGCGGTAGTGTAGAAAAGTCACATGTACTATCAGCTTTTTTGCTAGCTGAGCAACTGCAATATCCATCATTGCGTTTTTCATTTTCTGTGTTTAATACAGAAGAGGAAATAGATATTTTTATGACAATATTGAGAGAAATAGCACAGAGCTAGAATAAAACCATAAGTTATGTCAGAGGAAAAAAATACTTTGCCCATTGAGGAAAACATTTTTGAAGAAGTTTCATCAGTAAATTATGAAACTATGTCATTAGAAACACTTACTAACGAATTAAGGAACTTACTTCAGACTGATAAAATACAAACTATCAGAAAACCTGTAGAAGCCATTCGTGAGGAATTTGATAGAAAATATGAGGCTTTACTCGAAGAAAAAAAAGAAGAGTATATAGCTGAAGGCGGTTTGGAGTATGAATTTGAGTATGAAAGTCCGCTTTATAAGGAATTTTATGTTCTTTTTAGTCAGTACCGCGATAAACGAAATCAGTATCATAAAGAGATAGAAAAAGCTCATAAAGAAAATCTTGAGAAACGCAAGACTATTATTGAAGAACTTAAAAATCTCATTAATACTGAAGAACATATAGGTACTACTTTTAAGCAATTTCAACAGTTGCAAGAACGTTGGCGCAAAGCAGGGGCAGTAGCTAATACTGATTATGAAGATTTATGGAATACTTATCGTCATCATGTTGAAAATTTCTATGATTACATTCATTTGAGCAAAGACCTACGAGATATAGACTTTAAGCGTAACTTAGAAGAGAAACAGAAAATCATACAACGAGCTGAAGAGCTTGCAAGAGATAATGTAGATGCTCTTATAGCCTCACGTGAACTACAAGTGTTACATAGAGTTTGGAAGGAGGAAATAGGGCCTGTAGATAAAGAATATAGGGAGCCTATTTGGCAACGTTTTAGTGAGCTTACTAAACAAATACATGACAAACGCCAGTACTACCTTAAAAACTTAGATAAAGTGTATGAGGAAAATGCAAATAAAAAACAAGATATTATAAGACAAATTATTGCTATTACTGAAAAAGAAGCTACTTCCCACAATGTTTGGAAACAATTATCAGACCAAGTTGATGAACTGCGACAAGCTTTTATTAATATAGGAAAGGTATCTCAACAACAATCAGATGAAATTTGGAAATCTTTTAACGTAGCTTTGCGTACTTTTAATAAGAAGAAAAACCAGTTCTATAAAGATCTCAAAAAAGAACAACAAGAAAATCTTACTAAAAAATTAGCTTTAGTAGAAATAGCAAAGGCAAATCAAAATAGTACTGATTGGGAAGCTACTACAGTATTAATGAAAAATATTCAGAAAGAGTGGAAAGAAATAGGTAGTGTACCATTAAGGAATACTGAAAAAATATGGAAAGAATTTAAAAAAGCTTGTGATACTTACTTTAATAGTTTTGCTGAGGCTAAGAAAATAAAGAAAAATAAGGAAAATGATGTTTTAGAGCAAAAGAAAGAGTTCTTAGATAAACTTAAAGAATATAAATTGAGTGATGACCGTGAAAAAGAGTTAGAAAATTTGCAACACTTTGTGCATCAATGGAATGATTTAGATACAAAGGGGCACTCCAAAAAGACTATAGATATTAAGTTTCATAAGATTATAGATGCTCTTTACAAGAAACTCAATTTTGGCAAACAAGAAATTGAAATTATCAAATATAATAATAAGTTAGAACGCCTTATGAATGATGATGATGAAAATTCTCTGAATAATGAGGTGCAATTTGTAAAACGCCGTATTGATGAAATAAAATTGGAAGTGTTACAGTTAGAGAATAATTTAGCTTTTTTTGCTAATATAGATGAAAAAAATCCATTAGTACGTGATGTGATTAAAAATATCAATCATCAAAAAGAAACTCTTAAAACTTGGGAAAATAAACTTCGTGAGCTGAAACAACACTTGTTATGATTTTAGTTTTTGCAACCCATAACACTCATAAATTGAAAGAAATTCAGGCTTTGTTACCTCAAACTATTGAGGTGCTAAGCCTGAATGATATTAATTGTACTGAAGATATTCCTGAAACAGCTTTTACTATTGAAGAGAATGCTCTGCTAAAGGCTAAGTATATAAATGAAAAGTATGGATATAGTGTATTTGCTGATGACACAGGCTTAGAAGTAGCTGCTCTTAATAATGCTCCTGGAGTATTTTCAGCACGTTATGCAGGGGAACATACGAATGATACTGAGAATGTACAGCTTCTTTTGAAAAATATGGAGAATGTGATCAATAGACAAGCTCAGTTCAAGACTATTATTGCTTTGTGCTGGGAAAATAAAACTTATACTTTTGAAGGGATTGCTAAAGGCACTATAGCTGAGAAAACTTTGGGAGATAATGGTTTTGGTTATGATCCTATTTTTATTCCTGACGGTTATACACGAACTTTTGCTCAGCTTTCAGCTCAAGAAAAGAATCGTATAAGCCATCGTGCTAAAGCATTTGAAAAACTATTGCACTTTTTTAAGCAGATGAGTTAAGCATCAATTATTAATGAAACAAATTACCATGAGCCTATTACAAATTAAAGATATTAAACGTGATTTTAGGTTAGGATCTGAAGTTTTACATGTGTTAAAAGGTATTAATCTCACTATTGAAAAAGGAGAATATGTAGCTTTGATGGGGCCTTCAGGTTCAGGAAAATCTACCTTGATGAACATATTAGGGTGCTTAGATACACCTACATCCGGAGAGTATATATTGAATGGTAAAGATGTAAGCAAAATGACTGATGCTGAACTAGCAGATATACGCAATAAAGAAATAGGTTTTGTATTTCAAACTTTTAACTTGATGCCACGTACTACTGCTTTAGATAATGTAGCTTTACCTATGGTTTATGCAGGTGTGAATAAGGAAAAGCGTCATGAACGAGCTAAAGAAGTACTTAGATTAGTAGGATTGGAAGATCGTATGCTTCATAAACCTAATGAATTATCAGGAGGGCAACGCCAAAGGGTGGCTGTAGCACGTGCTTTGGTAAATCATCCTT
Organism: Capnocytophaga sp. oral taxon 878; assembly: GCF_002999135.1. NCBI lineage: Bacteria > Pseudomonadati > Bacteroidota > Flavobacteriia > Flavobacteriales > Flavobacteriaceae > Capnocytophaga > Capnocytophaga sp. oral taxon 878. The sequence continues at coordinate 722,349 of NZ_CP027229.1, forward strand.
CTATTATTTTAGCTGATGAGCCTACAGGTAACCTTGATTCAAAAACTTCATACGAGATAATGAACCTTTTTAATGAAATCTACCAAAATGGTAATACCGTTATTTTAGTAACTCACGAAGAAGATATAGCCCAATATGCTCAACGTATTATTCGCTTAAAAGATGGGCTTATAGAGTCTGATAATCCTAAAATTTAATGAATTTCGGAATTATTATCCCTGCTTATAACGAGGCAAAAAGTATTGCTTTTACTCTTCAATCACTGCTGCAACAATCTTATCTTCCTTATCAAATTATTGTAGTTGATGATGCATCAACTGATAATACAGCCCAAATAGTAGCTGAAATTGCAGCAGAAAATCCTATTATACAATTAGTGCAACGAACTCAAAAAGGAGAGCATTTGCCAGGTGCAAAAGTGGTGCAGACTTTTAATACAGGTTTGCCTTTCCTTAAAGAGGAAGTAGATGTTATTTGTAAGTTTGATGCAGATCTTATCTTTCCTGATAATTATTTTCAAGTAATGAATACTCAATATAGTGAAACTCCCACACTAGGAATGTATGGGGGTTTTTGTTATATCCAAAAAAATGGTGATTGGGTATTAGAAAATCTTACTAATAGAGACCACTTACGAGGAGCTGTGAAGTCATATAGAAAAGAGTGCTTTCAGGCTATAGGAGGGCTTAGAATGGCTATGGGATGGGATACTGCTGATGAGCTCTTGGCACGATTTTATGGGTGGCAAGTACAAACAGATATTACCCTACGGGTGAAGCACTTGCGTCCTACAGGAGCAGGTTATAAAAGTAAAGCTCATTACTTACAAGGAAGCGTTTTTTACCGATTACGTTATGGTGTTATACTATCTTTTCTGGCTGCTGCAAAATTAGCACTAAGAAAACATAGTTTAAAACTTTTTTTTGACTATTGCAAAGGCTATTTGAAAGCTAAAAAACAGCAACAGTCTTACTTGCTTACTAAAGAAGAAGGTAAATGGGTACGAAGATACCGATGGAAGAATATACTGAAAAAAAATAGTAAATAATTTGCAAGATTAAAAATAAATTGTACCTTTGCACCCGATTTAATGGGGAGATACTCAAGCGGCCAACGAGGGCAGACTGTAAATCTGCTGGTTATACCTTCACAGGTTCGAATCCTGTTCTCCCCACTATACCTAAGAGTATTGTATTATTGTATGAGAGGTTAGATTTTTTCTAACCTCTTTTTTTTAAATCTTATTATCATGTACAAGTTATTCATTCGCCCTTTATTATTTAGGCTTGATCCTGAAAAAGCTCATCATTTTACTTTTTCTTACCTTAAATTTATTCATAAAATACCTTTTGTGCCTGCTCTTATTAGGGCTATTTATAAAATAGAACACCCCAGCTTGCACCGAAATGTATTTGGGTTACATTTTAAAAACCCTATAGGTTTGGCAGCTGGGCTAGATAAAGATGCTAAACTTTACAATGAACTATCAAACTTAGGCTTTGGATTTATAGAAATAGGTACTATTACCCCTAAATCCCAACCTGGTAATCCTAAAAAGCGATTGTTTAGGCTTATTAGTGACCAAGGTATTATTAACCGGATGGGCTTTAATAATGAGGGAGTAGAAGCAGCTGTAAAACGACTTAAAAAGAATAAAAATGTGCTTATAGGAGGCAATATAGGTAAAAATAAAATTACCCCTAATGAGGAAGCTGTAAATGACTATCTTTATTGTTTTGAAGAGCTTTTTGATTATGTTCACTACTTTGTAGTAAATGTGAGTTCGCCTAATACCCCTAACTTACGTACATTGCAAGAGAAAGAGCCTTTGAAACAACTGCTGAGCACTCTGCAGCAAAGGAACTCGGAAAAGGCTACTTCTAAACCTATACTATTGAAAATAGCTCCAGACCTAACTGATGAACAGCTTTTGGATATTATAGAAATAGTAAAAGAAACTCATATAGCAGGTGTAATAGCAACTAATACTACTATTGGTAGAGAGGGATTAACTTCTGCAAATAAGAAAGAAACAGGAGGGCTTAGCGGGAAGCCTCTTACTAAACGAGCTACTGAGGTAATTAGATTTTTAGCAGAGAAGAGTAATCACGCCTTCCCAATTATAGGTGTGGGTGGTATCTTTAGTGAAGAGGATGCGCTTGAAAAATTGGAGGCAGGTGCCTCATTAATACAGTTATATACTGGCTTTATATACGAAGGAGCTGGACTTGTAAAACGTATTAATAAACGACTTATTAAAGAATAATAGTAAAGAGTTACAGATAACTTAATAGGCAATATCAAAGTACCTACTTTGATATTGCCTATTTTTTTGTGGCTACTAATAACGTTTTAGTTATTATAGCTTACCATAGCTTCATAGAAATCGGCTTGATCAATGCCTATGTTTTGGCATACCCACATAGCAGCTTCAATATAACTAAGCTGTGCAGGAGAGGTTTGCCCTAAACGTAATTCGCCTTCGGGGGTGAGTAGGTAGGTTTCTTCATTATGTATTTCGTAGGCAGGAGTGCGATACTCTATTTTACGAATATGTGCCTTATCGGAAGTAACAAGCTCATTTAGCGCTTTATCTTCTTCATTGTAAATGAGAATACCTCCTTTAGTAATTCCGCTTATAAAATGGTCATAAACTTCTTTATTTTCTTCTGTTATATCAGTGATGAGAGCAACGGTAGGGTGTAGGGTGGCACTATCGGTGTTGCCTTCTAACAATACAAATTCACTATCAATGAAATGTGCTTGCTTGCCGTTGATAGGACTATCAAAGTAATAACTAAGGGGCTGATTATAGAATTGCATAGTGTGCAGCACCCGTGCTAATACTTCTTTTCGGCCTTCATTACCCGTAATAACTACACGAGTTTTGTGCTTAAAGTATTCGTAAAGAAAGGCTGTAGGTGATAGTAACTGCAGACCTAACTGTTGTGCTTGTAGCAAATCGGGGTGGGAAGGAGAAAGATGAGGATCGGCAACTACATAATCAATAGCAGTGCTTAGCTGCTGGGGAAGGGTAGTAATGGGCGCAAGAGCGTGTAACTCGGTCATTAACGGGCGTAGATGTGTGCTGGGGGCTACTATGAAATGAATGTTCACAATAATAGATATTTAATGATTAACGTTTGATTTTGAATATTAAAGACTCTAATGGGGCTATATCGACCCGCATAGTGCCTTTGCCTTGCTTGATGTGCAAGGTGGTAGTTTTACTGCCGTAAAGAGTATCGGTGAGGGTGTAAACTCCATCATTTAAGAACCAGCTACCTAATAAATAGGGAGGGAGTTGTAGCTCAAAACCGAAGGACTGTTGGGGACTGAAATTGCTGACAATTACCCACTGATTGTGTTCATCGCCTCGAGCGAAGCTGTATACCCTATCATTGTAATACTCGGTGTGCTGGCGGTTATGGAGATGCAAATCGGTATAAGAGCCATTGACTTCTAGATTGAGCAGACGCTGGTAGAAATCACGTAAGGAGAGTTCATTCTCGGATAACTGTCCGCCATCGAAGCCCTTATTATTGAGCCATCGTTGGTGGGCAGGGACACCTATGTAATCAAAAATAGAGGTGCGTGATGGGCTGCCAAAGCCTGCAGCTTCGGCGCCTTTTTCGCCTACTTCTTGACCGAAATACAGCATTATAGGTGACTGGCTGATAAGGGTAGAGATTACCATTGCAGGCTTGGCTTTTTCGGCACAGCCAGCAAATTCGGGCGAGGCAATACGCTGTTCATCATGGTTTTCTAGAAAGTGCAGCATACGGTGTGAAATATCGGCAAGGCTGCGCTGTATGGCTGCAATGGCATCGGTGCTATGCTGGTGGGCTACAATGTTACGAAGGGTGTCATAAAGTTGTACCTTATCATACAGGTAATCCATTTTACCTAAATGTAGGTAAGGGCGGTACTCATTGGGGTTGTAGACTTCGGCCAGAAGGAAAGCGTTGGGGTTGTGGTGCTTTATGGCTGAATTGAGGTAACTCCAAAACTCCACTGGAACCATTTCGGCCATATCATAACGGAAGCCATCGACGCCCTTATCGAGCCAATAAAGGGCTATTTCTTTGAATTTCAGCCAAGTATCGGGGACGGTTTTGTCTGCCCAAAAGTGGTAGTGAGCTTCGGTATTTTCGTGCTCAAAGCCAGAGGGCAGGGTAGGGAAATCCTTAGTGCCATCGGGGCGGATGCCATAGTTCAGTTTGACAGTTTCATACCAATCATTACGATCGGGGCGAGAGGCGCGAGTGCCATTGCCGGTCCATTTGGCAGGAAACTCGTAGTATTCGCCATAGATACCTTCGGGAAGCTGGAAAGCCTCGTTGGGATTATAATAAAAGTTATTATTTACGGCATATTGGAGTGTGGTATCATCGTTTTCGCCAAAACCGGTTACGTCCTTAGGTTTGGCGATACTTTCGTAACGGCGTGCTACGTGATTGGGCACTATATCCATAATAACTTTTAGTTGGCATTGGTGTGTACGAGCGATGAGCGCCTCCCACTCCTCTAAACGGAGGGCAGGATTGGTAGCGAGGTCGGGGTTTACGGTGTAGTAATCTTTAATAGCGTAGGGGGAGCCAGCACGGCCTTTGATTACGGCGGGGAAATCATCACTAATGCCGTAACTGGTATAGCTGGTAGTGAGGGCGTGGTGTAGGACACCTGTGAACCAGATGTGAGTAGCCCCGAGTTTTTTTATTTGTAGTAGTGCTTCTTCGGTAAAGTCGGCAAATTTACCTACACCGTTTTCTTCTATTGTTCCCCAAGGTTTGTTGGAGGTGTTGGTATTGCCAAAGAGCCTTGTAAGCACTTGATAAACTACTATTTTATCGTTCATTGAAATTAGCTTAAATAATTTAGGTTGCAAAAGTAAGAAATAATTGGCGAATAGGCAAATGGAGATGAAGGCAAAAAGATGAATTAGAGGACTGAGGAATTAGACAAAATGCAATATTTAGGGAAAAAGGTTGCGAATTATTTAAAGAGTTGTTTTGTGAAAAAATACCTGATAATCAGTTGATTGACGTTTATCCTTCGTTTATAGTTCGTTTATCCTTCGTTATAGGTTCGTTTATCCTATAAGGTTCTTGGGGTGTGAACAGGGGGTGGGTGGGATTGTAGGGTATTTATTTTCAGGTGATTATAGGAATGGGATAGTGAGAGGATAGGAAGAGAGTGAAATTGAAAGATTATCAATAAAAATGGATGTTTGTTGAGAATTTTACAATGGGGTGCTATGGCTAAGGGAGATGAGGGGTGAAAAAAAAATTATTAAAGGTTACTTGCTAATTGAAAATTGTTTTGTACTTTTGCACGCAACTAATTTTTCTCTTTACCAAAATGGATATTCAGAATAAAATAATTACAGAAGGACTTGCTTATGATGATGTGCTTCTAATTCCTAATTACTCGGAGGTTTTACCCAGAGAGGTGAATATTACTTCGCAATTTACACGTAATATTACCCTTAATGTGCCTATTATTTCAGCAGCTATGGATACCGTTACTGAAGCGGCTATGGCTATTGCTATGGCTAGAGAGGGAGGTATAGGAGTGCTGCATAAAAATATGACGATTGAGGAGCAAGCTAAGCAAATACGCAAGGTGAAAAGGGCAGAAAGTGGAATGATTATAGACCCAGTTACCTTGCCGCTGAGTTGCAAAGTGAGCGATGCTAAACGCTGTATGAAGGAAAATGGGATAGGAGGGATTCCTATTGTAGATGATAATGGTATTTTAAAAGGAATTGTTACTAATAGGGACTTGCGTTTTGAACATGATAATAATAGGCCAATAACAGAGGTTATGACCTCTAAAAATCTTGTGATAGCCAATGAAGGTACCTCGATGAAAGAAGCGGAGGGCATATTGCAACGCAGCAAGATAGAAAAACTGCCTGTAGTGGATAAGAATTACAAGTTGGTAGGGCTTATTACTTTTAGAGATATAGCTAATTTGCAAGAGAAATCAATATCTAATAAGGATAGCTTAGGACGTTTGCGCGTAGCGGCAGCCTTGGGAGTTACTGCAGATGTGGTAGAAAGAGCTTCGGCGCTTGTACACGCAGGGGTAGATGCTGTGGTGATAGATACGGCTCACGGACATACTAAAGGAGTAGTAAGTGCCTTAAAGATGGTAAAAGCATCGTTTCCTGATTTGGATGTAGTGGTAGGTAATATAGCTACCCCAGAAGCGGCCTTGTATTTGGCAGAGAATGGAGCAGATGCTGTGAAAGTAGGTATAGGTCCGGGCTCTATCTGTACAACCCGTGTAGTGGCAGGAGTAGGCTTCCCACAATTTTCGGCAGTGATGAATGTAGCAGCAGCCTTAAAAGGAAAAGGAGTGCCTGTGATAGCAGATGGAGGAATTAGATACACCGGTGATATAGTAAAAGCTATAGCTGCAGGAGCAGACAGCGTGATGTTGGGCTCACTTTTGGCAGGAACTAAAGAATCACCAGGAGAGACTATTATTTTTGAAGGTAGAAAATATAAATCATATCGTGGTATGGGCTCGGTAGAGGCTATGAACCAAGGTAGTAAAGATCGTTATTTCCAAGATGTGGAAGATGATATTAAGAAACTTGTACCAGAAGGTATCGTAGGGCGAGTGGCTTATAAAGGTGAATTACAAGAAAGTATGCACCAATTTATAGGAGGCTTACGTGCGGGTATGGGTTACTGTGGTGCTAAGGATGTGAAAACCCTACAAGAGGTAGGACGCTTTGTGCGTATTACAGCTAGTGGTATAGCTGAAAGTCACCCACATAATATTACCATTACGAAAGAAGCACCTAACTATTCACGATAATAAACGAATAAAACTTTCAAAAATGAGGCTGTCTGAAAAGATTGGACAGCCTCATTTATGTAATAAATAACAAAAAGTGCCTATCATATTTTGACTTTTGGTAAAATAAACTAATTAGACTTAATGGAAAACGGAATAGTAAATGACTACATTAATATTATAGAAGTATTCACTAAGAAAATACATCTATGGATTCAACTCTTTATTGATAAAACACCTAATATTGTAATAGCTTTATTAGTCTTTATTCTAGGTTTTTATCTTTCTAGACTTATCAAAAAAATAGCTATTCGTATCTTAGAAAGGCGTGGCGTAAAACCTTCTTCACGCATAATGCTGGGTAATATTATCTCTGTTTTGGTGGTTATTACCTTCTTTATGTTTTCGCTAAATATTTTAGACCTTGAGAATATGTTTAAAACTATTTTGGCAGGGGCAGGAGTAGCAGGTTTGGCTATTGGTTTGGCTTTACAAGGTACGCTTAGCAATACTTTTTCGGGTATTACTTTATCTTTTACCAAGAATATTCGTATAGGGCATCAGATTGAAACTATGGGCTATACAGGTACTATTGAAGATATAAATTTGCGTACTATTAAGCTTAAAATGGCTGATGGAAACTATGTATCGATACCTAATAAGCTTATAGTGGACAATCCTATGAAGAATTATTCTGAAAGTGATACTGCTAATGTATCAGTTACTTGTGGTGTAGGTTATGAATCGGATTTGGAGCAGGTGAAAATGCTTACTGAAACTACTATTAGGAAGATGATGCAACAAAAAGAACTTGATACAGCTATCTCTTTTTATTATACTGAGTTTGCCGATAGTTCTATTAACTTTATTGTGTATTTTACTATTCCTTCCAAGAAACTTTCGGAGTCTTTTTCGTATAAATCAGAAGCTATAATGGCTATTAAGAAATGTTTTGATGCACATAATATTAATATACCATTCCCTATTCGTACCGTTCAGATGGATAAACAATAAAAATTGAACCCAATGTTAAAAAAAATATCACCATATAACCTTATAATGCTTTCGTTTATAGGCTTAATAGTCGTAGGTGCTTTGCTTTTGATGATGCCTTTTGCACATACGCCTCAGAAAGATATTTCTTTCCTCGAAGCGCTTTTTACAGCTACTTCGGCGGTTACCGTTACGGGTCTTTCGGTGATAGATATAGGAACGACCTTTACTATTTATGGGAAACTCATTTTATTGGTGCTTATTCAGTTTGGCGGATTGGGAGTGCTTACTATTTCCTCTGTTTTGGTGTTGCTTATTGCTAAACGCATTGGTTTTTATACTAAAAAAATAGTAGCCGAAGGGCTTAATCACAACAAAAGTTACGATATTTATGCCGTAACAAAGCGTGTGGTGTATATTACTTTGCTTTTTGAAGCTACAGGAGCGCTGTGTTTGTTTGTTTCTTTCATTCAAGACTTCCCTTTTGGGAAAGCGTTATTTTTCTCGGTGTTTCACTCGGTATCGGCTTTTTGTAATGCGGGCGTTTCTTTGTTTCCTCATAGCTTCGAAGGTTATACTTACAATGTTTTTGTGAATATTATCATCACTTTTTTGGTTATTTTTGGTGGTTTAGGCTTTACAACCATTATTCAAGCCTATGAATACCTTCGGAAAAAGAGACGAAGACTCGATATTAACTCTCAGTTTTCAATTATAACAACTATTATCTTTCTCGTTGCGGGTACGTTCTTGTTTTTTACCTTAGAATATAAAAATTATTACACACTTTACGGGAAAAGTTTCTTTGGACAGATGCTTATTAGCTTTTTTCACTCCGTAAGTTTACGTACAGCAGGTTTCGATACGATTCCGTTGGAGCATTTAAGCAGTGCCACCATTCTTTTTTGCGTAACGTTTATGTTTATAGGGGCATCGCCAAACTCAACAGGTTCTGGCGTGAAAACTACTACTATTGGCATCTTATTTCTCGGTATTAAAACAGCATTACTCAATAAGAACTATATCGAATTTTCAAAGAGACGCATCTCTTGGAAACTCTTTAATAAAGCATCGGCACTTGTGTTTATTGCGATGATGTATGTGATTACAATGATTGTAATCCTCACAGCTTTAGAACCCGATTTAGAATTTACCAAAATAGCTTTCGAACTCATTTCGGCATTCAGCACTTGCGGACTTTCAACCGGGATTACCCCACAATTAGGCATTTTTTCCAAATTTATTTTGATATTTACAATGTTTTTAGGTAGGGTAGGACCGCTTACCATTGCGCTCGCCTTATCGAGACCACGAGTTGAAGGAAATTACAAATACCCAAAAGAAAATATTTTAATAGGATAGATTATGAAGAATTTTTTAGTCATAGGATTAGGAGAGTTTGGTAAATCGGTAGCTAAGACTCTTTATAAGAACAAGGCAACAGTACTGGTAATAGACTCACGCGAGGGGCTTATTAAACAAGCCTTAAGTGAGGGGATTATAGAGGAGGCTGTTATTCTGGATGCTACTGATGAGATAGCCCTTAAGAATGTGGTAAAAGATGATTTTGATACTGCTTTTGTGAGTGTGGGTGATAACATTCAGGCTAGTATTTTGATTACCTTACAGCTGAAGGAGCTGGGGGTGAAGAATATTATTTGCAAGGCAGTGAATCATACCCAAGAGAAAGTACTATATAAGATAGGGGCTACACAGGTGGTATTCCCTGAAGAATCGATGGGAGAAAAGGTGGCTTATTCGGTATTACGCCCTACTATTATTGAGTACTTTAAGTTTGCTGAAGATTACTTTATATATGAAGTGAAGGTGCCTAAGACTTATGTGGGGAAATCACTTATGGAGCTTAACTTACGGCATAAATATGAGATAAATATTTTGGCAGTAAAGCATTCTGACGGTAAGATGAATGTGACGCCTGATCCTAATGTTAAGCTGAATAAGGATGACTTGCTGATTATCTTATCAAGGGAGAATGTGATAGAAAGGGTTACGAAGGTGAATTAGGGACTGAACTTTGCATTAGATATCAAGTTGAGAAGTTAGAAAATATTTTATTTTTCCAAAAAAAATAGCTTACAGAAGCAATATTTTAGCTTCTGTTGACAATATTTTAGATTGTAGAAGCAATTTATATTGCTTACAGAAACAATATTTTTGATTATATAAGCAATATTTTAGGTATTAATATTGCTGAGGTTTTAAATTTTTGTAATATTTTTAGATTAGTATAAGATTTATTTTTTTATTCTATGTACTTACTTGTCTCAATTGCATAGATTAATAATTTGATAATTTATTTTACAATGAATAAAGGAGAACAAAAAAGACAAGTTATTTTTGATAGATTTGTAAAAAATAGAAATTCTTTAATTGACAATGGATTTATAATAGGAGAAAAAGATGTTTATTTATGCCCTATATGTAAAGGAGTTTATCATAGCATAAATGGGGATAATCCATTAACCTTGGAAGATGCACCTCCAAAATCGCTTGGGGGAAAAGCAAAAGTACTTACTTGTAAGAAATGTAACAATATAGCAGGTACAAAAATGGATTCATATTTGGTAAATAGGTTAAAAGATTTAAGTAATCAGAGTCTTCCCAAAGGAAAAGAAATACCTATAGAAATGATTTTCAATGATGATATATTTAAGGGTACTTTTAAAATTAATAATGATGGATCTGCAGAAGTAAAGAGTAGTCGTAAAAACAATAATAAATTGAGACTCGATGAAAAAATGAAAAAAATAAAGGAAGGAGATATGCATAAAATAAAATTGATTGAAAATCGAATTGATTTTAATAAAGTAAAGTATGCATTATTGAAAACAGCTTATATTATGGCTTTTGAAAAATTTGGAGATTTATTACTTTTTGATTCAAATTTTGATGTTGTGAGAGAACAACTTTTAAATCCAGAAAAAAGAATATATCCCCAGGATTTTTGTTTTGCATCTCCTTATGAAGACAAAATTGATGGTGTAAATATTATTATGACAGAAGGAATAGAATCAATATTGGTACAATTTGAGCTGAAGTATGAAGATATAAATAGAAGATTAATAGTCTTTTTGCCTTGTATGATTAATGATATTTTTAGTATAACTAGAGAAATATCTACTAAAAAACAAAAAAAGTTTTATAATATAAGTAATAATAATGCTGGATACGTTAATAATATTGATGGAGTTAAGCTTTTATATAACTGGATAAAAAGAAGAAAAAAAATCAAATAAAAAATAATTAAGATTTTTTACATCATAATTGTTAAACTTTTGTTAAAATATTTGTCTTTCCAAACAAAAATTCGTTCCTTTGTGGCGTTATTAACCCATTAAATATTTTTACTATGGAAAATTTGATAAATGCAACCTTATCAGAAACTGATAAAGAAAGTGTAAAAACAAAACTTTTACTTGTGTAAACACATGAAATTGACATAAGAGGCTCTAGTGGGAGAGTATTTTTACTTTGAGAGAGAATAGAAAAAGATACTATTTCCGAGGTATTATTAGATACTGAGGAAATAGTTTTTTTTTGTATATAGGGTAGTACTGAGGATAAGGGGGAGTTTTTAGATATAACATAGGGTAGGGGAGGTGGGTGGTAAGAGAAGATGAGAAAAATGCAATGTTTTGGCAATTCTGTTGCGATTTTTGCAAAGGAGGAGTGTAAGGGTAAAGCAGCTGATAATCAGATGAGGAATGCTTATCCTTCGTTTATAGTTCGTTTATCCTTCGTTATTCGTTCGTTTAACCTTCGTTCATTCTTTAGGTTTTGTATGATAATGTTGGTGGTTAAGTGTGTTGATTATTAGGGGATTGTATTTTCTGCTGAAAAGGAAAGTGTAGGGTATTAATTTTTGAAGTATTCGCAATAAAAATGAAATTTGGGTGAAAAATAAGAAATAAAAGGTGAATAGGAGCAGGCTGAATAGAGGTGAGTTATTGACAAGAAAAAGATGGCTTTTTGTGTGTTATTACAGGCTTAAATGGCATCGTTTGGCAAAAAAAATGTAAGCTATTTTTTGAATAGAAAGGTTGTGAAAACTTCTAAAAATATTTGCACAGCTCAAATATTTGTTATACTTTTGTAGCATTATAAAAGCAAATATGTTACAAAATAGTCAATATCAAGAAGAAACCTTTGGTGAGGTGGATATACTGGAACAGATAGATGAGGAGTGTCATATCATTTTGTATAATGATGAGCATCATTCATTTGAGTATGTTATTGATACGCTTGTGCAGGTTTGTAATCATACTTTTGAACAAGCCGAGCAATGTGCTATTATCACACACTTTAAAGGGAAATGTGATGTAAAGACGGGAAGTTATGAATACTTGTTGCCGATTTGCACCGCATTACTTGATGCTGGACTATCTGCGCAAATAGAAGAATAACAGAAAATCAGACTTATACAGTGGAACTAAAGCTATCAAAACCTATCTGTTTTTTTGATCTTGAAACGACAGGTATTGACATTACTAAAGATCGTATTGTAGAAATTTCAATTTTAAAGATATATCCTAATGGTAATAAGGAAAGCAAGACGTGGTTGGTGAATCCTACAATCCCGATACCTGCAGTGGCATCGGAAGTGCATGGTATCACAGATGAAAAGGTAGCTAATGAGCCTACTTTTAAGGAATTGGCAAAGCAAATATACCATATGATTAAGGACTCTGACCTTGCAGGCTATAATTCTGACCGTTTTGATATTCCGCTTTTGGCTGAAGAGATGTTACGAGCAGGGGTAGATGAGTTTGACCTTGGCAACCGTGTGACGGTAGATGTGCAGACAATATTTCACAAAATGGAACAACGTACCCTATCGGCAGCTTATAAGTTTTATTGTGATAAAGATCTTGCTGATGCGCATAGTGCTGCTGCTGATACTAATGCTACTTACGAGATACTTAAAGCACAATTAGACCGTTATGAAGGTAGCTTGGAGAATAATGTGAAGAAGCTGAGCGAATTTACATACCGGAAGCAAATAGTGGACTTTGCTGGATTTATTGCTTATAATGAGAAAGGGGAAGAGGTGTTTACTTTTGGTAAGCACAAAGGTAAGCGAGTAGAGGATATTTTTGAACAAGAGCCGGGTTATTTTGGTTGGCTATTGAATGCTGATTTCCCTTTATATACCAAAAAAGTACTTTCAAACATTAAGTTACGTAAACTCACTACTACTATAAAATAAGCACATTCTTATATTAAATGCTATGGAAACAGATTATTACAGCGAAGATGAACAAAAAGCTATTGCACGCGAATATAAAGAACTGTTGCGCATTAGCTATCAGACCCTTAGTGAGGAAGATAAGAAACTTATCCGCTTGGCTTTTGATACTGCTGTGGAGGCTCATAAAAGTCAGCGTCGTAAAAGTGGAGAACCTTATATATTTCACCCTATAGCAGTAGCTAAGATAGTAGCTTCGCAGATAGGGTTGGATGCTGTATCAATAGCTGCTGCCCTTTTGCATGATGTGGTAGAAGATACTGAATATACCAACGAGGATATGCAACGCCTTTTTGGCGATACAGTAGCCCATATAGTAGCTGGGCTTACTAAAATATCTAATATGAGTAGGGATAGCGATATCTCATTACAAGCAGAAAACTTCCGTAAGCTATTGCTTACTATGAATGATGATGTGCGTGTAATCCTTATTAAAATAGCTGACAGGTTGCATAATATGGAAACTATGGAGGCTATGGCTGAACATAAACAGGCTAAAATAGCTTCGGAAACACTGTATATCTACGCACCTATAGCACACCGTATAGGACTGTATAATATCAAGACAGAGCTAGAAGACCTTGCCCTTAAATATACTGACCCAGAACGCTACTTTGGTATATTGAACCGAATGAAAGAATCTAAAGATGAGCAGTTATCGTATATTGAGGCTTTCACTAAGATAGTAGAAACTTCGCTGAATGAGCAAAAGATAGAGTATTACATTAAAGGTAGACCGAAATCCATCTATTCGATCTATAAAAAGATGGAATCACAAGGGGTGAGTTTTGAAGAGGTATATGATAAGTTTGCTATTCGTATTATTTATAAAAGCGAGCCTGCAGAAGAGAAGTTTTTGGCTTGGAAAATATATTCAATTGTTACGGATCACTTTCGTCCGAACCCTACGCGCTTACGTGATTGGATTTCATCACCAAAATCAACAGGCTATGAGGCACTGCATATTACAGTTATGGGACCCAAAGGTAAATGGGTAGAAGTGCAGATACGCAGTGAACGTATGCATGAGATAGCAGAGAAAGGTTATGCTGCCCACTTTAAATACAAACATGGAAGTCAAAAAGAAGAAGGTATAGAAGTATGGCTAAACCGCTTACAAGAAGTGTTTGAAAATAGTGAGGCTAATGCAGTTGATTTTGTAGAAGATTTTAAGTTAAACCTTTATTCAAAAGAGATATTTGTATTTACCCCTAATGGAGAAATTAAATCATTACCTAAGGGAGCTACACCATTAGACTTTGCCTTTTCTATTCATACAGGAGTAGGACTTAAAACACGAGGGGCTAAAGTGAATAACAAATTAGTACCTTTAAACCAAGTGCTTAAAAGTGGCGATACAGTAGAAATTATTACAGCTGAGAATGTAAAGCCTACTAAGAACTGGTTGAACTATGCTACTACTTCTAAAGCTAGAAGTAAGATTAAAAATGCCTTAAAAGAAGAAACTAAAATTGTTGCTACAGAAGGTAAAGAAATATTGGTACGCAAGCTAAAACAGCTTAAAATAAATCTTACTGAAGAAGTAATGAATGAGCTGGTGAACTATTTTAAAACTAAAACAAGCTTAGATATTTACTATCAAGCAGGTACTGGAGAAATATCAAGTACTATGTTGAAAGAGTTTGCCTCTAATCGTACCTCTTTCTTTGGGCTCTTTAAAAGCAAACAAGTAAAACGCCCTACGGAAGAACCTACTTATAAAACAGGAGAACATTATGATAGCATTGTATTTGGTAAAGAAGAAGAGACTTTAGACTATAGTTTTTCTAAATGTTGTAGTCCTATTCCTGGTGATCCTATTTTTGGTTTTGTAACTATTAATGAAGGAGTAAAAGTACATAAGAAAACGTGCCCTAATGCTATCTCAATGCAATCTAACTATGCCTATCGTATTATTCAGGCTAAGTGGGTAAAATCGGATGAGAGAGACTTTAAGGTAAGTTTAAAAATAAGTGGTATAGATAGGGACGGACTTATTAGTGATATATCTAAAGCTATTTTGGAAAGTAAGTTTGTGAAACTTACAAATGTGAATATTGATACAGAAGGAGATGTTTTTAGTGGAAAAGTATCTATATCAATTAATAATAATGCAACCTTGAAAAAACTGATACAAGAAATAAAGAATATTAAAGGGGTAGATAAAGTAACCCGATTATAATGATATATGCGTAAGTTAGCAAATGAAGAGTTGCATCGTTTGGATGTACAACAGTTTAAACAAGCCCAAAAAACACCTTTAATAGTAGTACTTGATAATGTAAGAAGCCTTAATAATGTAGGGTCTGTATTTCGTACTGCAGATGCTTTTTTAGTGGAGAAAATTTATTTATGTGGTATTACAGCTACTCCTCCTAATAAAGAAATTCACAAAACAGCTCTAGGAGCTACTGATAGTGTGGATTGGGAGTATGTGACAGATACTCTTACAATAGTAGAACAGCTTAAAGCAGAAGGAATTGTGGTTATTAGTATTGAACAAGCTGAACATAGTGTTATGTTGCAAGACTTTAATCCTGAGCCTACTACTAAATATGCTGTGGTTTTTGGTAACGAGGTAAAGGGAGTAATTCAAGAGGTGGTAACAGCAAGTCATCAAGTGATTGAAATACCACAATTTGGGACTAAACATTCTTTAAATGTATCAGTAAGTGCTGGAATCATAATTTGGGAATTAGCCATGAAACTAAAACAGTTGTAGTATTTATATAAAAAATCCTTGATAGCATTTACTATCAAGGATTTTTTATATTGAGCGGGAGACGAGGTTCGAACTCGCGACATTCAGCTTGGAAGGCTGACGCTCTACCAACTGAGCTACTCCCGCAATTTTACTAATTATTAACGCTGCAAAGATACAGTATTTTTTGTGTTACTTCCAAATTTTTAGACTATTATTTTTATTTTTTATTCTTCATTTGTTTTTGTTCATTGATAATCAGTGAAATAACTTACTTAGGTAAATAACTTTTCTTTTCTCTAAGTCGCTTAAAATAGAAAGTAATTAAAACTCCTAATATCCCATAACCAACAGTTATTGCAACTAATAAATAAATAGAACGTAAAGGATTATTCCAACCATTTATAAAACCTTCTGTCAAAATGTAAAAACATAAAATAGAATATGGGATCCAGAATAAGGATCTTTTCTTTAAAAATAGAAGAATGCTAGCTACAAAAGCAGCTGGTAGTAAGTAATATAAAATGCTATAACTTACTACAGCACTATAGTCTTCACCTGAGAGAGTATATATAGCATTAGTTATTATAAATGAAAAGAAACTTATAAAAAGGACTGTGAACAGCTTATAAACCATTTTTCGACTCATACTTTCTGCAAAATATCTTTCCTTTATGTATTTATATATTTTATGATAGTAGAATGACAATACTACCACTCCTACTACAAAAAATATAGCTCCAATTATAGCTTGAATAGGATTTAAGCTTTTATGGAAAAAGAAATCTAAGTTGAACATTGGAATTACTTGGTTCAATACTAAACAATGAATAATATAGATAGAGAGTGTGTTTTGACCTATTCGTTGCAAAAATGGAGCTGTGAGTATATTACGTAACATAACAAATACCGCAAATGTCCAAAGCATATCACCTGTCCGTAGGAAAAGGAATCCTTTGCGAGATAAAGTATCAAAGTGTTCCCAACCAGTAAGCTCATATAAAAAGTGAAAAGTATGAAACTGAAAATGAAAAATACAACCAAAAACAATTAGTAGTATGGTGAATATAAGGTATAGGTGTTTGGCTTTATGATTATAATAAAACATAGATCCTATAAAGCCTCCTAAAGTAACAAAACCTAACCAAGGGAAGATCGTAAAGAAGTTTGTATTATTTTTATGTGGTAAGTAGTTAGCTATTACCTCTGGTAACCATGAATATTCGTACTGATTATAAGTTTCATTAAAAATAAAAAGTAGTAATGTAATGCTGATAAGTACTATAGGGAGTACATGCCGCACATGTTTTCCTATTAGCAAGTAAATACCTACCATTATAATAAGAGCAAGTCCTATACAATGCAAAATATCAACAAAAAAAATACTTTTTCTCAATAGGCAAGCTACTGCTATAAGCATTATTCCTCGATGAAAACCTTTAATTACACGGGGATTTTTTAATCCTATACCACTGCGTTCACCTTCGCGAATAAGCAAAAACGTAAATATAAATCCTGATATGGTAAGAAATACAGGGGCAGTAATGCCTGTGAAATAGTGCCAAATATGGTAATAAATATTATTTTCATCGCAGTATGGTTCAGCAAGTAGGGCTGTGATAAAATGCCCTTGTAACATCATACAGATAGCATAAGCTCTAATAACATCAATAAATATAAGTCGTTGTTTCATTCTTCTTGTTATTATTTATAATTTATTCTTTTTATTTCTCAGTTCATTTTCAGGTAGTATCTCAATGTATTGGGTTTAGAAAATCTCTACATTTGCTTGTCGAAAAGTACTTTGTATGTTTTTTACCAAGTCTGATTTTATAAAGTACATATTTTCTGGATGAAAAGTATAGGCATTCAGTTCATATAAGGCATTCCGTTCATCTAGTGATAGCTGGAAAATATAAGGGTGAGGGTGAGGTGAAATACCATTAGTCATCAAAGCTGCTTCAATAAGAAGTTCTTCTACTAAATTATCAGAGTAATCATAACGTACTTTTATATGTACATTTAAAGCTAATCCTTTCTCTTTACCTATCGAAGTAAAGTTCATTGTTGCTCCACTAAGTATAGAAGAATTTGGTATGGTAATATCTTCATTATTAATAGTTTTTAAGCGGGTTACTAAGGCATTTTTTTCAATTACTATACCTGTAATTTCCCCTGATTTTATCCAGTCACCTACTTGAAACGGACGCATATAACTAATTACTACACCTGCTATGGCATTAGATATGGCAGAGGAAGACCCTAGTGAAATAAGTAATCCTAAGAATACCGAAATTCCTTTAAAAGCATCACTATCCGACCCTGGTAAATGAGGGAACATAAAGTACCCATAATATCATACGTATTAGTACATAGGTAGTATGTGCCCATTCAGGGTGAAAGCCATGTATTTTAAGTATGCCGCACTCTATTTCTAAAGCAAAAAATCTTAGTACTTTTAGTACATAACGAGTGATAATAACAATTATAACAATGTTAAATAGGTGAGGCAGATAGTTTAAAATAGCCTTTCCTACATTTTTAATAGGCTCCGAAATCCATTGTATAATAATATGTGATAAGTATTGGGTAGACGGAAAAATTTCAAAAATGAGAGGAATAATAGTTACTAATAACAAAAACAAGAATATAATTCGCAGTACAGCTAGTATTCTTAACATTACTTTGATTATACTACGTTTCTTTATAATTTAATAGTTTTTAACTTTGATGCCAGAAACAAAACGGTCTTGCGAATTAATTGCTAACTTTTGTAGAAAACGGAAAAGCTTATTGATAGCCCATACCAATATAAAAGCAATAAAAAGTACTAAACATATCTCATCTTATTAGGATACTTTTTAAACTATTCTGTTCTTTGTACTTTATAATAGTATTTTTAATAACATTGGCATAGCGGTTGGCCAACTCTGTCTGAGTGCTGTTTTCCCACAAGGCATCAACTACACTAATCCCTGCTATCGATTTTCCTTTGTACATCACTGCTAAGTAGTCTCCAGAAGGTTTTACTTTAATAGAATCAGCAATAAAGAAGGGATCATCATAAAGTTTTTTGAGCTTATCTTCTGTGTTTTTTACGCGTATATCAGCATCGTAAGGACCATAGGAGGTATAGATGTAATACAGAGTGTCTTTTTCAAAAACAATAGGTTTCCCTCGCATTTTTTCACGTAAGCTCTCTATTTCTTTTTTCTTTTCTAAGGTAGCTAATGAGTCTTTATTCTGTAATTTATTTGGAATTTCAGTGTGCAACATCTCCTGAATTTCATTCAGTAGCATAGCTATCCGTATAGAGTCTTTCTGGCGAAAAATTTTAATAGCTTCCAGCTCGTTTTGTATGCTGCGCTGGATAAGGCTATCGGGATTCTGAGCGTACAGGTAAGTGCTGAAAAACAATAATATAAGAGTGAATAGCTTCATTTATCAGAATGAGAAAAGATATATTTAGTACGGCAAAAGTACAATATTTTTTTAATATACCAAAAACAAAAAAATAGGTTTATTAGGTTAAACACACAAAATTGTAATGGCACACCTAACTCACCTTTTAAAAATAACAAAACTTCATTGTTTCCTAAAAGAGCTACCCAAAAAAGTATCCTTTTTTTAGGTAGCTCTCATCAATTTAGGTTCTTGTTTTATCTTTTTATTCGTTTTGTACCATTTGTGAGTTCGATTCTATCTCATCTTGTGGTATTTGGTATACCCAACGTTTATCTCCTGCAGGTACGGTCACCTTAAAAGTATGATTGCTGCCTGCCTCTGTGCGGTCTATCCCTAAGTGCCAACGCTTAAAATCGAAGAAAGATGTACCTTCTCCCCAAAGCTCTATACGGCGTTGCGTGCGCACCTCCTCGCGCATAGCCGCTTGAGTGGTAGCAGCTAATGTATAAGAGGGGTCGCGATAGTTATGCATAAAGTCTTCGAGGGTAGTCTTGGCAGTAGTCAAATAGTTTTGCTCTACTAAAGCCTCTACATACAGAAAGAAAGGATCTTCAATGCGTATGAAGCAGTAATCGCTCAAAAATCGTTGGTCGGTAGCATACTTCACATTAGCATAATCAGGCAAACTATAGCGATTGGCTATCGCAGGGAAAAGCGTACTATTGATGTATATTTTCTTACGCACATCGGTATTGGCTATTTTAGCGTAGAGATTGCTATACATATTCTTATAAGCTCCTGAACCACCAGCATAGCCCTGTGTTATAGTATTGTCGATATGTGAATAAAAAGAGCCCCAAGAGGTTGTTGTCTGCTGGGTAATATCATACCCCCAAAGCCAAGAGGTGTTACTAATATCCCATTTAGCGCCTTGCACTTCAGCCATTGATGTATAATTGAAATCAGAGGCGGCAAGCACTATTTGGGCGTATTGGGCTACCTTTGCCCACTCTTCTTTATGCGCATACACTTTAGCCAAATAAGCAGCTGCTACGGCTTTATCAACATCTTCTTTGCTTTCGGTGATGGTGAAGCGGGCATCATCTACTACCGATAGGTCTTCTTCCATTTGGGCGTATACCTCGGCTACTGTAGCACGCGGTAGCTTGCCATCGGTTGGCTTGAGCATTAGAGGCACCCCTAATTTTGCTTCATTGCCTTTGTAAGAATGCTGATACAAATTCACCAAATAGAAATAATAAAGTGCTCGCAGCGACTTCAGCTCTGCATATTTCTGATAAAGTACTTGCTCGGTAGGAGCTTCAGCAAAATAATCGGCTAAAATGGTGTTGATAGCACTGATTTGTCGGTAGAGGAAAGACCACATAAAGCTGGTACGCGAATAGTTAGCATTGCGCATATCAAAATAATAATCATAGCCATACCAGTGATACGAAGCTTGCACCATATCTAAGCCCGTAAGGTCTGACGACATATGGATAGATTTAAGCCCAAATGAATCGTCATAAGTACTTTGCTTAGCTACATTGTTATTGTAAACACCATTGAGTTCTACCTGTAATAGGTTGGCTTTGGTCTCTACATTGGCTTTTAGCTCCTCTTTGCGCTGGTCGGTAAGGTATTCATTTACCTCGGGGTCGAAATCACTCTTAGAACAAGCAGTAATAAGCAGTGATACAAAAACGGCGGAAAATATATATTTTTTCATAGCTGTTACAATTTTTAGAAAGTGAGTGTTAATCCCATTGATACCGTGCGTATTGGGCTATATACTGCATAGTCATTACTACCGGCTAAACTAGTACGAGGGTCTAAGCCCTTGCGGTGGCTCCACAAATACACATTATCAGCCGTAAGGTAGTAGCGCAGCTTAGTAAGCCCTAATTTCTCTACCATCTGGTGCGTGAAAGTATACCCCAAACTTATATTGCGCAGCGATAGATAGTCTGACGATACCATAAAGCGGTCAGAAAGATTAAGCATCTTCTGATTAGCAAATTCAAGACGCGGAATGTCTGAGGTGGTATTCTCGGGCGTCCAACGATTGCGAATGTCAGTATGCCAAGTTCTACCCAAGTCGCCTGAATGCATCAGTCCAGCGTACTGATAGTCGTAGAATTTACCACCCAACTGGTAAGAAAACTGTACTGCAAGGTCAAAATTATAAGCACTAAGAGTGGTACCAAAGCCCCCTTGTAAGTCAGGAATAGAAGTGCCTGCATATTGCTTGCTCGAACTATCGTAATCTGCACTGCCTTTCAGCTCATATTCGCCCGTAGTAGCATTTTTTACATAGAACTGGGCATCGCCATTGGTAGGATTTACGCCTCCCCATTTCACCAAATAAAAATCGTATATACTGCCTCCCTCTTTCAGTGTTTGATAGCCGCGTGTTAGTCCTTTTTCACGTAATTCTCCAGGTAGGCGAGTTATTTCATTCTTGTAGTGCAAGCCGTTTATTGATACTGTCCACTGTACTTTATCTGTTTGCACAGGGGTCACTCCTAACGAAAACTCTACCCCTTTATTTACCATATTGGCTACGTTGCGCGGTTCTGAACTAAAGCCCGTAGAAGCAGGTAACGGCATATTGAATAACAAATCTTTAGTTTTCTTTACAAAGTAGTCAGCCTCTAAGGTGAGTCTGTTTCTAAAGAAACCTAATTCTATCCCTGCATTGAGGTTGCCACTCTCTTCCCAAGTGATATTGCGATTACCTTTATAGCTAGCTACAAGCCCTGGTGTATTGCCATTAGTACTCACACTGTAGAGGGTCATATAAGGCACGTACGAACGTCCTCCCCCTGGTAAGTAAAGCTCGTCATTCCCCTGCACTCCATAGCTCAATTTAAGTTTTACCAAATCTACAAAATCTACTTTTTCTAAGAACTTCTCTTCGCTTAGCAACCACGAGGCTCCTACCGACCAGAAAGTACCCCAACGATTTTCGGGTGCAAATACTGACGAGCCATCACGGCGCAAACTAGCTGAAAGGTAATACTTTTGCTGATAGTTAGCATTTAGCTGACCAAAATAGCCTTCTACAAAGTAACGCCGAGTATATGAGGTGAGTGAACTGAGCACCGCAGCATTGTTAAACTCGCTATTGCGGGGGTCTACAAAGTTCTTCTTGCTACCTTCTATAGTACCGAAACGCTTCTGATAGCTTTCGTGCCCAAAAAGAGCTTCTATACCATAGTTATCCCAGTTTTTGCTATAGCGCAATAATTGGTTAAAGGTCATTACTATATTATCAGATTTATACTTACTTGATGCCCCCCCATAGTTCTTACCTGCACCACCTAAAGGAGTGGTAAAGTAATTCACATCATAGAAGTTTGCATAAAAATTACCATTTACTGAAAAAGTGAGATTCTTATGTAGCTGTGCATCTAACGAAAGTGCCTGATTGAAATAATAATTGCGACTGTAGTTTAGGTTCTCATTTTGTGTAGCCACAGGGTTTGTATTGTCATTAAATTTTCGGGTAATTCCATAATCGTATGTACTCAAGCGATTGCCATTGGCATCGTGCTCATAGATAGGATAAATAGGCGCTATAGTACGTGTCCACGCAAAAGGGTTGTCATAACTATTGCTCTCAGTACTTCCTTGTTTTTCAGTATAAGTAATCATCGAAGAAGCATTGGCTTTTAGCCAAGAAGTAATGTCGCCCTTGTAAGCAAAACGAGTAGAATAACGGTTAAAATAACTATTCATATTATAGCCCTCATCGCCCAAATAGCCAAAAGAGAAGTAAAAACTATTGTGTTCAGTACCTTTGGTCATACTCAGGTTGTGCTCTTTGCGCACACGACTATTGAAGAGAGCCTTTTCCCATTGGTTGAAAGTAGCCGCATCAGAATATCTGATAGCTGCCGCAGGGTTGAGCTTACCGGTGGTAGGGAGTACCACCTTATCATCAGCTACGTTATAGATATTATAGCCTGCTCCCACATTGTCTATAAGCGAGTTACTAGCATTGCTGCGCGCCAAAGCATCAGCTTGGTTTTGAGTATACAAATTTTGGTTATAAAGTGCTGACCAAAGTGTTTCGTAGTATTCGCCAGGACTGCTGATAATATCATACTCAGGGATACCGCGGTAGTTGAAGCCTAACTTATTATCTACCGAGATAGACAACCTGCCTTTCGAGCCACTTTTAGTAGTGATAAGCACCACTCCATTAGCACCACGTGCCCCATAGAGTGCCGATGAAGAAGCATCTTTTAGCACGTTCACACTCTCTATATCGCTGTTGTTAATAGCGTTAAGAGTCCCTTCAAAAGGTACCCCGTCTAAAATGATAAGCGGAGCACTCGATGCATTGATAGAACCTATCCCCCTAATGCGGATAGACGAGCTACTGCCTGGTTGCCCTGACGAAGTTGAGATTTGCACCCCTGCTACAGCCCCTTCTAAGGTTTTAGCCACATCGGTAGTCTGTTTGGCCTGAATAGTCTCTGCTTTGACAGTAGCCATAGAGCCCGTAAACGATTTTTTATTGGTAGTACCGTAGGCTACTGCTACCACCTCAGTACCTTCGATCTGTTGCTCATCGGTAGAGAGAACGATATGCAAAGTGTGTTCCTTACCGACCTTTACCTCTTTAGGGAGATAGCCAATAGTAGAGAAAACTAAGATATCGCCCTGATGAGCTTTCATCTCAAAGTTACCATTCCAATCGGTAGCTGTTCCTTTAGCTGTTCCTTTAATAACAACTGTTGCACCAGGCAACTCGATCCCGTCTTCATCTTTTACGGTTCCTTTGATAGTTACTTCCTGAGCTATAAGCCAAAATGGAAAAAGCAAACAGAAAATAAACAAAACGAATTTGTGTGTGTTATCCATACTTTTATTTATTTTAACGCTCCAAAAGTATCATTTTTTTTTGTAATTACCAAGAAAAAAAATAAAAAATAATAAACATCAACTTTTTTGTATCATTTTATAACATCTTTTATTTTGATAAAACAGAAAAAGAAAAACAACAAAAAGGTCTTTTATTGAAAGATCGTCAGTTTTTATTTTTTTTTACTGAAGAAAATGCAAAAAAAATGTTGATAAGTTGATGATATGATAAAACGAATTGAGGGCATAAGTTACAAAGTACATCAGCAAAGAAAAACCCTTTTTTTGTGTTTTGACATAAAAAAACATTGGCAAAGCCCATAGCTTTGCCAATGTTTTATTAATTGTTAATTATTGCTTAGTATTCAAGTCTTCCAAAACTTTCACTGCTTCGTCTATATACACGTCTTTCTGTAAGTTTTCGTGCCAACGATCGCGGCGTAGTTTAAGGTCTTCATTAGTTTTTACTTTTCTTTCTTCAGAAGTAACAGAGCTGAATTTTAAATCTGATTTGTAATCAGCAATAGCTTTGAATTTCTTAGCTTGTTCTTCATTTCTGTCTATTACTTGTTTATAACGTTCGTAATTTAAAGGGAACACGTTGTCGTTTTGCTGCTGTTTAATCCACTGGGCATTCTCATCAATTAGTTTTAAATACTGATTGTTGCTAATGCGCTTTTTGCTATTTTCCATAGCCTTGTCAAAATTACCATTATTTGTCCAAGGCGTATATTTAGCGGCTTCTATTTTATCCCAAGCCATAGCATTAGGCATATCACGTTCTCCTATATCAATATACTTGTATTTATCTGGTACAACTACATCACTTTCTACACCTTTTAACTGAGTAGAGCCACCATTAATACGATAAAACTTTTGTATAGTAACTTTTAAAGCTCCAAGATCACCATAATCATTTTGACGTAAAAACTCGTTTAGGCTTACCACATTCTGTACAGTACCCTTTCCAAAGGTTTGTTTACCTCCTATGATAATAGCACGTTTGTAATCTTGCATAGCAGCTGCTAATATTTCTGAAGCCGAGGCTGATAACTCATTAGTAAGTATTACAAGTGAGCCATCCCATTGTATATTAGGGTCGTTGTCTGAATACACATCACGACTTCCGCGAGATGATTTTACTTGAACAAT
Source organism: Capnocytophaga sp. oral taxon 878 (assembly GCF_002999135.1). NCBI lineage: Bacteria > Pseudomonadati > Bacteroidota > Flavobacteriia > Flavobacteriales > Flavobacteriaceae > Capnocytophaga > Capnocytophaga sp. oral taxon 878. The sequence continues at coordinate 747,548 of NZ_CP027229.1, forward strand.
AGGTCCTTTAGAGATGAACATACCTCCTATATCCACCACTGTTTTTAGTGAGCCACCTCCATTGCTGCGAAGGTCTATTATAAGCCCATCTATATTTTCTTTTTTAAGGTTTTCTATTTCTAAGGCTACATCTGTAGCAGCATTTCGTCCATTCACATCTTCAAAGCTGATGTAAAACTTAGGAAGATTAATAAGGCCATATCGTTTGCCATTAGCAGTAATTACTGCCGATTTGGCATAAGTTTCTTCTATTTCAACTACATCACGGATAATAGGAACAACTTCAATAGTACCATCTACACGTTTTACTGTAAGGCGTACTTCAGTTCCTTTAGGCCCTTTTATGAGTTTTACAGCATCATCTAAGCGCATACCTACTACATCTACAGGCTCTTCATTTCCTTGTCCTACTTTTAGTATCATATCGCCTACTTCTAAAAGTTTACCCTTCCATACAGGTCCTCCCGAAATAATATTCATAATACTAATTCCTTCGGTTTTCTTTTGTAGTTGCGCTCCAATACCTTCAAATTTACCCGACATATCACGGTCAAAACTTTCTTTAGCATCAGGAGCTAAGTAGTTAGAGTGAGGGTCAAAAGTTTCTGTAAGGCTATTAACATAAACACTAAACCACTCTTCACGGGTGATATCGTTGTAGATACTGAACATATCGTTCAAAGTTTTTTGTGTAGCCTCTACCGATTCTTTTTTCAGTACTTCATCACTTTTAGGGGTATATTTAGCATCTTTTTCTTTCTTAGTAGTTTCCTCTTTCTGCTTAGTGTAGTAAGTAGAAAGTGTCGAGAAAAGAATTATCTGTTTCCAACGTTTTTGTAATTCCGTTTTGTTCTTTACAAACAATAATTTTTCATAATCAGTATTGATACTTTCGTTTGAATTAAAGTCAATAGGTTTAGCAAAGATAGCTTTCGTAATATCCTCAGCCTCTTTCATACGTTGCTTAATGCGTTCGTATGTTAGGTTAAAAAAGGTTATATCACCATTCTTTAAATCATCGTCCAACTGTGTTTCATATTTTTTGAATTCAGTAAGGTCTGATTGTAAAAAATAGCGTTTTTGTGCATCCAAGTTCTTCAGATAACTATCAAATACTTTTTTTGAAAAAGCATCGTCCAATTGTACCGGACTAAAATGGGCTTTCGATAGCACATACTGTACAATGTCCAACAATATCCCATCTTTATCCTTATCAGGGTTGTCAAACTTTTTTGTGAAACTGCATGATGCAAACGAAATTAATAATAAAAATAATACTGCTGAAATATTCTTCATTCTAAAATGGTTTTTTAGTGTTAGGTAACTTTATCTCTTACCTATATCAAATTCTGTGCCTTTCTCGGGTAGGGCTAATGATTTTTACATTTTGGAATACAATAGCCCCCCGTATTACCCCCGATATAGTATCGTGTAAGGCTTTGATAATCTGCTTTTTTAATTCATTTTTATGGTATACTAAGCTTATTTCCCTAGCAGGATAAGGTTCAGCAAAGTAATGTACTCTCTTTTGTTCCTCTTCCTTTAGGTCTAAGGTGTGTAAGTAGGGTAAAAGTGTCATACCCAGTCCCTCATTAGCCAAGCGCACTAAAGTTTCAAAGCTACCACTTTTTAACTGAAAATGTTCCTTAGCCTCTATCATATCTTGGTTGCAAATATTCAGTACACTGTCTTTAAAACAATGTCCATCTTCCAACATCAAGATATCATTCACATCCAAATCTTCCGAATAAATAGTTTTAGAATTCTGCAAACGGTGATTTTGAGGTATATAAGCCACAAAAGGCTCATAGTACAAAGGTCGCTCTATAATGGTAGGATTATGTAAGGGTGTTGCCAAAATACCAGCATCATAACTACCATCTTCTATTTTCTTCAGAATATTTTCAGTAGTCTGCTCCTCAATTTTTAAGCATACTTTAGGATATTTCTTAATGAAGTTATTCAGGAACATAGGTAATAAGGTAGGGGTTACTGTAGGAATGATACCCACCTTAAATTCTCCCCCTACAAATCCCTTTTGCTGGGCTACTATATCACTCATTCGGTCAGCCTCATTCACAATTACCTGTGCTTGTTTAATAATTTGCTCACCTATTTCAGTAACTTGCAAAGGCTTTTTACTTCTGTCAAAAATAGTAACCCCCAGTTCTTCCTCTAGTTTCTGTACCTGCATACTTAGGGTAGGCTGGGTAACAAAGCTGTGTTCAGCAGCAGTAGTAAAGTTTTTGTATTTGGCTACTGCCAGCACGTATTGGTATTGTGTAATAGTCATAATTAGCTTTATTTAAATGTTTTAATGAGTTGTTTTTCTTCTTCAGTAAGCGCTTCTACTTCTGGTACATAACTCGGGTTAGGAAGATACCAATCTTCATTTTTAAAAACATCTTGTAGGGTTTTGTCTTTAAATATATATCCACGTCTTGCAAAAGGAAGATTTCGTATAATGCGCCTCTCTTCAGGGGTTTTCTCTTCTGGGCTACCTATTACCCAATTTTTCCCTAATGAAAACAAAAACTTCTGATCGCTATCTTCTTTACAACCCCACGGACGCATTTCTTCTACTGATAGTTCTCCTTTTGGTACAAAGTTTTTCATCTCATACACCAATATCCCTTGTTGTATATAGAAATTAGTATATTCAGGTTTTTCAGTTACTTTGCCAAGCCCATTAAAAGTCCAATCATTACCGTTTTTAAAGAAGGTTTTGCTTATAGAAGCTGTTTGGAAATTACCCATATCCAAAATAAGAGTAAAGTCATCTATTTGTTTGTTAGCCCAGCGTGTAGCTGCCGTAAGTACATAGTCAAAATTATAATAGTAGCACACACCTCCCGATAGCTTGTATCTATAAGTATGTTTTATGATATTCTTACCTTTTTTAAAAGTAGCTTTGAAGTGATATACATACATAAAATCATCCTCACTCTGAATGATTTTCTTGTCAGAATTAAGGTCTGAAGGCTTAATTTTGCCAGTTTTTTCATAAGCCTTTGTTTTTACATAAGCTATTTCAAAGGGCAAAAAAACGTTGTTTAATGATACCGTGAAGTCGTACATATAAGGATGATGCCCATTTACAGGTTCAAAAGTAGCATCTCCCGATGGTAACCCTGCTTCAAAACCTACAATAATCTCCTTTTCTTCTTTAGGGTTGAAAAACTCGTAATATACCGATACTTCGGCAAAATCTTTCGTCTTCTTTATGTATAATATCTCTTTGCGTACAGCTATATCTGTCTCATTAATAGGCACCAACTGGTTTCCAGCCATATAAAAAGCCCCATCGTTAGCATACAAGCAAGTACACCAAAGCCAAAGTATAAGCAAAAACTTTTTCATTACCTTATTTCAGCTGTGGTAATATTTCAGTACCTATTTCCTCCAATACTTCACCAGCAGGGCGACTGCAGTATTTTAGCACAAGCATAGTATGGTTTACACCTATCTTCTCCAACTCTTGGAACATATCTATTAGGTAGTTACGCCCCAATCGGAAACCCAAGTCCATCTTTTGTGGTTCAAAGTTAGGATCCTCCATCAGGTCTATATATACGGGCTGTATATAAGGCTTTTTAGGTTGCCCTTCTTTAGTAAGAGTCTCGTGCCAATCTTGTACTATTTTTTTTGTAAAAGCAAAATCACGCGGATAGTAAATCCATCCATCCGAGTTTTTTGCAATCCAATCCAAATTTACCCCTCCTACGTGTCCAGTAACGTACATAGGTATACTTTTGCGCAGTGGTTTTGGCACTACATCGCCTACATTAGCCATAAGGGTACCATAATCGTTGTTGTAAGTAGGAAATTCCTTACTCCATAGGTCTTGTAACATACGCATATGTTCCGATACACGGGCACTACGTAGCTCAAAAGGCTTATTGAATGCAGGATACTCCACAGGGCGGTCTCCCGAGGCTATTCCCATCATAAATCTATTAGGAAAAAGCACATCAAGACTCGCCGATGCCTTAGCCACATGTAATGGGTGACGCAAAGGTAAAATCACACTCGCAATACCTATTTTTATGCTCTTAGTAAGGGTCGCTATATGTGATAAATATACCCAAGGATCAAAAATCTGACCTACCTCCTTAAAATCAGGATTGTTAAGCGGTATATCACGCACCCAAACAGTATCGAACCCCAAAGTCTCAGCCCTTTGTATAAGCTCTTTCTGGTGTTCCATTTTCGGAATAGCGCCTTGATATGATTCAATAGGTAACAATATACCAACTGAAAGTTTGTTAGGATCTATCATAGTCGATGTTATTTTAAATCGCAAAATTACAAAATATTTTTGATTGCACAAATTTTTTTAAGTTTTTCCTCCACCATATTTGCATATAAAAAATACTTCTCCAATGCACAACTTTAAAGTCCCTAATAACCCATTGTTAAAGTCTTTTCCCCTTCCCCCCAACTCACTTCTTTTCACTTTTTCACTTTTTATTACTTATTGCTTATTTTTTTACCAAAATTCATTTTCATTGCCAATAATCCAAAAATTTCTACCCTCCATTCTGTTTTTTGGTAAGAAATACAATTCCTTAATAATCAAACCATTCAGCTATTAGCATTGTCAAAAGAAGCTTAGAGCTACCTTATAGGATGAACGAACCAATAACGAACGAATAACGAACTATAAACGAAGTATAAACCTTACCTATCTGATTCTCAGGTATATCCATCTCTCACTCTCTCTTTGCCAAATTCGCAACAAAAACCCCAAAACATTGCATTTTCTTCAATTTAAAATCACATCTTTGCTTCTCCCTCTTTCCTTGCAATAACTTCTCAGCACTTGCCAACCAAGTATGAATAAGGCGATGGTATTAAATTCAACTACCGTCAAAAAATAAAATTAAATTTGGTAGTTTCATACAAAATACCTACTTTTGTAAAATCTTTAACAAGAACTATCTCTTTTGATTATAGAAAAACATTTCTAAATATATGAAATACAAACGAATTTTACTCAAACTAAGTGGCGAAGCCCTTATGGGAAGCAGCCAGTACGGTATCGATCCCGCACGCTTAAAAGAATACGCTACCGAAATTAAAGAAGTAGTCAAACAAGGAGTACAAGTAGCTATCGTAATTGGTGGCGGAAATATCTTCCGCGGGGTAGCAGGCGCTAGCAATGGTATGGATAGGGTGCAAGGCGACTATATGGGAATGCTTGCCACTGTCATCAACTCACTCGCTCTGCAAAGCGCCTTGGAAGATGAAGGTATCTTCACCCGCCTGCAAACAGCTATCAAAATGGAAGCCATAGCCGAGCCTTTTATCAAACGCCGCGCAGTACGTCATTTAGAAAAAGGACGCGTAGTCATCTTCGGCGCAGGTACAGGTAACCCTTACTTCACTACCGATTCAGCAGCCGTACTTCGCGCTATCGAAATCAATGCCGATGTAATACTCAAAGGTACTCGCGTAGATGGTATCTATACTGCTGACCCTGAAAAAGACCCTAATGCAGTAAAGTTTGATCATATATCTTTTAATGAGTGTATTGATAAAAACCTCAAAGTAATGGATATGACTGCCTTTACCCTTAGCCAAGAAAACAAATTGCCTATTATCGTATTCGATATGAATAAAAAAGGTAACCTAGCCAAAGTAGTAGCAGGCGAAAATGTCGGGACAACTGTAAATAATTAATATGTAACAATTAATAAAATGAACGAAGAAATTAATATTATCTTAGACACTACAAACGAAGCGATGCAAGAAGCATTGCAACACTTGGATAAGGCTTTAGGCAATATCCGTGCTGGTAAGGCAAGTCCGCAAATGGTAAGCAGCGTAATGGTCGATTATTACGGAGCGCAAACTCCTCTTAGTCAGGTAGCCAATGTATCAGCGCCCGATTCTCGTACTATCTCCATCCAGCCTTGGGAAAAGAAAATGATCCAGCCTATTGAAAAAGCTATCCAAATAGCCAACTTGGGCTTTAACCCTATGAATAACGGCGATATGGTAATTATTACCGTTCCACCTCTTACCGAAGAACGCCGCCGCGAACTTGTAAAACAAGCCAAAGGAGAAGGCGAAGACGCCAAAATCAGTGTGCGCAATGCTCGTCAAGATGCTAATAAAGAAATCAAAAAAGTAGAAACTTCCGACGATATTAAAAAAGATGCCGAAGAGCGCGTACAAAAACTTACCGATAAGTATATCAAAAAAGTAGAAGAAGTATTAGCTGTAAAAGAAGCCGAAATATTAAAAGTTTAATGCAAGTAAGAGGTAAGCTCCTTACCTCTTGCTTCTTATCTAATAAGAATGACGAATAACGAACAAGTTAAGGATTTAGTGAATCGCCTCGGTGCGTTAAGGAGGTATCTTTGACATAGATGCCAAACGCATCGAGATAAGTAACGAAGAAGAAAAAACTTTTGCACCCAATTTCTGGGATAACGCCAAAGAGGCCGAAAAAATAATGCGTGAGCTTCGTACCAAAAAAAAATGGGTAGAAGATTATCAGGAAGCCGAAAGCCTTACCTCCGATGTCGAGGTATTGCTCGATTTCTTTAAAGAAGGCGAAGCTACCCCCGATGAGGTCGATCACCAATACACCCAAGCCCTACACGCTATCGAGGCATTAGAGTTCCGCAATATGCTCTCCGATGAAGGCGATGCAATGAGTGCTGTACTCCAAATTACAGCAGGAGCAGGCGGTACCGAAAGTTGCGACTGGGCTTCAATGCTCTTGCGTATGTACACTATGTGGTGTAATAACCAAAAGTACAAGGTCAAAACACTCAACTTCCAAGAAGGTGATGTAGCAGGCGTCAAAACAGTTACTATTGAAATTGAAGGCGAATATGCCTTTGGTTATCTCAAAGGAGAAAATGGCGTACATCGCTTAGTGCGTATCTCACCTTTTGATAGCAATGCCAAGCGCCACACTTCTTTTGCCTCGGTATATGTATACCCACTGGCCGATGATACCATTGAAATAGAAATCAACCCTGCCGATATTACCTTCGAGACAATGCGCTCCAGTGGGGCAGGCGGGCAGAATGTGAATAAAGTAGAGACCGCAGTACGCCTCCGCCACCACCCTACAGGTATTATTATTGAGAACTCCGAAACCCGCAGCCAGCTCGATAATAAAAACAAAGCATTGCAATTGCTCAAATCACAACTGTATGAAATAGAACTCAAAAAGCGTCAAGCCAAACGCGATGAGATAGAAGCAGGCAAAATGAAGATAGAATGGGGGTCACAAATACGTAACTATGTAATGCACCCTTATAAACTCGTGAAGGATGTACGTACCAGTTATGAATCTACCGATGTAGATAGCGTAATGAACGGCGAACTCGATGAGTTCCTCAAAGCCTACTTAATGCTTATGGGTACAAGCCGTTCAGGCGACGATGCAAACCCTATATCCAATTTGTAATATCATATACTTTGCCAAAGGTTATAGCACAACAGGCTATAAAACCTTTGGCAAAGTGTTTTTTAATAATACATCTATTTATGTACAGCTATTTTACCGACAAATACAATTTAAAAATCATTCATTCCCATCAAGGGTATGGTAATTTCATACGATTATACAGAGGAATACCTGTGGAATTATTTTTTATGGATAAGGATATAAAATCATTTGATGATTTTTTGCCTTTTGCTGATACTGTAAAAAGTATAAATTTTTTGAGGTGCACTTTAGATGATTTGAGTGTACTTACTGAATTTAAAAAACTCAAGGAATTATATATTTCTAATAGCATTATCCATTCAAAGCGATTTTGTCAATTTCTTCAGTTACCTTCTTTAAAAGAACTGACTATTTCTAATCGAAACTATCCAGAAGAAAATCCTTATGTATATTCGTTGGCAGAGGCTCATTTGCCTTCTCTGAGGAGTTTAGCCATAGGAGGTTTTGAAACACATAGTTTAAAAGATGTATATTTACCTTCTTTACGGGAGTTGGTAATGCCTTATTCGGTTAATAGTTTGAAAGGAGCTTATATTCCTTTGCTTGAGAAATTGGATGCTGAACATTTTAAAGAAATAGATGTTGCATTGCCCAAGCTCAAAAAATTACATATAAAGTTGAAAGGTTTTGATTTCTATTCACTCAAAAATACTCCTAATTTGCGAGAATTGTATGCAATTCATACTTATTATGATGACCAGCAAACTTTTGATGGCTTGGAGGTATGCAAAAAATTAAAATATATTGAGATGCTATCTTGTCCTTTTAAAAACTTTCTTCCGTTTAGCAAGTTGAAATCTCTTGAGCATTTGGATGTGAGTTATGGCTCCGAAATAGAAAGTTTAGAAGGCTTAGAGCAATTGCCAAATTTAAAAAGGCTCTGTTTGTATGATAATGAATTTATCAAAGAAATAGATGATATATCGCTTATTAAAAATTTAAAAGTATTAGAAATAGAAAAACATAAGGTTCTAAAAATAATAGATGAAATAGAGAAACGAGATATTGCACTTTGGATAATACCAGAAGGATAATATATTAGATGATGTAATGTTTAAAACTATTTTAGTGATGTTATTATGTACAGCCTATCAACCCCACAGATTGTCAGTTATACCAGCTTTCATACTAATAACGGAAATAAGAACCTCAATAGGTACCCCAAATCTTTGAAAGGGGTAATGTGATTTTAATATTAGCTTTTTCAAGTCTTGTTACCTCCCTTTTCTAATCTCTCACTTAAAATAATGGAAACTTTTTTTGTTTATTAAGTTTTTTTGCCGTACCTTTGCCCCCGAATTTTAAGACTCATAAATTTCATCTAAACAAATGAAGAAAATAATTACCATTATTATTATTGTAGCCCTTTTTGCTTTTACAGGCTACCGACTTTATTCTAACAAAGAAAAGAACGCTCAAGAAGTAGCTATAGTTGCTCAAAAAGAAGCTCAAGTAGCAGTACGTACTGCCAAAGTAGCTGATGAAAAAGTAACAAGCTTCTTCTCTGCTAATGGTACTTTTGAGGCAGAACAAGATTTAAATGTATCGTCAGAAGTAGGCGGACAAGTTATTAAAATCTTTGTAAAAGAAGGCGATTATGTGAAAGCAGGTCAGGTATTGGCTCAAACAAAAGCCGACAGAACCAATGTACAGCTTGACAATGCCAAAGCAGTACTTGAAAATGCAAAAGCCGATTTACAACGCTTTGAAAGTGCTTTTAAAACAGGCGGGGTTACAGCTCAGCAGCTTGAACAAGTACGCCTACAACTTAAAAATGCTCAGGCTAACTATAACTCTGCTTCTATAGTATCAGGTAATACAGCAGTACGTAGCAAAATTAACGGTATTGTTACTAGCAAAGAGGTTGAAGAAGGAACATTAGTGAATCCTGGTCAGCCTTTGTTCAATGTAGTAAATATAGATAATCTAAAACTTAAAATCACTGTTGATGAACAACAAGTAAGCAAGCTAAAAGTAGGAAACATGGTGAAAATAAAACCAAGTGCTTCAACTGATTTTATTGAAGGTAAAATATCATTTATAGCCCCTAAGTCAAATGGCGCTATGAAGTTTCCTGTCGAAATATTAGTGGCTAACAAAGATAAAAATCTAAAAGCCGGTATGTATGCCTCTGCCGAGTTTGCTTCTGCTACCGATAATGCTACCGCTCTTGTGGTACCTCATAAGGCTTTTGTAGGTAGTGTAAGTCAAAACAAAATATTTAAAGTAGTAGATGGTAAAGCCCAAATGGTAATTGTAAAAAGTGGCAGAAACTTTGGTGATAAAGTAGAAATCATTAGCGGACTTTCTGCTGGAGAAGAGGTAATTACTAGCGGACAAATTAATATTGATAACGGTACTCCTGTAAAGGTAATTACCGATTAATTTTAATCTTTAATTAACCTAAAAAGGTCAGGCTTGTAGGATATATCCCACAAGCCTGACCTTTTTGAATTCTTATGCTTAAACTTTAATCCTTAAAGAATACACTTACCTTATCGTGGTAATTAATTCCCAAAAGTGATGAGGCTCCTCCTACAGTACGAGTATCACTTTTGTATATACAGAACTGAAGTAAATCTAATTCATTAAAAATAAGCATCTTCTCTCCATCCATTATGGCTCTATTATTAGCAGGCACTTTAAAGTTTAGTATGTCAGAATAACGATTGTAAATTCTTTTGAATGAAAAGATATTCACAATCACCTCAAAAGGACGTCCTTTTCCTACCTCCTCAAAAACCTCTCTACTAATATTGGTTACCCCATTTCCATAATGGTCAATATAAACAATAGAACCGTAAATGTGATTGTTGTTTGAGCTTATTTCGGGTTTAAAATAACTAGCTTCAGTATAAGTGTCAGTAGCACTACCTATTTGCTCAGGAGTTACCCCTTTGTATAGTTGTTCAGCTATTAGCGGAAAATGGTAAAGAGTAGGGAATAGAGTAGGGGGGGTAATAGCACTGATGTCATATAACTTTGCATTAGTTTTATTTTCTGCTAAAAGATGAAAAATACCATTGTCAGCTCCAATAAAATAGTGACCATTCAGTAACATTAGCAAATGACGCTTTTCGGGAGTACGTTCAGCATCTACGCCTATAATATGAATACTTCCTGTAGGAAAATGTTTATAAGCGTTTTTTAGTATAAAAGCTGTTTGAAAAATATCAAAGGGTGAGACTAAGTGCGAAATATCAGCAATACAAGCATTAGGGCACTTGCTATAAAGAGCCCCTTTTACAGCACCTACCGAGTAATCTCGTAAGCCAAAATCAGTTGTAAGAGTGATGAATTTCATACTTTTTTACCCTTTTTCTTCTAAAGAAGAAGTGTTTTTCTGGCGCAAAAATATAATTTTCTACTGATATACCAAAGCCCGATCAATAGTTTTTTAATATTGTTGAAAACTTTGTTGATAACTTATACTTTGTAAATTGAATTTAAAGCCGTTAATTTGCACCCCGAAAAAAGAAATTATGGAGGAGCAAAAAGATATATGGTGGCTCAATGATGAGTCAGAACAAATTCTCAACCGAGGATATTTATTAAAGGGCGAAAGCGTAGAAGGAGCTATCGACCGCATTACACATGCGGCGGCTCGTAGGCTTTATAAGCCCGAATTACAGCCTGCTTTTAAAGAGATGATTACTAAGGGCTGGATTAGTTTTTCATCGCCTATATGGGCTAATATGGGTACCGAAAGAGGGTTGCCTATTTCTTGTTTTAACGTACATGTACCCGATAGTATTGAGGGTATTACTCACAAGTTAGGCGAGGTAATTATGCAAACCAAGATAGGCGGTGGTACTTCTGGTTATTTTGGCGAGTTACGCAGTCGCGGTTCTGCTGTTACCGATAATGGAAAATCAAGTGGAGCAGTGAGCTTTATGAAACTGTTTGACTCTGCTATGGATGTCGTATCTCAAGGAGGGGTAAGGCGAGGTGCTTTTGCCGCTTACTTAGATATAGACCACCCCGACGCCGAAGAGTTTTTGCAAATTAAAGATGTAGAATTTCCAATACAAAACCTTTTCTTTGGTCTATGTGTCCCCGACTATTGGATGCAAGAAATGATTGATGGTGATATGGAAAAACGCCGTCTTTGGGCACGTGTGCTGGAATCACGTCAGCAAAAAGGCTTACCATATATTTTCTTTAGTGATAATGTGAACCGTGTGCGTCCACAGGTGTATAAGGATAATGATATGACTATCCGTGCTAGTAACTTATGCAGTGAAATTATGTTGCCTTCTAGTGCCGATGAGTCCTTTATATGCTGCTTATCATCAATGAACTTAGAGTTGTTTGATGAGTGGAAAGATACCAAAGCAGTAAAATTAGCTATTTTCTTCCTCGATGCAGTACTTTCAGAGTTTATTGAAAAAACTAAAGGTAACTATTACTTACAGTCAGCACGTAAGTTTGCTATGCGTCATCGTGCATTAGGTTTAGGGGTATTGGGGTATCATTCATACTTACAGCGCAATATGATTCCGTTTGAAAGTTTTGAAGCTACACAGTTTAATGCTCGTGCCTTCAAACATATTCGTGAAGAAGCTGATAAAGCTACTAAAGAGTTAGCCCATATTTATGGTGAACCCGAGTTGTTAAAAGGCTATGGTAGGCGTAATACTACTACTATGGCTATTGCTCCTACTACTTCAAGTTCAGCTATTTTAGGGCAAGTATCACCTGGTATCGAACCTTATTCTAGTAATTATTACAAGGTGGGCTTATCAAAAGGAAACTTTATGCGTAAAAATAAGTATCTTTCCCAACTATTAGAGGAAAAAGGATTAAATAATGAAGATATATGGCGCTCTATCCGCTTGAATAATGGCTCTGTACAACACTTGCAAGAGCTTACTCAGTTAGAGAAGAATGTATTTAAAACCTTTAAAGAAATATCTCCTATGGAGATTATATCTCAAGCAGCACAACGACAAGCTTATATAGATCAAGCACAGAGCTTAAACTTAAATATTCCTTCTGTAATGCCTATTAAAGATGTAAATAAAGTGATGATTGAGGCTTGGAAGTTAGGAGTGAAATCATTGTATTATCAACGCAGTCAGTCTGTAGCTAAAGAAATGATAATGAACTTTGTGAATTGCAGTAGCTGCGAAGCATAAACATTTAGATAATAAATAATAAAAGGGCTGTTCAATATAAAATTGAACAGCCCTTTTATTATATTAATATTTTATGATACGAAACTCTACTTAATAATATAGTTTTCTCCTTGTTGGGTTGAAAAAGTTATTACCTTAGCTTTCTTACCTGATTTAGCAATAACATTATCTTTATAATATAAAATTTTACCTGCAGGTAGTAAAACGCTACATTTTTCTCCTTTTTCTGATGTAATAGTAGCATGTTGTAATCGGTGTTGTTGCCATCTGAAATCAACAGTAAAACCATTACGTGCTTTCATACCTTTCATAGTTCCACTTTCCCAATCAGAGTGAGATGGTAAAGCAGGTAAAAAGCGAATAACACTATCTTTACCATGACTTTGTAATAACATTTCAGCTATACCTGCTACACCACCAAAATTACCATCTATTTGAAAAGGAGGGTGAGCACAGAATAAGTTAGGGTAGGTACCACCAGTACGTCCATCAGGCATAACAGGATGTAATAGCTGCCTTAAAAGTACTAAAGCGTGATCGCCATCATATAAGCGTGCCCAAAAGTTTAGTTTCCAAGCACGTGACCAACCAGTACCAGCATCACCACGTATTTCTAATGTTTTGCGTGCAGCTTTAGCAAGCTTAGGCGTATCCCAAGGAGTAATTTCATCATAAGGATGTAACCCATAAAGATGTGAAACATGTCGGTGTTGTGGTTCTGCATCATCCCAGTCATCCATCCACTCATTTAGGTCACCATTTTTACCAATACGATTAGGAACTGTATGCTTAACAATATTCTTCCACTCAGTTATTTTATTGCTGTCTGTGCCTAATATTTCTGCAGATTTTATAGTGTTATTTAGTACTTCACGTACTATCTGCATATCCATAGTAGGAGCTATGCAGGTGTATCCTACTTGTTTCTTACCATCTTTTAGTTCTGGTAATATGTATGCATTCTCAGGAGAGTTGGACGGAGCTGTTACCCAGTACCCTTTAGGATCCTTAATAAGCATACTTTCAAAAAAAGCGGTAGCTTGTTTCAATACGGGGTAATATTCTTTAAGGAAGTCTTTATCTTTAGTGAATAGGTAATGTTGCCATATATGCTCACACAACCAAGCTCCCCCAGTAAGGGTTGAACCCCATGTAGCCGACTCACCAGGTGAAGTATAAAACCAAGGATTACTAATAACATGCGCTACCCATCCATCTGCATTATAATAGGCTTTAGCTGTTTTGCTACCATTAGGCACTAAGTTTTTAGCAAAGCGATTTAAAGGCTCAGTAAGGTCTGAAAGATTGGTAGCTTCTGCCAACCAGTAGTTCATTTGTACATTGATATTTAGGTGGTAATCACCATTCCAAGGAGTTTGGTACTCTTCTGCCCAAAGACCTTGTAGATTGGCCGGTAGGAGTCCTTCACGTGAAGACGATATAAGTAAGTATCTTCCAAAGTTGTAGTATAATATAGGAAGTAAAGCATCTTTATCTCTACGATAAAAACCTTCTAAACGCTGATAAGTAGTGAGATGTTCTGTATTAGAATTAGCTTTACCATACCAACGGTTACGATTGAAGATAGTTTGATAGGCAGTTTTACTTTCAGTAAGAGCTGTATCAAAATTAGTAGGTGCTTTTTGTAGGTAAGCATTTGCTACTTCGTTCACATTGCTGTTACTAAGACCACCACTTAAAAAGTTGTAGTTAGTAGCTGCACTAATACGTAGTACCAATTCTGTAGCATCTTGTATTTCAGTAGCCTTATCAGCACTTTGTAACTGTCCATTAGTTTGTATATCAATTACAGAGGCAAAGTGCATTCCTTCTTTATTATTATCAGGTAGTATCCCACTAAGGGCTATTTTATTTCCCTGATAAGTAACCTTTGCATTCTCTTTACGGAACAGAGATAGGTTCAGGCTGAAAGGCTTTTCTGCTTTAATTTTTACCCAAATAATATCATTTTTAAAGTCGGCAAAAGCTGTTTGTTCAATAGAGTTATCTTCACGTTGGTAGGTAGTAACAGCTGTAGCCTCATCTAACCGAAGAACACGTTTGTAATTATTAATAGTAGCTTTGGTTTTCCAATCTAGTAATAGATCTGCAAGTATTTGGTAACAACCATAACTGCAATTAGCTCCTTGACCTTGGCATGAGCCTTTTCCTTTAGCAACAAAGTGTTTTTGCAAAAGAGCTTGAGCTTCTAGGTTTTTACCTTTTAAAAGTAGTTTTTGTATATCCTTTAGATAGGTATGTGCATTATGGTCATCAGCATCCTGTGCACCGCCTGACCATAATGAGATTTCATTTAAAACAATACGGTCAGTGTCCGTTTTTCCAAAGACCATAGCACCTAATCTTCCATTACCAATAGGTATACTTTCGGTAAAATGGGTTGCTGGTGTGTGGAAAACAACTGAAACATCTTGAGGTTGTGCACTAGCTAGCATACCCCAAAAGCAACATAACATTAATAATTTGGTTTTCATAAAATTTGACTTTTATATTTGTTATTTTAGTACTAAGTCGGTTGAACCTACTTCATTTAGGTTATCATCATAAACGGTTATTTTATAGGCTCCTTTTTCAAATTCTTTGGAGGTTTTAGAAATGAAGTCACATACATCAACACTTTTATTTTCATATATAAAATGAGGTGCTGTGCTAAAATTCACTGTGATATTAGCCACTGATTGGGTATCGTTGGCTCCTAAAGTAATGCCAGATGGAGCAGTTACTTTTATGTAGAAAGTTTTACTTCCTGCTTTAGCTATTTTGTTGGCTACAACGGTGAAACATATCCTTATCTTATCTGCAGCACGCCCACGATCGGTAGTTTTATTTTTTGAACCTTTTACAGCTTCTGCAATAAGTTTGTTTATCTGTAAAGCTGACCCTTCTTCTACTACCTTTTTCAGTTTGTTAGCTTGTTGGGCAAGCGAATCAACTTTGGCAGTAGTACTCGTTAACTTTACTGATACGCTGTCCAAATCTTTTTGTATTGTTTTGTTTATTTGTAATAGTGAATCATTTTTTCGAAGTAGCAAATCACGTTCTTTAGCAAGAGCAAAGGCTTGGCTTTTAAAACGTAATAATGATGATATACTTACTTTTGAATCTTGTAAAGAATCAATATACTTATCAATTTTATTCTGAGCTTCTAGCAAGTCTTCCTCTATTCCTTTATTCTTAAGTACAATTTGCTCATAGCTACCTTTAAGCAATTTTAATTCGCTAAGAACTTGATCCTTCTTTTCTAAAAGTTCACTTTCAGTAGCCTTTTTATCTTTGTTTAGCAAATAGGTGTAGTACCCTAGCCCTCCAGTAGCTAAGGCTAATAAGGCTATGATAATTTTTGAAAGGATACCACCCCCTTTTGGAGGCTCATTGTTATCAAAATGCTGATACGAAGGCAAAGACTGAGCGCTCTCATTGTTTTCGGTATGTGGCGTAGCATCTGTAAAAATCGGTTTATCGTAATTATTACTCATAATTTCAATTTTTAATATTGCGCAAAGATAATAAGAAAAATATATTATAAGCAAATTTTTTTACTTTTTTTTTCGTGTTGTTTTAAAAAGATATACTACTTTTGCAGCGTTTTTCTAATACATACATCTATGTTAATACGTTATTTTGCTATTATTTTTGGCTGTTTGGGTTTGGGTGAATTAGTAGTAGCCCTTACTCATATTTCTTTTCCATCAAGTATTATTGGGATGTTTTTTCTCACTCTTTTCTTACATTTGGGATGGATAAAATTGCAGGCTATCAAAGCGCTTTCCGATTTGCTTATTTCTAACTTAGGACTTTTCTTTGTTCCCCCAAGTATTGGAATTATGGCTTATTTTAAACAGATAGGCGAAAATCTTTTAGCAATCTTTCTTTCTATTATTATTAGTACAGTAGTAGTAATTATTGTTACTGGCCATGTATATCAATTCTTCCGTAAAAAAATAAAATAATGAAATCAATCGTAGAAAATCAGGTATTATTATTATCCATAACTTTTATACTTTACTATGGGGCTTTATTCTTACAAAAGAAATACAATTCAGTATTCTTAAATCCTGTATTACTTACTGTATTGGTTTTAGTTTCGTACTTGCTTATTTTTGATATTTCACCCGAAAAATATGAGGAAGCTGGTCAGTATATAGATTTTTGGTTGAAGCCCTCGATTGTAGCCTTAGGGGTGCCTCTCTACTTACAACTTTCTAAAATTAAAAAGCAAATAATTCCTTTGGTAATATCACAGTTTGCAGGTAGCTTGGTAGGTATACTTACGGTTTGCTTGGTAGCCAAATGGTTGGGGCTTGCTGATGATATAGCTATTTCATTGGCTCCTAAATCGGTTACTACGCCTATTGCTTTGGAGGTGTCGCGCGTAATTAAAGGGATTGAGCCTATTACAGTTATGGCGGTAATGACTACAGGTTTCTTGGGTAATATATTTGGGATTACTTTTCTTAATTGGTTTCGCATTAAGAGTCCTATGGCTAAGGGTATTTCATTAGGAACTGCTTCACATGCTTTGGGTATTATGGCAGCTTTTAACCTCAGTGAGAAATATGCTGTATATGCCAGTTTAGGTATGATATTCAATGGGGTATTCACTGCTATATTATCGCCTACCGTGGTACAGCTACTCTTCTAACAAATTACAATAATACTATAATAAAAACAGGTAATGAGCTTCATTAGAAGTCATTACCTGTTTTTTTGATCTTATATTATTAGATGTGATTACTTTGGTGGGTATTTCTCCAATATCTTATTGACGAAGTTCTGAATAGCTTCCTCTTTGCGCTCTACCGATCTTGGTAATTCTCCAGCGCCTTTTCCTTGCCATATTAGTTCTCGTTTTTTAGCATCAATAATTTCGATATAGAGTACTCCTTCAGTGCTTCGGCTCACATTATAGTTGGCACCGCCCCAAAAAGGTCCCCAGCCCCAACCCCAGCCCCAATAATATGGACTGTTGTCGTATACATCTACATTTTCGCGTTCGCGGGTAAAGATATTCACCAAAAAGTCGGGCTGTTCTGAAAGGGTCATACCTTTGGCTTTTAGGTTTTGTTCAATAGCACGCAAAATACGCTTCTTATCCAAATCGGATATAGGTACTTTATCTACTCCTTCTTTGAAAAAAGCAAAGGTTTTCATAGCTGAAAAATCAGCTTGACTATCATAATCGGTAGTTACATATACGCTAGCACACGATGTGAGCCCCATAGCTACCATTAACAGTATAAAAGTAGTAATCTTCTTCATTTTGTTGTGATTTTATTCTTCTAAAATAATTACAGCAAAATCTGTACCGAAAATTACCTTTGGAATGCCTAAGGAAGTCGTTCGTACAAGCAGCAGTGGTGTAGTTTTTTGTACACCTCATCATCGGCGCGTTCTTTGCCTGCATCGTGTCCTACCTTAGCTATGGCTTTCTGAACGTCTTTCTCGCTACATTTGCGTTCGTCGAAAATAAGAGTCATATTGCCACTGTTTATATCCCAGTTGGCACTTTTTACTCCTTTAACCTTATAGGCTGCTTTCTCAATGCGTACTTTGCATTGTTCACAGTTACCACCTACAGCAAAGGTTACTTTCTTGTTTTTGTTGGGCGTATCTTGCGCCTGCATAGTAGCGAGCCCTAAAAAGCTCAGTACTATTAATAAAAATCGTGTTCTCATATTATAATAATTTAAATCTTAATCCTGCATAATACATTAGTCCGAAAGCAGGAGCGTACTGCATAGTGCTATCAAAATAAGCACTAAACGGACTATCGGATGCTAAAATGCCGTTTTCTTGCTTGTAATTAGTGAGGTTCTCTCCGCCTATGTATATCTCAAAGGTTTTGCTGAAAACCTTTGTTATTTGAGCGTTTAGGGTAGCAAAAGCCGGTGCATAGTCGGTAAGTTTATACCTTTGGGGGTTAGAAGCGGTAGAGGGTAGCCGCTGTTCGCCCAACCAATTAAACGTTACATCAAACTTCCATTGTGCGTGATGGTTGTTGTGACTGTCGGTGGTTTCGTATCCTACATTGGCAAACCAACGATGGCGCGGTGTAAGGGTTTTCTCTAACAGCTTATCACCGAACTGTGTTTGTACATCATAATACTTATATGCTGCCTTAATGTCTAAGCCTTGCACAGGGTTTAGGCTTAGTTCGGCTTGTAATGAATTGGCGAAGCTTTTGCCCTGAAGGTTGTAAAACAATGCTTTTTGAGGCGAATTATCTACATCAATAACAGCTTGGTTATCGAAATCGGTTCGGTAGAAGTCGATAGAGAATTCAGCATTTTTGCCCCATAGCTTAAATGATTGTAAGAAACTAAGTCCGTAATTCCAAGCTATTTCGGGGTTTAAACCGTATAACTTACCTTCATTGGCCTGTATGATAGATAGCTGCCTAGAAGAGGCTAATAGTTGCTGATTTTCGGCTATTATGTTGGCTGCGCGCTTGCCCCTGCCTGCTGATAGCCTAAAAGTAGCTTGCTTCCAAGGATTATAACGCAAGTGTAGGCGTGGAGTAAGGAAGTTCCCTAAATGGTTATGACTATCAGCCCTTATGCCTGCTACGAAGCTGAAGTTCTGTAAGTTGTCATAAGTGTATTCAAAGAAAGCTCCTATCGACCTATCAACTCGTGAGAAATCTGCGGTAAGGGCAAGGGTACTGAGTGCTTCATTATAATCATCATACGTGGCATTTAGCCCTGTGGCAAACTTGTGCTGGGTATTGCCTATAATTGAGTTATATATCAGGTTGCTATACCAGCTTTTTTGGTGTATATCGTAACGGTTCAGACCAAAATAGGAGTCTTGCTTATGTGATTGAAAGGCATTCTGTAAGCCAATACTTTTATGGGGTATATCAGGAAATACATAGCCTATTTTGTTTGAAATGCCTATACGCTGGGAGTTAATCTCACTGCCCCAAGCATTGGTTGTTCCTTTATCTGTTAGCTTATTAAAGCGTAACTCGCCTGCTTGGCGCTCGTCCTTCATATAATGCAGATTGAGAAATCCTACCCAACCTTTCTCATTATTGGTGTATTGCCAGCGGTTGAGAAGGTTTAGCTGGTTACCTATCGGGTTATCAATAAATCCATCGTGATTGTGATCGGCTTTTTGCTGTCGGACGTTGCCGTGTGCAAATAGTGTTGTAGCCCACTTATCGGATAGCTTTTTATTGGTATGAGCATTGATTTCGTAACGATTATCCTGCGAGGTATATAGGTTTAAGAAGAAAGGATGGCTATTTAAGGGCTTTGCTATTTCATAGTTTATCTGCCCTGAAATACTTTCATAGCCATTGATAACACTGCCAGCTCCTTTGGTAATCTGGATGCTTTCAATCCACGTGCCTGGGACGAATGATAGTCCGTAGGCTTGTGATGCGCCTCGCATAGTGGGGATATTCTCTTCTGCCATTAGTATATAGGGGCTTGTTAAGCCGAGCATTTTTATTTGCTTATTACCCGTTACGGCATCGGAGAAGTTTACATCAATGGAGGGATTGGTGGAGAAACTTTCGGAGAGGTTACAGCAAGCGGCTTTTAGGAGTTCGCCACTGCTCATAGTATGCACGTCGGCTACTTGAAATTGTGATTTCATAGTATTGGCTCGGCGGCTGCTTACTACTACTTCTTCTAGGTTGTTCTCGGCTTCTAACTGGATATGCAAAGGCTCATTGCCTTCTACCTTTATCGTTTTTTTCTTGTAGCCTATATAGCTCACTATCAAAGTATTGCTGCTTTGAGTGCGTTTTAGGGTAAAGGTTCCTTCGTCATTGGTTGAAGTGCCTATTTGTGTGCCGTTCCAATAGACATCGGCACCAGCTAAGGGTTGGTTCTGTTCATCGACTACTGTGCCTTGGCTAAAGTGTTGAGCCATAGCGGTTAGGGGCAATAATAGCCCTATTAAAAAGATATATTTTTTGTACATTATTTCTGAATTAACAATTAATAAAATTACTATTAGTAAGGTTTTTCCTCACTAATTATTCATTATAAATTGTTAATTAACAATAAAATACTCTTTGGCAATGCAGCACATATAACGGGGGAGGGTTCAGCCTGTAGCCCAAATCGGGAAGAATGAGGTTCTTAATGGGCTTTGTAGTGGGCTGTACTACTACCAGCGAGGGTAGGGTAGGGGTGGCTACAACGAAGGGTTGTAGCTGTAATTCTAACGATTTTACAAGGGTTGTACTGTCCTGAATGGAAGAACTAACGGATGTATCGTCGCAGCATTTTTTGTGTGAAGTTTCTTGGTTGTTATCACCTGCACAACATTTGTTGGTTGTTGAGCAATCATCAGTTTGGGTGTTTGTTACCTGAGTGAGGTACTCTAAGGATATTGATGATAGGGTGTCTTTGCAATAATGAAAAGTAATAGCCCATCCTGAATTGGAGAATAGGATGAGTATTGATAATAATATGTTGATAAGTTTTCTTTTCATTACATAAGAAAATGTAGCAAAAATCATGCCATTATTCTTTTATAATTTCTTGTGTGGTTTGGTTTTGAGGTCTGTCGGTGGCTGTTATTGTTATTTTTGTGTTGGATATATGGGGGTTGAGGGTTGTGGTGTGGTATTGCCAGATGCCATTGTTGAGTGTTGCGTTTCCTTCTTCGATGGTGTTGTTTTGGTGTGTGATGGTTACTGTGATGGCTATGACTTTGAAATTGTCGGTTACTGTGATGTTGATGGGTTGGTTTATTTGTGTTCCGTTATAGGCAGAGGTGTTGATGTGGCTTATTTCGGGGTTTAATAGAAAATGTAAAAAATAATTTTTTGTTATTTTTAAGGTAAATTAAAAGTGCAATTGTAATCCTGTTTAAGGATTAAATCTAGGTTATAACTGCCCTCTAATTTAAAATTGTTAATTTTTGAATTTTAGATTACCTAATGCGTTCTAAGTACTCTGTTGGACTTTCGTTGTAAAAATCTTTAAAGCATTTGGCAAAATAAGATGGTGAGGAGAAGCCTACTTCATAAGCGACTTCCGAGATGCTCTTGGCTTTGCTGTTGAGCAATTGTTTGGCGTATTTTACTCGTATGGTGCGAATGAGTTCGTTAGGCGAATAGTCGGTGAGGGATTTGATTTTGCGATATAGGTTAGAGCGCGACAAACCTAAGGCGTCGGCTATTTCGTCTATATTCATTTCAGGATTGGCGATAGAGTTCTCTACGTAATGCGTAAAATCGGTGATAAATTGTTGTTCTACTTTGCCTAAAGTCTCTTGTTTGGTTTCGTTTAGGAGGAAATTACTAAAGCTCTCACGTATCTTCTTACGATTTTCTATGAGTTTGCGTACCCGTGTTTTCAGTAGTTTTACGTTGAAAGGCTTGGAAATATAGGCATCAGCACCACTCTCGAAGCCTACTTGTTTCTGTTCGTCTAAAGCATAGGCAGTAAGCAAAATCACAGGAATATGATTAGTAGCCACGTTAGTTTTTATCAACTGACATAAATCAAAGCCATCGGTCTTAGGCATCATCACATCGCTGATTACTACATCGGGGAGGTGTTTTTTGGCTACTTCAAAACCTTCTTCACCGTTTTCGGCTTCAATAAGGTTGTAGCTATCACTGAGGATATAGCGAATAAACTGGCGCATATCCTCGTTGTCTTCCACAATCAGTACGGTAGGTTTCTCTGGAGCTGAAGGTGAAGCTGTTGGTAATTTGAGTTTCTCGGCAGATGCTGGTAATGAAGGCAATAAGTCAAGATGGGTTTCGATATAATTACTGTCGTATACCGCTTTTGCCGATACTTGTTCTTGGCTGAAAGGCAGGCGAATGACGAAGGTTGTCCCCTCCCCTTCTGTACTCTCCACGCTGATAGTTCCGTTATGTGAGGCGACTAAGGCTTGCACCAATGCCAAACCAATACCTGAACCTTCGCTATCGGGATTTATTTTGTAGAAGTGTTCAAACACCTCATTTTGTTTGTCTTTTGGAATATATGAACCGTTGTTGAACACACGCAGCACAGCTACTTCTCCTTTGGAAAGAGGTAGAGGGAGGTCTTCTTTGGTTAAAGAAACATTGATACTCCCTTCTTGAGGTGTGAATTTCAGTGCATTGGAAAGCAGGTTGAAGTAGATTTTCTCTACTTTTTCCTTATCGAAAGCCATTTCAAAAGAAGTGTCTTCGGCAACAAACTGAAAATTGAGTTTCTTTTGCTTGATACGGTCGGTGAAAAAAGAATTGAGTTCGTTGAGGAAGCTCTTCAAATTACCTTTGGTGAAGTACATTTGCATTTTGTTATTCTCATAACTGCGGAACTCAATTACTTCGGAAATGAGATGCAAAAGTCGGTTGCTGTTCTTTTTGATGAGGAATAACAAATCTTGTTCTTCTTTAGGGAGTGAATTGTGCGCTAAGAGCGTTTGCACAGGTCCTAAGATAAGCGACAGCGGTGTTTTAAATTCGTGAGAGATATTGGTAAAGAAAAGCAATTTGGCTTGGGTAGCCTCTTCTAATTGTTTAGAGACGATTTCCAACTGTTCTTTTTGGCGTTTCAGTTCACTATTGGTCTTACTTTTAGCGCGATAAGCCCTAATAGCCATCAGTAAGAAAACAGTGATAAGCACAATAGCTGTAATAGAAAGGTAAAGCAACATTCGTTGGTTTGTATGTTGGATAAGGCTCTCACTCAGTTGGTTATTGATATTCTCTATTTTGGCTTGTTTTTCAGCAATTTGTTCGGTTTGTAACTGCAAAATGCGCACATTGCTCTTATCTACCACTGTGGTATTGAGGATATTCTCGCGCTCAAAAGGCTGTTTGTGGAGGATTTTCATCGCGAGTTCTATTACCTTTTCACCACCTGTAGGGTAGATAAACGATGCATCTTGCACATTATTTTCTATATTTTGTATGCCCACTTGTTGCAAGGCATCTACTCCTATGATAAAAGGAATTTTGCCATTGAACTGCATTGCTGCCTCGTGCGTACCTGCTGCCATTGGGTCGTTCATCGCAAACACAAGGTCGATATGAGGCTGCTCTTGGAAGAGTTGTTGCATTTGTGTTTTGGCATCAGCTTGAAGGAAGTTGCCCCAAGTTTCGGCTACTATTTGCACTTCGGGGGCGTTTTTGAGAGCATCGACAAAGCCTTTATGACGCTCGGCATCGGAGGTAGAGCCTTTGGTACCACGTACTTCGGCTATATTGCCTTTGCCTTTAAGGACACCTATAGCATAGAGTCCTGCTTCTTTGCCTATTTGGTAGTTGTTAGCTCCTACATAGGCTGTATAACTCTCGGTAGCTATTTTTCTATCTACCAAAATCACGGGAATACCTTGCTGGTAAGCCTTTTCAATAACTGGGGTACAGGCTTCCGACTCGTTAGGCGAAACGACGAGCACATCTACCTTTTGCTCTATGAACCACTCTATATCGGCGATTTGCTTGGGAGTATCGTCTTTCACACTGCGAATGAGCACCTCAGCATCAGCCTGATAAAGGGCTACTTCGCGTTTTAACTCCTCGTTCATTGTTTGTCGCCAAAGGTCTTCACTGCACTGTGACACCCCTATCACATAACGGGGGTTTCGCTCCCTTTGGCAAGCAAGGCAAGCAAAGAGAGCGAAATATAAAAAAAGTATATGATACCTTCTGAATGTCATTTTATCTAAACAACTCTAAATGAGCATCGGCGAGGCGAGGCATCGCACCGTGTTGCTGACATACGTAAGCTGATACTTCTACCGCCAATTGATGCGATTGGGCAATACTGCGACCATTGAGGTAAGAGGCTACAAAAGCAGCCGTGAACGAGTCGCCTGCTCCTACCGTATCAGCAATGGTAACCTTAGGTGTCCCTAAGAACGATTTTTCATTAGGCGTGAACACATAACTACCTCTCGTGCCTTGCGTTAAGATGAGGAATTTGAGGTTGTATTTCTCTAACAAGTGCTTGCACACTTCTTCATCACTACCTTGCAGATTGAACATTTCGGCAATTTTCACTATTTCCTCATCATTGATTTTTAAAGCAGTTGCCTTGTCTAAAGAATCGGCGATTACCTCTTTGCTGAAGTATTTCAAGCGGAGGTTGATATCGAATACTTTGAGACTCTCGGCTGGCATCAAATCTAAGAACTTGTGGATAGTGGCACGCGATACTTCACTGCGCTGCGCTAGCGACCCAAAGCATACGGTATTAGTATTCTTTGCTAAGTTCTCAATTCGCGAAGAGAATGGAATATTGTCCCACGCTACATTTTCGCTAATCTCATAGGTAGGCACCCCACGACCGTCTAACTGTACTTTTACGGTACCTGTAGGGAAATCCGTTTTTTCGATAATGTAGTTGAGTTCTTTTTCTTCTAAACTTTTTAGTATTTCTTTACCGAGGAGGTCGCCACCAATGGCACTCACAGCATAGCCGTTGAAACCAAATTGCGACACGTGGTAAGCGAAATTAGCGGGCGCACCGCCTAATACTTTTCTTTCAGGGAAGACATCCCAAAGGATTTCTCCCAATCCTACTACTGTATTTTTCATTGTATTATGAGAGTGTTGTTGTTAATTCTTTTTCTTTTTCAGCGTACAAAGTTATAAATTCTTTTTGAGAATTTCTATTGTTTTCTGAGTTTTCTGAGTTTTCTGAACTATCTGACGAGGCAGACTTGGCTGACAAGGCAGAGTTTCCAACTATATTGTTAGGCGTTAGCTTTGAGTCGGGTGCTCATTAGCAATAGATATACCACTCCTATGCTGAGGACAATAAGGGCTCCTATCTGTGAGCCGTTCATTGCATCGGAGGCTAAGCCCATTGCAAAAGGGAAGATAGTACCGCCAAAGAGTCCCATAATCATTAAGCCTGACACTTCGTTTTTCTTGGTAGGATTCTGCAAGAGGGCTTGCGAGAAGATGATTGAGAATACATTGGAGTTACCGAAACCTACCAAAGCAATAGCAGTGTAAAGCATTGTCTTATCACTGAAAAAGAACAGTATCGCCATTGAGGCTACCATACAAAGCACACTGAGGGTAAAGAAACTCTTAGGAGATACTTTGGTGAGAATATAAGCTCCTGACAAACATCCTATGGTACGGAATAAGAAATACCAACTAGTGGCAAAAGAGGCTTGGGTAGTGGTAAGCCCTAAACGTTCCATAAAGATAGTGGGCGCTGAGGCATTAACTCCTACGTCTATCCCCACGTGGCACATAATACCAATGAAACACAAGAGTACATAAGGGTTGGCAAGCAGTGCAAAACACTCGGTAAAGGTGGCGTTCTTGCTGTCGTTTTTTTCTTCTTCAATATGAGTAGCACCCAGCCACAAGAGGGTTACTACCGAGATAGCTACAAAGAGCAGGAAGAAAAGTCGCCAATCATTGAATTTATCGAAGCAGAAACTCATAAGTAAGGGGGCAGAAAACGAGGCTATTGCCTTGATAAACTGACCAAAAGTGAGTGAACTGGCGAGTTTGTCGCCTTTTACTATGGCTGACATTAGCGGGTTTAGCGATACTTGCATCAGTGTATTACCAATACCAAGTAAGGAGAAAGCTACCAGCATAGTGGTATAGTTGTAGCTGATAAAGGGCACTACCATCGCTAAGATGGTAATCACCAAGCTGAGGAGTACAGTTTTGCGACGACCTATCTTGCTCATTAGTACGCCTGTGGGCACTGAGAAAAGCAGAAACCAAAAGAATACCATCGCAGGAAGCGCTTTGGCAGTGGTTTCGGTCAAGCCGAAATCATCTTTTACAAAGTTGGAGGCGGCGCCTACAAGGTCTACGAAGCCCATACAGAAGAATGATAGGAGTACGGGCAATAAATATTTTAGATAGTTGTTATTTTGTTGCATACTATGAATGTATTAAGTGTTTAATATTATTAAAAAGGTGGGTGTCAAAAGAGTTTTATTGATGTAGGCGTTTACAAAACGCTCGTACATAACATACTTCAAAGATTATTGATAATCAGAGTAGTCAACTTTGCCAAAGTCTGAAAACTTTGGCAAAGTGTAGTGATGCAAAAGCGATTTTGAGACTTTTCGGACAGTCCCCTACAATTAATTATTTCAATTTATAGACAGTTACATCGTTAAGGGTGAGAGTACCTTTGCTAGTGTTGAAGCGGAGGGTATTGTACACTTCGGTAGGGAATACCGCATTGGTTTGTACTACTTCGCCGTTGTTCACAAAGAGCTCGGTTGAAGCTTTGTCTACCAATAAGCGTACAGTATAGCTTTTCTTAGCTACCATTGGTGCTTTGATAGGCGTTTCGGCAAAGTTAGCATTGAAGGCTACACTGCTCTTACTGCGGTCTACCGATAGGGTTTTATTAGCACCGTCAAATAGGTATTTGATAGTTTCACCTTTGGCATTCTCAAGGGCAAATGAGAAAGTATCGGTTTCGTTAGGGGTTACCGTGAAAGTGAGTTCATACGCTCCTTGATTATTGGGCAAGAAGTTTTCGAACGTTATAGCATCGGAGGTGTTGGTACGTGTTTTATCACCTAAAAGTACCGCTTCACGACGCAAACTCTCCAACTCTTTTACGGGCTCACTGGCTACTACCAAATGCTCACCATTATGCACTAAACGCAAAGCGCGGGCAACAGTCATCGCGCTACGGAAGTTTTCAGTAGGGATTTCATTGGCGTAATCCCAGTTGCTCATCCAGCCTATAAAGAGACGACGACCATCGGTAGCGGGGACATTGCTCCAAGTTACACCTGCATAATTATCGCGACCATAGTCTAACCAAAGGGGATAGTTCATAGTATCGGGGGTGAAGGTTTTGCCATCGAAATTACCGATGAAGTACTGAGTAGCACTTCCGCCGTTAGGTCCACCTGGGTTGATACTCACAAAGAGCACCCATTTGGTTTTTCCTTCATAAGTAAGCGGGAAGAGATCGGGGCATTCCCACACGCCACCGTGTCCACCTAAGCCTTCGCCAAACTCACTGAGGCGTGTCCATTCTTTGAGGTTTTTAGACCCATAGAAGGTAATCGTTTGGGTAGTGGCAAGGCTCATCACCCATTGTTTAGAGGGTGCGTGCCAGAATACTTTCGGGTCGCGGAAGTCGATGATATTAGCATCGGTGAGGACAGGGTTGCCTTCGTATTTGGTGAAGGTTTTTCCACCATCGAGGCTATAAGCGATAGATTGGGTTTGGCGGTCGCCTGCTGAAGTGAAAATAGCCACCATAGCACCTTTGCCAAAGCCGGCAGTATTATCGTGGTCAATCACAGCACTGCCTGAGAAAATCGCTCCTAACTTATCAGGAGCTAATACAAAAGGCTTGTATTCCCAATTCACCAAGTCTTTGGAAACGGTGTGCCCCCAGTGCATATTGCCCCAGCGCGCTCCGTAAGGGTTGTATTGGTAGAAGAGGTGGAATACTCCGTCGAGGTATACCATTCCGTTAGGGTCGTTCATCCAGCCATATTGAGGGGTGAAGTGGTATAGTGGACGGTATTTTTCGTTGTAGTTGAAGTTATATTCAGCCGACTGTTTGATTTCGGCTAAGCCTATATCGGTAGTTTTGGCTACTGCAAAAGTAAGGGTTACTTTTTTGCCTTTGTACGCCTCGATAGCGATAGGCACCCAGTAGTCTATTTTGTTTTGGGCAATGCGAATGGTCATTGGCTCGCCTATAGGAGTACCATCTACCGATAGTTGGACTTTATTTTCGGTTGCTTGGTCTTCAACAGGAATGAGCAAGTACTTGTCTTTGGCTTCAAAGGTACGGGTGTAATCAGTCATAAAAACGCTTTTTTGTTTGTTGCCTTGTTCGATTTGGTCGATGAGGATATGCCCCCATCCGCCGCGTTGGTTATCGATAATGCGGATAGTAGCTTTCTTTCCTTTATAGGGTTTTACGTCCCAAGTGAGCCATTGTAGGGTCTCCGATTCGTAGAGAGAACGCGATTGTAGTACGCTTTTGCCCTCAACTAAAAGTTCAATATAGGTATCGGCGTGAGTACCTCCCCCAACAAGGAAGTTGATGTAATCACGCTCGATGGTGAACTCTTTAGAGGTAAGCGCTCCGCGAGAGTCGTCGCCGTTGTTGAAGCTGTTGGCGAGGTGTTTCCCTTCAAAGCCTGTTACGGGCTGCTGACCGGTATAGCTACCGGTGGCGGGAGTCGCGCCAAAGGCGTCGCCTTCTACCGTCCAATTGGCATAAGTGCCTGACTCGAAGTCCTCGATGATGATATCATCGGTGTTTTGCTGGCAGGCAGTGAGCGTTAAGACTCCTAATCCTGCTATTAGTTTGTTATTCATATACTTTTATTGAGGTGTCTATTTAGATACATATTAATTGACTTTGGGAAACGGGAGAACGCTCTACAATTCTTTTCATTAATTTGTTAAAGATAGTATCTTCATTTTGTGAACGATTAATTCTAAAACTGTATTTCGCTAAATATCGGTCTATGTTAAATTCTGATAACCAAGAATATATACCTCGTATCCAAGACTTTACTTGATGTATTACCTTACGTAATGTAGGAAAATTCTTCCCATTATTACTAAGTCTGTTTTAAAGCGTTCAGTAAACTCTAAGAGGCTTTGTCCCTTAAATAATTCCATAATACATTAATTTTCAGAGTGTAAATATATGAAATTATTTTGATACCTCAATTTATTCCAAAGTAGGGATTAGTGATCGTTTTTGCTTGTAAGGACAAAGCAAAAACATACAAGTAGCTTTAAAGCGAAGTAATAAAAGTTAAGAATCCTAAAACTACCCCTACCAAATTGGGGATAATGAGAATATAATCTGGCTTAGGCTCTTTTGTCCAGCCATACACCACCCAGATAAGACAAGACCCCGCTGCAAACAAAGGTTGCCAAGGTTGTGCTTTGTGCCCCTCTAAGTTGGCTATAATTTGAGGAATATAAGCTACAAATACCGCCACTCCTATAAAGGCTCCTATGGAACCTATAAACAAATTAATTTTTTGCTTGATATTTCTTTTTTCGTTCATAATAACGTGGTTTTCTGCAAATATAGTAATAATTTTCGTATTTTGCAAAGAAATCTCAAAAATAATTAGAAAAATTTTTTGATATGTCTATTTAGATACATATTAATTGACTTTGGAAAACGGGAGAACGCTCTACAATTCTTTTCATTAATTTGTTAAAGATAGTATCTTTATTTTGTGAACGATTAATTCTAAAACTGTATTCCGCTAAATATCGGTCTATGTTAAATTCTGATACCCAAGAATATATACCTCGTATCCAAGACTTTGCTTGATGTATTATCTTATGTAATGTAGGAAAATTCTCCCCATTATTACTAAGTCTGTTTTAAAGCGTTCAGTAAACTCTAAGAGGCTTTGTTCCTTAAATAATTCCATAATACATTAATTTTCAGAGTGTAAATATATGAAATTATTTTTACACCTTAATACTTTTATTTTAGTTCCTCTCCTCGTTCATCATATACTCTCTTGCAAGTATTCAGAGACTACTCCCAAGGAGAGGGGGCAAGCTAAAAAGGTGATGGGGGCTTTGTTTATTCTATTTTATTGGTGTGACAAATGTAGTTATTTTATTTGGTTTTTAGAAATTTATTATACGGTGTCCGAAAAGCTTTTTCTTTTAGGGGCGTTTGCAAAACGCCCCTACACAACATACTCTAAAAGCAACTGACTATTAGAGCAATCAACTTTGCCAAAGGTCGTAGCACGACAAGCAATTAAAACTTTGGCAAAGATGCGAGTTACACGGGTAGTTTTTGCGTTTTTCGCAATGCGATTCCTGTTGCTTAGCACCACTTAGTAACTACTTAATAACCACTTAGAGTCCACTTAAGCTATACTTAAGAATTTCGCAATGAATTTTAGGAAACGTTGCGATTTCTTCAATTTTTAGAATTGGAAGTTGGCTGTTCCGTTAGCAAAAATGCCCCAAGGATTTTGGTTCATCTTATAGCAACGGATAGAAAGAGCTACTGCATCGTTTACATAGATTGCTGCAGCCGAGCCTTCTTGCACTATTTTCACCGTGTATTCCTTGTTAGCATTCACGGGGAGTTTTATGCTATTAATGGTAGCAGAGCCTCCGTCTCTAATCACGCGGTTGAGTTGCAACTCTCCTTTGTTGAGATTGAGCGTTACGCGGTAGGTTTCATAAAGGTTACCACAAGCGCCCAACATCACTCCGAACTCGGTAGCGGTATTGGCTTTGATTTTGGCAACTATTTTGTTAAACCCAGTGCCAAGACGGTCGAACACACGATTATTGTTGTCTAAAGCTATATTGCCAAGTGAAGCGGATATGGCTTGCTTGCTATCGAAAGCGGTAGGCATTTTCACGTTAAGGGTACCGTCGGCATTTTGAGTAAGCTCGTGCACAGCCAAAGAGCCTCCCCAGTGGTAGGCAGCATTATCTTCGTAGTTGATACGTGACGGATTCCACCCCCATATATAGCGGTGAGTGCCGTCGGTAGCGGTTTTTCCGGCATAGAACACACGGTCGTCTAAGTCTTGTTGTGCAGGGGTAATCCAATCGGTGCTTCCTACACGGCGGTATCTGTATTGCACACGGCGCACGCTTTCTTCGATGTTGGAGAATATCAAGTATTGGTAGTTTCCTTGTGTAAACACATCGGGGCATTCTACCATAAAGGCAGAAGGGTCAGTATAAAAGAAAGGAGTATTCGGGTCTTTCGTCCAATTCTTAAGGTCGGTAGAGGTGAATTGGGCTACGACAGCTTTCCACACACCTGCTCCTATATCGGCACGAGTGCTGAGGAGCATCTTGTAGGTATTTCCTTCTTTGAAGACAATAGGGTCGCGGAACTCATTACGGTCGTAGCCATCGGGGGCGCGGAAAGAGTGCTGGGTATCCTTTGTCCACGTTTTCAGGTCAGTAGAAGTAGCCCAATAGATGATTTCTTTTGGGTCTAAATCACCGTTATGCCCTGTATAGAAGGCGTAATAGGTATTCCCATCTTTGAATATTGCACCTGTACCGAGGGCATCTTCGTGTGAACCATCAGCACCACAAGCAATTGCTTCACCGTTATCAGTATAATTCACCAAATCGGTAGTGGTGGCACTGTACCAAGGGTGGAAGGTTGCAGGTGCTGGACGTTGGTCGTAGAGGTAGAAGATATGGAACTTACCGTTATCGTAGAACGGCATAGGGTCGCCTACCCACGCATTTTTGGGCTGGAAGAAATGTTTATAAGTACGACCGTAATCTTGTACGGCATAACAAGTAGCGGCATCGGGAGCCGCATTAGGGTCGTTACTACAATATTCTTTTTTTTCACAAGCTATTAGGGCGGTAGCGCAAAGCGCTAATATAAGTGTTCTTTTCATCATTTCTATTTATTAGTTTGCTAAATATTCTAAGGCGTTGGCAGTAAGTAATTCGATATTACTTTTATAGGTATTAGCAGGGGAATTATCTTCGTTATACCAGTCGTAGCCTTCAATGCCTATACAAATGGTGCGACCTGCATTACCTCGTTTGGTATATTCAAAAATTGCTGCGCGGTTCATAGCATCATTCCAGTGGAAACTTGCTAATAACTTAGCACCACTGGCAGTTTGCCAGCCTGCTACATTATTGGCATAATCACCCCACTCAAAGTTCCATAAGGCGTTATGTGCTTTGGCTTTTACCCCTCTAGAGAGTAAGAAGGCGACATCGTTAGTTCCTGTTTTCTTATTCAATCCTTTGAAAAGGGGGTGGCTTTCGTTGCCTTTATAGCAAATACCCCAGTCATCACCAATTGCAAATGGACTGTTGCCTTCTCCCCACATATTGTTTACCACTTTGCCGTCTAAGGCGATACCTAAATCAACTACGTACTGTACAGCCCAAGAAGACAATAAGAACGAACCTCCAGCAGCATAGAATTGTTTCATCTTGTTCACAACGGCATCTGCTTTGGCTTCAGCGGGCAACTCTTTGTTGTTATCCCAATGCCACCAAATCACCTTATAATCGTTGAGATTAACCTTGCCTTCTTTGATGTCACTAAACGAGATATATTTGGCGGTGTCATAGTTTTCGGCAAGCCAAGTGTAAGCAGCTTTCTCATCTTCATTGGCGATAGCAGAAGCACTCTTAGCTGTACCTACAAAGGCAATAGGCGCAAAGTTGGTAGGTATAATCTCTACGTTATACGCAAAACTCTCACCGCGGTAATTCATAGTGTAAGTAACGCTTTGAGTGAAGTTTTGGGCAACTCCCGAAGCAGGGCTTACGGTAGCATTAGGGGTAGTGCTAAAAGTAGGAGTTAGCGCAGTTACTGCTTCTCCTTTGGGGTATTTCACACTTATTTTACCTGTATTGTGGTCGATAGTAGCTTTGTATTTTCCGATTACAAAGTTCTCTATCTTAGGGTACTGAGCGGTAACAGTATAATCCCAATAGAGGTTACCATTAAAGATGCGGTACTTGGCACCTTTACTCAAATCTACTCCTGTAGCACCTTTAGGCACTGAGGTAGCTCCCTCGGGCAAGCTAAGGGAGGTGGACATATTGGTAAGCGTAGCCGACCAAGGAGCGTAAACGGTAATGGTTTGTTTCTCCTCGTCGATGATTCCATCGATACCATTGGCTTGGAAGGCATTGATTTTAGCCTCTTTATCGTTGATGAGTTCGCCTTCGTGTTTCTCGTCGCAGCTAAACAAGCCGAGCAAAGCTGCCATACCGAGGGCGAGTTTGTGTACTGTTGTTTTCATATTAGAATCCTGCATTTTGTTTGTAAATACCTTTTACGTACCCTATTTGGTTTTGTGGAATAGGGATGTACTCATTCTTGTTTTTAGTGAAATAAGCACTGCTGAATATTGCTGGGCGACGTGTTTTCTCTTTAGTAAAATAGTCGTTGAGCACTTGGTCGGCGATACCCCAACGCACGAGGTCGAAGAAACGAGAGCCTTCCATAGCAAATTCTAAACGGCGTTCCCAACGGAGTGCTTTGCGCGCGTTTTCTTGATTCCAAGTGATATTTACGCCATCTTGGTATAGGGCAATATTAGCATTGGTAGCATAAGGAATCATAGAAGTACTTTGTTTGGCACGTTGGCGCACTTGGTTGATAAGTGGCAAGGCTTCGTTGCTACGATTGAGCTCGATAAGGGCTTCAGCGCGCATTAGGAGTACATCGGCATAACGTATTACGATACGGTTCTTAGAGTTAGCGCGGAAAGGGTTGATATTGCGGAAGCAAGAGCAAGAAGGGTCTACATTTTCTTTGAGTGAAGCATAGAAGCCATACACATTGCTATTGCGATTCCAGTCGTTCTTGTAAATCAACTCGGTGTTGTACTTATAAGGCAAGCCAGGTAAGGCAACGGTGTGGAACAAACGAGGGTCGGCTTTATCGTTAGCCGCATTGTAATCGTTGTTGTTGAAGTTATCAAAATCGGGCAATCCATTCACTGTTTTGAAGGCATTTACCAAATTCTGACTTGGCTTGTGGAAGTCGCAGCAGCCTAATTTTTGTGGAGTAGAAAGCTGATCACCCCAGTTGAGGCTTCCGTATTGAGTACCATCGTCTACTGAATATTGTACCGCAAAAAGCGACTCTTTACCATTTTCATAGCCCCCAGGTAGGAAGTTGAAAGCAAAATCTTCTTCCAAACCATAAGTAGAGCCTAACACAGCGCTGGTATAAGTAAGCACTTCTTGTAAATCTTGGCTGTTGATACCGGTTACACTATTGTTTTCACTTTGGCGATAGGCTTTGTACAAGTAAGTTTTAGCGAGGTAAGCCGCTGCAGCTGCTTTGGTTGCTCTCCCTTTTTGTGCTTGAGTAGCAGGCAATAGGTCGTAGGCTTTTTTGAAATCGGCAGCTATTTTTTGCCATTGCTCGTCGTTAGGTAAGGTGTTAGGGGTAGTTTCGTAATCGGCATCGGGAGTATTCTCATCTACAAACGGAATATGCCCAAACACGTTTTTAAGAATAAAGTAAAAGTGTCCACGCAAGAAGTACATTTCGCCTATACGTGATTGACGGTTAGGCACTTCGGCATCCGATGCTTGTTGTAATGCTTTCAATGCGGTATTGGTACGCGAAACAGCTTGGTAACACATAAACCAGAACTTATCAGCTTCCGCATAAGTAGGGTCGATATTTTGAGCTATTTCGTAGAAGTGAAACACTTGAATGTCACTCACATCCTGACCACCTTTATAGGCATCGTCAGCACGTACGTTGCCATATATCCAAAGGCTAAACGGTGTATCGTAGTGGTCGTTACCTAAAGCAGCATAGGCAGCGGTTGCAAGTCCATCGGCTTTAGAGATTGCCTCTTTTTCGCTCATAATCCCTTGTGGATTATCGTCTAAAAAACTGCAGCTTGTTGTAAAAAGCGCTGCACATATCGCGGTGGTATATATTATCTTTTTCATTTGTCTGTTATTTTTAGTGGGCTAAAAACTAGCATTGAGTCCCATCGTAAAGGTGATTGGGATAGGATAGCCGTAGTTAGGATTTTCAGGGTCTTTACCAGTGAACGATTTGCTTTTGAGTGTCCATAGGTTCTGACCGCTTACATACAAGCGCAACTTACTGAGTTTTATCCTTTCAGATAGTTCTTTAGGCAAGGTATAGCCCAATTGTACATTGCGAAGTTTGAGGTATGAACCATTTTCTACATAGTAAGTAGACATACGTCCTTCGTTGTTGTCGTCTACGCTTGATACACTTGGAATATCAGAATCAGGGTTGGTAACGGGGTCGAAAGCATCGAGCAAACGGCGACCTTTGTTACCATAAGTATCTTGTACACTCCAAAAATCAGTGTGGCGTTTTACGTTAGACACTACATCTACATTCTGTACGCCTTGGAAGAAAGCAGTGAAATCGAAGTTTTTATACTCCAAATTGAGGTTAAGACCATAGATAAAATCGGGTTGTGGATTGCCTATCCAAGTGCGATCGTCTTCATCGATTTTGCCATCGTTGTTCAAATCGCGGTAGCGGATACGACCAATACCTTTACCGTTTTGTATAGGATGATGATCTACTTCTTCTTGAGTTTTAAAAATGCCATCGGCTACATAGCCATAGAAGTTGTTAGAGCCTATAGGGCGACCTAAACCATTGTCCCATTTACCATTACCACCATAAGAGTTGATTACTGAAGTAGGGAGCTCTGTGATTTTATTCTTATTAGTAGCGACATTGGCGTTGATATCATATTTGAGTCCGCCTTTAGTTTCATTGCGATAACCTACTGATACTTCTAAACCTTTATTCTCAACAGCAGCACCGTTTACCCATTGGTAAGCACCTTCTCCTTTAATACCTGCATAAGGAGGTTCTACTAAGATGTCTTTAGTTTTCTTGATATAGTATTCAGCTGAGCCATACAAGCTATTATCGAAGAAACCGAAATCGATACCAAAGTTAGTTTGGGTAGTGGTTTCCCATTTGAGGTTTTTGTTACCAAGACGTGTACGACGGAATCCTGAAGCTAATTGTCCTGAGCCCTTACCGTCGAGGTCGTAAGAGGTTTTCCAGATACCGTTCCATATAAAGTCGCCTGTTACGCCATAGTAAGGGTCGAAGATGTCGTAGATAGCGTAGTTGTTGATATCTTGGTTACCGTTTTGTCCCCAACCGAAACGCAATTTGAGGTCGGAAACAGTATGGTTGATTTTCTCCATAAAGGACTCTTGAGAGATGCGCCATCCTAAGTTGAACGCAGGGAAAGTACCCCAGCGATTATCTTTGGCAAAACGTGAAGAACCATCGTGGCGGAGGGTTACTGAAGCGAGGTATTTATTATCGAAAGCATAGTTGATTTTTCCGAAGAAAGAAAGCAACTTGTAGCCCGTAGTTGAACCACTACCACTCACACCCCCAGTTGCCAATGAAGGCCACATATATTCAGGTGTTTCTACCGCGAGGTTATTCCCTTTGATAGCGAAATTAAGGTCGTTCTCTGAGTACATTTCCATCCCTGCAAGGGTTTCAAAACGACTCTTGCCGAGTTCAAAGTCGTAAGTAGCAGTATTAGCCCAGTTCCATTTTGTCCAGTGGGCTTGCTCGAGTTGAGAGAAAGTTTTTTCTTTGCCTTCTTCCATAAATCCTGAAACATACGAGCGGTTGAGCACACGTTTGTAGAAGTTGCCATAGTCTATACCAAAGTTAGAACGCACATTCAATCCTTTGATAGGCTGGATATTCACAAAGGCATTTCCAAACATACGCCAATAGTTGTAGCGATTATCTTTATTATCGGCTACAAGGCGTGCAGGGTTCTGACGGTCGGGCAATCCGTTTACAGGTCCGCCCCAGTGTTTGCCATCGGTAGTGCGTACTGGAATGAAAGGTACCGCTATCATTGCCGATTCGGTGATTTGGTGCGGTTGTTCTACCTCGCTGGTACGGTTTACAGTGAAATTTTCACCTATGGTTACCACATCGCCAAAGAGCTTGTAATCAGTATTGATACGAGCTGAAAGACGAGAGAAATCAGTATTCTTTACCATACCATCGTTGTTGTAATAGCCCAAAGAGAGGAAGTAATTCCCTTTTTCAGTACCATTAGTAACTGAAAGGTTGTACGATTCGGTTACCCCCATACGGGTGATTTCTTTGAACCAATCGGTATTAGAAGGTAACATAGGGCTACCTGTTTTGTCAAAATACTCGCGGGGGTAGTACAAATTGTTGAGGGTAGCATGTCCATTGGCATCGGTAGTGTAATCATAGTGAATGCCTAATGGGTTTTGGTTAGGGTTGTTGCCACGATTCACCGCCGCTTTCCAAAGCACTTGTGCGTACTCATTAGCATTGAGCATTTTCATACGTGAGTGGAACATCGATACAGTAGTATAATGGTCGAAATCTACTTTTAGCACACCTTTCTTACCTTTTTTAGTGGTAATCACGATAACCCCATTGGCAGCACGCGACCCGTAGATACTAGCAGCCGAAGCATCTCGCAACACTTGTATGCTCTCAATATCGTTAGAGTTCAGCTCGTGCATACCGCCTTGGGTAGGTACTCCATCAATAATATAAAGAGGGTCGTTGTTGTTGAGCGTACCGATACCGCGAATACGAATGGTTGCTTTCCCTGCAGGACCACCATTATCAGTTACTTGCATCCCTGCTACACGACCTTGTAGGGCTTTCATAGGGTTGTTCTCGGAGGTAGACATCATTTCGTTTACCTTTACTACCGATACTGCCCCTGTAAGGTCGGTTTTGCGTTCAGCGCGATACCCTACCGATATGGTAACCCCTTCTAAGGCAGTTACTTCTTCTTCTAAGGTTATACTTATATTCTTGCGTCCTTTCACAGCTACGGTTTGGGTTTTGTAGCCAATGTATGAAAAGACCAAACTATCGGTGGCAGCGACGGGATGAAGGGTATAATTCCCGTCAAAATCAGTAGAAGCGCCTACTGTTTTGTTTTTCACCATCACCGTTACACCCATCATAGGGCTGTTATCGGCTTTTGCTTTTACCACTCCTTTTACCTCTTGGGCGAAAAGAGCACCAGAAAAGTTACAGAGCAAAAGCGATAGCAAAATGCGTTTGTTTATTTTTCTACTCATCATATTGGTGTTTTTTACAATTAATTTTCGGTGGCAAAGGTAGGGCAAAAGAAAGCAAAGCACTATCAAAAACAGGTCAATTACTACCAAATTTGTGGCTAATTTTGGGGTAAAAACAATAGATGTAATAAAATAAAATACTATAAATGAGTAACTTAGTTAATTTTAACAAATAATGAACAAAAAATGATAGCGTTTTTTCTATTTGTTTTTGTTTTAACAAACAAAAACAATTTGATAATTTACTAATTACTTGATATTTCTGCAATCTATTTAACTCAAGACTCATAAAGATGAAACTTTTAAACATTTTGAACATTACAGTCCTGTCTCTCGTTTTGTAAAACTGTATTAGTTCTATGTTTAATACTATTCAGCAGTTTGTTATACGTTCAAAATAAACTTACTGAATACTTGTTCAATCGGAAGAAAAAAGTTAGGAATACGAACTAAAAGCAGTAATAAAGAAGTATAGAATAAAAATTATAGTACAAGGCAATCACGTGGTGAGCTATTGGACGGGTGATGTACATACTATCTATAAAAGTTTCATTCGTCACCCTACCTATAGCTGTAAATCATCGCTTTACAAACCGTTGGAAACTGCGCTTAGGCACATTTCTTTCTTATCGTATGGACGGCAATTTCTCAGGCTATGTAACCGAAGGTTATTTACGAGAAGGTAATTCTATTAGTGAGAAAGTGAGCTTTACTAACGAACAGATAGCCTCTTATGATTTTAGCAATCATCTCCGCCATTGGCATTGGAGCACAATGATAGGAGGTGCTTGGAAGCTTTAAAACATTTCAACATCAATACCGAACTATCCTATGGAATAAACAATATTTTTAAAAATACTTCAAAACCATTACCTTTATAATATGTATCCTACCTATATGAATATAGGTTTTGCTTATTACTTCTAAACAATATTGATAGAAGATTTTTGTTGTACACTATGTATAACATTTGCTTAAGTTGATTACGTTGAAAATTATTAGTATCTGGCTAAACTTTACAACTAATCCTTTAATTTTAATAGATACTAATATTTTTTTATTCTTATTTATTGTTTATTGAGATTTTTTTTCTATCTTTGCGGTGTGTATTTGATATACTTAACGCTATGAAACAGAAAATACAACTCACAGTATGCCTACTACTCTTATTTTTAGGAACAGTAATGGCGCAAGTAAGAACAATTAAAGGGGTAGTAACTGATGAAAAAGGACTACCTCTATTTGGAGTAGCAGTACTTATTAAAGGTACTACTATGGGTACTCAAACTGATATTGATGGTAAATATGAAATCAGTACAAGAGTAGGAAGTATGTTAGAATTTAGCTATCTTGGGTATAGAAATGAAAGCGTACTTGTAGGTAAACAAAAAAATCTATATATAAAGCTAAAAGAGAGCGATTATATTTGTTCTCACCCCATTTTTACTGTAGTAAAAACTCCAATTGCTTTAGGAATAAAACACATAAAAGAAAGCTTGCCTTATCAGCTATCTCAAGTAGAACAAATAGACCTTAACAGGGTAAAACAAACCAATGTTATTAGTAGATTGAGTAATAAAGTAGCTGGATTACAGATACAAATCCCTGCTACAGGGATAGGCGAGGTAAGGGCAGTGTTACGAGGTGAGCAATCAATATTAGGTAATAATAATGTACTATATGTAATTGATGGA
Source organism: Capnocytophaga sp. oral taxon 878 (assembly GCF_002999135.1). Classification (NCBI taxonomy): domain Bacteria; kingdom Pseudomonadati; phylum Bacteroidota; class Flavobacteriia; order Flavobacteriales; family Flavobacteriaceae; genus Capnocytophaga; species Capnocytophaga sp. oral taxon 878. The sequence goes on from NZ_CP027229.1 coordinate 787,394, forward strand.
ATGCCTACCTATAACCCTTCAGATCTAAATCCTGATGATATTAAAAGTGTATCAGTGCTTTCAGGAGCTGGGGCATCCCTATATGGAGCAAGTGCTGCCAATGGGGTTATGCTTATCAACACCAAAAATGGTAAAGATGGGTATGGTAATAGAATACAAATATCATCATCACTTACATTTAATAATCCACTATTTCTTCCTGAATTTCAAGATACCTATAGTAATGCTATAGGGCAATACACTTCATGGGGTAATAAAATGAGTACTCCTTCACAACATAAGATAAATAGTTTCTTCAGAACAGGTTATGTTGCTCAAAACACTATTAGCTATAGGACAGGAAATAGTGATGACCATACTTATCTTTCAGCTTCATCACTGCGTACACAAGGGGTACTACCTAATAGCGTATATAACCGTTACAATCTGTTTTACCACAGTGTAGGAAAGTTTTTAATTGATGACTTATTTTTAGATATTACTACTGCTTATACCAAAGGGTATGAACGCAACCAAAAAGCTGACGGACTGGAGTTCAACCCTATTGTAGGTTTATACTTGTACCCGAGAGGAGAACAATTTGCTCAGGAGGAAGCTTTTGAGCGTTATGATTCTGCTTTAGGTTATGCTAAACAGTATTGGTATGCGGGTGCAGGTACTACTCATAATCCTACAGATATGGGGGCTGGTATTCAAAACCCTTATTGGATAGCCTACCGAAATTTGCGACACAATAGCAAAGACCGTATGATGGCATCAGTAAAACTTACTTATAAGACAGGTGATAATTTTGATATATCAACAAGTATAAAAGCTGATAAAACTCAGTGGAAAGGAGAAGATAAACGTTTTGCATCTACTTTACCCTCTTATGCTGGCATAAATGGATATTATGGCACTAGTAATGGCAATTTAAAGCACATATATGCTGATGCTATAGCTCAGTACAGAGGACACATTTGGGCTTTTAAAAACTCTTTTCATTTTAATTTGTTAGGAGGGGTATCACATGAACAGTACAAACATTTATGGGAAAGCTATAGTGGTAACTTACTACAACCTAATCAGTTTGATTATAGTAATATAAATCATACTGAAAGCATAGCTACAAACAACACTAATGATAATTTATATCAAAACTTTGCTGCTTTTATGCAAGGAGAATTGAAGTGGAATTATCATTCCCTTACAGCTACTGTACGTTCTGATTTTCCTTCACAACTTATTTACCAAAACAATGCCCCTATAATAAGCTATTCGGTAGGAGTACACGCTTTTTTGAATCACTTATTTGTTTTTGTTTTGGATAGTACTACAGCCCTAAGTAGCTTGGATATGATAGCTAATTATAGCCAAATTGCTGCACCTATTCACTACAAAGGCTGGGGAAAACAAGTGTATTTACCTCAAGAATTACAAAGAGAACAGACCCAGCTTTGTGAAGTAGGTTTTAGAACTCGTTGGTTTAACAAACATCTTCTTTTTGATACTACTTTTTACCGGAGTCTTACTAACAACCAGTTGGTAATAACCCCACTAAGCACTGCTCATTATACCCAACAGTGGACACAAGCAGGAAAAGTAGAAAATAAAGGAGTTGAAATGAAACTAAGTTATTTACTTAACACCTATATTAATAATAATGAATACATTATGAATAAAATAGGTTTAGTAGCAGCTTACAATCAACGTAGTGTCCATAATTATCCTAATAGTCTTGAGTTTGATAACAACCCTAAATGGTTATTAGGTTTAAATGGAAATATCAGTTGGCGTACATTAACTCTTGATGCTTTAGTAAGTGCTCGGTTGGGTGGCAAAGTACTATCGGATACTGAAAGGTACCTTGACCAATATGGGGTATCAAAAGCTTCGGGAGTAGTGCGTGATGCCGGACAAGGATTTTCAGCACTTAACAGTGATTACTTATACAGTGCTTCCAATGTACGTTTGCAAGAAGTTTCTCTTACTTATAAATTAAACACAAAGCGTTTAAAAGGATTAGAGGAGTTTAATATATCATTAGTAGGTAATAATCTACTTATGTTATATAACAAAGCTCCTTTTGACCCTGAAATAATACCATCGGCTGAGGCTCGTTCTGGTTATGATCTTTTTATGTTACCTAGCTTAAGAAGCTACGGACTTAATGTAAATATACTGTTTTAGTATTTTAGTATTTCACAGATTAAAAGAAGACTACAATGAGAAAAATATTTTTAATACTTGGTTTATTAAGCCTTATGGCTTGCCAAGAAGAATGGAAAGACGATAGTATCCAACCCCCATTAGGAGGTGAACAACGCGCTTATTTAGATGTAAATAGAGCACTTACTTTGGAGGTAAAAGCTACTGAAGAAAATGTCATTGACAATCTAAAGGTAAAATTGTTATATCCTTCAAAAAAGATAATAGCTTTGCCTCTTATCTCAGGGAATGAAGAACTGCTAACAGCTTATAATACACAGTTTGGTACTAATTACCAATTATTACCCCCTGCAAAGTACAATATTTATGAAAATGTAATTTTTGACGAGGGAGAAAGAGAATCAAGGGTTGCATTGGTTCTAAAAGATATTAATTTCAGTAACAATGAAGTATATGCTTTGCCTGTACAATTACTAGGAATTAAAAATACTCCTGTACTCATAGGACAAAATGAATGTTTGCTTATTATTAAGAAAAAGGAATAAATATCTATTCCTTTACCTCTAATAAAAATCCCCGTGCAGTAGGTACTGCACGGGGATTTTTTATTGATTTATTAGTCTATTGGCTAATTTACTAATTCAAAACTACCTTCAAGTAGTTGAGAAAAACGTTTTGCCTTTATCATCATAAGTAAGAGTACTATTTATAGAAAATCACCAAATATATAGAACTAATGCTAAGCTTGTGCGAATGTTTTTACAATAATTCTTTTACTTTTAAGAGCAATATGTTTTACAGTTAATATCTATGCTTCATATTTGTAACTGTTATTCTTTATTGTAAGGAATGGCTAAATCTTTATCAAAATAAATAACATGAGCTTCCTTCGGAGAAAGTTTAATATTATTTACCTTATATGATTTAATACCCCTATAATGAACTTTTGATAACATCGCCCTTTTATAAAAACTAATCATATCCATTTCTTGAATATTGTATTGCAAAGAGTCTGATATAATTAATTTATAACTCTTATCAGGACATAAAGATGTCTTTAAAAAGATTCTCATCGATCCATAATAGTCAGGATTAGTTGTTTTATTGTATACCCTTATTTCATTTATATCTATTGTCTTTAGAAAGACATTAAGTGTATCATATTCATATAAAATAAAATTCTTTTTGTCTATTTCATTTGTCCCCCAATTAGTAATCTCAATGATGTTATAAGGGCTACAGTTACTCGTTTTTATTATGTTACAAGAGTATAATAAGGTAATTAAACTTAATAAATATATATACTTCATAATTATTTCATAAACGTGTTTAAACTTTTTTTAGGAACTTGGAGATAAACCCTAATAAAAGCATTCCAATCCAACTTACATCAAGATACTCGTATCTCATTATCAAACCTTTATATCCGTCAAGCCAACCATTTACTTGTTCAATTTTAAACCTATTTTTGTACAATTCTTCATCAAAATAAACATCTGGTTGCTCTCCATTTCGAGGATTAGGTTTAATGTTTGCTATAATTTCTTTGCTTTCTAAAAACTCTCTAAGAGATTTGCTATCAAATCCTGCATCAGCATTGAGAAACAGACCTTTGTATTCTATTCCTGCTTCTTCTAATAAAGCTAAGATTTCTTTTAGTACTTCTTCTATTTCATATAAGTCATTGTGATTTCCAGCTTTAGGACTTCCCATTGCTATCATTTGCCCTTTATTATCACACAAAAAAATACTATTGGTGGTTACAGCTTTTTTCCTTGCTTGATAACCTGCTGACGCTCCTTTTTGACGACAACGTGTATGACTACCATCCAATTGAACGCAAGACATATCTAACTTTCTTTTCTTCTTACTTAATAGATTCAAGCATACTTGCTGAAAACTACTATCTTTACTCCATTTATTGAAGTAGTAATAGACATTTTGCCAAGAGATTTCACCTTTTTCAAAATAGCTTTCAATTGGAAGTTCTCTCCATTGCACCCCTGTTTTTAACCTCTTGAGAATCAATAAAAATATTGTAGCCAAATCAAAATTACTTTTAAATCCTCTTTTTCCTACACTTAAAAAGGGAATAATCCAATTATTTATTGTATCTTTGCCCAAAGTTCCTGAATTTTGGTGTTCTTTTTTTCTCAAACACAAAATTACTAATTTTCGGGAACTTTTATTTTATTATAGGAAAAAGTTTAAACAGCTTCCATATTATAAGCAATAGTTTGTATAACACAAAGGAACTAATAGAAGGTCTATTTTGATCTTCTTCTAACATACGTTTTAGATCTTTTTTTATGAGATTCAAAAAAGCTTTTAAAATTTATCAGGCACTAATAAAAAATGAGCAATCCAATTAATTGCTCATTTGATACTAATATTATTTATTTCTAATTCTTTGGATGAATAATTTCGTCTAATACTTTGAAACTAGGTGAGAGATTCCCATCAATGTGGTATTCTAAAAGTAAATCACCCCAAATCTCACTGTCAGTAAATTCACAAATTACCCATCTTTCATTCAAAATCCTAATTTTGTTAATAAGAAATTTACCATTAGTTTCAGCTGTAATATAAGGGTTTTTATCTTTCACATTCAGTTCCATTAGGGCATTGAGAACTATTTGTGAAGGATTATTAACTTTTAAATCTTCAAAATACTGTTGCGATAACTCATTAGTTTCTAAGCTGAAATTTAAAGCCTCATCACGTTGTGCTGTAAGGCTTTCTATAGAATCGGTTAGCTTAGCTATAATTTGAGCTGTTTCATTGATTTCAGTGTGACTAAGCTTACTGTCAGTATTTTGACACGCAGTAAAAAAAGTAACAATACTAAGTAGGGTAAAAGATGTTATTTTATTCATTATGAAAAGGTTTTTGTTCGTCAAGATTTATTATTTTTAACTGTGAATGTTGGCGTAAGTAAGTATGTAAGGTATGTTGGTTAGCCAATGTATTAGGTAAGGGAGTAACTATATTTTGCAGTATTGATAGTTGAGTAAGTTGATAGTTTAGATTGAAAAATCCATAACCTTTAATTTCTCCATTTACTATCAAAATAATACTTTTTTCACCTACTTTTCTACCTTTATCTACTATAGCAAGGTTTTGTTTGAAAAGTCCATATTTTGTAAGCACTTGCTGAGCACGAATATTATAAGTTTCTGGAGGTTCACTATTGAAGTTTGCCTCATTAAGCTGAAATTCTTTTTCTATTTTGCATAAAAAAGCCTTTGCTTGGGTTTGAGTTTCAAAGGTAGTTATAATTCTATTTTGAGTTTCAATAAGTTGTATAGCAAAACAAAGGTACCCTGCTTGATTAAAAAAAGAAGTAAGTATGTAATGTATATTAGTTTTGTTATGCAAACTGAGATTATTGCATTTTGGAAGATTCAGCTGTATTACCTCTCGCTCTTTTAATATTGCTATCAGTTCATTACCTGTAGCCTCATAAGTAACTTTATAAGTATGGCGTTGCAAGTATCTGTCACGTTTGGAAGTTGAAGTGAATAGCTGGTTCACACGTTGTTTAATACTTTTGTGCTTCCCTATATAAATAATCTTTCCTTCCTCATTATACATATAAAAAACACCTAACTTTTCAGGCAATTCATCCAATATTTTCAGATGACGTGAAGCCATTTCAAGGCGAACATCATTTTTAACAAAAGTAGTAATAATTGTTTTTTTAGTGTCTTTTTCTAATAAGTATTTAAATAGGTTCAAGGTAGCCAAGGCATCTCCAGAAGCACGATGCCGCTCACTCATAGGAATGCCTAAAGAACGTACCAACTTACCCAGACTATACGACTCTTGTTCAGGAATAAGTAACTGGGCTAGCTCAACAGTACATAGAGTAGTACGTACATAATCATATCCTAAACGTCGAAACTCAGTTTGCAAAATACGGTAATCAAAAGCTGCATTATGACCTACAATAATACAATCAGTAGTAATTTCAACAATTCGTTTAGCAAGTTCATAGAATTTAGGAGCGTTGTGTAGCATTTTGTTATTAATACCAGTCAGTTTAGTAACAAAATCTTGTATAGGGCGTTCCGGATTTACAAGTGATATAACTTGATCAGTTACTTCATGTCCATCAAATTGATAGATCGCAATTTCAGTAATACCTTCTTCATCGTATTTACCGCCTGTAGTTTCTATGTCCAGTATTGCGTACAATTCTTTTTAAATATTAAATTTTAGGTGTTAGATTTTAGTAATAAAAAAAGCAAAGAGGAAAACGTGCTTCTCTCTTTGCTTTTATGTTGTTCATTAACAGCTTAGCGAACTTCTTTAATACGGGCTTTTTTACCTGTAAGTCCTCTAAAATAGTAAATGCGAGCACGTCGTACTTTACCTCTCTTGTTCACTTCAATTTTCTGAAGGGCAGGCATATTAATAGGGAAAATACGTTCTACCCCTATAGTACCCGACATTTTACGAATGGTAAAAGTAGCGGTTACACCATGACCTTTACGTTGTATTACAACACCTTTAAAAAACTGAGTACGTTTCTTATCACCCTCTTTAATTTCGTAGTAAACGGTGATAGTATCACCTGCTGAAAACTCAGGGAAATCTTTTTTCTCGATAAAGTTGTCTTGTACGTACTTTAATAGTGGTTCCATAAAAATATAAAAATAAATTATGTTATCAATGGGTAACATACACGACTCTCGCCAGAGGTTACACCAAATCGGGGGCAAAAATACAAAATATTTTCTAATTAGCAAGTATGTCAATTAGCATTTTACAATTTTTCTAATCTACCCTAAATAAATCGGCCGCAATACCATCTGATAAAAACTTCCCTTTCTTACTTACTTTCAGGTGATTAGATTCTATTAATAACATTTCTTCTTCAAGGTATTTTTGTGCTTGTTGTAATAAATAATTTTTGTATTCCTTCCCAAAATTGAGTGCTACCTCATCTATATTAATACCTATCATAGTCCGAATACGGGTAATAATAAGCTCATTATAACGATTATTAATGCTAAGTATTTCTTTTTCTTGGGGTAATTTACCTTCTTGTAGTATTTGTTGTAAGTATTTAATATTATTTGCTATATTCCAACTACGTTCTTTACCATTAAAACTATGTGCCGAGGGGCCTATTCCCATATAGGGTTTGCCAAACCAATAAGCTGTATTATTCTTACTAAAGTAACCTTCTTTTCCAAAGTTAGAAAACTCATATTGTACAAATTTCTTAGTCTCTAGCTTATCAATAAGCGTTATAAAATGATCATAAGCTAAGTTATCATTTATAGGTGGTATTTTACCTGTAGCAATAAACTTATGCAAAGCTGTTTTTTCTTCTACAGTAAGAGCATAAGCCGAAATATGAGGTATCCCAAAATCTAATGCTTTATCAATATTTTTCTGCCAACGCTCATTACTCATTGTAGGAATACCGTAAATTAAATCAATAGTAATGTTATCAAAATACTGAAGTGCAATCGGAAGTAAAGTCTCTATTTGTTCAGTAGTATGTATGCGGTTCATTAATTGTAAATCTTCCGCAAAAAATGATTGTACCCCCAAACTAAGCCGATTTATACCTAATTGTTGTAAGGCAAGCAATCGTTCTTTTGGAGTAGTATCTCTAAAAAAATCATCAGGATTAGCTTCTAATGTAATTTCAGCAAAAGAACTTATTTTATAATGCAAGTAAATAGTATTGAAGATAGCTGCCAATTCCTCATTGCTAAGTATGCTGGGGGTTCCTCCTCCTAAATATATTGTTTGTAGTTCAGTTCCCTCAGCTTCCTCCTTCCGTAATTCCAATTCCTTACAGATTGCAGTTACCATTTTAGCTTTGTGTTTCAAGGTTGTAGAAAAATGAAAATCGCAATAGTAACAAGCCCTACGGCAAAAAGGAATATGAATATATAAACTGTACAAAATAATGAAGATTAACCTACACGGTGCTGGTTTTGTTTTACAAAAGCATCCCAACCACTATAACTCTGTTGTTTCTCAGCTCTACCACCGTTAAAATAATGACATACAGCTACAGCCAGTCCATCAGTAGCATCAAAATGTTTAGGAAGTTCTTTTAGGTTTAAAAGCTGTTGTAGCATTTTTGCCACTTGTTCTTTTGAAGCTGCTCCATTACCAGTAATAGCCATTTTTACTTTTTTAGGCTCATATTCAGTAATAGGTATTTCACGTGATAGTCCTGCAGCCATAGCTACTCCTTGTGCACGCCCTAATTTTAGCATCGATTGTACATTCTTACCAAAAAAAGGAGCTTCAATAGCAAGTTCATCAGGGTGATAAGTATCTATAAGTTCTAAAGTCCGATTGAAAATAACCCCCAATTTCATATAATGATTACTATACTTGCTTAGCTGTAATTCATTCAGTTGCAATAGCTTCATTTGGTTATTCTCTACCTTTATCAGCCCAAATCCCATAATAGTAGTACCCGGGTCTATACCCAAAATAATGCGTTCCAAAACTACCGATAACTTTATTTAACGTTAATTTTAACCGGAAGTCTAAACTGGGTACTCACTTTCTGACCGTTTTTAGTAGCAGGGGTTATAGCATCATTTTCAGAAAGCATTGAAAGATTAGCGCGTAATGAATCTTCAAAAGTTTCATTCTCAGTAGTAAGTAGTTCTTTAGTACGCTCATCGGCTTGCATATCAATAAGTACTACTTTACCAGTATTATCTACTTTTACATTTAAAATAATACTATCGCTAACAGGTTCTGTCACCTCATAAGGGTCTTTTTTAAGGCGCTCCTGAAACATAGCTACAAAAGTCTTCTCAAAGCACTCTTTTTGTGCTAATTTAGTCGTAGCTGTATCACATACTCCCTTAAAGATTGGATATGTATCAACTTCTTCTTTTATTACTTCTTCAAATTTTATATTGGCTATTGAATCCAATTGCGCTTGTAACTTTGCCTCTTTTTGTTCAGCAGTGAGTTCAGTTCCTTTTTTCTTACAAGCCACTAATGATAATGTTAGGGCTAAAAACCAAATGTATTTCATTGTAAAATATAAAATATTAATATTCGTACGGCAAAAGTAGTACTTTTTTTTGATTTAGAAAATTTTTTATATCAAAATACAGAAAAATTAACTTATCATAACCATTTTAAAAGCTCCTATTTTATTCTTAGGCCAATAGCATCTCTGCTATAGGCACCATATATTACAATAGTCCTTCTTGCACTAAGTTATGTAGGTGAATGATGCCTGCATATTTTCCGTTTTGGGTTACCAGCAGCTGTGTTATTTTATTCTTTTCCATCAGGTGCAAGGCATCAATAGCTAGGCTATCCCAATCAATAGATTTTGGGTTCACACTCATAATATCTTTTGCAGTAAGCCCTTTTATAGTATCTGTTTTGCTTAGCATACGCCGTATATCTCCATCAGTTACTACTCCTACTATCTCATCATTAGCTATTACAGCAGCTACTCCCAACATCTTTGCCGAAATTTCTATTATTACCTGCTTAATATCAGTCTCTGGGCTTACTTCAGGTTTTTGATTATTCACCACTATATCACCTACTTTTAGGTAAAGACGTTTCCCTAAAGCTCCTCCTGGGTGGTATTTAGCAAAATCACTACTGCCAAAGTGTTTCATCTCTAATAAGCAAACTGCTAAAGCATCACCCAATACTAACTGAGCAGTAGTACTAGTGGTAGGGGCTAAGTTATTAGGGCAAGCCTCTTTTTCTACGTGCGCATATAGCACACAATCAGCTTGTTGAGCTAGTACTGATCCTTTGTTTGAGGTGATAGCTATCAGCTTGTTATTACCGCGTTTTAATAAGGGTACTAGCACTTTTATTTCAGGGGTATTACCACTTTTTGAAATGCAAATTACTACATCATCTTCTTGTATAATACCCAAGTCACCATGAATTGCATCGGCAGCATGCATAAAGATAGCAGGAGTGCCGGTTGAGTTCATTGTTGCTACAATTTTGTTTGCAATAATAGCACTTTTACCTATTCCTGTAATCACTACGCGCCCTTTTGAGTTAAGAATATATTGTACCGCTTGGGTAAAATCCTCATCAATGTAATTAGTAAGCTGGGCTACAGCTTTTGCCTCTTCGGTGATAGTTTGCAGGGCAATAGCTATAATGTCTTTTGTTTTCATTTATTTTCTTCGTTGTAAATCGTTTTGATAATACCGTCGGCCAAACCTATGCGTGGTACGTGTACTTTCTGTGCTCCCGACCATTTCATCGCATTTATGAATACTGTTAAGGCGTACAAAATTACATCGGCACGGTCAGGATTAAATCCTAAAAGTCTAATCCTTTCATCATAACTATACCCCGATACATAATTATAATAGTCAGTAAGATACTCGTATGTAAGCGGGTCTCCATCTTTACTGTTAGAGTTTTTATGTATTTTATTAATGTTCCCGCCCGAGCCTATTGCTTCAATATGTTCACAATCTTTGGTGTGTTTTTCTATCCAATGTTGCACCTCGTGCCAGGTATCTTCAGTTACTTTATTGTCTAATAAGCGCACAGTACCTATCGGGAATGAACGTGCTTTTTTCTCTTTTCCTTTGGAGAATATAGTGAATTCTGTACTACCCCCTCCTACGTCTATATACAAATAATCCTTATCTTTCTGTATAAAGCTCGATATATCGGTTGAGGCTATAATACGTGCTTCTTCTGCTCCGTCTATAATCTCAATGCGCACTCCTGTACGTTTAAATACTTCATCCGCTACTGCCTGCCCATTGGTAGCCTCTCGCATCGCCGAAGTCGCACAAGCTCGGTAGGCTCGCACTTGGTTCACTTTCATTAGTAAGCTAAATGCTTGCATTGTTTCTGATAACCGGTTTAAGTTTTCTTCCGAAATAAGTCCATCCAAAAACACATCTGCTCCCAAACGAATAGGTACACGCACCAAGCTGGCTTTCGTGAATTTAGGCGCTTCTCCTTGCTCTTCCAATACGTTGGAAATAAGAAGTCTTACCCCATTTGATCCTATATCTATAGCTCCTAATTTCTGAATATTCATAGTCTTTCCCTTTACCTGTCTTTATCTAACTCTAAAGTACGTACTTTCAACGGATTTTTTGTCAGTTCAGCGTATTCTTCTCTATTGCGAAATACATCTATAGCCATAAAAATAGCATGTCTAAATGATTCAGGGTCTGCAATGCCCTTACCAGCTATTTCGTAAGCTGTGCCGTGGTCTGGTGATGTGCGCACTTTATTCAATCCCGCAGTATAATTCACTCCACTGCCAAAAGCAAGAGTTTTAAAAGCTATAAGCCCTTGGTCGTGATAAGGTGCTAGTACAGCATCGTAATTTCTATAGGTCTGTGAACCAAAAAAACTATCTGCTGCAAACGGACCAAATACTAAAATATTCTCGTCAAAATAAAGCTTTTTAAGGGCTGGGCGTAACACCTCGTCATCTTCTTTACCTATTACTCCCTTATCACCGCAATGTGGGTTTATTCCCAGTACTGCTATTTTAGGACGTTGTAAGCGGAAATCTTTTACTAATGATTCATTCATCAAGCGTGCTTTTTCAATAATAAGCTCTTCTGTAATGAGTGCTGATACTTCTTTCAGCGGCACGTGATCAGTCATTAAGCCTACTTTTAGTTCCTCACTTACCAAAAACATCAGGCTATTACCTTCCAATTCTTTGGCCAAGTAATCAGTATGTCCTGGGAAATGAAAATCATTGCTTTGTATATTATTTTTGTTGATGGGGGCTGTTACTAGCACATCAATATCTCCTGCTTTAAGGGCTTCCACTGCTGCTTGTAATGACAGAAAAGCAAAGTTACCTCCTTCTTCTGTTTCCTCCCCAAAATTCACTGTAGGGGTTTCTTTCCAGCAGTTCACTACATTTAGTTTCCCTTCCAGCGCTGCTGTTACACTCTCAATACCTTGAAAATTAGTCATAGTATTGAAGTGCTTCCGCTGAAAAGAAACCAATTTATTCGATGCAAATATAATAGGGGTACACAGCTCCAATATCTGGTGGTCTTCAAAGGTTTTCAGGATAACTTCCAGCCCTATCCCATTCATATCACCAATGCTGATACCTACTCTTACTAATTTTTCTTTCATAAAATATTAGGCTAAAAAATAAATATTTCTTACTTTTGTGTTTTGAAAGTGCAAAGATATAAAAAAATATGCAAGTAACACAAATTTCAGAATTTCATAGTAACGGAAAATTACTCATCACTGGTGAATATGCCGTGCTTGATGGCGCTCTCAGCCTCGCTCTCCCCACTCAAAAAGGTCAATCCTTAAAAGTATCTTCTCACCCCGACAAACAGCTCTTGTGGGAGGCCTATGATAATGATAACTGCTTGTGGTTCAGTAGCAAACACCTACATACCGAAACCGATCATAAAGTCTGGAATACCCTGCTCAATATCCTACAAGCAGCCTGCTCTCTTAACCCCAACTTTAAAAAACAGCTCACTCACTGCTATGTACAAACTTTTTTAGAATTTCCTCGCCTATGGGGGCTAGGTACCTCATCTACCCTTATCAATAACATCGCTCAATGGGCGAAAGTGAATCCCTATCAGCTGCTTTTCAAAAGCTTCGGGGGCAGTGGGTATGATATCGCTTGCGCCCAAAACTCTACCCCTATATTATATCGTTTAGAACACGAAAAACCCCACACTTATCCTTTGCAATTTCAATTCCCTTATAAGGAGCAAATTCATTTCATCTATCTCAATCAAAAGCAAAACAGTAAAGAAGGCATCACCCGTTACCGAAAAATAACCAAAAGCAAACGCAAATTAGCCGATAGCATTACCCAACTCACCGAGCAGCTCATTTTAAGCCAAACTATAGCCGATTTCAGTGCTATTATACAACAGCATGAGCTTCTCATCAGCCAATATATAGGTCTCCCAACGGTTAAAGACCAGCTTTTTCCCGATTTTCAGGGCACTATCAAGAGTTTAGGCGCTTGGGGTGGCGATTTTGTAATGGCTATTTCCCAGCATCAAAACACAATAACCTATTTCAAAAATAAGGGGTATGAAACCTGCATCCCCTATAATGATATGATTATCAATTAATCTATCTTTATTTTCCTATTCTTTCAGAGGCTTCGCAATTGTACCGAAGCCTCTTTTTTATACCCCCAATCCATCACTTTATAACCAACTTAAATACAGCATATTCCCACCTTCAATACACTTACCCCTTCATTACCCCCTAGCTATCTTAACAAACAAACATAAGGTCAGTTTAAGATCAACCTAAGCTGAACGAACGAATAACGAAGGATAAACGAACTATAAACGAAGGATAGTTGTGAGCTTGCACACCCTAACTTACCTTCCCTTAAAACTAACTTGATTATTAAAAATTATTTTGTACATTTGCCTCCTATAACTAAAAACACTCCAAAAATGAAAACACTTTTAACCTCTCTCGTTTTTCTTTATACCTGCCTTATTTCAGCCCAAAATCTTATTGATCAGCAGTGGGAAATCAACAGAATATTTGGTACAGCACCACAGCAAACCGACTTTTACATCCTCCAAAAAGGAGGTTTTTTAAGTAGTATTACCCTCTCTCCTAACGGCACTTTCCAAAGCTATTCTTCAGGGCTATGTGCCATAGGGAACTTTACTATTACCGAAGGCACTTACAAAAAGCGTGATGATAATTATATAGGTTTCCACCTAAAAGATTCAAAATCCGATACATCCAAAAATATGGGCAAATACTATGTGCATAAAGTATCTGATAATGAAGTACTTCTTATCAAAAGCACAGGCAATCTTGCTAAGGATCAGCAAAGAGCCGTTTATGCCACTGTTTTAGCCCCTGCAATTGTAGTGATAAACAACCGAATTTACAAAGACCCTAAAATGACTATACCTTCCAGCACACCTTGGTTAGAGCGTGTAAATAAGTATGTTACAGAGGTATTGAAGCTCTCCAACTATGAAATTTGCCTTGTAGGATGTGATTCCGTTCTAAATACCATCTATTTAGTAAAAGATTCAGACAAAGAAGCTTATAGTTATATATTAGAACAATCTTCCAAAAAGAACAATTATGCCCTACAGCACCTCACCGAAGACTATATCCAGCAAGAAATAGCCTATTGGAAAGATTTTTATAACAAACAAACTAAATAACCATCACACTTTACTATTTTTTTAGAACTTTTCATTAACAATAAAAACTATATTATGGATTTAGAAAAATATATAAAAAAGAAAGAATATAATCCTGATATTGATAAAACAGAAATATGGATTGGAAATTTTTCAGATACTCCTACAATTAATCCAATCATTATAATATTAGAAATAATATCCCATTTTCAAAATCAAGATTATAAAATCATTGTAGATGATTATTTGGAATATAATAATGGAAAATATTGGCAAAAACCCCTAATATTTAAAGATATTACTTTCAATGAATCAGTAAAGTTTAATTATATTTCTTTTAAAGATTGTGTCGGTTTTGAAAAATGTATTTTTAAAAAAGAAGTATCTTTTTCAAAATGTGCTTTTAATGAACGAGTAGGGTTTATAAATTGTATTTTCAAAGAAAGAACAAATTTTAGAGGAGCATTTTTTTGCTCAAAATCTGACTTTTCTGATACAGTATTTGAAGGAGTAAAAAATAATTTTTCTTTTATCCATTCTTTTGAAGATTTTTATTGTGAAAATATTAATCTAAAATCAAGTATTGATTTTTCACATGCAAATTTTAAAAAGATAGTTTGGTTTGAAAGAGCTATTTTTGAAGGAGAAGCTAATTTTTCTAATGTAGAATTTGGAAGTCATAAAAAAAATGATCTTGAATATGATGAATATACATATATGTTAGAAAAATGTATTGAAGAGAGTGTGGTGAAATTAAAAGGTTTACTGGAGAATACACCTAAATTTATAGAGAATAAAAATGATAGGAATGAGGAAAACTCTTTTTTTAGTATCACATTTAATGATGCAGTTTTTGAAGAAAATGCAATATTCCGTGAAAGTGTATTTGAAAATATGACTAATTTCACAAATACTAAATTTGAAAAATTAGTAGATTTTCATTTAGTTAAATTCTATAAAGCACAACAATTTTATTCAACAATTTTTCTTGATAAAGCTATTTTTTCTAATACTGTTTTTCACGAAGAAGCCCAATTTCTTTATTGTCGAACAGATAGCAATTCATATATAGGTTTTGAGAGCGCTGTATTTAAAAGAAGTTTAGATATTTCTCGTAGCAATTTTAATGATAAAGTTAATTTTTGGAATATTGAGTTAGAAGAGGGAGACATTTTTACCTCTTCCAAGTATTTAGATGATTTTGAAAATCCTGAAGAAGAGTCTAAATCTACTAAAAATATTCCTACAATATATAAAAAAATGCGTGAAACTTATCGTATCATTAAAAGCTATTTTTACTCTCAAAATAATAGAATAGAAGCTTTAGAGTTTTCAAAAAAAGAAATGTTAGTTTATGAAAAAGAACTAAAACCTTTTTCATTAGATAAATTTATACTGTTAGCTAATAAGTTTTCAAATAATTATGGTACAGATTGGGGTAAAGGGCTTTTATTTACTATGTTAAGTGGCTTTATTACTTATTCAATAATTTTACTTATAGAAGGAAAAGTTAATAATTTACTTAGCGTGTTATTAATTTATGTTTCATTTTTTGTAATAATCAACAAGGCAAGAAGTATAAATGAAATGCTCAGTAAAGTTTTTTTTGTATTTTTATGTTGTTTATATGTAACTATTCTTTGCTTTTGTAGTTTTCCTTTTGCAATAAATTGGGATTCATTTATTCAGCAATATCTAAATACACTAAATATTATTGATTTAAAACCTTTTGAAAAAGATGAAAATAACATTTTAAAGTTGTCTGGCTTGTCATACCTATTTCTTTTTATAGGTCGTATATTTATAGGATACGGCTATTACCAAACCATTCAAGCCTTTAGAAAATATGGTAAATCTTAATCTATAACAATGCCCCACCCTTAGCAGAGAAAAGCAAAAACCAACAGTTTCACACTTTTAGCTACTTTTACTGTTTTATAGTTAAATAAAAAATCTTTATTGTTCTTTGTTAATTCATAATTGTTTTGTACTTTTGTCCCTCCAAAAGTTTAAACTTAAAAATTATATTCAAAATGGATGTACTTAATTCACCTATAGGGCTCATAGTAATACTCGCTATTGTCCTTTTTGTTACAATCTCATCACTCGTAGCTCGTTACAAACGTTGCCCTTCCGACAAAATTTTGGTTATCTATGGTAAAACCGGTGGCTCTTCAGCCAAGTGTATCCACGGGGGGGGCGCCTTTGTATGGCCTGTAATTCAAGATTATGCCTATCTAGATTTGCGCCCTCTATCCATCGAGGCGAATCTTACCAATGCCCTAAGCCGTCAAAATATCCGTGTCGATGTACCTTGCCGCTTTACCATCGCCATCTCTACCGAACACGAAAATATGAACGCCGCTGCCGAGCGCCTTTTGGGGCTTTCACCCGAACAGATTCAGGAGTTGGCAAAAGATATCCTTTTTGGTCAGTTGCGTTTGGTAATTGCTACTATGACCATTGAGGAAATTAACTCCGACCGCGATAAATTCCTTGAAAATATTTCTAAAAACGTCGATAGTGAGCTTAAAAAAATAGGCCTAAAACTCATCAACGTGAACGTAACCGATATTAAGGACGAATCTGGATATATCGAGGCCTTGGGTAAAGAAGCCGCTGCCAAAGCTATCAACGAGGCTAAGATCAGTGTTGCCGAACAAGAGAAAATAGGGGAGACCGGTAAAGCTCTTGCCGACCGTGAGAAAGATACCCAAATTGCCGAAACGCATCGTGATAGAGATGTAAAAATAGCTATCACCCAAAAAGATAAAGAAATTAGCATCGCCGAAGCTAAAAAAGATGAAACTGTGGGTATTGCCGAGGCTAAAAAGTTTGAATCAATAGGTAAAGCCGAAGCCGATCGCGATAGCCGTATTAAGATTTCCGAAGCCAATGCAGTAGCTATACAAGGTGAAAATGAGGCGCGAATAGCCATTGCCAACTCCGAAGCGCTACGCCGTGAAAAAGAAGCCGAATCATTGCGCATAGCTATTTCAGCCGAAAAAGTACAACAAGCCAAAGCGTTAGAAGAAGCCTACTCTGCCGAAGAAAAAGCCGAAACAGCTCGTTCAGAGCGTGAACGCGCTACCCAAATGGCAAACATCATTGTCCCTGCCGAAATTGATAAACAACGTGCCATTATCGAGGCTCAAGCCGAAGCCGAACGCCTTCGTGAAAAAGCAAAAGGGGAAGCCGATGCTATATATGCCAAAATGGAAGCCGAAGCTAAGGGTCTCTTCCAAATCCTTACCAAGCAAGCCGAAGGTTACAAAGATGTGGTAGGCGCTGCAGGTGGTGATCCTACAAAAGCTTTTCAACTATTGCTCATCGAAAAACTACCCGAATTGGTACGCACTCAGGTTGAAGCTGTTAAAAATATCAAAATTGATAAAGTTACCGTATGGGATTCTGGCAAAAATGAAGATGGTAATACCGCTACAGCCAACTTCGTATCAGGTATGATGAAGACTGTACCTCCTTTAAATGATCTCTTTAATATGGCAGGGCTAAACCTTCCTACCTACCTTGCCAAAGAGGCGGAAAAAACTAAAAATGAAGCAGGAAAAACAAAAGATATACCTGCTCAAGAAGTAGAATAACACCCCGACTTTGACAAAGTTTTAAGCTTTGTCAAAGTCTTTTATATTTTTTAACCTAACACCTTACACATAATGAAATACTTAGTAACTTCTATATTCTTTTGCTGCTCAGCCTTTATGCTAGCACAAAAAGTACAGTTCACCAATGCCAAACTCGATGCTGCTACTGTATACTTTAATTCAGCCGAGTTAACCCATTATTTCAGCGCAAACCTTACCAAAGGCACTAATGAAATAGTAGTAAAGAACGTAGCCAATCGCCTTAATGAAAATACAATACGCATCTTAGCTCCTAAAAATGTAACTGTGTTATCAGCTCAGTTCACTACACAATATACCTCTACCGATAGTAATAATCTTTTACCTAAATCCAAGCAAGTAAAGGATAGTATTGATTTGCTTAGCAATCAGATAGATAAACTCAATAACCAAATTATAGCCGAAAAAGAAATTCTTGAAAAGCTAAAAAGTAACAAGTCTGTATTAGGTAATACTCCTCTAAATGTAACCGAATATGCTAAGTTTATTGATTATTCTAAAGAAAAACTAACAACTACACTCAATAATATTGATTCTTATACCGATAAACAAAATAAGTTGCGCACTCTCCGTTATGAGTTAGAACAACGTTTAAAAGGCGAAGTAGGGAAAGAAGAAACGCTCTCTAATGGTAAGTTAGTATTACAGGTAATGTGTGATACTCCTACCAAAGCCGATTTTACTCTTAGTTACATAAGTCCCAATGCATCTTGGTCTCCTTTCTATGACCTCCGAGCCGAGAGTATTACCCAGCCTATAAGTTTGCTATATAAGGCTCAAATACGCCAAAATACAGGAGTTGATTGGAAGCACGTAAGGCTTACCCTTTCCAGTGGTAATCCCAACCAAAATAACCAGATTACTTTGCTCAAGGCATGGTATCTGCGTTTTGGATATGAACGTCAAGAAACCTTAATGCTCAATAGCATAGCTTACAAACGTGTGGCTAAAGAGGTTGCTGCCGCAGATAAGGTAGAAGAATCTACTGTATCCAATTATACAAACCTAAATGAAAATCAGCTTAATACCTCTTTCGATATTACTACCCCTTATGATATATTGTCCAATAACAAATACCACAGTGTATCACTCAAAGAACTCAAAATTAAAGCAAAATATGAGTATTATGCTGCCCCTCGTGTTGATAATGGGGTGTATTTAATCGCTTTAGTTGATGATTATTCACAGTACAACCTACTTACTGGCGAGGCTAACGTTATCTTTGAAGATATGTATGTAGGTAAAACCCTTATTGATCCTAACCAAACTACCGAGAGCATACAGCTCACAATGGGTAATGATAAGAAGATAAGTATAAAGCGCGAAAAGATAACCGATAAATCAGAAACTAAGTTCATTTCAAGTTATAAAGAGCAAACCTTTACCTATGAAATAACTGTAAAAAATAATAAAAAAGAGGCTATCGATCTCAAACTAAAAGATCAATACCCTCTTAGTAATGACGAGAAAATTCAAATAGAATTGTTGGAGTCGTCAAAAGCTGAAATTAATAAAGAAATAGGTGTCCTTACTTGGGATACAAACCTCAAGGCAGGCGAAACTAAAAAGTTCCGCATTAGCTATAAAGTAAAATATCCTAAAAACGAAGTAATAGGCAATTTGTAAGTTACAAATTAGTTTATAGTAAATTAGCAAATCAATAATGACTTTATTTAAAAAAGACCCTTTTGGGCATACTCTTTTTGTCAAAAGATGGCTCATTCGCCTCTTCGGACTCATTACTCATAGTCGCTATGATGGTTTTAACCAACTCAATATTGAAGGCTCAGATGTGATTCGAGAGTTACCTCCTACCAATGTATTATTCATTTCTAACCACCAAACCTACTTTGCCGATGTAACGGCTATGTATCACGTATTTAATGCAAGCCTCAAAGGGCGCAAAGATACTTTAAATAACGTAGGCTACTTATGGAATCCTAAGCTTAACATTTATTATGTAGCAGCTTCCGAAACAATGAAGTCTGGCATATTGCCCAAAATATTGGGCTATGCAGGAGCTATACCAGTAAACAGGACTTGGCGCGAAAAAGGCAAAGAAATACATCGTGAAGTGCGCCAAGCCGATGTCGAAAACATAGGTATTGCCCTTTCCGATGGCTGGGTAATTACCTTTCCTCAGGGTACTACTTCTCCTTGGAAACCCATTCGCAAAGGTACAGCACACCTCATCAAGCAGTACAAACCTGTAGTTGTACCTATAGTAATTGATGGCTTTAGGCGTTCTTTTGATAAAAAGGGAATTAACATTAAAAAGAAAGGGGTTCAACAATCAATGATTATTAAACCCCCTTTACAGATAGATTATGAGAATGATACAGTTGAAGAAATCGTTACTCAAATAGAAATGGCTATTGAGCAACATGAGTCATTCTTAAAAGTTAAAAAGTTAGAACCGAATAATGCGCCACAAGTAGAAGGTAAACAGTAATCCTATACTAGCTAGTCCTGCTCCCATTAGTGATGGATAATTAGTACTAAGTCCATATAGCAAAGGCAACCCTCCTACATAAGCGCCTATAGAGTTAGCTGTATTAAAGCCTGCCTGCATAAAAGCTGCCCCCATCATTTCCGATTGTGGTGCACATCTAAAGATAAGCATATTTAGCGGCGCTCCTAATGACATCGACATAGCTCCACATATAAAGGTTAGTAACCATGCTACAGGTTGTATATGTGAGAAAAAGAAGACTAATAGTAGTATACTAATAAGCAATAGCAAAATATAAATAGTAGCTTTAACCGGCGATGAGCGGTCTGTGAGCCATCCTCCAAAGAGGTTTCCCACTACCATTCCTGCCCCTGCTACTATCATCACTACCGATTTCATATCAGGGTCTATGTGAGCTGATTCTAACATTAAAGGTTGTATATAGCTGAACCATGCAAAAAGCCCACCACAACCCAAAGCAGTAATAGCCAATACTAACAAAGACCTCGGATTGAAGAATAAACGCACTTCACGCTTCACCCCGAGGTCTCTCTTATTCTCCACATTAGGTAAAAAAAAGAATATAGAAAGCATAGTAAGTAATCCCAACACTGATACACACCCCATTGCAATACGCCAACCTGCTAATGCCCCTACATAAGTAAGTAAAGGCACCATTATTAAATTAGCAATAGTGAGCCCTGCAAACATAATTGAGATAGCAAAAGCTTCTTTGCCTTTAGGAGCTAATTGTTTAGCCACAATAGCACCTACTCCAAAAAAAGCTCCATGTGGTAATCCCGAAAAGAAACGGGCTAATAATAAAGTAGTATAATCAGGTGAAAAGGCCGAAAGTCCATTGAAGAGAGAGAAGAGTAGCATAAAAAACAAAAGTATCTTCTTTGGGTTATATGAGGCAGCCAAAGCAATGAGTGTAGGTGCTCCTACTACTACGCCTATAGCATAAGCTGAAATAAATCTACCCGTAATAGCATCTGTTAGGCCCATATCTTCGCCTATTACGCGCAATAACCCCATTATTAGGAACTCTGTAGCTCCTAAGGCTAAGCCTCCTATAGCTAGAGGCCAAAGTTTTTTAATCATAGTTTTTATCTTTAAGCGCGCAAAGGTATAAAAAATTATTGATGATGATAGGGCTCATTTCTCAAAATAGTAAAAGCACGGTACAATTGCTCTACAAAAAACAATCGTATCATCTGGTGTGAAAAAGTGAGTTTTGAAAGAGATAATTTACCATTAGCTCGCTGATATACCTGCTGTGAAAAACCGTATGGACCACCAATAACAAAAGTTAGTTGCTTAATAGCAGCATTCATTTTCTTTTGAAGTTCATCTGCAAAGGCTATAGAAGTATATTCTTTGCCTCTTTCATCTAAAAGAATAAGATGATGTGATGGTTCTAGATTCCCAAGTATAAGTTCACCTTCTTTTACTTTTTGTTGCTCTTCTGATAGTGATTTATTATTCTTAATATCAGGCAAAAGTTGTAACTCAAAGTTAATATAGTATGATAATCTTTTTTCATACATGCCAATAAGCTGTTGTAAGGCAGAGTTATCAGTTTTCCCCACAGCGATTAGTTTAATATTCATCTTTTTAAAGTTTTACCTAAAAAAAGCCAAAGGTATAAGCCTATTTGGCTTGCACCTTTGGCAAAAGTATCTATTCTTTAATTTCTATTTTCCTAAAAGAAGAATCTTTCTTTTTCTCCTTTTTCATTTAATATTTCTAATGAATTACGATTACGTGATGATAAACTAGACATAGTACTTTTTAGTTCATCTACATCCTTAATAGCTTTGCCATTTACAGAAAGCAATACTTTTCCTACAATGTTTATATTATTGTACTCATAAAACTGTCCAGCGGCAGTAACTTTCACTCCCGATTTTGTTTTAAAACGCTTATAGTCAGCTTCTGATAAGTTCTTTACTTCCAAACCTAATGATTGTATTACATAGGTAGTATTCTTTTTAAGAGTAATATTAGCAATACGTTCTTTTCCATCACGTTCATAAATTACTTTTATCACATCACCAGGGCGTTTTGAAGCTATATAGCCGCTAAGGTCTGAATATTTGTGTACTTTTACATTATCAAGTTGCCTAATAATATCACCTTTTACAAGCCCAGCAACTCCTGCTCCCGATTCTTCCTCTACTGAACCTACATAAAAACCTTCAGTTTCTTTAATGTTAAGTTTTTTAGCACTTTCCGAATCCAAATCAGTACCACGTACACCTAATACACCACGCTGTACATTACCAAATTCAATAAGGTCTTCTACTACTTTTTTAGCAATATTACTAGGTACAGCAAACGAATAACCCATATATACTCCCGTAGTAGATGAAATAGCAGTGTTAATACCAATAAGTTCTCCATTAAGGTTTACCAAAGCACCTCCACTATTTCCCATATTTACAGCAGCATCAGTTTGTATAAACGATTCTATTTTGTCTCCATTACGCTGACTAATATTACGTGCTTTAGCACTAATAATACCTGCTGTAACAGTCGAATTAAGGTTAAAAGGATTTCCTACTGCTAATACCCATTCTCCCACTTGAGTATTATCCGAGTCAGCAAAAGTAAGGAAAGGTAACTTTTCATCAGCATCAATCTTTATAAGAGCAATATCAGATGAAGGATCAGTACCTATTAGTTTAGCTGAATAAGTTTTATTATTGTTTAAGGTAACTTCTAAAGTTGTAGCATCAGCTATGACGTGATTATTAGTTACAATATAACCATCAGGAGTTATTATAACACCAGAACCTGTCCCTACTTGAGTTTGTTCATCTCCTCCATTTCCATAAAAAAGATCAAAAATAGAAGTAACTTGTCCTTTAGATTTCACAGTGTTTTTCACATGCACCACACTATTTACGGTCTTGTTAGCAGCTTCCACAAAGTTAGTCTCGCCAGTCATAGCCCTTTCAGGAGTGGTATGATTAGTTTGTACTATTGCAGGGCGTGATAGTAGTTCTAAAGCTTCTTGCTTAGCATCATGTTTGTCTATAAAAAGTTTATAACCTCCTAAGGTTAAAACTCCTCCCAAAAAGGCAGCAGTTATGAGTGTTGTGTAATTCTTCATTATATTCTTTGTTTTATTTAATTTTTCAAAATGAATTAGGCAATAAGTGTGCCAGTTTTTTCAGCTTTCAGTTTTCAAAAAACAGAGAATTAACTATTTAGAATATAAAAAAGGCTGCTTCCTCTTTAGGAAGCAGCCTTTTTGGTTTGTAAAATTCTTTTAAAAATCAAATTACAATTTAGGAGCACCAGCTAGAACATCAGGAGTAGCACCGTCTTCAAACTTCTTATCTTTAAAGTTTTGTACGAATGATTCAGCTAATTCTTTTAATTTAGCACTGAATTGTGTTTTGTCTTCCCAAGTGTTTTCTGAGTTCAAGATGCTCTGATCTGATACACCTTCACAAGATTGAGGAACTTTAAATCCAAAGATAGGTAATTCTTTGTACTCAACATTGTTAAGTTTGCCTGTAAGAGCAGCAGTGATAAGAGCGCGAGTATCTTTCAAACTACATCTTTTCATTTTTCCATTGTAACCTGTGTTTACCAACCATACATTTACGCCTGTTTCTTTGATTTTCTCAGCCAAACGTTTTCCGTATTCAGCTGGGTGAAGAGGCATGAAGGCAGCACCGAAACAAGCAGAGAAAGTTTTTTGTGGAGTAGTAATACCTACCTCAGTACCTGCTACTTTTGAGGTATAACCAGAAACGAATTGGTAAGCAGCTTGTTCAGGAGTCAATTTAGAAATAGGAGGTAATACACCATAAGCATCAAAAGTAAGGAAGAAGATGTTTTTAGGGTTATGACCTATAGATCCAGGTTGGATATTATTGA
Organism: Capnocytophaga sp. oral taxon 878; assembly: GCF_002999135.1. Classification (NCBI taxonomy): domain Bacteria; kingdom Pseudomonadati; phylum Bacteroidota; class Flavobacteriia; order Flavobacteriales; family Flavobacteriaceae; genus Capnocytophaga; species Capnocytophaga sp. oral taxon 878. The sequence goes on from NZ_CP027229.1 coordinate 811,669, forward strand.
TATGGTAAATAGGATAAGAAACACGAGTGTTTTCAGTAATATCGGTGCGAGCGAAATCTACAACACCTTTATCATCCATAATTACGTTCTCAAGGATAGCGCCTTTTTTGATAGCTGCGAAGATTTCAGGTTCTTTTTCAGCGGTAAGGTCTACTACTTTAGCGTAGCAACCACCTTCGAAGTTGAATACGGTATTTTCAGGAGTCCAACCGTGTTCGTCATCACCGATGAGGTGGCGGTTAGGATCGGCAGAAAGGGTAGTTTTACCAGTACCAGAAAGACCGAAGAAGATAGCAGTATCGCCGTCTTTACCTACGTTAGCAGAACAGTGCATTGGCATAGTGTTACGGAACACAGGCAATTCAAAGTTCATTGCAGAGAAAATACCTTTTTTAATTTCTCCAGTATAACCAGTACCACCTACCAAAGCAATTTTTTTAGAAAAATTAAGGATTGCAAAGTTAGTTTGACGAGTGCCATCTACAGCAGGATCAGCTTCAAAACCAGGAGCGTTTACTACTAACCAATCTTCTTTGAAAGAAGCAAGCTCACTATCTTCTACACGCAAGAACATATTGTAAGCAAATTGGTTACTCCAAGGAAGTTCAGTAATAGTACGGATATTAGTACGGTATTTAGGATCTGCACAAACATAACCATCGTGAACATAGATTTCTTTACTTGAAAGATAAGCTACTACTTTTTCATATAGCTTGTCAAATTTTTCAGGCTCAAAAGGGATGTTAATATTTCCCCACCATACGCGATCTTTGGTAATTTCATCTTTTACGATAAAACGGTCTTTAGGAGAACGACCAGTAAATTTACCTGTGTTGATAGCAATAGCTCCTGAAGAAGCTTCAACTCCAAGTTTTTTGTCTAAAGTTTCTTGGTGTAGTTCGTCAGCAGTAAGTTGGTAACGAACCTTAGCATTTTTAATTCCGTAGTTTTCTACTGAAATTGTTTTTGGGTTACTCATAATTTCTTAAATTTTTTATTTATAATTCTGTAATTTACAATTTTATATTTTCAAAGAGATAGATCAATTTATAAAATAAAATAGTAAAAAATCTACTTTATTGTTACTAAATAAGCAGAATGAAAGACAAATGTTTTCAAAAATACCTAGGTGACATTTCAAAAAACTATGTTTTTCAATTAGAATTCTATAATTCCTATTTCATACCTACAGCAAGGTATCCTTGAAAAACGCTGCAAATGTACAAATAAAATTTGTATAAAAAAAATATTCTAGCATTTTTTTAAGGTATATATACTAAGAACCATATATCAGGGTCTTTCACACTTATTAAATATGTGTAATTATCATTATAAACAGATGTTTTATAGGGACCTGCCTTAGCTAAATCTAAAAATAGACGTTCTGCTTCTCTATAATAAAAAAGACTATTTTTGTAAGTGTTATCTCCTATAGTAGGCATATCTTTTATAAGTATTTCTAACTGTTTTTCATTACTACTATTAGCCATCCCTACAAAGTCCATTTCGTAATATATACTGCTAGTATTATCAAGGTTATTTTTTTCTGCTATATAACCATGTATTCCTGCTGCTTGTTCTTGGTCATTACCCATAAAAGTTACTAATCTGATATAGTTTAGTAAGGTATAACTTTTATCTTTCGAATTTTCTACTGCTTTTTTAGCCTTATTAAATATATTCATAGCTTTTTCTGAAGCATTATAGGTGTCAAAAGTTATGTACGCAGCATTACTACTTAGAGTAATAGGTGAGGTTACAAAATTACTAGTAATACTGCCATCTGCACTTACTAAGGCAGTTTTAGTGTCATTAAAATAGAATTCCTCAAAAGTTACTCCATTAATTTTAATAGGTTCATACAGTTTAATACCTTTTTCAGTAATAATAAATGCTGACTGTATGTATTTTTGATTGTTATTGTATATAAAAGTAAGTTGTCTGTAACTCGGAAATAACTTAAGTATTACCTCAGTACCTCCTACATTGATAGGCAAAAGACCTTTGTACAGGAGAGCTTTACTATTCTCACGTATTTTATTCAAAAAAGTTTCTCTATTTCCTGTGAACTTTTTTAAAGTCATAATATTGTTAGAAGTACGTCCCCGCAAGGTAAAAGTATCATTTTCATACTTCAAAATGATAAAGTCAGTTTCACCCCCACGTGCATTAGGAAATGATGAAGATACAAATCTAAAGTGATGTAACACGTTATTGAAGGTATCAAAGCTAAGAGTAGGTCCCTCTGTAATATCGTATGAAAAAAAAGAAGTTTCTTCTGTATTAGTGTAACTTACTTCTGATGAAGCTGCCACTTTACCATCTTTCAGTTTTATCAAAAAATTATAACCTCCTATGCTTCTGTGTGCTTTTGGGAAATCTTTATCAGTAGCAAAAATTTCAGGCTGATAGGGGTATACCCAATAACCTACTTTATATTGCTCTGGGTAGTAAGTTAACAGCCAATAGTTGTCATTTTCTAAGATCTCCTTATAACTATTAAGTGAATTTACAGTACGCTCTGAGGCTCTCTGTGTGAAAGTTTCCTCTTCTTTATAATTACAACTTATAAAGAGAAGGAAAGATAATGATAAGAATATATATTTTTTCATTGTTATATTAACGGATTAATTTAGTAAAATCTTTTCGTTCTACAGGCACACCATCAAAAGTTTTACCTGCTACGTATGGGTATCGGTTGCGAATCTCAGCACGTAGTTCATCAAGATTAATATTCCATTCATCTTGTAGATATTTCTTCATTATAGCTATTTTTTGTTCTATTTTTTGTTTACCAGTATAGGTCTCAGTAGGTCTTATTTTTCTATCTGCTCTTTTTAGAACTTCTTCCCATACGCTAGTTGATTCATATGGAGTATAGTTTTCTGAGAGGAGGTTGCCATAATTACTAAATTTTGCTTTCCAAGCAGTGTATAGAGTATCGTTAAAACCATCTCCATTAGCATCTAAACTACTATCAGTAGTAGCACAGTCACAATCTAAACTTGCATTGTAATATACTATATAACGTGCTAATAATTCTACAAAATCTTCATCATGATCAAAGCTTGAATAGGCTGTAATGAATCCAGCTCTTAGGTAATTTTTAGTATTAAAATTCCATTCATTTACCCAGCGGTCATTCTTATAATCACTTGCGGATATTTTTTCATAATCTGTAGTATATAGCTTTGCCTGATGCCAAGTGTGAGCATTTTCGTGATAAAGGGTTGCCAAGATATTATCATTTAACCAATAAATATTATTAGGTTCTAAGTGATTTATCTCTGTTAGGTGTATCTTTATACCTGCAGTAGCAAGTCCTACTAACTTAGTACCTGTAGGATTAAATGCTGGCTCTCCTATTAAGATAAGAGTGTTAAATGAATGTTCTTTCATAAAAGCCTTAGAGGTAAGCTTCACATAGGGTTCAATAAATAAATAATTGAATATGTTAGCAAATTCTATAGCTTTACTATACTTAGTAGGAGTATAAGTATAAGTTCTACTTATTTCACGTTCTAAAAAACGATATAATATCTGTATATTATATGGTTTAGCAAAATTCTCATCTAAGTACTTATCCAAATCGTTTTGAGGATTCAAACTTTGGCTTTCTTCCCCATTCCGAATGATAACACTTTCATCAACTAATTTATCGTCATTATTACAGCCTAAAAATGATAAGGCTAAAAGTGTATATAGTATTTTTTTCATAGTTTATTCTTTTTATTATCTTGGGTTTGCCTCTATTCCTTTACCTATTACAGCATCAGGCAGCTGAATAGCTCTTCGCAAATCATTAGCAGGTAATACTGATTTTACTGTAGCTTCATTACGATTTGAGTTATCACTTTGGTAGCGAGCTACTTCTATATTATAGCGACGTACATCTTGCCAACGTAATCCTTCACCTAAGGTTAGTATACGTCTACACTGTAGTACGTAATGTAATAAAGGTTCTTGTACTCCATCATTAGTGATACTAAATGAGGGATTGAGATGCTTCTTTTGGGTAGCTCCATTTACTGTACTTTCTGAGTAAGCTATACCATTATAAAAACTTACAATTTCATTTTTTGTTACTGTATTACTACTAGCATATCCATTGATGGTTGTTTGCTGAATAAATTTAGAAGTAAACATATTTAGGTCTAATACAGCACTATCATATTGTCCTAAAAGTATTTTAGCTTCAGCTCTTACCAATAAAGTCTCATCTGTAGTAAAAGGAATCATTATTGTACGAGTACTATTGTCTTTGAAAGTTGGAAACTTACCATAAATTACAGCATCTCGCCTATTATCAAATACATCAAAAGGGGTAAACCAATAAAACTCATAACCAAAATTAGGTTTTCCCGAGTTACCTTGTTTATCCCAAGGGTTGGCAGTAGCTAGTGTTTCACCTGCTATACGGTGATTATGTATAAATCGACTTGCATAAGCAGTAACAAAATAACTAGATGAAAGCATTGAAATAACAGGCTGTAACATAAGATTAGCTGTTTCATCCTCACGAGTGTAATAAATGCCAAATTTTTCTATATCAGTTCCTCCTGTTTTAGTAGCATCTCTAAAATCTTGCCAGTTACGCAGCATATTTTTAGTCGTAGCGTTGTTTGTGGTTAAAACTACATTAGCTGCATCTAGGGCTTTTTGCCATTGCTGGTAATATAAATAAAATCTTGCAGCAAAGGCGTATGCAGCTTTTTTATTGAAGTGATACTTAGGCATCTCATAGCTGTTATCATCTATTAGAGGCAAACCAGCATCTAGGTCTGCATCTATTTGAGCATATACTTGGGCCACAGTACCCCTCTTATATCTGCCATCAAGCTCATTTTCTGAATGTAACATGTAAGGAATCCCCAAATCAGTAGCACTACTATTAGGGTTATAGCTATTAGAAAAAAAGTTAACTAGTACAAAGTGAGCATAAGCACGTGCTACCAAAGCCTCCCCCTTACTAGCATTAGTAGCTTCAGGGTTACCCATTTTTTCAATAGCTTCTAAAGCTGTATTAGCATGGTTGATAGCTTTGTAATGGCTTGTCCATATATTTTGTAATCCATCAGAATCAGAATATTCTTGTATTCGTTGCCAATATGAAGCTTCTTGACTTAGATAGTTCGCATAGGTTATAATAGTACCTATATCAGCTATATTATCTGATGAAAGCTCACTTATTACTGCTGTACTTGCAGTAGGGTAGGCCATAGTTACTAATCTTCTTACTTTTTCAGGAGTATCAATACGCACTTGATTATCTGGTAATTCATCAAGTAATGCATTACAAGCAGTGAAAAACAGAGCGCTAATACTAATTAATATATATATTTTTTTCATTTCTTTTCTATTTAAAAATTAGAGTCCTACACGTAGGGTGAAAATAAGCCGTTTTGCCGCAATAGGCGAATAGCCACTAGTCAAATAATCGGGATCATCACCATTTAGTTTTTTATCTGCATATAGTAGAGCAAGATTAGTGCCTTGTAACTTCATACTAAGCTGACGCAATTTGTTTTTCTTTAAGAATTCTCTACCAAAGGTATAGCCTATTGAAATTTCTTTTAACCGTATATTATCACCTTTAGCTACCCTAATATTTGAGTAATCATAGGTATCATAAGCTTGTTTTATATTACTATAACCTCCATAAAGATCATACATATAGGTAGTGTAAAGTACAGGTATATTAGTGTGATTTTCGTCACCAGGATATTGCCAACGGTTGTTTAGTTCACGTGGTGCTACCCAAAAGTCGTTATATGAATTAGTTAGTTTACGTAAGCGAACTACATTGCCGTATGAATATGTAAGTACCACCCCTAGTGAAATGCCTTTGTAGTTAAACAAGTTACTAAAACTTCCTTTATCAGTAGGTATAAGTGTACCTGAGTATTCTAAAAAGTCTACATTACGATTATCAAAACGGATACCACTTACTGTGCTATTACCATTGGCATCTAAGAAAGTAGGTAGTCCTTTATCATTCAATCCATTGAAAGGGACTGAAAAGATAGAACGCAGAGGATAACCTTCCTTAGCAAAACCTCCTACTGATTTTGAACTACTTGAGTAACCTATCATATTACGTATAGTAGGATTTGTAAGAAGTTTTGTTATTTCATTTTTAGAACGTGAATATATAAAGGAAGTTTTCCAACTGAAGTCTTTTGTTTTGATATTATTAGTTTCTAATCCTAATTCTACTCCGTGTATACTTAGCTCTGCCATATTTCCTTTTTTAGTAATAGTACCACCTACACCTTGTGTTGCTATACTACCTATCAGGTCATAACTCCTTCTGTTAAACCATTCTGCTGATATATTAATACGATTGTTAAACAAACCAAACTGAGTACCAAGGTTTAGCTCCTGATTCTTTTCATAAGTAAGATCATGATTAGCATTATCAACTATATTTAGCCCTATCTCACGTTTTGATGAGTTCCGCCAAGGTACATAGGTATAAATTTGTGAAAGTGAATTGCTAACTGATGGCGAAATAGCTGTTACTCCAAATGAAGCTTTAAATGATAAGTGTGAAAGAGGTTTAAGTTTACTAAAGAATTTTTCGTTGCTCACATTCCAATTTACCCCCACATTCCAAGTTGGCATCCATCGTATATAACGTGATTCAGCAAATTTATTAGATGCATCATAACGTAGAGTACCATTTATAGTATAACGGTTAGCAAAGGTATAACTCCCATTAGTGAAAAATGCTTGATAATTACTTGTAGTATTGTAAATGCTATAGTAAGTGCTATTTGCTTCTTGTAGTTTTTTAAAAAACAGATAAGTGTAATAACTATAGTTGCCAGAGTCAAATAGCACTCCATAGTTTTGGTTTTTATCATCAGTACTTTTGTAGTTATCCATTTCTACCCCAGCAAATGCCGATACGCTATGAAGTCCGCCTTTAAAGCTGTCGTTATAGCGCAAAGTAGCACGAAAGTGATTACTAGTAATACTACGATCTCTTCGTTCACGCACACCTCCTTCTGGCAAAACTACACTAGGTAAGTCGTAAGGATCATTAGGGTCATCGTATAAATTAGGGTTATAACGGCGCACTAATGAGTTAGGCATTGCTCTGTACGATAGTGCATAGTTAGAATTTTCTTTAAACTCAGTATTCTGCTGATTAGCATAATATCTAATAGCCCCCATCATTGTCGCTTCTACTTTTTTAGTAATTTTATAAGTAAGTTCAGCTTGTAGTCTGAGATTTGCGATATTGATATTTTTATAAGCATTATCTATTTCATTGAAGATATTGTAAGGAGCAAAATCATTTACGTAATATTCCTTAGGATTCATGCTGCGTGAGTGTGTTATAGCATAGTCGTATATATCTTGCTTAGGAGTAGTTTGTTTTTGATATGAAAGGTCTGAAATAACATTAAGTTTAAACTTAGAAGATAAGTTGTAGTTTGCATTTAAGTTACCTGAAAACTGACTCAGTTTATCTCCTTTTGTCCATCCTGGATCAAAAAGACCACTTAGTGAAGCGTAATAGGTCGATTTCTCAGTACCTGATGAAAGAGAGAGTGTATGATTCTGCATTATACTTGTTTGGAATAGCTCATTAAACCAGTTAGTATTTCTCCTTTCAGCTGCCTGCAGGTAAGCAGTACGGCCTGCTTCTGTATTAGGTACTACCGAGTTCCCATTACGATCTAATACATAAAACAAATCATACATTCGCCCTATAAGTCCCTTATTTTGAGTAATAGATTGGTTTTCCGATTTGAAGTGCCCACCTCTCATAAGTTCTTGTATTAGCGACATCTGGTCTTGTGAGTTCATAATATTATACTCACCGTATGTAGGTATAAATCTAAAAGTTGATTCATTTGTATAGGTAATGCTACTACCACCTGTACTACCTCGTTTAGTAGTAATTGCTACAACCCCTCCTATAGCTCGTTGCCCATAGATAGCTGTAGCTGAAGCATCTTTTAGTACCTTAAAACTCTCTATACTCTCAGCTGTAAGGCCTGGTATAGCTGCTGCTATAAGCATCTTAGCATCATCCGATACAAGATCTTCAGGCTTTAAATCTATAGTTCCTTGCAATACCACACCATTTAGCACCCATAACGGTTTAGTAGACCCCGATATAGAAGTAGCTCCACGTGTATTTGTATTCATTGGTGTTTGCGCAGTAGTAGTATTTGTGGTTGTGCCAGTAGTAAGAGTAGCACTACCCGAAGTAAGAGTAGTAGTGCTTGTACGAGTTTGTATCTGCCCAAAAACAGACATACACCCACTCATAACTAATAGCAAAAAAAATAGTGTTTTTAGTTTTTGCATATTCATCTTTTAATTTTAATAAGATAGTTGTTTTTTGTTCGTAAGAATAGTTGTTACTCTCAGGGCGCAAATGTAATAAAAAATAAATACTAATACAAAAAATTAATAAAAAATTAAGGTAAGCATAGGAAATTTTTCTGTATCAAAATAGAAAAGAAGTCCTTATGTTTACCTTATAACTTGTAATAAGAATAATAAATTAAATAACAAAATACCAATTTTTTACCCTAATAACTAAAATTTAATAATTAAACCCAAATAAAAAGGCGCAATCAGCTTTAAATAAACTAATTACGCCTATATAGTAGCGGGAACTGGACTCGAACCAGTGACCTTCGGGTTATGAGCCCGACGAGCTACCTACTGCTCTATCCCGCGATTTCTGGGTGCAAAAGTACAACCTTTTTTTTAAATACCAAACTTTTTGGTAACTTTTTTTTATTTTTTTTACTTCAAAATATATACTCTCCTGATTCTGTGAGCCATAGAAGTTATCAACTCATACGAAATTGTACCTGCCGATTCTGCCAAAACCTCCGCTGTATGCTCTTTATCGAATACTATTACCTCATCTCCTTCCTCACAAGCTATGTCTGTAACCTCTACCAAAATCATATCCATGCATACATTCCCTATAATAGGTGCTTTCTGCCCATTAATAAAAACAAACCCTTTACCTTTACCATAAATACGATTGATACCATCTGCGTGTCCTACTGGTATAGTTGCTGTTTTAGTAATATGATCTGCTATATAACCACGATTATAACCTAAGCTATCGCCTACTTGCAAAGTATGAATTTGTGAAATAACACTCTTCAAAGCCATTATGGGCGTCAAATTCTTCTGTAATACAACATCATTAGCAAAACCATACATACCTATACCACAACGCACCATATCAAACTGCGCCTGCGGATAGTTCAAAATCCCCGATGTATTACATTGGTGATAAATTACCTTGTAGGGTAGAGCAGAAGTTATTTTTTCTTGGAAAGCTATAAAAGTCTTTATCTGGTTCTCTGTAAATTCCCTTTCAGCCAAATCCTCCGAAGCTGCCAAATGTGAATAAGCAGTTTTTACTTCTACCACACTGTTATTTTTTAATAAATCAAGTACCTCATCTACCTCGCCTATATTAAATCCTAACCGATTTAACCCTGTATTACATTTTAAGTGCACCAGGTATTTATTTAAATTATGATTTTTACCATACTCCAAAAACAAATCCGTAATACGTTTTGAGTATAAGGTGGGCTCCAAATTGTATTTTACAATATCATCAAAATGAATAGGTTGGGGGTGTAATACTAGTATAGGTAAGGTAATCCCTGCTTCTCGTAGAGCTATCCCTTCAGAGGTATAAGCTACGGCAAAGTAGTTAGCCAACTTCTTTTTCTGAATATGAGTAGCTATAGCTACAGAGTTGTTTCCGTATGATGAGGCCTTTACTACTGCTAAAAACCAAGTCGTAGGTTTCAGCCTACTTTTCAAATAATGTATATTTCTCTCTAAAGCGTTAAGGTCAATTTCTAATACTGTTTCTTCAGTTTTCATTTATTCTTTAATTTTTCCAACATTAATCTTGTTTGTTCCGATAAAACTAATCTACCCGAGATAGCAGCATTTTCTATCAGTTCTTCCTCCCAATGCCCAGTATGTTGCCAAGTAACACGTTTCATTTCCGATAAAGCTATAGGGTTTGATTTTAACAGTGTAGTTACAAAATGCTCTATGCCTTCATCCATATCTTTATTATTTTCAAATACACGCGCCACCAATCCCTTTTGCTGAGCCCAATAAGCACTTTTCCATTGGTCAGGAGCCATAAAAAGCTCATTCAAAGCGGCTTGTCCTGCTTTACGCAAAATTACAGGCGCTATTACAAACGGACCTATTCCCAGTGATAGTTCCGAAAGCTTAATACTCAGCGCTTCTGTAGCAAACACGTAATCCAATGCAGCCAATAAGCCTACGCCTCCTCCTACAGCCTTACCTTGTACTCTTCCAATAATAAGTTTCTTACAACGGCGCATTGCTAAAAAAAGATGAGCAAACCCTTCAAAAAAACGCTTACCTTCAGCCTCATTGCTCACTGCCAAAAGCTCATCAAATGAAGCCCCCGCACAAAAAGCCCTATCGCCCTCGCTTCTTAAAAGTATGATACTTACATCCTTATTTTCAGAAAGCATATCTATTTCTTTAGTAAGCCTTCTCAAAAGCTCTAAAGGAAATGAATTAGCATTCGGATGACCAAAGGTGGTGATTGCCAGTTGTTTATCTATCGTCGTGTACAACGATCCTTCTTGTCTATCAGTCATAATTACAACAAATTTATTGCAAAAGTATGATTTTTTTCGTAAATAGTTTGTCAATCTTAAAAAAATATTTTACCTTTGCAGCGCAAAAATGGGGATGTAGCTCAGTTGGCTAGAGCGTTTGGCTGGCAGCCAAAAGGTCGTGGGTTCGAGCCCCATCTTCTCCACAAAACAATATAACAAGAGCTAAAACAGAGTACATCTCTGTTTTAGCTCTTTTTTTTATAAGCCTTATAATCAAACCATATATCTATCATCTCCTCACTACAAATCACCAACTCAAATCCTCTCCAAATCTCATCCATTTACCACACCCCAACACTCTCTCCCCAACTTATCTTCAACTACCACCTGCCTCTACCTATAACTACTGCCGAATACCTCAATCCATAACTCTAAGCTGAACGAACGAATAACGAAGGATAAACGAACTATAAACGAAGGATAGTTAGCCAGCTGGTGCAGCTAAGTATGTCGCGAACGATAGTTCTAAGCTATTAATTCCAAGTTATGATCTAAGATAAGCCCTCCCTTTTCTCTGCCTACCACTAATTCCTATTTCCTAAACCCTATCCCCTAAATTGCTAATTACAAATTATTTTGTATTTTTGCTCCATCAAAAAACAAACGCTATGCCTCGTAATCCTCTTATCGATGTTCTCAAAGGATTTGCTATCATCTTGGTCGTCATAGGGCACGCCTCACAATGGTTCACTGCCGATGATCGCACCAACCCTTTATATGTAACCATCTATGCCTTTCACATGCCCCTCTTTATGTTCCTTTCAGGCTATGTGAACTTTAATACAAAAGGACAAATCAGCCTAAGCAAGCGCTTCCAAGTACTTGTAATCCCTTTCTTTATATGGTTTCTTATCTCTGCCGCCTATCACGGTTATATTCTCAATTCCGAAAAAGTATATCATTACCTCTCCCAGCTCATTTATGAACCCACAAAAGGGATGTGGTTCCTATGGCTATTATTTTGGCAATGCGTCATATTGTATATAGCCCTAAAAATCAAAAAAAATAATGAATTATGGGCAATGATAGGGCTCTGGAGTATTCTCGTTTTCACACACCGCATTACAGGCGCACAAGCTATCTTTTATGGGCTGCCCGAACTCTGTTGGTACCTAATCTATTTCTCCTTAGGGTACGCCTTTCATAAATACGAAGAAAAGGCAATCACTACACTACGTCCCTTTGCTTGGGCAAGCCTCATAGTCTTTCCCCTTTTGCTATTATTTCCTGTCGAAAAAACAAACTTTATACTCTATACCATTAGGTTATACACCTTAGCTCTTACAGGCATAGCCGCCTCCTATGTATTATGGGAAAAGTTTTGCCATTACCAAACCAAAACCAAACAACTACTAAAATATTTAGGCGGAATATCGTTAGAAATATACGTAACTCATTACTATTGTATTTTTTTAGTACCTTATATCAAAACCATTTTAGGTGATAATCTCTACCTTAATGCCCTTGTATTTACTCTTTTAGCTATTGCATTATGCGATGTAATACAACGCTTAGTCCAACAAGTTAAATGGCTCAGAAGGCTTCTTTATGGCAGATTTTAATTCCTATCAAGTTAATATAAATCTAATGTGAAGATCAAGTGTTAAATATGTTGAATAAACAGAATAATAAATAGAAACGATTTTAAAGCCTAATTAATAACAAATTCGTACCAATATTAATAGCTACATCAGTATATTTTTGAACAATTTTACCAAAGACCTACATATCTAAAATTTAAATGTATTTGAGAGAATTTCAATACTTTTGAATTTCACTATGGCACAAAAACATTTCTTTTTAAAGACTTATACGAAAAGGGAATTTTAAGCAAACAAACTGTATTAACAATTAAAATAAAAAACTATATTATACACTATTTTTGAGTGTCCTCATTGCCATAAACAAATTCTTATAGCCTATTGAGTGAGAGAGAAAAATAACAACCGCTTTATATCTGAAATAGCTGGAGCTTTTATTTTGGGCTAAAACACACCTCCTTCCTGCTATAGTTTATTTTAAAAAAGGCAGATACGAAGTAACCCTAAAAGTTTCTAATGGGTATAATCCTCAAACTTTTTCAGATTTTATAATTGTTATATAACCCAAAAAAACGTAAGATGAAAATCTCAAATAAAAAAATAATTATATCAATATGTATATTGATTTCATTTATATTTTTATCGCGCATAAAAATGCGTCATAAAGATTTATGTAACGGATTTATCAATGAAAAATCGTTTGTATTAGGAAAATCTACGATTAAAGATATTCAAGAAAGATTTAATATTTACAAAGATTTAGAAGTTTTCCCCAATAATGATAGCCTTTATATTACTAAGATTGAGGAAAAAGAAGGTTTTATAAAAATATTATCTCAAAAAAGATTCCTATTTAAGGATAGTTTACTTCAAAAAGTCGAATTAGAGGTAAGCACAAGTTGCTGCTGGAATAATGATTTCAAAGAAAATGATTTTGTATTGAAAAAAGATGAAATTTTCAGAGAATATGACAAGTATATTTATACTATAAAATCAAAAAATTCAGAATCAAAATGCTTTAATTTTCAAAGTATTGATACAACAATGTTTAATAAAGCTACCTTATTTAAGTGGGGAGAATGAAGCCTACAAAAAGCCTTTAACTATAATTAAGTTATGTATTTGAATGACTTTAAACAGGAATACTTAATAAATTCATTAAATGAATTAAATAATATATTAGTGAAACGTTTTTTTCAAGAATCTAATCATTTCATTTTAACCTTTCAAGATTATGGTTTTCCTCAATTATCTTGTTTTGTAAAAAGAGATATATCAGTAATATACTACTTAGATACGCAAAAAAGTTTTATTTCAAAAGGTCATAATATTCACAGCAAGGGGAATGAAGTATTTTATGAAGCAGAAGGTTTTGGTTGTGAAGTTTTTCTCCCAAAATCTAGTGTAATTCCTATAAATAAATTTTATGAAAGTACTCAATATTTTTTCGAAACACATAATAAACCTACAAATATAAGTTGGTTAGAGTTATAAAGAGAAAGCACTATTAATAGACGAAAATATAAATATTAAATTATTAAGGCTATGCACATAGACAACCTAAAAATAATTCTTTTAGAATCAGATTTAGCTAAACTGGAAGAAAGTTTAAAAGAATATTAAATTAATGAATATGATAAATTCGGGAATTCTATATTACATTACTATTTAAAACCTAGAAAAAATGAGAAAATATCTTTTCAAGTAGTAATGGATATATTTCTTAAATATGGAGCAAATATCAATCAAAAGCAAGAAGATAAACAATTTGGATATTCTCTACTTCATTTAGCCGTTATTACTAAAAATTTAGAGGCTTTTAATTATCTCATAGAAAAAGGAGCCGATGTAAATGCTCAAGATATAAATGGAAATAGTATTTTATCTTCTGCTGTTTTTAATTATAACCGAGATACAGATTTTTATACTGAAATAATTAATAAGCTGATAGAAAAAGGAGCTAATATTTATTTAGAAAATAATTATGGGGTAAGTGCTTATTCTTTGGCTAATAATATAGCCTCTGATGTCAAGAAGTTTTTCCAGTAATGTATTATATACAAACTATAATTTTACAAGCAGTAAAATTATAGCAAACCTAATATAAGTTATATTTACATTTTAATTAAAAGAAGATAGTAACAAGAATTACGTAAAACAATGAAAAAAAAGATACTAATTATTCTATTCTTATGTGTCTATTTTCCTATAAAGGCACAGAACTCTATTCGCTTAATAGATATATTACTTGATTTTTGTCAAGAAATAACTCAAGAAAATCCTTCAGAGGAAAAAATGTATTATATTTTTCAAAGTATATCCCCAGAGAAGGTATATTTTCTTCCTAACCAAAAGAAAAGTAACTTAGCAGGATTCACCAAAGAAAAAGTAGCCTTCGCTGATTTAAAAGGAGAAAAATATGATGAAAATGCCTTACTATCATTTTATACCAAAGGAGATAAAAAAGCATATACATTAATTTTCTCTATCAATAGCAGATATAGTGTGATAAAAGGAGAAGTTTGTTATGATAAGGCCAAATATCCTATTTCTTTTCCTGAATTAACAGAAAAAATAGGAAGTGTTTTTTATGATCCTGTTTTTCAAGCCAAAGACACAAAAAAGAGTAACTATATTTATCAGAATCCTAAAACTTATAGAAAAGTAGTACTTTCTATTCAATCTTATAATCCTCCTGAAGCAGAGTACAATATAATATATCGTATTGAAATAAAGGACATTCACTTTTTTGATGAAAGTTCTTTAGTCAAAAATAAGTTTTACATAAAAGATTAAAACTAAAAAAGAGGACATCACTTTTGTAATGTCCTCTTATAACAATTTTAGCATTTATTTACTCTGCATTTTCTGTAGTAGTATCTGTAGCTGTTCTTTCATTTTCACGTTTTCTTGCTACTTCTATATAAGTTTTAAACTCTTTACCATATTTAGAGGCTGCTACCTCTTTATTAAGTTTTCCATAAATAGAATCTAAGTATTTTACACGTGTATTCGGTGCATCTACAAGCACTACATAAGGAGTAATATATGAGTCAGGATGGGTCAGTGCATAATTCAATACAAAAAGATGCCTACGGTAGTTATTCCTTTCCGAAGCCATATTCAGTGAATCAGCCAAAGTAGTATTGCCTACCTTAAATGCATTAATTTGTTTTTCTAATAGCTCTGCATTACGCATTCCAAATCGTCTCATTGTATGTGAATAGTCCTCATATTGTTTTTGTGATTTAGAACCGCTAATTTTAGCCTTCACTTCTAGCATATCGTATGAACTATTAATATTTATAATAGTATCTTCACCAAAAAACATTAATCGGTCTCCCAAATCAGTGCCAGCTTGTTTTTTCAGGTCAAGGTAAATATAAAACACTTCAGGGCTTTCTAGATGTCTTTTAAAAGTAAACTTACCACTGCCATCAGCTACTACCGAATCTATATTAGTAAGTTTATCATTTACATATTGTTGCAAATAAATAGTACCGACTTTTAGTCCGTCTATATTCCCTTCCACAATCATTGTGTTTTCTTCTTTTTTGTCACAAGCTACTATCATCAATAGTGCCGACACAGCCATTAATATTCTTTTCATTGTATCTATTATTTAGTCTTTGGTATTAATTTTCATTCTTAGTTGTTAGTATCTGTGCTAACTACTAACTTCATTGTCATAGCTTTATTCTGTGTTTCCTCATATTCTTTTTCAGAAATAGAATCTTTAGTAATACCTCCTCCTACATATAAATAGGTTTCTGTATTAGTAATTTGCATACAGCGCAAATTCACATATAATGCCTGAAAATTATCCGATATTTCTCCACAATAGCCAGTGTAATACTGTCTATCATAAAGTTCATTTTCTATGATAAATTTCCGTGCTTTATTAGTAGGATAACCACAAACTGCAGGAGTAGGGTGGAGGCTTTTTATCACATCAAAGACCTTACCTTCCTTTATTTTTCCTTTAATTTCAGTACATAAGTGCATAACCTTTCCCGCTTGTATTGTTTTAGGTATTGAAATTTCAAACTGATCTACATATCCTTGCAGTTGTCGTACTATAGTATCTGTAACTATCTGCTGTTCCTCTCTTTCTTTAGGGAGCCATTCTATAGTATTTTTCTTTAGGGTGGGGGAGGGGATAGTACCAGCTAAAGCCATAGTATTAAAATTATTATTTTCATTAAACAATAATAATTCAGGTGTAGCAGCCAGCCAAGTACCTACTTTAGGATGAAAAAACAAATAACAATACGCTGAAGGATAACGTATTACCATATTAGCAAAACTCTTAAAAGGATTTGCTACAAAAGGAAGTGTAATTTTACGAGAAAGTACTACTTTTTCAAAAGCACCTTGATGTATCTGTTCAATAGCTTTCGTTACTAAATCTATATGAGCTTGTTTTTCAGCTTCAGTTTCTTGTGCCGTTCCAAAATAGTTACTTTCTGCTATTTCTTGTATAGGAAGATTACTTATAGTAACATTATCAGGGGTTAGGATAATAGGAGAATTAGCAGTATCAAAAGGTGCAAAAATAAATCCCTTTTGAACTTTTTTATGAGGTGTAAAGTAATGAAGTGTATTATCCTCTTGTCCTATAAGCCACACCGATTTATGATTAGGGTATTTAAAACATACAAAAGGCAACTGCTCAACATATTTATGTTGTGCTAGTTGTAATAGTTCTTCAAATAAAATAAAATCTTTAGGTTCTATCTTCATAGTAAAAATACTGCCATTTATGCCTATATTGCTTGAGTATCATAAAAGGCCTTAAATACACCATTTTGTGCTAATAACTCTTCTTTAGTACCTTGTTCTACCACTTTTCCATCACTAAGCATTAGTATTTTATCAGCGTATTTAGTGATTGATACCCTATGACTTACTATCAGTACCGTTTTGCCTGTTAAGCTTTCACGTAAGTTAGTGAGTATTTTCTCTTCTGTATCAGTATCAACTGCTGAAAGACAATCATCCAATAAATAAATCTCTGCAGGTTTTAACAAAGCTCTTGCTATAGCTATTCGCTGGCGTTGTCCTCCACTAAGTGATACACCTCGTTCTCCTAAAATTGAGTCATATTGGTTGGTGAACTCTACTATATTATTGTGTACTACTGCTTTTTCACAAGCATCTATCATTTCTTCTTCAGTAGCATTATTACCAAATCGAAGATTATTCCTAATGGTATCCGAAAATAGAAAGTTTTCTTGTGGTACTACCGAAATAGCTTTACGTAAACTATGTAAATTAAGTTCTTTTATAGGTATTCCCCCTATAAGTATTTCACCTTCAGTAGTGTCATACATACGAGCTACAAGGTCTAAAATAGTAGTTTTCCCACTACCTGTCTTACCTATAATTGCAACAGTTTCTCCTGCTTTAATATCAAAAGATACTTCTTTAAGAGCTTCGATACCTGTATCTGAATAACTAAAAGATACCTTCCTGAAAGTAATACTACCTTTTATAGGCGTTAGCTCTCCTACATAATTACGTATTTCTGGCACTTCCGAAAGAAATTCATTAATACGTTTTTGTGAAGCCTCAGCTTGTTGTACTATAGAACTTACCCAACCTACTGTAGCTACAGGCCATGTAAGCATCATTACATAAATACTAAACTCTACTATCACCCCTATTGATTGTATTTCTCCTGTGTAGTACAATCTACCGCCAATAAATATAACAAAAATAAGGCTCAAGCCTATCATCAATATCATTGTAGGAATAAAAAATGCTTGTATCTTAGCCAGCTTAATGTTTTTCTGTCTTCCATCTTCAGCTAATACAGCTAATTGAGCATCAGTAGCGGCTTCATTGTTATAGGCTTTAATTACCCCAATACCCGAAAAGGTTTCTTGTGAAAAAGTAGAAAGATCTGATAAATATGCTTGTACCTTCATTGTTTCTGCATTAATTCTTTTACTCATCTTATAAATAAGAAGAGATAAGATAGGCAGAGGAATAAGTGTAAATAAGGTAAGTTTAGGAGAAATAATAAACATTAATGGAATAACACAAGCGAAGAGAGTAATAGTCTGTACACTATACATAATAGCAGGCCCTGCATACATACGCACTTTTGAAACATCCTCACTAATACGATTCATCAAGTCTCCTACTCTATTGCGTTTATAAAAACTCAATGATAGTTGCTCATACTTCCTAAATATCTCATTTTTCATATCATATTCTATATAACGAGATACATTAATGATGAGTTGTCGCATAAAAAACATCAATATAGCTGATATAATAGTTGCCCCAATAATAATAAGAGCATACTCCACCAATAAAGAAGTCATTTGTGAGGCATCTTTACTATCCGATTGGGTATATTGCTCAATAGCAGCTATTGAGTTTTTTACATACCTAGGCATAAACAATGAGAATATGCGCGATACTACGGTAATAAAAACTCCCAAGAGCAGATGATACTTATATTTAAAGAAATATTTGCGTATGTGTTTAAGGTGCGCCATTAATTTGTGTTTGTTATAAGTCCTTCCATTGGTATGCTAAGAGTGTGTTTTTTAATAACATAGCAATGGTCATAGGTCCTACTCCTCCCGGAACAGGGGTTATAAAACTAGCTTTAGGGCTTACTTCATTATAAGCTACATCACCTACAATACGGTAACCTTTTGGACTTGTATCATCTTTTAAGCGAGTAATACCTACATCTATTACAGTTACGCCTTCTTTAACCATATCTCCTTTCAGAAATTCAGGTATACCCAACGCCATAACAATAATATCTGCTTTACGTGTAAATTCAGCTAGATTAGGAGTGTGACTATGGGTAAGGGTCACAGTAGCGTTACCTTGTGCCCCTTTTTGGCTTAATAATATACTGATAGGACGACCTACTATATGTGAGCGACCTACTACTACTACATGTTTGCCTTTTGTAGGTACTTGGTATCGTTTCAATAGTTCCATAATACCAAAAGGAGTTGCAGGAATAAAAGCCTCCATATCCAATGCCATTCGTCCAAAATTAGCTGGATGAAAACCATCTACATCTTTAGCTGGGTCTATAGCCAAAAGTATCTTTTGTTCATCAATATGTTTTGGTAAGGGTAACTGTACTATATAACCATCAATATCATCATTAGCATTCAGTTCAGCTATTTCTTCTAGTAGGGCTTCCTCACTAATATCAGCAGGTAATTTTACTAAAGTTGATGCAAAACCTACTTGTTCACAAGCTTTGACCTTGCTACCCACATAAGTAAGACTAGCTCCATCATCTCCTACTAACACAGCTGCTAGGTGAGGAGCTTTTTTACCAGCGGCTTTTAGTTGTTTTACTTCCTCAGCTATTTCTTTTTTGAGTGTTTCTGAGGTTTTTTTTCCGTCTAAGATAGTCATATTTAGCTATTATTTTTAGTTGTTGGGTTCTTCTTCATCTTCAATATCAGGCATCATTTCATTAGCTGTCTGTTTTACATCTGTCAATGAAGTAAATGAGCCTTTAAAAGTAACTGGAGTCTTAGTCATTTCTATTTCTGCTACAAGCTGTTTTACTACATCCATAGGTATAGATTCCTCTCCTATTGTTAAGTCTGCATTGTAATTAATTCCTGCAATCATAGTTTCAGTGTGCATTTCAAAGCATGTATAAATAAAATCTTCTAAAGAAAGGCTTTTTATCTCTCCTTCAATCCAATCTTCTACTTTACAAGCCTCTGCCTTAGCAGCACTATCCCAAAAATACACTACAGGAAGTTCTCTATGATTTTCAGCCTGATAAAAAACTTTTGACACAAATATAGCAAAGGTATCTCCTAACCATAAGTAATATACTTTTCTATTCTTTACCACAGTTTTAACAAAATCTTCAAGCATATCTACTGACTCTTAATTGTTAATTATTAATTTGAGTAATTATCGCATTCCTTGCATCATCTGCATCATTTTTCTGCCTCCACCACCTTGCATCATCTTCATCATTTTGCTCATTTGTTCAAACTGTTTCATCAGTTGGTTTACTTCTTGAATATCACGTCCGCTACCTTTAGCAATACGTTTCTTTCTACTTACATCAATAATAGCAGGAGTACTACGTTCTTTAGGTGTCATAGAATGAATAATGGCCTCAATGTGTTTGAAAGCATCATCCTTAATATCAAGGTCTTTTACTGCTTTACCAACTCCTGGTAACATACCAAGTAAATCTTTCATACTCCCCATACGCTTTATTTGTTGTATTTGTTCCAAGAAATCGTCAAAACCAAATTGGTTTTTAGCTATCTTTTTCTGTAACTTACGAGCCTGTTCTTCATCAAACTGCTCTTGTGCACGCTCTACAAGTGATACCACATCACCCATACCAAGAATACGATCTGCCATACGGTCTGGATAGAACACATCAATGGCATCCATCTTTTCTCCTGTACCTACAAACTTAATAGGTTTATTTACTACCGATTTGATAGTTATAGCAGCTCCACCTCGAGTATCGCCATCTAATTTAGTAAGTATTACTCCATCAAAATTTAGCACATCATTAAATGCCTTAGCAGTATTTACGGCATCTTGCCCTGTCATAGCATCTACTACAAAAAGGGTTTCTTGCGGATTAAGTGCTTTGTGAATGTTTGATATTTCATTCATCATTTGCTCATCTACTGCTAAGCGTCCAGCAGTATCCACTATCACTACATTTAAGTGATTTTCTTTAGCGTATTGTACTCCTTTTTGAGCTATTTCTACAGGATTATTATTACCTTTGTCCGAAAACACAGGTACTCCTACTTGTTCACCTACAATATGTAATTGGTCAATAGCAGCAGGCCTGTAAACATCACAAGCTACCAGTAATGGTTTCTTATTCTTCTTATTTTTAAGATAGTTAGCCAATTTACCCGAAAAAGTAGTCTTACCCGATCCTTGTAACCCCGACATCAAAATTACAGTAGGATTGCCCGATAGGTTTACCCCGGCAGCATCTCCTCCCATTAATTCGGTAAGTTCATCTTTCACTATCTTAACCATTAGTTGTCCTGGTTGTAAGGTAGTAAGTACTTGTTGTCCAATAGCCTTTTCTTTTACTTTGTTAGTAAAATCTTTAGCTATCTTATAATTGACGTCAGCATCCAATAAGGCTCTGCGTACTTCTTTCAGCGTTTCTGCTACGTTAATTTCGGTAATCTTACCATGCCCTTTCAAGTTATGAAAGGCTTTCTCTAATTTATCACTTAAATTGTCAAACATCTTTATTCAGTTTATAAAAGTGGGGCAAAGGTAATAAAAAAACTGGAAACTAAAAAAAATATTAAGAAGAGGATACCAAAAAAAATAAGGTATCCTCTTCTTTTTATGAAATAAATAACAAAAAATTATTTTGCTTTTCCTTGATTTGCAACACTGTTAATAGCGGCTGCAATAGCTTCTTGGTCACCCAAATAATAGTGCTTAGTAGGTTTTAAATTAGCATCTAATTCATATACCAAAGGCACCCCTGTAGGAATATTAAGCTTCAAAATTTCTTCTTCTGATAGACCATCAAGGTACTGAACAAGTGAACGTAAACTATTACCGTGAGCAGCAATAATTACACTTTTACCTGCTTTAATATCAGGTGCTATTTCATTAAACCAAATTGGCAACATACGGTCGTAGCAATCTTTAAGGCTCTCTCCAGCTGTTTTTTCATCTGCAGTTAAACCTTCATAACGGCGGTCGTGTGAAGGGTGACGCTCATCTGTCTTCTCAATAAGAGGCGGACGTACATCGTATGAACGACGCCATAAAAGCACTTGGTCATCACCGTATTTAGCAGCTGTTTCTGCTTTGTTCAAACCTTGTAATGCTCCATAGCTTTTTTCATTTAGGCGCCAGCTTTTGTGAGTAGGTACCCACAAATCACCCATTGTTTCTAAGGCATTATTTAAGGTTTTAATAGCACGTTTCAATACCGATGTATAAGCCACATCAAATTTGAAGCCTTCTTCTTTCATCACTCGTCCAGCCTCACGTGCCTCTTGCACTCCTTGCTCAGTTAAATCAACATCTTGCCACCCTGTGAATAGATTGAGCTTGTTCCACTCACTTTGTCCGTGGCGTAAAAGTACTACTTTATACATATATTTCAATTTTTATATTTTATTCTTCCTCTTTTTTTCCTAATCCTTTAAGAAAATTACCTATCTGCTTCTTCGCTTCTTTCTTAGCCTCTTCTTTAGCTTTTTCTTTTACAGCTGTAAGAGTACTATCTTTGTTTTTCATCATACCTTCTATAGCTTGTGTTACTTCTCCAGCTGTGGTCGAGTTTGTTTTGCTTGCCAATGCTTCTTGTAAGGCATTTGTTCCTTTATTCGTAAGATTATTAATTTGGTTCTTAGCTATTTGGGTAGCCAAATCTTTTACTACTGTTTGCAAATCTGTACTTACCTGAGGTTTTTGAAAAGTACCTCCTACAGTAGCTACTACAGGTAAATTGCCTATTTTTTTCTGATTATCAGGAGTAAGTTTAGCCAATAAACCTTCAGCTTCTTTACCCAACATTTGTGGTGGCACATTAAAAGTAAGTTTATAGTTCATTTGTTGGTCAAAACCATGCGATCCTGCTACATTAATAGCCACATCTTTGTATTTAATAGTAAAAGGTTTAAATACTACCTTTCCTTCTTCAAAAGTAACCGAAGCTTTAACATCATTTAAATTCAACTTAGATAAATTCAAACCTGTAAATTGACTGTCCAAGGCCGAGAGTAGGGGAGAGGCTTCTGCTGCTACGTGCGAATCTAGTAATGCCCCAAAAAAATCACCCGAAATACTATTAATATCAGGAGTTAAATCATTTTTTAAATTCCCTTTTACATTGATAACTGTATTTACCTTCCCTTGTACTACTTTAGCTATAGGAGCTATTTTCTCCAACATTGTTATCTGGGTAAAAGCATCTGTAACATTTAGCTTACTGAGGTTTAGATTTACATCAAAGGTAGGTGTCTTTTCTTTGGTTGATAACCCCCCGCCTATACCTATACTACCACCAAAAATATCAGTACGCAAGTTCTGAATGCTCACCCTTTCATCCTTTATCAATAACTTACCCGATACATTACTAAGGTTCAAGTTATCATAAACCACAGTATTTGCTTTAGCATTAAGAGTACAATCCAAAAAGGCTGGTACTTTTATAGAGGCTGCAGTAGCTGTAGTTCCACTCTTAGTAGTTTCTGTAGTCGCTGTAGGGGTAGCTGTAGCACTTGTAGGTTGCATAAAATCGTTTACAACCAACTTATTAGCCGAAAAATTAAAGTTACCCTTCAATGTCTCTTTTCTAAATGCAAAACCATAAAAATTATCAATAGTACCATCCAAATGCAAGTCACTATTCCCTGTATGAGCATCAAATTTAGATAAACCTATATGCGAAGGATTAAATGACAAACTCATCTCATTAATATGGAAAGGCTTCACAAACTCCTCTCCAGCATACACAAACTGTGCTAGTGAAAGATGACCCTGCGCCTTGATGTTTTGATAATTCTTAGCCTCTACCGATTTCATATCCAGTTGTGTAGCTATATCTGCTTTTAGTATACCCGCCAACTTTTTATCTAATGAAATAGGATAAGCCTGTGATAAGTTTGCCAAGTTAATAGTACCTTTAGCAGCCAAATCTACATAAGGGTTTACCATCATATTGCTCACATTAGCACGCGCCCAAAAACTATCTTGGTCAATACTCATTGCAAATTTCTGAAGGTTCACCTTCGTATCATTCATCACACCAGTAGCATTATTTACTTTTAAATCAATACTAATATCACGTATTGTCTTAGGCAGATTAGGATACTTTACAGTAGCATTATCCGCATACATTTCAAGCCCAAAAGCAGGAATTTTATCCCCCACCATATCACCTTTAGCAAATCCCTTCAAGGTAAGATTTCCCGTAGTCTTTACATTCTCAATACTTTTTGAATACTCTTCAGGAATAAGAGCCAAGAAATTTTGAAAACTATTAGTTGGTGTACTGAAAGTAAGATCATAACGTTGTCCCTCCTCCAGCAGTTGGATAAATCCATCAAATACCAAATCCAAACGGTTTACAGTAGCTTTGTTATCCTTAAAAGTATACTTCTGATTTTTAAGGTCAATACCCAAAAGAGCCTGTAAAGTAATAGGAACTTCCTTCATAAAAGTACTTTTACCCATCGCAAAAGTAACATTAGCCTTTGTTTGAGTGTCCAAATCAAGCACCTCTTCAGCAAAATTCCCCTTTCCACTATGGTAAATATCACCTATTTGCATAAAAATATCACCATCATCCATCTTAAAAGTGAACTTGAAATTCTCTACACTATACTGCTGAATATCCAACTTTATAGGAGCTGACTCCTCTTCTGGTTTGTCCGACGGAATAGCAATATCAAAGTTACCATCCCCCTCCTTATTAAGGTGAATATAAGCCGAAGCATCCTTTACATTAGCCCCCAACAAGTTGTAATTACCCGCCATTAAGTCTCTAATACTCAATGACACATCAATATGTTTTGCAGCAAAAAGCGTATCCCCCACAAAAGGCTCTTTATTTACCAATACAAAGTCCTTGAGGGTAACCTGTGCTTTCGGAAAATTCTTTAACAAACTGATATCCACATCCTCCAAAGCAATAGTCGCCTTCAAATTCTCATTCACCATCGCTATTACCTTTTCCTTAATCGTATCCTTAAAAAAGTAAGGAATAGCCACCATTGCAATAAGGAGTAACAAAAGCACAATACCTCCCCATTTCAGTATTTTCTTAACTATTTTCATAGCACTTTTTTATTATATTTTTATCTGAGCGCAAAAGTACAAAATAATTTTCAATGTTCAATCATTATCTTCAATTTTTTACAGCAAACCACCTAAACTCCATCCGCTTCAAAACAGAAAAGAAACCTATTACAACAGAAACAAAAAAATAACCACAACAAAAATCACCCTACAAAACCCATACAATAGCTATACAATCACCATATAACAACCACATAATATAATATAAAGTTGAACGAAGGATAAACGAAGGATAAACGAACTATAAACGAAGGATAGTTAAAAAGCACCACACACCAAAAACTAACCACCAAATCTTGTTATTTGATAATTGTTTTGTACCTTTGCCGCAAATATAACTCAAAATGCAAATAGAAGTTCAAAACTTAACAAAAATATACGGACAGCAAACCGCTGTAAATGCTATTAATTTCCAACTTGAAAAAGGAGAAATCACAGGCTTTTTAGGTCCCAATGGGGCAGGCAAAACCACCACTATGAAAATGCTCACAGGAGCTCTTACCCCCACAGCCGGTAGCATAACCATAACCGGCATCAATATGCTTAAAAACCCTATCGAAGCACAAAAAAAAATAGGCTATCTCCCCGAACATAACCCCCTTTATACCGAGATGTACGTGCGTGAGTACCTCCATTTTATGGCAGGACTTTACCCTAATGTACCTAAAAACAGAATTGAAGAAGTAATAAATCTTACCGGTTTATTGCCCGAAAGTAATAAGAAGATTGAAGCACTTTCCAAAGGATACCGCCAACGAGTAGGTTTAGCATCCACACTCATTCACGACCCCGAAATACTCATTTTAGACGAACCTACTACCGGTCTTGATCCCAACCAGTTAGTCGAAATACGTCATATTATCAAAGAGCTTGGCAAGCACAAAACAGTATTGCTTTCTTCACATATTATGCAAGAAATACAAGCCGTTGCCAGCCGCGTAATAGTTATAAATAAAGGAAACATAGTGCTCGATAAGAAGATGACCGAGCTACAAGGAAAAGATCAAATTATAGAAGTAGCTTTTGATTTCCGTGTCGAAGAACGCCTCTTGCGTAACCTCCCCAATATTGTTTCAGTTAGCAATGTTTATGAATTTCTCTACCAGTTACAGTTTGATACCCAAACCGATATGCGTCCCACAGTATTTGATTTTGCTAACCAAAACGGACTAAAAATCCTCCAAATCAATCATAAACATACTGACTTGGAGGAGAAATTTCTTCAAGTAACTCGTGGTTACTAAATCTTTTTAAGTTGCTGTTGTAGCATACGTATTTGTTCACTCATTAGGTGTTGCTTGTCAAGCTTTTTAGCCTCTGTAAGCAGCTCTTGTGCTTCACGTTTCTTGCGTTTCTGCATCATAATACCCGCCAAACTAAGTTTGGCCATAGCTACATCATAATCCATATTAAGCCCTAATTGCAAAGCCTTACGGAAATACTTCTCAGCTTGAGTAAGGTTCTTTTGCGAATAGATAATACCGTACATATAGTTGTAATACCCTTGTTGTTTACGCATAAGGGCAGTTTCAGGCTCTACTATCTTGCTCAAATACTTCTCCATTCCTACCATATCTTGCTTGCGCAAGCGCAAAAAAGTAAGCAAAATATACTCATTCCTAAAATACAATAAAATAGGTATTAATGATAAGAATATAAGGGCAATACCATTCCCTATATTACCCTGTACAAACTGCTGTACAGCCCACGCCACTATTAGTACTGCTAATACTATTTTTAGATATTTGTTTTGTAGATATTTCATTTAAATTTGTTTTAAAAGTCCGCAAAATTAGTAATAATTATTGATATATCCTAATTATTCAGTTATTTTTTCTATAAAGATAGTTTCAGGATATTCAATACGTGTCAGGAACAAACCACAAGCAGGCACCGATGCTCCTGCATTACTACGGCTCTTACTCATAATAATATCCTCAAAATCAGTAAGTGATAGGCGTTGCTGTCCTACTTCTATAAGGGTACCCACTACAGCTCTCACCATATTGCGCAAAAACCTATCAGCAGTAATAGTGAATATCAGCTCGTGCCCTACCTGTTCCCAATTAGCCTCATACACTTTGCATAAAAAAGTCTTTACATCGGTATGCGTTTTAGAAAAACACTGAAAGTCGGTGTAATAATACAGTATATGGGCAGCTTCATTCATTAAGGATACATTCAGTGGCAAAGTAAAGTACATACTGTAATCACGCTTAAATACATCTTTTCGCGTACTTATGTGATATTGGTACGTACGACTTATAGCACCAAAACGCGCATGTGCCTCAGGAGTAACTGCAAAAATACTATCAATAGCAATATCACTCGGAAGAAACGAGTTAAGTTTGCGTACAAAGTCAATAGGCAGAGTGTCTTTTGTATCAAAATGGGCATACATTTCTTCAGCGTGTACCCCACTATCAGTACGCCCTGCTCCAACTACAGCTATAGATTCACGCAACAAGGTGCTCAAAGCTTGTTGCAATACTTCCTGCACTGTAATAGCCTTAGGTTGTATTTGCCAACCGTGATAATGCTTCCCAAAAAAAGAAAATTTGATAAAGTAACGCAAAACAATAAAATAATTAGTAGTTATCAATTAACAAAGGAGTTAGGAAACAGCTATTTCCTAACTCCTAATTTCTTTATTTTCTAATTCCTAAATTCTTATTTATCTAGCATCTTTTTAATGCGTTGGAAATTAGATGTGTCACCTAAAGCACCGTAAATAATTTTAAGCTGCTCCAAAATGCTATCAGTATTACCATGAACTTTAATAAAGTCTTCCAATATACTAGCTCCTTTTTTGAACAATTCATCTTTTTCACCTCTTAGCTTGTCAAATTTCTCATTATCAGCCTTTGAGGTACCCAATTTGTTCATTTGTTCTACCAAGGCATTACCTTCTTCAAGATAAGTTGTTGAAAGGTTCAAAGCAGCATCAGGGTAGTTAGGTTTAATACGAAGGGCTTGCTCAAAGTTTTTACGTGAGTCTGCAATGTTTTTTTGTTCCATATTAATAACCCCCATATTGTAATGTAAGTCAGGGTTGTTAGGCTCAATTTGAGCTGCCTCTGCCATTAATTCTTTGAACTTCTCTTTATCACCTAATTGCAAATAGATATTAGCTTGATTCAAGATAATGTTTGCATCTTTAGGATATGATTTTCTTGCTTCTTCAAAAGCCTTAAGTGCCTCTTCGTTTTTACCTTGTTCTACATAAATATAGGCAATGTTTTTAACTATATCAGCACGTTTTGAAGGGGTTTTTTCATCACGAGGACGCTCGTGAGTCTTAGCTTTAACCATCAAGTCACGCTGATTTTTATCACCAAAAGCTACTTCCTTTTTAGTTTGCTTATCAGTAGCATAGTATACTTTTTCGCTACCATCATAACGCAAGTCTTTTAATTCTTTGTAAATGCGTACAGCATTGTCATAATCCTTATTTTGTACTGATACTACTGCCGCATTGTACAGGAAAGCAGTATCTCTCGGACTCAAACGATATACTTGTTCAAAAGCTATAGCTGCATTTTTGTAAAGTTGCTTATCATAGCTATTTTGTGCCTCTGTAATCGCGATATTCACAGCCTCATTTGCCAAAGCCGGAATCTGTCCAGAGTATTTTCCTTTACCTCCCTCTAGTTGTCTTACTTTAGCAAAAGCCTCTGTAGCTGCTTGTAATGAAGCCGCTGTTCTTGTGTTTTTCTTAGCAAAAGCAATGTTTAATTCTCCTTCTAAAAAGTAAAACTGAGGAGCAAACTCTGTCCCATCTATACTTCCTTTAATAGCATTTAAACCTGTTTGAGCAGCAGGAAGCTCTCCTTTACGGATTTGTTTTTCAATCTCTTTAAGTTCTTTTTTCTGACCGAAAGCCACAGCTGCAAACAATAGCGCTGAAGCAATTAATAATGGTTTTTTCATATTGTTTTGTAATTAACTTTTAATTAAGTAACATTTTCAAGGGGCAAATGTAATACATATTTTTGAAAGTACCAAATTTTTTTAGGACTTAGATATTATAAAACAACTATTAGGTTGGGTATTTTTATTCCATATACACCGTATTTCTTTGCAAAAGTAATGATTTTAATTCAATAACCACTTTCCAATCTGTACCTCTAAAAGTAAGCAAAATATAATCATCAGTTGTCAATTCCACCTCACATTCGCACAACTCCCGTTGGTTGTTTTGCCAATCTATTATTTGTATACTTTTAATCATACAGCCTGTTAATTCTGCTGTAATTATGTTATAGTCTTTACCCCACCGGCCCCATTTAGCAACTTCTATAGCAGGTATTTCTCTAAAGTGAAGTACAAGCGTTAGCTTATCAAAAGCAGTAAGCTCTATTCTACCCATATAAAAGTTACTTAACCCATTAGGATAAAGTTCTTTTAAAAAGAAATTTCTCTCAATAATATTTAGTACATTCATGCTTTACTAATTTGTTTTTCAAAAGCTCCCTTACTTTTCTGCTAACTTCTCCTATAATTCCCTATTAAATATAAATAGGAACCTTCTGTCCATAATACTTTATCTACTTTAATCCCAATACTTCTTTCACTTCACGGCTCACTTTCTGCATTGTTTTGTTCCCGTATAGACCAAAACTTTCCAGAGCCTTTAAATGAATAAAATCATCACTCTTGGCTGTTCCTATTTTGCTATCCAAACTGCATTGTTTTAGTCTCTTTAAGCACGATACTACACCAAAGTCTTCTATCTTATTCCCTTCAATTACCAAAACCTCCAACTCTGTTAAGTTCTTTAAAAAGTTAAGGTCTTTTAGGCGTTTCATATAAGATAAATGCAGGTTCTTTAAGTTCTTACAATCAGCCAAAAACGATAAATCTTCTACCGTTGTACTTCTTAAATCCAATTCCAAAACCGATGTCAAAGCCCTTCCCTTCTTGTATTGTTCCTTCTTTAGCCCATATAATTTAAGTACTTTCAAGCTCGCTATATCCCAAGCCTCCTCTATACCTTTCCTACTCCACGATAGCAACTCTTCCAGCAACGGAAAGTTTGAAAAATCAATCCTTGTATTATCACCATTATCTAAGTAAAGTTTTTTAAGATTGTGAAGATGCTCAATTTCCGATATATCATCTATCCGAGTCCAAAAACAAAAAGTTCTTCTACAAAGTCAAAAGCCGCTAATTGGGGCATCTCATCTTTATTCCCACCAAACTTTATCTCTACCTCTTTTTCCATATAATCAAATGCCGCAATAATTATACCATTTTAATAAAAATATTTCAATATCCCCCAACCTCCAATCAATCTCAACCTCAAAACCGTAATACATTCATTATCAATAGTTTTTATCTCAAGTGTACCCCTATAATAACCCAACCTTTACCAAAGGATGAACGAACCTATAACGAAGGATAAACGAACTATAAACGAAGGATAAACATAACCATACTGATTATCAAGCACTTTTTCACAAAACCATTTTTTATATAATTCACAACAAATCCTCAAAAACATTGCATTTTTCTCAATCTTTACCTGCCTTCTAACTCCCTCTTTCTAACTCCCAAAGTCTAAAAAAAATATAAATTTTTACTTGTTAATTGATAATTATTTATTATCTTTGCACCGATTAAAAAATAGAATTTTATGAAGAAACTTATTATTTCATTATCATTGTTAGCTGCCTTTTCTTGCAAAACCAACCCATTTACAGGAAAAAGCACCCTAAACTTTATGCCTAATAGTACCGTTTTTCCAATGGCTTTCAGTCAGTATTCTACCTTCCTCAATTCCAATAAGGTAATCAGCAGTACCAACGATGCCGCTATGGTAAAACGCGTAGGCCAACGCATAGCCAAAGCCGCCGAAGTATGGCTCGATGCCAACGGATATAAAGGATATCTAAAAGATTACCAATGGGAATATAACCTTGTTGATAGCCCCGAAGTGAACGCTTGGTGTATGCCTGGCGGCAAAATCGTAGTATATACAGGCATCTTACCTGTTACCAAAACCGAAGCAGGCTTAGCCGTAGTTATGGGGCACGAAGTAGCACACGCCCTAGCCGATCACGGAGCTCAACGTATGAGTGCCGCCACCCTACAACAAATAGGCGCAGCAGCAGGATCTGTAGCCCTCCAAGTTACCAATAAAAGTCAGTATAACGAACTGTTTTCGCTAGCCTATGGCTTAGGTACCAATGTAGGTGTTATGCTCCCCTTTAGCCGCTCTAATGAAACCGAAGCCGATGCTATAGGTATCCAAATTATGGCCATCGCAGGATATGACCCTGCCGAAGCCCCCGAACTCTGGAAACGTATGTCCGCCCTTAAAGGTGGTAAGGAAAGTAACCCTCTCCTCAGCACACACCCCTCCGATGCTTCTCGCATCAAAAACTTAACCCAATTAGTGCCAAAAGCACGTGCCGAAGCAGCCAAATTCGGCGTAACCTCATTTAAATAGATAATAAAAACTATAAACAATATGCAACAGTTTTACGATAAAATTAATGAAACGGCTCGCATCATACAGTCGTATATTCCAGAACACACCCCCGAGTTTGCTATCATTTTAGGATCAGGACTCAGCAAATTAGAAGACGAAGTTGAAGTAATTTCCGAAATTAAGTACAAAAACATCCCCAACTTCCCTAAGTCCACTGTATCAGGACACAAAGGAAAACTCATCTACGGTAAAATCGAAGGACGTTACGTACTAATGATGGCAGGTCGCGTACACTATTATGAAGGCTACACTATGCAAGAAGTAACCTTCCCAATACGCGTATTCCACCAGTTAGGCATCAAGCGCCTCATTGTATCCAATGCCTCAGGAGGCGTAAATCCCAACTTTTCAATAGGCGATGTAATGGTAATCCGTGACCATATCAATATGTTCCCCGAACATCCCCTACGTGGCAAAAACTTAGACCTCTTCGGCACCCGATTCCCCGATATGAGCAAACCATACACCCACGCTATGATTGCCGAACTCGAAAAAATCGCCAAAGAAAATAATATTAAATTACAAAAAGGTGTGTATGTAGGGCTACAAGGTCCCTCTTTTGAAACCCCTGCCGAGTACGGTATGGTACGCATCTTAGGCGGCGATGCTGTAGGTATGAGTACCGTGCCCGAAGTAATTGTAGCACGACACCAAAATATGGAAGTATGCGCCCTATCAGTAATCACCGATTTAGGAGGCCCTGAAATATCCCCCGATGTATCTCACGAAGAAGTACTGAACGCTGCCAATATCGCTATGCCCAACGTGATATTACTAGTTAAAAACCTTATAAAAAACTACCGTTAGTAGTTCCCTTTAATAATCAGACCAGTTTAGCTTGTTTTACTTGCCAAACTGGTCTGATTTTAATTAATTCAACTTGTAGTAATCCAAAAATATTATTAAAGAAACCTTTCCTTGAAAATTAAAGTAAAAAGATGATATACTTATTTTTATTATCACTTATTAGCTTTTTAGCAATTGCTCTTATGTGGCTATTCCGGAATCCATCTTATGAAAAAATAAATAAAACATTCATACAAGCGTCCGATGCTACAATTAAAAAAGAAATTCCTGCTTTTAATCTAAATTTCGCAGTAGATAAAATAGCCTATTCTCAGCCTATTTACTTTCCCAACGGAGTGCAAACAGACAATTTCTTTCAACACTTAGAAGCAATAAATTTAGATATTCCCGATTGGAACAGCGAAGGATTATATGAGGTAAAAGCTTCTACCAAGGCAGGCATCTTAGACCCCGCTTTTTTAGTATATAAATGGAATTCCAACACTTCCAATACACTCATTTTTCACCACGGAGCATCAGAATATCCTTTTTATGGCATTTTCTCTAATATATTCAAAAAAGAAACACTAGATAATTTGAGTGTGAACCTAATTGTAGTCCGTACTCCTTTTCACAAGCAAAAAGGAAATTTGAAACAAGGAACAGCCTCCTTATCCACCTTTATGGCAACAATGGCAACAAGTGTCAAATTAACCGAAAAGCTAATTCACTCTTTACGACAAAAAGGAGTACCAACTATCGGAATTGGCGGATTCAGCTTAGGAGCTGTAATAGCAAATAGGCATCGGGTAGCCTATAATTCAGCCGATTTCTATGTGCCAATAGTAGGAACAGTAGCACACGAAAAGTTTTTTATTTTCCCCAAAAAAAATACCACTGAAAGTGAAATTGAACGAAACAAAATCATTACACAACACCTAAATTTCTCAGCCCAATGGCAGGAAATTCAATCACCCAATGCTTTTCCTGTGATGGCTCGCTATGATGCGTTTTTACCACTTCACCAGCATGCTCCAGCTTATGGAAATCTCGAAGTGGAAGTTTGGAACACAGGCCATTTATCCACCGCTCTTTTTTACGATGCAATGTGGCATATTTTATTAAAACGACTGAAGTAGTAAGCATAAACACTATTCTCACAAAGTCTTATCTCTCTTCAGTATGTTTCCCTATTTTTTTTACCTTTTCAACTAACAAGTTAAGCTGATTAAAGGCTAACCTATAGCCTTTCCAATAAGTTGTAACACCTTTTCAGGACAACGTACAGGACGAAAAGTTTTTGCATCTACAAATACCAATACAGTATTAGCTGTAGAAAGTAATTCGCCCTTTTCATTGTAAATCTCGTAATCAAACTCTATTTTTTTAGAAGGAAGTTCTTTAAGGATAGTACGAATAGTAATAAGCTCGTCATATAAAGCGGGCTTTTTATATTGTATTTGCAAAGATACCACAGGCATCATAACACCCTCTTCCTCCATAGCTTTGTAGGTAAAACCAATAGAACGTAACCACTCTACACGCCCCAATTCCAAATACTGAGGGTAATTCCCATAGTACACAACCCCCATTTGGTCTGTTTCTGCATACCTAGTACGCAGTTCATAGTCAAACTGTAATCTACTCATAATCATATAAATATAAAAATTCTTAAATCTCCCATATAAAAAGAAAGTAAAAAAACAAGTGTTAAATATTTTTTTTATTCAAAAATTATTCACAATTTTGCTCACTGAAATAACAGTGCATTTTTAGAAGGCAAAATTACTAAAAAAATCTAATAATCAAACGATTAGCAAAATAGATGTCTTAAAAAACATTTTTTTTATGAAAGAAGCAGCTGAAAAAGTATGGGAAAAGTGTCTTGATTTCATTAAAGACAACATAGAAGAACAACAATTTAATATGTGGTTCGCCCCTATAATCCCCGAAAGTTTAGAAGATAACAAGCTAAAAATAAAGGTGCCATCACGGCTCCATTATGAGTGGCTTGAGGAAACGTATATATCCCTCCTCAAATCTGCTTTGAACTTCTCTTTAGGGCAAAATTCACGCTTAGTATATGTTATAGGCAAGGATGCCAATAGGCAGCAATTACCTAGTACCAACCGCCCCGAGTTGGCAAAACAATCAGTTACTTTAGCTACCGAAACTAAGGACCCCGAACTGAAAAACCCATTCGTAATACCTGGTATCAGAGAAATTACTATTGATCCTCAGCTAAACCTACAACTCAACTTCGATAACTTCGTCGAAGGTAATTCCAACCGATTAGCACGCTCGGCAGGAATAGCTGTAGCTAATAAGCCAGGAGGCACTGCTTTTAACCCCCTATTTATATTCGGTGGGGTAGGCCTAGGTAAAACACACTTAGCACACGCTATCGGGGTTGATATTAAAGAAAAACACCCTAAGAAAAAAGTACTTTATGTATCAGCCGAAAAGTTCACCCAGCAGTTCATCAGCGCTTCTACTGCCAAGGACAATAAAAATAACCTGAATGATTTTATTCACTTCTATCAGCTTATCGATGTGCTAATAGTAGATGATATCCAATTCCTTTCAGGTAAAGTAAAAACCCAAGACGCCTTCTTTCATATCTTTAACCATCTACACCAAACCGGCAAGCAAGTAATACTTACTTCCGATAAAGCTCCTGTTGATTTGTTTGATATTGAACAACGCCTGTTATCTCGCTTTAAATGGGGACTATCAGCCGAACTACAATTACCCGATTATGAAACCCGTTATGAAATACTAAAAAACAAATTCTATAACGATGGGGCCGAAATAGATGAAGATATTATAGCCTATTTAGCCGAGAATATACGCACCAACATACGTGAGTTAGAAGGGGTAAGTAACTCACTCATTGCACAAGCTGCTTTTAATCGAAAAGAGTATTCTATAGAGCTTGCTCAAAGTATTATTGAAAAATCAGTTAAAAATAACCGCCATGATTTAACTATCGATCATATTCAGCAAATCATAGCCGATTATTTTAGTTTAGATATTGAGTCTCTACATTCTAAAACACGTAAGCGCAATGTCGTTCAAGCTAGGCAGTTAGCTATGTTTTTCAGTAAAAAATACACCAAAAGTTCCCTATCAACTATTGGTAGCCAAATAGGCCAACGTGACCATGCTACAGTACTTCACGCTTGCAAAACGGTTGAAAACCTTATCGAAACCGATCGTGAATTCAAAAAATATGTAAGCGATTTAGAAACTAAATTTTCTGACTAATGCCACACACATTTGCTCAGCTCATACCTCAAGAAGAACGCTTGGCTGTAGCCACTAAGCAACAGTCTCTAAAAATAGGGATACCTAAAGAGCATAGCTTTGGGGAGCAACGCATCTGCCTTACTCCCTCTGATGTTGCTGTACTAACAGCCAATGAGCACCATATCTTGATAGAAAGCGGAGCAGGCAAAAAAGCTAACTTTACCGATAGAGATTACAGTGAGGTAGGCGCTGAAATAATATATGATACTCAAGATGTATTTGCCTGTCCTATCATATTAAAGGTAGCCCCCCTTACTTATGAAGAAATAACCTACATAAAACCCAATACCGTAGTAATTTCAGTTTTACCTCTTAATACACTTACTACTGAGTATTTTGAGGCGCTTGCTCAAAAACAAATTACAGCTTTAGCTTTTGAGTATATTAAGGATGAGCAAGAAAATTACCCCATACGCCAGTCAATTAGTGAAATAACAGGTGTAGCATCTGTACTTATAGCCGCCGAGCTTCTAAGCCAAGAAAGCGGAGTTCTTTTGGGTAATATAGTAGGCGTGCCCCCTGCCGAAGTAATACTTTTAGGGGCCAATGAAATAACAACAGCTGCAGCCCAAACAGCCTTAAGTTTAGGAGCAAATGTAAAGATATTCGCAAAATCTCTTTCCGATTTGCGAAAGCTAAAACAACTATTACCTTCTGTATTTACAGCTACTTTACAGTCTTCACTCCTCAAAGAAAACCTAAAACATTGTAATATATTAATAGGAGCTATGCGTGGCGAAAAATACTCACCTGTAGTAATTACCAATGAAATGGTTCAACTAATGCCACGTGGTTCTGTAATTATCGATACTACAATTGATACAGGTGGCTGTATTGAAACCAGTCAGCTTACCTCTTTTAATAATCCTACATTTGTAGCTCATGAGGTGTTACATTACGGAGTGCCAAATTTACCTTCACGTTATGCTCATACAGCTTCAGTTTCTCTTAGTAATGTACTGCTACCTTATCTACTAAAAATAGGAGAAGAAGGCGGCTTTGAAAACGCTCTACAAGCTGATAAAGGCTTCCGTAACGGACTATATTTATACCACGGAATTTTCACCAATGATACGGTTTCCCAATGGTTTGATTTGCCTTATAAACCCCTTAATTTATTGTTTTTATAGATATAAAAAAAGGAACTGCTCAATTATTATTGAACAGTTCCTTTTTTGTTATACAAAAAATAATAAAAGTTTTATTTTCTTAATTAGCTACTTCACTAATGAACTTTAATCTGTATATTCTCAGTTCATCATCTTCATAGTCACCAGCAAACTCTTTAGAAGCAAGTGATATTTTATCACTTTCAGCTTCCATAAAATACTCATGAAGTTCTTCTTGTTGTTCTTCATCTAATATTTCATTCACCCAATAATCAATATTTAGTTTAGTTCCGCTGTACACTATTTGTTCCATTTCTTTCAAGAACTCATCCATTTCTAAACCTTTAGCTTGAGCTATATCAGGTAAAGGTAGTTTACGGTCTACATTCTGAATGATAAATAATTTTAATGCCGAGTTAGAACCTGTAGTCTTCACAATAAGATCTTCCGGACGTATAATATCATTCTCTTCTACATATTTCTCAATAAGTTTGACAAATTCAGCCCCAAACTTCTTAGCTTTTCCCTCACCTATACCATGTACATTAGTAAGCTCCTGAATAGTAATAGGGTATTTAAGCGCCATATCTTCCAATGAAGGGTCTTGGAATACTACAAATGGTGGTACGCCTTTTTGTTTAGCTACCTTTTTGCGCAGGTCTTTCAACATTTCCAATAATACAGGGTCAGCTACCGAAGCATTATCACTATTTATATTTTCAGGTTCTTCTTCAAAAGAGTGGTCTTCAGTCATCATAAACGAAGGTACTTTTTTAAGAAATTCCCTACCTTTATCAGTAATAAACATTACCCCATAGGTTTCAATATCTTTACGTATCAAGCCATTTACCATTACTTGTCGTAACAATGCCATCCAATACACATCTTCTTTGTCTTTCCCTATACCAAAGAAATCTTGTTCATCAATACGGTGTGCTTTTATCAAAGCACTTACTTTTCCTATTAAGGTATTTACTAACTCTTTAGCTTTAAATTTCTGTTTTGTAGCTATAATTACATTTAGTAATTTTACTACATCATCTTTAGCTTCTTTCTTTTCTTTGGGGAAGCGTACATTATCATCCATATCTGCACCTTCACCATTTACCTCGTCAAATTCCTCACCAAAATAGTGTAATATGAACTTACGGCGTGAACTAGATGTTTCTGCGTATGCTACTATATCTTGCAAAAGGGCTTGTCCTATTTCTTGTTCGGCAATAGGCTTACCTATCATAAACTTTTCTAACTTTTCTACATCTTTATATGAGTAGAAAGCCAAGCAATGTCCTTCACCTCCATCACGTCCTGCACGTCCCGTCTCCTGATAATAGCTCTCAATGCTTTTAGGAATATCATGATGAATTACAAACCGTACATCCGGTTTATCTATTCCCATACCAAAGGCAATAGTGGCCACTACCACATCTACCTCTTCCATAAGGAACATATCTTGATGTTTAGCACGCGTTTTAGCATCCAATCCCGCGTGATAAGGCACTGCCGAAATACCATTTACTTGCAATGTCTGCGCAAGATCTTCTACCTTTTTACGGCTTAAGCAGTATATTATCCCCGATTTTTTATCATTTTGTTTTACAAATCTGATAATATCAGCATCAACATTTTTAGTTTTAGGGCGTACTTCATAGTACAAATTGGGGCGGTTAAATGATGATTTGAATACATTAGCTTCCTGCATACCTAAGTTTTTGAGTATATCCTCCTGCACCTTAGGAGTAGCTGTAGCTGTAAGAGCTACAATAGGAATATTACTGCCTAAACGCTCAATAATTGTCTTAATATTGCGATATTCAGGACGAAAATCATGCCCCCATTCCGAAATACAGTGAGCTTCATCTACTGCTACAAATGAGATAGGCACTGTTTTAAGAAAATTAGCATATTCTTCTTTAATAAGTGATTCAGGAGCTACATATAACAGTTTTGTTTTACCATTACTAATATCATCCATCACCTCACGTATTTCATTTTTTGTAAGTGATGAATTCAGCACGTGGGCTATACTATCAGTAGATGAGATACCGCGTACCACATCCACTTGGTTTTTCATTAAGGCTATAAGTGGTGATATAACAATAGCCGTTCCCTCCAATACCAAGGCAGGTAGCTGGTAACATAATGATTTACCACCCCCTGTGGGCATAATTACAAAGGTATTTTCCCTGTTAATTACGCTCATTATAATCTCTTCTTGATGCCCTTTAAACGCTTCAAAACCAAAGTAGTGTTTCAGGGATTTATGTAAGTCGTCTGTTGTCATTTTCATAGTAAATTTCTTTGATTTCTTATGCTTGAGTATTTTGTTAGTCGTTTTATTTTACAAATATACGGCTTTTTCCCATACTACAAAAGTTTTACCTAAAAAAATATCTATAACACTTTATTTCTGCTTTAAGTGCTCAGCTATAAAGCAGAGTTCTTCATACCATTGCTCTCCAAATTTTCTTATAAGAGCTTCTTTTACAAACTTATAGATAGGTACTTGCAGTTCTTTTCCTAAGGAGCAAGCCTCATCACATATCGGGCTCCAACGGTGATAGTTCACTGCCGTGAATGAGCTGTACTCTTGCAAGCGAATAGGATATAGGTGGCATGATATAGGCTTCTTCCAATCTATCTTTTTGTCATTATACGCTTGTTCTATTGCGCATAATGCCCATCCTTGTTCATTGTGTACTACATAAGCACATTCACCTCCATCAATCAGTGGTGTTTCCCATTCGCCATCTTCACCTTTTACATACACACCTTGTGCCTCAATAGCTGCACGCCCTTTATCAGTAAGGTAAGGAGCTACTTCTGGGTAGATGCGTTTCATCACCTTCAGTTCACTTTCTTCTACTGGGGCTCCAGCATCACCTTCTATACAGCAAGCTCCTTTGCAAGCATTGAGGTTACACACAAATTCATTTTCTACTATATCTTCTGAAATTATCGTATTTGCTACTTGTATCATTTTCTTTTTGTGTTATCCATAATCTAAAGCTATACTGCTTTAATAGCCTTTTCAAACGGAATTCTTTGTGCTATACTACGCCCCAATGTTACCTCATCAGTATATTCCAATTCACCTCCAACAGCTATACCGCGTGCAATGGTCGAAATTGTAATATTATAAGGTTCTACTTGTTTGTAAATATAGAAATTAGTAGTATCTCCCTCCATAGTATTACTCAAGGCAAGTATCAATTCACTTACTTTACCTTCTTTCACTTTTTCTACTAATGAAGCTATATGTAGATTGGAAGGAGCTATACCATCAATAGGTGATATTTTTCCACCCAGCACATGATATTGTCCTTTAAACTGACCTGTATTTTCTATAGCCATCACATCACGAAAATCCTCTACTACACAAATCACACCTATATCTCTCATAGGGTTAGCGCATATTTCACAGAGGTCTACATCCGATATGTTATGACAATTATGGCAGTATTGTATATGGGTACGCAAATCTACAATAGCTTGCGCTAATTGCAACGATTGTTCTTCAGGTTGTTTTAATAAATGTAATGCCAATCGCAGTGCAGTACGCTTTCCTATACTAGGCAACTGCGATATTTCATACACTGCATTCTCTAATAGTTTTGATGAAAAATCCAATTTTTTAATTATTAGAAATTAGTTTCTCAGCTACCTTATTGCAAGCTATATCAATCATCTGATATACCTTCTCAAAGTCAGCTGCTTCACCATAGTAAGGGTCTGGTATTTCATGTTTTTCCATAGTACCAAGAGCATCAGCTAAGAACGAAATTTTCTGTAGTTCACGGTCTGTGCTTGCTAGTTTTATAAGGTTCTTATAATTGCTTCTATCCATTACAAAAATATAGTCAAAAGCAGCAAAGTCAGCAGCCGAGAACTGTCGTCCTTTCAGTTCCGAGATGTCTACTCCATGTTTTTTACCCGAAGCTACAGAGCGTGGGTCTGGAGCATCGCCCACATGGTAATTGGCTGTACCTGCCGAATCAACTTCAAAACGATCAGCAGGAAGTTTGCTTCTCATCACACCTTCTGCCAAAGGTGATCTACATATATTTCCCAAGCAAACCATAAGTATTTTTGTTTTCTTCATTTTCTTTTTTACTATTTCAGTTCCCTATTTATCAGAGGAAACAATCAGATATACAACTCATATATAACAATCTTATACCCATTAGGATCTTTTATTGTAATATATTCTCCAATAGGTATTTCATCTATTCTTTCTATAGAAATCTTATGAGTTAATAAATCTGTTTTAAAGGCTTCTAAATCTTCAATTTGCATTGAAAATAAAAAGAGATTGTTATGTTGCATATTATCACTCAAACCCTTTACTACATAAGCATCCTTTTCATAAATATTCAGAAAGAAATTACCATTAAAAAAAGTATCTTTATTATAGCAAACAAACCCTAATATTTTGTAAAATTCAATAGTTTCTTCTTTCTTATGAGTAGTAATAGGAATTACAAACTTCTTAATATTTGTACTCATTGCAAAGTTTAAAGCTAATTTTTATAAATTCCTTCAACAAGTTTTATTTGCTAATTACTCATTGCTAATTATCAACTGTATAACCCTGTTTTATCAATATACTGCCACACTTTTTCAGGTAGTAGCGGATGTACATTCCGTTTTGCTTTTATTTCTTCACGGATAAAAGTAGCCGATAGTTCTATAATAGGAGCTGCTACTCGCTTTATTTGTGGGTGTTGTATTAAAGTATCAGGAAATTCACCCTCCGATATACGCGGATACACATAAATAGGGTAGTGTGCCAAAATATGCTCATAGTTCTTCCATTTATGCAGGCTCTTTAAGTTATCCTCTCCCATAATTAGGGCAAAGCTTACATTAGGATATTTCTCCTCCAAATATGCCAAGGTATTTACTGTATAATTCGGTTGTGGCAACTGAAATTCAATATTTGAGGCACGTAACTTAGGGTACTGTTCTACTGCCAAATTCACCATCTCCAATCGTAAGTGATTGTCCAATAATGATTGCTTCTCCTTAAACGGATTTTGAGGCGTAACTACCAACCATAACTCATCCATTGTACTATGCTCTACCAAGTGATTAGCAATGATTAGGTGCCCTATATGAATGGGGTTAAATGACCCAAAAAATAAACCTACTTGCTTGTTCATCTACCGATAAATTCAGTTACTACACGTTCTGCTTCTTGTAAGGCTTGTTG
This sequence comes from Capnocytophaga sp. oral taxon 878, assembly GCF_002999135.1. Classification (NCBI taxonomy): domain Bacteria; kingdom Pseudomonadati; phylum Bacteroidota; class Flavobacteriia; order Flavobacteriales; family Flavobacteriaceae; genus Capnocytophaga; species Capnocytophaga sp. oral taxon 878. The sequence goes on from NZ_CP027229.1 coordinate 853,611, forward strand.
CAAATCATCATTTTTAATAATGACATCAAACCCCTTAGCGGTAGCCATTTCTTGCTCAGCTTTAGCAAGGCGCATCTGTATTTTCTCTTCTGTTTCTGTTTGTCTGTTGCGCAAGCGCTCTTCCAAGACTTTTAAGCTAGGAGGCTGCACAAAAATAGCCAAAGTCTGCTCAGGGTATTGTTGTTTTAATCGCAATCCTCCTGCCACATCTATATCAAATACTACATGTTTGCCCATAGCCCAAAGGCGTTCTACTTCTGCCTTTAGTGTCCCGTAATAACACCCCGCATACACCTCTTCCCATTCCATAAAGGCGTTTTGTCCAATCTTATCTTTAAAATCTTCAGCCGTCAGAAAATAATATTCCTTACCATGCTCCTCAGTCCCACGCGGAGCTCTTGAAGTAGCCGAAATGGAAAAAGCTAAATTCAGCTTCTCAAGTGATAGCAAGTGCCTCACTATAGTAGTCTTACCACTTCCCGAAGGAGCCGAAAAAATAATCAGTTTATTCATTTCTCTTTATAACCTCAGTTTGATACGTTTAATGTTGTTTTATAGTTCTATCTGTACATCATTATAGAACGTTTAGTACTTGTTCCTTTATCTTCTCCAATTCATCTTTCATTTGTACTACCAACTGCTGTATTTGGGCAAAGTTAGCTTTAGAGCCTAACGTATTCACTTCTCTCCCTATTTCTTGAGCTATAAAGCTAAGTTTTCTCCCATTACTATCATTACTGCGTAAGGTTTCCAAAAAGTAATCCAAATGCTTCTTCAAGCGTATTTTTTCTTCAGTAATATCTAGCTTTTCAAGATAGAAAATAAGTTCTTGTTCAAAGCGGTTCGCATCTACATTTTTAATATCAGTTACTGCCTTTTCTAAGCGCTCTCTTATTAGTAAAAGGCGTTCACTATCAAGGGCTTCTACTTCTTTTAACAACTGCTCTATATTACCTATACGCAGTACAAAGTCCTTTTCCAACACTTTACCTTCTTGGGTACGAAATGCCTGCAAATCAGCTATAGCCAGCTGTATATTAGTCATTATCGTACCAAATTCTTCTTCCGAAATACTTTCAGAGCTATTTTGTAGGGCATCAGGCATACGCACTGCCATTTTTAGCAGTTCCACAGGCTCACCATCCACTATAGAGCGCATCTGTTCGATATATGATTTTACGATATTCTGATTAATAGTCGAAGGCGTTTGCGTACCTATATTTTCTACAAAAATGTTAAAATCTACTTTACCTCTCAACAATTGCTCTCCTATAAGCTTTCTGTATTCAAGCTCTTTCTCTCTGTATACTAACGGAATGCGAGTGCTTATATCAATACTTTTGCTGTTCAGCGATTTTATTTCTATGCTGATATGTTTATCGGGCAACGAAAATACACTTTTGCCAAAGCCTGTCATCGATTGTATCATAATATCGTTTTTTTAAATTAAATGCAAAGATACGAATAATTTACAAATTAGCAAATTTGCTAATTAGCAATTTCCATATACAATTTTTCATACATAGGTATGATAGTTTCTTCGTCAAAACGTTCCGCCGCTTTCTTAGCATTCTTTTTAAAAGTAGCCAATCGTTCTGTATCTTCTAAGATGTAAATAGCCTTTTCAGCCATAGCCTCCACATCACCTATATCACACAAATAGCCCGATACCCCTTGTACATTCACCTCTCCCAAACCTCCTGCATTGCTAGAGATAACAGGCACCCCAGCAGCCATAGCCTCCAAAGCCGATAAACCAAAGCTTTCCGAAGCCGAAGGCAATAAGAACAAGTCTGTAAAGCACAAAATCTTATCAATATCCGATGTATTACCCAAGAAAAGCACTTTCTTCTTAATACCCAAATCCTTGCATAACTGGTCTGCAATCTCACGTTCTGGCCCATCACCTACCATTATAAGCTTAGCTTTAAGCCGTTGCTGAATGCCATTAAAAATCCTCACCACATCATCCACGCGTTTCACCTTCCTAAAGTTACTTATATGCGTAACAATAAGCTCATCCGGTGCCGCCATTATCGCACGTTTACAAGGTGATATAGGGGCAGGCTTTTTAAGATTGATAAAGTTCGGAATCACCTTAATATCCTTTTCCACTCCCAAAAGACGCAGCGTATCACTCTTCAAACTTTCCGATACCGAGGTTACTATATCCGACTCGTTAATACTAAATCGCACCGCATCCTTATATGTGGGATGATTTCCCACCAGTGTAATATCAGTACCGTGTAATGTAGTAATCATAGGAACCTCAATCCCCTCACGCTTAAGCATTTGTTTAGCCATATAACCCGCATAAGCATGCGGAATAGCATAATGCACGTGTAGCACATCAATACGATACGTTTTTATCACATAAGCCATTTTGCTCGATAATGCCAACTCGTATGGTTGGTAATGAAACAGAGGGTACTCCTCCACGTGTACTTCGTGAAAATGGATATTCATTTCCAAGAAATCAAGCCGCACAGGATAGCTATAAGTGATAAAATGCACTTGGTGACCTTTGCGCGCCAGCGCCAGTCCCAATTCAGTAGCAACCACGCCACTTCCCCCAAAAGTAGGGTAACATACAATGGCAATATTCATTTTTTTGTTTTTAAGTTAATGCAAAGATACGACTTTATTTTGAAAAAACAACTTTCCTCCCTACCACACTCTCCCAACAACTTTTTACTCCAAACCCTCACCTCACATCTGCTAATTTCTACATTTGCCAATTCTCACATTTGCTAATTTCCTAATTTTCACATTTGCTAATTTTCTAATTCTTCTAGTGGCTCCACAGTGGCTCTACAGTGGCTCCACAACGTAGAATAAAAGAACAAACAACAAAGGATTATCAGCAAATTCACACAAATAAATATGTACATAGGCGTAGTCTAGAAAAAGTCAGTGAGCCAGCACAGCTAAATATATGATATACAAAAGTATGCAAACAATACTAAGCTTTCATTCAATAAAACTTTGCTCTTTCAAAAACATTTGCTACTTTTGCCCTGTTAAAAAGAGCATATAATATGAAAAATAATATCTTAACAAATCTTAATAAGGCTTTCCTAAAACTTAAACCTAGTAGGAGTGAAATAAACGAATTTAAGGAAAATTTCAAGCGCCTCTTCACTCTCATTAATGATAATGAAAGTGAAGAGTATAATAAAAATCTCATTTCTGATTTTCTCAAAAATACTTACTATAAGCAAGCGTACTTTATGAATACTAAAGAGCGTAAAGACCTTGTTATTCGCAATGGAGCGCTACCTGATAATACTGCAGGTGTGATTATTGAGACAAAAAAGTTCTCTAATAAGTCCGAAATGGTAACTTGTGAAGACTTGAATGCTAAGGCTTTACAAGAACTTGTATGGTATTTTTTAGGTGAGCGCATTACACAGAAAAACATTGATATAAAACACCTTATCATTACCAATGTGTATGAGTGGTTTATTTTTGATGCTCAAATATTTGAAAAATTATTTGCCCAAAATAAAACTCTTGTAAAGCACTATACTGATTTTATTAATGGCACTGCTTTAGGTAATAAAACTGAACATTTTTATAAAGAAATCGCACAACCTTTTATTGAGAAAGTAAAAGAAGAACTTCATTATACTTATTTCAACCTTAAAGACTTTCAAAGTATTGTTGAAAATGATAATTCTCAAGATGATAATGAGTTAATCCCTCTGTACAAAATCTTATCTCCCCAACATCTTTTAAAATTACCTTTTGTAAACGACAGTAATACTTTAGATAAAGGCTTTTATGCTGAACTGCTTCATATTATTGGGCTTGCTGAAACTAAAAACGGCGGACAAATACTTATAGAACGTCCTAAAGAGGGAGAACGCAACGAAGGGACAATGTTAGAAGAAACCATTTCTAAGTTGCACAGTCTCAATAAAATTAAGCAACTAAAAAATGCAGCTTCGTATGGCGAAACTTATGAAGAACGCCTTTTTAATGTAGCTTTAGAACTCAATATTACTTGGATTAATAGAGTGCTTTTCCTCAAATTGTTAGAAGCTCAGCTTATTGCCTATCATAAAGATAATGAGCAAGACTATGCATTTTTGAACTTCAACAAAATAACCGAGTATGATATTTTGGAACGCTTATTTTTTGAAGTACTTGCTAAAGATTACAATGATAGAAGCAAGGAAATTGCAGCTGCCTATCCGAAAATACCTTACCTGAATAGTTCATTATTTGAACCTACTGAATTAGAGCATAGCACTTTGCTTATAAGTAATCTCCCTGATGATAAAACAATCCCCTTGCTGCCTACTACAGTGCTAAAAAATACACAAGGCAAAAAACGTACAGGGTCTCTTAAATCGTTGCAATACTTACTCGATTTTTTAGATGCTTATGATTTTAGTAGTGAAGGTTCTGTTGAGATTCAAGAAGAAAACAAAACTCTTATCAATGCAGCAGTATTAGGACTTATCTTTGAAAAAATAAATGGTTATAAAGACGGTTCTTTCTTCACCCCTGGTATTATCACAATGTATATGTGTGAAGAGTCTTTGCGAAAAGCTACTGTACAGAAATTCAATGAAATAAAAGGTTGGCACCTTAATAACTTCGATGAACTAAAAGACCGTATCGACCCTTTTAATAAAGAAGCCAGAGAGGAAGCTAATGCTATTATTAACCAAATTAGAATATGTGACCCCTCAGTAGGGTCGGGGCATTATTTGGTTTCTGCCCTTAATGAGTTTATAGCGATGAAAAGCGATTTGAAGATTTTGCAAGACGAGCATAAAAACCGCATTCATCACCAAATAAAGATAGAAAACGACGAGCTTTTAGTATATGAAGCTGATGATAACGAACGCTTTTTCCGCTACAACCCTAAGAATACCGAAAGCCAAATAGTGCAAAAAACACTTTTTAATGAGAAAAAGACTATCATTGAAAATTGTCTTTTCGGGGTAGATATCAACCCCAATTCAGTAAAAATTTGTCGTTTGCGTTTATGGATTGAGCTTTTGAAGAATGCTTACTACAAAAATGCTACTGAATTAGAAACTTTGCCTAATATTGATATCAATATCAAGAATGGTAACTCTTTATTAAGCCGTTTTCCTCTTGATACCGACCTAAAAACAGCTTTAAAAAAGACTAAAATATCGATAGCAGAGTATAAAAATGCTTTTCATAAGTACCAAAATGCTGAAAATAAGGAACAAAAGTGGGAATTAGAACATTTTATAGATAAAATTAAAAATAATTTCCGTACTGAAATTAATAAGAATAGCAAAGAAGTAAAAGAATTGCAAAAACTTAAATCGGAGTACTTTTTAAAATATGAGTCAGCACAGCTTTTTCAGGATGCCCTTACACCCGAACAAGAGAAGCATAAAAAGCAATTAGAGTCAGCTATAGAAAAAATAGAAACCGAAATAGAAGCTATTAATAGTAATAAAATTTATGAAAATGCTTTTGAATGGCGTTTTGAGTTTCCGCAGGTTTTAGATGATGAAGGGAACTATATAGGTTTTGATATAGTAGTGGGCAACCCGCCGTATATACAATTGCAAAAGATGGGAGAAATGACTACTATCTTAGAAAAAATGTCCTTTCAAACTTTTGCACGTACAGGGGATATTTATTGCCTCTTTTACGAAAAAGCATATCAATTATTAAAACAAGGTGGTATTTGTAATTTTATTACTTCTAATAAGTGGATGAGAGCTGGTTATGGTGAAGCAACTCGTAAGTTCTTTATAGAAAATACGAACCCTCTTATTCTTATAGATTTTGCAGGAGTTAAAGTGTTTGAAACGGCAACGGTAGATGTAAACATACTGCTATATGTCAAAGAAAAAAATACTTTTAATACGTTGGCTTGTATTGTAAAAGATAAGGAGTTAAAAGAATTGAGCCTTTACGTTAGGCAGCACGCCCAAACCACTCAGTTTAAAAATGCCGATAGCTGGGTAATACTTTCCGATATTGAACAGCGCATTAAGGCTAAGATTGAAGCTATCGGTACCCCACTTAAAGATTGGGATATACAGATAAACTATGGTATCAAAACAGGCTTTAATGATGCTTTTATCATAGATGGAAAAAAACGTGCTGAACTTATAGCCCAAGACCCTAAAAGTGAAGAAATTATAAGACCGATATTGAGAGGGCGTGATATTAAGCGATATAGTTATGAATTTGCAGACCTTTACATTATTACCACTTTTCCAAGCCTAAAGATAGATATAGAAAGCTATCCTGCTGTAAAACAACATCTTTTAAGCTTCGGTTATGATAGACTGAAACAAACAGGTGATAAAGGAGCGAGAAAAAAGACTAATAATAAATGGTTTGAAACACAAGATAGCATAAGCTATTGGGAGGATTTTTATAAACAGAAAATTGTGTGGAAAGCAGTAGGAAAAAATTTAGCTTTTTCTATTTTGGAAGAAGGAAAATTTCTTACAGCTCCTGCTTCTTTTATAACAGCTAAGATTAACTTATATTACATATTAGGTTTTTTATGTAGCTCTTTTGGAAAATATTTTATCTATAACAATAGTGATACAACAGGAGCGGGAGACATTATGCTAAATATACAATCATTGACAAGAATTCCAATACCTCAATTAAAGTCTGATAAGATAAAAATAATAGAAAATAAAGTTTCCGAGATTGTCGAATTGAAAAAAGAAATATAGATACCTATAATTTAGAAAATCAAATTAATTGTTTTATAAATGATATTTTTAATTTTAATGAAGATGAAATTGCTTTTATAGAAAATATTTAAGGTAAGAACAATAAAGTACCTCCGGAAAAAGAAGGAGGTACTTTATTATCACATTCTAAATGTTTTCAATAAAATCAACTTCTTCATCTGATAAATCATAAAGTTTATATATAATTATATCTATTTTATGATATTGTTTTTCATTGAGTAATGTAATTATTTCTTGTTCAATTTCCTTATCCTTGGGAAAAATAATAGGTATTTCTTGAACATATTGATTTGAAAGTCTAAAACCGGTGTCTCCATATTCATGAACATTCCATTTTACCCAAGCATATATTAACTTTGAGTTCAATAGAGCTAAGAGCCAATATTTATATTGTTCAATTCCTGAGATAAAAGCCATACTATCAAGTATTACCATACCTTTTTCAGTTAAGCAAAATTGATTTTCTTTTGTTATTCTTTGCCAAGCTAATACTTGGCTATAAAAATCCTCGATATAAGCACAATTCCTTAAATTGTAAGGAGTATCACCTTTGTCTTGTCTTTTTTCTAATTGTTCGTAAAAAGTATCTAAATGAACTTTTACAGCTGGATAATCATCTATATCTATGCGTTTTATACCTTTTTCTTTTATCCATTATGAGTATTAATCAAGTATAAATCAGCAAATTCATATCCATACCTTTTTATGTCTCTGCCACGCAAAATGGGTCTTATAATTTCAGCGGTTCTTTGTCGTTCTTCTTCTGTTTGACAATTGGCTAAAATCTCTTCTTTTTTTGCTTTATCTATAATAAAGGCTTCATTATAACCTGTTAGAATTCCTCTGTAAATATTGATATCCCAATCTTTAAGCGGGGTACCGATAGCTTCAATTTTAGCCTTGATACGCTGTTCTATATCGGAAAGTATCACCCAGCTATCTGCATTTTTAAATTGGGTGTATTGGGCGTGTTGCCTAACGTAAAGGCTGGTAAAAAATAAAGGGGTATAGCAGTATTAATATAGACAGAAAATGATTTATTTTCTACAAAATTTGTATATTGTTTTTTTAATAACTATTTAAATAATTTTTAAAAGATGATTTACGGATACATTAGAGTCAGTACAGACCGACAAACAGTAGAAAACCAACGTTTTGAAATTAATCAGTTTTGTGAAAAACAACAATTAGTTGTCAATAAGTGGATTGAAGAAACTATTTCAGGTACTAAAGAAGTACAAGAACGACAATTGGGTAAACTCCTCAAAAAAATGAAAAAAGGCGATGTGCTTATTTGTTCAGAGCTTTCGCGTTTGGGGCGTAACTTACTGATGATTATGGGGGTGCTCAATGAGTGTATGAACCGCGATATTCAGGTGTGGACTATCAAAGATAATTATCGCTTGGGGAGCGATATCAATAGCAAAGTGTTGGCATTTGCTTTTGGACTTTCTGCTGAGATTGAACGTAACCTTATCAGTCAGCGTACCAAAGAGGCATTAGCACGCAAGAAAGCTGAAGGAGTAGTTCTCGGTCGCCCTAAAGGTAGTAAGTCCGCTAAAACAAAACTGACAGGGCAAGAAAAGAAAATTAAGGAGCTTTTAGAGAAAAAAGTATCGTATTCGGCTATTGGGCGTATTCTTGGGGTGCATAGGCTTACAGTAAGTGCTTTTGTAAAAGAACGATTATAAGTTTATTATCTGATTTTATTAGGCTTTCCAACTTTTTTATAATACATTTGTAGCACTTTTTTAATATTTACAGAAATATGAAACGCATCTTAATTATCTTTTTTGCGCTATCACTTACTCAAGTAAGCCAAGCACAAACTCAAAAATATTCAACCTTTTATATGCAGCGTGCTAGTTTATTTAGCAAACTGCCTATCACCCCTAAAGATATTGTCTTTATTGGCAATAGTATTACCAATGGTGCCGAGTGGGCTGAACTCTTTCCTCAAAAACACGTAAAAAACAGAGGTATTAGCGGCGATACTTCCGAAGGTGTCTACGACCGATTAGACCCCGTTGTTAAAGGTAAGCCCGCTAAAATATTCATTCTCATCGGTATTAACGATATTTCTCGCGGAATAAAAGTAGAAAATATTGTAATGAATATGAGGCGAATTGTTGAAAAAATACAAACCGAATCGCCCAAAACAAAAATTTATATTCAAACAATCCCGATTTCGAAATGTTTAAAGGGCATATGAAACCCCAGCTTATTCAAGAAATTAACCTACACTACCAAAACATAGCCCAAGAGTATAAAGTAAAATACATCGATATATATTCTCATTTCCTTGAAAAAGGAACCAATAAAATGAATAAAATCTATACCAATGACGGATTGCATTTGCTGGGCGAAGGATATTTATTGTGGAGCGAAATTATAAAACCATACCTTTAAATAGCCACCCTAAAAAACTTTTTTTAGCCTTCCCTTTCTACTTTTCAGTTTTTTTTCTATCTTTGCACTCTCAAATCACTATCACTTATTGTTAATTGCTAATTCTTAATTGTTAATTCGCTCAATGGCTAATATCGACACTTTTAAACAAACTATGCACAGCGGCTATACCTTCAAAGGAGATTACATCACCCTTGGAGGAGCTGTATATGAAGGACAACCTCTTGATAAAGTGTATGTTAATATACCTCTCAAAACCCTAAACCGCCACGGACTCATAGCAGGGGCTACAGGTACAGGTAAAACCAAATCACTACAAGTAATGGCAGAACACCTCTCCAAAAAAGGAGTACCCGTACTGCTAATGGACCTTAAAGGCGACCTTAGTGGTATTGGTATGAGTGGTGAGGTAAAACCCTTTATACTCGAACGATTAGGCAAAATGGGGCTCGATTTTCAGCCTCAAGCTTTCCCTACCGAGCTGCTTAGTATCTCTAAGCAAAAAGGTATCCGTATGAGAGCTACAATTTCCGAATTTGGCTCAGTACTCCTTTCACGCATCTTAGAATTAAGCGATGTACAGGAAGGCGTATTAGCAGTAGTATTTAAATACTGTGACGACCATTCTCTACCGTTATTAGACCTAAAAGACCTAAAAAAAATACTACAATACGCTACCGAAGAAGGTAAAGCAAGTTTTGATAAAGAATACGGAACAATCTCCAAATCATCCACTAGTGCTATCCTGCGAAAGCTGGTCGAAATAGAGCACCAAGGCGGCGATTTGTTTTTTGGCGAACGCAGTTTTGATCCACAAGACCTCTTGCGTACCAATGCAGCAGGTGAAGGGTATGTGAACATCATCCGCCTTACCGATATTCAAGACCGCCCTAAGCTGTTCTCTACCTTTATGCTCAGTTTGTTAGCTGAAATCTACACTACTTTCCCCGAAGTAGGTGATTTAGCAAAACCTAAATTAGTAATTTTTATTGATGAGGCGCATCTTATATTCAATGAGGCTTCCAAGCCACTACTTAACCAGTTAGAGAATATCGTAAAGCTAATACGTTCTAAAGGCGTAGGACTCATTTTCTGTACCCAAAACCCTACCGATATACCCGATGCAGTACTCTCTCAATTAGGTTTAAAAGTACAACACGCCATTCGTGCTTTTACAGCCAAAGACCGTAAAGCTATTAAGCTCACTGCCGAGAATTACCCTACTTCCGAATTTTATGATATTACCGAAACACTTACCTCTTTAGGTACAGGTGAAGCACTCATCACTGCTCTTAATGAAAAGGGTATCCCTACACCCTTAGTATCTACAATGATGCGCGCCCCTATGAGTAGGATGGATGTATTATCAGATGAGGAAATTAATCTCTTAGTAGATAAGTCTGAATTGGTGACAAAATATAATGAAGTAATAGATCGTGAAAGTGCTTACGAAATACTAAACAAAAAAATAGAAGAAGTACACCAAGAAGAAGAAAAACAGAAAGAGGAAACAAAGGCTGCCGAAAAAGCTCCTGCCACAAAAAGCACAAAACGCACTACACAAAACCCTTTAGTAAAGATGGTTACTAGTGCTACATTTATGCGTGGCGTATTAGGAATATTAAAAAAAATTATTAAATAATGAAAAAGTACATTATCACTGCCGTAGCTCTTATAGGGCTTGTTGCTTGTAATAACAGCAAAAACGACTTTTTAATTACAAATACCAATGTAGGAGTACTACAAAAAGATACTCCTATACAAAAATTAGATTCTATTTTTGCAAAAGATTCTATTGTGAACTCTTCATTAGAAGGCGAATTACGCTATGCTAGTGCTGAACGTATTACTATTTTTAGCAAAGACGGTAAAGAACTACTTGAAATCACTCCTACCACTAATGATAAAGGAGAAAAAGTAGTGGAAAGTGTATTTGTACTCTCATCTCAATACACTACCGAAAAAGGAATTTCATTGGAAAGCACTTTTAAAGATGTAAAAACCAAATACCCTGAATTGAGTATCGAACCTTCTCTTAGCAGTGTTATTGTAAGCCCAAAAGGACAGAATTTCTATTTTACTTTTGCTCATTCAGCACTGAAAAATGCTTTCAGCCTTACCGATGCTATTACCGAGAATGATATAGACGAAAACGCTAAAATCACTCGCATTACTATTAATTTCTAAAACAAAACCTCACATAGTCCAATCTGTGTGAAAAATCAAATAAAATACTAAAATGAACAACATCAAACTAAATACCATCGATGAAGCTATTGATGATATTAAAAAAGGTAAAGTAGTTATTGTTGTAGACGACGAGAACCGCGAAAATGAAGGCGATTTTATTGCTGCTGCCGAAAAGGTAACCCCCGAAATGATTAATTTTATGATTACTCACGGAAGGGGCTTAGTTTGCGCTCCTCTTACCGAAAAACGTTGTGCCGAACTTGATTTACCTATGATGGTGCAAAACAATACAGTTTTGCACGAAACTCAGTTCACTGTATCTATCGATCTTAAAGGTCACGGTTGTACTACTGGTATCTCAGCTTTTGATCGTGCTAAAACAATTCAATCCTTAGTAAACCCCGATACTAAACCTTTTGATTTAGGTCGCCCTGGGCATATATTCCCTCTCCGTGCCAAAGAAGGTGGTGTACTACGTCGTACAGGGCATACCGAAGCAGCCATTGATCTTACCCGTATTGCAGGGCTTTATCCTGCTGGTATATTAGTAGAAATCCTCAATGAAGATGGTACTATGGCACGCTTACCACAGTTGGTAGAGGTTGCTAAAAAGTTTGATCTTAAAATCATATCTATTGAAGATCTCATTGCTTACCGTATGCGCAAAGATACATTAGTAGTGAAAAAAGAAGATTTTGCTTTACAAACTCCTTATGGTGAGTTCCGTCTCCGCGCTTATGAGCAAACAACTAATAAGCAGATACATTTAGCCTTTACCAAAGGTTCTTGGAAAGCCGATGAACCTGTACTCACCCGTGTACATTCATCTTTTATCAGCAATGATATTTTAGAGGTATTAGCTGGTGATAAAGATAATCCTTTAGAACGTATCTTTAAAAAAATTAATGAAGAAGGCAAAGGAGCCGTAATAGTAATTAACAAAGAAGGCTATTCACAAAACCTCCTACAACATATCACCGAGATAAAAGAACACCAAAACGGACATCCGCTACCTCAGGCTACAAAAGATACCAAAGATATAGGTATGGGAGCCCAAATACTTAATGATTTAGGTATACGAAAGCTTCGTTTGCTCACCAACTCTAAAAACGCTTCTAGCTATGTAGGTATGTCAGGCTACGGACTTGAAATAACTGAAGAAATATCTTATTAATGAAAAGAATATTGTTCATCTTATCATTGCTGTTGAGTTCTTGGGCTATTGCTCAGGAGCTTAATGCTGTGGTTACTGTTAATACACAACAAGTGAACTTAAGCAATAGACAGGTATTCAAAACCTTAGAAAAATCATTGCGAGAGTTTATCAACCAAACACGGTGGACAGATCTTAAGGTACGTGAAAATGAACGACTAAATTGTAGCTTTACTTTAGTAATTCACAAGTATGAAAATTCTCATTACGAGGCAAATTTATTAGTACAATCATCACGCCCTGTGTTTAATTCAGCCTACCAAACACCTGTTTTTAACCTGCAAGATAAAGAAGTATCTTTTGATTATCAAGAGTATGCCACTTTGTCTTTTAATGAAAGTACCTTTGAATCAAACCTCACTTCCGTAGTGGCATACTACATCTACATTCTCTTAGGTTTAGATGCCAATACATTTGCTCCTAATAGTGGAAAACCTTATTTTATCAAAGCTCAACAAATAGCCAATACTGCTAAAACTACTAGTTATGCTGGCTGGGCAGACGATGGTAAAAATAACCGCTTTACTCTCATTACCGAGCTTATATCAGAAAATTATGAGGCTTACCACAAGGCTTATTACCAGTACCACCGTGTAGGTTTAGACCTTATGAGTACTGACGAAAAGGCAGCTAAAGAAGGTATACAAAATGCTATTTTGATGTTAGAACAAATCCCTAGCTTACGTCTTAATTCGTATGCTATGGTAGCTTTCTTCAATGCCAAAGCTGATGAAATAGCGGCTATCTTCTCAGGCGGAGCTATCTTCGATTCTAAAAAACTCAAAGAAACACTGCTCAAATTAGCACCTGCCCAACTTACCAAATGGAATGAAATTAAATAACAACTATGCTTACGGCTTTATCAATAAAGAACTACGCCCTTATCGACGACCTCAAAGTTGATTTCCCTGAAGGTTTTATCATTATCACAGGTGAAACAGGTTCAGGTAAGTCTATTATGCTTGATGCCCTCTCTCTGATATTAGGGAAACGTGCTGATATGTCTGCTTTGCGTAACAAAGATGAAAAATGTATCATAGAAGCTGAATTTTCTATTGAAAAGTACCAATTCCAAGCATTGTTTGACGAGTTAGAAATAGACTACGATCCTCAAACTATTATCCGTCGTGAGATACTCTCATCAGGTAAATCACGTGCTTTTGTTAATGATGCTCCTGTTACCTTAGATGTACTTAGCCGCTTAGGAGAATTATTAGTTGATATTCATTCACAACACCAAACCCTTGCCCTTAGTGATACTGCTTTTCAGTTTGAAATTATCGATGCTATAGCAAATGATAAAGCTTTATTAGATGAATACATCCGGCTGCACCAGTTACTAAAGAAAGAGCAAAAAAAATTACAAGAGCTTATTGAGTTCCAAAAAAATGCTAATAAAGAATATGATTATAACCTTCATCAGCTAAAAGAACTCAAATCGGCTATGTTAGAAGAGGGTATTCTAGAGGAATTAGAAGAAAGCTATGAAGAAGCCTCTAATATTGAGGAAATTAAAGAGAGTGTAGGAGAGAGTCTATACTTACTAAATGATGAAAATGTAGGTATCTTAAACAATTTACGTGAACTAAGACACGCTTTTTCATCGCTTACTGAGTATAAACAGCAATACCGTGAGCTATATAATCGTATCGACTCTGTTTTCTTAGAGTTAGATGACTTAGGCAGCGAAATAGCCGATATTGATGAGAACATAGAAACAGACCCTGAAAGTCTTGAAGAAATATCTAATCAGCTTAATAAAATCTATTCTTTACAAAAGAAACACAAAGTATCAACAGTTGAAGAGCTTATCGCTATCCAAAAGGAATTAGAAGAAGCTGTATCTAAAACTGAAAATGTTGATTTTGAACTTAATAACCAACATAAGTTAGTAGCTGAGCAACAAGCTGCTACCCTTACAAAAGCTACAGAACTTCACAAAGTACGCACAAAGGTACTCCCAGCTCTTGATAAAAAGCTTACCAGCTTTATGCATGAATTGGGAATGCCTAATGGTAAATTTGCAATTACTCTTACTGCTACCGATAATTTCTTTAGTAATGGTAATGATGAGCTTTCATTCCTATTCTCTGCTAATAAAGGTGGTGATTTTGGTCAGTTAAAGAAAGTAGCTTCAGGAGGTGAGCTTTCTCGTATTATGCTGGCTGTAAAAGCTATTATGGCAGAGCATACTGCTTTACCTACCATTATGTTTGATGAAATTGATACAGGGGTATCAGGTGAAATATCACAGAAAATGGGTGATATTATGAAAACTATGAGCCAAAACCGACAAGTGTTTGCCATCACTCACCTACCTCAAATTGCTGCCAAAGGGGCTTATCATTTTAAGGTTTTTAAAGATGATGTAAATGGAAAAACTACAACCCACCTCAAGCTCCTTACTGAAGAGGAACGCATTACTGAACTCTCCGAAATGCTTGAAGGTAAAAATAGTGGTGCCTCAGCTCGTAACCATGCTATAGAACTCCTCCGTAAAGGATAAAGTAATAAACAAATAAAAAATGAGTCAAATAGGGTATACCCTATTTGACTCATTTTTTATTACTTTGCTTGTAATTAATATGTTTAATTGATGATAGTTAGCTTAGCAAAACGCAATAATATATTTTTCAAGCCTCCTACTTCAAAGTTTATTTGAGCTTTTTTATCATTTCCTGCACCTTCCAAAGTTATTACCTTCCCTTTACCAAAACGCTCATGATATACCATTGTACCTATTTCCAATCCGTTATAAGCAGCTTTATTTATAGGAGCATTCTGCATAGTATTCATAGGTTTAAGCTTACGTAATCGTTGCTGCTCATCTGCAGTAGGAGCATTTTTAGAGGGTGGAGTACCGCTAATTGGTTTCTGCAAGCGCAATTTACTCTTATCTACTTCTCCAAAAATATCTCTATCTATCAATGGTTTGTAACGATAGTTAGGATTAGATAGGGTAGGAGTGAGGTACTGTAAATACTGCCCATCTATTTCTTCAATAAACCTACTAGGCTCGGTATCGGATAAGTTCCCAAATCTATAACGTCTTTCGGCATAAGTAAGATAAGCCTGTTTTTCTGCTCTTGTAAGGGCTACATAAAAAAGCCTTCGTTCTTCTTCTAACTCCTCTCGTGATTGAATACTCTTTGCTGAAGGAAAAAGATCTTCTTCCATTCCCACTACATACACATAAGGAAACTCTAATCCTTTAGCTAAGTGAATAGTCATTAAGGCTACTCGGTCATCATCATCAATTTCTTTATCAGTATCGGTAGCCAATGATACATCTTCTAAGTACTCTGAAAGACTACCTGTACTATCAGCTACATCTTCTTGCCCTGCAACGAAATCCTTTATACCATTGAGCATCTCCTCAATATTCTCCATTTTGGCAATCCCTTCAGGAGTACCATCTTTTTTAAATTCTTGTAACAATCCTGTTTTCTTAGCTACCAGTTCTGCCACCTCAAAGGCATTGGCTTCTTTGTTAAAGGCTTGCAGGTTCAGTATCATCACTACAAAGTCGGTGAGTTTTTGCCTTGTAGAGGTGTTAATGTGCAACTCTAGAATCTTATTAATGTTGTACATTATTTCAAAAATCGACTTTTTATAATGATTAGCGGTAAGAGTAAGTTTCTCCAAAGTACTCTCTCCTATACCTCGTGCAGGAAAGTTAATAATTCTGATGAGAGCCTCCTCATCATTAGGGTTGATAATAAGGCGCAGGTAAGCCAACATATCTTTGATTTCCTTACGTTGGTAGAAAGAAAGTCCTCCATAGATGCGGTATGGAATATCACGCTTTCGCAACGCATCCTCAATGGCTCTTGATTGTGAGTTCGTACGGTACAATACTGCAAACTTACCATTTGGCAACTGATGTTGCATCTTATTTTCAAAGATAGAACTTGCCACAAATCGCCCTTCATCAGCATCTGTAGGACTTCTGTGTACTTTAATAGGCTCTCCCAACTCATTTTCAGTAAATACGACTTTATCTAAACGCACTTTATTGTGTTCAATCACACTATTAGCTGCTTCTACTATATTCTTGGTTGAGCGGTAATTCTGCTCTAATTTGTATTCTTTTGCTTCAGGGTAATCACTCCTAAAATTCAAAATATTATTGATATTTGCGCCTCGAAATGCATAAATACTTTGTGCATCATCACCTACAACACAAATGTTGTGAAATCGGTCGGCAAGAGCTTTTACAATAAGGTATTGTGAGTGGTTTGTATCCTGATACTCATCTACCAATATATACTGAAATCGGTTTTGGTACTTTGCCAATACTTCGGGGAATACATTGAGCAGCTCATTAGTTTTTAGGAGGAGGTCATCAAAGTCCATAGCCCCTGCCTTAAAGCATCTATCTACATACTCTTGGTAGATTTCGCCAAAGCGTGGTTGCCTTCTAATAGCATCATTTTCAATAAGTTCAGGATTATTAAAATACGCACGTACTGTAATGAGGTTATTCTTAAGTGATGATATTCGCTGCTGTATCTGCTTATACTTGTACACATCTTTATCCAACTCTTTCTCCTTTATAATACCGTTTATAAGGCGTTGAGAGTCTTGTGTATCGTAAATAGTAAAGTTCTGTGGATAGCCTAACTTATCTGCCTCAAAACGCAATATTTTGGCAAAAACCGAGTGAAAGGTTCCCATCCACAAGTTCTTAGCCTCACTATTGCCCACAATGCTGGCTATACGTTTCTTCATTTCATTTGCTGCCTTATTGGTAAAGGTAAGCGCAAGAATATGAAACGCATCTACTCCTTGCCGCATCAGGTTAGCGATGCGGTAAGTAAGCACCCTTGTTTTGCCCGATCCTGCTCCGGCAATCACAATAATAGGCCCTTCTTTTTGTAGTACGGCAGCCCGTTGTGGCGCATTTAGTCGTTCTAATTCTTTGGCAAATATATCCATAAAAAGTAGTATCTGTTTTTAAGGCTGCAAAATTACAAAACAATTATCAATTACCAATTAATAATTGACAATTAAGAAGTAAAAATCTCTCTCCTATGGCTTACTTTTAGGCTATACTTGCCACAGCTTAGTTTGAAGGCTAATTATCAAAGACCTCAAACTGATTATCTTCATAGAAGAAAATAATGCGTTTTATTTTTTTGGTTGAAGAGGGAAGGGGTTGTACTTTTTTTTCTTTATCTATTGTAATAGGTTCTGCTTTTTGTACTACAGGGGTAGGCTGGGGGAGGGGGGGCACTGGTACTTCCATTTCTATTTCAGGTATATCGCTAAATAGGTCTACCTGTTGCATTTTTTTGGGTACTATTGTTTCTTTCTGTTCTTTAGGCGGAAATACCCCCTTGCCTTGTGTTATCCAGTACATATCTACTTCAGGGAATTTCTCAATAAGTTTCAAAATAAAATCTAAACTTGGTTTATTGCGTTCTGATAAGAGATGAGAAATTCCTGAACGCTGAATTTCTAAAGTATCGGCAAAAGCTGCCGCATTCATTCCGTAATAATCCATTACCTGTTGTAGGCGAATGGCAAAATCTGATGTGTTTAACATTGTAACTTCTGTTATTTTAATTAGAATGCACAAATGTAAAACGATATTTTGAGATACACAAATTTAAACTGAACTATTTTTTGACAGTATTAAAGTAATTATGCAATATTATTTTGTAAATAATTGATATAATGATAAATAATAAATAATTATAAAAATAATCTATAACTTAAAATCTACTTACTAAGAGCTTGAAAACCTCCTATTATAGTAATGTAACATTTGTAAAACTTTTTATTGATGTTGATTATTACTTTTGTAAATTACAAATGTAAAAAGTATAGCTATTACATTTGTAATTTATTTATGCTATATAAATCTTAGATCATATTGTTAGTTGGGACTGCTTACTAACTATCCTTCGTTTATAGTTCGTTTATCCTTCGTTATTCGTTCGTTCAGACTTTATTGAATTTAGGAGAGAAAAGTAATGCTAAGTTAAACAAGGAAGTATCTTCCTATCAGGATATATTTTCTTTCAGATTAGCTCTGACTACTAATAACTAAATCTTGTTAATTGATAATTAAAAAATCTTTTGTACCTTTGTACTTTGATTCAGAAGTTATATAAATACACATAAATTATCCATAAAATTTGTGACTACTTATAACTTCTTAAATAGCTGAATATGAACACTGAAAAACAACTTTCTGGGCGCTATATTACTTATAATATGATAGCCCCTTTGTTAGAAAATTATCAATTTACCGAAATAATCCCATTAGGAACCTCTGTAAAGGGGACTCCTATCAATTTGTATCGCATAGGAAAGGGCAGTAAAAAGGTGCTACTTTGGTCACAAATGCACGGTAACGAGTCTACCACTACTAAGGCTCTTTTTGATGTGCTAAACAGGCTTAAAACAGCTTCTTTTGTGAGTGAACTAAGTCTGTATTGTATCCCTATGCTAAATCCTGATGGCGCTGAACAGTTTACACGTGTAAATTACAACAATATTGATCTTAATCGTGATGCACTACAACTCTCTCAGCCCGAAAGCCTTTGTTTGCGTAAAGCCTACGACCTTGTACAGCCTCATTACTGTTTCAATATGCACGACCAGCGTACTATCTTTGGAATTGCTGAAAGTAAAAAGCCTGCTACTGTTGCATTCCTAGCCCCTGCCTATAATGAAGAACGTAGTATCAACCCAGTACGTAAGCAAGCGATGCAACTTATAGTACTGATGAATAACGAGTTACAACAATACATCCCTAATCAAGTAGCTAGGTTTGACGATAGCTTTAATCTAAACTGTACAGGGGACAGATATACGCAGCTTGGTACTCCTACTATTTTATTTGAAGCAGGACATTTTCCTGACGATTACAATCGTGAACAAACAAGAAAATATATCGCTATAGCACTTTTTTCTGGCTTACAACACATAGCCCAAGGTGATGTTACAGATGTAAATTACAAGTTGTATTTTAATATCCCTGAAAATAGTAAATCCTTTTATGATATACTATTGCGTGACGATACAACTACTGGCAATGATGTAGGAATTTTGTACAAAGAAGAGCTTATAAGCAATGAAATTCATTTTGAGCCTTATATAACCGAAATAGGAAATCTTTCAGAAAAATATGGTCATAAAGAAGAAATGTTATCAAAGTACATAACCCCTCCTTTTGATAAAAATAAAATAGAAATGCTATTAAATTTGCGTAAAATAGCCTTCATATAAAAAATATTATCATATTTTCTTCAAAAAAATGCTATTTTATTTGGAAAATACAAAATTTTTTAGTTATTTTGCCCGCTGAAAAATCAATAACATAAACTATATGGCAAGATACAAATTAGATGAAGTAGATCACCAAATATTAGATTTGTTGATAGATAATGCGCGTATCCCTTTTACTGATGTTTCTAAACAGTTGGATATATCTGCAGGTACAGTGCATGTGCGAGTGCGCAAAATGGAGGAAGTAGGTATCATTACAGGTTCAACTCTTACTGTTGATTATGACCGTTTGGGCTATACCTTTATTGCCTATGTAGGTATTTTTTTAGAGCGCAATAATCAAGCCCAACACGTATTAGAACGCTTGGAAGAAGTGCCATTTGTAACAGAGGCACATATCACATCTGGTCAGTATAATATTTTTGTAAAAATTAGGGCTCGTAACATTCAGCACGCTAAAGAAGTTATTTATATGATTGATGAGATTGAAGGCGTATCACGTTCTGAAACAATGATTTCAATGGAAGAGGTAATGAATGATAACCGCCGCTTGCTACACAAAGCCTTCAGAGAAATGTAACATAATTAGTTTTTTTACTAATATTACTCTTTGCCAAAGTTCAAAAACTTTGGCAAAGTCTTTTAATAGCTATACTGATATATTTTTAAACTTGTAAATTATATAACTGAATGCTTTATAAAAAGCTCTAACACAACTTTTTTCTTGTTTATTTCAAAATAATTTTTTAACTTTATTACTTTAAGTTTTGAATACTATGAATGAAAAGATTAACAAGCTTATTGAGTACTACATCTTCTTACGCAGAGAAGATCCTAACAATGAAAATGAGGTCTATAAATGGTATGCTATTGATCATTTTCAGCAACACTGGGATATAAATGCTACTGATTTCTATGAAATGTTTAAAGAATCTTTTAAGAAAAGAGGAAATTTAGTCTATCAAAATTCTTTTAGTTTTTTAGATGCTTTAGGTAAGCATTTCCCTGAACAGCTAAGAAATTTATTTATTATAGTCTACAGTTCTGATGATTTCTATATTAAATTAGATAAAGCTAAGAATTTTGCCGAAAATAGCATAGAAAAATTAAGGGAAAAGCTCAACAAAACAAATTTTAATCATCAGTTTGATGAGCGTACTCTCTCTTTTTTGTTAACAATGCAAAATCCAAAAGAAAATACTTTCTATAAAAGCACTTTATATAACCAACTTTGTGATTATTTAGATATCATTTCACAGAAAGAAAAAAAATACAAACACTATATAGAATTACTATTCCAAATAGTCCCTTTTCTTAATAATCCTCAATTAAATTCGCTAAAAGAATATTTTGTTCCACATGAAGGAGATTCTTCTTTGCTTTTAGCTCAAGATATAGTTTATCAAAATATGAATAAGGAAAATGAAAATACTAAACGTTATTGGCTATATAGCCGTGGAGAACAGGCTTCTAAATGGGAGGAGTTTTATAACGAAGACATTATGGCTATTGGCTGGGATGAATTGGGAGATTTAGAAATTTACACGGATAGAAAATCTATTCTTGAAGCCCTAATAGATAATTATGGAGGAGGAGAGGACCAACGCAATAATGTTTCTGCTCTTGATGATTTTTGCAATGGAGAAAATAAAATAAATATAGGAGATATTATCATTGCTAAAAAAGGGAAAAATACTTTACTGGGCTATGGCAAAGTAATCTCTGATTACTATTTTGATGAAGAAAGAGCTACATACAAGCATTGTCGTGAAGTTAAATGGCTAAAAAAAGGGGTGTGGGATGCTAATAATAACCTACCTACTAAAACACTTACTGATGTCACTACTTATAACTTTGATTTTGAGGGAATCAAATATGCTCAATACTTACTAAATATTATGAACGGAAATATAAATAAACAAGAGAATAACCATATAATAAACCTTTTAAAATATAAACCCCAAATTATCTTACAAGGTCCTCCAGGTACTGGTAAAACTCGTGAGGCTAAACGTATTGCCAAAATATTATTAGGTTTAGGTGAAAATGATATTTTAGAGGGCAATAAGCAATTCAAACTTATTCAGTTTCACCCCAGCTATTCTTACGAAGATTTTGTAAGGGGCATTGTTGCCAAGCCTAATGAAGAGGGTGATGGAATTATCTATACAGCTGAAAATAAAATATTAGGGGCTTTTGCTAAAGAAGCTTTCAATAATTGGAATAAAGCACAACAAAGTACACAGACACTAAAAGAAGAAGAGGTTTTTGACGCTTTCATTGAACATATCAAAGAAGAATTAGCTCAAAGTGAAGACTACAAATATCCATTAACGGAAGCCGTTTATCTTTTTGATGCTGATGATAAGCGTTTTAAATATAAAGGCGATAATTGGGAAGTACATAGTAATGGTTTGAATATGAATTATGCTGAAATTAAGCGTATTATCGAATCGGGTGTAAGAGATAGACAGGGGGTAACCAAATTGACAACTATAGGCGGTCAAGCCAGACAACACACCTCTTATTTTTTGAGAATTGTAGAAAAATACTATGAGTTTAGAGAAAACTATAAGCCTACAGTTGATAAAATACCTCTTAAAAACTACGTTCTTGTCATAGATGAAATCAACCGTGCGAACTTATCAGCTGTACTCGGCGAACTTATCTATGCCTTAGAATACCGTGGCGAAGCGGTGCAAAGTATGTACGTTATTGAGGGAGAAAACAACCTTATTTTGTCCCCTAATCTCTATATTATCGGTACGATGAACACCGCTGACTGCTCCGTAGGGCATATAGATTATGCCATCCGCCGCCGCTTTGCCTTTGTAAATATCTTACCTAAAGATTTAACAGATGAATTAGGCGACCAGTTTGAGAGTGAGTTATTTGCAAAAGTGATTAACTTGTTCAATACTAATTTATCTCCTGAATTCAAAAAAGAAGAGGTACAATTAGGGCATTCATATTTCATTACTAAAAATACTCCTATCGGTATCCGTTGGGAATACGAAATCAAGCCTATTTTGCTCGAATATGTGAAAGATGGTATCCTTGTAGGGGAAGGAATAGAAACTACTATAAATAACCTTATTAACAATGAAAATAACGCTTCTTGAACATAAGCCTTATAGCATCAAAAAGGAGGGGGAGGCGTTAAAAATCTTTGAGGCAATACCTCAGATTTGTCCGTATATATTGAAAAAAGATAGACAGGGTAATCCTGTCTATCCTTTTGAAATTAAGCGTACAAATGAGGCAGAAGTATGTTTGCAGGCAGGCTATTATATAGGGGCGTTATGGTTGGTAAAACATCACAAATTCATATATATAGAGCCTAAAATGAATAAAAAACAGATAGCTGAAGGCTCTCCTATTCAAGAGGAAGAATGGGCAGAAATCGACTATCTAAAAATGCTTTTCAGCATTGCGGGGCTTGATCCTAAAGATACGCAAGACCTCATCAAAATCTATTGGGACGAACCTCCAATTACTATCGAACAGCAAAAAGACACACTCACGCCTTTTCTAATGGTGCAATTCCTATTGTTACTGAAGCGTATTGTGCGCAAAGGACTTAAAAAATCGTATTACACAGTCGAGGAGAATCTTAATAACCATATCAAAGGCAAGATACAGTTAGCTAAACACCTCAAACAAAATGTTTTTAAGAACAAACTCACAGCCCACGTATGTAGGTATCAAGAGTTTGGAATGGATAACCTCGAAAATCGATTTTTACAGAAAGTTTTGCAATTTATCATCAGCTTTAAGAATACGCATCCTAATTATTTTGCAAGTAATGACAAATCTATTTGCAAATTAATTACCTATTGTAGTCCACATTTTGACTTGATTTCAGAAGAAATTAATATAGAAAACCTCAAAAAACTCACTCCCAATACTTTTTTTAAAGAATATAAGGAAGCTATTTGCATCGGGAAGTATATCTTAAAGCGTTTTTCGTATAATATCACCGAAACAACCCAACAAAAAGTAACTATTCCGCCTTTTTGGATAGATATGCCCAAACTTTTTGAGTTATATGTCTATAAAAAGCTACAAGAAAAGTTTAGAGGTAAGGGAGAGGTAACCTATCATCTTACAGCTGATTATATCGAATTAGATTTTTTGCTCAACACTCCAGAATACAAAATGGTTATTGATGCCAAGTATAAACCTATTTATGAAGATAGCAGAGTGGTAGACGACATCCGCCAAGTAAGTGGCTATGCTCGCCTAACAAAAGTATATGAAAAACTTGGCTTAAAAAACAGTAACGAACTTATAGATTGCCTTATCATCTATCCTTCTTTAGAAGACAACAAAAGTTTGAACATAGAAAACAAAAAAGAAATCTCTGAATATAAAAATATCTATAAATTAAGTGTTTCTATACCTTTAATAACTAACCATTAATAGTGAGATTTCCATATCTTACAAATATTACATATATTTGCACTTTTAAACATACAATATATGGCACGATTAGGCGTTTTTTATGCACTTAGTGATGAGCAAGTAGATGCTATTGCAGAACAAGATGATGACAAGATGTATGCTTATATGCTCAACACTATTGAAGAAAATCTCTTGGGTACACCCAAAAGTTATCAGATAGATAAAGCGTGGGAAGGCATTCACTATTGTCTTTGTGAGGGTGATTGGTACAAAGAAGAAGGAATAGCTCCTAATATTGTTTTTGGAGGTTATTTATTATTAGATCATAATGATTGTATAATATTTGTGAATGACCTCGATAATATTCAAAAAATTATAGACTATCTTGAAGAGAATAATCTACAAGAGATTATCAAAAAGAATTTTGAAAAAATTCCCTCAGACTACTCATATACTAAAAATGAGGAAGAACTTAACTATTTGTTGAGTTGGAGCAAAGGGGTATTAGATTTTTATAAATATGCTTTGAAGAACCAACTAAATACTATTTTTACCGTAGATCTTTAATTAATCATTAAACATTAATCATTAACAATGTTATCAGTATCCAATTTATCCGTACAATTCGGAAAACGTGTCCTCTTCGATGAGGTAAACGTAACTTTTACACAAGGCAACTGCTACGGCATCATCGGTGCCAATGGGGCAGGAAAATCTACTTTCCTTAAAATCCTTTCAGGCAAGCAAGAACCTACTTCGGGACGTGTGATCCTTGAACCAGGCAAGCGTATGTCGGTACTCGAACAAGACCACTACGCTTACGACGACTACACCGTTTTAGACACGGTGATTATGGGCAACAAAGTCCTCTCCAAAGTCAAAAAAGAGATGGACGAACTCTATGCCGACTATTCCGATGAACACGCCGAACGCATCGGTGAGCTACAAATACAGTTCGATGAGATGAACGGCTGGAATGCCGAGAGTGATGCGGCAGCCCTGCTCTCCAATTTGGGCATCTCTGAGGATATGCACTATACCCTAATGTCCGAAATGGACGGCAAGCTCAAAGTACGTGTGCTTTTGGCACAAGCCCTCTTCGGTAACCCCGATGTACTCATAATGGACGAGCCTACGAACGACCTCGACTTTGAGACCATTGGCTGGTTGGAGAACTTTTTGGCTAATTACGACAATACAGTGATTGTCGTTTCCCACGACCGCCACTTCCTCGATGCCGTTTGTACGCATATCTCGGATATTGACTTTGGAAAAATCAACCATTTTTCGGGTAACTATACTTTCTGGTACGAAAGTAGTCAGCTGGCAGCCCGCCAACGTGCGCAACAGAACAAGAAGGCGGAAGAGAAAGCCAAAGAGTTGCAGGAATTTATTGCGCGCTTTAGTGCCAACGTGGCAAAATCAAAGCAGGCGACTTCTCGTAAGAAGATGTTGGAGAAACTCAATATCGAGGAAATCAAACCGTCTTCCCGTCGTTACCCTGCCATCATTTTCGACCGTGACCGCGAGGCTGGCGACCAAATTCTACACGTGGAAAACCTCGCTGCGTCTATTGACGGACAGGTATTGTTCCAAAATGTAGATATTAACCTTGCCAAAGACGACAAAGTAGCCGTGATTTCTAAGGATTCACGCGCCACCACTGCCTTTTATGAGATTCTCAACGGCAACCTCAAGCCCGATGCGGGTACTTTTGCGTGGGGTATCACCACTTCGCAGTCTTACCTGCCCGTGGATAACTCCGATTTCTTCACCCAAGACCTTTCCTTGGTGGATTGGTTGCGCCAATGGGCAAAAACAGAGGAAGAGCGCGAGGAAGTATATGTGCGCGGGTTCTTGGGCAAGATGCTTTTCAGTGGCGAGGAAGCCCTTAAAAACTGCAAAGTGCTCTCAGGAGGCGAGAAAGTGCGCTGTATGCTCAGCCGTATGATGATGTTGCGCGCCAATGTGCTAATGCTCAACGAACCTACCAACCATTTGGATTTGGAGAGTATCACTGCCTTCAACAACTCGCTGAAAAACTTCAAAGGCACCGTGCTTTTCACCACCCACGACCATGAATTTTCACAAACTGTCGCCAATCGTATCATCGAGCTTACCCCTAGTGGCATTATCGACCGTTATATGACCTTTGATGAGTATATGGATGACAAGAATATTCAGGAATTGAGGGAGAAGATGTACAAACAATGATTAATTATTAATGATTAATGGTTAATCACAGCACTTTGGCAAAGGTCATTGCACAAAAAGGTGATTAAAATGAGCTTTGCCAGAGTATTTTTGATAGGAAAATAGAAATTTAGTAGGATATTTTACTAGTTAAAACAATTTTAGTTAAATTTAAAACACAAAAGAAATGGCAAAAAAAGAATTAATTTTAAAAATAGAAGAATTAATTTCAAAAGGGAACGAGTTACAAGATAGTATATATATTTCCAGACAAGAGCCCTTTTTTACTATTTATAAAAGTCGTAAAGAGGAAGATTATAAAAAGTGGTTACAATCAATTAAAAGGTTAGTCGATACTATGTTTCCTTCTTCTATAGAGAGACTTAGTCCTTATGAGAATAAAATATCACCTGAAAATCATTTGGAAATATTAGGAATATTGGAGGGAATTAAGAATTTTCCTGAGGAACCTAAAAATGAGATTAAAGAAAACGATTCAGATAAAATAACTATAAATAATAACCAAAACAATATTCAAAATAATACTCAACAAGTAATATTGAATATCTTTATAGATGCTATAAGAGATGAAATTACGGGAAAAGAATTAAAAGAGTTGAAGGAAATAATGAAGAATTATGAAAAGAATCCTGAAGAAACAAAATCAACACTCTTAGAAAAGATAAAAGGATTTGGCAAAGATGTTTTGTCTAATATTATGGCGAATATTATAACTAATCCTGATTTTTATTCAACTTTTTTAAATTAGTAAGTTATGGAAATATACAAATATCAACCTATTAGTGAGTATTTTTGGAAGAATCTCATAAATGATGAATTGTGGTTTAATAACCCACGTAACTTTAATGATTGGTATGATTCAAATCTTCCTTTAAATTTTGATTACACAAGAACAGAAATAGAAGAATTTATAAAACATTCTTATTATAATAATTTTGGAAATCTTGAAAGATTTGAGGAAATGTTTAGTAAGGATATAGATCATTTATCTTCAAATAAATTAGAACGAGAAAAATACTTTAAAGATATAACTGATCATTATATAAATAACCATATAGGAATTACTTGTTTTTCTAAAGAGGGAATAAATACTGGTTTATGGGGGTATTATGGAGATAATAAGGGAGTATGTCTTGTTTTTGATTCAGAAAAGGATAAAGAATATTTTAAGAATTTATATAATGTAACTTATGTAGAGAAATTACCTTCAATTAAATTAAGATTAGAGTTTTTGCCTGATGATTTAAGAGATTATCTAACCATAAAAACTACTAATTGGAAATATGAAGATGAAATAAGATTGTTTCGGCATAAATCAGGAAACGATAAATATGATATTAGCTCTCTAATAAAGGTTATTTTTGGTATGAAGACAAATCCCAAAGATATTAATAAAATAAGATCTATTTGTTTACTTAAAAATAAGGATATTAAATTTTATAGAACTGAAGATGGAGGTGGTAATTTTGTTTTGAAAGAGTTTTGAGTGAAATATCACTTTCATAGAACACAACATCACCCCCGTAGAATGCAATATTAACTCGGTAGAAACCAAAATCAAGTTCGTAGGATACAATATAAAGTCCGTAGGGCGCGATATAAACTAGAAATTTAATAAAATTATTTGTTTAACCATTAAAAAAGACAAGAAAATGGCTACAAGATTTATTTCATTCGAAAAATTCAAGAATTATTCCTTCATTTTTGAGAATATTTCCAAAAATGATGTCCTAAAAAAGGAATTAGCTGAGTACGGCTATGGCGATAAGGAAATCGCACAAGGCAAAGCCCTATACGATACCGCCGCCCAGATGTACGAAACTAATAAGCGCGAGACCTCCGAGGAGACCCTCGCCTATAACGAGTTCTCCAAAAAGCTCGAAGCCTTTAAAAACACTTACGCTACCGACCGCAAGAAGGCTAAAATCATCTACAAAGAGGAGCCTAAAATCCTTATTGCTCTTCATATCAAGGGAGTGGCGCCTTTGCGTACCAATAAGCTCCTTGAAGACATCGAGGCGTTCTACAAAGAGCTCAAAGCCAAACCCGATTTGCTCACTCCGCTCAACAAACTTAAAATCACTGCTGAGCATATCGAAACCCAGCTCACCGCCCTCGCCGATGTGAAGCAAGCCGAAGCCACTTACGTCCTTGAAAGAGGTGAAAGTCAGCAGGCTACTAAGGACAAAGACGCCGCTTTTGCCGCCTTCGAGAAGTGGGTACGCGAGTTTTACGCCATCGCTAAAATCGCTTTGGAAGACAAACCCCAACTTTTAGAGAGTATCGGCAAGTTTGTAAGAAGTTAAAGAGAATTTATTAAAAACAAATTAAATACAAAGAAAATGAAAATCATCGGAATCAGTGTACGCACTACCAATCAGAACGAACAAGCGATGCAAGACATCGGAAACCTTTGGCAACGCTTTTTTAGCGAGCAACTTTTGGCAAAAATACCCAATAAGGTAAGCGATGCCATTTACAGCATCTACACCGATTACCAAAAGGACTATACCGAGCCTTATACTTGTATAATAGGAGTAGAAGTTACCACGCTCAGCACGATTCCCGA
The DNA here is from genome assembly GCF_002999135.1 of Capnocytophaga sp. oral taxon 878. NCBI lineage: Bacteria > Pseudomonadati > Bacteroidota > Flavobacteriia > Flavobacteriales > Flavobacteriaceae > Capnocytophaga > Capnocytophaga sp. oral taxon 878. The sequence continues at coordinate 882,565 of NZ_CP027229.1, forward strand.
CGGCTTAGAAGGCAGGGAATTCCCTGAACAAACTTTTGAAAAGTTTGTAGCCAAAGGCACAATGCCTCAAGCAGTAGGGGCGATGTGGCAACATATCTGGGACAACGACGCCACGCTCAATCGCACTTATATATATGACTATGAGCGCTACACCGAGAAGTCTCAGCAAGGGGATGCCTCCGAAGTAGATATTTTTATAGGCGTAAAAGAGAACAAATAACTCTAAATAAGCAAATGAAAAATTTATATAACGAAGTAGATAAGAACGAAATACTCAATCGGTTAGAGAATCTGAAAGTAGATGCCGTACGTCAGTGGGGAAAGATGAACATTGTACAGATGTTAGCCCACTTGAACGTTTCTTTAGAAACTCCTTTAGGGAAAAACTTCCCCAAGCGGGCATTTATCGGTAGGCTTATAGGAAAATTGGTAAAGAAAAGGTTTATCAACGACCAGCCTATGCCTAAAAATTCCCCTACTGATAAGATGTATGTCATCACAGACATTTCTATGGAGGATTTTGAGAAAGAAAAGCAACGAGCTAAAGAGCTGATCACCCTTTTTTATAACAATGGAAGGGAAAAATGCAGTCAGCACCCGCATTCTTTCTTTGGCAAACTCACTCCCGACGAGTGGGGAATCCTGCAATGGAAGCATTTTGACCATCATCTGCGACAATTCGGGGCGTAATAAGGAATTTCAAAGTGCAAAAGAGCAAATTCCAAAGGGTAAAATTTGCACTTTGAATTGCACTTTGGAGGAAACAAACAATTAATCTTATGAAATAAGTATTATTATGACAACAACTTTCAATTTTGAGCTTTTTAAAAAGCGTTTAAACCTATTTTTAGAAAAGATAGAAGACCTTGGTGGTGAGACTGACCCTCTTACGATAGAAAAACCCGCTACCGAGGAAGAAATCAAAGCCGTAGAGGCAAAATTAGGCTATACACTACCTCCACATTTCCGTGAAGTACTCTTGGAAAACACCGCTCATTTGGAGTTTGGGTGGGATATTGATGATATTATAGATGAGGAAGACATTTCTTTACCTGATAAACTAGCTGAAATCTTTCGTGGAAAGTTGCTTTTTGGGCTGGATTTGCTTTTAGGCTATGAGGAAGATCGCCAAGACTGGGAAGGGGACGCATATCCGAATTCCGATAAAGAATACGACCGTGTTTGGCATAATAAAATGTCCTTTTTCCAAGTAGGTAACGGTGATTATATCGCTATTGAGTTAGAACCAGAGAATTATGGCAAGGTTGTGTATCTCAGCCACGATGGTAGTGAGAATCACGGGCTTTATATAGCCGATAACTTTAAAGAATTCCTGATGAACTACGCCGCTGTGGGTTGTACTGGAGGCGAGGATTGGCAATGGGAACCTTTTTATACCAAAGACAAAGGCATAGACCCTACCTCAAAGAACACCAAAACTTGGTACAAGGTATTGGGGATAAACCCAAAGGAGTTGGAAGGGTAAAAAGTAAGAAAATGAATAACAAAAAGATGAAATGGATAGAATACTTTTCGGAAAATGGTGACCTATGGCAATTATTTGTAGAGGATGATTACCAAGAAACGCAAGCAGATACCTTAGCTCACAATGGCAATGAAGCTGTGACAAGAAGAGAAATGCCTGCCATAGATAAAGTACAAGTTACTATAATCCCAGCCGCTCGTATTGTAGACAAAGTAAAAGGGCAAGTAGCAGGAGAAAAACTTTTTCACCTCAAACTGAGCCTTATCAATGGGGATAATTGGTTTGCTATCAGTCAACAGGCATTTTCTAAGGAAGAGATATTACAATATGCTTCTCTTTTTGTAGGATTAAACAAATTCCAAGCCGAAAGAGTATGGAAATCCAAGAAATTAGGCGAAGTCAATACAATAAGACTTGAAGATAAGAAGGAAACAAACAATTAGTTTCATAAATAAATAACATTATGGCGATACCCTTTAATTTTGAGCTTTTTAAAAAGCGTCTAAACTTATTTCTTAGTAAAATAGAAGCTCTTGGTGGGGCTACAGAACCTCTTACAATAGAAAAACCCGCTACCGAGGAGGAAATCAAAGCAGTAGAGACACAATTAGGCTATACATTGCCTCCTCATTTCCGCGAAGTGCTTTTGGAAAATACCGCTCATTTGGAGTTTTATTGGGATGTGAATGATGTAACTATTGAAGATGAATCTATAATACCCGATGCCTTGGCGCACATCTATTGCGGAGAATTACTCTTTGGGTTGGATTTGCTTTTGGATTATGAGAAACATCGCAAGGAATGGGCAGCAGATGTTTTCCCTAATTATGAAGACCCAAAAGACCGCATTTGGTACAACAAATTGTGTTTTCATATCAATGCTAACGGCGATTATATTGCTATTGAGTTAGAGCCAGAGAACTATGGTAAGGTTGTGTACCTCAGCCACGATAGTGCAAGCAATCTCGGCACTTATTTAGCTGATAATTTTAAGGAATTCCTGATGAACTACGCCTCTGTAGGTTGTACTGGAGGTGAGGATTGGCAATGGGAACCCTTTTATACTGCAGGCAGAGGCATAGATCCAACCTCAGAGAACGCTCAAGTGTGGCAAAAGGTATTGGGGATAAAACCAAAGGAGTTGGAAGGGTAAAACAATTAAAACATTACAATTATGTCTATAGAGCAAAAAGACAAAGAACAAATGGAGCAATTTATTGCTTCTGAAAAGTATCAGCAGATATTAAATAAGCTTTGCGATATTATAGATATGGTATTCGAGGAAGAAATGCCAAGCTTTACCGTGCTGAATTACACACATAAAGCACTAAAAGATGCGGGTGTTACCTTGGAAGAAATCGCCCCTGTGGCGTTGGCGGACGATCATTTCTTGAACTTTAGCATTCTCAAGATGGATTATATCAAGAGTGGGAAAACGATGCACTTTAGCAAGGACTTTCTCATTCGCAATATGATAGAATTTTATTTTCTAAAAACAAATCCCAAAGCACTACCTGATTATTTGAAGAAAGCAGGATTAAAAAACTATATGGTTCTTCTAAAAAAATGGTTCACAGAGGCTACTGATACGGAACTTGTTGCCACAGTTTCTGCTTATCTCAAAGAACTCAAGGAGAAAAGGAAAGGCGCAGAGCAGACAAGCTCACAAACGGTTACCCCTGAAGATTGGGAGCGACTCTCGGCGGTATATCCCAAGCTTACCAAGCAGATACTGAAAGATTTTGATGAATATAATGTGGTTACCGCAGGCATTCCCTTAGCCGAGATTACCCAAAAGAGCCAAGACTTGGGGGTTGCTTTCTCTGAGGAACTTACTTTGTTCTTCCAACATATAGGAGAACTCAGACTGGAGGGAGTAGAAATCCGCTTTACCGACTTATATACCGATACGTTCAATGGCAAAGACTATTTAGTGCTTGGAGAGTTTTGGAAATACGGCGATGGTGACAAACTGCTCTATGCTCCCGACACCCATCAGATACTTTGTTTTGCCCACGAATACGCCAAACCCAAGGTCATCAAACAAGCTGATACTATGACCGAATTTGTAGAAAAGAAATTAGTAACTTATTTAAAAAATTATTAGACCGTTATGAATATAGAAATTTTAGCACCTTATTGCACTACTGCAAAACAGCAAAAGCTCCTTGAAAAGCTCCGCAAAAAGCTTTCACTCAAAAGTAGTAAAGACCTACAAACTATTTATGAACTCGTGGAGCGTCTGTTTGTAGGCAAACAATACGAAGGCTTATTAGCTTTCTTGCCTGAAGTACTTGCAGTGCCTTTTGCCAGAAATTTTGACTTATGGTATCCCATAGAACACTCTTTAGCGCTCATCGCCGAAGTGCCTACCATCACACCAGAACAACGCAAAGCGTGTTTCCTACACTTTAAAAGCGTTACCGATTACAAAGGCTTACCTGATTTTCAAGATATGTATGATAACTATTTCCAAGATTATTTGGCACTTTACTTTGTAAACAATACTTTGGAATATCTTCAGAAGAGTATAGCAGAGAAAGAAACTTCTTATGAATTTTCATATCGTATATACTTAATCACAGCTGCTTCACTTGTAAAACTTATCAATGAAGAAGTAGATTACAAAACACTTGAATTTCCCGATGAGGATCGCCAACCTTCTTATAACAGCAGGGAAGAGCTCCAAGACTATATGAATACCCTTATAACAGAACAACTCACTGCCTTGCAGGATAAGAAATTTGTAAAGTATTATTAATAATGAATATAGAAATTTTAGCACCTTATTGCACTACTGCAAAACAGCAAAAACTCCTTGAAAAGCTCCGCAAAAAGCTTTCACTCAAAAGTAGTAAAGACCTACAAACAGTTAATGAACTCGTGGAGCGTCTGTTTGTAAGCAAACAATACGAAGGCTTATTAGCTTTCTTGCCAGAAGTACTTGCAGTGCCTTTTGCCAGAAATTTTGACTTATGGTATCCCATAGAGCACTCTTTAGCGCTCATTGCTGAAGTGCCTACCATCACCCCAGAACAACGCAAAGCGTGTTTCCTACACTTTAAAAGCGTTACCGAATATAAAGGATTACCAGATTTTCAAGAGATATATGATTACTATTTCCAAGATTATTTAGCGCTCTGTTTTGTTAATGATGCTTTGGAATATATTCAGAAAAGTATAGCAGAGAAAGAAACTTCTTATGAATTTTCATATCGTATATACTTAATCACAGCTGCTTCACTTGTAAAACTTATCAATGAAGAAGTAGATTACAAAACACTTGAATTTCCCAAGGAGGATCGCCAACCTTCTTATAACAGCAGGGAAGAGCTCCAAGACTATATGAATACCCTTATAGCAGAACAACTCACTGCCTTGCAAGATAAGAAATTTATAAAGTATTACTAATAATGAATATAGAAATTTTAACACCTTATTGCACTACTGCAAAACAGCAAAAACTCCTTGAAAAACTCGGCAAAAAGTTTTCACTCAAAAGTAGTAAAGACCTACAAACTATTTATGAACTTGTAGGATGTCTATTTGTAAGCAAACAATACGAAGGCTTATTAGCTTTCTTGCCAGAAGTGCTTGCAGTGCCTTTTGCCGAAAATTTTGACCTATGGTATCCTATAGAAAATTCTTTTTGTTTGATTGCAGCCATACCTACCATATCTCCAGAAGAGCGTAAAGCGTGTTTCTCTCATTTTAAAACTGTAAGCGATTTTAAAAGTACTAAAGGAGCTCAGGAGGCTTTTGATTACTATTTTCATCGATATTTATCACTCTATTTTGTTAATGAAAATTTAAACGATTTAGAAGAAATAGATGAATATCCTGCCTCTTATCAACTTTGGATTCATATAGCAATTATTGCCAGCGCTTCTGCTGTAAAACTCATCAATGAAGAAGTAGATTATAAAACCCTCAACTTCCCCAATTGGATCTCCAAACCTACTTATAACAGCAGGGAAGAACTCCAAAACTATATGGATACCCTTATAGCTGAACAACTCACCGCCTTGCAGGATAAGAAATTTGTAAAGTATTACTAAGAATATCTTTAAAATAAATGTTACCAGAAGAAGAAAACTACGCCGTTAGCAAATTTGAATCAATGCTCAAAGAGAATAATATTCTCTTTTTTGACGTGGATGAATTTGAAGAAATTGTAGAATATTACGTAGAATATGGGCGTATTAGTAAAGCCAAACGTGCCTTAGAGATTGGATTATCGCAACACCCTGATGCGTCTTCACTGAAATTGCTAAATGCTGAGCAACTGGTGTTTGAAGACCGTTTGGAGGAAGCGTCAGAAATTCTCAATGAATTGCTCGTGCTTGAACCTATGAATGCCGAAGTACACGCACAGCAGGCTAATCTGTATTCTAAAATGAATAAACATCATCGTGCTATTGAGTTGTTGCAATATGCCCTCACTCTTACTGATGATGTATCTAATATTTATGCCTTAATAGCAATGGAATACCTCTATGTAGAGGATTATACCAATGCTAAAAACTATTTTATCAAATGTTTAGAACAAGACCCTCAGGACTATACAGCGCTACAACAGTTAGTATTCTGTTATGAAGTTTTAGGCGATGTACAAGAGGCTACTTCTTTCTTAAATCATTACTTGGATCAAAATCCTTATTGTGAAGTTGCTTGGTATTATCTCGGCAGACTCTATTTGGCTATTGGTGATTACAAAAATGCTTTGCGCTGTTTTGACTTTGCCATTATTAGCGATGATACTTTTACTGGGGCTTACTTTGAAAAAGCACGTGTACTTGAAATGTTAGAAGATTATGAAAAGGCTATAGAAAACTATAAAATCACTCTTACTTTGGATGACCCTTCGGCTTTGGCTTACTTACACATAGGGCGTTGCCATGAGAAGATGCACAATGATGAAAAGGCTGAAGAATACTACTTTAAAGCTACCCATGAAGACCCTCAGCTAGATAGAGCGTGGATTACTTTAGCTGATTTCTACTATTTTAGGCGCAATTATGAAAAGGCTTTAAAATATATACAAAAAGTGCTTACTTTTGAACCTAATGAGCCTTATTATTGGCGACGTTATGCCGAACTGAATTACTATCATTTTCAAAACTTAGAAGAAGCAGAATATGGCTACAGAAAGGCTGTACAGAATGATGATTATTCATACACAACCCTTATTGAATGGATTGACCTAATGTTACTTACTGAAAAGTATAAGGAAGCCCTACCTATCATAGCTGAAGTAGTACAAATATACCCACACGAACTAGAGAATTATTTTCGTATTGCCTTTGCCTATTATGGTATAGGTGATACCGAAAGTGCTGAGCACTATTATGCTTTGGGAGTAAAACATACTCCTGAATGGCAAGTGTTTTTTGAAAATAAGTTTAACTTTAAAATGCAATAAATATATGGGAATAGTGCTCCGTCAATCGTTTAAAAATGTGATTGCTACCTATTTGGGCTTTGCCATAGGGGCACTGAATACCCTTTTCCTATTTACCTATTTCCTCTCAAAAAGTGAATATGGATTGGTGAGTTATGTAACTTCGACGGCCACCATATTATCGCCTGTTATTGCTTTTGGGGTACACAACACTCTTATACGTTATTATACTGCTTATCAGGACAAAAAAGAGCAAGCTAGGTTTAGCTTAATGCTCTGCTTTTTGCCCTTATTGGTTATTATACCTGCTACCCTTGTAGGGGTAAGTTGTTATGAAGAAATAGCCCAATGGCTTTCGGCAAAGAATACAGAAGTACGCCCTTATGTATTGCTTATCTTCCTTACCTCGGTAGTGATGGCCTATTTTGAAATAGCTTATGCGTGGGCCAGAGTACAGCTAAAAACTGTTTGGGGTAATTTTTTAAAAGAAGTATTTCATAGGGTAGGGGTGATGCTCCTTCTGTTGGCTGTTTATTTGCAGTGTATTAACTTTGAGCAGTTGATGTGGGGAGTATTTTGGGTATATGCATTGCGTATGCTCTTGATGTTTGTTTCTGCTTTTTATGTACACAGACCGCAACTGGCGTGGGGACTTCCTACTAATAAGAAAGATGTTTTTTTGTATAGTTTGTTTGTGATTTTATCGGGGTCGGTAGCTTCGGTGTTAATGGATATTGATAAGTTTATGCTCAACCAGTACTTGCCTATTGGTGAGATTGCGGTGTATAATGTGGCTATTTTTACGGCTACGGTAATTGCGATTCCTTACCGAAGTATGTACCAAATAGTGAGTCCGATGACGGCACAGTTTATGAACCAAAACAAGAGCGAAGAGCTTTCTGACTTATACAAACGCAGTACAATTAATACTTATTTTGTGAGTATGGTTATCTGTGTGCTTATTATTGTAAATGCGCAGCAGTATTATGCTTTATTGCCGAATAAGGACTACAATATGGGGCTTATGGTGCTAATTATTGTATCGGTAGTAAAGTTATCGGATGCTTTGGTGGGTTTTAGCAATGCTGTGTTACTCAATTCGCCTTACTATCGTACGGTGCTGTTTTTGGGTGTTTTTTTGGTTATAGGGACTGTTTTGATGAATATGTGGCTTATTCCTCTTTACGGGATTAATGGGGCTGGATTTGCTACTCTTTTGGCTTTTACTTCATACAACCTACTGAAGTCGGGGTTTGTGTACCACAAATACGGCTTACAGCCTTTTTATAAGGAAACATTACGGACTACCCTCTTTGGCATTGTGAGCATAGGGGGCTTCTTCTTTTGGGACTTTTCATTTCACCCTCTTGTAAATATTGGCTTAAAATCATTACTTGTAGTGGGAGTGAGTGTTTTTTTTCTTCTTAAATTAAATCTTTCGGAAGAGCTTATAAAGCTAATTCGTAGATTTGGCAAAGGGTAAAGGTATTTATCCTTTACTGTATACTCAGCTATTTCAGCTTGACAAATATTCTTCGTTTATAGCTCGCGACATACTCAGCTGCGCCTGCTCGCTGACTATCCTTCGTTTATAGTTCGTTTATCCTTCGTTATTCGTTCGTTCAGCCTTTATATGATTTTAACTCATTGTTGGGTGTTAATAAGGAGTGATTTGCGGAAATAAAGGATTAAAATTTATCATTTTTTTATTTGGTAATTATTTATTATTTTGTAGTTTTGTGCGGTGAACTAACTATAAGAAAATGACTCCAAAAGAGATAAAAGCAATTGTTTATTATATTCAAGGGTTACAAGCCCTTTGGAAAGAAGGTTATAATGCTGAAAAAGTCGCCCTTTACAACTATCAATTTAGCTTAAGAGCAGGAATGGATATGCCTGATGGCTTGTTTGATATCATCGAAATGTTGAAGATGTGGGACGATAATTGGATGTATGGGGCAGTTCCTCTTGCTGAAAAAGAAGCCGCTGCAATTATTCAAGAGGAATTAAATATTGATATATACCACCCAGAGAAAGATATTATAGCCTGGGTTACTAATGAGTTCATTAGTCAGCTAAAAGATGAGTGTTCCTCGAATAAAATTGTTGCTGAAGCACTTGAAAATGCCGAAGAACTCATCACCTATGATGAATATCTTGTAGCCCTTCAAAATGTATTAAACGAATTACTCACTCATCACATTCGTATTCCAGCTCATATTTTAGCTATTATTGATGTAGTGGAAGACCCTCATATTCAGAGATTGCAGACTTCGTTATGGAGAGTGTAATTTGTCAATAAAAATTATTGATTTTCTTTGGTAGGTTACATTTTTTTACATACCTTTGTCGGTGTTATTTTGATTTGTAACTTAATTTTAATCTTACCAAAATATTATGCAGAAAGAATTAGAAAATATAATGACTAATCACTTTGAAAAAAAGTATCTTATTGCTTTGATTTGTATAGTGATTATAACCGCTGTAATATGGAATCTTCCTACTGAGGCTTTCCATATTAAAGGATTGACAGTGGTTCAGCAGCGTATTATCGCTATCTTTGTATTTGCTACCCTTATGTGGGTAACTGAGGCAATCCCTTCATGGGCTACTTCATTGGGTATTATTACGATGATGTGTCTAACGGTTTCTAACCACAGTCTGTTTTTCTTTAAGGGAGAAGAGAATGAAGTATTTGGGAAGCTGTTGAGTAGTGAACAGATTATGGCAACCTTTGCTAACCCTGTGATCATACTCTTTTTAGGAGGTTTCTTCCTAGCTATAGCTGCTACGAAATCGGGTTTGGACGTGTTGCTTGCTAAGAGTTTGATACGTCCGTTTGGGCGTAAGAGTGAGAATGTGTTGTTAGGCTTTTTGCTTATTACAGGGGTTTTCTCGATGTTTGTGAGCAATACTGCTACAGCAGCAATGATGCTTACCTTCTTGACACCTGTTTTTGCTGCTTTGCCTGCTAATGGTAAAGGACGTATAGCACTGACGATGAGTATACCAATTGCAGCTAACTTAGGGGGTATGGCAACCCCTATCGGTACACCTCCTAATGCTATTGCCCTACAAGCTCTTAACGACCCTAAAGGACTAAATATGGGAATTGATTTTGGGGAATGGATGGCGTTTATGTTCCCATTGGTGCTTTTATTGCTTTTCATTTCGTGGCGACTTATATTGAAGTTTTTCCCTTTTACCCAAAAGACTATCAACTTACATATTTTGGGAAAAGTGCATCATGGATGGCGTATGTGGGTAGTAAGTGGTACTTTTGTCATTACTATTCTGTTGTGGTTAATTCCGAGTGAATTAACGGGTATTGATGCTAATACTGTTGCCTTAATACCTATGGGGATTTTTGCTGCAACAGGTGTAATTACAGCTAAAGACTTACAATCAATTGACTGGAGTGTTATTTGGATGGTAGCTGGAGGTTTTGCATTAGGATTGGGCATTAATGGTTCGGGCTTAGCCAAATTAGCTATTGGTACCATACCATTTGGATCATGGTCGCCTATTATAGTATTGATTGCTTCAGGATTGATCTGTTATCTTCTTAGTAACTTTATTTCCAACACTGCAGCTGCAGCTTTATTAATTCCTATTTTGGTAGCTATTTGCCATGGAATGCAAGAACAAAATAGATTGGATGAGATAGGGGGTACTTCCACAATACTTATTGGGATAGCTTTGGCAGCATCATCAGCTATGTGTTTGCCTATATCAACTCCGCCTAATGCAATTGCGTACTCTACAGGTTTAGTAAAACAAAATGATATGCTAAAAATAGGACTTATTGTAGGTATCATCAGTATGATAATAGGCTATCTTACCTTATTTTTAGTAGGTGAAATGCATTTGTTAGGATAATATGAAAAGCATCATTATCTTACTTGTATATATATATTAGATAAATAAATTATGAATTACGATAATTTTTTTCTTCCTGCAGAAAATTTTGAGGAAAGCAAGCGGTTTTTTGCAGAAGTCTTAAAATTGAAAATCAAGTTTGATTTTTCAGAAATAGGAATGATAGCTTTCAGTGTGGGAGATGAAGAACCTGCCATTATTTTGAAAGATAAAAAGAAATTCCCTAACACGAAACCAACTATTTGGCTAGAAGTGGATGATGTAAAACAAATATATGATGAGTTACAAGGAAAGGGGGTATCGTTTTTGAGTCCACCGTTTCCTATCAGAACAGGGTGGGCAATTGAGTTTTTAGACCCATCGGGAAATGTATTAGGTTTTACAGATTACAAAGCAGAAAAATAAAATCCCTGTAGAAATAATAAATTATGGCACTTTGGCAATATACATTCACTATCATACCTCAGCAGTATATATTGAAAGATATATCTAATGAAGGGTTTGAAGATCAATTATTTTGGGAGTATGCTAATATTCATAAAGAAGACTTTATGCAAGTGAACTCTTTTCTGCCAAAGACTAAATCTTGGAGTGAGTATTTAGATATATATGGCAATATTGATTCTAATTGTTTGGAAGTATTTTTTGATAGAGAAAATAGGGTTACTTCAGTTTCTTTGAGAATAGATTTTAGGAGTGATTATAATAAAATACTTTACCAGTTATTATCTATTTTAGATGAAAAAGACTATACTTTATTGGATGAAAAGTTACAACCCGTTAGTTTAATAAATAATAAATGTTTGGAAGTAATTATAAAACAATCTACTCAATACGAAAAGTATAATAAATTAGCATACCTTACCAATGAGAAGTAAGGAAGAATTAAAAAATGAAGAACATTATCATAACAGGTACCAGCAGAGGTATAGGCTTTGAACTGGTACAACAGTTGGCTGCGGAAGGGCATAATATTTTAGCCCTTTCGCGGCATACTGCTTTTATAGAGGCGCTTAATTTGCCTAATGTACACTCTCTCAGTTTTGATATTACTCTTGAGGCTGATAGAGAGGCTGTAGCTCATTTTATAAAAGAACAATGGGAACGAGTGGATATACTCATTCACAATGCTGGGAAACTTATCAACAAACCATTTGAAGCGCTTACAGAAACTGACTTTTTAGAAGTATATAAGGTAAATGTGTTTGGGGTAGCACAACTGACCCAGAAAGTATTGCCTTTTATGAAGAAAGGTTCGCACGTGGTAAGCATCAGTAGTATGGGAGGCATACAAGGGAGTTTGAAGTTTGGAGGATTGGCAGCTTACAGCTCATCCAAAGGCGCCTTAATTACCCTATCGGAACTTTTGGCAGAAGAGTATAAAGAGAGAGGTATTATTTTCAATACTTTAGCCTTAGGAGCTGTACAGACAGAAATGCTTGCAGAAGCCTTTCCAGACTATAAAGCTAATATTAGCGCACAGCAAATGGCAGAGTATATTGCTAATTTTGCCCTAAATGGTAGTGCTGTATTTAATGGGAAGGTATTACAAGTGGCAAATACTACTCCTTAAAAAAATTAGTTTTAAGAAACAAAAAGGACTGCTATAAAACATCAGACTTATATGAAACAAATATTTACAAGTCTCTTGCTGCTTTTACTGCTTTACAGTTGTAAAAATAAGGTAGAAGAGAAGCAGAAAACAACTATAAAAGAGCCCATTACAACAACAATACCAAATAAAAATCCCATACCTTACAAAGACTTTTTAAAATTGAATTACGAGGATTTTGTGAGCTATTATGAAGACAAACTTCAAGAAGACAGTGGTTATTGTCCTAAAAATGAAATTACTTTTATTATGAATGATGCATACGATGGATTCATTAATGAATTTAGAGTGGAGCTGTACAACTGCTTTACTGAAAAAGAAACTAAAGAACGTGATATTCTTATTAAAGAAGTGACTTGGGATATTGATCATTTAGACAAAAAACTGACTATATGGTATCATAGAGAGCAAAAACACTGGGTACCTATACAACATTTACTTTACTCCAAAGACACTAATTTTTAAATCACTGAGTTATGTTTATTATTATTTTAACCTATCAAAAAGAACTTTCAGAGGTTGAAAAACACTTAGAATCACATCGTGCTTATTTAGATAAGTATTATGCCTTAGGACAATTTATTGCCTCGGGAGCACGAGTACCTAGGAAGGGAGGGGTAATTTTGTGTAAGGCTGACAGTAGGGGAGAGGTAGAAGCTATGATTGCTCAAGACCCTTTTCATGAACATAGAATAGCTGCCTATCAAATTATTGAATTTACTCCTACCAAATTCTCTGAGGAGTTTGGCAAGGTACTCTCTTAAAACTATAATAACAAATGGATTTACAACAGCTAATCAAAAATTTTCCTTGGCGAAGATTTGGCACTCCTTATGAAACCAACGCTAATATAGTAAAGCAAAGTATACTAAAAATACTTGATGGAACTGCTATTGAAAAAGATTACAAAAACCTTATCAACAGTTTTGAATCACAAGCATGGCTTATAAAGCTATCTCCTTGGGGGATGAGGTTCTATATAGCTTTATTAGAAGAAAGCAAAGCTGATAAAGCTATACTGCTACACGATATGTATACACTTTTTAAGGCTGCTAATTATAGTTCACAGTCTCCAGAAGCTAAGGCTTTTAAACCTACCAAAGGAAAGGTAGCTAAATACGAAATGTATAAAGAAAAACTCTTCAGTAATACTTATGATGGCACTATGGATGATGAGTTCTTGAAACTCATAAAATCATTAGATAGACATTATTACCACATAGCTATTTTGGAATTATTAGAAGCAAATATTCCTTTGTTAAAACACTTTACAACTTCTGATGACAAGGTAATAACTAAAAGGGCAACCTTATTAATAGAAGCCATTAAAAATCCTAAAATATATACTTACAATTAGAGCATTATTCTTGGTATAAAATTTTGTAGAAATATTTAATTAAATACATTTATTACACTGGAATATAGATTTTTAAAAGAAAAATATAAACTATTTATTTAATTGATATTTTATAAAGTTACTATTTTCTATGCATATTTTTACAAAAATACTGACAATCAATAGATTAAAATACGTTTTTGACAAATGTAACAAGTATTTATCACACTTACTAGTGCTTTCGTTTTTGTTACATCAGTTGCATTTTAACTTTAAAAATATTTAATAAAACACTCACAACCAGTAGATTAAAAAAATAATTATATATGAGTAAAAATATAGCCCTTACAGCAAAAAAGAAACGTAAGACAAATCGGTCTAAAAAAGTAGGTTTGCCTGCGGGTAGCTTGGTTTATTTTGGTAACAAAGAGAAGCCTATTAACATAGAGGTAATTACCTATAATGAGAGTTCTTACTCAGTAAAGAAAGTGCAATGGGCAGAGGAAGCCCTCAGTAGCATTGCTGATAATAAGGTTACCTGGATAAATGTAAATGGACTGAACAATATAGAGGAAATTAAAAAACTAGGGGCTTATACACAACTTAACAACTTGCTATTGGAAGACGTGTTGGATACAGAGCATCGGCCTAAAGTAGAAATATTGGATGACCATATTCTTGTTATCATAAAGATGTTGTACTATGGAAAGGATGAACAGTTTATTTCGGAACACTTGGCACTGCTATTAGGCAAAAACTACCTTATCACCTTTCAAGAAAGTGAAGGGGAAGACGTATTTGAACCTGTGCGCAAACGATTACAGAATGCTGACACCACTTTACGCAAACGCCCAGTTGATTACCTGCTATTTGGGCTTTTAGATACTATAGTAGATAACTATTTTGTAATTTTGGATAAAGTAAGTGAGAAAATAGAAAGTATTGAAGACGAGCTTATCATTCACCCTCGTGAAGATATGATTTCTGAAATTCAGTTATTGAAAAAGACTGCTATATTTTTGCAAAAATCGATTATGCCTTCACGTGAGGTAGTAAATAAAATTGAAAAGAGTGCGCATTACCTGATTGATACTGATACTAAACACTACTTTAAAGACTTACACGACCATACCGTGCAGATAGTAGAAACACTAGGTACATATAGGGATATACTATGGGGACTTACAGATACCTATATGGGAGCAATGAGTAACAAGATGAACAACATTATGCGCTTACTTACGTTGATTTCGACTATTTTTATCCCGCTGACCTTTATTGTAGGAGTATATGGAATGAACTTTAAATATATGCCTGAATTAGAAGTATGGTGGGCATATCCGTTAGTATGGCTGGTGATGATTGGTATATCGGTAGGTATGATTTTTTACTTCAGACGGAAGAAATGGCTTTAAGTTTCATAAAAATGTACTATCTTTGCGCGCTATGAATTTGTTAGACAGAGAAGTACAAGAATTTATAAAGAAATATGAAGGAGCAACTACAACGTTGCTCCTTAAGAAACCTATTTTCAAAGAGCTAAGCAATAAGGAATTGGCGCAGCAGATAGAAGGTAGGCGTGTGGCAGCCAAGAAGCTGCCTTTTTTATTGACTGAAGGGATATTATTCCCTAAAGGATTGAATTTAGAGCAATCTTCATCGGAGGTTACTGCAAAATACAAGGCACAAGAGCTAAAAGGAGAGCGTTTTTTAGACCTTACTTGTGGCTTTGGGATTGATGCTTTCTTCCTTTCGGAGAAATTTAAAGAAGTTACTTTGGTAGAACAAGATGAGGAACTTTTAAGTAAAGTGCAACACAACTGGCATCTATTAGGACGTAAAGCAAACTTTATAAATAAAGCAGCAGAGTACTTTATAAAAGAAACTACTACACATTATGATATTATTTACCTTGACCCCGCCCGCAGGGATGTACATAAGCAAAAGAAGTTTTTGCTGGAAGACTTATCACCTAATATTTTAGAATTGCAGCCCTTATTATTACAAAAGGCTGATAAGGTGCTTACAAAACTATCGCCGATGATAGACCTTAACTACCTGCTGCTTACCTTACCTAAAATAAGCCATATACACTTAATAGCTGTACGCAATGAAGTAAAGGAGGTACTTATAGTACAAGAGCCTAAAAAGGAGGTGAAAGCACAAATACACTGTGTGAATTTGGAGACTGAGGAACCTATTCTGCAATTTGGAGAAGAGATGTTACATACCGCAAAGGCTGTTTATAGTGCGCCTAAACGGTATTTGTACATTCCTAATAACGCTTTGCTAAAATCGGGGGGATTTAATTATGTGGCAGCCTACTTTGGGATAGAGAAGCTGGAGGTGAATACGCATTTATACACCTCTGAAGAGCTTAAAGAGCCTTTTGCAGGGCGGGTATTGGAGGTAACGGCTATCAATACTAAAGAACTGAAAGCTGGAAGTAAATACTGCATTCTATCAAAGAATTATCCTTTAAGCGTAGAAGAGATTAAAAAGAAATACAGACTTGTGGAGGGAGGTAATGAATATCTTATATTTACCAGATCGGTAGGGGGATTGACAGTACTTTTGGGGAAGGTAATTAAATAAGGAATTATTTTAACACGTAATATATTAGCAACTATGGAAATTATACTAAAATACTTTTCTTCTCTTACAGAAGAACAACAACAGCAATTTGGCAAATTAAAGGAGCTTTATGAGTTGTGGAACTCACAGATTAACGTTATATCACGGAAGGATATGGACGATTTTTACGAGCGACACGTATTGCACAGTTTGGCTATAGGCAAGCGCATTGATTTTGTAGATGGTACTGAATTACTAGATGTGGGTACTGGAGGAGGTTTCCCTGGAGTGCCTTTGGCAATATTGTTTCCTAATTGCAGTTTTACATTGGTAGACTCTATAGGAAAGAAAATAAAAGTAGTGCAAGAGGTGGTAAAAGCCTTAGAACTGAAGAATGTAACTGCTATGCAGATAAGGGCTGAAGAGCTAAAAAAACAATACGATTTTGTAGTAAGCCGTGCTGTTACACAGATGAAGGACTTTGTACCTTGGGTAAAAGGAAAGTTCAAAATGACTTCACATAATGAGTTACCTAATGGTATCCTCTACCTGAAAGGTGGCGACCTTAGGGAAGAGTTAGCCACCTTTGCACAAGCAGAGCTCACTGATATTAGTGAGTATTTTGATGAACCATTCTTTGAAACAAAGAAGATTGTGTACCTTAATCAAACTCGGAAGTAAAGTGTAGTTTGAGGTTAGGGTATTTTTGTTTAACCATTTCTATAGAGAAGGCAGAGTCGGCAAGGAAAACCAGTTGGTTTTGCTTGTCGCGTGCCAAGAACTTCTGTTTTACGCGTAAGAAATCAAGATATTCGGGGTCTTTAGGATTATCGGGAGCCTCTACCCAACAAGCCTTATAAATGGGGAAATTTTCATAACTACATTTTGCCCCATACTCATGTTCCAAACGATATTGTATTACTTCATATTGTAAGGCTCCTACTGTACCAATTACCTTACGCCCATTAAAATCGAGTTTAAAGAGCTGGGCTACCCCTTCGTCCATTAGCTGATCGATACCTTTTTCTAATTGTTTAGATTTGAGAGGATCAGCATTATTAATGTAGCGGAAGTGCTCGGGGGAGAAACTAGGTATACCTTTAAAGTGGAGTGTTTCGCCCTCGGTAAGGGTATCGCCTATTTTAAAGTTACCTGTATCATGCAAGCCTACTATATCACCTGCGTAGGATATATCGACAACTTCTTTCTTTTCGGCAAAAAAGGCATTGGGGCTTGAGAATTTCAGCTTTTTACCTAATCGGGTATGTAAATAAGGTTTGTTACGTTCAAAAGTACCTGATACTATCTTGACGAATGCCAAGCGGTCGCGGTGGTTGGGGTCCATATTGGCGTGGATTTTAAACACGAATCCTGAAAAAGTAGTTTCGTCGGGATTAACTACACGCTGTTCACTAGCTTTGGGGCGTGGTGAGGGGGCAATTTGGATAAAACAATCGAGCAACTCACGCACTCCGAAGTTATTAAGAGCTGAGCCAAAGAATACGGGTTGTTGTTGTCCATTGAGGTAGGCCTCTCTGTCGAACTTAGGGTAGACTTCATATACGAGTTCTAAATCGGAGCGGAGATTGGCTGCTGATTGTTGTGATATTATTTGTTCTAACTCGGGGCTGTTGATATCATTAAAGGCGATGGTTTCTTCTATATTTTTGCGACTATCGCCTGAGAATAGGTTGATATTTTTCTCCCAAATGTTATAAATTCCTTTAAAATCATAGCCTATGCCTATGGGGAAGCTAAGAGGGGTTACTTTTAAGCCGAGTTTTTGTTCTACTTCGTCCAGAAGGTCGAAAGCGTCTTTCCCTTCGCGGTCTAACTTATTGATAAAGACAATCATAGGGATGTTACGCATACGGCATACCTGTACGAGTTTTTCAGTTTGTTCTTCGACCCCTTTAGCAACATCAATCACTACAATAACGCTATCGACAGCGGTGAGGGTGCGGAAAGTATCTTCGGCAAAGTCTTTGTGACCAGGTGTATCTAAGATATTGATTTTATGCTCTTTATAGTTAAAAGCCAATACAGAGGTAGCTACCGAGATACCCCTTTGGCGTTCAATCTCCATAAAGTCGGAAGTAGCACCTTTTTTTATTTTATTCGATTTTACAGCACCTGCTTCTTGGATAGCTCCCCCGAATAGTAGTAATTTTTCGGTAAGGGTTGTTTTACCAGCATCGGGGTGAGAGATAATACCAAAGGTGCGGCGTTTTTGTATTTCTTGATGTAAACTCATTAAATTAATAAATTAGCAGATTAATAAAAGTGCAGATTAGTAAATGTATATATAAGCATTTACTAATCTGCTATCTTTTTTATTTCTTCTTAAGAATGTAGTCGGCGGCAAGTTCAGTTTCTACCTCTTTACCATCTTGGTCGAGCATAACAATAGTGTTATCCTCTTTTACGCGGTAGAATGATTTGGTGTCGGCGTTTTGGCTGCTAGTAAGGGTAAGCATTTGTTTTTCGGCATCGTAGGTTACGGTACCTTTATCTTCAAAGCTTTCTTTATCAGAGCTTTCTTTAGAAGTGTAGCTATCGGCATCGATAACTAAAGTAATGTGGTTACCACCACAATCGGCACAGGGTAGAGTACCTTCATAAGTGCCTACATAAGAGCGATTAGTGCAAGCTGCCATAAGAATTGCTAATGCACTGATTAAGAGCGTTTTTTTCATTTGAATAGTTGTTTTTAATGAAATCTGGGCGCAAAAGTACGAAATAATTATTAATTAGCAAGTTTTGGGGAGAGGGCAGGGAGGTAGGAGGAGAGCAGGGAGGAAATATGAAAAATGCAATGTTTGGCAGCATTTGTTGAGATTTTTTTAAATGATACATTTGGTGAAAAAACAACTAATTATCAGTTAATTAACTCTTATCCTTCGTTTACAGTTCGTTTATCCTTCGTTATAGGTTCGCTTATCCTATACTTATTCTCTAAGCTTTTTGGGGTAACCTTAATAGGGGAAAGGCTGATTATTAGGGGATTAATTTTTTGAAAGGGAAGTAATAGTAGGGGGTATGAATTTTGAGAATTTGGCAATAAAAATGGAAAATAGTTGAAGATTTGGCAATTAGAAGAGGGTGGGGGGTAGCTATATAAATGCATCAGCTTTTTTTAGGAGGCGATTTGCTCATTTGGCAATTATGTAGTACTTTTGTAGCCTGAAGTAAACAACCGTTGATAACAATGAAAAAACTTTTATTAGCCAGTACCTCAACCGTATATGGAGGTACATACCTATCTTATTTGAGAGATGAACTTGTGGATTTCTTTGCAGAAACAAGTGAAATTCTTTTTGTTCCTTATGCTCGCCCCAGTGGGATTTCGCACGATGAATACACTGAAATAGCGCGTACTTTTTTTGCTAAATTAGGCAAGAAAGTAGTGGGGCTACATACCTTTGAGAACCCTAAGAAGGCTGTGCAAGAGGCTGAAGCTATCTTTACTGGTGGAGGTAATACTTTTGTGCTGGTGAATGCCCTATACCAGCTGAATATTATGGATGTGCTACGCGAGACGGTGCTGAAGGGAACGCCTTATATGGGTACAAGTGCAGGCAGCAATATTGCAGGAGAGACGATGCAAACTACTAACGATATGCCTATAATATACCCGCCATCATTCAAGACTTTGGGACTTATACCATTTAATATTAATCCGCACTACCTTGATCCTGACCCCCATAGCAAACACAAAGGAGAAACTCGGGAGACACGTATTAAGGAGTTTCACGTATTTAACGATACGCCAGTGATAGGATTGCGCGAGGGCTCTTGGCTGAGAGGAGCAGGGGAGGAACTAACTTTAAAAGGAGAACTTACGGCAAGACTTTTTAGAAAAAACAAGGAAGCTAAGGAAATTAGCAAATTAGAAAATTAGGAACTTAACAAATTACTATGACAAACATTCAATATATAAAAAACCAAACACAACTGACTGAAAAAGCTATTGAGAATACCCTTGCGCTGCTGGCAGAGGGATGTACCATTCCTTTTATTGCACGCTATCGGAAAGATAGTACGCAGAATTTGGACGAGGTAGCTATTGAGCGTATTGCCAAAGCACAAAACGATTACGAGAATATATGCAAGCGGAAAGAAACTATTATAAGCTCTATAGAAGAGCAAGGGAAACTGACCGAGGAACTGCGCAAACGCATAGAAGCCTCGTTTGAACTGAATGAATTGGAAGACCTTTATTTGCCTTATAAAAAGCGTAGAAAAACTAAAGCAGATGTAGCTAAAGAAAAGGGATTGGAACCATTAGCTAAGCAGATAATGAGCCAGCGAGTGACAGACTTAGAAACCTTGGCAGGGAAATATCTGTCGGAAAAGGTGGCTACGGAAGAAGAAGCTTTGCAGGGAGCTTCGGATATTATAGCTGAATGGATTAATGAGAATACTTTTATTAGGCGCACCCTACGGAAGGTATTTGGGCGCAAAGCAATGATTACTACTGAAGTGGCTAAAGGAAAAAGCGAGGAAGAAGAGGCACAGAAATACGCTCAGTACTTTGATTGGGAAGAGTTATTAAGCAAAGCCCCATCACACCGTATATTGGCAATGTTACGTGCCGAAAAAGAAGGCTTTGTAAAACTAAAAGTACAAGTAGAGCAAGAAGAAACACTACCTTTTATAGAAGAAAACATCATAAAAAGTAGGGGAGAGGTAGCCGATTTTTTGAAGAAAACAGTAAAGGATAGTTATAAGCGGTTATTAGAACCCTCTATAGCTAATGAAACACTACAAGAAGCCAAAGACAAGGCCGATGCAAAGGCTATTTCGGTATTTGCGGAGAACCTTTCACAACTATTACTAGCATCGCCTTTGGGGGAAAAGCGTATTTTGGCTATAGACCCAGGTTATAGAACTGGATGTAAAGTGGTGTGCCTAGATGAAAAAGGCGATTTATTACAACACGATGTAATTTACCCTCACGCTCCACAAAACGATACTGCTATGGCTGCTAAGAAGCTGCTCAAACTTGTAGACCAATACCATATTGAAGCAATAAGCATAGGAAATGGAACGGCATCAAGAGAGACAGAAGCCTTTGTAAAAGAACTAAAATTTGGGAATAAAGTAGAAATATTTGTAGTGAGTGAGGCAGGAGCATCGGTATATTCGGCATCTAAAATAGCAAGAGATGAGTTTGCAGATTATGATGTAACAGTACGCGGAGCAGTATCAATAGGTAGACGTCTTGCTGACCCACTAGCAGAATTGGTAAAAATAGACCCAAAAAGCATAGGAGTAGGACAATACCAACACGATGTGAACCAGTTATTACTAAAAGAAGAACTTGATGCCACTGTGATACGCTGCGTGAACAAAGTAGGTGTAAACCTAAATACTGCAAGCAAATCACTACTGAGTTACGTATCGGGGATAGGGGAGAAGATGGCAGAAAATATAGTTAATTACAGATCGGCTAATGGAGCTTTTGGCAAACGTGAAGAACTAAAAAAAGTGCCTCGGTTAGGAGATAAAGTATACCAACAAGCGGTAGCTTTTTTAAGAGTACATAATTCTGACAATCCGCTTGACAACTCGGCTGTACACCCAGAAGCTTATCCTATCATCAAGCAGATGGCTAAAGATATAGGAGTATCGGTAGCTGAATTAATAGGCAACAAGCAAGCTATAGCGACTATTGATATACAAAAGTACCAAACTAAAGAGGTAGGAGAACTGTACTTAAAAGATGTACTTAAAGAGTTAGAAAAACCAGGGCTTGACCCTCGTACTACAGCCAAAGCCTTTGCTTTTGACCCTAATGTAAAGAGCTTTGAGGATGTGCGAGAAGGAATGATATTACCTGGTATTGTAAATAATATTACTGCTTTTGGTTGCTTTGTAGATATAGGAGTGAAAGAGAGCGGCTTAGTACATATCTCTCAGCTAAAAGACGGCTATGTAGCTGATGTAAATGAGGTAGTAAAACTACACCAGCAAGTACAAGTAAAAGTAATAGAAAAAGACGAAGTACGGAAACGAATTTCGTTAAGTATGGTGTGGTAATAAATACAAGAAATATAACTAAAGAATTTAAATACAATATTATGAACCAAATTTACTTTATGGTGCCTAATACTAAGGCAAAGAGAACTCCTATCTATTTGGATGGGATTTTACACACACGCTTTATTCCAAGGGAAGATTATAAAAGATCTTCCCTCCCTCCTGTACTTGATGATGATGAATGACGTATGGGAAGAACGAACTTAAGTCATCTGCCTGAAAAACTCTATCTTATAAACAAACATAAGTTATTGGATTTTGATTATTGTGATACATCAAATGGTTTTATCATTTCGGAAGAGTTTAAGGAGATTCTGGATAAACAGAATCCAATAAAGTATCTGTCTACTCCTGTTATAATGCTTAACAGAGAAGGAAAGTAAATGCTGAGAAGAATTATTTTTTTATAGTTATCCAAGAAGATGTACAAGCTATTGACTTTGACAAATCTATTTTTACTAAAACATATCCTATTAAACCTGAAATAGGAAGGAGATTCCCAAATGTAGAAGTAGAGGAAGCTACAAAAATAGTACTTAATAGAAAGCTATTTGGCTCAAAATCTGTTTTTTATATTAGTCAGGATTTTTTTGATGCTCTTCTTTATTGTAATGAAGAGTTTAAAAATAGTATAGAAGCTAAGAAGATAAAGACCATTAAGTTTCAACCTATTGAAGAAGTAATTGAATATTTGGATGACACATATTCTTTAGAACTTTCGGATACTGAATTTATCATTGAACAATAGGAAATTAAACACCTTGTTTTAAGCAATGAAAAATATAAGTGAGTTAATAGATGCCATTAATAAAAGGCCTAAAATGTTTATTCCTGATTTAAAAATAGATCAGTTGTATTTTTATATATCAGGATTTTTGCTAGCCAAAAAGACAAATGGAATATTGGAAAGTATAGATATTCTATTTTGTGAAGAGTTCAATACTTGGCTTGCTCAAAAGATAAACTATAAAAACAACTATTCTAACTGGTGGTATATGATAGAAGATAGCTTATACGAAGATAAGTTTTCGGCAATTATGAATTTATTCAGAGAATGGATATTAGAAAAAGAAAATGATAAATCATATAAAAGTTAATATAATAACGCTAAAATCGACAGATAATGTGGTTATTGACAATATTAAATTTAATAATTGTAGTTATTTACAATTATTGATAGACGATATTGACATAAGAAGTTTAGATGATTTTGATAATGTTTTAGTAGTTTATCCTGAATTATATGCAAGTACACAAAATAGTGGAGATTATTTAATTTTTACTTGTGCTTGTGGTATAGCTGATGATGGTGGGTGGGATTATGTGAATGTTGTACATAATGATAATACTATTAAATGGAGCTTTTTAAGAGGAGGGAAGAAATATAATTTTCAATTTTCAAGGGAAAATTATATAAAAGAAATTGATAAAATTGAACCAGAAAATATTACATTAATACCGGAACATATTATTTACCCTGAGATATAATGCTATAAAATAATACTATAATGATAGAGTTTTGTAAATGGGTTGAATCAATAGGGCTGTGTTATTCATTTCATAGGATAGAAGATATATCTATATTTGCGGAAAATAAGGTAGGTATGGTATGGGCTTTTCTTAGAAATTCGGCTATTAATACAGCTAACTTAAAAAAGGTTAATCCTAAAATAATTGAATTGAAAGGAGCTTATTTAAATATAGGTTTTCCCTTTAAAAGTATAAATAAAGAAATTTTGTACGTAGAGAATGAATCAATTTATTTTGATCTAACTACTTTGCCTATTGAAGAATTAGAAAAGTTAATGAAGGTGAGAATCTTTAACCAAAATATAGGATTTATACTTACGGAAAGTAAGTATGATTTTTCAGCTAAAACAGAAGTTTTAAGAAAAAGTATATTGGGGTATTGTTTTGATAAAAATTTAGATGCAATAAGGGCTAACTTTTTTAAAGAGATGCTATCTGAACAATGTTTTTTACCTATTATAGCTACAAATTTATATGAGGATAATATATTGATTCTTGTTTCAAATGAAAAACTTAGGGATAGTATTGATATTATTCCTGATAGTTATGATAGGATAAAAGTTCCTTTTTCACTGAAAATGAGTGATCTATCATATTTTTATAAATGGTAGTTTTTTTGACTGTTTGGGTTAATTAATTGTTATTTGGTAATTATTTTGTACATTTGCACCCTGAAACTAATTGCTAACACTTAACACTTAAAATGTTTTCACTATTAAAAAAAGAAATTAGTTATTTTTTTACTTCGCCTATAGGTATGACTATTATAGGGCTATTTATAGTGCTTAATGGTCTTTTTTTGTTTGTATTTAAGTCTGATTACAACATCCTAAATGCAGGTTTTGCAGATATGTTACCTTTCTTTAGACTTTCGTCGTGGATATTTGTATTTTTAGTACCTGCACTTACTATGAGAAGTATCTCGGAAGAAAAAAAGAGCGGGATGTTGGCCCTTTTATTCACTAAACCCGTAAGTACTTTACAAATAGTATTGGGTAAGTACTTAGGAATACTCTTCTTATTGCTTATCATTTTACTGCCATCAGTACTGTACGTATATGTAGTATGGGTTTTGGGCAATCCTGTAGGGAACTTGGATGTTGCTGGAACTGTAGGCTCATACATTGCATTATTTTTACTTATTGCAACTTTTGCTGCAGTAGGTTTATGGGCTTCGGCTATAAGTGCTAACCAAATTATTTCGTTTGTATTAGCTGCCTTTTTGTGCTTTTTTTTCTTCTTTGGAGCAGACCAACTTATTACACTCATAGCTGATGATTTTAACGGGTTTGGTTTTCAAACCCATTTTGATGCTATTAGTAGAGGAGTGATTGACACTCGAAATGTTGTATATTTTCTATCGATAATTGCATTTTTTATATATCTCACTACTTTATCACTCAAAGCCTATAAACGATGAAAAAATACCTTAAAAATACGATAAGTAGGGTAGGGGGTGCCCTTATCATATTATTGGCAATAAACTATATAGCCCAGCAATGGTACGCACGTATAGACCTTACTGCTGACAAACGTTATACCCTTTCTGAGTTTACACATAAAACACTTGCTAAAATACAACAACCTATAGTGGTAGATGTCCTGCTGAAAGGTAATATTCCTTCGGAATTTAAGAAATTACAGACAGAAGCACTTCAGCTACTGCAAGAATATACAGCTGCTAATAGCAATTTAATAGTGAACTTTGTAAACCCATTGGAAGGGGAGGAGCAACCCGAAGCTGCCATACAGCAGCTGGTGAGCAATGGTTTTCAGCCTTTGCAAATTACGCAAACAGAGGCAGGAAAATCATCAGTAGAATACCTTTTCCCATGGATAGTAATAAGTGATGGAAAGAGGAGCGAAAAAGTACGGATTTTTATTGACAAATTAGGAGCTACAGACCAAGAACGAGTACAGAATTCTGTGCAACGCTTGGAATACAATATTACTGATGCCTTATATAAATTTGCTGTTGAAAAAAAGAAAAAAATAGCTATACTAAAAAGTAATGGGACATTGGAAGATGTATATATGTACGATTTCATAAAAACAGTACGAGAATATTACTTTATAGCTCCTTTTACGCTTGACTCGGTAGCTACTAATGCTGAAAAAACACTTGCAGACCTTAAAAAATTTGATCTATTAATAGTAGCTAAACCTACTAAAGCCTTTACTGACCCACAAAAACAAGTAGTAGACCAGTATATTATGAATGGAGGGGCTGCCTTATGGCTGATAGATAATGTGAACGTTTCATTAGAAGATATGTACCGAACAGGCGGAATGACAATGGCTATGCCATTGGACTTGAACCTTACAGATATGTTTTTTCAGTATGGTTTCCGTATTAATTATACTTTAATTAATGATTTGTATTTTTCAGAAATAGTGGTAGCTAGTGGTGAAGGCTCGCAAACGCGTTATATGAATATCCCTTGGGTCTATAATCCCTTAGTGTTATCCAATAACAATCACCTTATAAACAACCATTTAGATGCTGTACGACTACAATTTGCTAATGGCATTGACACTCTAAAAAACCAAGTAAAAAAGACAGTACTAATGGAAAGTTCAACTTTTTCAAAAGCTGATGGGACTCCTCGTGAAATCAACTTGCGTTTTGACCCTAAGATAATGGACAAAGAGCTTTACAAGAAGGGAAATATACCATTAGCTGTACTATTGGAAGGAGAATTTAGTTCAGCTTATAAGAATAGAATTTCTCCTATAAAACTCAAAGAAAATGCCCAACAAAGTAAACCTACTAAAATGATTGTAGTGGCTGATGGTGATGTAATAAAGAATGATTTTGACAACCAAAACAACACGCCTTTAGAACTTGGTTTTGACCGTTGGACGAATAAGTTTTATGATAATAAAGCTTTTTTGCAGAATGCATTGAACTATTTGCTTAATGATACTGATTTTTTGACACTACGAAACAAGAAAGTACAGTTAGCTTTTTTAAACAAAGAAAAGGTAGCTGAAAGTGCTTCAGCTTGGCAGGTGAAAGTTTTTATATACCCATTAGTACTTTTAGTTATAACAATGCTTTTGGTAATATATTTTTACAGAAAAAATAATATAAGGAAAACAACAAAATGAAAAGAGTAGTAGTAGGACTTAGTGGGGGAGTAGATAGCAGTGTAGCAGCCTATTTATTGAAAGAACAAGGGTATGATGTAATAGGGCTTTTTATGAAGAATTGGCACGATGATACCGTGACTATATCTGATGAATGTCCGTGGTTAGAAGATAGTAATGATGCACTTTTAGTAGCTGAAAAACTAGGTATTCCATTCCAAACAATAGATATGAGTGAGCCTTATAAAGCTCGTATTGTAGACTATATGTTCAATGAATACGAAAACGGTAGAACGCCCAATCCCGATGTACTATGCAATAGAGAAATAAAGTTTGATGTCTTTATGAAACTTGCCCTCAGCTTAGGTGCCGATTATGTGGCTACAGGGCATTACTGTAGGAAAGAGACTATACAAGTAGATGGACAAACTGTATACCGATTGCTTTCAGGCAAGGATGATAATAAAGACCAATCGTATTTTCTTTGTCAGTTATCACAAGAACAGCTTAGTAAGGCTTTATTTCCTATAGGAGAATTACAAAAATCGGAAGTACGTGCTATAGCTAAAGAACAAGACTTAGTAACAGCTGAAAAGAAAGACTCACAAGGACTTTGTTTTATAGGAAAAGTACGTTTGCCAGAATTCTTACAACAAAAATTACAACCTAAAGAAGGAGACATTATTCAAATACCCAATGATTGGAAAGGATATGGTGACTTTGATAGGTTACGCCTTTTTGAAACTTATGAAGACCAATTAAAGTATCTATCTCAACGTTTTATTTATCATCCTGAAGATGGCAAAAAAGTAGGAACTCATCAAGGAGCTCATTATTTTACCAAAGGACAACGCAAAGGCTTAAATGTAGGTGGTACTAAAGAACCTTTATTTATCATAGAGACTGATATTGAGCGTAATATTATTTATACCGGTGAAGGACATACGCACAGAGGTTTGTTCCGCAGTGCGCTGTTCATTACCGAAGCCGATGAGCATTGGATACGTAAGGATTTAGCTCTCAATATTGGTGATACTTTAGAGGTTATGGTACGCATTAGGTATCGCCAGCCATTACAAAAAGCAGTATTGTATAAAGCAACTAATGGTTTATATATTCATTTTGAAGACCGCCAAAGTGCAGTTACTGAAGGACAGTTTGCTGCTTGGTATTTAGATGATGAACTAGTAGGTAGCGGAGTGATTTCGTAGGTAAAAAGAGACTACTAAAAATCTTGATAATGCATATTATGTAAAATAGAAGGAATGCTTGTATGAAGAAGATACTTATTATTACCTATTATTGGAAGCCTGCTGGAGGTCCTGGAGTGCAACGCTGGGTGAAGTTTGTAAAATATTTGCGAAGCTTTGGCATAGAGCCTATAGTATATGTACCTGAGAACCCAACATATCCAATTATAGATAATGAAATAGGCACCGATTTACCTACAGATATACAAGTAATTAAGCAGACTGTATGGGAGCCTTATAGGTTGGCTTCATTGTTTTCAAAGAAGAAAACTCAAAAGATTAGCGCTGGGATTATTCCGCGTAAGAAAGTATCTTGGTTAGATAAGTTACTGTTATGGGTACGAGGCAACCTTTTTATACCTGATGCTAGAAGATTTTGGGTAAACCCTTCGGTTAAATATTTAAAAACATTTATAACTGAAAATAAGATAGATACTATAATTACTACTTCGCCACCGCATAGTGTACATCTTATTGGGTATAAGCTAAAAAAACAACTTCCTGAACTGAAATGGATAAGTGATTTTCGTGACCCATGGACAACTATAGGCTATTATAAAGATTTGCGCCTTACTAAATGGGCAGATACACGTCAGCATTATTGGGAAAAAGAGGTACTGCAAAAGAGCGACGTGGTAATTACTACCAGCTTTAGGACTAAAGAAGACTTCAAAAAAATTACTAATACCCCTATAGAAGTGATTACTAATGGCTATGATGAGGAAACTAGTGTAGCCCCTCCCCTATCAAAAAAATTCTTGATTTCACATATTGGGTCTTTATTATCAGATAGAAATCCTAAAATATTGTGGGAAGTTTTGGCAGAATTGGTGCGAGAAGAGCCGCATTTTGCTGATGATTTTAGCCTATGTTTTGCAGGAAAAGTAAGTGAGGATATAGAAGATGACCTTCGTACTTATGGGTTATTAGCTTACTATACTTACAAGGGATATATCGCTCATAAAGATGCTGTAACGTTACAAAAGCAATCACAAGTATTATTACTTATTGAAATAGATTCGGAAGAAACACAGGGCATTATTGCGGGGAAATTGTTTGAATATATGGTATCGGGACGACCTATTTTGGCTATAGGCCCAAAGAATTGGGATGTAACGCCTATTCTGACTGAAACCCAGACGGGTACTTTTGTAGGATATACTGATAAAGCGGCTATGAAGGCACAAATATTGGCATATTACAAGGCTTATAAGGCTGATAATCTGCAGACTGAACCTAAATTTATTGAGAAATACAGTAGGGTGGCTCTTACTGAGCAATTAGCAAAATTAATACTTTAATTCATAAGAAAATTAATAGAGTAGCAAATATGTGAGTAGCATATTTGCTATTTTTTTATGTCTTTAAGTGAATATCTTTGCTGTTTTTTCGTTTTTAGAGATTTTATCTTTATACTTTTTATGAAGGATAATTTATTTCTGAAATGAAAGTGATATAGTTAATGTATAAATGAGGAATGTAAAAAATGTAATGTTTTGACGTTTTTATTGCGATTTTTTCAAAAATACGGATAAAAGGTAAAACATCTGATATTCAGCAAAGTAAGGTGTATCCTTCGTTTATAGTTCGTTTATCCTTCGTTCATCCTCTAAGGTAGCTCTAAGCTTCCTTTAATAAGCTTATAGTTTTAATAGATTGATTATTAGTGGATTAATTTTTCAATAAAGGCACGAAATTAAGGGAATACTTATTTGAAATATTAGCAATAAAAATGAGAAAAGGATGATTTTTTTTCATTTCAAAATAAGAGGTAGGGGGTTAAGATAGGTTTTCAAGATGAAGGCTGTGAATAACTGATAAGTAATTTGTTAATTGCACAATTATTTGTAATTTTGCCGCCATAATGAGCAAGAAGAAAAATATAATCATAGAAAATGTTACGGTTATTGATGCTGGTGCCAAAGGAAAAAGCGTGGCTAAGGCACCTGACGGACGCGTAATATTTATTACCAATGCACTACCTGGTGATGTGGTGGATGTACAAACTACTAAGAAAAAATCGGCATATTATGAGGGGTTTGCCACTAAGTTTCACGAGCGTTCGGCACTGAGGGTTACGCCTGTGTGCTCGCACTTTGGCTATTGTGGTGGGTGCAAATGGCAGGATATGAACTACGAAAATCAGCTATACTACAAGCAGAAAGAGGTGGAAAATAACTTAGTACGCTTGGGGAGAATTGCGATTCCTGAGGTATCGGCTATTATTGGTTCGGAAGAGATTTACCATTATAGGAATAAGATGGAGTTTTCGTTCTCGGATATGCGTTGGCTGACTCCTGATGAGATACAAAGGGCTGATACTATTGAGGATAGGAATGCTTTGGGGTTCCATATTGCTGGGGCGTGGGATAAGATTTTGGACATTGACCAATGTTATTTGCAAGCAGACCCTTCAAACGCTATTCGTTTAGAAATAAAACGGTTTGCATTGGCTAACAATATGCCTTTTTATAGTCCGAGGCAACAAACGGGTTTATTACGCTCGATGATGATACGTATCAGTTCGACGGGTGAAATAATGTTGGTTATTCAGTTTTTTAGTGCTGATAAGAAGATAAACTTGCTGCTTGACCATATTGGAGATATTTTTCCTGAGATAACTTCGTTGCAATATTGTATTAATAACAAGGGCAATGATGCTATTTATGACCAAGAGATTATTTGTTACAAGGGAAGAGACTGTATTTATGAAGAAATGGAGGGCTTGCGATTTAAGATTAATGCTAAATCGTTCTATCAGACAAACTCTAAACAAGCTCATAAATTATACGAGGTAACGCGTAATTTTGCAGGACTTACTGGGAATGAATTGGTATATGACCTCTATACAGGTACGGGTACTATTGCGCAATTTGTAGCTAAGAAGGCTAAGAAAGTAGTAGGTGTGGAGGCTGTTCCTGAAGCGATTGCTGATGCGAAGGACAATGCGCGGGCTAATGGGATTGAGAATGCAGTATTTTATGTTGGGGATATGAAGAATGTTTTCAACGATGATTTTATCAAGGCTAATGGTATACCTGATGTGGTTATTACCGACCCTCCGCGTGATGGTATGCACAAAGATGTAGTAACCCAGCTACTGCAAATAGCTGCTCCGACTATAGTGTATGTGAGCTGTAATAGTGCTACACAGGCGCGCGACCTTGCTTTGCTGGATGAGCTATATGAAGTAGTTAAAGTACAGCCAGTAGATATGTTTCCGCAAACGTATCATGTTGAGAATGTGGTTCTTTTAAAGAAAAGAGAGAAAAAATAAAAAGTTTATTCTCGTAATATTATAAGCTCTCCGCTTGAAGTGAATTTAACCAAGCGTGAGGGCTTTTTTATATCAGTTTCATTTTGTCGAAAAGGCACGATATAGTCGGCTTGAGCAAGGATAGCAGGACTGATAGCTTTGAAGAATTGTGGAGTAGGTTCACCACTAATATTAGCAGAGGTAGATACAATAGGTTTGCCGAAATTAGTTATTATTTGCTGGCAAAAGTGGTCGTGCACGATACGAATAGCCACAGTATTATCGGAAGCAATGACATTTTGCGCTAAATGAATAGGGTTATTGTAGATAATAGTGGTAGGCGTGGTGATAGTTTTGAGGTAATCAATAGCTTTTTGAGGTAGTTCAGCAACATATTGCTGTAACATTTCGGTATTATTAACCAAAATAATAAGGCTTTTGCTTTCATTTCGCTGTTTGATAGTGAAAATTTTAGCAACAGCATCTGGATTGGTAGCATCG
The DNA here is from genome assembly GCF_002999135.1 of Capnocytophaga sp. oral taxon 878. Lineage (NCBI taxonomy): Bacteria > Pseudomonadati > Bacteroidota > Flavobacteriia > Flavobacteriales > Flavobacteriaceae > Capnocytophaga > Capnocytophaga sp. oral taxon 878. Next base: position 914,522 of record NZ_CP027229.1, read on the forward strand.
CAACCAAGCCCCCAAACGGTATCGGTAGGATAAAGAATGACTTTACCTTCAATTAAATATTTGTTAATAAGATGGCTATCTGACATTAGTTTTGTAATTTTGCCGCGAATATACAAAAAAATATGCTGACAGCAATACTTTCTTTTTTTAAAAGCTTTTCATTTTTCAAAGGTATTATCAAAACCATAGCCGTGCTTATACCTATAGGCTTAGGGTCATGGTTCAATAGAATAGATATAGGCGTGCCTATTGCGCTAAGTGTAATAGCTATTTCGCCGAGTGATATTCCTGGTAATAGAGGACATTTATACGGAGGGCTTTTAATAGCTACCCTATTAGCAATAAGCAGCAGTATATTAGTGAATCTGACAGCTCCTTATGAAGCACTGTTATTGCCTACTATATTTGTACTTACTTTTATAAATGCGTATATTTCATTATATGGACAGAGAGCTACAATGGTTTCGTTTGCGGGATTATGCGCTATAGCTACTACTTTAGCACATTTACAAACAGGATGGGATATAGTGTTATATGCCTGCTATATACTTATAGGAGCTATATGGTATAGCTTTTTGGCATACTTGCTGGTGAAGATACGCCCACGTTTGTATAGTGAGCAGCTTTTGGGTAAGTGTTTTGCTCTTACAGCAGAGTTTTTTGCTGTACGCGCAAACCTTTTATTGGCTACTGATAGAACTCAAGGACTTAAAAAACTTATTAACCTACAAACAAGCCTTAATGAGAACTATGAGAAGTTCCGAGAAGCGGTGTTGGACTCAAGAAGTAAATCGGGAAAAACTGATTACCTACAAAGACAGTTTTTGATCTTTATTGAACTAGTAGATATTTTTGAACTGGCATTGGCTAATCCTGTGCAATACGAAAAAGTAGATGAAGTTTTTGGACAACATAAAGAATGCTTACAAATATATGTAGCGTTTATTAAGGAACTATCAGCACAGCTACAACTGATGTCGGACTACATAGGTTCACGTAAAGAAATTAAATTGAGTAATTCATTAAAAGACCTCTTGCAGCAAATGAGGAAAAAGAATGAAGAGCTTAAAGCTGCTGCAGAAGAGCTAGGAGAAGATAAGGAACGTTGGTTAATGCTTCGGAATTTCTACATATATATTGAAAATCAGTATCATTCTATCGAAAATATACGATTGATATTCCAAAACTATTATAATAGTGATGCAGGGGTACGTGATGAGAATACTTACCGGAAGTTTGTGAGTTACCAAAATTACTCATTGAAGCGACTTAAAGACCATATTTCATTAAAATCAACGTTTTTTAGACATGCTTTGAGACTTTCAATAGTAGTATTAGTAGGGTATATTATTGGTGATATTTTTTCTATTAACAATGCATATTGGATTATACTTACTGTTTTTATTATTATGCGACCAGGATTTGGCATCACTCAAGAAAGGTCTCTACATAGGGTATATGGTACGATTATAGGTGGTGTAGCCTCATTTGGAGTAATATACCTCCTACCCTACCCTAGCTTGTATCTATATATAGCTATATTGTGTATGCCTATTGCTTTCGGACTTATTCAGGAGAATTATATGTATGCTTCAATATTTATCACTATTACAGCTATTTTTATTTTTACACTTATAACTCCTAATATCTATAACCTAATTTATGATCGCTTATTAGATACAGTAATAGGTGTAGGACTATCTGTAGGAGCAAATTATCTCGTTTTTCCAACATGGGAGCATAATACCTATAAAGATGTACTAACTAAATCAATAAAAGCTAATATTGCATATTTGCAAGAAGTAAGAATACTATTTAACACTGAGAAAAGTATCAATACCCCTTATAAAGTAGCACGGAAAGAAGCTGTTCTTGCCCTATCTAACCTTAATACTACCTTTCAAAGGATGTTACAAGAACCTAAATTTATGCAAAGTAGCAATCCTTCTGTGTATGGTATTATTGTAATACAACAGTCATTTTTATCATCAGTAGCTTCATTTGGCATTAGGCTGAACAGCAAAAAGACAACTTTTCCTAAACAAGTATTTAATGAGGCTATTGATAACTTAATAGTATTTTTACAGTACTCATTAGAAATTATTATAGGACAAGAAAAATCTCCTTCACCTAATTATAAACTGGCTATCAAACAGCTTAATGAATCGGTGAAGGAGATTATAACAAATTCTCAAGAAGAGAATAATATTGTAATATCAATGCGTGAAACTCAGTTTTACCGAGAGCAGTTTAATTACCTATTTAGTTTGGCAAAGAACCTAGAACACGCTCTAAAATCAATTAAAAATAAAAGCTAATATTATAATTGTTCTACAAATAGTACTGCATCTTGAACAGAAACTATTTTTACCATAGTATTTGATGGAATACGCTCACCATTGGTCATAGCCTCAAGCTCATGTACAGTTCCTCTAACACTAAGCATTATTTTTCCAATTCCCTCTTTATGTGCAGGAATAGGCACATATACTTCAGCTGTTTTCCCAATAGTTTCAATAATTTTAAATGTATTATCTTCTGAAAGTCTCATCAAAGTCCTAATAATAAGAAAGAACAAATAAACAAATAATACTCCTACTGCAATTGATAAAATAATAAGTAAAATTTGGTTAGTAATGATATGATAAAAGGAAATACCTGTCCAACTAAAACCTAACAAAAAATTCATTAAGTTGCGAAAAGAGAATAACTGAAAAGGAGTATCACTACCATCAAAATCACCATCAAAATCAGCTGAAGTTCCATCAGTAGCATCAGACCCTACAAAAGTTAATACCATTTGAATAAGGAAAATAAGAGTGACAGGGATCGCTACTAGCCAAAATCCTTTTAGTAATACATCAAGATTATTAAAAATTTCCATATATCAATATCTAATTTGAATTACAAGGTTTATCTAATGTCTTTAGGGTCTACTCCTGATATAATAATAGCTTGACGTATATCTGCAAAAGTTTTTAAATTAGGTTTATTCTTAACCAATTCAAAATTACTTCCTTTTTTAAGAAAATAAATAAGGTTAGCTTGTCCAGCAAAAGCTGTAGGTCTAATATTATCTATTGAACTTCCTTTTTTCAGTGCTGTAAAGAAATTACTATATTGAGTTACACGCTCTTCAATCTCTTTTCTTTCCTGATTAAAATCATATACTACAACACTCCAATCTTTTGCATCTAAACGCTTTAGGTTTAGTTTTACTCTATCTACTATTTCTTCTGAACATAATTGAGAATTAAACTTTTTCAAATCAGCTATAAAGTTATTTGTAAGCTTGGCATTTGTAGCTTCAGGACGTGGTGTATTTCTATTATGACGCACTATAGTTTTAGAATTGCGCACCTGTGGCATATCTATTAGTGGTGTTTCTGTCCTATTAACAATAGGTGTTGGAGTACTTATTATTTCAGGTGTAATAAGTTTCTTAGCAGGTACTTTAGGCTCCTTTCTTTCTGTTTTAGGAGTAGGAGCAACTATAGTCTCTACTATTGCAGGAGCTTCCTCAACCATATTAGCCTCTTCCTCTTCCCTACTTTGATTGATTATTTGTTGTAAATCATTTTGATAGGCTTTTAGTTCATTTTCTCCTCCTTTTAAGTAGGAACTTAAAAGACTATCAACCTGTTCACTATTATAGGCAGAATAGTCAAAATTTTTAAGAAAGTTCTCCCATACTGCTTTTTCATACTCAGGACGTAAGGTTTCAGTAAGATAATTACGCTTTTTAGCTTCTGATAAAAAAAGAGTTCCTTTAGGGTCTGCATGAGTATCTTTCCAATGAGCAACTTCTGATAAGAAGAAACGTGCTGGCGAAATCACTTCTACTTTAAGCGTATCTTTACTCCCTTTCTCAACCATTTCAGCCAAAGTATTTAATTGTACTTTACTAAGTGAAAGAGTATCCTTACCTTCTTCAGCAAAATCAATAATTACTTTAGTTTCATTTAAAGGAAAAGTCTTTTTTAAACTGATATATAAATCATTAATTTCATAGGTACGTTCATCAATATTAGTCAAAAAATAAATATCCTTAATCTTACTATCCGATGAAAATGCTACATAAGCCTTTACAGGATCTTTAAGCATAGGAAATACAAACCAATAACCTATTCCTACCAAACTCAGTACAAAAATAACTATTGAAGCTATTTTTAGCCAGAAAAAACGTGAATTATGTACTGGTACTACATCTTCATCGTCTTCTTCAATATTATCACCTACAACTGCTAGCTGTTTTGTATTTGCCATTTTCGGACTCTCAGAAGCTATCATTTGTGGATTGTAATTTTTAGAAGCTACTTCAAAATTTACTTCTCCACTTTTTGTAATACTAATCATTCGCTCAGTAGCTTGATTTTCAAACTCAAAATGGTATAAGTTCTCCGGCAATACTATTTCAATGGGTGAATCACTACGAAGCGCTTTGCTAAAAACAATCCCATTAATTTTTAAAGCAATAGATACTACTTTATTTGAAACAATTGTAAAATGATATTTTTCAAAAGGTATTGAGATTGCAACTCTATCATCAATCATATAGTTACTTTTGAAAACAATACCATTATAACTAAGATTAAAAATATTGTGTGCCTCCTCTCCTTTCAGCATAAAGTATCTACCTTTACTATCTGAATAAAGCTTTGCCTTAAAGTTACTACTTTCCAAAGACAAGAAAGTAAGATACTTTTCAAACTCACGCTGAGGTGTCTCTACATATACTTTAAACTCTTTATCAGCAAAAGTAATATTATCTAATGCATAGTTATCTTGTAATTTCTTAATATAGCCCTTCTTAATACCTTTTTTTACTGTATCTCGAAAAGAAAACATCTGCTGGTAACGTGATTTTTCTAATAATAACTCAATAGAATCATCATCCGAGAAAATTTCGTTAGCATAAGTAGCACTCACATCTTTTCCATTTTTCATAAAGGCTAAAACCTTTACATTATCCATAAGCAAAAAACGTGAGGTCCCTGAAGCTGTAGCTTGTGTAGCATTTGCATTTTTAACAGTAGCATACTCAGGAAAAAGAAAATCGATACTATAAGCACGAGGGTCATCCACAAATTCTTTCCTTAAAAATACAGCTTCTTGTAACTCGGTAAACTCAGGTCGATAAGGCATATTAAAGTATTTATCTACCTCGTATATATCTGCGTAAGGAAATACTTTAGGTGAATAGGGCAACTGTAATAAACATGGTTTTGCTTCAGGGTCATCAGTAAGTTGTTTCTCATAACCTCTCAAAAGATTGAAATAAGGAAAAATATCTTCCTTCTCATTCATTAAAGGTGTGTTATTATCATAATTAATATGCTCAGCAAAATACATATCCATCAATAGATTCAGCACTTGCCTTACACCACGCCACTGCAAATGATGAGGTATATACAATGAAATAGCTATATATACCCCTGTTTGCCCATTCACCTCTCGCGAAGATCTATATTGGGTATATATTTTGTAGCTTTGCGTGAATTGTAGCATATAAAAATCAGCACGAGGTGTGTGAATACGCAAAAAAGCACTAATATCTTTCAGCCTATCTTTTACCTCTTGTGATTGAAAATTCACCCCTTGTGATGCCAACACTTTGCAGCCTTGCTTGTAGCCCCAAATAGTTAGCCCTATGGTATTTATCTTAGATTCCATTGATTAAATTGTTTTAAGAAACTTGCTAAATTGAGCGACAAAGATACAATATATTTTTCTAATGTACAAATTTTTAACAATAAAAAAAGTACCTACAAAAGAAAAACCTTGTAGGTACTCAAAAATTATAATTGATATGAACTATTTACATATTTTTTAAGAAGATTAATTCTCAGCAACTTGTTCAGTAGCTTCAGCTTTTACTTCTTCTACTTTTTCAGTAGGTTTAGCCTCTACTTTCACCACCTCAGCAGCTACTTCAAAAGGAAAATCTACTACTACTTCACGATGCAAACGGATAGCAGCGGTATATTTACCAGTACGTTTGATAGTATTACCAGCAATAGAGATAAATTTCTTATCAATATTATGTCCTGCTTTTGCTAGTTCTGTAGCTATATCAGCGTGATTGATAGAACCAAAAAGTTTATCACCAGCTCCTACTTTAGCAACAATCTTCACAGTCAATTGCAATAGTGCTTTAGCAGTATTTTTAGCCTCATCAATAATATGTTGCTCTTTGTAAGCTCTTTGTTTTAAGTTTTCAGCCAACACCTTTTTTGCTGAAGGAGTAGCCAAAATTGCAAGCCCTTGCGGGATGAGGTAATTACGCCCGTATCCGTTCTTAACAGTAACTACGTCGTCTTTAAACCCTAAATTATGTACGTCTTGTTTTAATATAATTTCCATATTTTCTACTCCTTGTTATTATTTTAATAAATCGGCTACGTAAGGCATTAATGCTAAGTGGCGAGCACGTTTCACAGCTGTAGCTACTTTACGCTGAAACTTCAACGAAGTACCTGTAAGTCTGCGTGGCAATAACTTACCTTGTTCGTTCACAAACTTCAAAAGGAAGTCGGCATCTTTGTAATCAATGTACTTGATACCCGATTTTTTAAAGCGACAATACTTTTTTTGTTTTGATGTGTCGATGTTTAGTGGAGTAAGATATTTAATATCTCCTTTTTTTTGTTCTACTGCCATTTTCTTACGCTTTTTTAGTGTTTAACTTAGCTCTTCTCTTTTCTGCCCACGCTATAGCGTGCTTGTCCAATTTCACTGTGAGGTAACGCATTACACGCTCATCACGACGGAACTCCAATTCAAAGGCATTGATAACTTCACCAGCTACTTTAAATTCAAAGAGGTGATAAAATCCGCTTTTTTTGTTTTGAATAGGGTAAGCTAATTTTTTAAGCCCCCAATTCTCTTTTGATACAAATTCTGCACCCCTTGAAGTAAGAAAATTTTCAAACTTTTCTACTGCTTCCTTTATCTGTGTCTCAGATAAAACGGGATTCAAAATGAAAACAGTTTCGTATTGATTCATAAATATGAAATGATTAAATATTTGATTTACGGCCGCAAAAGTACAACCTTTTTTTAACACAGCCAAATATTTCTCAATAATTTTTTACTATTTTTTCTCTATAGCCCACTTATCATACTGATATACAGGCACCTTTTTATCTTCAAAAACAATCTCTTCTAAACTACTTTTTATCTCATTAGCTTTGCCTACTATTATAATACGCATATTTTGCAACATAAAATAGGCATTAGCTACTCGCTGCACATCCGCTGCGGTAACAGCACTTATATTAGCTATGTAGTTCTTATAAAAATCATCAGGTAATTGCTGGGTACGAATATTAATAGCATAATTAGCTATTGTCTGGGGGCGTTCGGTAGCCATTACAAACTGACCTATGTACTGAGCCTTGGCTTGTGATAGCTTCTCTGCACTCACCTCTTCGTTTTGTATACGCTTAATCTCATTTAGGGTTTCAATAATAGCAGGAGCTGTAACAGCATTTCCCACTTTAGTTTTGATTGAAAAGGCTCCTTTTGTCCATTTATCAGTCTTAAATCCTGAGCTTGCTCCATAAGTATATCCGTGTGCTTCTCGCAGGTTCATATTAATATAACTACCAAAATCTCCACCTAATATATTATTAGCCACTAGCATCGGAAAATAATCAGGATGGTTTATCTGTAGTTCTATAAGGTTTGTAAGGCGTATTTCCGACTGCACTGCTGTAGGCAAATCAATCAAATTTATTTCAGTCTGTGCTACGTTTGTTGGCTCTAAAAGTGTTTCCAAAGGGGTATTTACAGCTTTCCAATTTGCAAAACTGTTATTTACCAAGCGTACTACCTCATCAGGGTTTATATCTCCTGCCACTACTAAATAAGCGTGATTAGGCTGAAAGTGTGAATGGTAATACTCATACATATCGGTTAAGGTAAGTGCCCCTACAGTCCTTTCAGTAACATACTCACCATAGGGGTGTGCCGTAGTATAACGAAGGGCTTGTAGCACTCGTTTCATAATCACCTCGGCATTATTTTCACCTGCTTTCAAACTTTGTATAATGCGTGCTTTCTCTCTCTCCATCTCTTCTTCTTCAAAATTCGGATTCAGAGCAGCATCAGCTATCAGTTCCAATACACGAGGAAAAAACTTCGAAAGGGTTTGGGCGTATACTCCATTGGGCAGTATATTTATATTCACTGCCATATAGTCTATCTCTTCATTAAAAGCCTCTTTGCTCACATTGGCCGATCCATTACCTACCAATAGTGATAGTAAGTCGTATACTCCTTTTTTATCTCCTTCAAGAGTAGGCTGGTCGTCTAGTAATAATCGTAAAGTTACTTGTGGCAACCGGTGGTTTTCTACTATAAGTAGTGTAAGTCCATTGGGTAATATATGGGTTATGGGGGTACCTAAATTAATTAAAGGTGCTGCCCCCGATAAAGGTTGTTTCATCTTTTATTCTACCTTCTGTAATTAAATTCAATTTCTAAAAACACTCAATATTGTCTATTTATACCGAAACAGAAAAACCTCCTGTTCCTATAACCTTTTTCAAGTAATAGCTAATTACTAATTTCCATAGGTAAGTAATCCAATTCCAAGCGGCTGTTCTTATCCAAGTATTTTTGTGCAGCCACACGAATATCTTCCCTGCTAATATTCTTGTAAATATCAATAGCCTTGTTTATAATATCAGCATCTTTAAAAAAAGTGTAGTTATCTGCCAATGAAAGGGCTATGCTTTCCATACTAGTCAGTTGGCTCACAAAGTTTGCTTCTATTTGGTTCTGTAGCTTCTCGTACTCGCGTTCACTTATCAACTCTGTTTGCAGACGCTCTATTTCTTCATCCATTTCTTGGGCTAATGTTTCAAGGCTTACCCCATCCATAGGTAATGCTCCCATAATGTACACACCATAATCTTCCTGTGCGTCCGAAAATGCCAATACTTGCAAAGCTGTTTGATGCTCATCTATCATCTTTTTGTAAAGCCTAGCGCTCTTCCCATCTGTCAGAAGGGTCGAAAGAAAATCAAGCGCGTATGAGTCTTTATCCGCCATTGCTGGGGTGCGATAAGCATATAATTTAAGCGGAATTTGTATATTAGCATCGTATTCTGTTGCTTTAATTGTCTCTCTAATAGGTGCTTCTTCTATCCTTGTGCGCTCTATTGCCTTGCCTGTGTTAGGAATGCTTGCAAAATATCTATTTATCCACTCTTTGGTCTTTCCAAGTTCAATATCACCTGCTACTACTAGTACTGCATTATTAGGATTGTAATATTTCTGTTTGAAGGCAATAAACTCTTCCAAAGTAGCAGCATCTAAATGCTCTATTTTGCCTATAACTGTACCCGAGTAAGGATGTTTCTTAAACAGATACGGATTAATAGCATCTCGGTACATTACCCTTCCGTAAGGCGCATTATCTATGCGTTGGCTCTTCTCTTCTTTCACTACCGAGTTTTGTGTCGATACCCCTATTTCATTAATCACAGGGTGAAGCATACGCTCCGCTTCCATCCACAATCCTAATTCTAAATTATTTGAGGGGAACACCTCGTAATAATAGGTTTTATCGTGTGTTGTGAAGGCATTATTATGGCCTCCATTAGCCGATACTATATCAAACCACTTGCCTCGCTCTATATTTTTAGTCCCTTCAAAAAGCAAATGTTCAAAAAAATGAGCAAATCCCGTACGGGTAGGCTCTTCATCTTTAGCCCCTACATGGTACATAACTCCTATGGCTACCACAGGGGCATCATTATTTTGGTGTAGTATAACGTGCAAACCGTTGGGTAGGTCGTATTCCTGAAATCTTAGTTTTTCCTGCATAATAAATCAAGAGGGTATCAAGTAATCCCTGATACCCTCCTTTATAATAAATAGTTATTTCTATAAATGTGCGTTGATAAGTTCTTTGATCTTAGAGTCTGAAGGGCGTGGCGCATTTATGTTAATTATCTTACCTTCTTTATCAACCAAAATAAAACGAGGAATACCTGTTATGTCATATTTTTCAAAAAGAGCAGGTGCATCACCTTTTAGATAAAGCTGTACTCCTCCTAATTTCTCTCCCTCTACAAAGCCTTTCCAAGCTGCTTTATCTGTATCTATTGATAAGCTTACAAAAGTAATATTCTTATCTTTATACTCCTCTTCCAAAGCCTGCAAAGCTGGCATTTCTCCTCTACAAGGGGTACACCAGGTTGCCCATATATCTATATATGTCAATTTCCCTTTTAAGTTCTCGTAAGTAACAGTATTACCTTGCATATCTTCTCCTTCAAAGCTAGGAAATTCTTTCCCTTCTTTTAGTCTTTCAATTACTGCCAAGCGTTTTTCTAAGTCTTCCTTACCTGCAGCATCCTTCACATTTTTTCTTACGATCTTAATAAGTTGGTCATTTGTCTCAGGTGTATTAATTACCGATATTGCCGAAATTAATGAACGTGAAAGCCCGCCCCTAATATTTTCCGATTTTAATGAATCAATATGTTTAACAATATTATCCCAAGGATCTAAATTCTTTTCTACCGAAGCCTCATACTTATTGTACAAATCATCCATTAGCAATTCTTTATAATACCTATGTATCTCAAAATCTTGTGATAAGTCTTTATTAAGCCTCTTAAGTTCATCCGCCATTTCTTTAGGCAGCTTAACTTCCTCTTTCTTCAATTGCTTATGAGCGCCTTCATACAAACTCTTAATATAAAGCATTTCATAGTTTATCGACTTAATTTCCATAGTAACAAACCCCTTTGAGAGTTCTTTTTCACTATTCAATAAGTCCAAAAACTGTTTGCTTAAAGCTACTACATCTTGTCTAAACTCCTCAGGATTTTTAGAGAAAAGAGTTGTCAAACTCTCTTGAGCATCCAGATGGATTACCTCCTTCTTTTGCAAATAATTATTGATAGCAGTATTATCTCCTCCAAAAGTAGTATTAACACCTTTGCCAGTAAGGTCGATATCTACATTCACTTGCCCCCCTTTTTCCAAGTAAACCGGTAGGTTAATACCGTACATAGGGTTCGTGATTGAATAGTAATAGTAGTTGGTAGCTACTCTTAAAGTATCACGAAAAGTCCCATCAGGTTTCACCTTTAAATCTACGTTTAAATCTCCCCCTATAACCTTAATAGGGACTCCGTTATAGCCGTCTATTTTACCCGACAGCACAATGTAATCAGCTCGTTTTGAACAAGCTATAAAGCCTAAAGTGGCTAATGATAGGATAAATAGTTTTTTCATTATGTTGTAAATAATATTTTTCAAGCTGCAAAGATACAAATATTTATTAATTAACAATAGAATCTCAAACATTTTTTTCACATTTTATTAAGTATCCTCCTTCTCCTACTCCCCGCCCCTCTCGCTTCCCCCTCCCTCCTATCACTAATAATTAACTCTTAAAACATATTAATTCATTAGCAATCCTTCAACACCACACCTCCTTCACTTTCCTCTTGTCATTCCTCTACCGCAATAACACAAACCATTCTAATACAACACATTACTCCCCTACCCTACCCCAATCTTCAGTATAGGAATCTTATAGGATGAACGAACCTATAACGAAGGATAAACGAACTATAAACGAAGTATAAGCATTACTTTGCTGAATATCAGCCGATTTACCCCCAAACAACCCCTTTAACAATTTCGCAACAAAATCATCAAAACATTACATTTTTCTCATTCCCTCTCCCCCCTTATTTTTTAATATGAATTGCTACTTATCAATTATTTTTCTACCTTTGCAACTCTAATCATTCATTATTATGAACATAACAGACCGCCTTTTAGCCTTAGCCGACCTCCCCTACCGTGATTTTAACTCCGCTCTCATACCCACAGTCCATAAAGACCGTATTATCGGAGTCCGCACCCCTGCCCTACGCTCATTAGCTAAGGAAATAGCCAAAACAGAACCCCAAACCGCCAAAGCATTCCTCCAAGCACTACCACACTACTACTATGAAGAAAACAACCTACACGGCTTTATTATCGAGCAAAACAAAAATTTTGAAGAAGTTATACAACTCATCCAAGACTTTTTACCTCACATCGATAACTGGGCTACTTGCGATACTTTCGCCCCCAAAATACTCCTAAAATACCCTACCGAAACACTTCTATACATCAAAAAATGGCTACAAAGCACCCAAACCTACACCGTGCGATACGCTATAGGATTGCTGCTTTCCAATTATTTAGACACCGAGTTTAAACCCGAACACTTATCTTGGGTAGCACATATCCAGTCCAATCAGTATTATATTAATATGATGATAGCTTGGTACTTTGCTACCGCTTTAGCCAAGCAGTACGAAGCAACCATCCCATATATCGAAAACAAAAAACTCTCACCTTGGGTACAGAATAAAACCATACAAAAGGCAAGAGAAAGCAAAAGAATTCCTCCCCATATAAAGGAATATTTACTACACTTCAAATTACCCTCTGTGCAAAAATAAAGTGCGAGCCATAAGCTCGCACTTTAGCATTTGGTATTGGCAAGGCAATAAGTTTAATTACATAGTTTATGTGTGTGTCCCCCTTTCCAAGCGTGAGAGAATCTTTTGGTACAAAACATCATCTTCAGGCGCATAAGTAGCCAATGACAAATCCGCTGTCGCTACCAGTGTCTCCATTAATTTATGAGGAATTACAGGGGTTTCAAAGCCCATTTTTTCTCTTACTAATAAGTAACAAAATATCTCGTAAGGATATAAGTCTAAACAGCAAAATTCAGTATCAATCACTTTGTTGCTCATTGCCGAGGAGCGAATAAGATGATTGTCGCAAGCCTCTATCAATAAAGGCATTAACTCTTGATTCGATTTTTCAATATTCACTAATAATCGAACGTAAATACTATCCTCATTATCAAAATATTTTTCCAAAGAGGTAAAGTCTTTTCTGTACAGCAAGTAAAGAAAACTTGTGTGAAAAGAATGTCTCACCATTGTTGTTTTCTCATACCTTAGAAACTCTTCAAATTTTGCCATTATAGTCTCCAGAATCTCATCCTTGCCCAAAAGCCAAGAAATTCCCACTGTACCTCTGTTCATCTACTATTCTGGCTACAAGTACAAAGTCTTCAAACAGCCAAGTAATAAGTTCTTACTGCTTGCCTTCTTATTTTACATACACAACCTTTTCACCCTCCTCAATAACTATCAAGTTAGACTCTTCTACAGAAGCTGGAAAGGGAAAACTATTAATAATAGTTTCATCCAATCCTTCTTTTTCTTTTATAAAATCCTCTGGGGTAAGTTTTTTAGTATAAAGAAGAATTATTAAAGCAAAAACATCATATATCATTGAAGCACATACATTAGGGGGTGTTTGTCCATCAATTAATGTAGAGGTAACATACAAAGAAGTTTGTTTCATTGAATTAACAGCAGCCCTAAACTTAAGAACAGTATATTTCGTATCCTCTGTATTAAAAATGTTTTCCTGAAAATATAGTTGTTCTGGTTTCTTTTTTCTTAACCATAGCCCAAAAATATAAGTATATTTATCATTTACCCATATTTTTTTAGGAACTAAGAATTTTTCTTCTATGTAATTCCATACATACTCAATAAGTTTATATGAGATTTTAGGAGTATCTCCTAAATCCTTTTTCCAGACATAAAAATCAATTTCAAATTTCTGATTCATATTTAATAATGTTTAGCTTTTACTTTTGTAAATTTTTTTGCGCACCTAAGCAGGGGCGACTCCTTGGGGTATTGTTCACATAAAGGAACATTATATTATTCTATAATATATTTGCTACTTTCTATACTCGCAGGATACGGGAATGTACTTATAAAATTAAAATCCAAATACTCTCTTTCTCTTACAAAATCATCTATAGAGAGTTTTTGGGTATAGGTTAAAACAATAGACGACAGAACATTATAAAGCATACAAGAAAAAATCCTTATATCCATATCTTTACTAAGTTCTCCCGAGGTAATAAAAAGGGTTGTGTATCTACTTTCTTTGGAAGTAGAAAATTTCGGAGTAAGGTATTTTGTTTTTTCTGTATTAAAACAATTTTCTTGAAAAAAAACATCTTCTTCTTCCATTTTTTCAATAACAATTGAAAAATGATACGTGAATTTATCATTTATCCATATTTTTTCAGGAACTAAGAACTTTTCTTCTATATATCCCCAAATATATTTAACAACTTCGTAGGAAACAAAAGGAACTATATCACATTCCTCTTTCTCAATATTAATGTCAATTACAAATTTCTGATTCATAGCTAATTTATCGTAACCAATGTTTAAACTCACTTGTTAATTTTTTCTCTTTAAGTAAAGATATCATTTCAAATTGAGCTTTAATTTCATTTTGAACCAAAGCATCTTGAAATCCTTCTTTTGATAAAATATCCTTATCTTCATCTTGTAACATTATATCAATTACATTTATAATTGATTGAGAAACTCTAAATTCAAATCCTCTTTCACCTGACTGACAATAGATTAAAATTTCATCTAAAGAAACTATTAACTCAAACATTTCTTTTTGATGACAATCTGTTTCATCGAAATAATATGTTTCATCTATCTCATAGAGTTTCTCTCTCCACAAATTAATTTTACTCATATCAATTTGTTCCTTCTCATCAACAAGATTCCACAAGTAACTTATGATTTCATTAATCAATGAAACCTCTTCATCGGTCAAAAAAACTTGAATATGATTTTTACACCTTTGATATAAAACCTCACAAAACCAACTACCCCAAAAAAGTAAATCATTTTCGGGTATTTCTGAGGTTTTTTCTTCTATTTCTTTTGAATACGAACTAAAATCTTCATATATTGACTCTGAAAAATTTTCTTTTATTTCCATACTTTTGTTGAACTTTTTTATTATACTTACCTATACTTCTGTGTTTTGAGTAATGTACTAAAACGCATATTACTTACCAGAACAAACACAAACCCATACAAAAACAGAGCATCTACCAAAATAAAACTATTGTATTAAGATTTATTTGTAAACTCTTTATCAAAAACCTCTTTTAAAGGTAATGATAGAATTATATCCAACTTTTTCTTATTAGGTTTAATAATCTCTCCTGTTTGTCCATTAACCCAATAAGTATTATTCAGAAAGTATTCTCCTGTTTTATGATTATACAAAATTGTGCTTGCTGAAAATATATAATATCCATCATAGATGATATTCAAATTAACTTTGATCTTATTCTTTTCAGTATGTTTCTCAAAAAAGTATTTTGCAAAAAGATCTGCAGCCTCATCTGTATTTATCCTATTCTTTTTTTCTTTTTGTTTGTACTCTTCTGTTCCAAAGCAGAAAAAATCTTTGGATACTACTTTACAAGAAAATACACAGAAAAATGTAATTACAGCTATTATTCTAATCAATTTGTTCATAATGTTTTATGCAATATTATTTATTAGTATTAAAAAAACTTTTAAGTGTTGGAATAAAAATATGATATTTATCTTTCTCTTATTTTTTAGCTCTATTAGACTCTCGTCAGACAGTTTATCTTCTATTTTTATATTTTATAACATTCGTATTTTACTATAATGAGCTTGTAGCTCGTACCTTATCAATAAGGATTTTAAAAATGCTTCTCTTTAAAGTACAATATTTTGAATGTACTAAAGATTTTCTTGATACATTACCAACTTGTAATAGGTCGGTGTATATTTCCCCAAAAAGAAGCTACATATTCATTGTAAAAACACAACTTTGTTAGATTATCTCCTTCAATACTAATTCCTAAATCAGGGAGTACTATCCAATGAGCGTGATATAATACTTTTTCAGTGCTTATAAGTCTTTTTATATCTTCTTGAGTATTCAAATCATAATCCTTTACAAGTATTTTATCAAATAAGTGAGGTGTTTTTACATATATGCTACAAAGCACCTGATTGTAAAATTCAAACAATAAAGAAGCACTTTCCAATATCTTCTTTCCTCCTATTCCTTCAATAGGCGTCGAGGTAAGGTTATATTCCTTTTTAAAACTCTCTATAGTAGTATCAAACACATATTGATTAACAGCTTTAAAAGGCTTCAATTCCAAGACGTTAGAACACCTCAGCAAGCTATCCTCTATCAGTTTATTTTCTTTTGGAACATATAAATCTACTAACGAACTATCAAAAACTAATACTTGTGCAAAGATTTTATTTTTAAAATCAATGTACAACGACAGCTGTAAGTTAGGATAAATATAGAAGTCTCCATCTATAATAGGCTTTTCTTGTGTAATGGTATCAAGAGTAGCTACTGTAACCACTTTTCCATATACTTCAATCTCTTTTACATCACGAACAGAAATAGTTTGAATACGTTTGTTTTCTATTTCAAAGAAAAATGTAAAAGCTTTACTTTCTAGTTTTGTTATATCAGAAAAATCTCCCACTTGAAATGTATCAATCTTCCCTTTTTCAATATGAATCATAGTCTATGTTTTAATTGTATATTCTACTGCTAAATGTTTTTGGATTTTAGAGTTAAGTTCTTGTTTTGTTAGCTTAAATCTATGATTTTACCTGATGCCTATATCTCCGTTCTTGTTTTGTTAATTTACTCATTATATTAATATACTCCCCTATTCCTTATAACTAATTTTATACAGATAGGAACATACATCGTAATTAAAATGAAATACTAACGCACCAACCTCCAATAGTATGATTTTATCACTCATTGTTTCTTTAAATCTCCATTCTATCTTACACTTTTCCAATTCCTTTATAAAAGCATCTATGCCATTATTCTTTACTTTATGTTCTTTAAAAAAATAAAAGGTATCATACATCTCAAGAAAGATATTTGAAACAGTATCGCCATAAAATAAGATTTGTATTCTTGAATGCTTGTTTATACAAACGAAAACACATTGCAAATCCAACTCATAAGTACTTTCTATATCATATTTTATATGATTCTCAGCCAGATAAGCAAGCATTTCTTCTCTTCCCATATAACAATCATTATATGTCAGAAAATGACGTTTTTCTATCAAATCAAACAAATCAATCATTGATCACTATTTTTTGAATATTGTTTTATTTCTCTTACTTTTTTCAACTATTGTCTATCTTGTTCCTCCTCACCTATGTGAATCGCTCTTTTGAATATTGCTTTATTGCAGAAGTAAGTTTCTCTATAGTATTACAAATTTGT
This sequence comes from Capnocytophaga sp. oral taxon 878, assembly GCF_002999135.1. Classification (NCBI taxonomy): domain Bacteria; kingdom Pseudomonadati; phylum Bacteroidota; class Flavobacteriia; order Flavobacteriales; family Flavobacteriaceae; genus Capnocytophaga; species Capnocytophaga sp. oral taxon 878. The sequence continues at coordinate 931,712 of NZ_CP027229.1, forward strand.
TTTTCACTAAATAGTTCCTCTACTTTTAGCAAATTTGCTGCTACTTCCTCTTGATAAGAAAGTTCTTTTATTTCTTCAAATCTTCTCTCTGGATATAGAACTTTTAAAATATAGAAAAAGTCAAAGGAAACCTTTTTCTCTAATAGTTCTTTTGTTGTAACTGCTATTGATAAAACACCTTTCTCTATTGAAAAATTAAAGATAAGCCCTACTTCTGGATGGCTACAGGTTAAAGATGAAAACAATAAACCTTCTTCTACAATTTCATTCCTATACCCTTTATCATATAATAGGCTATATTCTTTACCTATTTTATTTCTTATATGTAACATCATTCAAAAATATAATCTTTTTCCCATTACAACTAATGCCTTTTGTAAAAGCCAAATGAATGGCAAGCTTACTACTCTCCAATATATATTCGTACAGATTGCTATAGTTCTCAAAATTACGCTCTAATATATAAAAGTTCTTATCATTCAGTGGCACATAAAACGCCTCTTCTACTTTTTTAGAAACCCCATACGAAGCCTCCTTTTCATTAGGTATGGTAACAGAAATAGAAAACTCAAATTCTTTATCCGAAGGGTAGCGCATTGCTCGTTTAAAGATGCCTATTCCATTAGTAGAGCGTAAAGTTACCCTTATCAAAAGCCTCCAATCCCCTAAATCTGCAACATTAATCCCCGAAATAACAGTTTTTACATACTCATTTAATCCCTCTCGCACAGAATCTATATCCACATCCTCACTCAAACGAGGAATTTCAACTTGTAAACAAACTTTAACTTTTTCATCCATAACTTTTTCTATTATTGTCAGATAGCAATCTTTAACCAACAGCTACCCCCTAAACTAAAAAATTCTCATTCTTTTCTCATTTTTATTACCAATCTCTCAAAAATTGCCACCCCCTATATCACTTTTTGGAAAAAAATATAATCCATTAATAATCAGACTTTTTGGCAACTAACATACCCCACACTCTTACCTCTTACCTCTTATCTTTCACCTACTTTAAACGAACCTATAACGAACTATAAACGAACTATAAACGAAGGATAAGCGTCAAAAATCTGATTATCAGCTATTTCACAACCAAACCTTCTCTTTGAAAAAATCGCAACAAAACCACCCAAAAACTACATTTTCCTCATCCCTCTTATCTCTTTGCTACCTCCTACTGTATTCTTTAGCTACTTTATACCCAACATCATTCAGATATAAATCCTTGTATTACCTAATTAAGAAAAAAGACACTATTCCTTTTAATCCATCTATATCCGCAAAAAAAGCACTTCTTGGCATTATATTTTTAGTACCCAAACCCATACATTACCATGAGCCCTCCGATGTACCATCAACTTTAAAATTAATATCATCAATATTTAAGTTCTCTATCAATGGTAAGTCCAAAACTTTCTTGAAAAAGAATTCATATCCACATTCTCTATTATCAACATCAGCATTCAAACTATCTCTAAAACCTAAAATATCAACCGAATAATTTCCTTTAGGAATTGTAAAATTATCATCCACACCTATTCGTTCTTCTTTAGGCGGGAAGTTCAAATAATAATCCGGTTTCCAATTCATTATAGCATAAATATCACTTATTATAACATTTTCACTCTCTACTCTAAAAGGAAATGATAACAAGGTTTTAAAAAGTTTCCATTCAGGGGCTATTGCACTCTCCTCTCCCAAATTAACAATTATTTTATAATCCCAAATCTCAATAGTGTAAATAGGCAATATAACTCCTTCATTTATAGCTGCATTACCTACCTCAGGGTTCTGAATAAAATAATCCAAAAGGTTCGCATCTTTTATACCTTTTGATTGCACAAAATTATCTAAAACAAGAGGATCAAAAATAACCATCCCTTGCATATTCAATGAAATCTTTGTCTTATAAAACATATTTTAATAATTTTATCCTTATTTATTATTGCTATGAGCGTTTTTTCCTCACTCACAGAGTTGTAACTCATACGCTATCAAGCCAGCTCAAAAAACACCTCTCTCTACCCATAACATTTCAATATATACATAAATAAAATTAGCAAATGAACCACAATCCGTTCATTTGCTAATCTACTAATTTTCAAACATACTGAACACACAGCCCCCATACTTTTTAGCTTCCGAAAAATGTGGCAACTCCGATAAGTCTGTTCTAGATGAATGTTCTATAATAAGAGTACCATTCTCAGCAAGAAGATTGTTGGCAAAAACAAGCTCCGCTATAAGCCTAAATTTCTCTATAGGAAAGTCGTACGGAGGGTCAGCAAAAATAAGATCAAAAGGCTGTGTAGTACGTTTAAGGTATTCATACACATCACCTTTCAGAGCTGTAATATTATAGTCCAGTTCACGTGCCGTTTTGCTTATGAACTGCACACAGCCGTTATGACTATCAATAGCCACTACCGAGGGGCACCCTCTACTGGCAAACTCATAACTGATATTCCCCGTACCAGCAAAAAGGTCTAATACCACAAGTTCATCAAAATAATAGTAGTTGTTAAGAATATTGAAGAGGGCTTCTTTGGCGAAGTCAGTAGTAGGGCGTACAGGCAGTTTAGCAGGTGCAATAAGTTGCTTGCCCTTGTTCTTTCCAGAAATAATCCGCATAAGTCTATGATTTTTAAGGGCACAAAGATATTAATAAATACATTAGTAACCAAAAAAACTTGTAGGTTCCATAAAAAGTTGTACTTTTGCACTTCAAAACTATCACGTATGATTACTTTGAATTTTATATGGAACTCTAACGAAATACTCGCCACCATCCCCATTCCCTTTTTAGGCATTGGCGATTTTCAATTGCGCTATTATAGCTTAATGTTTATAATTGCTTTTAGCTTAGGTTGGTTTCTCACTAAAAAAATATACCTCAACGAAGGTAAAACCGTAGCACAGCTCGATACTCTGTTTGTATACACAGCCGTAGCTACTTTAGTAGGGGCCCGTTTAGGCGACTGCTTCTTCTATAACTGGGACTATTTTAAAGACCACCTTTTGGAAATCTTCCTCCCTATAAAAGAAAAACCAGGCGGGGGCTGGGAACTTACAGGCTTTTCAGGCTTAGCAAGTCACGGGGCTGCTATAGGTATCATCATCGCAATGATATTGTATGTACGCAAATACAAAGATATTAGCCTCTCTTGGATATTGGATCGTGTAGTCATTCCTATCACCATAGGCGGAATGTTTGTACGTTTTGGTAACTTCTTTAATTCCGAAATTAATGGCAAAATAGCAAGTAACTCCTACCCTCTTGGAGTGAAATTCGTACAAGGTGGAGCCCTATCAGCACGTAAGGCTATGGAAATTACGGAACAAACCGACCCTCAAGCCGCTTACAAACTCATAGTTCACGATCCTCGCTACACCGATGTACTAGCCTCTATCCCCTACCAGCACCCAGCTCAGCTATACGAAGCTTTTGGCTATTTCTGCCTTTTCTGGGTATTGTGGTATGTGTATTGGAAAACCGATAAAAAACAACAGCCTTACTTCATCTTTGGTATCTTCTTAGTAGCTTTATGGAGTATCCGTTTTCTAGTCGAGTTTGTAAAAGAAAGTCAAGGAGGCTTTGAAAACACCTTAGGTTTACTTTCCACAGGCCAATGGCTTAGCATCCCGTTCATTATAGCTGGCTTTTATTTATTGTTTAGAAAAAAGGAGTTAATCGTTAAGGATTAAATGAAAAAGCTGTACATTATAGCGGGTTGTAACGGAGCAGGTAAAACTACGGCTTCATTTACCATTTTGCCTGAAGTGCTAAATTGTAGAGAATTTATCAATGCCGATGAAATAGCAAAAGGACTATCGCCTTTTCAGCCTGAAACTGTAGCTGTACAAGCTGGTAGAATTATGCTCACCCGTATGGATGAACTACTCCACCAAGGAGTTGATTTTGCCTTTGAAACAACCTTAGCTACTAAAAGTTACAAACAAAAAATAATAGAAGCACAAGCCAATGGCTATGAGGTTACATTATTGTTCTTTTGGTTGCGGAATGTAACAATGGCTAAAGAACGTGTTGCCCAACGAGTCGCAGAGGGAGGACATAACATTCCCATTGAAACTATTGAAAGAAGATATTATAATGGTATCATTAATCTGTTTAATCTCTATATAGATATTGTAGATATTTGTCAGATTTATGATAATTCAAGCGGAGTTTGTGTTCTTATAGCAGAAAAATATAAAGAGGAAGAGCTTGTATGCTATGACATAGATACTTATAATAAAATTAAAAACAGCTATGAAAGATAGAAATACAGAAAAACAGCTATTTCGAGAAAAACTTTTAAAAGGTTTATCACTTGCTTATGAGCGAATGATAGCTGAAAAACGCAAGAACAAACAGAAAGTAGTAATCTGGAAAGAAGGTAAAATCGTAACAATACAACCATAATGAGGTCTTCTAAAAAAAGCCTCTTTGCTTAGTAACAAAACCTTCTATATACTAAACTAACAATGGCAGAAGGCAAATATCAATTGTGCCTATAACAAACAATTGTAGATTTCTTTTCAAAAAAGACAAAATTAATTCATAATTCAAATTTAGCAAAAAATGAACTTTTTCAGAAAACACTTTGTAACAGTAGCATTAGCCTTAGTAGCCTTAGCTGCTATTGCTTTGGTACTACCTCGCTTTTTCAGTAATGAAAAAACTAATAATTACATACAAGAAGTAGAAATTACCCCTCAAGAAATAGAGTTTAGTCGTGATGGCGACCTTTCTTTATTTAAGAATGATAGCCTTATCAAAACTATTGAAGTAGAGTTTGCAAGAAACGATATGGAACGTTCATTAGGCTTAATGTACCGCTCACAAATGGGAGAACTACAAGGAATGTGGTTTATCTTCCCCGAAGAAGCTCCTCGCTCTTTCTATATGAAAAACACCGAAATTCCTTTGGATATTATCTATTTAAACAAAGATAAAAAAGTAGTAAGTATAGCTAAAAATGCACGTCCTTATGATGAAACCTCTCTCCCTTCCGAAGCTCCTGCTATGTATGTGCTGGAAATTAATGGAGGATTGGCTGATAAGTGGGGTATTGAAAAAGGTGATAAAGTAGAAGTAACTCAAGTAAAATAAAGCTTTTTAGCTTACCTAAAACTATGGAAGAGCAAGTAATATTAGTTGATGAACAGGATAACCCTATAGGGCTTATGGGCAAATTAGAAGCACACCAAAAGGCTGTGCTACATAGGGCATTCTCAGTATTTATACTAAATGATAAAGGAGAACTTATGCTGCAACAACGTGCTGCCGGAAAGTACCATTCACCTAATTTATGGACCAATACCTGCTGCAGTCACCCCAGAGAGGGCGAAACTACTGTGGAGGCAGGCAAACGCCGCTTGCAAGAAGAAATGGGCTTTGTAACTGATCTTACCGATGTGCAAACCTTCATCTACAAAGCTCCTTTTGATAACGGACTTACTGAACACGAGCTCGACCATATTCTTATTGGCTATTATAACGAAGCCCCCAATATCAATCCTGATGAAGTAGGTGATTGGTGTTGGGAGCTTCCTGAAAATATAAAAAAAGATATAGCGGCACATCCGCACCGCTATACCGAATGGTTTAAAATCATATTTGATAGGTTTTACGCCTTCTTCTTCTGATATTTAAAGTAGTAAGCTAACATTTTATAATATAACTTAGCTGCCAAGAAAGCCGTTGGTTTTGCTTGGGGGCTATCCATTAATTCTACTATATCAAAGGCTACTACATTACACTTCTTAAATACTTTGCGCAATAGCTTAAGGGTGGGATACCATTGTAATCCTCCTGGCTCGGGGGTACCTGTTGAGGGTGCTATGGCAGGATCAAAGGCATCCAAATCAATAGTGATGTATACGTTACCCGATACTTTGTCTAGCACATCGTTAATCCATTTCTTTTCTTTAGCTTTGGCTATCTCGTGAGCGAAGAATACACGTCCTTTGGGGAGGTATTGTTTTTCTTCGGCATCCATTGAGCGTATCCCTACTTGTACTAGTTTGTGTTTTTGGTTTGCCTCAAAAACAGCACAAGCGTGATTGGAGGTAGAGCCGTGAAATTCTGGACGCAAATCGGTATGGGCATCTAATTGCAATACGGTTAGCTTTTCATACTTCTCTCCTACTGCACGAATGGAGCCTATGGATACAGAGTGCTCACCTCCAAAAAGGGTAAAGAGTTTATCTTCGTGTTTGAGTAGTTCTTTAGTGGTTTGGTAAACTGCTTCGGTCATTGCCTCAGGCGAACTATTTTCGGTTACTTCACCTGCTAAATATACTCCATTGAGGTAAGGCTCGGTATCGGTTTCGATGTCGTAAAGTTCCATATTTTCGGAAGCGTCTAAGAAGAGTTCAGGTCCTTTATCGGCTCCTTTACCCCAAGTGGAAGTTCCGTCGTAAGGTACGGTTACTAAGGTTACTTTTGAGTTTTCAAGAGTAGCATTCTCTTCGGGAATGCCTGCATACGTTCTTTTCATTGTTTTTGACTTTGTTTATAAAATAGGGTGCAAATATACATTATTTTTCTGAAAATGAATTATTTTATTTTACGCGACATACGGTAATGCCATCGCGTATGGGTAGTAGGACGGTCTCCACACGGGGGTCGTCTTTTATTTTTTGGTTGTATGCCATTAGGGCTTGGGTGTGCTTGTCGGATGGTTTTACCTCTTCTGCTACCTTGCCGCTCCAGAGTACATTATCGGAAAGGATGATGCCTCCTGGGTTCATTTTTTGGATCACTAAATCGAAATAAAGGGCATAGTTTTGTTTATCGGCATCGATAAAAACAAGATCAAAAGTTGATGATAGGGTGGGGATAATATCGGCTGCTTTGCCCAGATGTTGTACTATTTGGCTACCGTAACCGCTGCGGTTAAAAAACTCGGTTTGCAAATCGATAAGTTCTTCTTTTACATCAATAGTGTGAAGGGTGCCGTTGGGGGCTAAACCTTCGGCTAAACAGAGGGTTGCATAGCCGGTATAGGTGCCTATTTCTAAGATTGTTTTGGGGCGTACTAATTTAGAGAGGAGGCTTAAAAATCGCCCTTGCAAGTGCCCGCTAAGCATACGTGGTTGGAGTACTGATAGGTGGGTGCGGCGGGTGAGTTCTTGCAACAAAAGAGGCTCATTATCAGTATGTTGATTAGCGTATTCTTCTAAATCAATAGATAAAAAATGCATATTTAAAATATTTTTGCGGCAAAGATAGTAATAATATTGAAAAAAGCTGTATTTTTGCGGCAGGATTTAGGATGGGTGTGAAAGTTTACAGCTATCCTTCGTTTATCCTTCGTTATTCGTTCGTTCATCCTTGCTTGTAGGTTGGGGATAGTATTAAGCTGATTTTAAAAAGCTTTGGGAGAAGGAAGGGAGAGGATTGAGTTTTTCTATTTGATAATTTTGATAAGAAAAGATATTATGAAAGCACTTGTGATTGTAGATGTACAAAATGATTTTATGCCTACAGGGGCGTTACCAGTACCTGAGGGTGATGTTATTATTCCGTTTATCAATGCTGAAATGAGAAATGGTTATGACCTTATTGTGGCTACACAGGATTGGCATCCTGCTAATCATAAGAGTTTTGCTAGCAATCATTGTGGTAAAAAGCCTTTTGAAGTGATTAAACTTAATGGCATTGACCAAATACTATGGACTGACCATTGTGTACAGGGTACTTTTGGTGCTGAGTTGCACAAAGATTTGGATATTCGACCTATATCGGCCATTTTTAGAAAAGGTATGAATCCTGAAGTGGATAGTTACAGTGCTTTTTTTGATAATAATAAGCAAGGGAACACTGGATTGCATGGATTTTTACAAGATAGAGGTGTAAAAGAGCTTGTGTTTTGTGGTTTGGCAGGTGATTTTTGTGTATCTTATAGTGCTAATGATGCGAGAGAACTGGGATATAAAGTAAGTTTGTTTGAAAAAGGTATCAAATCAATTAACAATTAATAATTGGCATATAAGAATTAATAATGAAAATGAAATACTTTATATACGCTTTATTGATTGTAGTGATGGTGGGATGTGAAACTCCATTCTTTTCGACAGCTGATAATATTTTCAGGACACCATTTGAAAAATCGGATGGAGAGAAAAGTTCGGAATATGAGGAGGTGATTGATTACTACAAGGATTTGGCAAAAGAGTTTGCCTCTATTTCATTCAAAACAATGGGCAAAACCGATAGTGGCAAGCCTCTACACTTGGTAATTTACAGTCCGGATGCAGAGTTTAACCTTGCTAAATACCGGAAGGATAGAACTATTATTCTTATTAATAACGCTACGGATGGACTTGGTATTGAGGGGGTAGATGCTACGATGGTATTGTTTAGAAATTTGGCACAGAAAAAAATTAGAGTGCCTGATAATGTAATAGTAGTAACAATACCTGTATATAACATAAGTGGAAAGCTTAGAGCAAGAAACTACAGTGAAGCTGATTACGACCTAAACAGCGACTTGATAAAGGGTGATGTAGAGAATACTTTTTCATTTGTTAAGATATTTCAGGAAGTACAACCCGATATTTTTATTGAAAATGGGTTTACAAGCAAAAAAGAAAAGGATTTTGCACATTCACTAACCTATAGCACATTACAGAAAGAACAGCAAGGAAGTTTTTTGGGAGGATATATTGATGAGGTGCTGATACCACGCGTAACCGATACTCTTTTAAAACGACAAGAACAATTTAAGAATGATAGCCTGCCCAAACCCTTTTGGCGACCTTTACTAATACCTACTACCGATACGCCGAGGAGTACTGTAGGTTATGCTAGCTTGTGGAATTGTATGGCTATACGTATAAATACACATTCTTATCATCAAAAGCCTTATAAACAGTTGGTGGAGGCTAATTATGAGATGATGAAAGCTATAGTAGAGGTAGCTAATGCCAATAATGCTTATATTAAACAGCTAAAAATAAAGCAAGCAGAGGCTTTAACCTCTCTAAAAGAATACCCTATACGTTGGGAAATAGATTCGACCCAACAAACAACCGTTGATCTTCATACTTTTGAAATAGATACCATTACTGAGATTGTGCACTTAGATCATAATAAGCCTATTGTAAAACAAAGAACTTACTATAATAAGTTAAAAGTTGCTGATAAAGTGAGTGTTCCTGAGAGCTATATAGTACCACAAATATGGGACAAAGTAATAGATAGACTAAAAGCTAATAATGTAGAAATGACTACCTTAGATAAGGATACTACAATGACTGTAAGTAGCTATGGAATAGATAGCTTTAAAACAGTTGCTATTCCGTTTGAAGGACATTACTTACATTATGACACTAAAGTAGCCGTTTTCGAGGTAAAGAAGCACTTTTTGAAAGGTGATTATATTATAAAAATAGCACAACCAGCTAAGCAATACTTATTACAGACTTTAGAACCCCAAGCCCCAGATTCATTTTTTAACTGGAACTTTTTTGATATTATTATTCAGCAACGACTTATAGATGAGTTAAAAGAAGAGTATAAAGAGGAAGATGCGCGACTTTTGTTCTCATACCCTATTTACAGAATAAAATAAAATATTTAAATCAATATGAAAAACTATTTATCAGAGCGTATTAACGCTATGGAAGCATCAGCTACCCTTGCTATGGCGGCAAAAACACGTGAACTAAAAGCTGAGGGTAAAGATATTATTGGACTCAGCTTAGGTGAGCCTGATTTTAATATCCCAGACTTTATTAAAGAAGCTGCTAAAGCAGCCATAGACCAAAACTACAGCAAATACACACCTGTAGAAGGATATTTGGACCTGAGAGAAGCTGTATGCCAGAAGTTGCAACGTGATAATGGACTTACCTATAAACCGTCACAAATAGTAGTATCAACAGGGGCTAAACAATGTTTGGCAAATGCAGCTTTGGCAATGATAAACCCTGGTGATGAAGTAATTTTCCCTGCTCCCTACTGGGTGAGTTATAAAGAAATAGCTAAATTGGCGGGCGGTGTACCTGTAGAAGTATTGGCTACCATCGAAAATGACTTTAAAATGACTCCAGCCCAACTGGAAGCTGCTATTACCTCCAAAACAAAGATGGTGTGGTTTAACTCACCTAATAACCCAAGTGGTTCAGTATACAGTAAGCAGGAGCTAGAAGCCCTTGCCGAAGTACTTAAAAAACACCCTAATATTTTTATTTTATCAGATGAAATATATGAATATATTAATTTCACAAATGAATCTTATTGTAGTTTTGCTGCCATAGAAGGGATGTATGAACGTACGATCACTATCAATGGGCTTTCAAAAGCTTTTGCTATGACTGGTTGGCGTATTGGTTATTTGGCAGCCCCTGAATGGATAGCCAAAGCTTGTAATAAAGTACAAGGACAAATGACTAGCGGCACTAATGCTATAGCACAACGTGCTGCTATTGCTGCCTTAAAAGCTCCTAAAAGTGAAATACAATATATGATAGACGAGTTTAAAAAACGTAGAGATTTGGTATTGCAATTATTAGGAGAGATTGATGGCTTACAATTGAATGTGCCTGAAGGAGCTTTTTATGTATTCCCAAATGTATCAGCATTTTTTGGTAAAACTTTAAGAGGACATACTATAAACAATGCTTCGGATTTTTCTTTATATTTGCTAGAAAAAGCACAAGTAGCAACAGTTACTGGTGAGGCTTTTGGTGATGGTAACTGTATTCGTATTTCGTATGCAGCAAGTGAAAAAGAATTAAGGGAAGCTATCAGGAGGATTAAAGAAAGTTTGCAATAGGGAAAAGATTTTACAAAAAAATACCTTTTTTATTTGGTAATTTACTGAAAAGCATTACCTTTGCGCCGTCAAAAAAAGAAACAAAATTAATATTAATCATTCACAAAAATTATTGTAACTATGTCAATATCCGACAGCAAAACTATTAAATATTTAAAATCTTTTTACATAAAAGATTACCTCATTATAGTGTTGGGGCTTATCTCTTATGCGGTAGGTATTACCGGATTTATAATGCCTAATGAGATAGTAACAGGAGGCTTGGCAGGTATCTGTCTAATTTTGAACTATAAATTAGGAGCAAATTTAGCTATCACTTATTGGATTATAAACTTCTGCCTTTTAGTATTAGGCTTTAAAGCAATGAGTAGGCAATTTACTTACCGTACTCTTATCTCGATTTCTATCTTATCAACACTAATATGGGCAGGGAAAGAGTACCTTATGCCTTACTTTATTGAGCACCCTCCTTTGAGAGATGATTTTTTAAATGTTATAATGGGAGGATTGCTTTGTGGTACTGGTTTAGGACTAGTATATTCAGCTAATGGTAGTACTGGTGGTACTGATATTATAGGTTTTGTAATTACTAAATATTGGAGCATTAGCATTGCAAGAATCTTATTAGTAGTGGATGTGTGTATTGTACTATCATCATTCTTTATTTTAGAACATAAAGATGATACTTTAGAGAAAACTATTTATGGACTTATATTATTACCACTAATGTGGCAAATGGTAGAGATAGTAATTAATGGTGCACGACAATCGGTACAGTTGTTTATTTTCTCTAAAAACTATGATGAGATTGCCAACCATATTAATAGTGAATTAAAGAGAGGTTGTACTATCATTGATGGTTTGGGATGGTACTCAAAATCATCACAAAAGATAGTGATTGTTATTGCTCGCAGAAATGAAGCTACTTCAATTTTCCGCTTGGTACGCAGTATTGACCCAGCTGCGTTTGTAACAAAAACCAACGTAATGGGTGTATATGGTAATGGTTTTGACAAATTAAAATAAAATATGATTCAAAGAATACAAACTGTGTATATGGCAGGTGCTGCTATAGTGGCTATTTTGGCAGTAATTATTAACTTAGATTGGCTTAGAATGGCTCTTTTATGTGCTTCGGCAGTGCTGGCTATTTACGCTATATTTAGATATAAAGCAAGAAATGTTCAGATGTGGTTAAATTGGCTGAACATAGCTATAAATTTTACTTTACTAGGAATATTTGTATATCGAATGCTAACTACATCTGGAGAAGGTTTCCTTTCTGAGAAAGGTGTTGGGGTTTTCGTACCCGTGTTATCTATCGTTTTTTTGTTTTCGGCTAATAAAGCCATAAAGCGGGACGAGAAGCTTGTAAAATCAGCTGACCGATTGCGATAAGCCTATAATCTTAGTAGTGTTGTGCGTTAAAAAAATCCTAAGCAGTAGTGCTTAGGATTTTTTTATTTCTAATATTTGAGGTTTGTGTAAGGAGTAATTGAGCTTAAAGTTGTGTTTTGAGTTCTTGGATTTGTTGTAATAGGCGATGAATAATTTCTAGTCCTGCCATATTAACATCAAGGTCATAATGCCAATTGGTAAAGCGCTCAAAGGCTGAGAGCTGATCATAATGGAGGTAGGTAGTGTTGTTAATTACCTCAGTTTGTATAAGTCCGCTGGAGGCTAAATCATCGAAGAATGTGATTTCGATGTTATAGAGGCGGATAATATCTTCTTTTGAAATTCTTTCTTCCATAGTTTTTACGAATTTTTAAGCTGTTCAAATAATTCTTTTTGTTTAGGGGTAAGGTTTTTAGGCAAATCAACCTGATAGGTTACAAATAAATCGCCGTGGAGGTTTTCTTGCTTGTATGCTGGTAGTCCTTTGCCTTTGAGGCGTACGATAGTGCCGTTTTGGGTTTCGGGGGCTACTTTCATTTTAACTTTACCGCTAAGGGTGTCTATTTGCACTTCGCCGCCGAGCATAGCGGTATAGAGGCTGATATGTACGGTGGTGTGCAAATCATTATCGGTGCGCTGGAAGGTGGCGTCGGGCTGGATATGGAAGGTAATGTATAAATCGCCGTGAGGGCCGCCGTTGTGACCTTGGTGTCCGTAGCCTTTGAGCTTGATTTGCAATCCTTCATAGGCGCCTGCGGGGACGGTAATGCGTATGTTATTACCATTTACGTTAAAGGTGCGTTGTTGTGCTGTGGCTACTTCGCGCAAGGGCAGAGATAATTCGGCGTAGATGTCTTGTCCTTTAAACTTTCCTGCTGCGCTGCCATAGCCACGACCGAAGCCTGAAGCGCGTCCGCCAAACATATCTTTAAAGAAATCGGAGTAATCTTGCTCGGAGAAGTTGCCGTTATTAAAGTTATTGAAGTCTTGGAAGCCTGAGTATTGGTTTTGTTGTTGGGCTTGTTCGTACTGTTCGCCGTATTGCCAATGTTCGCCGTATTTATCGTATTTAGCTCGGTTTTCGGGGTTTGAGAGTACTTCGTTGGCTTCGTTGATTTCTTTAAACTTTTGTTCAGCTGTTTTGTCGTTGGGGTTCATATCGGGGTGATATTTGCGCGCCAACTTGCGGTAGGCTTTTTTGATGTCGTCGGGGGTAGCATCTTTATTTATGCCTAATGTTTTATAGTAATCTATCATTTCTGTGAATTTTGTGAGTACAAAGGTACAAAACAATTATAAAATAACAAATTTTTTTTTGTTAGTTTTTGGGCGTTAGCTTTCAGACATTAGAAGGGAGAAAGTATAATTTTGTACCTAAATAGAGTGTATTCTTCGCTACCTACTTAGCTGGGGGAGCTCGCCAACTATCCTTCGTTTATAGTTCGTTTATCCTTCGTTATTCGTTCGTTCAGGCTAAATTGATCTTACTGTAATATCACACTGATTTTTTATTGGAAGTAGAAGGTATGTGTAATTAAGTTTTTTGGTACTTTGATATAGATATGGCTTTGGATAGGCTTGGAATGGATGTATTTTAATTGTTTATTGTTATTTGTAAATTATTTTGTACTTTTGTAGCTGTTTTTAAAAAATGGTATCATGGCTGTACATAACGATTTTGGAAAAGAGGGTGAGGAAGATGCTGTGAATTTTCTTTTGGGGGAAGGTCATACTATCTTGGAGCGCAATTTTAGGTTTGGACATGCTGAAATTGATGTAATTACGCTGAAAGATGAGGTGGTGCATATAGTGGAGGTTAAGACTCGTACGAGTAGTGCCTATGGAGAACCTGAATCGTTTGTGAATAAGCAGAAGGTGGAACTTTTGGTGAAGGCTGCTAACTTTTATGTTGAGAAGATGGATTTGGATAGGGAGGTGCAGTTTGATATTGTTTCGATTGTGAAAAACAATGTGGAGTTCACGATAAACTATATTGAAGATGCTTTTTATCCGTTTTAATTTTTGCGTAATCTTGTAGATTGTTTTGGTGTTTTGGTTTAGAAAGAGGGACGAAATTAATTTGTTTGCTATTCATAGGAAATGTTAAAAAATTATGGTTTTTGTGCTTAGATAAATTATTTTTAGTACCTTTGTGCCTGTTTTATAAATTTTGCAGAAATGAAGACTATAGCAGCCGCCGTGGAGCATTATATTAAGAGCAAACCCTTTTTGCAGACAGCTCTTTCTGAAGGGATTATTAACTTAACTTCGCTAGCGCGTATTATCCGGAAGGATTTGATAGAAGCTAATGTTTTGAGTAATGAACAGCGCGAGGATAGGGAGGTGCGTAATGGGGCTATTGTAATGGCTCTGAAACGATTGTCGGCAGATATGGAATTTAGGTCAACACATAAGATTGTTAAGATACTGAAGAATATAGGGGAGATTACTGTTCGGGGAGACCTTACGGATTATACTTTTTTAGTATCGGAAACGCTGATGAATTGCCAAGCGGAGTTACTGCAGAAGTTACAGAATAGCAAAGATGTATTTTATGCTACTACACGTGGAGTTAATGAGACAAATTTGATTATTAGCAGCCATAAGGAGCCTTTGGTAGAGAGTATTTTTAAGAAGGAACGTAATTTGTACAAATTTGATAAATTGGGAGCGATAAGTGTAAAGCTACCTGAAGAAAACGTATCGGTTCCTGGTATTTATTATTTTATATTTCAGCGTTTGGCGTGGGAGGGAGTTACACTGAATGAAGTGATTTCGACTACAAATGAATTTACAATAGTGATGCCTGAGACACAGGTGAATATAGCATTCAAAGTTATTAAGGATTTAAAAATATTATAATATAAAGATGGTAAGAGTTAGATTTGCCCCAAGTCCGACAGGGGCACTACACATAGGAGGTGTACGTACTGCGTTATTTAATTATTTATTTGCTAAGAAACACAAAGGAGAGTTTTTGCTTAGAATAGAGGATACTGACCAAAACAGGTATGTGGAAGGTGCTGAGCAGTATATTATTAACTCATTAAACTGGTTGGGACTTACTTATGATGAAGGAGTAGGTATAGAAGGAGGCAAACACGCCCCTTACCGCCAGAGTGAACGCAAGCCTTTGTATCGCCAATATGCTGATGAGCTTATTGGTAATGGCTGGGCGTATTATGCTTTTGATAGTGCTGAAGCTCTTGATGCAGCACGTGCTGAGGCAGAGGCTAAAGGAGAGACTTTTATATATAATTGGGCTACACGTGATGGATTGCAGAATTCATTATCACTTTCGGAAGAGGAAGTGAAAGCACGACTAACACGTGGTGATGAGTATGTAATTAGATTTAAAATGCCTCATACTGAAGTGCTTAAAATGAATGATATGATTAGAGGTGAGGTTACTATTGATACTAGTACCCTTGATGATAAGGTATTATTCAAAAGTGATGGAATGCCTACTTATCACTTGGCTAATATAGTAGATGACCACCTTATGGAAATCACACACGTGATACGAGGTGAAGAATGGTTACCCTCAATGGCATTACACTTATTACTATATCGTGCTTTTGGTTGGCAAGCGCCTGCTTTTGCACATTTGCCGCTGATACTAAAACCTGTGGGCAATGGCAAACTGAGCAAGAGAGACGGTATTAAGTTAGGTTTCCCTGTATTTCCTATGGATTGGACAGAGAATGGTGAGACTTTAAAAGGCTTTAGTGGTGAGGGGTATTTTCCTGAAGCCCTTATTAACTTTTTAGCTTTGCTAGGATGGAACCCAGGTACTGATGAGGAAATTTTCAGTATGGAGCAACTTATCGAGTTATTTGACCTAGAAAAGGTACATAAGGCAGGAGCTAGGTTTGACCCTGAAAAGATAAAGTGGTTTAACCATCAGTATTTGCAGATGAAGCCTAATACTGTATTGGCAGAGCCTTTCAGGAAAGAGCTTATAGAGAGAGGTGTTAATGTGCCAGCAGCAACTGTAGAGAAAGTAGTAGGACTAATGAAAGAAAGAGCTACTTTTGTGAGTGATTTTTGGGAGTTAAGTAAGTTCTTTTTTGAAGCGCCTGCCCAATACGATGAGAAAGCTATTAAGAAACAATGGAAGGAACAAACACCTACTATTGTGAAAGAGATAGCTGATGTAATTGCTAATACTACTGATTTTACTGCTGCAACATTGGAAGAGGCTGTAAAGAGATATATGGAAGCTAAATCGTTGGGATTTGGACAGGTAATGCCTCCTTTGCGATTGGCCTTAGTAGGAGAGCTAAAAGGTCCGCATGTATTTGACATTATTGAGGTGATAGGAAAAGAAGAAACTCTACAAAGATTAAACACGCTTCTTTCTTCCAAAATATAAAAAAACAAAAAATATTTTTCTTTTTATTTGGTAATTAGAAAAATATTCTTACCTTTGCATCGTGAAAATAGAATAAACAACTAATGAGACAATATACTTTTGAAATAATGATGATGATGTGTTGCACGCTTGGCACAAGCAGTGCAAGGCTTGTTATTTCTTAAAAAGTATATATTTATAGGAAGAGAATAACAACTGCCCCCACTGCTTTATAAAAAGTTAGTGGGGGCATTTTTTTATATTATTATTATGGATTGTGCAAAATTATTGATAGAGGAACTTTATCAAGAGAGTAAAGAGGTAAAGCATCATATTGGTAAAAAGCGAATTACAAGCTTTGTAGAAGAGCTTTTTCAGTTCTTTTTTTTGATAGACAAACGAACTTGCTTATCAAAAGCTAATATAGAAGCCCAATATGAGGAATTGCGATATGATTTCACTAATATAGTAGCTGATTTTTTATCGGAAGAGAAAAAGAAACAAGAAGTAGGTAGTTATTACGATTGCATTTTGCCAGCTATCTACAATAAATTAAAGCAAGATGCACAGTATATTATTGATAGCGACCCTGCTGCGGCTTCATTACGTGAGGTGCAAAGTACTTACCCTGGTTTTTTTGCTATAATGGTATACCGCATTGCTCACGAGCTATGGGAACGAGGTATCCCCCTCCTACCCCGTATACTGACTGAATATGCCCATAGTAAAACTGGAATTGATATACACCCAGGGGCAAGGATTGGTGTACCGTTTATGATTGACCACGGCACTGGAATAGTAATAGGTGAAACTACTGTGATAGGTGACTATGTGAAATTATATCAGGGGGTTACGCTGGGAGCTTTATCAGTTTCGGTAGATAAAGCGCATACTAAGCGACACCCTACTATTGAGGATAATGTGGTTATATACTCGGGGGCTACTATACTGGGTGGTGAAACTGTGATAGGACACGATAGTATTATTGGAGGAAATGTGTGGCTTACTAATAGTATTGAGCCTTTTACAAAGGTTTTTCATAAAAGCCAGATAATAGTGAAAGATAATATGATGTATGAAGAGCCTATCAATTTTGTGATTTAGTAACTAAATTAATTAATTATATGTCGTACAAAAATGTTCTAGAAGTAATCGGGAATACGCCCGAGGTGAAAATTAACAGATTGTTTGGCAAAGATGCCAACGTATTTATCAAACTGGAGCGCTTGAATCCGGGTGGTAGTATTAAAGACCGTATTGCACTTGCAATGATTGAGGATGCTGAAAATAAAGGTATCTTAAACAAAGACACGGTGATAGTGGAGCCTACCTCGGGCAATACAGGAGTGGGATTGGCATTGGTGGCGGCTGTGAAAGGCTATAAGCTAATTGTAGTTATGCCAGAATCGATGAGTATTGAGCGCAGGAAACTGGTAGCTGCTTATGGGGCAGAAGTAGTGCTTACGCCTAAAGAAAAAGGTACTGGTGGTGCTATAGCTAAAGCGCTTGAAATTGCTGAAGGTAAGGCTAATTACTGGGTGCCACAGCAGTTTGAGAACCCTGCTAACCCTGCTGTACACGAACGCACTACTGCTTTGGAGATTTTAAAATCGTTCCCTGAAGGGTTTGACTATTTTGTAACAGGAGTAGGTACTGGAGGACACATATCTGGAATTTCAAAAATATTGAAACAACATTTTCCTAACCTTAAAACAATAGCTGTAGAACCAGAGCTATCGCCAGTACTTAGTGGAGGTAAAGCAGGTCCGCACCCTTTGCAAGGGATAGGGGCTGGTTTTGTGCCTACGAACTACAATGTTAAGCTAATTGATGAGATACTTTTAATAAGCAAAGATGAAGCTTTTGATTATGCTCGTAGATTGGCCAGAGAGGAGGGTATTTTAGGAGGAATTTCGACAGGGGCATCGTTGGCTGCTGTAGCTAAGGTGTTGGGGAGAGACCCTAAAGCCCGTATTTTGACTGTGAATTACGACACAGGAGAGAGATACTGGTCGGTAGAAGATCTTTATTAATAATTTAAAGCAAAAGCACGAAATTGGAGTTGGGGAGTTTTCTGTTTTTCAGGCGAAAATAGAAAATGTTATATTGGATAGATTTATACTTTTGAGACATACTTGGGTGGCTAACTATATTTTGAGAGATACCCAGCAGCTACAGCCTACTGACTATCCTTCGTTTATCCTTCGTTATTCGTTCGTTCAGCCTATAAGAAGACTGAAAGGTGGTTTCAATAGAGTTTATTTGTGTATAGAGATAAAGGAGCATTTCGTGTGATTGAGCTATTAATGATTAAAGCTGCTTGGCTGATGCTAAGCGGCTTTTTCATTTTATTATGGCACAGGTATTGCAGTATATAAGGGTATTGGTAATACAATACTTAGTAAATCATTATAATTCAATAAGATAACAAAAGATGGGTAGTATTGCCTTGTAAGTTTTTCTGGAGACAGACAAGGTTACTACTGACAAAATGACATATTTCAAGCATATGGAAATGACAATAGGAAATTTTGACAGCCTTATGGCTGAACATATAGACGATAATACTGATTTTATTCCGCTACTTACTGATGAAGATGAGCAGGAGATAGCTCGTGAGGAAACGCCACAAGTGTTGCCTATTTTACCTTTGAAAAATACGGTTCTTTTTCCTGGGGTGATTGTTCCTATTTCGGCAGGAAGAGATGCTTCTATCCGTTTAATTAATGATGCGTATGAAACAACTCGTACTATTGGAGTTGTAGCACAGCTGAATGAGGATACTGAAGTGCCTGAAGGGAAAGATGTGTATAGGCTGGGTACTGTGGCTACGATATTGAGAGTGCTGAAAATGCCTGATGGTAGTGTAACTGTTATTATTCAGGGTAAAAAGCGTTTTCTTATAGAGGGTATTGTTGAAGAAAAGCCTTACTTGAGAGCGGCTATCAGAGAGGTATCGGATGTGAAGCCAGAGCCTAATGATAAGGTTTTTGAGGCTACTATTGAAGAGGTAAAAGACTTGGCTATCAAGATTATACAAGCTAATCCTAATATACCATCGGAAGCAGCTTTTGCTATTAAGAATATAGAAAGCACTTCGTTCCTTATCAATTTCATTGCATCAAATATGAATGCTACTGTGCTTGAGAAGCAAGCTGTATTGGAGATTGATGAACTGAAAGAAAGAGCTACTTCTATCTTGAAATATCTGAATATAGACTTGCAAAGGCTTACTTTACGCAATGAAGTTCAGTCTAAAACTCGTATTGATATTGATAAACAGCAACGAGAATACTTTTTGCATCAGCAGATGCGTACTATTCAAGAAGAATTGGGAGGAGTATCATACGAGCAAGAAATAGAGCAGCTTAAGGAGCGAGCTAAGAAGAAAAAATGGGATAAGAAAATAAAGGAACTCTTTGAAAAAGAACTAAATAAACTGCAACGTACGAATCCTAATAGTCCTGATTATGGTATCCAACGGAATTACTTAGATGTGCTATTGGAGCTGCCTTGGAATGAATATTCTAAAGATAATTTTGACCTGAAAAGGGCTCAAAAGATTTTAGATAAGGAGCATTATGGGTTGGAAGAGGTAAAACGTCGTATTATTGAGTATTTGGCGGTATTGAAATTGCGCAATGATATGAAATCGCCTATATTGTGTTTTTATGGTCCTCCAGGGGTTGGTAAGACATCTTTGGGGCGTTCGATAGCTAAAGCGTTAAATAGAGAATACGTACGAATGTCGCTTGGAGGATTACACGATGAGGCGGAGATACGAGGACACCGAAAGACCTATATAGGTGCAATGCCTGGACGTATATTGCAACAGCTGAAGAAAGTAAAGACTTCTAACCCTGTATTTGTGCTAGATGAAATAGATAAATTAGGTAATAACAGTTACCAAGGAGACCCTTCGGCAGCTATGCTTGAGGTGCTTGACCCAGAACAGAATAAAGAGTTTTATGACAACTTTTTAGAGATGGGATATGACCTATCAAAAGTGATGTTTATTGCTACAGCTAATGACCTATCGACTATACAGCCAGCTTTGCTTGACCGTATGGAGATTATTAATGTTTCGGGCTATACTATTGAAGAAAAAACAGAAATAGCCAAACGCCATTTGATACCTAAACAGCTGAAAGAGCATGGAATGAAATCAGCAGATATTCAACTTGGTAAGAAGGAGATAGAGCGTGTAGTAGAGGGATATACACGTGAGTCGGGAGTGCGTTCATTGGAAAAGCAAATAGCAAAAATAGTGCGTTACGGGGCTAAAAACTTAGCTACTGAAGAAGAGTATGACCCTAAACTAAACATAGAGACTATAGAGAAAATATTAGGTCCTGCCCGCTTAGAACGAGATAAATATGAAAATAATGAAGTAGCAGGTGTAGTTACGGGTTTGGCTTGGACAAGTGTAGGAGGTGATATACTTTTTATAGAGTCGGCTTTATCTAAAGGAAAAGGAACACTAAATATTACAGGTAATTTGGGGCAGGTTATGAAAGAATCGGCTACCATAGCATGGGAATACTTAAAAGCTAATGCTGAGCGCTACAATCTTAATAATAAGCTATTTGACAACTACGATGTGCATATACATGTGCCTGAAGGGGCTACCCCTAAAGATGGACCTAGTGCAGGAATAGCTATGCTCACCTCATTAATGTCGATATTCACTCAAAAGCGTGTAAAAAAACACTTGGCTATGACAGGGGAAATTACCTTACGTGGCAAAGTATTACCTGTAGGAGGGCTTAAAGAAAAAATATTGGCAGGAAAACGAGCTGGTATTAAAGAATATATATTGTGTAAGGATAATGAAAAGGATATTTTGGAAATTAAGCAAGATTATCTTAAAGGATTAACCTTTCACTATGTGACTGATATGGAGGAAGTAATACGCTTAGCTATTACAAATGAAGACGCTAAATACAAAAAAGTTTTATCTTTTGAGTAATAATTCGTACCTTTGCCCCCTCAATAAAGATTAAAATAAGATGAATAAAAATCAAGAAGACGATATATTAGGTGAAAACCATATTGCTACTTCGGCAATAACACCTCTAAGAGCAGATGCTTTTATAATGAGTGATGCTGAAAAAATAGCTGATATTGAACAACATGTACGTGCTATACTCCACACTTTGGGTATGGATTTAACTGATGACAGCCTAAAAGGAACTCCTAAACGTGTAGCAAAAATGTTTGTAAAAGAGATTTTTGGAGGTTTATCACCTGAACGTAAACCTTCAATGTCTACCTTTAATAATTCATACCGTTATGGTGAAATGCTGGTAGAAAAAAATATAGTGGTATACTCTACCTGCGAGCATCACTTGCTACCCATTGTAGGACGTGCTCATGTGGGATATATATCTAATGGTAAGGTATTAGGTTTATCAAAAATGAACCGTATTGTAGAATATTATGCTAAACGCCCTCAAGTACAAGAGCGCTTAACTATGCAAATAGTACAAGAGATGCAACGTGCTCTTGGCACTGAAGATGTAGCTTGTATTATTGATGCAAAACACCTATGTGTAAACTCACGCGGCATTGAGGATATTGACAGTAGTACTGTTACTGCTGAATTTGGCGGAAAATTTAAAGATCCTGAAGTAAGAAAGGAGTTTTTGGAATATATCAAGTTAGAAACAAGGTTTCATTAATTTGTAATAGAGATTTCTTGGTTACTTTACTAAGTAAACTTTAAAATAAGATATAAAGTTAGGGCTGAATCTATAAAAGATTTCAGCCCCTTTCTCTAAAGTTTTTAAGGAGAAGCCTTTATACTTTTTATTCGTATTTTAAACCTCTTGCTTTCAATAAAGATTCTATAGAAGGAGCTTTACCTCTAAAATTAAGATACATCTGCTCATAATCCATAGTGTTACCTTTAGATAGGATAAGCTCTCGGAAACGCTGCCCATTGGCACGAGTAAGTCCACCATTTTCTTCAAACCATTGGTAGGCATCGTGGCAAAGCATTTCTGTCCATTGGTAAGAATAATAGCCTGCTCCATAGCCTCCTCCAAAAATATGTACAAAATAAGAAGAACGATAACGTGGAGGTACCTCTTTCATCCATAAACCTGTCTTTTGTAGGGCTGTTTTTTCAAAATCACTTACATTGGTTATAAGTGTATCAGAAGGGATAGTATGCCACTGAAGATCTAAATTAGCTGCTGCTAATACCTCAGTGAAAGCATAGCCCTCATTGAAGGTACTTGCTTTTTTTATTTTATCAATAAGAGTTTGAGGTATGAGCTGCTTAGTTTCATAATGTATAGCATAATTCTTTAATATATCAGGATATAGAGCCCAATATTCATTGAACTGTGAAGGTAACTCTACAAAATCACGTGCTACAGCTGTACCTGATAAACTAGCATACTGCTGATTAGCAAAGAAACCGTGCAGAGCATGACCAAACTCATGGAAAAGAGTAGTAACCTCATCATAGGTAAGGAAAGTAGGCTTTCCTTGGGCTGTTTTCACATAATTACATACATTATAAATAACTGGTTTTGTACCCAGTAGTTTAGATTGATTCACAAAATTACTCATCCATGCCCCTCCTCGTTTGCTTTCACGAGCATAGAAGTCACCATAGAAAAGCCCTAGCGGACTACCATCTTCTTCAAAAAGCTCATATACTAGCACATCAGGATGATATACAGGTATATCATTACGCTCTTTAAAAGTAATACCATAAAGTTTGGTAGCTGCATAAAACACTCCTTTTTCTAAGACAGTCTTCAACTCAAAATAAGGCTTGATTTTATTCTCATCAAGATCATATTTAGCTTTACGTACTTGTTCAGCATAGAAATTCCAATCATAAGGTTCTAAAACAAAACTACCTCCTGTTTTAGCTATTTGTGCTTGTATTTCTTTAGCTTCAGCCTTAGCCTTTTCTACTGAAGCAGGCACCAAATCTTTGAAAAACTGATAAATAGCAGTTGGATTCTTAACCATAGTACGTTGTAAGCTCCATTCAGCATAGTTCTTAAACCCTAAAAGTTCTGATTTCTTAGCACGAAGTAATGCTATACGTGTAAGAATATCATTGGTATTATAATCACTTCCTTCAGTACGATACCAAGCAGCTTCAAAAAGTTGTTTACGAGCATTACGATCAGCTAAATTACTAAGCATAGGCTGCTGAGTAGTATTCACAATAGCCACCTTCTCTCCATTAATAGTTGGTGCTGCTGCTAATGTTCCCTCTAAAAGAGTCTGGTTAAAATTAGTCTCTAATGAAGCTAACTCACTATTGTATCGCTTTAAAATCTCTTTATCAGCTGCAGAGAGGTTTGCTCCTGCTATTATAAAATCATCATAATAGTTCTCCAATAGTTTTAATGATTCAGGATCCAAATGCAAACTTTCACGCTTATTATATAATTTCTTAATACGTTCAAACAGCTTTTCATTAAGGTGAATACCATCGATATGTTCTGAAAACTTAGGTGAAAGCTCTTTTTGTAGTAGTTTTAAGGTATCATTTGTATGAGCTTCAGTAAGAGCATGATATACTGCTGAAGTACGTTCCAACTCTACCCCACTCTTCTCTAAAGCTACTATTGTATTCTCAAAAGTAGGATCTTCTGAATTTTCTACTATTGCATTAATACGCTCATTTTGTAATGCCATATCTTTCAACAAAGCAGGACGATAATGTTCATCCTTAATCTTTGAAAAATCAGGAGCACCATAAGGTAATTTACTTACTTCTAACAAAGGGTTTTGTTCACTATTATCTATCATTTCATTATCTTTTGAAGTGTTACAGCTAATTGCTATAAGCAATACAGCTGATAATATCGGTAATTTCATAGTTTATGGATTATGGATTATAAAAAGGGTGCTGGGAGGAAAATATTCCCCCAACACCCCTTTTTGAGGTTATATTAGTAACTAAAATATTATTATTTAGCAGTTAAACGTACATCAATACGTCTATTTTTAGCTTTGCACTCAGGTGTATCATTTGCTTCACACAAAAAGTGATTAGCTCCATAACCTTCAGCACTTAGCTGTTCTTTATTGGCACCAAGCTCAATAAGTTTTTTCATTACTGAATCAGCACGTTGCTGAGAAAGTTTCAAATTACCTTCAGCACTACCTGTATTATCAGTATAACCACCTAAACGAATAGCCGCTTTAGGGTAAGCTTTCAAAATAGTTACAATATTCTTTAATTGTTGTTCTGAACCTTCAGTAAGTTCATCACTTCCTGATTTGAAATAAGTTCTATCCAAAGTAACCCAAGTATTTTTAAACTGATCTGCAGTGAAAGTAGGGTCACTTAATAAGCGTACAATATTACGCTCTGATGAATTTTCTCCCACTTTTAAAATAGCATTACTTAATTGTAAATCAGCAATCTCACCTACATTATATTCAAAGTTCCCATCAGCATTAAGCACACCATCAGCTATAGGAGTAGCAATATCTTGTATCTCAACCATTTCTACAACTCCTCCTTGCTTAAGTTCTGCTTCCGCTGGCGTAGTGCTTGCGCTAGTAGTATGTCCTCCCAAGATAGGAGCGATTACCAAACCTACCAAGCAAGTCAATTTAATAAGAATATTCATTGAAGGTCCTGAAGTATCTTTAAATGGATCACCCACAGTATCACCTGTTACGGCAGCTTTATGAGCATCAGAACCTTTATAAGTCATCTGTCCATTAATTTCTACACCTGCTTCAAATGACTTCTTAGCATTGTCCCAAGCTCCACCAGCATTGTTTTGAAATATAGCCCAAACTACTCCTGATACAGCTACACCAGCCATATAAGCTCCTAAGGCTTCTGCTCCCATCACAAATCCAATAATAATAGGGGTAATAATAGTAATAGCACCTGGCAACATCATCTCACGCAAAGCTGCTTTGGTTGAGATTGCCACACATTTACCATATTCCGGAGTACCTTTCCCTTCCATAATACCAGGTATCTCACGGAACTGTCTACGTACTTCATTCACCATATCCATAGCAGCTTTACCTACTGATTGCATAGCCAAAGCCGAGAATATTACTGGAATCATACCTCCTATAAACAAGGCTGCCAATACATCTGCTTTAAATATATTGATACCATCAATACCTGTAAATGTAACATAAGCAGCAAACAATGCCAAAGCTGTAAGTGCTGCCGAAGCAATAGCAAAACCTTTACCTACAGCTGCTGTAGTATTACCTACAGAGTCTAAAATATCTGTACGCTGACGTACTTCTTTTGGTAATTCACTCATTTCAGCTACACCACCAGCATTATCAGCTATAGGACCAAAAGCATCAATAGCCAACTGCATAGCAGTAGTTGCCATCATAGCCGAAGCAGCAATTGCAACACCATAAAAACCTGCTAATGAATAAGAACCCCAAATAGCTACTGCAAATAGTAATACCGAACCAAAAGTCGATTTCATACCTGTAGCTAAACCTGCAATAATATTAGTTGCTGCACCTGTTGATGAGTTCCGAACTATATTAAGAACTGGCTTTCTACCCAAAGCAGTAAAATGTTCAGTAATAGCCGAAATAAGCAACCCTACTGCCAATCCTACAATAGTAGCATAGAACACATTAATGCTCGCAATAGTTTTTACTCCTTCACCAAAGAAACTCATTTGAATAGTTTCAGGCAACATATATTGAATAAGGAAATAGCAAGCTACCAAAGTAAGCCCTAAAGCCACATAGTTACCTACGTTAAGGGTACCCTGTACTTGTTTTTCTTTAGCCTCATTGTTCTTGATACCTACAAAGAAAGTACCTATAATTGATGCAACAATACCTACACCAGCAATCACCAAAGGTAATAAAATAGGACCTAAACCACCAAAAGCATCAGTAAATTCAGCACCATTAGCAGTAGCAATATCCTTAATAACATAGTTACCAAGTACCATTGAAGCAAGTACTGTAGCCACGTATGAACCAAACAAGTCAGCACCCATACCAGCCACATCACCCACGTTATCACCTACGTTATCAGCAATAGTAGCAGGGTTACGAGGGTCATCCTCAGGAATACCAGCTTCCACCTTACCTACAAGGTCAGCACCTACGTCAGCAGCTTTGGTATAAATACCACCACCTACACGAGCAAACAACGCAATTGATTCAGCCCCCAATGAGAAACCTGCTAAGGCCTCAAGCACAAGGGTCATTTCATCATAAAACGGCTTGTTACCCAATACAAAGGTGTTTAAGAAAAGAATAAAAAACAAGCTCAAGCCTAAAACAGCCAAACCTGCAACACCCAAGCCCATAACAGTACCACCACCAAACGATACCTTCAAAGCTTTAGGTAAGCTCGTACGAGCTGCTTCGGTAGTGCGTACGTTCGCATTAGTAGCAATACGCATACCTATATTTCCCGCTAAGGCAGAAAAAAGAGCTCCAAACACAAATGCCACAACAATGAGCCAGTGAGAAGTTTCTACCATACGAGAAACGATGAATAAGGCAATGGAAGCAATAATCACAAACAGCCCCAAAATACGATATTCAGCATTCAAAAATGCCATCGCACCTTCCTTAATACTTTTTGAAATGCTTTGCATTCTGTCAGTACCAGTAGTCTGTTTGTTCACCCATAAAGCCTTTGTAATCATAAAGATAAGCCCCAGAATAGCAAGGGCTAACGGCAGATATAACATCATTTTATCCATACAAATATTTAGTAATTAGTTAAAATTAGGGCGTAAAATTACAAAAGATAATTGTAATAGCGAAATAAAATCACATTTTTTTTATTCTCACTTCAAAAAAACTCTCTCCAAACACTACCCACCAAGCCCTATTTATACATCAAACACAACCTCATTTTTAGGGGCAAATTTTCACACATCAGCCCATCATTCATCTTCTCCCCACATCTATAACTCCCCTACCCCACTTCAAGCAAAAGATGAATACAAGCAGCAAGCAACCACAACTTAGCATAACCATAGCTCAAATACACCCTTAGTAACTCTACAATATAAGATGAACGAACGAATAACGAAGGATAAACGAACTATAAACGAAGGATAGTTAGTGCGATTCTCTGCCTAAATATATCACCAAGAAAAGGACAAATGAAGAATAACTTCTAAGCAGACAAAAAAAATATGCTGTCGAAATATAAAATCTCAACAGCATTGATGCCAATTACTTATTAATCGACAAAATATATTGTCTTTTAAACTCAGAAAAGGAATTTGCAATCAGTATAGGCTCCTCATACATAGGCTCATACCCACGATAAATATTACCAAAATTATGTTTAGCAATCCCTATAGCTACATATTCATAACCATTTTTAACCGACATAAGAAAAGGCAAATGAGCTTCCCAAAACTCAGTCACGTTATGCCTTTCATCATCATTTTCCGAAAACTCTAAGCTCTGTCGTTCAAATTCATTCCAAGCAAAACAGTCATCCTCCCTATTTTGGTAGTCTCTAACTGATAAAAACCATATAGTATCCTCTTTGTTACTACACACACTAAATGAACTAATAAACTCCCGAAATTCTTCCGTAGTATCTCGGATTCTTCCATTAGCCAAATCTACTATACAGTACACATTGGGTTGTTTTTCTAAGCAAACATTCCAATCCAAATTCTTCAATGTTTCTAAAAAAAGTAAATTTTCCACTATTTTTTACTCTAACCAATCCCAAATCCTGTGAATCAAATCATTATCAATCTCTTTACTTATCAACAATGTTTTTTGGACACCATTTTCAACAGAAAGCTCAAAACTCATATTGCCTTTACCATTTTCCAACAGATTGATAAACTTAAAAAGAGAAAGCTCAACACAGTACTTTAGTCCTTTTTGCAGTTTCATAAAAGCCTCATCATCCAATAATTGCAATAACTCTACAAGAGCCTTTTGCTCCTCATCAGGATTTTTAATAGTTTTAGGATCATTTCTAAATGCTATAAGCATATCTAAAGACGTATCTCTACTACTTCTCACACACTGCCCAAAAGCCTCAATTAGTTTATCTTCCATAATTACACTAATTATTCATCACTATAAGAAACTTATAAATGTGGTCAAAATAAAGGCATTAATAAAATCTATAAAGAAAGCCCCTACCATTGGTACAATCAAAAAGGCTTTATGCGAAGGTCCAAAACGCTCCGTAACCGACTGCATATTGGCTATAGCTGTAGGGGTAGCTCCCATACCAAAACCACAATGTCCAGCAGATAGTACAGCCGCATCATAATTACTACCCATCAAACGGAAA
This sequence comes from Capnocytophaga sp. oral taxon 878, assembly GCF_002999135.1. Lineage (NCBI taxonomy): Bacteria > Pseudomonadati > Bacteroidota > Flavobacteriia > Flavobacteriales > Flavobacteriaceae > Capnocytophaga > Capnocytophaga sp. oral taxon 878. The sequence goes on from NZ_CP027229.1 coordinate 960,531, forward strand.
GTAACAAAATAAGCATAAGTACACATTACAAAAGTTTGTGCTGCCAAAATAATAAGCATTGGGAGAGCTAAATTTAGTAAATCCCACAATTTAAGATTTAAGAGGGCAATCCCCAAAAACAAATTCAATGAGGCATTACCAAACACATCAATAGCACGATCAAACACATTTACGCTAAAGCCCTTAGTAAGAATATTACGTAACAAAACACCGAAGAATAGTGCCCATACAAACTGAGGTATTGTAAATTTTTCAGGCAAGTAAGCCGTAACTTGTGGAGAAGTCATTATAGCCGAAAAAGAAAGACAAGCAGCAAATAAAGCCATTGTTTCTATTGCCGATTTAGCTGTAATAAGGCGTTGCTTATCAGCTTTTTCAAATATTTGAACAGTAGTATCACCAGCATTATCTGCTTGTTGGGGTTCAACAACAGGTTTCCTGCCCAACTTGTTTACCAGCTTACGCGCTACAGGGCCACCTATAAGGCCACCAAGTATAAGTCCAAAAGTAGCTGAAGCCATACCTATATCAGTAGCCCCTTTAATAGCATACTTTTGCCCTTCTAATATTTTACCCCAAGCACCAGCAGTTCCGTGCCCACCAGTAAGTGTTATAGAACCTGTTATAAGCCCTACAATAGGATTTTCACCTAAAGCAGTAGCTAATCCTATACCTACGGTATTCTGTACTATAATAAATAAGGCTACTACTCCTAAAAAAATAACAAGTCCTTTACCTCCTGCTTTTAGTCTAGAAAAGTCGGCACTTAAACCTATAGATGAAAAGAAGAAAAGCATAAAAGCATCACGTAAGCCTTTATCAAACTCTAATGAAGTTTTATTATAGGCATATAAAAGGCACATAAAAACCGCTGCCAGCAAGCCGCCAGCAACGGGTTCAGGTATATTGAAGTCTTTTAAAAACTTCACTTTATGTACTAAAAGCCGCCCTACAAGTAGTACTATAGTAGCTGCTATAAGGGTGAAATAAGGATCAATAATAAGGGTATTCATTATTCCGTTTCTTTCATAGTATGATAAACATTCTGGACGTCATCGTCCTCTTCTATTTTCTCAAGAAGCTTTTCTACATCAGCTTGTTCTTCAGGAGTTAGCTCTTTAGTTACTTGCGGAATACGTTCAAATCCTGATGATAAAATTTCTATACCACGACCTTCTAATTCTTTTTGTATTGCACCAAAGCTTTCAAAAGGTGCATAGATAAGGATACCATCTTCATCTACAAACACTTCCTCAGCTCCAAAATCTATCATTTCAAGCTCTAACTCCTCTGGGTCAATACCATTAGCATTGATACGAAAGTTACAAGTATGGTCAAACATAAATTCTACTGAGCCTGAAGTACCTAAAGTACCATTACATTTGTTAAAATAACTGCGAATATTGGCTACTGTACGATTATTATTATCGGTAGCTGTTTCAATAAGTAGTGCTATACCATGAGGGGCGTATCCTTCAAAAAGTACTTCCTTATAGTTAGCTGTATCCTTTTCACTTGCTTTTTTAATTGCGCGCTCAATATTTTCTTTGGGCATATTGGCAGCTTTGGCGTTCTGTATTACAGCACGTAGGCGAGAATTACTTTCAGGGTGAGGTCCTCCTTCTTTCACTGCCATTACGATATCTTTCCCTATACGGGTAAATGTTTTTGCCATTGCAGCCCAACGTTTAAATTTACGGGCTTTTCTAAATTCAAATGCTCTTCCCATTTGCTCTATATTTAAATTTAATGTTTAATGATAATTTTAATCTATTATACTTTATTACTTTACTCCTTAATTTTTATTTGATTATCTTCAAAAAGTAAAGGTGTTTCAGGAAAATCTAACTCTGTAAGATATTTTATCTCACTAAATACCTTACAATTAGTATCAAGTTCTAAGCCATTAGCTTTTGTTTGTTTTACCGAAATGACATTTGCATACAAAAAGTTACCTTTTCGGTCTATTTTAATATCAAACAAAGGGGCTATTCCATTTGCTCCTTGTAGGTTAAACCTACCATAAGTATTGAAATTACCCATACTATAAGTTATAAATTTCCCATTATATAATTCTACTGCACGTGTTACATGAGGACCATGACCTAATACAATATCAGCACCTGCATCTATTACTGAGTGTGCAAATTCATACACATTACCTCTGTTCTCTCCATAAAAGAACTCATTAGCCCTAGGTACACGTGTATTTTTAGAACCCTCTGCCCCTCCGTGAAATGAAACAATAAGTATATCTACCTGAGGGCGCAACTCCTTTACTAAATCAGTTGCTTGTTCTATATTGTTTACTGATAGCATATTACTATTAGGTGAAAAAGCACAAAAGCCATACTTTATACCATCTTTTTCAAAGATAACTGATTTGTTTTCTATAGGTCCTGCGTGATAAATACCTACTTCATCTAATATTTTAGCAGTATTTTTTCGTCCTTTTTCTCCAAAATCATTAGCATGATTATTGGCTGTACTCATTAAGTTAAAGCCTGCATCTTTGATAATTTTCCCATAACGATTGGGCATACGAAAAGCATAACAAGTACCTTCTGCAGCTTTTTTACATTTATCAGAACTACCACTATCTAATATTGCTCCTTCTAAATTACCAAATACTATATCACCTTTTAGATAAGGCTTTACATATTTAAAACTATCAACAGCATCATCTTTAGGCAAATAACCTTCAGGAAACCCTGAACCTATCATTACATCTCCTACAGCTACTATTGTTAGTGTATCCTTAGTGTACATTAGAGCTAAAGTATCTATAGGAATATGTCTTAAACTATCTATTTGTGCTGTTACATACCCACTTATACTTAAAGCTATCAGTAATAGAATTTTTCGCATTTCTTTTACTTTTCAGCAATTACATCAATACCTCCTTTTACTATCTGGTTGAGCTGTACATTTACTTTTGTTCCTAAAGGTAAGTAAACATCTACACGTGAGCCAAATTTTATAAAACCTGCATCTTCACCTTGTATTGCTGTATCTCCTACTTTAGCGTAATTCACAATACGTTTTGCTAATGCTCCTGCTATTTGCCTATACAATACCTTGCCAAAAACTGGGTTATCTACAACTATTGTAGTACGCTCATTTTCTTCTGAGGCTTTGGGATGCCATGCTACTAAATACTTACCAGGATGGTACTGACTATATACAACCTTACCTCCTAAAGCATAACGTGTAACGTGTACATTTAAAGGAGACATAAAGATAGATATCTGTAAGCATTTATCATTAAAATATTCTTTTTCAAACACTTCCTCTATCACTACTACCTTACCATCAACAGGAGCAATAATGTGATGGTCATTTTTAGGAGTTTTACGTTTAGGGTTCCTAAAGAACTGCAAAACAGCTATTAGAAACACAATAGATAGTAGTTGTATAGCTTTTTTAAGCCATACTATATCAATAAAATAATGAGCTATAAGCGATATACCTATTACCACAAATAGCGTAATGAGAATAATTTTAAATCCTTCTTTGTGAAACATTACCTTTTTTTTTAGATTGCAAAAGTACAAATATTTTTTTAAACTAGCAAAAAAAGTTCTAAGCTGATTGGCTTAGAACTTTTATTATTATCCTCTTTCAAAGAGTTGAGAGACTAAAAGAAGTATCTTTTGAATGCCTCAATAGCAGCATAGTCTGCCAAACCTAAATTGCGATAACGGCGTGCTGTTTCGCTATTGCGAGCTTCAGCACGTTGCCAGAACTCACGCAAGTCATCACCCTGGAACATTGCACCGTCTTTTTGTGATTGGTGGAAGAAGATAGCTTGACGTTTTTTAAGTACTTGTGCTGGACTCATAGGAACTGCCATTTCAATTTCATGAATATCCCATTCGTGCCAAGCACCACGATATAACCACAACCAGCAGTCTTTCATATAATCCTTTTCTTTCAAGTTTTTCACAGCAGCAAAGATAGCATCCAAGCATACTTTGTGAGTACCATGAGGGTCGGCTAGGTCACCTGCAGCATAAATTTGATGTGGTTTTACCTCTTCAATCAAATCCATAATAATTTTGATATCAGCTTCACCTATAGGATTCTTTTTCACGCCACCTGTTTCATAAAAAGGTAAGTTAAGGAAGTGTACACGATTATCAGGCACGCCTTCATAACGAGTAGCTGCCAATGATTCATGGCGACGAATATTGCCTTTTAATTGGCGTACTAATAAGCTATCAATTTCATTTGATTTTTTATTAGTAATATTGCTAATTATTTCATCAAGTACTGCTACCTCAGCTTTATTTTCTTTTACTATATCTTTGAATACTTCTGCAAACTTGAGCGCTTCGTGATCGGATACAGCAAAGTTACCTGAAGTTTGGTAAGCAATATGTACTTCATGACCTTGTGATACTAGACGATCAAAAGTACCTCCCATTGAGATTACATCATCATCAGGGTGTGGACTAAAGATAATAATACGTTTTTTATGAGGTTTCTCGCGCTCTGGACGATTAGTATCATCAGCATTAGGTTTACCTCCTGGCCAGCCAGTAATGGTGTGTTGCAAACGGTTAAACATTGCAATATTCAAATCATAAGCAGGACCTGATTCGGCAAGGAGTTTAGACATACCATTTTCATTATAATCAGAATCGGTAAGTTTAAGAATAGTTTTGCCAAGGTGCTCACATAGCCATACGATAGCTTTAGCTTTAAGGTCTTCATTCCATTTCACATCTTTCACCAACCAAGGGGTATTAATGCGGGTTAGGAGAGCAGAAGCTTCTTCATCTAATACAAAAGTAGTATTTTCGTGTAATTGTAAATAACTTGAAGGTACTTCGGAAGTTACCTCACCTTCAACAGCTTTAGCAACAATTGAAGCTTTGCTACTACCCCAAGCAAGCAATACAATACGACGTGCTTTCATTACAGTACGGATACCCATAGTAATAGCTTGGCGAGGTACATTGTCGATTCCATGAAATGCTTCAGCTGCATCGGAACGAGTGATATGATCAAGGGTAATGTTACGTGTACCTGAGTTTCGGTTAGAACCTGGCTCATTAAAACCTATGTGTCCTGTCCTACCAATACCTAAAAGTTGGAAATCAATACCTCCGCATTCTTCAATTTTCTTGTCATAAGAAGCGCAGTAAGCATCAAGTTCATCATGAGACACTGTTCCGTTAGGTATATTGATATTTTCTTTTGGAATATCAATATGGTTGAACAAATGCTCGTGCATAAAGTACCAATAGCTTTGCAAATCTTGCTTTTCCATTGGGTAGTACTCATCTAAGTTAAAGGTAATAACATTTTTAAAGCTAAGACCTTCTTCTTTGTGCATACGTACTAACTCATCATACACTTTAACTGGTGAAGAACCTGTGGCTAAGCCCAACACACAAGTTTTACCCTCTGATTGTTTTCTTCTGATAAGATTAGCAATTTCATGAGCGACACTAACAGAAGCGGTTACGGAATTTGAGAAAACAAGATTATCTATTTTCTCAAAACGAGTTTCTTCAACAGCCCCAGCAGGGTGATGAGCAATCGATGAAACTTCTTTTTTAATATCTGTTCTCATTTTTGTTTGATAAATGATTTTTTATTATTTTTTTAACAGGGCAAAGGTAAACAACTTTTATGAATTACACAAAAATAATTTTAAGTTTTTTTTTATTTTTTCCTTTGCTGAGATTGTTGCATTTTACGTTGAGCTTCAGCTTGCTCCATCATTTCACGCATTTTGGCTTGGAACTTACTTTCTTTTTTCGGTTTTTTCTTATTTTCTTGTATTTGTGCATGTATCTTCTTTTCATCAATAATCCAATACTTAATAGCTAACATAATAAATATGGTAAGCAAGTTTGATATAAAGTAATACAAACTAAGTCCACTGGCATAGTTATTAAAGAAGAACAACATCATCACGGGAGATAAGTAAATGAGGAACTTCATACTAGGCATACCAGGCTGTTGAGGCTGTACAGTTTGTGCCATTGTCATCAATGAATAGATGAGAATAGCTACTGAAGCTAAGAATGGGAACAAACTTACATGGCTACCATAGAAAGGAATAGAGAAAGGCAACTGTAGGACTGCATCATAAGATGAAAGGTCATCTGCCCAAAGGAAGCTCTTCTGTCTTAATCCAAACTCGGCTGGAAAGAAGTTGAACAATGCCAAGAATACAGGCAGCTGTAACAAAGCAGGTATACAGCCACTTAAAGGGTTTACCCCCGCTTTGCTGTATAATGCCATAGTTTCTTGCTGACGTTTCATAGGCTCTTCATATTTCTTATTGATTTCTTCAATTTCTGGGCGCAATACTTTCATTTTAGCCTGTGATAGATATGACTTATATACAATAGGTGATAAGAGTAAACGTACTATAATAGTCATTAAGATAATTACCAATCCTACTGAAAAATATTGTGCTAAGAAGTTGTACAATGGTATGAATAACCACTTATTAAGCCAGCCAAAAATACCCCAACCGAGTGGAATAGATTCGGTAAGCTGATATTTATCATCATACTGCTTTAGAATATTGTAATCACTTGGACCAAAATAGAAGTGCAAGGACTCACTTAATTCTCCTCCTTTGGTTTTAAGAGGGAAAGTAGACTTAATATTTTTAGTGAATTTAACGTCTTTACCCTCATTGGTAGCGATATTGTAGGACAAGAAGTCGCCTTTTTCAAAAGGAGCATCATTAATAAGTATAGAGGAGAAAAGATGTTGCTTATAAGCTACCCAGCGCACTTGCTCTTCTTTGCCTCCATCATTACCACCTTGACTTAGGCGTTGTACTTTATCATCTCCAAATAGTATAGAGGCTTGAGTATAGCGGTTTTCATAAGTAACGCTTTTTTCCATACGGCGTGCTTTTACACCCCAATCGATTGTAAGAGGTTGATTGGTATTGAGTACGCCAGAAAGTCCCTGACTACGTATTGCCATATCAAGCATATAACCTTCGGCAGGAAGGGTATAAAGATATTCTAAGTAGACATTTTCGGAAGTCTTAAGCTTCATTGACACTACTTGTTTACCTCCTTCATTTTTCAATTCGGGCTGAAAGAACAAGTTACGTGTATTCAATTTTTGTCCTTGTGCAGTTGTAAAATCAATACCAAAGAGTGCATTACTATCTTTTACAAGGTATACGGGTAAAGTATCATAGGTTTGGAAATGTTTTAGCAATACTTCTTTCAGTTCTCCTCCTTTATTACTAATAGTAATTTTAACATCTTTGTTCTCAATTATTGTAAGCTCATCTTTAGCTGATGGCAATGATGCTGAATAAGCAAATGCGCCTAAAGTAGCTTTATATTGAGCTAATGCTACTGAATCGGTAGGTATTTGTTGGAATGCTTGAGCTGTAGTAGCTGTATTTTGTTGTTGTTTGGCTTGAGCTTCAGCTTGTTCTTGGGCGGCTTTGCGTTTAGCTAATTCTTCCTGAGAGGGCTTATTGTTCTCCATTACCCATAATAGTAAAAAGAATATAAGTACAAAGCCTATAATTGTTTTAGCATCAAATTTCTTTTCTTCCATATAATTAATTATAATTCTGTTTTTTAAACCTATGTTTATTTATAAGATTTTAGTTCTTTTTTAATTTATTTTGTAAGGCTGCTTTGACAAAAGCTACAAATAAAGGGTGAGGGTTGGCAACGGTACTTTTATATTCGGGGTGATATTGTACACCTACAAACCAAGGATGGTTAGGGAGTTCGACTACTTCAACTAAACCTGTATCGGGGTTGATACCTGTGCATTGCAAGCCTGCTTGTTCTAACTGTTCTTTATACTCATTATTGAACTCATAACGATGACGGTGGCGTTCAGAAATATGAGTTTTACCATAAGCGTCAAATATTTTACTACCTTTCATAAGCTCACAGTCCCAAGCTCCTAAGCGCATAGTTCCTCCTTTTTGGGTAACTTCTTTTTGACTTTCCATCAGGTTGATTACGGGGTAAGGAGTATTGGGTTCCATTTCGGTAGAATTAGCTCCTTGCATACCTGCTAGATGGCGTGCAAACTCAATAACTGCCATTTGCATACCTAAACAAATACCTAAGAAAGGAATATTGTGTTTGCGTACATACTCAATAGCTTTAATTTTTCCTTCGATACCGCGACCACCAAAACCAGGTGCTACTAATATGGCATCTAAGTGAGCTAATTTAGCTTCTATATTTTCTTCATTGATATGTTCTGAGTGGATACTTTCAACATCTACACGCACCTCATTAGCAGCACCTGCATGTATAAAAGCTTCTAATATAGACTTATAAGAGTCTTGCAACTCAACATACTTACCTACTAAGCCTATTTTGATGCGATGTTTAGGATTTTTGTATCGTTGTAAGAAGGCATTCCACTGAGTGAGGTCGGGTTCGTTTTTATAGGGGAGATCTAACTTTTTGAGGGCTACTTTATCAAGTCCCTCAAGAAGCATTACATTAGGGACGTCATAAATGGTAGATACATCGATGGATTGGATAACAGCCTCACGTTTAACATTGCAGAAGAGGGCTAATTTATAGCGAAGATCGTCTGAAAGTTCATGTTCGGTACGGCACACTAATATATCGGCTTGTATACCGCTTTCCATTAGGGTTTTAACACTGTGCTGGGTAGGTTTAGTTTTCAGTTCGCCTGCTGCTGCTAAGTAAGGTACAAGAGTGAGGTGTATTACAATCGCATTATGTTCACCTAAATCCCACAATAACTGTCTGACAGATTCAATATATGGGAGAGACTCAATATCGCCTACGGTACCACCTATTTCAGTAATGACAATATCATAATCACCGGTGTTACCTAACAGCTGTATACGTTCTTTTATTTCGTTGGTAATATGAGGAATTACCTGTACTGTTTTGCCTAGGAACTCACCACGGCGTTCTTTTTCAATCACACTTTGATAAATACGCCCAGTGGTAACATTATTAGCCTGAGATGTAGGTACGTTGAGGAAGCGCTCATAATGTCCTAAATCAAGATCAGTTTCGGCTCCATCTTCAGTTACATAGCATTCGCCATGTTCATAAGGGTTAAGGGTGCCTGGATCTACATTAATATAAGGGTCGAATTTTTGAATAGTAACCCTATAGCCGCGTGCTTGTAAGAGCTTGGCTAATGAGGCAGCTATGATGCCTTTGCCGAGAGAGGAAGTTACACCTCCTGTAACAAATATATATTTGGTTTGAACCATCTTCAACAAATTTTTGGCAAAAGTACAAACTTTTTTGCAATTAACAAGTAACTATTAACATTTATTTTTAGAGATTGGTTATTAGGTTAAAGATAAGAAAAAAGGAAATTACACATTTTTCTGTTTTTTATTGTGAAAATAGATTTTTTTCTGCTTTTTGTTTATTTAGCAGAAATTGAGAGTTCAGAGATTCTTTACTTAAGCTCTAAGGTTCCTCCAAGGTAGCTCTAAGGTAGCTCCAAGATAGCTTTAACAGAAAAATTTTCTGTTTGGAGGGTTGAGATTAGAAGACAAGGATTAGACAGGAAGAAAAATAGTAATAGTGGTGAGAAGTAAAAAAACTTGCTAATTAATTTTTTATTTGTACTTTTGCCCCAAAATTGAAACTACTTTTATAATCTATTTTAAATAAAGAAGATACAGGAATTACAAGAAGATTAGGTAATGATTTAGTAATAGCTCTTATTTCATTTGATTATACCTATTTTCTCAGTAACTTCTAGGTGAAAAGGTACAACATCTTGACAATATAACCAAAAAAATTTACCTTTGCACCCGCAGACGTGCAGCAACGCACGTCTGCGTGGAGCTGGTAATGTGTCAGATGTGTTATTTTTAATTATGTAGTAGAATGCGACAAAATCAAAAAATTTTGTCAGATTGAAAAAAAATGTATCTTTGCTCCCAATATGAGATTTTTCACCTTCATACTTAGCTTATATCTGTTGGCACTCACTGGGCTGCCTTGTACGGATATGCTTGAAGGTGAGGAGTCTTCAGCTTCTTATGAATTTGTAACAGCCCCAACTGGGGAACACTCTCATTTTCATTTGGATAGCTGTTCATCTTTCTGCATTTGCACTTGCTGCCAAATGGTAATCAGCACGCCCACTACTTATGAGGCCTTAACCATTGCTCAAGCCACCGCAACCATTCCCTCCTATAGCTATCCCCTGACCGTATGGTCTTCGAACTGCTATGGGAATATCTGGACTCCTCCCAAGATATAGTCTTTTCTTTCTTCATCTCAAGTGATTGTTCATTAGTCATCTCACCCATCATTAGTCATTAACTAATCATTAATTCTTATTAGAAATGTTAGACAAAATCATACTATTTAGCATCAAAAATAAGCTATTTGTAGGATTCATGACCCTTATGCTTATTTTTTGGGGCGTATGGAGTGCTACAAGGCTCCCCATTGATGCCGTTCCAGATATTACTAACAACCAAGTACAAATCATCACCTCTACCCCTACTTTGGCCTCACAAGAGGTAGAGCAACTGGTTACTTTTCCTATTGAGCAAGCCATCGCCAATATTCCTGGGCTGGAGGAAACACGCAGTATTTCCCGCTTTGGTCTCTCGGTCATCACAGCCGTCTTTAGCGAGGATATGGACATCTACTTTGCCCGCCAGCTAGTCAATGAAAAGCTCAAGGAGGCACAGGAGCAAATCCCTCAAGGCATAGGCTCGCCCGAACTCTCACCCGTGAGTACCGGACTGGGGGAGGTATATCAGTATATCATTCGCCCTACGGAACAGAGCAAAAACAAATATTCCGCCAAAGACCTCCGCACCATGCAGGACTGGATCGTGGCTCGCCAACTCTATGGTACCAAAGGAATAGCCGAAATCAACAGCTTTGGAGGCGAACTCAAACAGTATGAGGTGGTTATAGACCCCGATCGCCTCCGTGCCATGGGGGTGAGTGTCAGTGATATTTTCACTGCTTTGGAGCAGAACAACCAAAATACAGGAGGTGCCTATATCGACAAGCGCCCCAATGCCTACTTTATCCGAGGAATAGGCATGGCTCGCTCCCTTGAAGACATAGGCAATATAGCCGTAGGCAAGCACACCCCTCCCCTCTTTATCAAGCATGTAGCCGAGGTACGCTTGGGCAGTGCCCTCCGCTATGGTGCCCTTAGCTATAATGGCGAGGTGGATGCCGTAGGTGGGGTAGTGATGATGCTCAAGGGCGAAAACAGCCACGAGGTAGTCAGTCGTATCAAAGAAAAACTGCCCACCATACAGCAATCCCTACCTGAAGATGTAGTGATAGAGCCATTCTTAGACCGCACGGACTTGGTACAACGCGCCATCCATACAGTAGAGAAAAACCTCTTAGAGGGGGCGCTGATTGTCATCTTCATCTTAGTACTTTTCTTAGGGAACCTGCGTGCCGGACTGATTGTTGCCACAGCCATTCCGCTCTCCTTGCTCTTTGCCTTAGGAATGATGAACCTCTTTGGAGTAAGTGCCAACCTGATGAGCTTGGGAGCGATAGATTTCGGAATTATCGTAGATGGATCGGTTATCGTGGTAGAAGCAGTGATGCACCACTTGGCGATCCGAAAGAACCACCAACGACTTACCCAAACACAAATGGATGAGGAGGTATTCCATTCCGCTTCCAAAATACGCAGTAGTGCCGCCTTCGGAGAGATTATCATCCTGATGGTGTATATTCCCATTCTTACCTTGGTAGGAGTAGAGGGCAAGATGTTCCGCCCTATGGCACAAACCGTCGTCTTTGCTATTTTGGGTGCCCTGATCCTTTCCCTGACTTATATCCCTGCCATGAGCGCTTTGCTCCTACCTAAAACAGTAAGTGACAAGCGCAGTTTTGCCGAGCGAATGATAAGCTGGCTCTACCGTCACTACCAACCGCTCTTTGTCCGTTCTATCCGCCTTAGGGGATGGATAATAGGCAGTACCGTGGTACTGTTCGTTCTTGCGGTAGGCATTTTCAGCCGTATGGGAGGTGAGTTTATTCCACAACTACAAGAAGGCGATTTTGTTTTTGAATGTATTCTGCCACCGGGCACTTCCCTGAAGCAGAGCTTGGAGACTTCCATGCAGGCCTCTCGCCTGATTCGTGAGTTCGACGAGGTGAAAATGGTGATAGGCAAAACAGGTTCTGCCGAAATACCTACCGACCCTATGCCGCTGGAAGCCTCCGATATTGTGATCGTACTCAAGAGCCAAGACCAATGGAAAAGTGGTCGCTCCTATGAGGAATTAGGAGATGCCATCATTGAGCGGCTCAAGGATATTCCTGGGGTTTTCTTTGAGAAAAGCCAGCCTATACAAATGCATTTCAACGAATTGATGACAGGTGTCAGACAGGATGTAACGATAAAAATCTTTGGAGAAAACATGGATACCCTCGCCCACTACGCCCAAAGAGTAAGCCAACTTATCCAGAAAACAGAAGGTGCTACCGCCCCACAGGTCGAAAAAGTAAGCGGACTTCCGCAAATCAATGTTACTTACGATCGGGTACGCTTGGCCAACTACGGACTTTCGGTGCAAGAGGTCAATGAGGTACTCAGTACCGCCTTTGCTGGTAAGAAGGCTGGGGTTGTCTTCGAGAACGAACGAAGGTTCGACCTTGTGGTGCGCCTCGATAGCCTCCATCGTACCGGAATTGACGATGTACAGCATATGATGGTAGCTACCGAAAATGGGCAGGTGCCGATGAGCCAATTGGCCACTATCAAATATGAATTAGGCCCCGCACAAGTAAGCCGTGAAGCAGGCAAGCGCCGTATCGTCATTGGCTTCAACGTGCAAGGGCGCGATGTGCAGAGTGTGGTGAGTGATATAGAACAAAAATTAAAGGGCGTAAAGCTCCCTACGGGCTATTACTTTACCTATGGCGGTCAGTTTGAGAACCTACAACAAGCCACCGACCGACTGCTCATAGCCGTGCCTGTAGCCCTACTTTTAATATTTTTCTTGTTATACCTTGCTTTCCACTCTATAAAACAATCATTGCTCATCTTTAGCGCTATCCCGATGAGTGCCATTGGGGGCGTATTTGCCTTGCTTCTTCGGGGAATGCCTTTTAGTATTAGTGCGGGTATTGGTTTTATCGCGCTCTTTGGGGTAGCAGTGCTCAACGGTATAGTGCTTATTGGCACTTTCAACCAGCTGAAAAAAGAAGGAATGACCAACCTTTTGCATCGCGTGATTACGGGTACCGAAATGCGTTTACGCCCTGTGCTAATGACGGCTATGGTGGCGAGCTTAGGTTTCCTACCTATGGCACTCAGTCAAGGAGCAGGAGCAGAAGTACAACGCCCCTTAGCTACAGTGGTTATTGGGGGGTTAGTATCGGCTACCTTCCTCACCCTCTTCGTGCTTCCGTTGCTTTACATCGCTTTCAATAGTACCTTTTCTTGGCGCCGTCCTTCAGCTAAAGTACTCACGATAGTCCTATTGCTTATCAGTCCTATAGCGCTACACGCTCAGCAGTCTTACTCGCTACAAGAAATAGAGCAAATAGCCCTTAAGAACAATGGAGTGATTAAGGCAGCACAACTCAAGCTACAAGGAGCAAGTGCTAAAGAGCGAACCTCTTTTGAATTGGCTAAAACAGACTTTACAGGGCAATACGGGCAGTACAGCAGTGCTGAAAAAGACCTTTCAGTAGGTGTATCACAATCTATTCCTTTGCCTACAGTATTTGCTGCTCGCAAAAAGCTCTATCAAGCAGAGACACAATTACAACAAGGGCAATTAGCCCTTCAGCAGAATGAACTGAAGCGGCAAGTGCGCAACGCATATCAGCAATTGCAATATTTGACTTTTAAAGAGGAACAGCTCTTGCAGCTTGATAGTCTCTACAATAATTTTATTCGCATTGCTGAAGTACGCTATAAAGCAGGGGATACCAAGAAGATAGATATTAACACTGCCCAAGTGAAGAAAGGAGAAATAAGTTTGTTACTTCAACAGAACAAAACTATACAACAAGCTACCTATCGCAACTTGCGTACGTTAATGCAAACAGAAGAAGCATTTACCATTACCAAGTCGCCCGTGTATGAGCCTTTGTTACTCAGTGAGCCTTCGGATGTACAACTCTCTCAGCACCCTTTGGTACAACTCAGCTATCAAGAAGCAAACATAGCTGAGCACAACAAACGTCTAGAGCGTGCCCAAGCCCTGCCCGACCTTACATTGGGCTATACCAATCAGTCTCTTATAGGAATGCAAACCATTGGAGGGGTAGAGACCTATACTGATAGAAGTAAACGTTTTCACTTTGCCACCATAGGGCTTTCAGTTCCTATTTTTACCGCTACCCGTGCCAAGGTGAAAGCTTATAAATATCAGAAAGAAGCAGCTATAGAAGAAGCCCAACAAACAGAAAAACAGCTTAAAACTCAATGGATAAATCTGCAAGAGGAATACCAACTGAATTTGCAAAAATATCAGTTTTACAAACAAGAAGCTCTACCCGAAGCCGAGCGCATTATCCGAGCCAATCAGTTAGGGTATAGCGCAGGTGAAATAAGCTATGTGGAGTACCTTTACACCCTACAGACAGCCGTAGATACCCGCTTAGCATACCTTGAGAGTATCGAGGCGCTTAATCAAAAAGTAATAGAAATACAATCCCTTTTAAACCAGTAAAACAAATGAAAAAATATAGTATAAAAATCGCTTTTATCCTTATAGGAATTAGTCTATCAGCCTGCAATGGCACTCCTACAACTACCAATAATCAAAAGCTCGAAGAGCGCGAAGAACACCACGAAGAAGGAGGCAACCTCACCACCCTTACCCAAGCTCAAATCCAAACTGTAGATATTCGTTTGGGACATATAGAAGAAAAAGCTCTTGCCGCTACCCTCAAAGCCAATGGAATACTGAGCGTGCCTGCCGACCATCAGGCGAAGGTATCGACTGTATATGCGGGGATTATCAAGAGCGTAAAGGTAGAGATAGGCAGTTATGTGCAAAAAGGGCAAGTAATCGCTACTGTTTCTAACCCAGAATTCTTGCAACAACAACAGCGCTTGCTCACCGTTAATAGTCAGATAGAACTTGCTAAACAAGAACTTGACCGTCAGCAAACCCTCTATGAAGGTAATGCTGGTACTGGTAAGAACCTACAAGCCGCTACTACTCAGCTACGCACCCTCCGTACCGAAAAAGCTTCACTTGAAGAACAAATACGCCTAATGGGCTTAAACCCTCAAACACTCACCGATAAGGGAATGCAATCTACTTTGGCGATAGTGGCTCCTATTAGTGGGAATATCAGTGCGGTATATACTAACAAAGGGGCTTATGTAGATGCCTCCACCCCTATTGTGGAAATCATCGACAACAGTTCGCTGCACCTGCACTTGCAAGTGTATGAGCGAGACTTGCCTTACATTAAGGTAGGACAACAAGTGCACTTCAACCCTACCAATAACACCTCTCGCGAATATGATGCCCAAGTGTATAACATTGCGGCTTCGTTTGAAAACGAAAGCAAAAGTATCATTGTACATTGCCACGTAGAGGGTGACAAACAAGGGCTCATCAATGGAATGAATGTAACAGGGGTTATCAGTCTTGACAAACAAACGACCCCTGCTGTACCTAACGAGGCTATCGTAGAGGATGCTGGTAAATCCTACATTTTTCTGGTAACCCAAACTTCGGATAAAGAAACCTCTTTTGAGAAAGTGGAGGTAGTAAAAGGAGCTTCCGAAAGTGGGTATACTGCCATTGCCCCTGTAAAACCTATAGCCCCCGAACAGACTATTGCTACCAAAGGAGCATTCTTTATCAACGCAACCTTAGTAAATGCTGAAAAAGATAGTGATTAGAATTGGTAATGTATCGGATATATTATTAAAATTTTATTACATTAGAAATACAATAAAAATATAAAAGTAAAAAACCACGACTTCGGAGTGTGTTTTAAGCTCCCTGCAAGGGCAAGTGGTTTTGAGGTGCCTACACGCCTAATGCGTGCCTCAAAACACAACTTGCTCTGTTCCGGTGAACAGAAGATTCTCCCTAAAGGTCAAATTTTAATTAACCATAAGAAAAGAAGATAAATACTACAAGCTCATAAAGTGATTTAGGGCATATTAGCAATATATTTAATCACTTACTTACAGAGTTATTTACAATTCTATGTAAAGCTATATGTATATTTGTACATTACTTTGCATTCACGCATCAAAGCAAGCAAGTATGTACGAAGGTAAAAACGTAATTAGGTAGCTACATAGTTTGAAATTTTTATTCGACAATGGGAGGAAAAGCGGTATTCGTTTCAAAAAACAATCTGTAAGAAGCGGCATTTTTCTCATATTTGACATTTTTTTTATTCGCTTAAAGGTCGGAATGAGCTGGTTTCGTTTCGAGTGCCATAAAAGGTCTGTGTTTAGCTTCTACAAGGTTTTTCAAAAAAAATACTACCCGCAGGACAACGGACAAGGGCTGGAGATTTTTTGAAAACCCATCGGGCTTGACCTTGCAAGAAGCGTTAAGAACACAGAAATACCTTTGCACTCGAACAACGAACCGCCATTACGTGCCTTAAGTGTTTAAAACAGGGAAAATAGGTAAGTCTTAATAACACTCTTATCTTTGTGAGATAGCTTTTTGTAAGGCAACAAAAAAATCCATTGACACATCTCTTTTTGAAATATTATCAATGGATTTCTAATTTTTAAAAGACACTGAGAAGCTATCCTATCTTTAAATTCTTTAATCGTTCGGCAGCAATTTCCATATCCTTGCTGATTTTCTCATTGGTGATTTTAGCATAAATCTGGGTAGTTTTGATATTCTTATGTCCCATCATCTTGCTAACACTTTCCAAGGGAACCCCTTCTGTTAAGAACAGAGTACCAAAGGTATGGCGTGCCCAGTGAAATGAAATGGGTTTTTCACGAATGATGTTACAATCTTTCATCATCTTTCTGATTAAGAGATTGCAATTAGTGTTGGAGGGTGTAGGAAACAATGCCTCTGTACGAGTCGTACCTTCATATTTTTCAATAATTTTCTCGGCTATATCCAACAGACGTACATTACAGGGCACATCAGATTTCTGACGGCGTTTGATAAGCCATTTGTTGCCGTCAAAGAACGATTGTAAGTGGCTTCTTTTAAGTTGTTTGATATCAATATAAGAGAAGCCTGTAAAGCAACTAAAAACAAATAGGTCTCGTACTAATTCAGCAGAAGCACTCTTAGGGTGATATTGTAAAAGAGTTTCTACTTCCTCTCTAAGCAAATAGCCTCTATCTTTCTCCTCCATAGAACTTATATAATTCTTAAAAGGATTGCGATAGATAATTCCTTTGTCTATGGCTATTTCTACCATTTTACAAAGGGGCATCATATAAACCCATATTGTGTTGTGAGTAAGACTTTTATTAACTCTAAGATAGAAATCAAAATCGTTGATAAAGTCTTCTGTAAGCTCTTTGAAAGAAATATCACTTCTGCGGTATTTATACTGGATAAACTCGCTCAAATGAGTATATACATTCTCATATTTGTTAAGAGTGCTGTAACTTCTAACACCTTTTTCTACCATCAAGGCAAAGCCTTCTTTGAAATTCTCATAGACTTTTAGCAAGGAATCTTCCATTACTCCTATGCCTAGAAAAGTAGCTTTTAGCTTCTGAGCAGTAACCACTCCCTCGTACTTCATCAGTTCCTTGTAATGAGTAATAATACGTGAGCGAATCTCTTCCAGCTTGCGATTAAGTTGGGTAGCTTCTTCTGTTTTACCTGTTACCCTTCCGTACTTCAAATCCCATTTCTGTGGAAGGATTTCAAGTTTGGTACTAAACTGAGCTACCTGATTGTCAATGGTAATACGCCCCATAATAGCAACCTTACCGTTCTTCTTTGGGGCATTCTTTTTAAGGCAAAACAATACCTTAAAGGTTGAGCGTTTTACTTTTTTCATACTCTAATTTTTTAATTTGCGAAAGTACTTTTTATCAAGTTACTGTACAATATGAAAAAAGGTGTAAAACACTGAAATATAACCTATTAATAAAAAATATTTTTCAGTATGGTAGGTAACGATTTAGAAACCTAATTTTGAAAAAACCTATCTAAAACATCTAAGACTCTGTCTTCTCTTATCTTCCTGTCAAAAAATTAATCCTCTTTGTATGAGCTAATTACATTATTTTTTGTAGTTTTGCTTTTTATTCGTAATTTTGCCGAAAAATTTAAATTATCATCATTTCAAGAAATGAGTACTTCAAAACAAGCCAAATCAGCCTTAATTTCTGTTTTTGACAAAACAGGACTAGAACCTATCATTCACCGAATGAAAACTTTGGGTATCACTATCTACTCTACTGGTGGTACTGAGAATTTTATCAAAAAATTAGGAGTGGAAGTTATTCCGGTAGAAACGATTACTGACTATCCTTCTATTTTTGGTGGTAGAGTAAAGACCTTACACCCTAAGATTTTTGGTGGTATTTTGAACCGCCAAGACAATGCACAGGATATAACAGAAATGAAGCAATACGGTATTCCGCAAATAGATATTGTGATTGTGGATTTATATCCTTTTGAAAAAACTGTTGCTAGTGGGGCTCCTGAGCAAGATATTATAGAAAAAATAGATATTGGAGGAATTTCTCTTATTCGTGCAGCTGCTAAAAACTTTAAAGATGTGCTTTGTGTGGCATCAGTAGACCAGTATGCTGACCTACTTCATATTTTAAACGAACAACACGGTAGTAGTACAGTAGAAGAACGCCGTACTTTTGCTGCTAAAGCTTTTCAAGTATCATCACACTATGATACAGCTATCTTTAACTATTTTAACCAAGCGGAATCTATTGCTTCATTGGCTATTAATGAGCGTAATGGGCAAGTTTTACGTTATGGTGAAAACCCTCACCAGAAAGGCGAGTTCTATGGTGATTTTGAGGCTCTTTTTGACAAATTACACGGTAAAGAGCTATCATATAACAACTTACTGGATGTAGATGCAGCAGTGAACCTTATGGCTGAATTTGCTAATGATGACCCTACTTTTGCCATACTGAAACATAACAATGCTTGTGGAGTAGCCACTAGAAAAACAATACTTGAGGCATATAAAGATGCTCTTGCTGGAGATCCTGTATCGGCTTTTGGTGGTATACTTATTTCTAATACTAAAATAGATTCGGCTACAGCAGAAACTATTCATCCTTTATTTTTTGAGGTAATTATTGCACCTTCATACAGCGATGAGGCTTTAAAAATACTAGAACAGAAGAAAAATAGGATTATTTTAGTACAGAAGAAAGCCCAAATGCCAGCTGTTAGTGTTCGTTCATGCCTAAATGGTTATCTGTTACAAGAAAAAGACTTGAAAACAGATAGTCTTGCTGATGTGCAATATGTAACATCGGTAAGACCATCGGCTGAAGCGTTAGAAGACCTTTTCTTTGCTTCTAAAATATGTAAGAGCACAAAATCAAACACTATTGTATTGGCTAAAAACAAGCAACTTATAGCAAGTGGCACAGGACAAACTAGCCGTGTAGATGCTTTAAAACAAGCTATTGAAAAGGCTAAAGAATTTCACTTTGACCTAAATGATGCTGTTATGGCAAGTGATGCTTTCTTCCCTTTCCCTGATTGTGTGGAGATTGCTCATAATGAAGGTATCCGCTCGGTAATACAGCCAGGGGGCTCTATCAAAGACCAAGCTAGCATTGACTATTGTGATGCACACCAAATGGGAATGGTATTCACTGGGGTACGCCACTTTAAACACTAATTAAACTCTTTTTTGAGCCTATGAAACACGTTGCAGCCGTAGGAGGCTATTTTATAATGCTTTATGACATCTTTCGTAAGCGTACACGATGGTCAATAACCAAAGACCTAATTTTGCGTGAGATAGATGACCTTATTTTTGGATCAATAGGTATTGTAGCTTTTATATCCTTTTTTGTAGGGGGGGTAGTAGCTGTACAAACGGCCTTGAATATTGATAACCCTTTTATACCTAAATACCTGATAGGTTTTGCTACACGCCAATCGATAGTATTGGAGTTTGCTCCTACCTTTACAGCTATTATTTTAGCGGGAAAAATAGGGTCGTTTATTACCTCAAGCATAGGGACTATGCGTGTAACTGAACAGATTGATGCTCTTGATATTATGGGGGTAAACTCGGTGAACTACTTAGTATTTCCAAAAATAGTTGCCTTAATGCTAATGCCTTTTTTAATTGCCTTAGGAATGTATTTAGGTGTATTAGGGGGGTGGGCATCGGCTGTTATGAGTGGTTATACAACCTCAAGTGAGTTTGTACAAGGAGTTCAGTACGATTTTAAACCTTATAGTATGGTATATGCTTTTACTAAGACAGCTGTATTTGCATTTTTCTTAGCTACTATACCTTCTTATCATGGTTATTATATGAAAGGGGGCGCACTAGATGTAGGAAAAGCTAGTACAGTATCGTTTGTATGGACAAGTATTGTAATTATTCTTGCCAACTCGGTGCTAACACAGTTGTTCTACGCTTAATTAGGGAAAGAAGTAAATAAAAAAGCTGACTGAGAAATGAATCTCAGTCAGCTTTTTTTATTTTATTAGTTGGAATTAAAACCTAAATGTTCCACCAATACCTAATACAGTTTCAAAGAAGAAGAAATCATGTTTGGCCTTATCGGCTATATCATAAGTAGTACGTACATCATACATATTGATGTACCCTCCTTTAAGTTCACCTATGATAAGAAAATACTTGAAGAGAGTGAGATGTAAACCTGCTTTTGCATTTACTCCTATACCTGCTATGTGAAACTCATCATAACGTTCTTTATTCATTAGTTTAGTGTTAGATCTTGGATAGAGCACTCCAAAACCAAGTCCTTCAGTAAGATTTACTTGTAATACATCGGTATTACGAATACCTAAAAAACGAGAAACATCATCAACGCGAGCTCCTTCAACTACTACATAGTTCAGTCCATCGGTATGTTCAAAAGTAAGGAAGTCTTCAGTAAGAACTTTATCAACATCATTGTAAATACCATCATGAGATGTCCCTGAGTTATTGATATAACCATTCATTTTCACTGTTTGGTTATTTTTCATAATATATTTCATGTGGTCTACTCCAGCTGAAATAGTATAATGGTCAGAAATGTAATACCCTACGTGACAGTTAGTTTGTGGGATAGTCATACGCAAAGGGTTGATATAGTCGATATGCCAACCTTTAGGACGGTCTATCGCAGCTACATCCTTAATAGTGAAGTTGTAATTATCACCAGTAAAAGTGATATCAGAGTTAGAGTAGTAACCTCTGTTCCCTCCCCAATAAAAGAAAAACTTCCCTTTGTTATGAGCGGTGTACCGATTGGGTGTTGCATCCTGAGCTATAGCCATTAATGAGCTTATTGCCAAGGAAATAGTGATAAAAATCTTTTTCATTAATGATTTATTTTTTAATTATTAAGGGCGCAAAGGTAGTAATAATTAGCAAATTAGCAAATTGGTTATTAGCAATTAACTATTTTATAACAGCTGTTTTTGAATTTAAATACTAATACTGTACAAGTGTAATTGTTATATTTTCTATTATTTATATGAAGGAAGTCGTTTTTGTTTCAAAAAAATCTATAAAAAGTATAGTTTCTAAATTGATAGTTACGATAGATTTCGATTATTTTTGTAGAAAACGCTTGGTAATATAAACACTGCTATTACTTATAACTTCTAAGTATAAAACTCTTTCTATTTCTTGTTAAAATTGTTAATTCCTAATTGTTAATTTGTAATTATTTACTACTTTTGCAACATTAATTCAAAAAAGAAGAATACAGAAGATGTTTAAATGGATAAAAGCTAACTTTTGGGGTACAATTGCTGGCTTACTTTTGAGAAACCGAATTACTTTTTTACTACTTATAGTAGCTATTACTGGTGGCTTGGCTACCCAATGGAAAAATGTGCATTTTACCTTCACTGAAGCAAATATGCTGCCCGATGACCATCCTGTAAATATAGAATACAAACACTTCCTTACTAAATTTGGTGAAGAAGGGAACCTTATCTTAATGGCATTGGATGACCCTAAAATATACACTCCTCAAATACTAAATAAATGGATTGCACTTAGTGATGAACTTAAGCAATACAAACAAATAGATGCAGTTATCTCTATCAATAACCTTCCTATTTTGGTGAAAGACACTACTGAGCAACGCTTTATTACCCACAAATTTATTGAAGGAGAAGTAAGAAATCAAGCTCAAGCTGATAGCCTTAAACAAATACTATCGGGTAAACTACCTTTTTACGAAGGACTTATTTATAACAAGCAAAACCACACCTTGCAAACAGCTGTGTATATGAACAAAAAAATTGTAAATACACAAGCTCGGAAGGATTTTATACTGAATGATTTCATTCCTATAATTAATAAGTTTGAAACTGAAACAGGACTAAAAGTCCATACCTCTGGAATGCCTTATATTCGTACGCTAAGTGCTCAAAATATAATGGATGAAATAGGGTTATTCATCTTAGCAGCTTTACTTTCTACCTCGGCTATTTTCTTTTTCTTTTTCCGTTCCTTTAGGGCTATGTTTATCTCAATAGGTGTAGTATCTATTGCGGTAATGTGGGTATTTGGCTTTTTGGGACTTTTTGGTTACGAAATTACTATACTTACAGGGCTTATTCCTCCTTTGGTGATTGTAATTGGGATACCGAACTGTGTATTCCTAATCAATAAATACCAACAAGAAATTAACAAGCACGGAAATCAAGCTAAATCACTGATTAGGGTTATACGCAACGTAGGTAATGTTACCCTACTTACTAACCTTACTACAGCTATTGGTTTTGCTACTTTTATCTTCACAGAAAGCACTTTACTTAAACAGTTTGGGGTGATAGCCTCTATAAATGTGGTTTCTATCTTCTTCATCTCACTGTTGGTGATTCCTATCATCTACAGTTATATGCACATACCACAGGAAAAACACCTAAGACACTTGAAGCGTAACTGGATGGGCGGACTTATCAAATTCATTGAGAATACTGTAAAACACCATCGTATAGCAGTTTTCTGTACTGCTATTGCATTACTTATAGCAAGCATCATAGGTATTTATCAAATAAAAATTTCGGGTAGCTTAATTGAAGATATGCCTAAATCGGCAGCTTTTTTTGACGACATTACCTTCTTTGAGAAGAATTATGGAGGTATTATGCCTTTAGAAATTACCATTAACACAAAGCAAAAGAATGGCGTTACCAAATTAGCTAACTTGAAGCGTATTGATGAACTCTGT
Source organism: Capnocytophaga sp. oral taxon 878 (assembly GCF_002999135.1). NCBI lineage: Bacteria > Pseudomonadati > Bacteroidota > Flavobacteriia > Flavobacteriales > Flavobacteriaceae > Capnocytophaga > Capnocytophaga sp. oral taxon 878. The sequence continues at coordinate 983,844 of NZ_CP027229.1, forward strand.
ACGCATATTGAAGAAATACCTGAAATATCTAAACCTTTATCATTAGTAAATTTAGTAAAATACGCTAAACAAGCGTATTACAACGGAAATCCGCAGTACTACGCTTTACCGACTACGCAAGAACAGAACTTCATACTTTCATACGTAAAAAACTCTAAAGGCAATGCTAATATGCTATCTGCTTATGTAGATTCATTAGGACAAACAGCACGTATTACTACCTTTATGAAAGACATAGGCACAGAGAAGATGCAACAGATAGAAGAAAATATCTATAACAAGGCTCAGAAGCTATTCCCCAGTGATAAATATGAAGTAAAGATTACCGGTAAAGCCTATTTGTTCACTAAAGGTACTAATTATTTAGCTACCAACCTCATTTGGTCATTAGCTTTGGCTATTTTACTTATTGCAATTATTATGGCTTATATGTTCCGTTCATTCAAGATGATAGTAGTGTCACTTATACCTAACTTATTACCACTACTTATTACAGCAGGGCTAATGGGGTATTTTGGTATTCCGCTGAAACCTTCAACGATACTTGTATTTAGTATAGCTTTTGGTATTTCGGTTGATGATACTATTCATTTCTTGGCTAAGTACCGTATGGAACTAGTAGCACGTAACTGGAAAATAAGCAAATCGGTATATGCTGCTTTGCGGGAAACAGGTGTAAGTATGTTCTATACCTCTATTGTTCTTTTATGTGGTTTCTCGGTATTCCTATTATCCAGCTTTGGAGGCACGAAAGCACTTGGAGGGCTTATATCGGCTACCTTGCTTTTTGCTATGATGACTAACTTATTACTTTTACCAAGCCTATTATTATCATTAGAACGTAGCTTATCTAACAAAGATACTTTTAAAGAACCTAAACTAACCATTTTCCCTACAGAAGAAGAAACTACTGATAAAGAAAATAAAACTCTATAATCACTCTATTCATTAGCAAATAATAGACTTTGCTAATAAAATAATCATTATGAAAAACAAAAAACACATTGTAATTGTAGGTGGTGGCTTTGCTGGCCTAGAGCTAGTAAAAGAATTGAACCGCTATGGAAAATACCAAATTACACTGGTGGATATGAATAACTATAATTTCTTTCCACCGTTACTATACCAGCTAGCAGCAGGTTTTATGGAGCCTTCGTCTATTTCATACCCATTTAGGCGTTTGTTCCGTAAGTATAAAAATGCACGTTTTAGAATGGCTACCTTACAAGAAGTAATACCTGCTGAAAACAAGCTCATTTTAAGCAATGGAGAATTAGAGTACGACATATTGGTAATGGCTACAGGAGCTGAATCTAATTTTTTTGGTAACAAGAATGTAGAAGAGAAAGCTATGCCTATGAAAACTGTAGGTGATGCCCTTATGCTGAGAAACTTAGTATATACGCGCTTAGAGCGTGCTACTCGGACTCAAGATAAAGAATTACGCCGCAAGTTACTATCTTTTGCTATTGCAGGTGCAGGGCCTACTGGGGTAGAGTTATCGGGAATATTTGCTGAAATGAAACAGAACATTATGCGCAAAGATTATCCTGAACTTACTTATGAAGATTTGGGAGATATTTACCTGATAGATGGACAAGAAGCTGTACTAAGCCCTATGAGTAAAAAAACACAAGCTTATACTGAAAAATCTTTGCTTAAAAAAGGTGTAAAACTCAAATTAGGTGTATTGGTAACTGACTTTGTTAATGATGAGGTACACCTATCGGATGGGACTATACTTGATGCTAGAAACCTAATATGGGCTGCTGGTATTTCGGCTAAAACTTTTAAAGGTATTGATGACAAACAGCACTTAGGGCGTGGTAGACGTATGAAAACAGATGCTTATAACAAGACAGAAGGTTTTGATAACATCTACGCTATTGGGGACTCAAGTATTATGACTACTGACCCACATTTTCCTGAAGGACACCCTCAGCTTGCACAGGTAGCTATACAACAGGCTAGCAACTTAGGGAAGAATTTCAATAAAGATTTTATAAACCCTACGCCTTTTAGTTATGTAGATAAAGGATCAATGGCAATTATTGGACGCAACCAAGCTGTTGCTGATTTGCCTAAAAATATTTTTCTTAAAGGATTTATAGCATGGGCTATATGGGCTTTTGTTCATATTATGTCGTTAGTGAACTTCCGTAATAAGATGAGAGCTTTGTATAACTGGGTGGGGTATTACATCAGTAAGGACCAGTCATACCGTATGATACTACGCCCTAACGAAAAAGCAAAAGGATAATTATTAACTAGGAGAGAAGAGCCTAAGCCTGAGTAAAAAGATAATGGATATAGCTGCAAAACAATGGAAACAACAACTACAATTTCAGCTGCAAGGTAAAGACTACGAATCATTAATAACCTTAGCAGGTGATATTCCTATCCTCCCTTTTTACACAGAAGAGAATGTTAAAAGTCCTTATACTATAACAACTACTACTGAGGTAGCTGTATCTCTTTTTGTATCGGATAAGGAGCAAACCTTAAAGCGCATTGAGTGGTGGCAAAGCCTCTCGGTGCGCTTTTTTGTACTTACCCTACACCCTAATCTGACCAAAGAAACGGTACTTCAATGGCTTCCCTCTTCCCTACCCTACTTATTGGCAGATACCCTTACTGTTGATACTACAAACTATCAAAATGCAGGAGCCTCTGTAGTACAACAACTGGCTTTTGGGATAGCTAAACTACAAGAAAATAGCCTTACTACAAAACCTATAACACTGAAAGTAGGTATAGGCAGTACACTTCTTTTGGAGATAGCCAAACTACGTGCCTTACGTAGGCTACTGGCAGAACAAACTCCTGCCCTACCCTTCTACTTGATAGCAGAGATATCTAACAGAGGGCTATCCTTATTTAAATCTACTTATAATGAACACTATGTACAGTTAGGATATGAGGCAGCTATATTGGGAGGAGCAGACTATTTGCTACCCAAACAACCTCTTTTTTTCAAGAAGAATAATCTTACTACAGAAAAAGAACAGGTAAACACTATAAGGCAGCTGGCTGCTACCCGTAAGGCAAGTGCTATGAATGGAGTGTATGCCATTGAAACCCTTAGCTATGAGCTATATAAAAAAGCCCTCATACTACTGGAACAAGTACAAAAACAAGGAGGCTTAAAAACAATGCTAAAAAACCGCAACTTACAAAGGCAAATAGCTGAGAAAGCCCAAAAGGAACAAGAACATTTTAACAAACTATATCATAGCTATCTGTTACAAGAGACTTTGCCAGAGCAATACACTCGTAAAGAGTGGGACTTTTTTCCTTTTGGCAATCATAAAGACCAACTACCCCCGCGCAACCTATGGGAGCCTGAAAAATAAAACAATATATCAAAGAACGAACTATTGGAAATTCCCGCTGCAAAGGTGAGGTGTTTTGATAAAGTATACAAATAGTTGTTCCGTAGTGAAACATAGTTGTTAAACTATTTATTGCTAAACTCCTCATTATGAAAGAGACTAATGAACCTATAGCAGGCATATCGCCTTATGAACGTGGCTATAAGCCCATAGGGTATTTAGAGCAAATACCCCTATTACGCCTTATAGATGCTGATGAGAAGCTTATAGTGGTAAAAACTACAGAGGCTATGCTAGAAGCACTGCAACTTAGCCATACAGAGCCTATTTACATAGCTGCTGAAGTGCTTTTGGACGAGATTTCAAAAGAAGAATTTATAAGTAAGTTTGTACCAGATGAACGGCTACGTATTTTAGTAAGCTGTACCTCTGACACTTTTGGCATCATAGCCCTGTTACGTAACTTACGTGCTATTTCGGGTAGGCTAACCCAGAACACACAGCTTCGAATTTGCTGTTATATTCACTCGTTTGGAGAGTATTTGTATGCCCTTATAGCCCAAACGGATGAGCTTATAGCTGATGAAAGTGAGAGACACCTCATTAGCCCAGAAAACCAACTTTTACTTGCCAACACTCTTATTTGCAATACTATAGATCCTTTTTACTAATTCTTAATTCTTAATTCTTAATTCTTTATTTATGCGATTATTCACAACTTTTTTATTAGTTATTGGCTTTGGATTGAGCAGTATAGCCCAAACTAATAGTGCTACGAAAGATGACATTAAAGTAGGCTTGGTACTGAGCGGAGGTGGCGCTAAAGGCTTGGCACACATAGGAGTGCTTAAAGTATTGGAAGAGGCTGGCGTACGTATAGACTATATTGGCGGTACGAGTATGGGAGCTATGGTAGGAGCTATGTATGCCGCGGGCTATTCGGCTAATGAACTGGACTCCATATTCAGGCAAATGGACTTTGACAAACTACTACAAGATAAAACTTCTAGGAGTGCCAAATCATTACACGAACGATATTTGTACGACCGCTATGCCATAGCCCTGCCTTTTAATGATTTTAAAGTGGGGTTACCCCGTGCCGTTTCTAAAGGGCAAAATGTGTATAACGAATTTGTTAAGCTATTATACCCTGTAAGTGAAACTTATTACTTCTCACAACTTCCTATTCCTTTTCTTTGTGTAGCTACAGATATTGAAACGGGAAAGGGAGTAGTACTGGACAGTGGCTTTTTGCCCCAAGCCATTCAGGCTAGTGGTTCATTCCCTTCTTTATTTGACCTAGTAGAAATAGACGGAAAATTCCTTACTGATGGGGGGATAGCTGATAACTACCCCATAGATGAGATTAAAAAGAAAGGAATGGATATTATTATTGGGGTAGATGTACAGAGTCCGTTATCGAAGAAAGAAGACATCAGTTCGGTATTGAGTATTTTTTCGCAAATTACTACCTTTCCTATGGCAGATAATATGCCACGCAAGATAAAAGATACGGATATTTATATCAAACCAAATATTGATGGTTTTAACGTTATTTCATTTGACAAAGGTGAGACAATAATTAATAACGGGAGGGTTGCTGCTTCATTATTTTTGCCTCGGCTAAGAGCTATTGCTGCCCAGCAAAAGCAAACTGAAAGACACGAGAAGGTAGAAAAAATAGACTCTATTTACCTAAAAGATGTGCATTTTCACGGGAATGAACACTTTACGCGCAGTTACTTACGCGGTAAGTTACACTTAAAATATCTTGACCGTAAAATATCATTCGACCAGCTGAATGAGGGGCTTGCAAACCTAATGGCTACCAACAACTTCCACTCTATAAACCACCAAATACGCCATACTGATGAGGGTGAGCATATTGACTTTTTCTTGAGGGAGAACCCACAACGCACTTACCTAAAATTCGGGGTGCATTACGATAACTTGCTTAAAACAAGTTTTATGATGAACTATACCCGTAATTACTTTTTGCAAAATAGTGACTTTCTTTCATTGGACGTTATTATTGGCGACAACCCGCGGTACCGTTTTGATTATTTTGTAGATAAGGGTTTTTATATTAGTTATGGATTTACTTCACGCTTTATGCAGTTCAGTAGGAAGCTGAATACTCGTAGGCTTGCTTACAACACTATTGAGGGCTCGGCTTTGAACCGTATGGATGTGGATGCTTACGACCTTGTGAACCAAGCTTACTTACAAACCCTTTTGGGCAATGGTTTTGTGTTTGGTTTGGGCTTAGAACACAGGAAGATACGCTTTGAAGCTGAACAAGTGTATAGTGCGCCTAACAGCCTGGTATCCTACAAAGAAAACACCCACTTTGGGAGTTTGTATTCTTACATTAAGTACGATAGTTTTGACAACTCTTTCTACCCGACACGTGGTATGCTGCTAAAATCACATTTTAACCTTTATGCCTTTGCCTCTGGCTATAATCTGAACAAGTTTATTACTGGTAAAACTGAATTGGCTTTCGCCTTTCCGCTTCACGATAGAATATCGGCACGTGTAGGGCTGGAAGGAGGGGTAACAATAGGACACTCGGATGTTAATTCACTTGACTTTTTCTTTGGGGGATATAACAAGAACATTTTTGATAACTACAGTAGTTTTTACGGGTATGACTTCCTTAGTTTTGGTGCTAAAAACTATCTGAAATCGGAATTGGTGGTTGATATAAACACTTTTAAGAAACAACACCTGTTACTATTGGCTAATATAGCAAAAGCTGACAACAATCTTTTTGAGAGTTTTAAATGGCATAAGTATCCTGACTATTCGGGGTATGGTATAGGCTACTGTATTGATAGTATTGTGGGGCCTGTAGAGTTGAAATGTACCTATTCACCTGAAATTAGGCAAGCGGTATGGCTGCTGAATATTGGTTATTGGTTCTAATTAGGGGATAGGAGATAGAGATTAGGGAATAGGAGTTAGGAGATAGAGGATAGAGAGTAGGAGTTAGGAGTTAGGGGATAGGAGTTAGGGAGTAGGAGTTAGGAGATAGGGGATAGAGATTAGGGGATAGGAGATAGAGATTAGGGGATAGGAGTTGTATCTAAAAAGGCAGATGATGGTGAGATAAAATATTTAGAAAAAAAATTAGACAATGTAGCTTCTGATGAGCACTTAGTAGCTGTTATTCCTGATGCTAACAAAACCAAAGCCTTTTTTATTGAAACTAAAAAACAGTTAGACCTCCATTCTATAAACACTCAGTTAGATAACTTAGGAAAAACTGGAAAACAAATAGCAAACCTTGCTGAAGACCTCTCTAAAAAAACAAACAACATACTTACTAAAGCATTCTCCGAAGGCTCTAAATTTATAGATGATAAGAATGAGATACTCGAGAACTATATAGAAGCAGCCTATACTTTTAGAAACCGTCCTGATTTATTTCTAAAAAACAGAGAGATTTCTCATAAAACTTTTTCTATTAACAATGAAAAATATGAAATTATAAAACTTCCTGATGGGTTATTAAAAAAAGCTAAAGAACAAGATAACCTAAAAGAATTTATAAAAACAACAAAACATCACATAAGGAATTACATCACAAAAGAAAAAGCTAATACAGATATAAATAGTTATAGAATATCTGATGATATATCAGGACCTCTTTATGATATATTTAAAAGTGCTAAAGGGCAATATGAAGTAAAAGTTATTACATTTGGAACAAGTAATACTGCATTAACCTTATTAATGCACACCGTTTGGACATATAAAATATATATTCAAGATTATAATAAGGATACAGGAGAACTCACACTTCGATACTATCTTTATGATCACTTTGGATTGGATGCTAATGATATTTTTGAACATAGGCAACAGTTTTTTCTTGACTGGTTCATATTACAGCATTTTTATGGATATAAACCTTTTGCTACTGAGTTCTGCTTTGATGAAAAAATCATATTAAAATGAAATTTTTAAAAAACATATTATTTGTTATATTTCTAACAAAATTTTGCATAAGGTTTTGGTTGATTCTTATTCGATCTATAATGTTTAATAGTAACTTTATAAAAGATTTTTTTCTAAATCCCGATGAATTCCAAGAGTATTTTTATACTACTGATGGGATTATGAGGATAATAGGATTTTTTATAGTTTTTATAGTTATTAATCTTTTATTATTTTATCTTTTAAAATACTATATGCGGAAACAGTTTAATAAAAATAATTTTTACTTTATTTATATTTTTATTGTATTAGTATTAACAGTACCAATATTTAGCTTGCTTAAGTATGTTTTTAATTTATAAAATAGTGGGCAAATACTGCACTTTCTAACTTTATCAACTTTTTCCGAAAAATAGAAAAAGGTGCTTTAAGTAGCAATGCCGCTATGCGTGAAGGCACACAGCATTTGTTATCCACCTTTAAGAAAAACCCTAAGAAATATACGCCTGAAAACATTGAGCATTTAGATATGAAGTTTGAAAAAGGTTTAGATGATATCTGTGCTAACTGCCGTTATAACGTGAAGTTTAGGGAAGGACAAAAACCTTTTACTTGTGTTTTCAGGGATTGAGCAGTACCTTTTATGATTTTTTGATTTTTACCAGACAGTAATAATTTTGAATATCCTTTTATACACCGAAGATACTAAATACTGATTAAAATGAATATTGTAGAGATAGAAAATACTGTAAAGGATTTTTTAGACCTTACATTTATAGGTTTCTGCTTTGAACTTCCTATTCATATAGAAAATGATTTTTATATTATAGGACTTGATTACGAGGATAAAGTGGGTATTAGCTGTAAAAACAATTCTGTTTACTCCCTTTCGGACTCTATTCTTTTTATAAATTCTTCCTTAAAACAATTTATTGATTGCTTATTATTTTTTAATGAAACTTTCAGTTTTGAGGAAGAGTATAGTGATGCTTTGCGATCTGAAAAAATGAAGGTGATAAGAAATCATTTTTTAAAAATAGACAAAGAGTGTTTGCTTGAAAATACTTGGTGGAGCTATATATTGGAACAAGTAGAAGATGGTATTTTATAGGGTTATTTGAGGATGTGATAACTGTAGCCAAAATAGTGGATAAAGGGGGGATGTGGTAGCTATGTAGGATGGCGAATTGTTCTTAAAATTTAAAAGTGTATTTTTACGTATAAAAAATTGGGTATAAAATTAGGGCTGAATCATTTGTAAGATTCAGCCCTTTTCATTTCTTTTGTACTGGCAAAACTACCAAAGGAAATGCTAATGGGTGGGCGTAGATATTATTTTGGATAGCTGCTATGGGGGCAAAGAAGTTTTTTACTTTATTTTTAGTGTTTTGGATATTTTGTTGCGAATTATGCAAAAAAAGAGTTGGGAAGAAAGAGGCTGAAATTCAGTAATATAGGTTTACAGTTCGTTTAGAGTTCGTTTATCCTTCGTTATAAGTTCGTTTAAAGTAGGTAAAAGATAAGAGGTAAGAGGTAAGAGAGTGAGGTATGTTGGTTGTCAAAAAAACTGATTACTAATGGATTATATTTTTATGCTAAAAGTGAGATAAGGGGTATCAATTTTTGAAAGATTGGTAATAAAAATTGGAAAAAAAGTTGTTTTCGGCAAAAAAGAGAATTGGTATTTAAGAGGCTTATTATTTGGGAGGTATTGGGTGGGGGATGCTTATATTCTTTGCTAAAGAGAGGGAGAGCAGGGATAGAAAATTGTTAATAGTTACTTGCTAATTGATATTTTTTTAATACCTTTGTGCCTGAAAAAAGCTGATGAGAAAAAGCTAACAACTAAAAGTTATATATAATGAAAATATCAGAATTAGAACCAAAACAGTTATGGGCGAACTTTGCGAGCCTTAATGCCGTGCCTCGCCCCTCAAAGAAAGAAGAGAAAGTAATTGCCTTTATGGTGAACTTTGGGAAAAGTTTGGGTCTTGATACCTATCAAGACGAAGCGGGCAATGTAATTATTAAGAAACCGGCTTCGGCAGGGATGGAAAGTCGGAAAACGGTAGTATTACAGTCGCATTTGGATATGGTACACCAAAAAAATAATGATACGGTGTTTGACTTTGCTACTGAAGGTATTAAAATGCTAGTAGATGGCGAGTGGGTATGTGCTGATGGCACGACTCTTGGAGCTGATAACGGTATAGGGGTCGCGGCCATAATGAGCCTCTTGCAAAGTAAAGATATACCACACCCAGCTATTGAAGCCCTTTTCACGATAGATGAAGAAACAGGAATGACCGGTGCTAAAGAACTAAAAGGAGGCTTACTTACTGGGGCTTACCTACTGAACTTGGATACCGAAGAAGATGATGAAATAGATATAGGATGTGCTGGGGGTGTGGATGTATCGGCTTTTAGAGAATATGACCTTGTGCCTACGCCAAAAGATTCGGTAGCTTTTACTCTTACCATAAAAGGGTTGCACGGAGGACATAGTGGTACCGACATACATAAAGGCTATGCCAATGCTAATAAACTGATGAACAGATTACTGTTTGCTTGTACTGAGAAATTCGGTTTGCATATAGCACAAATAGATGGAGGCGGATTGCGCAATGCAATACCCCGAGAGAGTGTGGCTGTAGTTACCGTAGGCAAAGGTGATGAAGCTGCTTTTAAAGCAGAGATAGCTACCCTTACAAAACATTTAAAACACGAATTTGCTGGAACTGAACCAAGCCTTACAGTGCTGTTAGAAACAACACCTGTACCTGAAATGGTGATGGAAGAAGAGGAGCAAGCTGATATACTACGCGCTTTGTATGCGGCTTACAATGGGGTATACAAAATGAGCCAGACTATGGAAGACCTTGTAGAGACGAGCAATAACGTAGCCCGTGTACAGCTAAAAGACGGAGAGGTGAGCGTATATTGCCTTACCCGCTCGGCTTCGGAAACATCTAAATTTGATTTGGCTAATACCCTTAGAGCGGCATTTGAATTGGCAGGTTTTGAAGTGGAATATACAGGTAGTTACCCAGGATGGGAGCCTAAGGTAGATGCTGAGATATTGGCTATTGTAAAGGGACAATACGAGGAGCTGTTTGGCAGTACCCCTAATGTAGTAGCATGCCACGCAGGCTTAGAGTGCGGCTTATTAGGTACTCATTATCCTAAAATGGAAATGGTGAGCTTTGGGCCTACAATTAAAGGAGCACACTCACCTGCTGAAAGGGTAAATATTGCTTCAGTACAAAAATTCTGGAAGTTTTTATTAGCAATACTAAAGAATATTCCTAATAAATAAGAGATTGACAGGTAGCTGACTAATGTTAAGCTGTAAAAAATCATCAGAATAGAAAAAACAAATCAAGCAAATAATTTGTTTGATTTGTTTTTTTGATTTATTGATTTGGAAGAATTAAAGAGAGAAAAGAGATTTTAAAAATAGTGATGAGCTTATATAAAGAAGTAGCTAACCTTATAGAAATTTTGAGGCACAAAGGAGACATTGAGGCATCGATAATGCTACAAGAAAGTGTAGAGTGTAGTGCTACGGGTAGTGAGGTTTTGATGAAATTAAGATATCATTTAAGTCGGATTTTGGAAGATGGAAATACATACGATAAGCAAATAATTTCATTAGCTAAGACTATATCAAGAGAAATTGAAGAAAAATTGAATTTTTAAGGTTATTGATTTTCAATGAGTTAATAAAAACATTAAAAAAAAATATAAAAAAGTTAGTAAAAAATTTGGAAGATTGAAAAAGTTGCTATACCTTTGCACCCGCAAATGAGAAGATAAGGAGTTTGCTAAAATACTAAGGAGAGGTGCCGGAGTGGTAACGGAGCAGATTGCTAATCTGTCGGCGGGTAACCGTCGCCTGGGTTCGAGTCCCAGTCTCTCCGCAGCATTGAATAACTGATAATTCGGGGCGTAGCGTAGTCCGGTCATCGCGCCTGGTTTGGGACCAGGAGGTCGCAGGTTCGAATCCTGCCGCCCCGACAAGATAAAAAGATATTTCATAAATGCTCCTAAGTATGAGGCATTTCTGAAATATTTTTTTTGGGGAATGGTCACGTAGCTCAGCTGGATAGAGCATCTGCCTTCTAAGCAGACGGTCACAGGTTCGAATCCTGTCGTGATCACGAGAATTTGTTTCATTTTGTATTAAAATTTATGTTCGGAATAACGCAGGGTAAAAGCTCTGCGTTATTTTGTTTTATACCACAAACTTTAAAGATAACAATCAGGATATGCCTGCTAGTAAAACAATCTAAAAAAACATATCATAAGAGAAACGTGTTGTGTTACTATCACCAACCAAAGTTATGACCTAAATAACGCTGATGGTGAGCTCAAATATAAATAATAACAGATAGCCCTTATAAAAAATTTGAGAAACAGTAAAAAAAGCTGTAACTTTGCCCCCATAACGGCACAGTATTTGTACAAAGTATTAACGCTAATAATTTATAATATATGGAACAAAGAACTTCTGTGGATATCAGTCAGATAAACGAAAAAATAGAGCGGGAGAGTATTTTTATTGATGCTCTTACATCTGAAATGAACAAAGTAATTGTAGGGCAAAAACATATGGTGAACGCCCTATTGATAGGATTGCTAGGCAAAGGGCACATTCTTTTGGAAGGAGTACCAGGTTTGGCAAAAACACTTTCTATCAACACCCTTGCCAAATCGGTACACGGTTCATTCAGTAGGATTCAGTTTACACCAGACCTACTGCCTGCTGATGTGATAGGTACTATGACGTATAACATCAAGCAAAATGAGTTTTCTATAAAAAAAGGACCTATCTTTGCTAACTTTGTTTTGGCCGATGAGATAAACCGTGCGCCAGCTAAAGTGCAATCGGCTTTATTGGAGGCTATGCAAGAGCGACAAGTAACCATTGGTGACTCGACCTTTAAACTTGATGCTCCTTTTATGGTAATGGCTACCCAGAACCCCGTAGAGCAAGAGGGCACCTACCCCCTACCTGAAGCACAAGTAGACCGCTTTATGCTAAAAACTGTTATTGATTATCCTAAACTAGATGAAGAACAACGTATTATGCGGGATAACCTTAGCAATAGCTATGCAGTAGTGAACCAAACAGTAAGTTTGGAGCAAATACTTAGAGCACAAGAGGCTGTACGTGAAGTATATATGGATGAAAAGATTGAAAAATATATATTGGATATTATTTTTGCAACTCGTTATCCTGAAAAGTACAACTTGGCTGATTTGAAACCACTTATAAACTTTGGAGCTTCACCTCGTGGTAGTATTAACTTGGCTATGGCTGCTAAGTGTTATGCCTTTATTAAACGTAGAGGTTATGTAATTCCTGAAGATGTACGTGCTGTAGTTTATGATGTATTGCGCCATCGTATAGGTATTACCTATGAAGCTGAGGCAGAGAATATAACTTCTGTAGAGATGATTCAGAAAATAGTAAATACTATTGAAGTACCATAATGAACTCTGCCCGAAGATTGTGGTATTTGGAGTTACCAAGCAATACTAAAAGTGCTAAAAGTGAGCAAACCTAAATCTGACTCTTTAAGCACTTAAGGGAATGATTGTGCTAGTGTATTTATGAATTACTTTGAACACATTGAAAATCATAAAACAATAGCTTACTGCTCATTATTAATTTTAATTACTTATTGTTAAATTGGATACTAAGGAATTACTTAAAAAAGTACGCAAGATAGAGATTAAAACACGTAAACTTTCCGATAATATTTTTGGAGGGGAGTATCACTCTACTTTTAAAGGACGTGGGATGACCTTTAGTGAGGTGCGTCCGTACCAATTTGGCGATGATATTCGCAATATTGACTGGAATGTAACAGCACGCTATAACGAACCTTTTGTAAAAGTATTTGAAGAAGAGCGCGAACTTACTCTTATACTAATGATTGATGTAAGTGGTAGTGAGCTTTTTGGTACCAATCAGCAGTTTAAAAGTGAAGTAATTACAGAAATAGCAGCTACTTTAGCTTTTGCTGCCCTACAGAATAATGATAAGACAGGATTAATACTCTTTTCTGATCAAATAGAGCTTTATATTCCTCCTAAAAAAGGGAAATCACACGTATTGCGTATTATTAGAGAGCTAATTGAGTTTCAGCCCAAGAGTTTCAAGACAAATATAGGTGAGGCTTTTGAATTTCTCAGCCGTGTAATGAAGAAAAAAGCTATTGTTTTTATGCTATCGGATTTTATGGATAAAGGGTATGAAAAGCCTATACAGATAGCTGCTAAAAAACATGATATTACGGGCATCCGCATTTATGATCGGAAAGAAACTGAGTTACCTAACTTGGGCTATATAATAGTAAAAGATGCAGAAACAGGTTCTTTAATGCGGGTAAATACAACATCGGCAACAGTGCGCAAAGAATATTCAAAACAATATCAAGAAACAGTAGGGTACTTTGAGACTTTGTGGAAAAAATCGGGAGCAGGTGTAGTGAGTTGTAGAAGTGATGAAAGCTATACCCAAAAATTATTGGGATACTTTAAGAATAGGTAAAAATAAGATGAAACGAATATTATACTATATATCTTTATTAGTATTTCCTAGTCTTTATGGCCAAGAGGTAAAAGTAGAGGCAAATACTAATAACATCAAAATAGGCGAGCAAATACAGTATAAAATAGCGGTAAAAGCTCCTGCTGATGCTGCTGTGCAATTTCCTGAAGGACAAACCTTTGGAGCATTGGAAATGGTAAAAACACGCCCTGCTGATACTCTTAATGCTTCTGCTAGTTATGAATTAGTAAAAGAGTACTACCTAACTCAGTTTGATGAAGGTAAATATGCTATACCTCCTCAAAAAATACGAATTGGTAACCAGGACTATTTTACTGATTCGCTCCATATAGAAGTACATAACATCGCTATCGATACCCTAAAACAACCTCTGTATGACATTAAACCTATACAAGAAGTTCCTGCCCCTGCAAAGTCTTACTTTTGGGTATGGCTAGGTATAGGTATTTGGCTATTCATCTTAGCTGCTTTTCTTTTTTACTTTTTAGTGATTCGGAAAAAGAAAATTACTTTCCCTTGGCAACGCAAACAACTACCTCCTTTTGATAGAGCTATCCAAGATTTAAAAGACCTTCAAAACTCTAAATATCTTATCCAATCACAACATAAAGAGTATTACACACGACTTACTGACATCGTAAAAGTTTATTTAGAAGATGAAGTACATATCTTGGCTAAAGAAAGTACTACTGATGAGTTATTAGACAAAATTAATGTGCTACAAGAAGAAGGAAAGCTAAACCTTACGGAAGAAACCATCAATAACTTAAAAAGGGTACTCCAAAATGCTGACTTGGTTAAGTTTGCCAAAAATAAACCATCGGACAATAATGCAGAATATGACCGAGAAACTATTGAGAATGTAGTAATAAAAACAAAAGAAGCTATTCCTGAGATACCATCTGAACAACAACTTGATGAACAGGCTTATTTGCAACAAATAAGACTAAAACGTCAAAAACGTAAACGGTTATTAATACGGATAGCTGCTGGAGTAGGACTTTTCATATTCTTATCAGGTGTTGGATTATATTTTGGTTATCGTTCTTTAAAAAACTGGTTATTTAACCCATATATATCAGAACTAAATGAAGGTAAGTGGATTACTAGTGATTATGGCTATCCTATTACTGAACTTACTACACCTAAAGCACTCACCCGTAGACAAATTGTAGATATTGCTGAATATAAATCATTAATAAATAACCAATATAGTTTCTATATGGGTAGTTTGAACTCGGAACTATATATACTTACCAATATTTTTTCATTTAGAGCAGGTATGGATGATAATCAGAATGAGCTACTATTAGACCCACAAAAAGTAAATGAAATAATGCTTAGTGAGTTAGATAAAGCAGGTGCTAAGAATATTACTACCTTACAAGAGGAATACACTACCCCTTCAGGAATAAAAGGTATAAAGGTATATGGAAAAATGACTATTCCTGATGAAGTAGGAAGACCTATGAATGCCTCATACGAGTTATATAGCTTTACTGAGAATAATGCACTGCAACAGCTACTTATTACTCATATTAACGATATAAATGCTGATGAGCTTACAAAAAGAATAGTAAACTCCATTACTTTCAAAAATTAATCATTAATTGTTAAATCTATTCAGCCAGATGTTTAAAGATATTACTTTTGCTAATCCGGAGTTCTTTTGGTTATTATTGCTTATCCCTTTTATGATAATATGGTATATCTATTGGAATAAGAAATCAATGCCTAATACTATATTTTCATCAACCATAGCCTTTAAAAATAGTAGCTCATGGATGGATTATTTATATCACACACTATTCACTTTAAGAATAATAGCTGTTACCTTACTGATAATAGCTTTAGCAAGACCACAAACACATTCGGAAAATGCTAAAACTAAGGTAACTGAAGGAATTGATATTGTAATGGCTATTGATGTATCAGCAAGTATGTTATCTCAGGATTTGAAACCTAATAGGTTTGAAGCTCTTAAAAAAGTAGCATCACAATTTGTAAAAGACCGGTCTAATGATCGTATTGGTTTAGTAATTTATGCTGGAGAAAGTTATACAAAAACACCTGTAACTAGCGATAAAAGCATTATCCTAAACAGTCTTTCAGAACTTAATTATGGACAAATAGAAGATGGAACTGCTATTGGTATGGGACTAACTACAGCTGTAAATAGATTAAAGGAAAGTAAAGCTAAAAGCCGTGTTATTATTCTCCTTACTGATGGTGTTAATAACACAGGCTTTGTAGACCCTCAAACAGCTGCTGAATTAGCAGCAGAGTATGGTATTAAGGTATATACTGTAGGTATTGGTAGTAATGGCATGGCGCTTTCTCCTTATGCCCTTAATGCAGATGGTAGCATAATGTATCGTATGCAACAAGTAGAAATTGATGAACCCCTAATGAAGAAAATTGCCCAAACTACCAAAGGACGTTATTTTAGGGCTACTAACAATCAAAAGTTAGAACAGATTTATAATGAAATTAATAAATTAGAAACCAGTAAAATTGAAGAGTTTAAATACACAGAAATTGATGAAAAATTTAGAAACTTAGTTATTATAACTGCTATATTATTAT
Source organism: Capnocytophaga sp. oral taxon 878 (assembly GCF_002999135.1). NCBI lineage: Bacteria > Pseudomonadati > Bacteroidota > Flavobacteriia > Flavobacteriales > Flavobacteriaceae > Capnocytophaga > Capnocytophaga sp. oral taxon 878. The sequence goes on from NZ_CP027229.1 coordinate 1,000,284, forward strand.
TGTTAGAGTTCTTATTAAAACATGCTATTTACAGAAATGAATTATAATTAAAAAATAATATCAATAAATAAAAAAGCTATCTTTATTTAGGTAGCTTTTTTTTATTGATTTTAAATGACTATAATAGGTGCTTTTGCGCTCGGTATGAAGATCTTACTAAAGCTCCACTTTCTACATGACGAAAACCAATTTCCATTCCTATTTCTTTATACTTATTGAATTGTTCAGGAGTAATAAACTTCTTTACTGGTAGGTGTTGTTTAGTAGGTTGTAAATATTGACCTATAGTTACTATATCTACTTTGGCTTCTTTTAAGTCATGTAAGGTTTCAATCACCTCTTCTTCAGTTTCTCCTAAACCCAACATTATCCCTGATTTAGTACGATTAGCTCCATTCTCTTTTAAAAACTTCAAAACCTGCAAGCTACGATCATATTTGGCTTGTATACGTACCTCACGAGTAAGACGGCGTACTGTTTCCATATTATGTGATATAATTTCAGGAGCTGCTTGTAGCAGTCTATTAAGATTACGTTCTACCCCTTGAAAGTCAGGTATAAGAGTTTCCATTGTAGTTTGTGGATTCATACGCCTTACAGCACGAACTGTTTCAGCCCAAATAATACTCCCCATATCTTTAAGGTCATCACGATCTACAGAAGTAAGTACAGCATGTTTGATACCCATTAGTTTAATAGAGCGAGCTACTTTTTCCGGTTCTTCCCAATCAAGAGAGTCTGGGCGGCCTGTTTTAACACCACAAAATCCGCAAGATCGAGTACAAATATTGCCTAAAATCATAAAAGTAGCCGTTCCTTCCCCCCAACATTCTCCCATATTAGGGCAACTTCCTGAAGTGCAAATAGTATGAAGGTTATATCTATCAACTACATTTCGTAGTTCTGTATATTTTTTGCCTGTTGGTAGTTTTACACGTATCCATTGAGGTTTTCGGTCAATAGAAGGTTCTTCATTACTTGTTGATATTATAGCGAAATTTTCTACATCCATTTTTCTTGGTATCTATTAATTTTGGGCAAAGGTACAAAAAATTAGCACATTAACAAATTTACAAAAACTTGTTAATGTGCTATTATATGAAAACTGTTTATGCTAATATTTGTCGTACTTCATCTTTTAAGTGGCTTAAAGCATTGGCAGTAGGTGTTGATTTATCAACAAACTCTGTAAATATAGCTTGAGCCATTCCTTCAGCATCTTTGACCTCATCATTATAGGCTACTTTACGTATCATTTGTATAGTTGCTGCCTTAGCTGTACGTATAATATTCCATAATTTAGGTGTTAAATATATTTGTTGTGCTAAATTATGCTCAAATTCTTCATCAATAGAATTGACTAATACCATTTCATATTCTTTTTTACTTAAATTACGTGGTGGTATACGTAAAAAAAGTTGTTGAGGAGTAATACGTTCCAAAAAGAGAGTCATACGTTCGTAAGCTTGCAAACGTATAGGTAAAGAAAACTTCTGGTTTTCTTTATGAAGGAGGAAAAGACGCTTGCGATCTTCATTTTGTATGTGTATCTTAAAAAAATAAAAGGCTACTGATCCTACAATAAGAGCAGGAATACAATACATAATAAGAGTTGTAATTTGATCTGACATAGATTTGTTATGATTCTTTTAAAAGTAATAATTTTTCTAAATTAGGACTGAAAATATCTTCAAAAGCTGAAATAATACGACCATTTTTATCTATAATTAATGATTTATTAATATTATTAATTAGAAATTTTTGTGATAAATCCATAAAATTAATAGAGTGATATTGATCTGTTGATTGAATTTCAGATATTTTTTTACGCCATTCATTTTTATCTTGTCCAATATCAATACCTACAAATTTTACATTGGGATATAACGATTTTAGCTGTGTTATCCTGTCAAAAATAAGGTTAGAAATTTCTCTTTGATTCACAGACCAAAAATAATATATAGTTACTTCATGCTTTTGTATTTGAGAGAATTTAGTAAACTCGCCTTTGGCATTAATAAGATCAAAATCAGGTGGTACTTTACCTGCTTGCAAGGCTATCACATTATTAAATACCCTATCAAGCTCAGTTTTATGCTCATTATTTTTATTGTATTTAGCAAACTTATCAAAGTAGTCTTTATAATCAATATGCTCCTGAATATTAAATATATAAGCATAAGCTGCATTGCGATACAAATTATCACGCAAGCTACCTTTAGTAAATAGACTATCGATAATCTTTATTTTCTCAAGGTGAAATCCTAACTCTCTGCTAACATCTACAAGTGTATGCTTATCATAAGTATATTTTGTAAAAGCTAAATTATTAATATACATTACCATATATTGGTAATAAGGACGAAAATACTCTAAAAAAGCATCATTATAATTGATATTATTCCGATAATCATAAAAATCAGGAGGTAATTGCTCTGTAATAGGAGTAGTCCCTTTACCTTGGTATACAAAAGGGTAAATTTCCATTTCCTTGTATATAGGGAATGTAATACTTACCAAGGCTAGCTTCTTGGCTTTTTCCGATAGGTTAGGATTTCTTTTTAGAAAAGTATCATACTCATTTTTTCGTTCATTATAAATTGAGTCCATTTTTTGTTTATAACGTGAGGGTGGCAATAAAAAATAAGCTTTCATAATATCTTCATTACTATCATTAGCCTGTGCTACTACAAAGTTGTTAATAGCTGAACCTTTACCCGAAAAAGAGATACTTTGGTCAAACCTAAAAGCATTAGCATATACTACTAAGCTATCATTAGGCTCTAAGAATACATATTGAAATTTACCTTCTGTTTCAAAGTTAAAAAGCTTACTTTCAGTTATGTCTAAATGAAAAATAAAGTTTTTATCTTTATTTAAATAAGTGGTATCAATAGGAGTATCATTTAGATATAGAACAACTGATGCATCCTGAGCATTAGGAAAAAAACCTCTTAAAATAGTAGCATCAGTTCCTTTCTCTTTACAAGAAATAGCTGTGATTATCAAAATCACAAAAAAGGATAGTCTTCTTTTCATCATTCAATCATTTTCATTCAACTTAGTGCAAAGGTACAAAAACATTTTATTAGTACAAATTAATTATTTATCAAAACACAATATTAACAAAAATTTAACCCTTTACCCTTGCTAAGTGTTAAATTTCCTTACTAACTTCAAAAAGATACTTCTTTTCTACATCTGTAAGACTTGCGTAGCCACTTGCAGATATTTTATCTAACAGCTGTTTAACTTTATGTTGTTTTATCCTTTGTTCTTCTTCAAAATGAGATTGAGAGTCTTTTGGAATCACATTTGAATCCTGTTTTTTTCTTTTTTGAAATGCAAATAAATACTTATACAATAAACCTACAATAACACCTGTTGATACCCCTCCTAAATGTGCTATTTTACCTCCTGAATTAGATGAAAAATTAATCAAATCAATCAAAAAAACAAACAACAACACATATAAAATTTTTACTCTATAAGTAAATAAATATACCCCATAGTTAGGCATTAAAGTTACTAGAAAGGAAAAGAGAGCCATTATAGCAGCCGAAGCTCCTAAAAGCATTGTATTATTAACCCATTCTGGAAAAAGATAACTTATTAGTAAAAAAGTAAAAGCTCCTACTAATAGCCCTAAAAAATAGACTAATAAAAAGTCTTTCAATTTGTAAATACGAAAAAAAATGCGTCCTATAAGAAATAGAAAAAGCATATTACCTAATAAGTGCTCAAAACTTATATGATAAAAAGCATATGAGAAAAGCACCCAAGGACGTTGCCATAACATATATATGTTAGAAGGCACACATAACCACTGATTGAGTTGTTGCTCTTGCACATTTCCCGTATAAACAAGTAATTTTGTGAATACAAATAGTAATAAGGTAAGCAGTATCAATTTATCAGAAGCCTTCATTTCTTGCAAGTATTCCTTTAATTTCATTTTTTCAATATAAGTTCTGCAGTTCTGTTACTTGCTCCTTCTCCACCCAATTTTTCACGCAAAAACACATAATCTTTAAAAACTTCATAGCGATGTGCATATGTTGAAATTTTATTCAATTCTTTTTCTAAATTTGCTTTGGTGAGTTCTCCTTGTATAAGCTCTTTCACTACTGGCTTATCCATTATAAGGTTCACTAATGAAATATATTTAAGTTTAATAATGCTTTTAGCTATATGATATGAAATCCAATTCCCTTTATAACATACTACTTCGGGTACATTCAGCAAGGCTGTTTCAAGGGTTGCTGTACCACTAGTTACTAAGGCTGCATAAGCTACCGATAACAAGTCATAGGTTTTGTTACTTACAAAATGTACATTTTCATCTTTGATAAACTTCTGATAAAAATCAAATTCAATAGAAGGAGCTCCTGCAATTACAAATTGATATTGATGATAATCATTAACTATTGATAGCATTATTTTTAACATTTTGCTAATTTCCTGCTTACGGCTACCTGGTAATAACGCTATAATAGGACGATTATCTAAGTTATTTTCAGTCCTAAAGGCAGCTTCATTTACCTCTTTACGCTGGGCTATAGCGTCTAGCAAGGGGTGCCCTACGAAATGGACTTTATAATGATGCTTTTTCTCATAAAAATCCTTTTCAAATGGAAGGATTACATACATTGCATCTACATCACGCTTAATAGCTTTGATCCGGTTTTCTTTCCACGCCCATATTTGTGGTGATATATAATAATGGGTAGCAAAACCTTGTTTTTTAGCCCATTGAGCTATACGCATATTAAACCCTGGATAATCAATAAAAACAATCAAATCAGGCTGAAAAGCAGTAATATCTTTCTTGCAAAAGCTAATGTTTTTTAGTATAGTACGCAAATTAGTAAGCACTTCCCAAAACCCCATAAAAGCAAGATCACGGTAATGTTTTACTAGTGTACCTCCTACTGCTTGCATTTGGTCACCACCCCAAAAGCGAAAAATAGCTTGTGGGTCTTTTTCTTTTAAAGCTTTCATTAGGTTAGAAGCGTGTAAATCACCAGAAGCTTCACCAGCTATAATATAATATTTCATAGGTTATTTATCAAGAATTACTACTTTCATTTTAATATCTTTCTTAGGCCAATCATCTTTGCCTTCAGTTTCCACTTGGTTTATTTTATCGGCAACCTCCATCCCTGCTATCACTTTACCAAAAGCTGTATAGCCCCCATCTAAATGATAAGCTCCTGGTTTTTGTACTACTATAAAAAATTCATAAGGAGATGCAAATTGGTATGGATTATCAATATCACTACTAGGCATAGAAACTATACCACGATGGTGTTTAAATCCTTTTTTAGTATCGGGAGGTAATAGATAAGTACCTATACGGCCACGCCTTTTACTCACTTCCCAAGTATCAGAATTACCCCCCTGTATCACAAAGTCTTTCACTACACGATGAAAGATAGTACCATCAAAATAATGTTGTTTGGCAAGGAAAATAAAATTAGCTCTATGATAAGGAGTTTCTTTAAAAAGTTCTATATCAATATTACCATATTCAGTAATAATGCGCACAAAGCGTTCTTTATGACGCTTTTCATACTCAAAAAGAAATGGGATAGCTGTATCAGTAGTAAGTCTTTCACCAGGTATATCTGTATCAAGTACTGTATCTTTCTGTACCGTTTTCGCAGTATCAACAACTGTAGTAGTTGTAATAGTAGCAGTAGTTTTTTGAGTAGATTCCTGCTTATTAGAGTTGTTACAAGCTATAATAAATAATAAAGAAATAATTAATAAATGTTTCATATTTGTTCCATAAACTGCTCTAAAGCATCAATAGTTGCTTGTTCATTCTCAATGTAAGATAAGTGTCCACCTGAAAGGAGTGTATATGTACCCCCTACCCTATTGGCTAAATTAATTAAATAATCAGGACTGATAAGAGCATCATTTTCTCCAATAATAATATGTTTTTTAGCTAATAATTTCTCAAATATAGCAGTGCGATCAGGACGTCCTTTCATTCCCATAGCAGCTGCTTTAATTCCTTCGTTAAGGGTTGTAATACCTATTGTAATCAGTTTTTCAAGAGCTTCTTTAAAAAGTATTCTATTCTTTTCTGCAAATAAATTGGTTACTGCAGTACGAACAAAAAGCTCTTTGTCCTTATCAATTACCTTTAGCACTCGGTCTCTATTGGTTTTCTTTTCTTCAGAATCGGGTAAAGGAGTTGAGTTCATCAATACCAATCCATCTACCATTTCAGGATGTTGCTCAGCAAAAGCCAAAGCTACATAACCTCCCATTGAGTGACCTATAAGAGTACAATGTGATATATCTTCTTTTTGTAAAATTATCATTAGTTGTGAAGCCATAAGCTCCATAGTATGCACTTTCGCTATACAAGGTGTTTTGCCATGACCTAAAAGGTCTATTGCTAAGCAATAATAATGAGTTGCTAAAACTTTGGTTATAGACTCCCAAATAGTAGCATCTTCCAAAAAGCCATGTAGAAAAACTATTGCTTTATTTTTATTATCTCCTTTTTTATAATATGAAAATGTATGTTCCAACATAGTGCACTTTCTTTTAAGTTGCAAAGGTAGTAAAAAGAATTAAAGAAACAAAAAAAGGACTAAAATAGATAATTTCTATTTTAGTCCTCTTATTTTGCGGAGAGAGAGGGATTCGAACCCCCGGAGGTGTTACCCTCAACGGTTTTCAAGACCGCCGCATTAAACCGCTCTGCCATCTCTCCAAGTGCTATACTATTATTTATTTCAGTATTGCGGTTGCAAAAGTACAACTATTTTTATTATCTGCAAATTTTTTGCAAACTTTTTTTTAAATATTTTTCTGTAAAATATATAAACAACTGTTTTTCAGCAAAGTCTAATTATTCATTGTTGCTAAAAACTCTTCGTTATCACGAGTTTGTTTTATCTGTTTTTCCATAAATTCCATAGCCTCAATAGGATTCATTTCAGCTAAATACTTACGTAATACCCAAGTGCGATTGAGTGTATTTTCATCTAAAAGAAGGTCGTCACGACGGGTAGAAGATGCCATTAGATCAATAGCAGGGAAAATACGGCGGTTAGAAATACGACGGTCTAACTGTAACTCCATGTTACCAGTACCTTTAAACTCTTCAAAAATCACCTCATCCATTTTTGAACCTGTTTCAGTTAAAGCTGTTGCTATAATGGAGAGAGAGCCTCCGTTTTCTATGTTACGTGCTGCTCCAAAAAAGCGCTTAGGACGATGCAAAGCATTAGCATCTACCCCACCTGTAAGTATCTTACCTGATGTAGGTTGTACTGTATTATAAGCTCGAGCTAAGCGAGTAATAGAATCTAGCAAAATGACTACATCATGACCACATTCTACCAAACGTTTGGCTTTTTCCAATACTATATTGGCTATTTTAACATGTTCTGCTGCTTCTTTATCAAAAGTAGATGAAATAATTTCCCCTCGCACACTGCGTTGCATATCTGTAACCTCTTCTGGACGCTCATCAATAAGCAGTACCATTAAGTATACTTCGGGGTGGTTTTTGCTAATAGCATTGGCTACTTCTTTTAAGAGAGTAGTTTTACCTGTTTTGGGTTGTGCTACTATCATAGCACGTTGCCCTTTACCTATAGGAGCAAAAAGATCAATAAGACGAGTAGAAATAGTACAACCTTTTTCGGCTAATTTAAACTTTTCATTAGGAAAAATAGGAGTAAGATGTTCAAACAATACCCTATCACGCACCACTTGAGGATCAAGCCCATTAATTTTGATAACTTTTAGCAATGGATAGTATTTTTCGCCTTCCTTAGGGGGGCGTACTTCACCGTGTACTGTATCACCTGTTTGCAAGCCAAACAAACGGATTTGTGACGGAGATACGTATATATCATCAGGGGAGGCTAAATAATTATAATCAGATGAACGCAAAAAGCCATAACCTTCAGCAGAAATATCAAGTACCCCTTCACAATCAACTACACTATCAAATTCAAAGTCAGGAGCACGATAACGATTTTTCTTTTCTTTATCAAAGTTATCAGGATCAATTACATAGTTACTATAAGAATTGTTATTATTCTTAGGTCCATTATTATTAGAAGGATTAAAAGGGGTAGATTGAGAATTATTTTTCTTCTGAAAAGATGATTTAGTCTCTGTTTTAATATCTTCTTGAGGAGAAGTTGTAGTAGGTAGTACCTCTGTTTTAGGAAGACTTTCGTGAGCTGAACTACCTACTTTTTTAGATACTATTTCTGTTTTCTTTTTACGTTCTCTCTTTTTAGGCTCAGCAGTATTTTCTGTTTTAGGATTTGGTTTTGATTTTACTTTTACTTCAGTTTTGGTTTTTGTAGAAATTACCACTCCTTTTTGAAGAGTTTCACTACTCTTTTTTTCTTGCAAATCAAGAATTTGAGTAATAAGATCTGGTTTTTTAAGATAGCGGTACTTGGGTATATTCAGCTGTTTAGCAATTTCCTGAAGCTCAGGAAGTTTTTTAGATTTTAAGTCTGTAAAGGTGGACATTTTGTGAAAATAGTTGTTAAAGTAAAATGTTTTATTTCAGTAAAGGAGGTAGTTGTTTCTCTGTAATAAAGATGTGTTAAGATGAAAGTTTGGTTATCAATGAGATACTGAAATGTGGGGGCAAAGATACAAAATATTTTTGATTTGCAAATTTTTGTACAGTTTTTTTCACTATAGTAACGTATTTAGCTTAAGCAACAAGCTGCTAATTTAAATAGACTATAGCTATTACACTACTATACTTTTCTTCCCATTAGTCCTACTGCAAAATCTCTTAAATACTGATGTTTTTCTTCAGTAATAGTAAGTTTGGATAATAGTTCAAGCGCTTCATCAGTAATTTTTTCTATTTCTTTTCGTACTGATTGAGCAGCTCCTGTAGCCTCAAAAAGAGCTTTAACAGATGCTATTTTTATTTCGTTATCTTCAGTAGTAGTGTAATACTGTTTAAGTGCTTGGTGCTGTTGTGTATTGGCTAAGGCTAAGGCTTTTAAGTAGAGTATAGTTTTCTTATTCTCAATAATATCGCCTCCTATACGCTTTCCAAAAGTATAATCGCCAAAAGTATCTAAATAATCATCTTGCAACTGAAAAGCTAAGCCTATTTTTTCACCAAAATTGTACAATAACTCTTGGTCATTACGTGAAGCTCCTACTACTATAGCTCCCATTTGCAAAGCAGCTCCTACTAATACAGCTGTTTTGTAACGTATCATTTGAAGATAAGTATCTATAGGCACCTCTGTTTCAGTTTCAAAATCCATATCCCACTGTTGTCCCTCACATACTTGCAGAGCAGTACGAGAAAGAAGTTGGGTAAGAGGTGTAAATATTTCGGCAGGATAGCTATCCAACAGCTGATAGGCTTTTACTAACATTGCATCTCCAGAGAGAATGCCTATATTTAAGTTCCATTTTTGGTGTACAGTAGCTTTTCCTCGCCTTAGTGGGGCTTTATCCATAATATCATCATGAATAAGTGAAAAGTTATGAAATACCTCTACCGCAGCAGCTGCATTTAAAGCCTTATGATAATCACCACTAAAAAGATCTGCAGCTATCAGGGTAAGGATAGGGCGTAAGCGTTTGCCTCCTATCTGCAATATATATTGTATAGGTTCGTATAAATTACGAGGTTCTTTCACGTTTATTTCAGCGTTTAAAAACTCTAAAAACGCCTCTCTGTAATGCTCTGTTGAATACATTTTATTTTTGTTTTAACTGCCTTATCACTGTTCGTACCGATACAAACCCTATTCTTTCTTGAGGTATTTCACACAAAGGATACCATTGTAGTGCCTTAATTTCATCAGGGGCTACTATATGTACTTGTTCTTCTTGCAGCTCACACTCAAAGAAAATATCCATAGTGCGATAAGGTACATTTTTGTACAAATAGTTATTAGGATAGGTAGTAATAAAGCGCAACTGATCAGGCTTAATATCCATACCCATCTCTTCTTTTACTTCACGGCAGGCCGCTTCCTGTGCTGTTTCTTCAGGATCAATAAAGCCCCCTGGAAGATCAAGTTTACCTTTATCGGGTTCCATATTACGGACTGTAAAAAGTATCTTATCCTGATAACGAAATACTACAGCTACTGCGGCTGCTATATTATGAAAATAAGTAAAACCACAATCGTGACATAAAAAACGCACATTATTGGGGAACTCAATATTTGTAGAGGTACAATTTGGACAATGTTTAAAAATGCTTTCCATAAATAGTACTATTTTTTAATAGTTGGGCTACCTCAGTAGTGTAGCTAAACCATTGTATTTCTTTATTTTTATTAAACCAAGTATACTGTCGCTTGGCAAATCTACGAGTATTTTTCTTAATCTCTTCTACAGCCTCTGCAAGGCTCATTTTCCTCTCAAAAAAGGCAAATAATTCTTGATAACCTACTGTTTGTAAGGCATTCAGATCGCGATATGGAAAAAGGTTTTGTGCTTCTATCAGTAAGCCGCTTTCCAGCATCTGCTCTACCCTATCATTGATGCGCTGGTACACAACCTCACGATCGGCTGTAAGCCCAATTATAATGCTATTGAAATCTCGGTTTATATCCTTTTTCTTAAGAAAAGAAGAATAAGGCTGTCCGCTAGCCAAACACACTTCCAGAGCGCGTATCATACGCTGAGGGTTATTAATATCCATTTGGGCGTATTGCTGTGGGTCTAACTGTTGTAACTTTGCTTGTAAAGAAACTATTCCTTCGGTTTCATACTCTGCGTTTAGCTGCTGGCGTATTGCCTCTGGCACTTCAGGAAAATCATCCAAACCATACAATACAGCATTAACATATAAACCACTCCCCCCCACCATTACTACCACATCTTGTTGAGTAAAAAGCTTATTAAGTAATAGCAAAGCATCTCGTTCAAAATCACCTACTGTATAAACTTCTGTAACCGATTTATGCTGAATAAAATGATGTTTTGCCATTGCAAGCTCTGTAGGAGTAGGCACTGCCGTTCCTATAGTCATTTCTTTGTAAAACTGGCGTGAGTCACATGAAATGATTTCTGTACCAAAGTGCCGAGCCAAATCTATTGCCATTCGGGTCTTTCCTATGGCTGTAGGTCCCACCACTGTAATAAGGGTTTTCTTACTTTTCACTTGCATTAGTTATCGGTTCTTTCAGTTCATTACCACACTGGCTACAGTATCTCGATTCAGGCTGATTTTGGTAGTTACAATGCCTACAGATGCGGCGTTGTGTTTTCATTCGTGTATATTCAGCTGTTACAATACCTGTAGGTACTGCTATAATTCCGTAACCCAATATCATAATAAATGCAGATATTATCTGTCCTAATGCCGTTTGGGGGGCTATATCACCATAACCTACTGTAGTCATTGTTACAATACACCAATAAATACTGCGCGGTATACTGGTAAAACCGCTTTCACTGCTTTCTACTACATACATCACCGAACCTAATAAAACGCATATTACCAATACAAAGTAGGTAAAAATAATAATTTTATTCCGACTGTTATACAAAGCATTTTTTAGCTCCTTACCTTGGTTCATAAAGCTAACCAAATCCAATATCCGGAACACTCGTAACAATCGTAATGCTCGCACTACCGAGATAGCTTTTGTACTAGGAGTTATAAAGGATAAGTACATAGGTAATAAAGCTATCAAATCGATAATACCATATAGGCTGAAGATGTAGCGATAAGGATGCCTGTTGGTAATAATCCGGAGTATGTATTCCATTGTAAAGAAAATGGTTATTACCCACTCCATAAATACAAGTAACCCGTGAATACGCTGATTCACCCCCTCTACCGTCTCTAACATTACCATTAGTACGCTAATAATTATTAGCTGTAACAAGATAATATCAAACAACTTCCCTAAAGGAGTATTGGTGCCATAAATAATGATATAAGCTTTCTTCTTAAAAACTTCATATTGGTTTTTTAAGCGCTCTTTATCTATGTTTTTTAATTTATTTAGTAAGCCAATCACGGAATGAATAAAAGTTTTGTGGTGATACCCCGTGTCCTACAGGAAACTCTTCATACTTGTATTTTACGCCTAATGCTTTTAGAAAATTAGGGGTTTGGCGCGCCCATTCTACAGGTATTACTTGGTCACTTGCACCGTGTGACACATAAAAATGAGTAAAAGTATGGTTTTCTCTCTCATAACCTTCTTTTAGTATATCCTTATTTAGATAACCGCTAAGGGCTATTACATTACGTATTTTTTTAGGATAGGACAAGGCAACTGCCATACCAAGTATACTACCCTGACTAAAGCCTAAAATCGTAATGTTTTTAGTATCCAAATCATACAAGGTACAAGCCTCATCTATGCTTTGCATTATCAAATCACGGGCTGCTATAGCTTGCTCATTATCACTAACAGGGGTATTGGTATCAAAATTAATCATATACCACGCATATCCAAATGAGGCAAGATGATAAGGCGCCCGAAATGATATGATAGTGTACTCACTGGGTAAAGCATCGGCAAAAGAGAACAGATCCTCTTCATTACTGCCATAGCCATGTATCATAAATATTACGGGTGATCGCTTATTTCTCAATTCGGGATACCTAATAACATACTCTAAAGGTAGTTTTTTGTTGGCATTCATAATCTTTATTCTTAATTATTTAAAATCAGTTGTTTATTGGCTATTACACCTATTACTTTACCTTTCATTGTTGCTCCTATAAAAGCACTATTTTTTGAGGACGAAAGAATATCGGTTTCCTTAAATAGAAAGCTACCTTCTGGGCTGAAAAGGGTAAGATCGGCTATAGCTCCTTCTGCTATAGGATGAGTAGGAATACCAAAACGCTTACGGGCTCCTGTGAGCAACTGTACTGCTTTTTCTGTCGAAACATACTGGCTCAATACGCCCCAAACGTTTTCCAATCCTATAGTACCAAAATCAGCCAAGTCAAACTCTTTGAATTTAAGCTCTATATCTAGCGGATTATGATCAGAAGTAACAAAATCAATAATTCCTCCCTCTAAGGCTTGGCGTAGTGCCAACACATTATCGGTATCGCGTAGCGGAGGCAATACTTTATAGTTGGTATTAAAAGTTTCGAGCACCTCATCGGTAAAATGCAAGTTAGCTATAGCTACACTACAAGTTACATCCAAGCCTTTGGCTTTGGCCTCAGCTATTAGGGCTACCGATTGTGCCGTAGAAATAGTAGGAATGTGCAATTTACCCCCTGTATACTCCAATATCGCCAAATCACGCGCTACGATAAGTTCTTCTGCAAGGGCTGGGATACCTTTCAAGCCCAAGCGGGTACCTTCGGTATGTTCATTTACTACGCCTTTACCCATAATTTTGGTATCATTAGGGAAAGAAAGAACAATCCCACCAAAAGGCTGTGTGTATTGCAAGGCTATTTTAAGCAAATTACTATTGCCTATTGGCTTTTTATAATCACCAAAAGCTACAGCCCCACCCTGCTGCATATCATATAGTTCTGCAAGATGTTCTCCTTTGCCTCCTTCGGTAAGTGCGCCTATCGGGTGTGCTGTAGCAGCAAAATGGCGTGTAGCTTCCTGCAAGTACTGTACCCCTGCCTTAGTATCGTTCACAGGGTGAGTAAGAGGATTGATAAGCACGTGAGTAAAGCCGCTATGCTGGGCGGTACGCATTCCGTTGGCAAGGGTTTCGCGTTCCTCATACCCTGGTTCGCCAAAGCAAACACTGCTATCCGTCCACCCTTGTGATACATAAGCTTTTTCAATAACCTTATCAGTATTTTGGGCGGTTAAGGTATCGGCTATTTGGGTTATTTTCCCGTCGGAAATCAGAATATCTTTCACAGTGTTATGATAAACACTTTCATTATCAATAATTTGCGCTGATTTGAGGAGTATATTCATAATGAGTTCTATTACACTTTTATTCCGACGGCAAAAGTACAAAATAATTTACAATTAACAATTAATAATTAACATTTTTTAAAGGCTTTCACAACCGCTCTCCAGCCTATCTCCTTCCTGCTTATTCTATTTCTCTTTATTTGATATTGCAAAAAATACAACCTTTTCCCCTTTTTAACAATAAATCTTTAATTTTTGCAACTTCTATCTCTTTTCAATTCAAATTTTACAATCTCCTTATAATCAATATATTTCTAATTTATCATCACCCAACTCTACCCTAAGAAACCATACAGGATAAACGAACTAATAACGAAGGATAAACGAACTATAAACGAACCATAAGCATAACATAGCTGATAATCAGTCGTTTTCTCCTTATGCTGCATTTTAAACATTTAGCAATGATTCCCGCAAAACATTGCATTTTCATCAATCTCCTTCCCAAATAGAAATATAAGCTTCAATTCTCAATTGCCTTTTGTCACTCTGGCAAGCCAAAAAAATATACATTGTACTTGTTATTTTATAATTAATTCGTACCTTTGCAGCATTAAAATAAAAGGATTTCAAATGAAAAAAATCATCTTAACAGCTGCACTTAGTGTAGCTACATTGGGTGCTGTACAAGCACAAAAAATCAACTTAGGTAAGGCTGTCAATGCTGTATCCAAAGGCGCTCAAGCCCTCACTTTTAGCAATGAAGACGCTAAAAAACTCTCTAAAGAGTCTGTGGACTGGATGGATGCGCATAACCCTGTTGCCGATAAAAAAAGTGCCTATACCAAACGCCTACATCGCTTGTTCGATAAACACAAGAATGAGGACGGTATGGAACTAAACTACAAAGTGTACGAAGTAGTCGATATTAACGCCTTCGCTTGTGCCGATGGTAGCGTACGTGTATTTTCATCTCTTATGGACTTAATGACCGATAATGAATTGCTCGCTATCATAGGTCACGAAATAGGACACGTAAAGAATGAGGATACTAAAGATGCTATCAAAGCTGCTTACACTCGTGCCGCTGTACAAGAAGCCGGAGCAGCAGCCTCAGGCGTCGTACGCAAGCTTAGCGAAACTGAATTGGGCGAAATGGCCAACGCAATGCTCGATGCTAAACACAGCAAAAAACAAGAATCTCAAGCCGATGAATACTCATACAACTTTATGAAAAAACACGGCTATGATGTAGTAGCTGTATATACCGCATTTAAAAAGTTGGCGCTGCTTTCATCTGGCGAAAAACAAAGTAACTTCCAAAAAATGATGAGTTCACACCCCGATAGCGATAAGCGTGCCGAAGCAGCTAAAAAACGTGCTATTAAAGACGGCCTATGGAAAGAACCAGGTGAAGTAACCTTACCTACAACCCCTATAAAATAAAGAACCTTTCACAGATAACACTGATAACACAATACTCTCTGTTATAAACCCCGTGTTATCAGTGTAATCTGTACGAAACATTTGACAGAAAAACACGTCAGATTCCTAAAAACTAACACCGAAATTGAGAAAAAGAAGAAGAAAAAATACTACCATTCACAATAACAATACAAAGAAAAAACATCCTGTCAGGAACTTCTTTATAGTGCTCTTCCTACTCCTAATAGTAGGAGGAATAAGCGGTGGTGTGTATATCAGAACATACTACCCTGCTATTTACCAAAAAATACTGAACAAACTAAGAGTAAAAACCAATTCTACTTACGAAAATCAGCGCATCGAGCGCATTATAGGCCTACATTACGACAAAATATTTGGAATAGACCTCTCTCACTACCAAGAACGCGAAGAAATACTATGGGATAGCCTCTATATACGCCATAAAAACGCACGTTACCCTATCCAATTTGCAGTCTTTCGTGCCACAATGGGCAATGAAGCTACCGATAAGAATTTTGCTCACTTTTTTGAAGAAGCCAAAAACCACCAATTAGTACGCGGGGCTTACCATTACTACCGCCCCGACGAAGACCCTATACTTCAAGCCAATTCATACCTGAAGAACGCTAAGTTAGAAAAAGGCGACCTTGTCCCTATCATAGATGTAGAACAACTGCCCAAAACCAAAAGTAAAGAACAATTCATTGCCGATATACAAAAATGGTTAGATATAGTAGAAAAACACTACAAACGCAAGCCCATACTCTACACTTATATCAGCTTCTATGAAGATTATTTATATCCTACCTTTAAGCAATACCCACTTTGGGTAGCCAACTACAATAATGTATCAGCCCCTACATCAGTTTTTAAGTGGCAAATGTGGCAATTCACCGAAAATGGTATTACCGCAGGGGCTAAAGTAAAGATTGACCTTAACATTTTCAACGGAAATATAGTCCAACTAAATGAATGCTTGCTAAAATGACCAAAAAAGAACTCAGAAACTACTACAAGCAGCTGCGCTCTGCTCTTTCCGAACAAGAGCGCGAGGCTATGAGCAAAAAAATAGTCGATAACCTACAACAGTTACCTATCTGGGAATACAGCACTTATCACATCTTCCTACCTATTGAAAAACTACACGAAATTAATACTCATCACCTTATAGCAGCATTAAAAGAGCAACACAAAACGATAGTAGTACCTGTAATGCACCCCGAAAGTAAAAGCCTTACTTCGGTACTACTCACCAGTGATAGTAAGCTGCAAACCAACACTTGGGGAGTACCCGAACCTAGCGAAGAGGTAATTATTCCCGATGAGAAAATAGACGTTATTTTTGTCCCCCTATTAGCTTATGATAGCACAGGTAACCGCATAGGCTATGGCGGTGGCTATTACGACCGCTTTTTAGCACAATGCAAGCCCACAACACTCAAAATAGGACTCTCTTTCTTCCCACCACATCCCGAAAGTTTTGCAGCTATCACACATAATACAGATATAGTTTTAGATAGTGCAGTAAGCCCTTTAGCAGTTAGCAATTTTAAAAATTAACCTATCACGAAATAAGTCCGTCTGTTTGCTTATTCCCCAATTATTTGTACCTTTGCCGAAAATTAGATAAAAAATGCTTATCATAGGAATTACAGGAGGAACAGGCTGTGGTAAAACCACTGTTGTAAATCAGATTATTAAAGAGCTTTCGGGCGAAGAGGTAACCGTTATTTCACAAGATTCATATTACAAAGACTTGAGTCACCTCAGCTTTGAACAACGTACAAAAATTAATTTTGACCATCCAAACTCTATTGATTTCGACCTATTAAAAAGTCATCTATTGGCACTCAAAGCAGGTAATGAAATTGATAGCCCTACTTACTCATTTGTAGAGCATAATCGCACTGCCGAAACCATACGCCTAAAACCCACTAAGGTAGTAATTGTCGAAGGGATTCTTATCTTCTCACATCCCGATATACGTGAGCTTTTTGATATTAAAATATTCGTTCACGCCGATTCCGACGAAAGACTCATACGCCGTATCAAACGCGATATCACTGAACGCGGCAGAGATATAGAAGAAGTACTAAACCGCTACCAGAATACACTCAAACCTATGCACCTTCAGTTTATTGAACCTACTAAAGAGTTCGCTGATATTATTATCCCCAATAACCGCCGCAATACCGTAGCTATTGATATACTCAAAACCCTTGTTCACAACCGTATTTTTCACCGATAATGAAGAAATTACTTGCATATCTTTCAGTACTAAAAGGCTATAAGTTATACTTAGCTATCCTAGCTCTTTTTGTAATATGGATGTCCTTTTTTGATTCAACTTCTCTATTAACTCATTACGAGCTAAACAAGGAAAGAGACAAGCTTAATAAACAACGACAGTTCTTACAACGTGAAATTGAAAAAGATAAAAAAGAGTTGGAAGCTCTTTATACTGAAGAAGGCAAAGAAAAATTAGGACGTGAAGTTTATAACCTAAAACATGATAATGAAGAAGTTTTTATCATTGAGTATGACACTATAAATTAGGCTTAAAATATTAAAAGTTTCAGGGGGCAAGTAGTAAGTTTTACTACCTGCCCCCTGAAACTTGTTTATTTATGATTAATACAACAATTCTACCTCTTTAACTGAAAACTGCTGGGTACTACTTTCAGTTTCTACTACAAGTTCACCATAGGAAGTTACCCCCTTAATAATCCCCATAAAAAGAGTACCATTAGGCAAACGAAAAGTAGATACTTTTTCTATTCTGTATAAATTTTCTTTGTAAATAGGATATATAGCCTCAAACGAAGTTGTAGATAACGTAGATAACTCTTTCTCTAAGTTCAGTACGATAGCCTTAAGAAGCTGTTCTACCTCAATCTCTTTATTCCATAACACTTTAAGTGATGAAGCTTTGGGTAACCCTTCAAAGTTTGTTTGGTTCACATTTAAACCTATACCTATTACACTTTTTAAAAGCTGTTGCCCTTGCAATACATTTTCAATAAGAATACCCCCTACTTTTTTATTAGCAACAAGAATATCATTAGGCCATTTAATATGTATATCAGCCGTATCTTGATAAGATTTTAAAGTTTTAAGCACAGTAATAGGCACTAACATATTTAGCAAAAAAGCCCTATCTACAGTTAGATTAGAGGGTATAAAAAGCGTACTAAAAGTGAGGTTCATATAAGGCTCACTTTGCCACTTAGCTCCATATTGCCCTACACCTGCCGTTTGCTGTGGAGTAAATACAGTAAGATAATTAGGTAAAGAGCGCTCAGTGCGAATAAGATCTTTAAGATATCTATTAGTCGAATCTATAGTTTGTAGGGTAATAAGATTCATATTAGAATTGGAAATATATAAATGGCTGGGCATCACTAGAAGCCGTAGCGTATACCACCCAAAAAGTAAGAGCTATAATTGTAGCCTTGAACACTATTGGCATACTATCAAACAAGTTTTTGAGTTGCTCATTCATATTTTTAGGGAAGAAGTGCCATATATAACCAATAGCTATTAGTATAAATACATTACGATACCCTTCAATAATAGTTTTCCATTGTTCAAAATTAAAAGTAAGCTCATAAATATTATTGATTATATTTAGAGCTATATCAAAATCACGCGAGCGGAAGAATATCCAGCAGAAAGCCACAAAATGAAAAGTAATAAGTATTGCCACCAAACTGCCAATACTGCGCCAAATCGTTTTCTTCTCAGGGTCTTTAGTAGGGAAAAGTTCTACAAAGGTTTTATGTACAGCGAGTGCCAGCCCGTGTAAAGCTCCCCAAACAATAAAGCGAAGATTTGCCCCATGCCACAATCCTCCTAATAGCATAGTAGTCATTTGATTAAAGCCACTTCTCAATGACTTTACTTTATTCTTAGCAACAATTATAGAGAGTACAAACACTACTAAGGCTCCTAAACTAATATATAGTGGTAAAGGTGTGGTAGCATACATTTTGTATCCCCAAAATAAAGTTGCTGCAAAGAATACAACAGGAAAAAAATAACCCCAAAAAGTACCTTTCCTATTTCCCCCTACTGATATGTATAGGTAATCTTTCAGCCAAGTAGAAAGTGAGATGTGCCACCTGCGCCAAAACTCAGTAATATTCTGTGATTGGTAAGGTGTACGGAAGTTAATAGGCAGGGTAAAGCCCATTAGTAAGGCTAAACCTATTGCCATATCGGAATAGCCAGAAAAGTCACAATATATTTGCAGGGTATAGCCATATACCGCCATTAGGTTCTCAAAAGCACTATAACTATTAGGAGCATCAAATACCCTATCTACAAAATTAAGTGATATGTAATCGGAAATAACAGCCTTTTTAAGTAGTCCGCCAATAATGAGAAATAAAGCCATTGAGGCATCCTCTTTAGTAAGGGTTATTTTTTTATATATCTGCGGGATAAAGTCTTTAGCTCGTACAATAGGCCCTGCTACCAACTGAGGGAAGAAGCAGACAAAGAAAGTGAAATCTAAAAAGCTTTTAGCAGGTTCTATCTCACGGCGGTATATATCTATAGTATAGCTCATTGTTTGGAAGGTATAGAATGAAATACCTACCGGTAAGAAGATATCCTGTAGGGCAAAGTTACTTTGCAAAATAGCATTAAAGCTATCAATAAGAAAGTTGGTGTACTTAAAATAGCCTAATATACCTAGATTGGTAACCATACTTACGGCTAAGAAAAACTTACGCCAACCTTGGTTTTGACTTTTATATATTCGGTTGGCAAAGTAATAATCTAATAATGAAGATATAATAAGCAGTACAAAGTAATTACCACCTGCCTTATAGTAGAAAAATAGTGAAAATAATGTAACATATACGGTACGAAAAGTAGCGTGGTTACGGGTAAATATATATACAAAATAAAAAGCTAAAAATAACGACAAAAACAGACTGCTATTAAATAGCATCGGGTGTTGGGGGTTAAAAGTGAAGTTATCAGTAATCCACTGTACTAAGGCTGATGTGTTCAATTTAAGTAAGGTTTTAAAGGAAATTTGATTTGTTGTTTATAATTCTTATAGTTGCTCATTAAAGCATCGTAAAAAAGAGAGCCTTGCTCTAAATAGCCATCGCGGGTGTAGTGTACACGATCATCTGCAATGAGTTTTTCTTGAATGAAACGAGTCATAGCTTCATTGCCACCTAAAGCCCTATATAAATCAAATACTCCATAATTAGCCTTTACAGAATTATCAATAAGGGTATTGGCATACTCCATACACAAAGGGTTTGGATTTTTCTTTTTATAGAGTGAAGGTGGCGGGGTAGTAAGCAGTATAGGGCATTGACCATAGCTACTGCGAATAGTCTCAATGAACTTAGTAACTTCGGCATCATAACGCTCTGCTGACATTCTGCCAAAGGTTTCGTTAGTACCTAATGAAATAACTATCAAATCGGGAGATAAGGCTTTTATCTGCTCAAAGAAACGAGATGACTTATTATAATCGGAAAAATGAGCACCATTAACACCTATGGTGTGATAAATAATTCCATTATGATTGTTTTCCAACACTATACCATTCAAAGTAAATGAGGTACTTTGGGCATTGGGAGTAAGGTATATTTTATCAGATACATCTAAACTATCATAAGCGTAATAGCTATAAAGGGAGTTGCCATTTAAGATAGTTGCGTTGCTCATATCTACTTTAGTATCGGGAGGTGTGGTTTTTCCTTTAGTTGGGATATGCAGCACCTGCCCTATACGTATATTATTTGACCTTAAGCCATTTGCTTTTTGTACTTGGGCTACAGTAATATGATATTTCCGAGATATGGCATATAGGGTTTCGCCTTTCGTTACCTTATGTGAAATACTTTTAGGAGCGGAAGGAGTGAGTGTAGTTATCTTTCCTACATTGGTAGCCAGCTCAAAAAGACGTTGGTTATCGGGGGTAATAATTTTAAGGGTATTGAAAGCGTAATCTTTATTTTTCAGATTCAGCTCTATTACAAAATTCTTCTTATTAGTAGAAAGTGCATAACCACTAATACCTGATAAATCGGAGTTCTTTTCACCATTCCAAGCAATATTGGAAGTGAAACTTACATTCTTACCTCCGTTAGTTTTGATAAGTGAATAAGGGAACACTAACCCCAAACCAGCATTACCAAATACTTCTTGGAGGCGTACCCTCATTACATTTGTCATTACATCGGCTTGGATATGGGAGTCGCCAATGTGTACTATGTTAATTTTGCGGTCGTGAAAGGTATCTAAAGCTACCAGTTTTTCAAAGAAAGGATTAAGAGCTGAGGCATTGTAAAAGTTGTTATATTCAAGTGGAACTCTTTTATTGGCTTTAGCTGCTGAAGTCTTAGGCATATTTATAGCAGTAGTGTAGTTCACGCTAAAATATACCGAGAGCGTAAGCATAAACAGCATAACCGCTATCATTCTTCTTGTTATAAAAAAACTTTTCATTGTTATTGTTGTTTATAGTGTTCGTATTCTTTCATTAGTTTGTTGTAAATTAGGTGAGCTACTTTCTTAGCACCACGTGCATTAAAGTGGGTATAATCCTTACTAGCTAAAGATGGATTGGCTTCTACCCATTGTTTCATACTACCTTGCCCACCCATCAACTCGTAAAGATTGATAAAGCCAGAATGGGTACTGCTGGCATAACGCTGTTGTGCATTTGCCAAAGGTACTACTGCTTTATCGGTTTTCATTTCCATATCAACCTTAGTTGATTTATCGGCTGTTGAGATAATGAGTATAGAGGTATTAGGGAAACAAGCTCTTAACTGATTCACTACACGGCTCATACCACGCTCATACCAAGAATAATCTAACGTGCCATAGTTCAATACATTTGCCCCAAAGTGTAGTACAATAAGATCATACCCGCCTAAAGACTCATCAAAGTGGTTCATTAGCTCGGCATTGAAAAGTGATAAGGGTAAGCCAGAATTACCTCTACTAGAAAAGTTATCGACGTATACACCTTCTTTTTGGGTTGAACTAACCCCATAAAAAGGGATAGAATCGGTATTGTAAAAGGTAAGGCGTACTGATTTGGTAGTTTGACCATCGGTGAGAGGCAATACATTAAGGAGCTTATCGGTATTGAGGGTTTTTACTACTTTTACAGTATCGTAACTGATTTCAACAGTAGCTTCCTTATTACCTGATTTACCATAATATAAAGCAGGAGCATAAAGCTCATTAATATGTGCCTGTTGTGATGATTTGTACTGCAACCAAGTACCATTACCTTGTGTAAAGAACACCTGTCCGCTAACGCCAAAAGGGCGTTTGGGGCGTTTTACATTCACGTAGGACTGGGTACGCCAAGTGTTGGAATAGGTATGTGTTACGCTACCTCTGGACTTGGCAGACTCGGACGCTATAGGCAAAAAGCCAATACCGTTACCGCCATAAGCCTGTTGGAATAGGGCTCTTAAATCTTGTACTATAAGGTCGCCATCGGTCATTGAATCGCCATAGTAACCTATGCGTATTTTTCCTTTTTGAGTAGTTTCTAAGTTTTTTAGTTTTTTAAAGAACCCTAACAGATACTGTTCTGTTTTCTTTGGTTTCTTAATATCGACTAATGAATCATTGGCTTGATGTAAAACTGAGTCGATTTTAGCACCTCCTATGGCTTCTATCATTAAGCTATCCATAACCACATTGGTTGTGGGAGCGCTTTCTGGAAAAATGCGTGGAGGCAAATACTCTTTGAATGCTACAAATAAAAGAGTTGCTAATATTATGATGATAAATGCTTGTTTAAAATAGGAGGTTTTCACGGTGTAATTTCAGTTCTTTTCAGGGGGCAAAAGTACAAATTATTTTTTAATTTACAATTACCTGATTTAAAATTTGGGCAGTTCCCAACGATATTTAAGGGATAGCAATCGGACTGCTATTACTACCATTATAGTAATGAATATCACTAAGTTATGCTCGACAAAGCTATTAATTAGAAAGTAAACGGTTCCGCCAGCAATACAAGCTGTTGCGTAAATTTCTTTATGGAAAACGGCGGGCAACTTGTTAGCCAATATATCACGAATTACGCCTCCGAAGCTACCTGTCATAGTGCCTAAAATTATGGCTATGGTAGGTGACAAGCCAAAGCGTAGGGCTTTTTCAATCCCTATGATGGTGAATACTCCTAACCCAATGGTATCAAAGAGTATTAGTGATTTGCTCCAATGCTCGGTGAATTGTTTTTTGAAGATAACGGTTATTACTACACTGATGACTATCATCAAGATGTAGGTAAGGTTATTCATCCAAAATACGGGTATGCTGCCTATCATAATATCACGTAGGGTGCCCCCTCCTACTCCTGTTACGAAGGCTAAAATGAGCATACCGAATACATCCATACGGCGTTCTAAGCCTACTAATACGCCTGAAACGCCAAATACTGCTGTACCTATTAAGTCCCAAAGGTAAATTTGGTCAATCTCTGATAATACTTTGATAAAATCTTCCATTTTTAAGTTTTTATTTTTATTTCCAAATTTCTGTAAGTTTCCAACTATCGGCTACTGGCACAAATACATAAACAACGCCGCTTTCGGTGTTCTTACAACACACGTTATGAGGGTAATAAGTGAATGTATAGGTCTGTAGATTATGAATATCATCTGTTATGATTTCTTCTTCGGTAAGTAATACACTGCCGTCTTTTTCTACTGAAAAACGCAGTAGAGGCTCATCTATGTGTTGTTGCCTGAATGCCATATTGGCTGTGAACTGCTTAAAAAAAGTAGGAAATTGTTTTTGGGCAGCTTTTAGCTGTTTTGTTTGTTGTTCTATCTCGGTGTAGGGTTTCCAGTTACCGTCTTTTTGCTGTACAAATACCTGCTTACAATCTTCTTTAGGGATTACAAAAGTGTAGATATGCACATCGGTATAGGGCAAACGGCTGAGTAGCTGGCAGCGATAATACGTTTTATTGTCCTTTTGGATACTATCTTGCACCCAATAAGTGCGATTTTCACCTGCTATGCTTTGTATTTGTTCTATTTTAGCCTTTACTTCTTCCAACTGGGTTACTGTTTGCTTTGCAGTATCGGCATTACAAGCCTTTTTAAAGCTAATAACAGAATTATCACAAGAAAAAAGGAGTAGAAATAGGGTAATTGTTAAAAGGATTTTCATCTTTCAGATATTACTTTTACTTTATAATCCAACTTATCTACATCTATATTTTCAGGAATTATAGGTAAAGTATCCATCTTTTCAAAAAACAATTCATAGCCACACTTACTCTCAAAAATATCAGGCTCATTTACATCTAAAAAGCCTAATACTTTTACCCCGTAATTACCTGCTGGAATATCAAATCTATCTCCTGTATCTGCATTTAGTTCTTCTCCTTCTACATTAGGTTGAGGATTTAGACTTTTTCCTGTAGCAAAATCGGAATAATTACTTTCGTAATCCCAACTCATTATCATATAGATATCTTCTACAGCTAACCTTCCGCTTTTTACTTGTAGAGGTAATGAGACTTCATTTTTAAAAACTACCCATTCGGTAGGGATTTCACTTTTAGTAGTTGTATTTATAAGTATTTCATAATCCAAAGGTTCTATATTATAGATAGGTAGTAATATTCCTCGTTGGATACTTTCGTCACCTATTGCAGGGTTATTGATGAAGTATTTCAGTAAATCGTCATCTTCTATACCTTTTTCGAGTAGGAACTCTTGTAGTACTACTGGATCAAAGAGTACAAACCCAGGAAATTCTAACATTAATTCTGTTTTATAGTGTATCATTATTGTTATATATTTTTAAGTTTCTTTGTTCTACTTATACAAACTCAAAGCGTACCATTCCGTCTACATCTATTTTGGTGAGTTTTACTTTGTGGAGGGTATTTACTAAAGCAGGATCCCAAGGGGCTTTTACTTTTACATAGTTCTCGGTAAAGCCGTGTATGTATCCTTGCTTGTTATCACTTTCAAAAAGTACGGTTTTTTCTTTGTCGAGCTGACTGGTATAAAAGGCGTTGCGCTTTTTGGCTGAGAGTCCGCGTAGCATTTTGCTGCGTTTGGCTCGGACAGCATCGGGGACTACCCCTTCCATAAGTACTGCCTCGGTATTATCACGCTCGGAATAGGTAAATACGTGTAGGTATGAGATATCCAAATCATTGAGGAAGTAATAGGTTTCGAGGAAATGCTCATCGGTTTCGCCAGGGAAACCTACAATGACATCGACCCCTATGCAGGCATCGGGCATTACTTCACGTATTTTGGCTACCCTACTGACATAGAGCTCGCGCAGGTAGCGGCGTTTCATCTTTTTAAGGATTTCATTGCTACCACTCTGTAGGGGGATATGAAAGTGGGGTACAAAGGTTTTGGATTGTGCTATAAAGTCGATTGTTTCGTCCTTAATAAGGTTGGGCTCAATAGATGAGATGCGGAGGCGTTCTATGCCTTCGACCTTATCGAGTGCTTGTACGAGTTCTAGAAAGGTGTGTTCGTGCTTTTTGTTGCCGAATTCACCTTTGCCGTAATCGCCTATATTTACGCCTGTAAGTACTATTTCTTTGATGCCTTTATCTGAGATTTTTTTGGCGTTATTTAATATATTTTCAATAGTATCACTGCGTGAAATACCGCGAGCCATTGGGATAGTGCAGTAGGTGCACTTATAATCACAGCCGTCTTGCACTTTTAGGAAAGCGCGTGTGCGATCGCCAATAGAGTAGCTACCTACATAGAAATCGGTTTCGGAAATCTCGCAGGAGTGTACTACGCCTTCGTTATTTTTGGTAAGATCATCGATATACTGGGTGATATTGAACTTTTCTTTGGCTCCTAATACTAAATCGACTCCATCAACAGAGGCGAGCTCTTCGGGCTTGAGCTGGGCATAACATCCAACAGCAGCTAAGAATGCTTTAGGGTTAGTTTTCAGTGCTTTGCGTACGATTTGCTTAAATTGCTTATCGGCATTTTCGGTTACGGAGCAAGTGTTGATTACATATATATCGGCGGGGTCGTCAAAATCTACACGCTGGTAGCCTTCTTCTTCGAAGCTACGTGCAATGGTAGAGGTTTCGGAAAAGTTGAGTTTGCACCCCAAGGTATAAAATGCTACTTTTTTCATTTTTAGGTGTTAGGTATTAAGCGTTAAATGTTAGAAAAGAAATCTCTTTCCAAGAAATATTGCACAATAGCTTTTTTCATCAGTATGGTTTGTTCACCAGGTTTTAGGTCGGGAAGTTCTTGCACCAAGCGGTAGTGAGGCCATCCGTCGGGGTCGGTGAACTGATATTGGTAATAGCCAAAAGGCTCCAATAATTTGCAGATGCCAATATGCATAAGATCGACTTTTTCATCTTTGGCATAGGAGCGACCTAACTGTCCTAACTCCTGAACGCCAACGAGATATATGATTGCATCTACCCCTAAGGTTTCGCCTTCGGCAAACTGCTTAGAGAGGCGTTGTACGACCTGATCCCAGCGTGCTTTTAGCAATTCGTGTTCCGTCATAGTGAATTATTTAGGGCGCAAATGTACGAATTTATTATCAAATATCAAGTTTTAGGAATTAGTGTTTGTTGTTGGAGATTGGAGAGGAAATGGGTTTGGGGGATTTTTGGGGGATATAGGAGTTTTGAAGAAAATGTAGTGTTTGGGAGATTTTGTTGCGAATTTCGCAAAAAGAAGGTTGAGGAAGGAAGAGGCTGATTATCAGAAAAGTAATGTTTATCCTTCGTTTATAGTTCGTTTATCCTTCGTTATAGGTTCGTTCATCCTAAGGGATAGCTATAAGCTTCTTGGGGTAAGGGTGAAACTGTAATAGAATGATTATTAAGGTATTATATTTTTAGAGGGAGGGAAGGTTGGGGGTTGGGTATTTTTGAAATATTAGCAATAAAAATGAGAAAAAGATGATATTTTTTTATTTTTTAGTGAGTAGGTGGAATAGTATTTGGTTTTGGTGTGTTGATTATGATAGTTTGATAAGAAGATATGTAGTGTTTGGGGGTAAAAATCGAATGGTGTGTTAGTATTTTGTTGATTTGCTAACTTGACAAATTATTTGTACTTTTGCGCTCGAATAAACTGTTTTTTATGAATTATATAGAATATACTTTTACGATTGCGCCTATGGGCGTAGCTTCTGAAATATTGGTAGCAGAACTTGCTGAAGTAGGTTTTGAGAGCTTTGTAGATACAGACAACGGACTACAAGCCTACATACAAGAACCCCTTTGGAATGCTAATATACTCTCTGACATACAGATACTTAAGAGCGATGAGTTCGTGATTACTTATACGCACCAAACGATTGAACAGGTGAATTGGAATGAGGAATGGGAAAAACATTTTGAGCCTATTACAATAGAAAATGAATGTACCGTGCGGGCTACCTTCCACCCTGAGGCACATACGCCTTACGAAATAGTTATAGACCCTAAAATGAGTTTCGGGACTGGGCATCACGAAACGACTTATATGATGTTGCAATTTCTGTTAAAAGAAGAACTTAAAGGCAAGAAAGTACTTGATATGGGTTGTGGTACAAGTGTGCTTGCTATTATGGCAGCCAAACGTGGGGCTAAGGAAGTGCTTGCTATTGATGTGGATGAATGGTGTGTAGAAAACTCAACTGAAAACGTACAACGCAATGGCTGTGAACACATTAGGGTACAATTAGGCAATGCAGATTCATTGGCTAATGAAAAAGAGTTTGATGTTATTATTGCTAATATCAATCGTAATATTTTGCTGAACGATATACCTCAGTATGTGCCTGCCCTTAAAGCAGGAGGTAAGCTGCTATTGAGTGGTTTTTACAAGGAAGACATACCTCTTATTCGTGAAAAAGCAGAAGCATACGGGTTGCAATATATAGAAAACTTGGAACGCAATAAATGGGTGGCAGTAAAATTCGTGAAACAAGCCTAATGAATAATACTTTTGCTGATAGAATTATCCAATTTAATACCGATTTAGAGTACAACAAATCCTTGCCTAAAGATTTTGATGTGCTTAATCCTTATATGGATAATCCTGAAACAATGGAGGTGATGAAGGCTTTTTATCACAAATTCTACAACGATAATTGCGAGCGGAAATTTATTATAGGCATCAACCCTAGCAGACATGGTGCTGGGGTTACAGGGGTTCCTTTTACTGATACTAAGCGATTGGAAAGTGAGTGTGGTATTGGAATGAAGTCGGCATATACGCACGAGGTATCATCAGTATTTATGTATGATATGATACAGCAATATGGTGGGGTAGGTAAATTCTACAGTGATTTTTATATCAACTCTCCTTTTCCTTTGGCTATAGTACGCAAAAGCAAAGATGGCAAATGGGTTAATGCTAATTATTACGATGATGAGGCACTCTTTAGGTGTGTAAAAGACTATATGATAGAGACCTTAAAGAAGCATATTGCCTTAGGAGTAGATAGCCAAAAGGTATTTGTATTAGGTAAAAAGAATGCTACTTTTTTGCAGAAATTAAATAAAGAAGCTGGTTTATTTGGTGAAATGGTAGTGTTAGAACATCCTCGCTTTATACAGCAATACAAATCAAAAGAGAAGGAACTGTATATTGATAAGTTTTTGATGAGTTTTGGAATATAAACAATGAAGGAATACGACGTTCTTGTAATAGGTAGCGGACTCTCGGGGCTCTTTTCGGCTTTGCTATTGGCAAAAGCAGGAAAGAGCGTATGTGTATTGGAGAAAAACCAACAATACGGAGGTAATTTGCAGACTTTTATACGTAAAAATACGCTGTTTGATACAGGAGTGCATTACATAGGAAGCCTAGCAGAAGGAGAGGTACTATATGAGTATTTTAAAGATGTAGGTATTGCTGATTGTCTTTCGGTAGAACGTCTTGATATAAATGGTTATGACCGTATTTGTTTTGGCGATACTCCTAATGTAATGTATCCTCACGCTCAGGGGTATGAGAACTTTGTACAACAACTCCTCACCTATTTCCCTAATGAAAAGAAAGCCTTAGAAGAATATGCACACACAATGCAATCTATTTGTGATAAGTTTCCACTTTACCGTCATAAACAAGCTGTAGCCAATTACGATGTACATACACTCTCCTTAAAACTATTAGACTTCCTTAACAGTATTACCAATAATGAACGACTCAAAGCAGTGCTATTAGGCTCTAACTTCCTATATGGAGGTACTGACGAACAGACACCTTTATACGTACATGCCCTCACTGTTAATTCGTATATAGAAAGTGCGTGGCGACTTACACAAGGGGGTAGCCAAATTACTGACTTGCTCATTGAAAAACTCCGCCAATACGGTGCAGACCTCTTCAACCAAACAGAAGTAGCTGCTTTTGAATACACTGATGGAAATACAATAAACACTGTAATTAGCAAACAAGGAGGCGTTTTTAAGGCAAAACAAATCATTTCGGCTATAGATATAAAACAACTGCTAAACATTACAGGAAAAGCACCTTTTAAGCCTTCTTTTTATAAACGCGTGCAGAAACTACAACCTACAGTAGCTCCCTTTTCATTACACCTAATACTAAAACCTAACAAATTTGCTTATCTGCCTTATAATATATATTGGTTTAAGGATAACCAAAGTGTATATCAATCGGGATGGTACCCTACTAATGATTTTCCATTATCATATATGTTATCTATGAATCCGCCTAAAGATGGAGGAGTTTATACTGATAACATTACGCTGCTTACCTATATGAATGTTGATGAACTACATCGCTGGCAAGATAGTTTTACTACCAATACAGAAGGTAATGGCAGGGGCTCGCATTATGAACTCTTCAAAAGGCAGCGCGCTATGGATTTGCTGGATGTTGTAGCCCAGCAGTTCCCTTCCTTGAAAAGCTGTATTACTGATTACTACACTTCAACCCCGCTTACCTATCGGGATTATATAGGTAGCCCTACGGGGGCGTTGTATGGCTACAAAAAAAACGCTAACCATATAATGGAAAGCGTTTTTATGCCACAAACTCACATTAAGAATTTATATGTTACTGGGCAAAGTGTTGGTATGCACGGACTAGTAGGAGTTACCATTAGTGCAGTGCTTACTTACCAAATCTTAATGCGATCTTCAGGTTTTTTATAAAGTTTATCACCTTCTTTTACATCAAAGGCTTTGTACCAAGCATCAACATTGACAAGTGGCCCAAATGAACGGAAATATCCTGGGCTGTGAGGGTCTGTTTTTACTTGATTGGTGAGATATTGCTCTCTGGAAAGTGTGCGCCATACAGTACCCCAAGAGATAAAGAAACGTTGGTCTTGAGTAAAGCCGCTTATCTTATCTACATTACCTTTGTCCTTAAGGTACATTTGTAAAGCATCGAAAGCGATGTTCACACCACCAAGGTCGGCTATGTTTTCGCCACTGGTAAAAGTTCCATTTACGAAGATACCTTTTACAGGCTCATACTTATCATATTGTTCGGCAAGGGCTTTTGTAGCTTTTTGGAAGTTCTCTTTATCGGCTGGAGTCCACCAATTTTGCAAGTTTCCATCGCCGTCAAACTCAGCTCCGCTATCATCAAATCCGTGAGTCATTTCGTGTCCTATTACAGCTCCAATACCCCCAAAGTTCACTGCTGGGTCGGCTTCGAAGTTAAAGAAAGGAGGCTGCAAAATAGCTGCAGGGAATACGATTTCATTGTATAGTGGATTGTAATATGCATTCACTGTTTGAGGTGACATACCCCATTTGGTTTTATCAACAGGTTTGCCTACTTTTTCTAAACTTTTTTGATAAGCCCACTGGCTTACACGTTGCAAGTTGGCAAAGTATACAGATTGGGCTGCTGGTTCGATAGTAAGTTTAGAATAGTCTTCCCATTTATCGGGGTAGCCTACTTTTACGGTAAATTTGTTGAGTTTGGCTAGGGCTTTTTCTTTAGTAACATCGGACATCCAAGCTACTTCTTTGATGTGTTGTGCGAAGCTTTTTTTGAGATAATCTACTAAAGTGACCATTTCTTCCTTAGCTTTGGCTGGAAAGTATTTTTCTACATATAACTTACCGAATGCTTCGCCTAAAATACCATTAATAACGCTTAGGGCGCGTTTGTTCATTGGGCGTTGCTCTTGTTGTCCTTGCAACTCTTTGCTATAGAAGTTAAAAGATAGTTCGTCTAATTCTTTAGTAAGATTGCTAGCGTTATCGGCTACTAACTGGTAACGTAGGTAATCTTTGATAAGAGGCAAGGTTTTTTCGGTAATGAGCTGGTCATATTGCTTATATAAGCGGATTTCGGAAATGACTACTTTATCGGTATTAACACCTACATTTTTAAGGAACTGTGGCAAGTTTAGGTTTTTCACTAACTTGCTAAGCTCGGTCATTGTTTGAGGGTTATAGCTAAGATTAGGGTCGCGATCTTCTTCATTGGTGAGCATTAATTTAGCTACTTTTCGCTCAA
Organism: Capnocytophaga sp. oral taxon 878; assembly: GCF_002999135.1. Classification (NCBI taxonomy): domain Bacteria; kingdom Pseudomonadati; phylum Bacteroidota; class Flavobacteriia; order Flavobacteriales; family Flavobacteriaceae; genus Capnocytophaga; species Capnocytophaga sp. oral taxon 878. The sequence continues at coordinate 1,032,040 of NZ_CP027229.1, forward strand.
AATCAACTATTTGCTGAGCTTTTTCTTCAGCTTTTTCATCTTTAAGTATTTTGAAGATAGCTGCTACGTACTGTTGGTATTTGTTCAATGCTTCGGTATTTTCTTTGCTATCTTTTTGGTAGTAATCGCGCCCCATACCGATACTGAAGTTACCGAGGTAAACGGTGTTCATATTAGAATCTTTCATATCGGCATATACGCCCCATCCGCAGATAGGGTTTTCACCTTGAGTGGTGGCTTCTTCCAAGTATTTTTGAAGATCGGTGAGGTTTTTGATGGCTTCTATTTTGGTAAGGTAGTTTTCAATAGGTTTAAGACCTTCGGCATCGCGTTTTTTCCAATCGATAAAAGATTCGTAGAGGTCTTTTATTTTTTGTCCTTCACTACCTTGTGCGAAGCTTTCTTTGAGGAGGTTATCCAAGATGAGTAAGCAGTTTTCGTCGGTTTGCTCACGTAGGATATGGAAAGACCCCCAAGTAGGTTTATCGGCTGGGATTTTGGCTGTTTTAACCCAAGAACCATTTACGTAGTTATAGAAATCATCTTGTGGGCGTACGGTTGTATCCATATCGGCAAGTACGATCCCTTTGTCGGCATTGGCATTTTCTGTCATTGTATTTTCTGGTTTTTTGTTATTTCCACCGCAGGATACCATTAGCAGTACGGAGGAAAATAGCAGTGTGTTTTTTACTGTTTTTCTCATTGTTTTGCTTATTTTTTTGATTGATGGGACAAAAGTACAAAACATTTTTTAATTAGCAATGAATAATTATTTTTTTAGAGGATGTGTTTTTGCTGTCATACTGATTACCAACTATCCTTCGTTTATAGTTCGTTTATCCTTCGTTATTCGTTCGTTCAATGTGTAGCCTTCTTATCATTGAATTTGAGCATAAAAAAACTTTGCTAAACCTGAAAAAGGTTTAGCAAAGTTTTTAGTTTTGTAATTTCTATTTTTAATAAATATCAAGAGTTCTTTCTTCTTCAAAGCCATCGGGCATTGTGAATATTACGATATATTTGCCTTTAGGGAGATAGATATTACCATCAGTAGCTGTGGGTAAGAATATCTTTTGCAGACTCTTTTCATAGGCTACTTTACCTTCGGCTGATACAGTTAAATCATAAGGAATGTAATTAAAACCTTTATTAGTTTTGTAGGTAAAACTTTGTAAGGTTACTTTGCCTTTCATTATTTTTACTGGAATTTCGGTACCTTCTTCGGAAGCGAAAGCATAAAAATATACATTAGGTTTTAAAGGAGCTTCCCATTCATTGGCGGCATTACCCCATTGTGATGAATAAGGCATCGTAATAGGCGTTTCAAGTGGATAAAAAGCCTGTGTAGTAATAGCGGCGCGCAACTCTTGCATCATCTTTACTGAAGTGCGATAGATACCTCTACCCGAGGTAGCTATGGTCATATCTCCTGTTGCTTCATCAATTGTAATATCTGCTATACTTGTTTCAGGTAATCCTTTACTAAAAGGTTGCCAACTCTCTCCTAAGTTAAAAGAAATATAGAGCCCACTATCTGTACCTATATACAATAATTGGTCGTTTTTAGGATCTTCACGGAGTACATTTACATTGGTATCAGGCAGGTTAGAGCGTATATCTGTCCAGCTTTTACCATTATCATTACTTACAAAAGCAAACGGTTCATTAGTAGTATTATCAGTATTAACAAGGGTTGTAAATACGCGGTTGCGTTTGTGTTTGGAAGCGATTAAATTATTGACCTTAAGAGCCCTAGGGAAGGCGTTGTATATTTGCTTCCATGATACACCTCCGTTATCGGTAGTATATACCATACCATCATCACTACCTGTATAGAGCAAGCCAAACATAAATGGCGACTCAGCTATAGCGGAAATGGTACCATAGGCCTTATTACCTTGTTTATTTCCATTGGTTACATCATCAGAAATAGTACGCCAATTGCGTCCTTTATCCATAGAGATATGTAGCTTATTACTACCTATATAGATAATATCTTTGTTTTGAGGAGAAATAAGCAGAGGAGCCTTCTCACCAAAACGTAAAGGAGCTTTGTTCTCACTATAATATACACTCCCTAAAGGAAAAAGTTGGTCTCTATCAGGTAAAAAAGTAAAGAAACTACCATAAGAAGTAGCTGCGTAGCTGTCGTTACCAAATGAAAGAGAGTGTATTGACTTTTTAAAAGTATTCCAATGACTATTTCTCTGTGCTAACACTGCTTGCTCACTCACATAATAAGGAATTTTATGAGAGCTATCGTATGCTAGTTGACTAAAGGCCATTGCTTGAGGCACATTTTTAAGAGCAAAACTCCTACCATTATCATAAGAGAGTTGCAGCCCATTTAAAGTAGTACAAAAAAGTGTTCTTTGTTGCTGATAAAGCTGTTCATAGCCACTTTGTAACGAGACTGGTTGCTTGCTATGCCAAGTTTTACCTCCATCTTGTGATTCCAACAAAGGATAACCTGCCACAAATAAGTGACTTTTATTTGTAGGGTCTACACTAATTCCTCCAAAACGCTCGCCATTCTGGTAATACACATCATTTAGAGGCTGTGCATTCGTTTTCTGCCAAGTATTACCACCATCGGTAGTTAAATATACCTCAGCTCCTACTACCTCTTGGGTACTTGCTCCTAAATAGCTAAGTAATTTCGCCGGCGAAGTTACCTCTGCCACTATCATATCTTTGAGGTTTTGAGCTGTATATTTCTCATCTTGTCCTATATTATGCAAAAATATATCAAGCCGATTGTTGTCCAATGCTAAAAAATCACTTTTGCTCATATTATCAAAATCTTGAGCTGAAAGATGAATACGAGAGGTTTTTAGCGGACTATTACTAGTCTCTTTCCTTTTAGTATTGCGGTTATCCACTACTGCATAATAAGTTTTAGCATCAAAAACAGTAATACCTATACGTCCTATATTTCCTCGTAAGAAGCCATTAGTACTAATTTTTGTCCAAGTATTACCCTTATCTGTACTTTTATAAATAGCGCTATTACTGCCATAAGGTTCACTATTCCACAATGTGCTATTCACTTCCCAAGCTACTGCCAAAAGTACACTATGATCAGGTGAGGCTACAAGTTGTGCAATACCAGTACGGGTACTTATAAACTGTTTTTGTTGCCAACTCTTTCCCCCATCTGATGTTCTAAAAACACCACGTTTTTCATCTGCTTTATACGGGTTACCTAATACCCCTGCTACAAGTTCCTGCGGGTTGGAAGGGTTGATATACAAACTATTAATACCTTGCATATTTGTTAGACCTCTAAACTCAGTTGTCTTACCCTTGTCATTAGATATAAATACACCATAAGAAGTCCCAACAGCTATTGTGCCTGATTGCCAATCAGCTGCCAAAGCCGTTATACTTTGGGTAGGCAAGATAACACATAGCTGTTCATAAGTCTCTCCTCCATTTTGAGTTAGCCACAAGCCTCCATTTTGAGGGGCTACCATAAACTCATTGCTATTCTTAGGGTTCACGCTAAAAGCACTAATGCGGTTCCCTACCTCTTTTACTATTACTTGCTCAAAAGGCGTTTCTCTCACCCATGAATTGCTCTTTAATTCCTCTTTCTGGCGTAGTGAAAGAGGCAACATTTCTTGAGCCGCAGCAGTAGTAGCTATTAATAAGAATAATATTAAAAGATTATTTTTCATAGTTATCAGGAAAATATTTTTTTTTAATTGTTGATTCAGTCACCTAAAATATAACTTTTATCTAACCAAATCAACAAGAAATACTATATAAGATACACAGACTTTTTTTTCATTGTCTGAACAATTTTCACATCTCTTTTACATATCTTCAAAAGAGCTTAGCAGATGAACAAAAGATAGTTAGTGAAATAACATATCAGTCTATAATAACACTCCCAAATAAATACTCTTAATTTAACTGCTCCTCTGTCTGATATGCCAAAAAGTGATCCACAACCTCTTTCAGCGGACTATTTACCTCAGATCTTGCTGATAGTTTTCTCAAGCAAATAATACCCTCCTCCCATTTTTCACCTTCTACAGCATTTAAATAACGATTTAGCATCCATACAAGGTGCTGTGTAGGGTGTTCATCTAAGGTCTTATACAATAAAGGAATATAAATATCCTCTTCAAATTTCTCTAAATAGTGTACTATATTACCCGGACTGCCAAAATTAATATCAGGATTGTTGCCCAACAAACTGAATAAAGGCTCTAAATAATCAGTATCTACTTCCTCAGGAAGCAGTTCTTCTAAGTAATACAAAAACTCTTCATCCTCATCTGTTTTTTCAAATTGGTAATGACTGATAAGGTCTAAATATTTCTGTTTCTCTTTTAATTCTTCTTTATTCACTATCTAATTATTTTTATAACAGCCCTTTTTCTATCAAGACTTCTTCTATTAGGATAAGTTTATATACACTAACCCTCAAAAAATCTCTCAAAATACTTTATAGCTCTTCAATAGTTAGTTTACATTGCAAATATTCCTAAAACACTATCAACTATAAAACCAAAACTCTTTTATCTTTAACAGAGTAATTACTAATTATCAAGTGTTTTAATCTCCATATTGTCGTATTGCACTATATACACCCCTTGGTTTTCATAGCCACCACCCTTATATGAATTCTTTAAGTAAGCAAACTTATTTTCTAAAAAAGAGGTCTCACCTATTTTACTATTAGCACTATCCAAATTACCAGCTACTCCTAAGCGTAATATAGTATCCATTGTAAGGTCAAAACCACGAATAGCGTACTTATTAGGCAAAATACCGTATGTTTTCAAATATCTGCTTGAAAAAGTATCATTACCGTTAGAGTATTTGTTTATGGTAGGATAAGTAAAACGCAAATCTGAAAGCTGGTTGTTAGACAAGCTATTTGAATCAAAAACCGTACCTCTCTCTACAGTAGTAAGTGTAATTTTAGGAGTTGTGTTATTCTTCTTCACTTTCAGTGCATTATGCAATAAGCGTACTGCCAATGATACATAACTAATATCATTTGATTGCAATATCACCACATTTTCCTTACCATAAGTCAAAGCATTAGAAAAGCCTGTAGCCGACATTTCTGTTACTACTTTTGCATTAGGAAGCACTCGTTCTAAACGCTCTCTCAATGAAGCATTTTTGCTATCTGCCAAAATAAGTACATTAGCATCACCATAGTTACGAGTAAGATAAGCTATCATCTGTGCTTGTTGTACCTCATCTGTAGGAAGTGTTTGGTACACATTAGGGTTCAGTGATATGTTTTTGTTAGATAGTGGTGCCAAAATAGCTGTATTGCTGTTTAGCATTGGGGCTAAAGTATTAAAAGCCTTATTAGCAAAAGGTCCTATTACTACTTGTGAGCTCTGTACTGCTGGGTTTGCAGCTATCTTCTTCAAGTCTCCTTCACTATCAAATACATTTACTTTAAACTTATACCCCATTTTTTGTAGTGAATCTAAAGCTATCAACGCTCCTGAATAAAAATCAGTAGCCACAGGGGTTATTTTATTATCAGTAAGTCGGGTACGAAGGGCTGCCATTTTATCATTCCCTGTAATATCAGCTACTTTAAAAGGTAAAATATACGATATTTCCCTCACATTAGTAGGTGATGAAGCTGTGCGTAATGAATTATTCGAGTTCTCAAAGCTATGACTTACATTAGCAAAAGCCGAATTTCTATATCTATCATAATTCTCCTTAGGTATCCATATTTGGGCATCTGTTTTTAAGCCATCTTTCATTGCTGGGTTTAGCTTTACTATTTCAGCTTCCGATAAGCCAAACTTGCGCTCCAAACTATAAAATCCTTCTCCTTTTTCTACAAAATAAAGCACCAAATCTTTATTAGTATTAGGGCGTTCAGGCTCTTGTACTTGTGGTTCAGTAGTATCCACAGCATTAGCTGGTATCCATATCTCCTGACCCTCTTTCAAGTTATTAGGGTTAAAGCCTTTTTCTTTTTTATTCATACGCTCCAACTCTTCTACACTTACATTGTGGTTCTTAGCTATTTTCCAAAGGGTTTCTTGGGGTTTTACCACATAGCGTTTTTGTCCTTGAATGCCTTTTTGTACCATATCAGGCGTTTTATTGAATAACGGAATTGTAACCCGCTCATTCTCTTGCAGCTCTCTGGTATAAAGTTCTAAGTTATAACGCTTCAAGTCATCTATTGATATGCTATACTTTTGTGCCAACCCAAAAAAGGTTTCCTTAGGCTGTACCACATGTGAGGTAAATCCTACAGGACGTTGTGTGCTGTAGTGTTTCACCTTGCTCACCGGAATATTAATGGTTACTCCTTTCTGTATCCCTTCTTTTAATCCTGGGTTCACTTTTATAATATCAGCTGGCGAAAACCTATAAGTTTTAGCAATACTCTCAATACTTTCATAATTGCTCGCTGTATGTTTTTGTTGTGCAGCAGCAATGGTTAGTGATAGCAGGAAGGTTAGTGTTAAAAAACGTTTCATATAAGCTAATGATGAATTATGTTAATTATTTATCGTTATTTGTTAGTTGTGTTTTATTCCCATTCAATAGTGGCTGGCGGTTTACTACTGATGTCATACACCACGCGGTTCACCCCTTTCACTTTATTGATTATATCATTTGATACTTTTTGCAGAAATTTATAAGGCAAATCCACCCAGTCAGCAGTCATACCATCTACACTTTCTACAGCGCGCAAGGCTACTACTCGTTCATAAGTACGCTCATCTCCCATTACTCCTACACTATTAATAGGCAACAAAATAGCTCCTGCTTGCCATACTTTATTGTATAGGTTATGTTCTTTCAATGCATTGATGAAGATAGCATCTACCTCTTGTAATACCGCTACTTTCTCTGCTGTCACATCACCCAAAATACGGATAGCCAAACCCGGACCTGGGAATGGGTGCCTTCCTAATAGTTCATCACTAATACCAAGGCTTTTTCCTACCCTACGCACCTCGTCTTTAAACAGCATTCGCAAAGGCTCTACAACTTTCAGTTTCATATAATCGGGCAGTCCTCCCACATTATGATGTGATTTAATGGTTGCCGAAGGCCCTTTTACCGATAATGATTCTATCACATCAGGATAAATAGTCCCTTGTGCCAACCACTTAGCATCGGTTACCTTGTGTGATTCATCGTCAAATACTTCTACAAACACACGTCCTATAGTCTTGCGTTTATCCTCAGGGTCTGTTTTTCCTGCCAAGGCTGTCAGAAAGCGTTCCGATGCATCCACACCCTTCACATTCAGTCCCATACCTTCATACTGCTGTAACACACTCACAAACTCGTTTTTGCGTAGTAAACCGTTATTTACAAATATGCAGTGCAGTTGCTTGCCTATAGCTCTGTGCAGTAATACGGCTGCCACCGTCGAGTCTACCCCTCCCGATAAGCCTAATATCACCTTTTCTTTGCCTACCTGCTCACGTAGCTGTACTATCGTTTGTTCTACAAAGTTATCAGGCGTCCAATTGGCACTGATACGTGCTATCTTAAACAAAAAGTTTGCCAAAAGTTTCGTACCATCGGTAGAGTGATATACTTCTGGGTGAAACTGAATAGCATACGTTTCTTCTCCCGCTATCCTATAAGCTGCATTAGCTACATCGTGGGTACTTGCCAAGCAAACTCCTCCTGTAGGCAATTGTTTTATAGTATCACTATGGCTCATCCACACTTGGCTTCCCTCTTCTATCCCTTCAAATAAGGGGTCATTTTCTGGGTTGATGTATGATAAATGTGCCCGCCCGTACTCTCGTATGTTAGAAGGCGCTACTTCACCACCTCCAAAATGCGCCAAATACTGCGCTCCATAGCACACTGCCAAAAGCGGCTTCTTGCCTTTAATAGCCGATAAATCAGGATGCAAAGCCTCTTCACTACGTACCGAATAAGGTGAGCCCGACAAAATTACTGCCTGAAAGCTCTCAAGGTCTGCTGGCAAGTGGTTATAGGGGTGTATTTCGCAATATACATTCAGTTCTCGCACTCGGCGTGCTATAAGTTGGGTGTACTGCGACCCAAAATCTAATATCAATAGGCGTGAGCCTTCGTTAGGGTTGTTATTCATTGGTATTTAGGGTTGCGGCAGCTGTAAGCACCGCTTGTTTTAAATTCTCTTTATAATCAATAATTTTTTGCTGAACCGAAGCATCATAGCTACCCAAAATCTGCGCCGCCAAAATACCCGCATTCTTACCCCCATTTAGGGCTACAGTAGCCACCGGTACCCCACTTGGCATCTGCAAAATTGAGAGTATAGAGTCCCACCCATCTATCGAGTTGCGACTCTTTACAGGCACCCCTATCACTGGCAGAGGCGTCATAGCCGCAAGCATCCCTGGCAGATGGGCTGCCCCACCAGCTCCTGCTACTATAACTGCTATCCCTCGCTTATGGGCATTCTGCCCAAAATCCATCAGCTTTTCAGGCGTACGGTGTGCCGATACTATATCTACAAAAACCTCAATATCAAGCGCTTTGAGGAAATCTATCGCTTCTTGCATCACAGGTAAGTCACTCTTGCTACCCATCACAACGGCTACTTTCATCTTCTTCTCAGAATAATAAATTATGCGGCAAAGGTACAAAAGTTTTTTCAATTAACAATGAACAGCCTAAAATTAACTATCACCTCACTCCCACTCCCCTACCCTCCTTCCTCACACATAAAATACATAATCCGCATCATTTTTCCATTTTTATTACGAATCTTTCAAAATCTCTCACCTCCATCATCTCACTCCTTATCCCTTATCTTTTACCTGATAATCAGCACTTATCAGCTTCCAGCCTTACACCAACTACCATAGAGATATAGCCTAGGATGAACGAAGGATAAACGAACTATAAACGAAGGATAAGCGTTAGTTTACTGGCTATCAGTCTCTTTCTCCCCCTAATTTCTTTTTGCCAAATTCGCAACAAAATCCCCCAAACATTACATTTTTCTCATTCCTCTTTCAACTTTTTTCTCTTAGATCTTAGCTAAAAAAACTTGTTTTTTTATAATTATTTTGTACCTTTGCATTCACAATTCAACTAATACAATACACTATGCGCAAACTCATATTGTATATACTGCTGTTTTTCAATACTATAAACATTTTTTCGCAAGAAAAAACCAAAAGTACTCGCCATACCGATCTTATCGGAACGTGGACAATAATTTCTCAACGATTGGACAGTTTAGAAATTGAACTATCCGATTGTGATAAGCAAAGTACTTTCATCTTTACCGAAAATGAAATCATTGAAAATTACTACAAAATGTACAATGGTAACTGCGTGATACTCAACACCAATAAAGATTTTTACACCGTAAAAGACAACCACATTATCCGCAAAGAAGAAAGCGACTTGAACAACACTTTCGTAATCGAAGATAACATTCTCACCCTATTGTTCATAGGAAAAGATGATGATAATAATGAGCATACAGCTGTAATTGTCTGCAAAAAAGCTAAACCTATCGAATATATAAAATGATGAAAAAACTATTCCTTTTACTATGCCTCGCCCCTCTTACTGCTATCGGGCAAAAATTATGGACTCTTAACGACTGTATCCAGTACGCTAAGGCCAACAACCTGTCTATCAAAGAGTCTGAAATCGACCTACAAGCTGCCAATATCAACAAAATAAAGGCTAAAATGAACTTTTTGCCCTCTGTTAATGGTAACGTAGCCTATAATTTCAACACAGGTAAAAACATCAACCCCGTAACCAACCAGTATGAAAACACCATCTTCCAATCTGCCTCAGGAGGCATAGGTGCCAGCGTCTCTCTCTTTGAAGGACTACAAAACTGGCGCAAACTAAAACAAGCCGAACTCAACGTCATCGCTTCTCACTACAAGCTCGATAAGATGAAAGACGACATCATCTTGATGATTATCAAAGCCTACGGCGATGTACTGAGCAATAAAGAGCAAATAAAAAACCTAAAAACCCAACTACAAATATCAAAAGAAAATTTAGAACGCACCCGCGAGCTTATTGCCAGCGGCTCACTCCCCAAAGGCGATATTTATGAAGCCGAATCACAACTGCTCACCCAAGAACAGCAAATTATCGCTACCGAAAGCGCCCTTTTTATAGCACGAATGGGATTAGCCCAAATACTTTTGCTAAAAAACTACGAAGATTTTGATATTGACGATGCTCAATTTGAACAACCTTCAGACAAAATACTCACCGAAACCCCCGAAACCATCTATCAGCGCGCCAAAGAAACAATGAGCGACGTGAAAATAGCCGAAAATACAGTGCTTTTAGCTAAAAACGCATTAAAAATAGCACAATCATCCTATTCACCTCGCCTATCTTTCCAATGGGGCTACAACTCACGGTGGAGCAAAAATAACAACAACAATTTCTTACAATCCACAACCGATTTTTGGCAACAAATCAACGACAATAAGGGTATGAATGCTGGTTTTTCTCTTAACATCCCTATCTTTAACGGCTTTGCTATCTCCAATGAGGTAAAAACCCAACGCCTAAACGTGATGAAAGCCGAATTTGCTAAAGAACAAACCGAACTTACCACTCAAAAAAATATTTATCAGGCCTATAACGATGCCGCCAACGCCAAAAAACTCTATGAGGCTACCGAAAAAACAGCCCAAGCCAAGCAACAAGCCTTCTCCTACGCCCAAGAGCGCCATAATGTAGGCCTTATGAATACCTTTGATTTTAGCCAAGCCAAATACCAGTATGAAAACGCCCAAAACGACTATGTAAAAGCCAAATACAATTACATTTTTAAAATCAAAGTATTGGAATACTATTTCGGAGTTAGATAAGCCCAGTACTAACCAACAATTTTGCTAATTAGCAAATTATTTGTACCTTTGCGCCCTTAATCACTATATATAATGACGCATTCAGGAAAAATCGAACTAATGGCACCAGCAGGTAATTTTGAGTCGCTACAAGCGGCAATAGATAATGGTGCCGATTCAGTATATTTCGGTGTCGATCAGCTTAATATGCGCGCTAGGGCAAGTATCAACTTTACCATTGCCGACCTCGATGAAATAGCACGCCGCTGCGCACCCAAAGGCATACGCACCTACCTCACTCTTAATACTATTATTTACGACCACGACCTTTCTATCATCAAAACATTGTTAGATGCCGCCAAAAAAGCAGGTCTTACAGCTGTGATAGCTATGGATCAGGCTGTAATAGCCTACGCCCGTCAAATAGGAATGGAAGTGCATATCTCTACCCAAATCAACATTACTAATATCGAAACTGTACGCTTCTACGCTATGTTTGCCGATACAATGGTAATGAGCCGCGAACTTAGTTTGCGACAAATAAAAAAGATTTGCGAACAAATTGAAAAAGAACAGATTAAAGGACCTTCTGGTAACTTAGTCGAAATAGAAATATTCGGGCACGGAGCCCTCTGTATGGCAGTATCTGGCAAATGCTACCTCAGCTTGCACTCTCATAACTCCTCAGCCAACAGAGGCGCTTGCAAGCAAAACTGCCGTAAAAAATACACCGTAATCGACCAAGAAAGCGGTTTTGAAATAGAAATTGATAACGAATATATGATGTCGCCCAAAGACCTCTGCACTATCGATTTCCTTGATCAAGTAATTGATACAGGAGCCAAAGTGCTAAAAATAGAAGGACGTGGGCGCGCTCCCGAGTACGTAGCTACAGTAATACGTACCTACCGCCAAGCCATCGATGCTTATTATGAAGGCACCTATTCCAAAGATAAGGTAGAGCAGTGGATGGAAACCCTCAAAACAGTCTACAACCGTGGCTTCTGGGGTGGCTATTACTTAGGACAAAAGTTAGGCGAATGGAGTGAGAATCCTGGCTCCAATGCCACTCAAAAAAAGGTTTACATAGGGCAAGGAAAACATTATTTCCCCAAAACTGGTATAGCCGAGTTTGCTATTGAGGCTTTTGATATCAAAGTAGGTGATAAATTGCTCATTACAGGACCTTCTACAGGAGTACAAGAGCTTGAACTAACAAATATGATGGTAAATGATGTACCTGCCGAGCGTGCTAAAAAAGGTGATTCTTGTACCATCAAAACCGATTTCAGGGTACGCCTATCCGATAAGCTTTATAAAATAGTAAAGAACAACTAAATAATTCACAATGGAAAAGTTACCTACTTATTTAACACAGAACGTTTATAATGTAAAAAATGACGATTATTTATCTGTCGATATAAAATCAAAACAAGGCAATACCCTTTTTGAAATATATTACTACGGCGATTTGTATGAATTAGAGGGTAAAAAACAACCTTTCATTGTAGATAATTACACCCAAGAAGACACTTGTATTCCTTGCAAAATAGTAGCTAAGGACATCGCTTCTGCCGAAGAAATATTACTTTTCGATGGTTATCAGCACGGTTATAATGGTATGTTTTGTGATGAGTTCAACCCGGAAGATGTACAAGCACGCACCCTCACCAAATATAATATAGCTCCTTGCAAAGTTCATATAAAATTCGGTTACTCTATTGATTATGAAGAAGAAAAGGAAGACTATGTAGATGCCAATGATAATGTAACTCTTATCAATGGCAATACTATCACTTGGGAAGAAGTAAAAAGAAATGGCTTTGATTATATCTCTATAGTTTGTGAAACAACCAATGGAGAGAAAACAGAAATAGCAGCCTTAGAGTTAGCTTAAATTATTAACTGAGGAACTTATGGTAATTGTAACATTACAAAGAGAAAAGTGTATAGGCTGTAATTATTGTGTCGAGATGGCTCCAGAACAATTCCAAATGTCAAAAAAAGACGGTAAGAGCGTACTGCTCAAATCTACCGAAAAGAAAGGCTTCTTTACCCTTAAAAGCTATGATGATAGCATTTTTGACGATTGTGAGAAAGCTCAAAAAGCCTGCCCCGTGAAGATTATTAGTACTAAGAAAATATAAAACAATGAAGAAAATAGTATTATTAACAATGTGCCTATTGGCATTTTGCAACGCCAAAGCGCAGTACATCGGCCTAAAAGCTGGGTATAATTACGCCAACCTAAAAGGAGAAATGAGCAGCGATGCTAGTATTAGGCCTTACCACGGCTATTACGCAGGGATAACGTTGGAATTCCCTCTCTCAAAGCTATTCTCCTTACAAATAGAAGGCATCTATAACCGCCGTGGGGCTAATATACAATCTAACACCTACGGAAAGGCAAAGCTCTCACTTGATTATTTGTCTGCTCCTGTGTTGGCTCGCTTCAATGTGGGCAGAGGTATAAACCTACACGTAGGCCCTCAGTTGGAATATCGCATTGATAAGCCTAACTTCTATTTTGATGGTACCGATCCTGTAACCCGTGTGAAGCCCGATGCTTTAGATATGGTCGATTTAGGAATGACGGCAGGTATAGGCTACACTACCGATTCTGGCTGGGTATTTGAACTGCGTTACCTACAAGGGCTTACCAGTATTTTTGAGAGTGATTCGTCATTATATAACACCCATTTCAGCACCGATTACGATTTTAAAAACAGAACTATTTCAGTAGGAGTAGGATACATCTTTTAGGTAGAAAATAATAAGTCATTGAAGAAACTTTTCATATATATAATCTTAATAGGGTTATTAGCTTGTGAAAAAGATCAAGTATTGCGCAACCCTAATTTAGGTGAATTACGATTCACTTATGCTATCAATATGAATTTGGCTGCCTATAACTCACTCAAAATACCTATGAATACGGTGTTTGTACCCTACGGAGGTATTAAAGGCTTCTTTGTTACCTACACGGGTAGTACTTACTACGCTTGGGAAGCTGCTTGCCCCAATCACGCAGTTAATACCTGCCAACGTTTGAGCTGTGCTAAAAGAAATAATAACACCTTTGAAGCTTGCCAAGACCCTTACACTCATGATTATATTTTTGTGCAATGCCCTTGTGACCATACTGTTTATAACTTAGTAAATGGGGCTGCCATCAGCACTTCTTTGCCCAATGTATACCCTTTGCTTAACTACAGTGTATCAGTATCAGGAAATATTTTAACCATCAGCAACTAATGCTTTCAGAACGTTTTGAAAATACAAAACCCATCACTTTTATCATCGTGCTCATGGCACTGCTGATAGGTGATGGGTTATATTTATATCTGTATGATAATATACCAATTACATTGGGTGTAGGACTCCCTTTTACTGATTGGATCATTACATTTGTATTACTATGTCTATCTCTGTTATTCCTGCATCAAATAGATAGGTGGAATGAGCTTACTGAAACTAAAAACTGCTATTCCATTGCTTTTTTTAGTATTTTTATAGTACTATTTCCTTCTCTTTTTCACCAGATGCAGGTGGTAGGGGCTAATTTGTTTATTATTGCTGCTATCTGGCGTGCTCTTACTCTTAAAACAGGAGAAGGTATCGCTCAGAAACTGTTCGATACCTCCTTACTAATAGTTTGTGCGGGATTATTGCACCCTTGGGCGCTTGTTTTTTTACTAAATATCTGGATTTCTCTTCTTTTTTATGGTGCCCAAAAGCGAAGGTTTTGGTTCATCCCTATATTGGCTATTTTAATAATAGCTATACTACTGGGGGCTGTTTTGCTATTATTAGCCCTTCCATTTCCCTACTATAATTATTATAGCACTTTTGTTTTAGACATTAGTAGGCTACTTACCCTTCCCTCCTACTCTTTACCTTTTCTTGTATCACTTATCAGCTTTGGGCTGTTATTGGTGGTATCACTAGCAGTGTATTATTTTAGGAGTAAGTACCACAGCATCAGTTCACTGGTAGTGGTACAGTTTTTATGGGTAAGTGTAATTGTTGTATTTTTTTCTAAAGAAATTATCTACTGTTTTGCCCCTATTGCTATCTTATTTGCGCTTTATGCCGAAAAAATACGAATATGGTGGCTAAAAGAGACTATACTTTGGGTATTGTTAGCTTTACCTGCTGTAGTTTTAGGGCTACATTTTATCACCAAAAGCTAAATCACCTGCATCGCCCAATCCAGGTACAATATAGCCATACTCATTAAGATGAGGATCAATAGTAGCAATCCAAAGGTGTGTAGTTTCTGGAAATTTATCTTCTAAATATTCAATACCTTGTTGGGCTCCAATCACTGCAAATAGGTGTATTTCTTTAGGCTTACCAAGTGGAGCCAAGGCGTTATATACATTGGCAAATGAACGCCCTGTAGCCAACATAGGGTCTGCTAGAAAAAGGATTTTGCCTTCTAAGGAAGGTGAAGCAAGGTACTCTACCATTATATCAAAATCAGTTTCAGAGGTGTGCTTACGATAAGCGGAAATAAAGGCATTATCTGCACCGTCAAAAAAGTTTATCAGTCCTTGATGGAGTGCTAATCCTGCCCTTAGGATGGAACATATAACAATTTCATCTTTAGGAAGTTGTACTTTTTTTTCGCCTAAAGGGGTAGTAATTATTTCTGTTTTGTAATGCAGAAACTTACTCATTTCATAGCATAATACTTCGCCTATGCGTTCTAAGTTTTTGCGGAATCGCATTCTATCTTTTTGGATATTTACATCTCGCAATTCGGCAATAAATCGGTTTAATACGGAGGGCTCTTCGCCTAAATGGTGTATAATCATTGGTGTGTTAATTTAATTGATTACGGTACAAAATTACAAAATAATTGATAATTAACAATATTTTTTTGGTTTTTAACGGATGTAGTAGCGATAATAATTAAGTATAAAGAGGCTAATATGTCTATTTTCGTTACACTTTTAATTGTAACAGTTCATTGGCTATACAGCTACTCTGATTAAAAGATAGAGACAGATAAGAGATAAGAAGAGGTAACTTATGCTAGCTAGATTTATCCTACATCACATATTCAGCTGCGCCAGAAAACTGACTTTTCTACACTGATCTTACACTGATTGTAGGTTATATATTAAACTAAAATTGTCGCTTTTTTTCATTAATTAGGAGGCTGGTTATTTTTAGGAAATATGAGTTGTTTTCTATTTGATTTTTTAACTTCTAAATTCTTGAAAGAAAAAAAGTGGCACGCTATTTGGGATACTTAAGGTAATTAATTTAAACAAATATCGTATGAAAAAGACTTTAATTACATTAGCGTTTGGTGCATTAATACTATTTACTACCTCTGCAAAAGCTCAGGAGTTTCACTTAGGAGCAAAGGCTGGAGCTAACTTGGGCAAGATAGATGGTGCTGCCTATAATCAAGGATTCAAATTAGGATACCAGTTAGGTGGTTTTGCTGAATTTGATTTTAGTGATCGTTGG
This sequence comes from Capnocytophaga sp. oral taxon 878, assembly GCF_002999135.1. Classification (NCBI taxonomy): domain Bacteria; kingdom Pseudomonadati; phylum Bacteroidota; class Flavobacteriia; order Flavobacteriales; family Flavobacteriaceae; genus Capnocytophaga; species Capnocytophaga sp. oral taxon 878. The sequence continues at coordinate 1,048,326 of NZ_CP027229.1, forward strand.
GGTGTGCAAGGTGAAGTGCTTTTCAGCCAGACAAATACTGAATTAAAAGACAATTATCAGGCTGTTTGGAAAGAGAAGTTTAATAAGAAAAAAACACTGAATTATGTGAGTGTTCCGGTATTATTAAAATATAACCCTGGTGGTTTCATTTCACTACACGCAGGTCCGCAGTTTAGTTTTTTAGCTAACAGTGAAGACAGTACTTGGGAGAATGGTAAAAAGTTATTCAAAGGGACTGATTTTTCTCTTTTAGCGGGGGCTGAAGTTAATTTAGGGCCACTATTTGCATACGGCAGGTATGTTTGGGGGTATACTGATATTAACAGTGCTCTAACCGAGAAGGCTACAACTCAACAGATACAGTTGGGTGTTGGGGTAAGATTTTAATTTTTTGTAGTAAAAATTTGCAGATTAAAAAAATAGTTGTAATTTTGCCCCCGAAAATAGAGTTGGTATATTGTTTTCAGTATTTTTGAAAACAAGTTCAAGTTTAATTGTTTAACAAAAAATATTTAATACAGAGAAAAAAAATGACCTACATCAAGTTACATATCGCAATTGTATTACCTTTGTTGCAAAAGGTAACGCTTCGCGGCGTTTTAGCTTGATATATCATAGTATAGGTGTATAAATATTAGAAAGCCCGAAGCGAAATGCTTCGGGCTTTTTTTATTTGCTATACTGCTATCTTAACACATAGAGTACAAGGCTTAAAAAATATATGTTATGAGGATTTTCCCGAAGCAATTTATAAATTATTAATAAAAAATTGAAATGGGAAATCTATATATTACCCCCGAAGGCGTTTCTCGCCTCCGCAATTTGCGTTCTCGCAAGCACATTGCTCGAGAAGACCACGAGAAGTTTTTGCGCACGTGTATCAAACGCCAAAAAGCACTTTTTAAACAACGCCGTGAACTGCCGCTTGTACCACTTGAAAAACCTTACCAAAAGGGCTATGTGCGTTTCTTTGTACTAAGGGAAGATGTGCGACAAGGCAAGCAAGCTGAATTTTTCGCGACACTTTTGGAGAAAATCAACACCTATCAATACGCCGATACACGTAAGTTCCAGAAGAAGAAAAAGCGCCGTGGCAAGCGTGTTTACATAGCTCGCAAACAGGAATTATACTCTTTTAATCAATGGGAATGGGAAAGAGCCCTTGAAAGGGGGAAGTTCACCCAAAAAGAACGCGCCTATTTTGCAAAAATAGAGTGTTTCAATCGGCAAAAAGACCGTTTTGAAATCCATTACGAGTTTACCGAGGCGTGGCGTTTTGAGCTGCGCGTAAAGCCTAATATGATCACCCACTACCGTCCGGTAGATATAGCTATAGAACGAGAACTCGCCGAGCTTGATAAAATCATAGATGACTATAAGAACTGGGGGATTATCCATAGCAAAATCTATGGACGCAATTATTCGTGGAGGCAATACCAAAAGCGCTATATGCCTAAGGAAAAGTACAAGCGCACCCCGCTGAAAGAAATCACAGCCCTTAAGTATCAAACCTCAGCAATGGAAATCGCAGATATGCTTTTGGAGGTCAATCTTTAATCCCAATCCGACCAGTCCGCCCCGTCCGACTCGTCCGATTTACAAAAAACCAAAGAAAAAAATGCAAGAAAAAATCATACAAATCACCGCAGGACGCGGTCCCTTAGAATGCCAATGGGTAGTGGCGAAAGTACTCAAGACTTTCCTGCAAGAAGCTACCCAAGCAGGCATCAGCTATACCATTCTCAGTCGTGAGGAAGGCGATGCCAATCTCACTGTAAAATCAGTTACCCTGCAACTCAAAGGCAAGGAGTTAGCATCGTTTTTGAAAACTTGGCTCGGTACAGTCTGCTGGGTAGGCAAGAGCACTTTTCGCAAGTTTCACCAGCGCAGCAATTGGTATATAGGCGTTTTTGAGCTCGACCAACTGCAACGCCAGTCTTTCTCGGAGCGCGATGTACAGTTCCAAACCACTCGTTCGCAAGGCAATGGCGGACAGAATGTGAACAAGGTAAATTCGGCAGTGCGCGCCACCCACCTGCCTACGGGTATCAGCGTATTGGCACAGGACTCGCGTTCGCAACTCGACAATAAGAAACTCGCCCTTGCCCGCCTTAAAGAAAAACTTGCCGAAATGGAGCTTCAGCAACTCGCGGAGCAAGCACAGAGTCATTGGAGTAACCACACCCAAGTGCAGCGTGGCAACCCTGTACGCACTTTCAAAGGTACCGATTTTAAAAGCACTTATGTAGAAAAAAGCTATAAAAAGGAACGTGCAGAAGCAAAGAGGGAAATGAATAAATTGATAATAGACAATTAACAATGGAAGAATACATACAAGAACTCTTATATAGTATCCCTCAAGAGGTTACTTATACTACCGTTCCTAAAGAACTTCACCTTGAAGATGTGCCACAAGAGCGCATTGACGGCTTGCGTAAGTTACTTACTCACAAAGATGCCTTTATACAGCTATCTACTGCTAAATTACTCTCTGCGTGGGCAGTAGAAGAGGGGGATAAAGCATTGATACAACTATATGCAGAGGGAAGAACAAAGGGATATTTTGAACATTTTTTCAGTGGATATAACCCTGAAGATGAACATATTTTTTGGGCACCAGGAAGAATGTACCAAGATACCCATTTCAACCTTAGCATACTCAATGGTTTGCCCATAGAGCAACTCAAGGTATGTATAAATCCTGATGATGGAGGTGTTTTAATCGTCTATTTAAAAGCAGAAGGACAACCTATTTTTCATTTCTTTTTAGATGTGGGCATTTCTTTTTGTGAGTGTTGGAATGAGTATGAAGTAGATGAGGACGATGATGATTATCGTTTTGATGACCTTACTGAGGTTTGGCAACTCAAAGGCAAACACATTAGCGCTATTTTTGCCCAAGAAGTAGCTGGAAATAGTGAGATTACCTTTCTTTTGGAAGAAGGCGAAAAGCTCCTGCTCTACTATTGCCCCACAGAAGATAAGAGCTGTTTCATTAAGGACAATGAGGTGATGAGTCAATGAGGTGATGAGTCAATTTGGCGAAATTGAGTAAAAACTAAAAGCAATATGATCAGAACAATTATTTTTGAAAAAGAAGAGGGTATATCCTCTACAATTAGTGATATATTGATTCCGAGTTTGGGTGCAACACTGCCTATATGGATATATAATGAAACAGGAGAAGCAGGTTTCTTTTCGCCTAAGCAAGAAGTTGCCTTTGAACAGTTCTTTTATCACAATTCCTATCGGGAACAACTGAAAGAGCAATTGCGGAACTTTTACGAAGAGTTGGTTAACGAAGGAGAGCTGGAGCGAAAGAATACACACCATTTTGAGCTTGATTTTGAATTTGTAGCTATCCCCAGTCAGTGTAAGACCTCTAAAAACATTGTTTATGTAGGAGCTTTTACTAATTGGGATAGAGAGGATAGTGAATTTCCTTTGGAGGTAGAAATTTGTTTTGAAGAAGGAGAAGTCATGTGGATAGATGAACTCCACGGCAATTATATTTTTCCACATTAAAAAATAAAGTTATGGAAGAACAGATACAAGAACTTTTATGTAGTATCCCTCAAGGAGTTACTTATACTACCATTCCTGAAGATCTCGAACCTGAGGATATTTCACAAGAACGCATTGAAGGTCTTAAGAAATTGCTTACTCACGAAGATGTCTTTATTGAGCTTTGTGCTGCCAAATTGCTTTGTGCGTGGGGCATAGATGAAGGTTTTAAGACTTTAATACAACTGTATGAAGCAGGGGATGCCGAAGGTTATTTTACGCATCGTTTGCACGGTTATGATGAAACTGCTGAACAACTTCTCTGGCCACTGTTGTATTATCAATCTACTAAAGAAGAGATTTCAGAAGAAGCAGGCGAGAAAGCTCAACAACAAATTCAGCCTTATGTAAAACAATTGCTACAAAAGGTACATAACCCAGAGCAATGGAAAAAATATGTAAAGGGTATTATCAATTAATACATTCATTCTATCATAAAAAGAAATATTCACGGTATTCGTATTTTTGAAAGTGATATAGTATGAGTTTCATTAAAAAATTAAAAGAATGACAAACAAAATCATTATTATAGACTTAGAAGCGACTTGTTGGGAGGGAATACCCCCCAAAGGAGAAGTCAGTGAAATTATAGAAATTGGCATTTGCCTGCTCGATACCCTTACAGGTGAGATCAGCGATAACAGAGGCATTTTGGTAAAACCTACACATTCCAAAATAAGTCCTTTTTGTACCCAACTTACCACCCTTACCCCCGAACTGGTGGCGCGGGAAGGCGTAAGTTTTGAAGAAGCCTTGCAAATCCTTAAAAAGGAATACCAAGCCTATCAGTACACTTGGGCGAGTTATGGCAATTACGACAAAAATATGCTCCAAAAGCAATGTGCACTTAGAAAACTGCCTTACCCAATGCGCAGTGAGCATATCAATGTAAAGGAACTTTTCCAAGAGGTAACCCAGCACCCCAAGCGATTGGGAATGCATCAGGCACTGAACTATCTCAAGCTACCCCTTGTAGGAACCCACCACCGCGGCAAAGACGATGCTTATAACATCGCTAAGATAATGCACTGCTTGTCTCATTATCAATTGACAAATTAATTCGCAATGAAAAACAACCTTATTCACGGCGTTCATATTTTTGAAAGCGATCTCGCTAATGAGTTGGATAGCATAGTAGAAGATGCTTATCACTACGGCGCTACAGAAGCTGAAATACGCTCCCTTATAGACACTTTTCGCAAGGAAGCTGTGCGCACTACCTTGGAGAAGGAAATATTTTTGACCCTTCGCCTTGCTATTTTGTGGCAGTATGGGTGGTTGCGCCCCGAGGAGGTAGCTCCCCTGCAACAGTTAGTCCAAAAAGGAGTTTCTAAAAAGTGGCTACAGCAGTTTGGTACTGATACCCCCCAGATGAGCTATGCAAAGCGACAACAGCAAGTAGTACGACTGCTCTCTCGCCTTGCCACTGCCAATACAGCAGTGCCTGCACGCGAACATTGGCAAAAGGTAACCGATTTCCTTTTTGTGCCTTATGAAGTGCTGAGCGTACCCTTGTTGGGAGGTCAGTATGGTGCGGTATGGCTATTGAGGACTGATAACTATGAGGGCGACGGACATTATACTTTCGTGGAACTATTATATAAAAGTACTGAAAAGCCAACGATGGAATCGCTAATGGAGGCGCGCCTTCAGCTGATGGGAGATGGTGAGAAGGAAGTGCTCAGTGATGTGCGTAGGGTGAGTCATAAAGCCTTGTTGCTCTTTGCCGAACGCTTGGAGCGGATAGGTACTGCCATTCCTAAGGAATCCCTACCAGAGCCTTCGCCCTATATAATAGCCTACGATTCTTTTGAGAAATTCGTACAGCGATGGAACAGCGATACGGGTATCCCCGATAAAAGGAAAAGAAAGAAGTTCAAGTCAGTCGTTGCCGATTGGTAATTTAGTAAATTGACAAATTATAGTCAAAAAGAAATGGTTTGCGAATTTATCAAACGGAAATTGAGAGTTAGAAGTGACTCTAACTCCTTTTTATAAGTATGTATATTATCAAAGAAATTCCTTATAGCATCTCGGAATTCTGTCTTGTTCCGATAGAAACCCGTATTGATTACTTTTTTTCGTAAGAATTTCCACAAGCGCTCTATTAAATTGAGGTTCGGAGAGTATGGAGGCAAGAAAATTTGCTTGATTCTATTATCTTCTACCCAGTTTTGAAGTTCTTTATTGTGATAGTAGCGAGCATTATCGGATATAATATAAATATTTTTAGCGTTTGGATGCTTTTTAAGAGCTAATTCGTAAAGTTCTTTTGTTGATTCTGCATTAACGCATTCACAATCAAGAGCTATTACATCTGTAACATCATAAGCATTAAGTAAACCATTAATATTCACTCTATCACGCCCACTAACTGTTGGTTGTTGAAACTCTTTACCTTTCTCTATCCAAGCATAAGTGGAACGGCTGTTGTGCGTAGGATGAACACCATCGGCAAAATACACCACATCCCCTTCTTCCTTTTCTTGAAGAATTTTAGAGAGTGCTTCAGCAAATAGTTTTTGTTTTAAAGGATCCGCTTCACAAGGCACTTCGGTTGTTTTCTTGTAGGAAAAACCAATTCTGTTAAGTAAATCAGCCATTCCTTGTGGAGTATAGGTAACTTCAAAAGTGTCTTTAACCCATTGAGATACTTGTTTTGCATCTGTATAAAGATGTGTGCGTAACTCTTGTTTTAAGGATTCTATTTGAAAAATATTAAGCAGACCTTGATAACCTCTATAACGATTCTCAAGGAGTTTATCTAGTCCTCCTTCAAGATATAAGGAACGATAACGATAAACAGTAGAAATGTCTATACCCAAGCAATCAGCAACAAAAATAGGAGTATTGCCCATAGAAAGCATCAAAATGCAGGTAACTCGGGCATAATCCGAGCGACCTTGCAAGTTGCGTTGGAGCTTTCTAAGTTCCTCTATTTCTGTTGGTGACACTGTTAGTTCCATAGACAATGCAAAGATAATAAATCTTTTATTTATTCGCAATCTAAATTTGTTTGACTATAATTCTATGAAAAAGTTTGAATTTAAATACAAATTTGAGTTCTTTTGTTCCCCTATTTGGATAGAGGAAAACGTGAAGAATCCTACTCCTCGCAATGTGGAGATTGCGGATTTGGATATCAATCCGTATCTAAAGGAAGAGTTAGAGGAACTCAACCACTTGTATCAAGAGATTTTCAATGATAATTACCCTCCTGAATCCGATTTCAAAGATACCATAAGTGAGTATATTTTCGTAAACCGCGTACTCACCTCGGCAGAACTTTTAGAGAAAGAAGTGGGAGAGCAATACACTTTTGTCTTTGATTATCCAAAATGGAGAGAAAGAAAAGAAAAATTAAAATTAGTACAATGAGTGCAAGAGCCTTGATATATTTTTTACAGTTGCAAATGGCTAAAAAGCCTAACTTTTTTCTATTTCGTGAAGAAGAACCCTTGGCAACTTTTCAAGAGATAGAAGTGATAGAAAAACACATAGCTGCCACGCTGCCTATTGTTTTTAAGGAATTTCAACAGAAGTTCGGGGGAGGTACTTTTGGTTATGCCGAACTCTATGCTATATCACCTAAAAGTGAGTATTATGTCTTTCAAGAACCTCTATGTCCTAATGATTTTTTTCCTATCGCTAATGATGGGACTGGTGGCTTTTATGGCTTTGTAAAGAATGAAAACGAATTTGCCGATAAGGTCTATTATTGGGATAATACACTCCAAAGAACCTCTTATCAACAAACAAAGTATAGTTTTGCTAGTTTCTTTTTGTGGAGTGCTTTCAATCTTAAAGTCAATTGGTTTAGCGATCACCCCGATGCTCCTTATGAAACCGTTATCAAGTGCACAGATAATGGCAAATACCAAGTGTATCACACCGATGAAAGGGCAAATCTGTGGGGCGTAATCACAGAATTTGACACCCTTGAAGAAGCGATCAATAAATTTGAAAATTAGCCAATGAGTGCAACACTCACCTTTAACAAATCTACTATGAAAGAAAAAACAGCTACACAAATTGAGTTCGACGAGATGGTAAAAGAACTCTATCAAATACTAAAACCCTTAGGCTTTAAGAAAAAAGCACTACATTTTTACCGAGTAGTGGAACAAAACCTGCAAATGATTTCTATTCAAAAAGGTGCTTATGGCAGCGCTGATGAAATTTATTTCACAGCAAATATCAAAAAAGCCTCTTATAAGGAACCTATCTCTTTCTATCCTGATGATAATACCCAGCGTATAGGTGATATCAAAGGCAATGGTGATATTTGGTATGAGTTTTCTGGCACTATCGTCGATATTTTTAAACGAAAACAAAAATTTAAAGAGAATAGAGAAGCCTTTTTGAGTGATATTCAGCAAATCGTGCTTCCTTATCTATCTAATTAGTAAAAATGAACACAAAAAATGTAAACATACAGCTCGTTACCACTAACATCAATGATTTCAAAGGTCTTTTAGATGTTTTTGAAGAAGTTTTTCAGTGGGTAGACTATCGTTATCCTACGGACGAGAAGCTACATCATTTATTGAAAAACACAAACTTTTTGGCAGTAGTAGCCAAAATAGAAAATCAAGTAGTAGGAGGTTTAACAGCTTATATACTTGATAGTTATGAAGTAGAAAAGCCTTCTCTATACCTTCACGATTTAGGAGTGAAAGCGTGTTTCCAAAATCAAGGCATAGGCAAACAGCTAATCAACTATTTGATGGCCTATGCAAAGCAAAACGATTTTCAGGACATCTTTGTTGGTACAGAACAAGATGACAATGAAGATGCTATTGCTTTCTATAGAAAAACACCTTTCACCGATGAAACGAAGGTATTGCAATACAGTTTTCAATTGTGAAAACCTAACACCTAAACAAAAATGGCAAATTTAAAACTCAAAGGGAAAGACCTCCTCAAGTTAGGTTTCCCGAATAATCAATCTATTAATGTAGCGTTGGAAGTGATGAAACGCAATTACGCTACTAAAAACTTGGCGTATGTAAAATCCGTACTCGAAGATATATTAAAAAATCCTGCGCAGTACGAAGGTCATCTTACTTTTGGTCAGATAGCCGAAGTGCTGCTTTCGTCTACTAAAACCGAAAAACGACAGCTCAACGCTACCCGTGCGCCTTATCATATCTTTGGCGACGATATCACCGAAGAGGCAAAAACGCAACTCTATACGGCTCTCAAACTTCCTATTTCGGTAGGGGGTGCGCTGATGCCTGATGCCCATAGTGGCTATGGTTTGCCCATAGGGGGCGTACTAGCAGTGGAGAATGCAGTCATTCCTTATGGAGTGGGTTTGGACATCGGTTGCCGTATGTGCCTCAGTATCTTGGATATCCCTGTATCCTACCTTTCGGGCGCACGTGATAAGTACGAAAAAGCCCTTGTGGAGCATACGAAGTTTGGTATGTACGAAACCCACAAGTCACACGTAGACCACGAGATTTTTGACCGCGATACTTTTTCGCTAATTCCTATCCTCAAGCGATTGAAGGATAAGGCAATCAAGCAGATGGGTACTTCGGGCAGTGGCAATCACTTTGTAGAATTTGGCGAGGTAGAACTCTTGGCAGACGACCCTCAAATAGGGCTACCCAAAGGAAAATATCTCGGTATACTTTCGCATAGCGGTTCGCGTGGCTTTGGTGCTGAAATTGCCCAGTATTATGTGCGTGTGGCAGCCGAACAGTGTCCGCTCCCGAAGGAAGCCCAACAATTTGCGTGGCTTGACCTCTCGACCCACTTAGGGTTAGAGTATTGGACGGCTATGAACCTCGCAGGTGATTACGCATCTGCCTGCCACGACGATATCCACCGCCGATTGATAAAGGCTGTAGGCGGACGATTGAGGGCGCGCATCGAGAACCACCACAATTTTGCGTGGAAAGAAATTCACGATGGCAAGGAGGTAGTAGTACACCGCAAAGGAGCGACCCCAGCAGGAGAAGGGGTATTGGGTATTATCCCTGCCTCGATGACCGATGCCGGTTACATCGTGCGAGGCAAAGGCAATACCGAGAGTTTCGATTCAGCTTCACACGGGGCAGGACGCGCTTTCTCGCGCAATGAGAGCAAGAACCGCTTTACCAACTCTGATATCAAAAAAGCCCTCAAAGCCAAGGATATCACCCTCATCGGGGGTAATGCCGAAGAAGCTCCTATGGCGTATAAAAACATAGAAACCGTAATGGCTTCCCAAAGCGATTTAGTAGATATCATCGGTACTTTCCAGCCACGCATCGTGCGAATGGACAAGTAATCAATTTGGCAATTTGGCAATGAGCCAATTTATCAATAAATGATACTAAAAAAGCTGCTAAGCATCGCGCTTAGCAGCTTTTTTATAAGTCATACAGCAACCTCTCACAACAAGTTTACTCATTTTCTAATTCACAAATTTGCTAATTTTCTAATCTCATATTATTTTTGTCATCAAAATATTCACTTCTGTATGAAAAAGAAATTTTCCTCTCACATAAAGGATATGCTATATGTTTTGTTGCTTCCGCTGTTTTTCATTTTCATATTGTTTATCCGCTTTTTTGATAGGATGGACGAGAAAATACATATTCGCACTATACTCGCTTGGATATTCTCGCCCATTACTGCCCTATATATAGGGTTGCGGTGGATAGTGAGAAAGATTTTCGGTAGAAGGCGTTTATTTCATTGATAATCAAACTTCTTTTAAAATGTATTTTGTAAGGCAGCTTACAAAAGAATCTATTACTTCTAATTGACACTCTAAATTTGATAGATATGATAGGTTCTTTCCAGCCACACATTGTGCAAATGGACAAGGGTTAAGGATACAATAGGTATTTCTTTCTTATTTCTTTAAACTTATCAAGATCTTTCTGCCAACTTTGCCTTATTTCGGCTTCTGATTTTCCAGTGGTAATTTGCTTTTTTAGTATATCATTACCGGCTATTTTATTGAATGAAGAAGTGAAAAAGGCTGTTTTCACAGCTTTACTTTGTTCAAATGCTTTTTGTAACCAACTGAGGTTAAGCTGTGAAAGACGTGGCGTTTTGGTAAGATCTTCACCGTAACAAAGCTTTCCATTAAACTTAGGATTCTTATCTCCAGCATTAGGGTGTGGGGTAAAACTAAATGTTGTTTTGTTAAAATATGGAGCTCCATACACTTGGAACTGTTTCTCGGTACCACGCCCCATACTAACATTTGTTCCTTCAAAAAAGCACATACTAGGATACAAATTCACCGATATATCATTAGGCAGATTGGGAGAAGGCTTAACTGGCAAACTATAAGGGGTCTGGTGGGTATAATAAGCAAGTTTAACTACTTTAAGAGAGGCTGTAATACCTGCTTGCAGCCATTTTTCACCATTAATCATCTGGGCATACTCACCTATAGTCATACCATATACTACTGGTACAGGATGCATACCTATAAAACTCTTAAAGGCAGGCTGTAATACTGGGCCATCGATATAATGAGCATTGGGGTTGGGTCTATCTAGCACAATAATAGGAATATTCTCCTCAGCACAAGCTTCCATTACATAGTGCAAGGTAGAAATATAGGTGTAAAAACGAGCTCCTACATCTTGCAAATCAAAAAGAACAAGATCAAGCCCTTTGAGCTGTTCGGGCGTAGGTTTTTTATTTTTACCATAAAGAGATATAATAGGTAAGCCTGTTTTTGGATCTTTTCCATCTTTCACAACTTCTCCTGCATCGGCCTGCCCTCTAAAGCCATGCTCAGGGGCAAATACTTTAGTAACCTTTATTTTTCGACTAAGTAAGGTATCTACCAAATGTACATAAGTATGTTTAGCTGTTTTTACTATTCCAGTTTGGTTAGTAACAATTCCTATATTTTTTCCATGCAAATCATCAATGTAAGCATACATCCTGTTTGCTCCCACTATCAGCTCTTTAAGCTGTTTATCAGCGTTTTGTACAGGATCATTAGTAAGGGTTTGGCCATTATTTTTACAAGAAATGAGGGTACATAAGAAAAAAAGTGTAACTTTGGCACCTCTAAAAGGATTAAATGTTTTGAATGTTGAATATTTCATAGCGAAAAGAGTTATCTTTAGTAAAGGGGACAAAGGTACGATTTCTTCACCAATTATCAAAATGGCTATAGCTGCTATTGCGATAGGAATGGTAATGATGCTTATTGCCATAGCAACTGGGACTGGGCTGCAACAAAAAATTCGTGAGAAGCTAGTAGTGTTTCACGGACATGCACAAATCTACAGTTTTGATAGTAATATCTCAGAAGTAGCTACATTGCCTGTTTCTACTGAGCAGGATTTTTACCCTTCCTTTAAGGCAGTCCCAGAGGTAACTCACATACAAGCTGTAGCTACTAAAGGCGGTATCATACGTACTGAAAATACTTATGAGTCTATCCTTGCTAAAGGGGTTGGTAAGGACTATAATTGGGCTCCTTTCCTAGATTTTATTACCCAAGGGCGTACCCCTAATGTTACAAGTGATGAGGTTACAGATGAGATATTAATGTCTACTTACTTAGCTAATAGACTACATCTTAAACTTGGCGACCGATGTCAGGCAATATTTTTAAAAGATGAAGCAGCTCAAGCCCCTAACCAACGTAGTTTTAAAATAGTAGGACTTTATAACAGCGGTTTTCAAGAGTTTGATGCTTCATACATTTTTACAGACATCCGTCACATACAGAAGATTAACAAGTGGCAACCTAATGAAGTAGGTAACTTTGAGCTATTTATCAAGGATTTTAACCAAATAGAAGAAGTAGGTAAACAAGTATATAGCCAAGTGGGGTCATTTCTTGATTCACAAACTATTATTCAAAAATTTCCTTTTATTTTTGAATGGTTAAGTATGTTTGATTTTAATATTTACCTCATTATAGGTATAATGATAATAGTAGGAGGATTCAATATGATTACTGCTATACTTGTACTTATATTAGAAAAAACACCGCTAATAGGTACTCTTAAGAGCTTAGGAGCTTCTGACCGCAGTATACGAAAAATATTTCTTTACAATGCTACTTACATCATAGGTTTAGGTCTTTTATGGGGTAATGCTCTTGGTTTTCTACTGCTTTGGTTACAACAGCAATACAGTCTTATAAAATTAGACCCTGCTACCTATTACGTAACTGAAGTACCCATAGCCTTTAACCCTTTGTGGATAGTATTACTGAACATTTGCGTACTTCTGCTTTGCTTGTTAATGCTGCTTATCCCGACTTACGTAATAACAAAAATATCACCTACCAAATCAATGAAGTTTTCATAATGTAACAATCAAAAATAAATAGTTTTAAAAGGATTTTTTTAGACTTTTTTCGGTAGGAGATTCTAAGATTTATCTTGTGCAAGATGTTGCTGAATAAAACTTATTACAAAAGTATATCTTTCTATCTTGAAATTGAAAATTATTACGCCTCTGATTAATCCAAATTAATTAATAAGAAAAAAGTCGTTACTTCCCAGCAACGACTTTTCCTCATTAAAACAAAAAATTATGAAAAAAACTAAATTACTTCTATTTTTCCATTTTGTCTTTCAACTCTTGTAATACTTCAAGATCACCAAGAGTTGATTTTTCTACTGCAGGAGTAGCTGTACTTGTAGCAGCTTCTTTAGCTATTTTTTCTTCTTCTTCTTTAAAAATAGCTGTGTGAGAAGCTACAACACGTTTGAATTCTTTATTGAATTCAATCACTTTAAACTCGGCAGTATCACCCTTACCTAATTTTTTACCATCTTCTTTCTCTAAGTGGCGAGTAGGAACAAATGCTAAAATATCTTCATTGAAAGGTACTGTAGCTCCTTTATCTACCATCTTAGCAATAGTAGCTGTGTGAACAGTTCCTACAGCGAATTCGGCTTCGTATTTATCCCAAGGGTTAGGGGTAGTTTGTTTGTGACCTAATGATAACTTGTGTCCTTCAGCATCTAGCTCAAGAACTACTACTTCAATCTTATCACCAGTATTTACAAACTCTGATGGGTGTTTAATCTTCTTAGTCCAAGAAAGGTCGGTAATGTGGATAAGTCCATCAATACCTTCTTCAAGTTCAACAAATACACCAAAGTTAGTAAAGTTACGAACAGTACCTGTGTGTTTAGAACCTACAGGGTATTTTTCAGTGATGTTAATCCAAGGGTCTGGAGTAAGTTGTTTGATACCTAATGACATCTTACGGTCATTGCGATCAAGGGTTAGAACTACAGCCTCTACTTCGTCACCTAACTTAACAAAGTCTTGAGCTGAACGCAAGTGAGTACTCCAAGACATTTCAGAAACGTGGATAAGACCTTCTACGCCATCAGCGATTTCAACAAAAGCACCGTAATCAGCAATAACTACTACTTTACCTTTTACTTTATCACCAACTTTAAGGTCGCCAGCAAGAGCTTCCCAAGGATGTTTGCTAAGTTGTTTTAAACCTAATTGAATACGTGATTTGTTATCATCAAAATCAAGAATAACTACATTCAATTTTTGATCTACAGAAACTACTTCTCCCGGGTGGTTAATACGAGCCCAAGAAAGGTCGGTAATATGAATCAATCCATCTACGCCGCCAAGATCAACAAATACTCCATAAGAAGTGATGTTTTTAACAACTCCTTCAAGTACTTGTCCTTTTTCAAGCTGACTGATAATTTCTTTTTTCTGTTCTTCGATATCAGCCTCGATAAGAGCTTTGTGTGAAACTACAACGTTTTTGAACTCGTGGTTCACTTTCACAATCTTGAACTCCATAGTTTTGTTCACAAATTGTTCGTAATCACGAATAGGTTTCACATCTATTTGAGAACCTGGTAAGAATGCTTCAATTCCAAATACATCTACAATCATACCGCCTTTGGTACGACTTTTTACGAAACCATTTACGATTTCACCATTTTCGTGAGCCAAATTAATACGATCCCATGCTTTAAGCGTACGTGCTTTGCGGTGAGAAAGTACTAATTGACCGTTTTTATCTTCACGGATGTCGATAAGTACTTCAACTTTGTCACCTACTTTAAGGTTTGGATTGTAACGAAACTCGTTAAGAGAGATAACACCTTCTGATTTGGCGTTAATGTCAATAATAGCTTCTCTGTCGGTAATGCGAGTTACTACTCCTTCTACTACTTCGTTGTCTTGAGTATCAACGAAATTGTTTTTAACCAATTCTTCGAAGTTTTTTAATTGGTCTTCTTGTACGCTGTCAATACCTTCTTGGTATTTGTTCCAATCAAAATTTTTAAGGAACTCTTCTTGTGTTTGTGTGTTTTCAGCCATTTGCTGATGTTAAAATTTGTATTCCCAACCAAAACAAAGGACGTTTTTTGTAGAGTGTTTTTATTGGGAAGGATGAAACTTATTAATACTGAACGCCCTATACTCTTAAAAATTGGCGCAATGTTACGATTTTTTTTTGAACTGACAAAATATTAAAAAAAATATTTCTTTTACAAAATATATAAAATACTGATAAACAATATTTTATGAAGAAATATTTTTTTGAGTAAAAATATAGAAGATAAAATAAAACAGGCTATAAACTGATCCTAATAAAATATGAAGATAGTAAGCAAAATGACACCTTAAAGTTTGTAATAAGCAGATTACTTTTTACAACACAACATCCTATCGTTACCTGAAAGATCCTGTTTTAAAATAACCTGAGTAAAACCTTCTTGGCGTACTAAGGTTTCTGTTTCTTTTGCAAGATACTGATTAATTTCAAAAAAAAGGTTACCATTATGTACAAGAGAAGTAGCAGCTAATTCGGTTATTTTACGGTAGAAAAGCAGAGGGTTTTCATCGGGAACAAACAAAGCTAAATGAGGCTCATAACGCAATACATTAGGATGCATTTCGGCTTTTTCGGTGAAACGTACATAGGGAGGATTGGAGATTATAACATCGTATTTTTGGGTAAGAGAAGATGTGGTTAATATATCTTGCTGAAGAAAATTAACCTCAGCTTCATTAGCCTTAGCATTACGTTGGGCTATAGCAAGAGCTCCTGCTGAGACATCAATAGCAGTGACTTCAGCTTGAGGTAAAAGCTTTTTAAGTGTAATAGCGATAGCCCCACTACCTGTGCCTATATCCAATATTTTCAGACTATTATGATGTGTTTTGTACTCATTATAAACCCAATCAACTAATTCTTCAGTTTCAGGACGGGGAATAAGTACATTTTCATCTACAAAAAAACGATAAGTACAGAACTCGGTCTCGCCCAACAAGTATTGTATAGGCAAATCCGATTGTAATGCACTTATCGATTTTGTAATATTTTGTTCTACCTCTTCAGGCAGGTTATTTTCAGGTTGTACTAATACTGTTGCCTTACTGTAATGCCCATAATGTTCCAGCAACATAAAGTAAAAAGACTGTATCTCAGTACTTTCATACAATGTGCTGAGCTGCTGATGTATATAGGTTTTAAGTTCGGCAAAGCTCATTAATTTACACGTATTTGTTGCCCCACACGCAAACTACTACTGCTAATATCATCAAAATTATTGAGCTTCATAAGTTGCTGTACAGACACTTGTTGCTCACGAGCTATTTTATAAAGTGTATCACCTGTTTGCACTTGATAATACTCGGCTACAGCTTCCTTTTTAATAGGAGATTCCTTAACAACAGCAGGAGTTTCTACCTTTTTAGCAGCAGGTTTAGGTGTTTCCTTTTTGGCAACTGCTACTGTTTTAGAAGTTTCTTTTTTGGGAGTTTCTTTAATTGTTACTTTTTCCTTAACAACAGCTGACTGATTTTCGGCTACTACTGGAGTAGTTTCTTTTTTAGGTACAGGAGTAGATATAATATCGGTACCCATAGGCATATCAATAGTATTGCCTTTCATAGCAATAACCTGATTGTCATACTGATGTAGGTTGAATTTTTTGATAAGCGCTATTAACTTTTTGGCGTAAGCAGGATCGGTAGCGTAGCCAGCTTTTTTAAGTCCATGAGCCCAACTTTCATAGTCGGTAGGGTCAAGTTCAAACAAAGAACTATACCTACCACGCTTGGTAAGAAATTGTGAATGATCTTCAAAAGATTCGTAAGCATACTTATAGCGACGGAAGCACTCACTTTTCTCATCATCATCATGAGTGATAGTTTTGCCATTCCAAGTAGCGTGGCATTTGATACCAAAGTGGTTATTACCATAACGAGCCAACCTACCTTGCCCCGAACCACTTTCCAAGATACCTTGTGCTAAAGTGATACTTGCAGGGATGTTATAGCGTTGCATTTCAACCATAGCAATATCCTTGTAATCCTCAATATACTTTTGGGTTACAGCTGTGGTTACCTGCTTGGCAGGAGGTATTTCGTGAAAATCGTCCTCGGTGAAATCTTTTTGATTCATTTTGGCCTCCAACAGCGCTTTGGTACGCTGGGCTAGCTCAGCATGAGATGGTTTATGTGTTTCGACAATAGTACGTTGCCCCTTATGAACTACAGTGTGAGGGTTTTTAGCGTTTTTATAGTACTTGTCTGAGCAAGACGATAAAATAAGGAGATATAGTAATAGTAAACTAAATCTTCTCTTCATAATCCAATATACTTTTATGTTTTTTAATTCGTTCCTTGTTAAAGCCTTCTATACCTTGTAGCCCTCCGGTATGGATGGCTAATATTTTGGTATTAGGCTCAAAATATCCTTTGTTAGCGAGTGCAAAGATAGCAAAAATCATCTTACCAACGTATATAGGATCCAACGGTATATGAGTGTTTTTGTTAAAAACATTTAAAAAAGTCACTAAATCCTCATTTACTTTAGCATATCCACCAAAATGATAGTCGTGAACAAGGTGCCAATTGGTTTTATTGGTATAGTTGTTAATAACTTTGTTAAGAAACTCCCCCTTAAGTGCTGGAAAACCGATTACAGTTTGGTGAGGAGCACTGGCATTGATAAGACCTGAGATGGTACCTCCCGTACCCACGGCGGTACAGATGACATCAAAAACAGCATCATTGGGGGTAAGAATCTCTTCACAACCCTTTACTGCTAAGGTATTGGTACCCCCCTCTGGAGCTATATAAACACTTGAACCATAACGTTTTTGCAAATCTTCTAAAAACTCAGGGGTATGCTTATATCTGTAATCGGAGCGTGAAACGAATAAAAAGTCCATTCCGCACATTTTAGCAAACTTTAACGTGGGATTAACATCGATTTTTGTAGCTAATTCGTCGCCACGAATCACTCCTATGGTTTTTAACCCCATAGCTTGACCTGCTGCAGCTGTAGCTGCGATATGGTTGGAGTAGGCTCCGCCAAAAGTAAGTATGGTATCTTTACCCTCGGTTAAGGCTTGTGCAATGTTATACTTAAGTTTGCGTAATTTGTTACCCGATACGAAGCGGTGGTTCTTATCCTCACGCTTAATAGTAAGGGTGATGCCATTGGGTAGGGGCATTGAGACGGGTTGGTTTTCAATACTTAAATTTTCAAACAATAATGGAATCATAACAAAAAAAGCGGCTTACGCCGCAAAATTTAAACTTTTTGATTATACCACTTCGGCAACTACGAAGGTACTACCTCCTACAAAAATAAAATCGGTAGGGAGGGCTTGAGCCTTGGCAGCTTGTAAGGCTTGCTGCACGGAGGGATAAGCCTCACCTTTAAGTCCTTTGGCAGTGGCTATTTCTTTAAGAGTATCGACGCTGAGCCCACGTGCTATATGAGGGCTACAGAAATAGTAAGTAGCCTCTTTGGGGAAGAGTTCTAACACTCCATTGACATCTTTTTCTTTAACAAAACCTACTACTATATGTAGATGAGTATAGTTTTGCTTGGCGAGCTGTTGCATTACATAGGTAAGTCCGCCTACATTATGGCCTGTATCACATACTACTGTAGGCTGGGTACTGAGGGTTTGCCAACGCCCTTCAAGATGGGTATTGCGCACTACGTGTTGTAACCCATTAGTGATATTTTCGGGAGAAATGTCCCAACCTTTATGAATAAGCAACTCTAAGACAGCTATAACCCCCTTGATGTTCTTTTTTTGGTAAATACCTTGCAAATCAGTAGTTAAATCTGTTTCGATAGTATTGGCAAAGATAATAGGGGCTTGCTCTTCTTTGGCACGCTGGGTGAATACTGGAGCTGTTTCGGGATTGTATTCACTAATTACCACTGGTACTTGGTGCTTGATAATTCCTGCTTTTTCAAAAGCTATTTTGGCAAGGGTATCGCCTAAAATATCGGTATGGTCTTTAGAAATATTGGTGATGAGTGATACTTCGGGAATAATGATATTGGTAGAATCAAAACGGCCTCCTAAACCAACTTCGATTACTGCGATATCAACTTTTTCATCAAAGAAATAGGAGAAAGCCATACCTACAGTCATCTCGAAGAATGAGAGTTGGTGAGCTTGTAGGAAAGATTGGTTATGGGCGATAAAGTTCACGACATAACTTTGGGGAATCTGTTCTCCATTGATTTTGATACGCTCACGGAAGTCTTTGAGGTGTGGTGAAGTATAGAGACCTACCTTATAACCAGCCTCTTGTAATACAGAGGCTATCATACTGCTGGAAGAACCTTTGCCATTGGTACCAGCTATGTGTACTGTTCTTATTTTTTGTTCGGGGTTACCCAAATGCTGGGCAAAGGCTATTGTTTTATCTAATTTATTGTTCAGTGCGCTTCTGCCTTGAGTTTGGAACATAGGCAATTGGGCAAACATCCACGCAACAGTTTCTTGATAGTTCATTATTTATCTTTTTCTCCTAACTTAAAGTTAACAATAATAAAACCTATTTGGCGTACAGGAGCATTATCATCGGGGTTCCAGCTGTATTTGTAGGCTGTTTTGCGTGCTGCATCGAGCAAGCACTGAGCGGAGTTGGTAGTACCTTTAACACCAGGGGTAGCTTTGACAACTTTACCACTGCGATCGACTTCTATTTGCACCACTACGAGTCCTTCTTCATTACAATCTTGGAAGACCCTACCTTGTGTAGCAATACTGCGACCGCTTAAGCCCCATCCTTTACCAGAGTTACCTCCGCCGCCTGATCCGTAATAGTTATTGGCGTACTGGCTACCATCGATTTGCCCTTGGTAACCAGGGGTATTGCCATCACCTTGGCCTGCTGTATTGGTACCTCCTGCTTTGGCAGCCCCAAAAATATTATCTAGGGCGCCTAAGGTTTCTTGAGAAGGTTTAGGAGCGGGTTTTGAGGTTTCTTTTTTAGGAGTTTCTTTCTTTTTTTCTTCTTTTTTAGGTACTTCGGGGACTGCTACCTCTTCGTCGTTATCTTGAGCTAAGAGGTTATCTTTGACATCGGGGGAAGTGCTTTGTTCGGGGGTTGATTCCTGTTGTGGTGGTGTTTCTTGTGTTTGTTGTGCTGCTGAGGGGGGAGTGGTACGTTCGCCCATACCTACCATATCGACGCCATAGGCTACCTCTACCCCACTTTCGGGCATAGGATCGAGGTATTTCATTCCGGCAAGAAACATCAAGAATACGATTAGGCACATCACTACGGTGGTGAGTGCTAATGATTTTCGTTCGTATACAGTATCAAATAAGCTCATTAGTTTTTTTATTTAGGACGTACGGCTAGGATGACTTTATAGTGGTTTTGGTTAGCGACATCCATTACGGTTACGGCATTTTCAATAGGGACGCTCTCTTCGACACGGAGAATTATTGTGGGGTTTTCGACTCCTGTGAGAGCGGCTTTGAGTTCGGCATCTAGGTTATCTATTTGTATGGGTCGTTTGTCGATAAAGAAATTCAAGTTTTTATCTATGCTTACCGATACATTTTGGGTATTGGTAGATTTGCCTTTTGCTTTGGGCAAAATCAAATCGAGTGCATTGGGGCTGTTGGAGGTTATCATAAAGAAAACGAGCAACAGGAACACTATATCGGTCATTGACGACATACTGAACTCCGGATTCACCTTATTTCTTCCTTTTAATTTCATAGTTATTTGTGATTAAGGTGTTATAGGGGTTCGTTCAAAAGGTCGAGGAACTCGACAGCATTGGCTTCCATTAGGTGTACGATTTTATCGGTTTTAACTACTAAGTGGTTATAGCCTACGTAGGCAACGATGCCGACTATAAGCCCTGCAACGGTAGTAGCCATAGCGGTATAGATACCACCTGCGAGTGCGCCCATTTCGGCTTGGCCACCTGCTGAAGCCATTTCGTGGAACGACATAATCATACCAACAACCGTGCCTAAAAATCCGATCATAGGTCCGGCACCTGCTATGGTGGCTAGGATAGCTGTATTTTTTTCGAGTTTATAAACTTCCAAAGTTCCTGCATTTTCAATGGCTTTATTGATATCTTCGAGGGGTTTGCCTATGCGAGAAACGCCTTTTTCGATAAGTCGAGCTACGGGAGAATTGGTTTGTAGGCAAAGCATTTTGGCAGCATCTAATTTACCCGAAGCGATACTATCGCGTATTTTATACATA
Source organism: Capnocytophaga sp. oral taxon 878 (assembly GCF_002999135.1). Classification (NCBI taxonomy): domain Bacteria; kingdom Pseudomonadati; phylum Bacteroidota; class Flavobacteriia; order Flavobacteriales; family Flavobacteriaceae; genus Capnocytophaga; species Capnocytophaga sp. oral taxon 878. Next base: position 1,069,362 of record NZ_CP027229.1, read on the forward strand.
AAAGTTTTATCGACGTGTGAAGCGGCTTTGATAGCGAAGAGGCGTTCAAAGTAGATGAATAGGGCAACGGCGAGCATCAGAAATAGGACGCCTATAATAATAATGTTACCTGTACCCCCATTGATAATCATATCCATTACAGAAAGAGTTTTTTCTTGTACTAAGGGGGTGGTATCGGCTGTACTGGTAGCAATACCCATAGAAGTTTGTAATCCTAACATAATATTTTTGTTTATCAATAAAAATCTCGCAAAAGTACACAATAATTATTAAATAGCAATGAAGAATGTTTAAAAAAAAATAATGTTATTCATTTTAGACTGATAATGAGGATTTTAATAATAGTATTTGCTTTAGGCTTAGATGGAGAATTAGGGAGAGTGAGGAGGTTATTTTAGGGGTTATTAGGAAGAGGGAGAGGCTGGTGAATTGGGGTACAAAAAGGGAAAAGGCTATTTATCATTACTGACAAATAGCCTTTAGGGAGTGGACTCTACTGGATTCGAACCAGTGACCCTCTGCTTGTAAGGCAGATGCTCTGAACCAGCTGAGCTAAGAATCCTTTCAATTATGAAAACAACAATAAAATCCAAAATTAAGTGGGCTCTACTGGATTCGAACCAGTGACCCTCTGCTTGTAAGGCAGATGCTCTGAACCAGCTGAGCTAAGAACCCCAATAAGTTTTGTTTAGTAAGTGGGTCCTACTGGATTCGAACCAGTGACCCTCTGCTTGTAAGGCAGATGCTCTGAACCAGCTGAGCTAAGAACCCTTACTTTTGAAATCGGGTGCAAAGGTACTGCTTTTTTTGAAACCTGCAAATTTTTTTGACACTTTTTTCAAAAAAAGTTTTTAGTAACTTTCTTTAATATTTGATAATCAGTAGATAAAATATTAAACAGATAATACGAATTTACAGTCCTACTTAAATTTATTGTTTATCAGTTTTTGTTTCCCATTCTTTTTTCAGTTCTTCAGCCCAAAGAAGCTCATTAAGTTTTAGCGGAGTGTATTCTTTAGCTCCCCATTTGCCATAATACCTTTGGCGGTGAAAAAAATCATCATAACCACCAGCTACAATACCTTTATTTTTGATATAAGCAAAGCGATAAATATGTCTATTCTCGTGTCCTGTTAACTGATAAAAACTGTAAATAGTATCTTTCCCTTTTTCTTCTACATTTGTAAGGTAAATATGTTCTAAATACAATGGCACTACACTCATCTCACACCTACCTAATAACTCAAATGGAGACAGCCCATTAGTAGAAAAATTCTTTTCATAGAGTTTTTTTAGTTTTTCGGCTGACAAAATAGGTTGTTGTGTATTTATAACATAACCTCCTGATGCGACAATTTCTTGAGGAGCTTCCATACAATAAAAAGACTCTATCCAAGTATTTTTAGCTGCATAATACTTATTACCTTCCTTCTTTACCAATTTTGGATATACTTTCCAAGCATTAATATTGCTGGGTATTTTACGGGTGCTACCATCTAAAACAAGATTATGAATATCTTTAAATAAATCTTTAGCATTGAATAAACTATTTTCAAACTTTTCAAGATTCACTTCTTCCCAGTTAGTTCCATTATCAAAATCAGGAGTAACTGAGATGAGCACTATATAATCTAATCCTGCTTCTTTTCCATAGAATTTTGAAAATACATTATATATCTCAATAGTGCTTTTCACTCCATAAGGCGAAGTATCTAAAGTGTACTGCTTTACTTTGTAATATGCCGTAATACTATCTAATAGTATATATTTCTGTTCTTGTGCTTTGAGGACACAAGAACAGAAAAGTAAGATGTAAAGTAGGTGTTTCATTTGTTGTTATGGTTTTGGTTTGCAACTATTTCCCGTTTTATCAGTTCCTAATCTTTGTCCTTGATCAAGAAGCTTTTCATCATTAGAAAGAGAAGACTCCTCCACTATACCTACTTTCGCCATAGCTCGTGCAGTAGCTAACGGAATGTTAGGATTATAATTAGTAATTGTTTGTGCTAACTTTTCCACAAATGTTACAAATCTATCGTGATTATCTGTTTGTATAAAATTATATACTTTAAACTGCTGTCCATTTCCTATAGACAAATATTTCTTTTTCACTGAAGGGTACTGACGGTAAAATTCAGCTTCACCTAATAATTGTTTTTGAGAATTAAGATAAATATGCAACATTTCGTGATAGAGAGTTGCTAAAATATACTCTTTTGTAGCTGTAGCTAACATCTCATCACTTAAATATATTTCCCCTTTTAGATGGTATTTACTAGCACTAGGAGTTTTTGAATAAGCAGTTTCTTTTTCATGTTCTGTACCAGCAAAAGGCTTATTATAAACTATAATATTAAAACCTTCACTACTACCAAAAACATCTCTAATCAAATGTGCTATATCATCATTTAAAGTAATACGAATCTCATCTAATACAGCGAGGGCACAAGGGTTTGTAAGAGTATCTTTTATTTTCTCTTCAGGCTTAGGCGAATTATTCTCTCCTCCTGTAATGGCAATCCCTAAATCTCCATTATCATATTCATTATAATTGGAATTGGAGTTATCGTATTTATGAAAACTTTTATAGGGGTCTTGATAATAAGGATATTCTGTTTTACGCTCTCTTTTTCCTGTTACTACAACTTCTTCTAATTCAAAATCATTACGGAAGCCTCCTTTCTCTTTACCAACATTGTTTTTATCAGTATTTATCACACCTAATCTCACTTCTTTTTCGTCATCATCACTACATTCTGTACAGCCCCAACCTCCATCATCTATCTTTAAAAACAATACGGGCTTTTTCTTCCTATGAAACGCCCGATGCTCTTCTATCACTAATTGGTAAAATCCTCTTTCTTTAGGTACTAACTGGTGTGTAATACGTCCATCTTTCATACGATAAGCACTTATAAAAATACCTGTAGGACTTAACAAATAGAAGTCAGCATCTACAATACGCCTATCAGGGGTTAGGCTATCTACTTGGGTAATGAAGAGGTAGTGCTCAGTATACCCTACTTTATTGATGAACAACATCTGAGTATCTAACTCACCACTGCCAACAGTAACAGGTACTTTAGAGTATGCCTCTCGGTCGGGTGTTTGGGTCTGCTTAAAATACTCCCAATGGGGCTGCAAACTAAGCTCAGGGGTTATGCCTCGTGCAGCAGCACTGCCTTTGTGGCTTTGGGCTTGGGTTGCTTCAAAAAGGGTCTTGGCTTCGGTAAAGCTCACAGGCTCATTGGTTGAAGCAGTTGTTTCGGGGGGCAAGAGGTTCAGTTAGCTCCTCACGCTGGCAGTGGGTAAAAGCAAGGACTGCTACTGCCAATAATAGTGTTTTAAATTGGTTCTTCATAACGTTTTAATTTTTGTTTGTTTAAATAGGTAATAAATTTCTTTTTATTTCTTTATCACACCGCAAAGGTAATAAAAAATATTTTAAACAAACAATATCTAAAAATATATTTAACAAAAATTTAACTTTAAAACTATTGTAAAACAAAAGTTTTTTAGACATCGTACTACCCTAATGTCTTAAAATGTTAAAAATCTACTGTTTTAGCAATTATTTAACATTTAATTTACATACAATATGTTTATTGTTTTCAAAAACGTTGTTTTATACTAATAGAGCTGGTTATCAGTGAAGTAAGGAGTATCCTTCGTTTATAGTTCGTTTATCCTTCGTTATAGGTTCGTTCAAACTAAGGAATAGCTGGGAGGTGGCTAGGGTGAGGATGGAAATAAAAAAATCTGATTATCAATAGTTTGTAATTTTATGAAAAAAGTGATACAGGGCTAACAATTTTTGAAATATTGGCAATAAAAATGAGAAAAAAGATTATTTTAGCTAGGAGAAATTAGTTTTTTTGGGATAGGCATTAGTAGTTATGAGGTGGAGGGGGGTGAGTGAGTAATGAATAATGCAGGAATAATGGCGAATAATTAAAAATATCATTTTTTTCTTGTGTATTATAAATATTTGTTATATCTTTGCCCCCTACAACAATAACAACTCAATATTTATAGTAATTTATGCTTTATAAATTGCTAGTTAGATAGTTATTAGCTTTTATAAAATGAAGAAATTTACATTACTTTTGTGCTTTTTATCGTGCGTTTTGGGTTATGCTCAACGAGACGATATACAATCATTGGTTGTGAAGGCGAGTAAAGGCGATGTTATATCGCAACAGCTTTTGGCAATCAATTACGAACGAGGCACAGGTGTAGCTCAATCATACCAAAAGGCTGTATATTGGTATGAGAAGGCTGCTAACCAAGGTGACCCGCGCTCACAAACGAGATTGGGAATTTTTTATTATAAAGGCCAAGGAGCTGAACAATCATATAAGAAAGCCGCCGAGTGGTTTGAACGCGCAGCCAACCAAGGATTTGCAGAAGGTCAAACTAAAATGGGCATCTGCTACTACAAAGGACAAGGAGTTCCGCAATCGGATAGTAAAGCTGTGGAATGGTGGCAAAAGGCTGCAGACCAACAACATGCGGAAGCGCAAAGCCTTTTAGGGTATGCGTACTGGCGTGGACAGGGGGTTACACAATCGGACAATGATGCTGTAATGTGGTTTGAAAAGGCTGCTGCACAAGGAGATATAGATGCACAACGCGACTTGGCTACTTGTTACTTCCAAGGTAAAGGGGTATCACAATCATACGAAAAGGCTGTGGTGTGGTACGAAAAGGCTGCTAACCAAGGAGATAAAGAAGCCCAACTACTGTTAGGACTTTGCTATCAGCAAGGTAAAGGAGTAGATAAATCATTTGCTCGTGCTACTTTTTGGGTAGAAAAAGCGTGCAAAAACTTTAATAAGAGAGCTTGTGAATTATTGGAAAAAATGAAACCTTAGGTATGTTCAAGAATGTTTTTTCACCACAAGGACGTATTAGGCGCTTTGAATATGGGCTTACTTTGCTAATATGCTACTTTTGCTTTATTAGCATGCATTTTTTTACTGAGTTTTTTTATTTTTTTTCGTTCCTTACAAACTCTGCTCTAAACATATTTATTTTAATAATTATAATCTTGCAAGGAGCAAAGCGATGCCATGATATGGACCAACCTGGTTGGATGGCTCTGATTCCTATTTACAATCCTATTGTACTGATTTTTGTAGAAGGTACTGTGGGGGATAATAAATATGGTGAAAATCCTAAGAAAGTAGCACCTTTTGGTTCGTCTGTATTTAACAAGGATCCTTTTGCTGCTCCTACTGCTGAAAAGACTAAAACTGAACAAGAAACCACTGAAAATAAAGAGAGTTATACTTCGGAATCAGCTAGGGATAAGGCTACAAACACTTCGTTCTCAAACCAATCGGCTACAGCATCACAATATTATGTAGTGAGTCCTGATGGAAAAACACTTATGAAATGGTTTAATACTGAAGCAACTATAATTGATATGCCTTCGGACCCTGTGCTAACCAAAATTACAAGTATAGGTAAAGACGTGTTTTATGACTGTAACAAACTGAGCAGGATAGAGTTTGCTGAAAACCTTGATACTATTGGCAAATATGCATTTGATGGCTGTGACTCATTAAAAGATTTTGCTTTCCCTGAGAAGTTACAATTTATAGGTGAATATATTTTTGGCAAAAATTGCCCTATGAAACTTGTTTTCAAAGGCAGTACTCCCCCAGTATTAGAGGGTGATTTTGGGTATAATGACGATAGAATACAAGTAATATATGTACCTTTTGGATGTGCTGAAAACTACCGGAGGGCAGAAAGCTGGAAGAAATATGCTCATTTAATATTTTAAAATATTACAAACAAAAATCTCACACAATTTACATTAAACTGTGTGAGATTTTTGTTTTATACAAGTTGTAAGGTTACTTAATTTTCAGCTTAAAACAACTTTCATTACCTAAAAATCCTTCTAAAACATCGTTGGGTGCAGCGGGAACGGCTGCTACAGGGGAACCGGTAAAAATAAGGTCGCCTTTGCGCAGTGTGAAATACTTAGTTACTTCGGCAATGATAGCATCAAAATGCCAATACATAAGAGAGCTGTTACCTTGTTGTACTGTTTGATCATTATTTTGCAGATGAAAAGACAGAGAATGCAAATCACCCAAGGTTTCCTTCTTCAAGAATTTCCCTACAACGGCAGAGCCATCAAAGGCTTTAGAAAGTTCCCATGACAAACCTTTGGCTATGAGCTGTTGCTGTAAATCACAAGCAGTAAAATCGATACCTAAGCCTATTTCATCATAATACTTATGAGCAAATTTTTCGGCAACACATTTAGCATTTTGGTTAATTTTTATGATAAGTTCGGCTTCATAGGACAATTCACGGGTGAACTCTGGTATATAATACGGTAATTCGGGGTTGTGAATAGCGGTATCAGGTTTGGTAAAAACGACGAAATTAGCTGGTTTTTGCGTTGTTTCTTCTTTTTTAGTGGCATAATTTTTGCCTATACAAATGAGCTTCATTATGTGATATTTTTTGATTCAGAAAGCAAAAGTAAAAAATAAAATGGAATAATGTTGGCTGGTTATAAAAAATGTTGTATATTTGCCGTGTTATTTATCAACCAACAAAAGTTGTATACTGATGAAAAAAGAAGATATTTTAAACGATTACCGGATTTCGGTAGAAAGTAGAGAATGTAGTTTGATGGGTAGGCGTGAAGTGCTTACTGGTAAAGCTAAATTTGGTATTTTTGGCGATGGCAAAGAAGTGCCACAAGTAGCTATGGCAAGGGCTTTTGCTGATGGTGACTTCCGTAGTGGTTATTACCGTGACCAAACGCTGATGATGGCGCTGGGAGTACATACGGTAGAGAATTTTTTTGCTGGATTATACGCACACGCTGATATAGAAGCAGATCCAACTAGTGCTGGTAGACAAATGGGCGGACACTTTTCCACCCATAGCTTAGATGAAAACGGCGAATGGAAAGACTTGCTGAAACAAAAAAACAGCAGTAGTGATATATCATGTACCGCAGGACAAATGCCTCGCCTTTTAGGATTGGCACAAGCCTCAAAAGTATACAGAGAACTACCTAATGCTCAAGCAGAAGGATTTTCAAACCACGGCAATGAAGTAGCTTGGGGTACTATAGGTAATGCTAGTACCAGTGAAGGACACTTTTTTGAAACCTTAAACGCTGCTGGTGTGTTACAAGTACCAATGGTAATGTCGGTTTGGGATGATGAGTATGGTATTTCGGTACCTAAAGAGTATCATACTACCAAAGAAAGCATTTCGGAAGTGATGAAAGGCTTTCAGCGTGATGCAAAACATAAAGGCTTTGAGATATTTGTGGTAAAAGGTTGGGATTACCCTGCCTTATACAAGGTATATCAAAAAGCAGCTAAAATAGCCCGTGAGGAACACGTGCCTGTATTGGTACACGTTACTGAACTTACCCAACCTCAAGGGCACTCTACATCGGGCTCACACGAACGATATAAAAGTCCTGAGCGATTACAATGGGAACACGACTTTGATTGTATAGCTAAAATGCGTGAGTGGATTATAGGAGAAGGTTATGCTACTGAGGAAGAACTTTCGGCAATAGATGAAGCTGCTAAAAAACGCGTACGCGATGGTAAGAAAAAAGCGTGGGAAGCCTATATGAGGCCTTTTGAAAATGAACGTTCTGAGCTAATAAATATGCTAAATAGTATTGTTCCTAACAGTGGTTTTGCTGATGAAATAGCAGCTATAGCCACCCTATCACGGAAAGCAATAATGAATGTAGCACGTAAAGCCTTACGCAGCTTTTTGAAAGAAGGATATAACGTAGAAGCCTTACGTACTTGGGTAACTGACTATCTGAAAGTAAATGAGCCTAAATACAGCAAATATGTGTATACAGAAAGTGCTCACAGCCCAATGCATATTAAAGAAGTTCTTCCTGAATATGCTGCTGAAGCAGAACAAGTAGATGGGCGAGTAGTACTGAGAGAAAACTTTGATGCCCTACTTGGTAAATATCCTAATGTGCTTATTTTTGGAGAAGATGTAGGAAATATAGGGGATGTAAATCAAGGCTTAGAAGGCTTACAGAAAAAATACGGAGTTACTAAAGTATCAGATACTGGTATCAGAGAAACTACTATCATAGGACAAGGTATTGGTATGGCAATGCGTGGCTTGCGACCTATAGCTGAAATACAATATTTAGACTATATCCTTTACGGCTTACAAACCCTTAGTGATGATTTGGCTACCTTGCATTATCGGACTTTTGGGCGACAATCAGCCCCTCTGATAGTAAGAACTCGTGGACATCGTTTGGAAGGAATATGGCATGCAGGCTCTCCTATGGGGGTATTATTACACTCCTTAAGAGGTATTTGTATTCTTACTCCGCGAAATATGACCAAAGCAGCAGGTTTTTACAACACCCTTTTGGAAAGTGACCAACCAGCTGTAGTGGTTGAATGCTTGAATGGTTATAGGTTAAAAGAGACTATGCCTACAAACCTTACCGAATTCAAAACACCAATAGGAGTGGTAGAAACTTTGCGTGAAGGGAAAGATATAACTGTGGTATCATACGGATCGACATTGCGTATTGTATGTGAAGTAGCAGACGAATTGGCTGCTTTAGGTATTGATATTGAAATTATTGATGCTCAAAGTTTAGCTCCTTTTGATGTTAATCATGACATTGTGAAGAGTATAGCTAAAACAAATAGACTTTTGGTAGTAGATGAAGATATGCCAGGAGCAACTTCGGCATATATTTTGCAGAAGATAGTAGAAGAACAAAATGCTTATCAGTATTTGGATAGTGCTCCACAAACATTGGCAGCAGGTAACCACCGACCTGCCTATGCTACTGATGGTGATTATTTTTCAAAACCTAATGCTGATAGTATTATTGAGAAGATATATAGCATTATGCACGAAGTAAACCCTAGTAAATATCCCGCATTGTTATAAGGGAAAAGACCCCTTATAGCAGTTCGTCAGGGGTGTCTTCCTGAAAGTCGTTAAGGAGATTATCAATAGCACGACGGTCTTTTTTAGTAGGTCGGCCTTCACCTTTTTCTCGGTAATAATCTTGTGCTAATCTTTGTAGTTCAGCTTGTTCAAAAGCCTCAGCAGGAGTTTTATCTTGTCTATAAAGATCTACTAATTTAGCTCCTACACGACTTTCAGGAATATCAAGTACTAAAAGTTCGTAATTAATTTGGTTCTTACGAACAATAATGGTATCTGTTTTGTATACCTCACGGGAAGGTTTCACAGCCTCACCATTTACTTTAATATGTCCTTTTTTACAGGCTTCGGTAGCCAAATTGCGTGTTTTGAAATAGCGCACACACCATAAATATTTATCAATTCGCATAACTTTAGCATTTAAAACAAGAGTAATAAGCGCAAAATTAACAATTAATTGCAATTTTGCAAAATTTAAAACAAAAACAATATTATAAACAATGAAGAAAACCATATTCATTATTGGTGCAATAACCTTACTACTTGCAACCTCATGTAAGAAAAATGATAATAATAGTACTACAACCCCTCCTCGTGATGTAACTGAGGTATGGAATGAAAACAAAGTAGCTATTGAAAACTTTCTTAAAACACATACCTACACTTTTACACCTACAACTACAATTTCAGAAACTGTTACATTTGCTACTACTAGCAATACAACTGAATCAATATTTGCAAATTCTAACTTAAAACAAATGGAATTGGATGTGTATGATGCTAACAATAAGCGAGTACGGCATACTTTATATTATATGATTTTGCAAGAAGGTACAGGCACTACCACTACTATAGCAGACTCAGTATATGTGAATTACAAAGGTCAGCTATTGGATTTAAGTGTTTTTGATAAAAGTTCTACTCAAACTACAGGTTATTGGTTTGATCTTATTGGTAATATTACCAACTCAAGACAAGCAGGAGTTATCAAAGGTTTTCGTGAAGGAATTGCTCTGCTTAAATCATCATCAAGTAACCAACTAATCCCTAATAATGATGGTACCTATACAATACCTACAGATGGTGGTATAGGTGTCTTTTTTATACCTTCAGGGTTAGGTTATTTTAACAATGTACAAAGCAAAATTCCTGCTTATTCTCCACTTATTTTTACTGTAAACCTAATCTCAACAAAACGTGCTGATCACGACCATGATGGTAAACCTTCTATCAATGAAATTGAACGTGACCAATATGGTATCATCTCCTACCCTGATTGTGATGCTAAAAAAGATAACACCTACCTTCCAGACTATTTAGACGCTGATTGTAAATAATTATGAAGAAATATATACCTAATATTATTACCTTAGGCAATCTTTTTTGTGGCTGTATAGCAATAGTATATGCAGTACAGGATTATCCAACTATAGCTGCCTTATGGGTAGCTATAGGCATTTTTTTTGATTTTTTTGACGGATTTTTTGCCCGATTACTAAATGTAAAATCAGATATTGGTTTACAATTGGATTCTCTTGCTGATATGGTAACCTCAGGCGTAGTACCTGGTATTGTGATGTACCAGTTACTTAAAGGAAGTGTTATAAATATTGAAGCTCAATGGACTACTCTCTTGCCTTATGCTGGCTTTCTTATCACTTTAAGTTCTGGGTATAGATTAGCTAACTTCAATATAGATACCCGTCAAACTTCTGGTTTTATAGGGTTGCCTACTCCCGCTAATACGCTTCTTATACTTTCTATTCCACTTATTTTATATTACCAACCTAACGAGTGGCTCAATACTGTTTTGTACAATAAGTGGTTTTTATTAAGTATTACCTTACTCAGTACTTATATGCTGAATGCAAATTTACCTTTATTTGCCCTAAAATTTAAAGATTATAGTTTTAAGAATAACGTCTTAAAATATATTTTCTTAGCTCTTAGTATAGTACTAATAATTATATGTAAGTTCATAGCTATTCCTCTAATTATTTTATTGTATATTGGGCTATCATTAATACCGCAGCGATAAATTCTGCTTCATTCTATCTAAATTGATTTTAGGCGTCTGTTGTAAGAAAATAACACTATCAATCACTACTTGCTTTGAGATTGGGTATATTCCCAAACTATCTATAAGCAAGTAATTTTTTTTGTTATAACATAATACATTAGGAAACTTCTTTATCCTAATATCATTTACCCCTATCTTTTTAATATAATTCTGAACCATAGAATTCAATTCTAAAGTATCTGATTGAAATACATCTAACCTGTTACCTTGTCTAATCACTATTGTTTTTTCATTAAACCTAGTAAATATGAGCATCTCATCAGTAGTAGTTAACTGGTATTTATTATAGAACAACACTCCTTGTAGTAGCAATATACTAAGCAATATCAATACTACTGACCTATAACTACGAAAATGTCTCCAATACACAAGAGCTGCAACTAGTAGTAAACTTGCTAACAATAAAAGTGTATTAAAAGGTATATTTCGCAAAATAAAATCTTCCTGCCCTGCTATACTCCTTATCAAAGTATTCATTATAGCTACAAAATCTCTGATTATCATAACTAATAAAGAAGGTACATAACCTAATAAAGCTCCTAATAACAAAGCTATAATACTAAGAATAAGTACTGGCTGCAATAAAGGTACTACTAATAAGTTAGACACAAAAAATAAACCTGAAAACTGATGAAAATAGTACAAGCTAATAGGTACTACAGCTATCTGAGCTGTAAAACCTACTACTAACAGTTGCCATACCCACCGCAAAAATTTATTCTCTGGATACCACCACTTCATAATAGCTGGGTAAAAAGTCAATATTGAAAATACTGCTGCATAACTAAGCTGAAATCCTACTTCATACAAATAAAATGGATTGATAAGCAGTAATACAAGCATAGATACAATAAGAGCGTCAAATCTCCCTTGTGGGTTACGTGACAAAAAGTACAAACCTATAAAGCTAAACATAACTGTCGCTCGCAATACCGAAGGTGTACTACCTGCTATTAGGGTAAAACTCCACAAACCTACAAGCAAAATGATATATCTCAACCATTGGTAACCTTTACTACTGTTAGGCAACCTTTGAATAAGAAATAGTAATATCATCGTAATAATTCCCACATGTAAGCCTGATATAGCTAAAATATGAACTGCTCCAGCATCTATATAACTTTGTAGGAGTTCGTTACTCAAATCAGTGCGTTTACTTAGTAATAAGGTTTGTAATAATTGAGATGTTTCTTTTTCAAAATTAGCCTCAATAAGTTTACTAAAATACCCTCGTATTTGCTGAACATACCCCTTTCCCTCTCCTTTCTTTCTAATAATAAATCCTTTAGCTACAGTACGACCATACACACCTTGTCGTTCCATATACTGTTTATAGTCAAACTGATAAGGTTGTGGAGGAGCTATAGGCTTCACTTCGCCTAGAAAGAAAATTTCATCCTTATAGTGTAAGCTATTTACTTTTACACTATCCTTACTTCGTGGAAAAAAACATAATATATCTCCACTCACTTTTTTATTATCAGCAGCAAGTAATTGTACTCTAAATGTATCCCCAAATGAAGTTTTAGAAACTTGTTTTAACACACGCCCTTGTAACACATAGCTTTGTTTAGTTGTAAGTTGATGGGTATAGTGTTGTGGGGCATTAGCAGGTGTGTGCACTGCTACCAAAAGCATTCCTATAGCTACCGAAGCTAAAAAACTATGCAGCAGCAATCCATACCTAAAGCTATATCTGTTATGAAACATCCATTGGTGTAATGCCAAGCTCAACAACAGTCCTCCACATATAGCTAAAATAAAAACAAAAGGAAGCATCGCTATATTTGTAATAGCGATACCTCCTATAATTCCAACTAAAATTGTTAATATGGGTAAATTTACATATCTCACATCACGCGCTTAGCTATGCGGAAAGCTTTCTTGTAATACGCATCACTCATTGATGATATTACTACTCCACGCTTTGATGAAGCGTGGATAAACTTCACTTCCCCTCCTTCTACATCTACTACCATACCTACGTGTGAAATGCGTTTCTTATTGCGTAAGGTCTTAAAAAATAACAAATCACCTACTTTTACGTTCTCTAACTTTATCTTCTTCCCTTGGGTTACCATCTCTTGTGATGAACGTGAAAGAGGTATATCAATTGATTTAAATGCAGTACTTACAAAGCCTGAACAATCCATTCCTTTGCGCGTAACACCTCCATGACGATATGGAGTTCCTAAATACGAAAATGCTGTGTCTAACAATAGTTTTTGCTGTGTTGTAGCTTCTTTAGCTTCCGATAAGGTTGTAATAGCTATATCTGCCTCTGCATCTAAAGCTTCTGGCTCTTCCATCAAGTCATCATCTTCCAAATCTTCTTCTAAATCTTCAGCTGTTGTAGCTGTATTCTCAGCATATTGTACTGGGGCTTTAGTAGTTTTCTTATTTCTTTTTTTAGCTGATGCTACTGTTCTCTTCTTAGCGTATGGGCGATGTGTAGCTACCTTGCGTTTTTTTGAAGGTGTAACTGTTTTCTTCTTGCTTGCCGATGCTACAGTCTTCTTTTTCTTAGGTGGTGCGTATGTTTTTTTAGCAGTTGATTTATTAGATACTATTTTTTCAGTAGCCGTCTTGGCTTTCTTTTTACTTGTTGTGGGTTGCTGCGCAAAAGCCGTAAAGCAAAATAATAATGCAAACAGGCTTAAAAATCTTATTACATACATAAATTATAGGATTAAATAAATATTCTTTCTTTTTCTTTTATGAACAATCGCTCTGAGCGTTCATCTAGTTCAAACTCTATGTTATCTCCTTGGTGTACTTGGTCTGATACTATTTCTTCAGCTAGTATGTCTTCCACATACTTCTGTATAGCTCGTTTCAGTGGGCGGGCTCCATATTGCTTGTCATAACCTTTTTCTGCTAGAAAATCTTTAGCTTTTTGGCTTAATTGCAATCCATACCCCAAATCATTCACACGTGAATAAAGCTTGCTTAGTTCCAAATCAATAATCTTAAATATATTCTCTTTACTAAGTGAATTAAAGGTTATCACATCATCTATACGATTCAAAAACTCCGGTGCAAATACTTTCTTAAGTGCATTCTCTACGATTGATTTCTCATTAGATTCTGTCTGCGCCATACGTGCCGATGTTCCAAAGCCTACACCCTGTCCAAACTCCTTCACTTGTCGTGCTCCAATATTGGAAGTCATAATGATAATAGTATTTCTAAAATCTATCTTCCTTCCTAAACTATCGGTCAAAAAACCATCATCTAGTACTTGTAATAGCATATTGAACACATCAGGGTGCGCCTTCTCTATCTCATCCAAAAGCACTACCGAATAAGGCTTCCTACGCACTTTCTCAGTAAGCTGCCCTCCTTCTTCGTAACCTATATAACCCGGAGGTGCCCCTATTAGCCTAGTTGTAGAGAATTTCTCCATATACTCACTCATATCTATGCGTACCATCGTATCTTCAGAGTCAAACAACTCTTTAGAAAGTATCTTTGCCAGTTGGGTTTTTCCTACCCCTGTAGGACCTAGAAATATGAATGAGCCTATAGGCTTATTAGGGTCTTTTAGCCCCGTTCTATTACGCTTTATAGCCTTCACTACTTTCTCTACTGCCTCATCCTGACCAATGATTTTTGCTTTCATCGTATCCGATAGGTTTGAGAGTTTATTCATCTCTGTTTGGGCTATCCTATTCATAGGTACTCCACTCATCATCGATACCACATCAGCTATATGAGCTTCTGTAACTGTACAGCGGCTGTTCTTAGTTTCTTCTTCCCAACGTTTATTCAGTTCAATAAGTGAGTTCTCTATCAGTTTTTGGTTATTTCTATAACTCGCAGCATCTTCAAAAAAATGCTTTGATACTGCTTCGTTTTTAGCTTGCATCGCCTTGTCTAAGCGTTCTTCCACTTCAGTAATATACTTAGGCACCTTCACCTCAGTAATATGAATGCGTGAGCCTGCTTCATCTAATGCATCTATCGCTTTATCAGGCAAATATCTATCTGTAAGATATCTATTAGTAAGCTTTACACAAGCCTCTATAGCTTCATCGGTATAAATAACATTGTGATGCTGCTCATATTTCCCTTTTATATTACGCAAAATCTGAATTGTCTCTTCCACATTCGTGGGCTCTACCAACACCTTCTGGAACCTGCGTTCCAAAGCACCATCTTTTTCTATCGATTGGCGGTATTCGTCAAGTGTCGTAGCCCCTATGCATTGTATCTCTCCCCTTGCCAAGGCTGGTTTAAACATATTCGATGCATCCAAGCTACCGGTACCTCCTCCTGCTCCTACCAATGTGTGTATTTCATCTATAAAAAGAATAATATCTCTATTCTTTTCAAGTTCATTCATTATTGCCTTTAGCCGTTCTTCAAACTGACCTCTATATTTCGTACCTGCCACCAATGATGCCAAATCAAGTGAGATAACACGTTTGTTGAACAAACCCCGTGCCACTTTTCTCTTTATAATGCGCAAAGCCAATCCTTCTGCTATAGCACTCTTCCCTACCCCTGGCTCTCCTATCAGCAGCGGGTTATTCTTCTTCCTTCTTCCCAATATCTGCGATACTCGCTCTATTTCCTTCTCTCTCCCTATCACAGGGTCAAGTTTTCCTTCTTCAGCCAAAGTCGTCAAATCACGACCAAAACTCTCCAATACCGTCAGTTTCTTAGGTGCCGTAGGGTTATTCTGTGGGTTTCTATAAGTACGCGTTTCGTGTGGCAAGCGGTAATCTCGTGTGTACTCTTCCTCAGCTTTAGGAGGCATAGTAACCGTACCATCTCCATTAGGCACGGTAATGCTAAGGGTATCCCCTTTTTCTATGTCAAACTTACTCTTTACCAACTCATAATTCACCCCCAATTTAGCAAAAACCTTTGTAGTAGGATCATTCTCATTCCTGAGGATACTCAGCAACAAATGCCCCGTATTAATAGTATTGGTTTGGGTACGTTTCGCCTCAAGATAAGTAGCCTGCAAAGCCCTTTCTGCCTGCACCGTAAAATGAATCGTATTAAAGTTAGGCGGATTCAGCCCTCGCGCCGATGTCAGTGTATGAATATGCTGCCTTAGCCTATCCATATCAGTGTTCAAACTTTGCAAAATTTCAATAGCCTTCCCCTCATTCTCCTGAATGATCGCCAAAATGAAATGCTCAGTCCCCACTGTCGATTGCCCCAACCTAACAGCTTCTTCTTTGCTATATGTGATAACTCGCTTCACACGAGCCGAAAAATTATCATTCATAATTTTAATTCATAAGTGCTGCAAAGGTACAATTTTTTTTCAAAATAACAATACCCTTCCTACATTTTTTACCCCCAGCTTCCCCTATCTCTATCATCCTTCCATCCGCCCCAAAACAAAAACACACCCTCCCCTACTCCACCCCCTACCCTGAACGAACGAATAACGAAGGATAAACGAACTATAAACGAAGGATAGTTGATAAACTTCCCCTTCCTCTCCCCTCCTATTCCGCACCCCCAAAAACCTAACAACTAACTTGCAAATCACAAATTATTTCTTACCTTTGCTCTCTAATAAAAAATATTTCAAATGAATACCCGATACGAAAACATCCACAAAATGAACGATATCCTCTTACGATTAGAGGCAATCCTTACCAATGCCGAAACCCTTTTAGAAGAATGGAAAGCCATACAACCCGAGTATGAGGCTCTGGAAGCATATTACGACAGCCCTCAATGGCGTGAAGACTATTTCGATAGCAATGACGGCAAAATTCCAGACGAGGTACCGCAATGGGTACTCACCCAAGATGCCATTTTTGATGCCATAGGCACTCAGTTCGACCTTGCCGATGCTTTCCAACCGTTACTGGATAGCATCAATGCTAGAAAGTGGAATGAGTAATTTCAAAACCTAAAAAGTAAAAATTATGTCAAAAATAGGCTTTTTAATTGTTAAGGGTATATTTATAGCACTTTTGGCATCCCATTCCCTAATAGGATGTTCTACTAACAATGCTGTTGATAAAAATACTCCCGATAAAACCTCACCCTCTAAGTATCAAAAATATGTAGATATCAATCAAAATCCTATTTCCTACCAAGGGAATACAATGGTAATGCTTCCCGAAGGAAAAAATAAAAAGATAGAATATGCTTTTATCAATCAGAAAAATGAACTTATTATAGAAGATGATAACCCTATAGGCTACTTAAAATATGACCAAAAAGGAAATGTTATTGATAAAATCGAAACCAAGCAATTAGACGGTACAGAACATCCTTTAGACAAGTTTTACGGCGATTATCTGATAGATTTCAAAGGAAAACGTTATTCCTCTTGGGCAATAGATGGTGATAAATCTTTTAAAGAAATGGAATTAGTTCCTCATTCCGAGCAGTGGAATATCGAAACTCAAGAAAACTTTTACTTAGAAGAGATAAAAGACCAATCCCCTTATTATAATATCATAAATAATACATTTTTCTTCTTCAAAGATAATAAGTGGAGCTACTTTCCTACAAAAGTCGACTATTTTGATTGGAAAGAGTTAAAATATGGAATAAGCGAGAAGTATTCTGAAAAGAAAATACAAGAAGGAAAAAGTATAGGTATCTTTTTACGAAGAGAACGGGAGTTTATACCTAAAGAGGAAAGTAAAAAACGTGATAAGTTTATCCCTGAATATTTTAAAGTAGAAGAAAGAGGTAGTCATAGAGGTTCTACCATAGGGGGCGGTTCCATATCTCATCTTAGTACTTGGGAAAAAGGAATTTTATTCTTCAAACTACAAGTAAACGGAAAAACTTTTGGTCTTAAGAACGAAGAAAGTATATATGATGATGAAAATATAATGAAAGATAAAACCAGCTACTTTCGTATGTACGGAGGTATCTTAGAAAATTGTGGCGAATACGATGTATATACCCATCCACAGTTAGAATATGCTCTCTTTGCACCAAATAAAATCCTTTCCTATGGAATCTGTCCTGTATTTATCATCAAAAAGAAATAGCGGATAACTATCATCCTATTACATAACAATAACAAAGAGGCTGCCTTATCAGGCAGCCTCTCTCTTTTTCAATCACTAAATGATTAATAAGTGTATACTAACTCGTTTTCTTATAGTTCCAAATTGCCCAGCTGTTCAGCAGTATTGCAAAGCCTACCAAATACAAGAACTCTATATGTAATTGTCCAAAACTACTGCCTTTCAGCACAATAAGGCGCATCGCATTCACAAAATGGGTTATCGGAATGGCATTACTCACCTGCTTACTCCACGCAGGCATACTATCTACGCTGGTGAGAAAACCGCTCATCAGTAGGAAGATCATTATAAAGAAATAGGCGATAAACATAGCCTGCAACTGCGAATTAGCATAAGTGGAGACGAGCAGTCCGAAGCCGAGAATTGCGATGAGGTACATTATCGCAAAGGCGTATAAGGTGAGTAGATTCCCTGCGGGGAAGATGCCGTATACTATATACATCACGGTGAGTCCCAAGGTAAAAAGAATGATCCCTACTACCAAAAAGGGTATGAGCTTGCCCAATATAAACTGCCACTTCTTAATAGGCGTTACATTAATCTGCTCGATAGTGCCTATTTCCTTTTCTTTAACTACATTGAGAGCTGAAAGAAAGCCCCCGATAATGGTGAGTAATATAGCTAAAATGCCTGGAACAATATAGCGCGTGTATTGCATATAGGGATTGTACCAATGGGTACTCTCCACGTTGAGTTTGGCTACATTGCCTATGCGTTGGGGTGCTTTTACATTTATATCGAGCTGAGTGTTGAAGTCGCGTATCACCGAAAGCAAATACGCCCCTCCTAACGACGACTTACTCCCGTTAATGGCATCGATAGAGACACCGAGAGGTTGCTTTCCTTCGCGTACGAGGTTGCGCTCAAAACCTTCGGGGACTTCCAAAACTACATCAGCTTTGCCGTCTTCTATCAGGGCGATACCTTCGTTATAAGAGAAAGGAGCGTCTACGAGCTTAAAGTACCCTGACGCAGTAATCTTCTGTATGAGCTCGTGCGAATATGGACTCTGGTCGTGGTCGATATACACAAGGTTGATATTCTTCACGTCGAAATTGGCAACCAAAGGCAGTATAATCAGTTGCATCATAGGTGCCACAAGCATCATTGCCAAGATCGTCTTATCTCGGAATATCTGCTTAAATTCTTTTTGGAGTATAAATGATAAGGTTTTCATTTCTTCTTTATTGTAATCTAATCTTAAACTTCTTCATTGCAAGGCTTAAGAAAATTACCGCCATTGCTATTAATATCAGCGTTTCTTTCCATACGTAAGTGAAATCTAATCCCTTGAGCATTACTTTCTTCACGATAGCGTAGTAGTAACTTGAGGGGAAGACTTTGGATATTCCCTGAAAGATAAGAGGCATATTCTCTATGGGGAACATAAAGCCGGTAAAGAAAGCCGTAGGGAGCATCATTCCCATCATAGCGATGAGCATAGCCGTTTGCTGTGAAGCAGTAACGGTGGATATGAGTAGCCCCAACGACAAACAGATGATGATAAACAAAGTGCTTTCGGCGTACAGCAACAGCAAATTGCCACGTATCGGGACATCGAGCATATAGACCGATAGCAGGAGTATCACGGTGAAGTTGATGAGCGAGAGAATAAGGTAAGGCACGGCTTTGGCAATGAGTATCATTATAGGTTTGAAAGGCGATACCAAGAGGATTTCCATAGTGCCTAACTCTTTTTCGCGCACCACCGCTACCGAGGTGAGGGCAGTGCTCACTATCATAAAGACGAGTGCAATCACCCCAGGAACGAAGTTCATAGAGCCATTCTGCTCCTTGTTGTACAGCATTCGGTTTTCAACGGTTATCTGGTAAGGTAGTTGCACAGCAGGGTTCAGCTCTTGCTGGTAGCTCGCTACCATAGCCGAGAAGTAGTTTTGCACCGTTTTAGCCGTATTGGGGTCGCTGCCATCGGTGATGAGTTGTAGCGAGGTACCACTGGGGGTGTAGAGGTCTTTGCCGAAATCGGGAGGGAAGATGAGCGCCGCTTTTATGGTGCCACGCTTGAATTGGTCTTCTACTTGATTGTAATGGAACAGAGGGTCTTTTAGCTTAAAATACGGACTTGCCTGCAAGCGGTGTGTAATTTCTTGGCTATAGGTATTGTTAGCCTCATCTAATACAGCGATACCAATATTCTTGACCTCGCTGCTGAGGGCTTGACCGAAAAGGATAATCTGCGCTATGGGGATACCAAAGAGTATGAGTAGTGTACGACGGTCGCGGAATACGTGATAGAATTCCTTGCGTATAAAGGCGATGAGCTGTTTCATTGTTTAGTCTGCTGAACGTTTTGCTTTACGGGCGAGTTGGTAGAACACCTCGTCCATTGAATGGGTGTTAAACTGTGATTTAAGGTTGGTGGGTGTATCCATTGCTTCCACTTTGCCGTCTACCATTATGCTGATGCGGTGGCAATACTCGGCTTCATCCATATAGTGGGTGGTAACGAATACAGTGATGCCCTGCGCGGAGGCTTCGTATATCATATCCCAAAACTGACGGCGCGTTATCGGGTCTACACCACCAGTAGGCTCGTCGAGGAAGACAATTTCGGGATGGTGGAAGATAGCTACCGAGAAAGCAAGTTTCTGCTTCCAGCCCAGTGGTAGCGAACCTACGAGTTTGTTGGCTTCTGCCTCCAAGCCAAGCTTGGTGATAAGGTCGGTACTGCGGGTTTTGATTTCCTTGCGACTCAAGCCATAAACGCCTCCGTAGAAGGTGATGTTTTCCTGCACGGTGAGGTTGTCATACAACGAAAACTTCTGACTCATATAGCCGATGTGCTTTTTTATCTGCTCTTGCTCTCGATAGACATCGAAGCCTGCTACGGTAGCCTCGCCCGAAGTAGGGTAGGAGAGTCCGCAGAAGATGCGTATAGCGGTGGTTTTCCCCGCGCCGTTGGCACCGAGGAAGCCGAAGATTTCGCCTTTTTCAACGGTAAGGGAAATGTTGTTCACGGCTTTGAAATCACCGAATTGTTTGGTAAGGTTATGACAGTGGATTGCGTTCATAGTGTTCCTCTCCCCCTGCCCCCTCTCCCAAGGAGAGGGAAGCACATACCGCAAAAGCGATTTGAATTACTTCTTAGGGGTGTTTATTTATTGAATTATTATACTTTAATTTTCTTCCATTAGGCGAATAAAACTATCCTCGATGGTGGGGGTAATGGCTTTCCATTCGAGGTGGGGGAAGGTAGTTTTCAGCTGTTGCTCGAATATGGGAATGTGGGTGTTTTCTTTGAGAGTAACGTGTAGGTACTCACCAAAGGGGTAATAGCTATCAATGTTGGGGTGCTCACGCAGGTGCTTCAGCAGTGCGTACAGGTCGGGAGCCTTGATAGCATAGAGTGCAGTGGGGTACTGGGCTATGATTTGCTCGGGGGTGCTGGTGGAAAGCACCTTGCCTGATTGTATTAAGGCTATGCGGTCGCACAAGCTGGCTTCGTCCATATAAGGGGTAGAAACGAGTATGCTGATGCCTTGCTCCTTTAGTTTCTTCAGCATCTCCCAGAACTCTTTGCGCGAAACCACATCTACCCCCGTGGTGGGCTCGTCTAACAAAAGGACTTTGGGCTTGTGAATGAGGGCGCAACATAGGGCTAATTTCTGCTTCATTCCGCCTGAGAGCTTGCCCGCGCGACGGTTGCTAAACGGCTTTATCTGATCGTAAATATCCTTGATAAGGTCGTAATTCTCAGAAATAGTCGTACCAAAAACGGTAGCGAAGAAGGAGAGGTTTTCCTCAACAGTAAGATCTTGGTACAGAGAGAAGCGCCCAGGCATATAGCCCACGTGCTTACGGATTTCTTTATAATCCTTAACGATATCCCAACCCTCGATGCTTGCAGTGCCCTCATCAGGCAAGAGGAGGGTGGTGAGCATCCGAAAGACGGTGGTTTTGCCTGCCCCATCGGGACCGATGAGTCCAAAGAGTTCACCTTTTTTGACTTCTAAGGAAAGGTGTTGCACGGCGTAGGTATCGCCGTAGGACTTGCTGAGGTTATGGATATTTATACTTGTCATTTTTCTGATTTTCCAATTTGGTTATGAGCTACAAGCTCTATTCTTGGTAGGCACGAGCTACAAGCTCGCGCTAGCAAGGGAGTCATAGGCTCGCTCCAGCAGGGAGTAGGCACGAGCCACAAGCTCGCGCTAGCAATTAGTTTAGGTATTTTTGGATAAGGGTAGATAAATAAGCTTTATCCACAGCAAACCATTGGCTTTCTTCTTTTTTATCTTGGTAACTCCAATGCTCGAAAAGGAACTTATCAGGTGTTGGAATAAGAGCTGCAATGTGTGAGTAATAGTATTCTCCCTCTATAATAGGCTCATAACCTTTTATCACGCATTCACTAATAATCTCAAGGGTATCTAAACTAAAGGCATACCATATTCCTTGTGTACTGGAGAAAATACCAAAATGCTCGTCTACTTGCCATATATTAAGTATACCCTCACCGTCAGTATCAGAGAGTTGTTTTTCTTTTAGTATCTCAAAATCGGGATAGGAAGCTAACATCAGTCTGTCATCAAAGTTAGTAAGAAGGGAACGATTGCCAAGAGGAAACATATATATGTAGCTATCAGGCAGTTTTTGATAGATTTTCAGTTGATTACCTTCTAAAGCAATATAGTAACTTTCTGACCAACCTGCACCATCTAATAAGGAAATAGTTACTTCATTTTCTTTAGGCAGATGGGTAAGCCATAAACTCGCTGCACCAAAAGGGTCTTCCATCCCAATGAGGCTATAGTTTTGCCATTTTCATCAATAGCCATAAGAGTAAAAGTCTCATTCTCATTGTATAAGGCACACCATAGGTAGGTGTGATTTAGAGATTCTTCGTAATGGAGCACATCCCCTTTGATAAAGTATTCTTTACCTGTTTTTGTGTTCTTTACCGAGAGTCCTTCCTCGGTAAGAGTCATAAGTTTATCCCCACTGTTGAGTTTTTCAGGAATAGAAGTAAGGGTTTGAAATTGTTCAATGTAAATCATAGTATAAAGGTTTTATTTTTCTCTTTTCTTCTTGTACCTAACCACAATAGAAGTATAAGTACCCACATTATAATACTTTCAGGAAGTATTTTAGTACAGCTAGCCCAATTGCTGGGTAATATTATTCATTTTTCTGATTTGTCAATTTGTCGATTTTGCCAATGAGCTACAAGCTCTTTTTTTGATAGGCACGAGCCACAGGCTCGCGCCAGCAGGGGTTATTTTCTTAAAATGATTGCCATTTAAGCAGTTGGAAATCATCTAAAATATATTCTTTTCCTGTGTAACTATTATAAAAACAAATCTTATTTTCTTCCGCTTTGACAGAAGGATACCAGTCATCTAAACAAGCAAATCTACTGTGTTTAGGATCAATAATTAGGGTTACAACGCCTGACCATTGATGAGGTTTCACGGCTTCTATTGATATAAAGAAACTTTCGGTCGATTTATCTATACTTATTTGCTTGATATTTCTCAGATAGCACCAATAGGGTAATTCGTTGTTTGACTCAGGGAAATATACTGAGCAAATCTCATCTCCGTGTGGAGGCTGTGTTTCATATCTTAACAACATACGCCCTCCTAAGTAAGCTACTTCGTATGTGTACTCTGTGAGAAGGGTTATTCTACATTCTTCTATATCAAACATATTTACTAATTATGAGGTTACTTTCGGTTTTCTATATCAAGGCAAAAGCAGAGGTCTTTGCCTTCGGGGTCTTTTTCTATATAACAATCTTTTCTCAAGGGATAGTCCCACTCGCCGTTGGCGGTTTTTACTTTCTGATAAGGGGGTACATATACAGTGCCTTTGTCCCAAAGAATTTGAGCATATAGTACTCCGTTGCAATAGGCATAATGCCCAAAAGGGTTCATTTCCTTTGAGGGGTAACACATCTGAAAGTTCTTACGACCGTCATAATCGCGTAGAGCTTGCGCCCCCATAAACTTCTGAGTAAAGCATTCGTTATCCTCACCGAGCTCGTTTTTGTACAATTCGTAGAATGCAGGACGGTCTTTTTCGAACAAAGCGTAATCTTCGGCACTTATCCGGTAATAGCGTTCATAGCCTGCTACCCAACTTACAAGTACTTTCATCAAATGGGTTTCGATTGCTTCGCAATAGCCCACAGAGAAAAAGTGTTCTCGGTCTACGAGCTCTTTAGTGAGCTTTATGTCTTCTATGAGTTTTAATTTCATTTTCAGTAAAATTGTTATATTTTTGCCACAGAATTAGATACTATACTTATATGCATTACCTATACCTCACATTAGCGATTGTTTTAGAGGTCTTAGCCACCGCTCTTTTAGGTAAATCGGAAGGGTTTACCAAGTGGTTGTTTGCCGTAGGATCGCTGTTGTCTTATGGTGTTTGTTTTTATTTTTTATCCTTAGCCCTCAAGAATATTCCGCTGGGGGTAGCCTACGCTATCTGGTCGGGGGTGGGGATTGTACTGACAGCTATTGTGAGTATTCTTGTTTTTAAGAACAAAATAGACCTGCCTTTTGTATTGGGTTCCCTGCTTATCATCGCTGGGGTGGTTGTGATTAACCTCTTTTCAAAGGCAAATGGACACTGATTTTCCCTTTATTTTTTCTCTTTTCTTCTTGTACCTAACCACAATAGGAATATAAGTAGCCACATTATAACACTTTCAGGAAGTATTTTGGTAAGGTTACCTCCATCGCTTGTTAGGGTACTAAAAGCAATACTTGCCCAACGCACTGCTAATAAAGCCATTACAAACTGAGTAATATACTTGCCTGCATTGTCGTTTTTGCGCAGTGCCATTAACACTAAAGCAATACCCATTACCACGTTTTCGGTAGCTATGATATGCCAAAGATAATTGAATGTTACCTTGCTTTCAGCATCGATGTTGGTGTTTGACAAGGCAGGGAAAAGGGTTGTGAAGCCGTTCATTTCGTGAGTAACGGCAGAGAGTAAGCAAAGTACTCCCACTACAAGGTAAAAATAATTACGTATCATATTTTTTTTATAATTGTTACTAATTCGATTTATGTGTTATTAATCTTAGAGGAAGAGGCGGGCGAGAAGGCTGAGGAGCACGAGTGCTAAGGTGATGAGCGATAGGTTGAAGCTGTTTGTGCGCTTACGTTGCCTCTTTCTAAGGCTGTGTTGGTACATAAAATTAAGGTTGGTTTCGGCTATTATTAAATAGATGAAAAATAGCGGAAATATGATATAAGTTATGATAAAAACGACTTGGGATAGGATTATTCCAAGGGCTGAGAGGCAATAATCGGGGTATAGTGAGCGCATTGCTACTATAATAAGTGCGAGTATGGCGGTACATAAAAACGCAATACTTAGGTATAAAAGTCGTTTTTTCATTAGGATATTTTTTAGATAACAAAGGCTGTTTAGGGGGTAAAATCCTTAAACAGCCTTTTTGATTATTACAAGGTAATCTCTTTAGTAGTGATGTTACCAGGTCGGTCGGTGGCGATGACGGTTATTTTATCGCCAGTAAGACTTGCATTGGTGGCGGTGGTTTGGTATACCCACTTGCCTTGTGCTAAGGAGGCGGTGCCTTCCTCAATTGTGTTTTCATCACTGCTAGTAATTCTTACCTTCAGGCTGTTGATTTTAAATTTATCATCTGCCACGATGATAATTTTCTCGCCAGATTCTCTTCCTGTATAGGCTGAAGCGTCTATACTTTCGATAGTAGGCGGTTTGAGATAGTCGGACATAGCTACATTTCGAGAGCTTACACCTTTTTTCTTTCTGGCTTCAGCTTCATAAAAGGCTTTTAACGTAGGGTCTAAAAGTGCATTTTTAGCATAGGTAGAAGCTTCGGAAAAGCGTTTGTTTTGGTTTTCTTGCTTTTCAGTGAACTTTGCTTTTTGCTTAGGAGCTTGCGCAGCAATGGTTACTCCATTTACTTGACGGAATACGATTTTCTTTCCGAATTTACCTGATAATCCTTCTGTTAGGTCATTGTCTTTTACTTGTGCCATAACTTTCAATTTTAATTGTTTAATTAATTATTTTGGTTTATTTTATTTTGAATATGGATATATATTCGAGACAAAAGTACAAATTATTTATTAACAAACAAGAAAAAATCATAAAAATTTTAATATTTGGCAACTAAAGTATAAGACTCAAAACTATACATTGGATATTTTAAGGAATATAAAATTGATAGAGACTATTATCTTTATTAACTTTTTATATATTGTTTTGCGTTATTGTCAATGTTTTTAAGTTTTTATTGCGAATTTGATATTTGATTTTTTGTTTTGTAGCTCCCACATTCCTCCCACGTTCCTCCCACTAATCTCCCACATAGTACTTACTGAAATATTCGTAATGTTCTTTATAAAACGTTGCGAAAAATGTAATTTTAGCTATTTTTAGTAAGGGAATTTGTAGTTTGTGTCCGTGATTAAAGGTTATTTGAACACCACTTCACCGTACATTCCTATTTTGAGATAGCCGTCGTTTTTTACTTTAACCTTGATAGTATAAACGAGGTTGGCACGTTCGGATTTGGTTTGTATGGTTTTAGGGGTAAACTCAGCTTTATTGGATATGTGTGTGATTTCACCTTGATAGGTGCGATATTCGCCTTTGCCGGCATCGGTGCGCACGGTAACTTGCTGTCCTAACTTGATTTGGGTCAGCTGGTCGCCAGTGATGTAGGCTTTTAGGGTCAGGATATCGGTATTAGCGATTTTATAGAGAGGCTTTCCAAAAGTCTGCATTTCCCCTTTGAGGGCGTAATTGACGAGTACTGTTCCTGCTATGGGGTTGATGATTTCTCCTTGGTTGATTTGCTCTTGAACAGCCTGAGCATTCTTTTGCAAGGGAGCTTCTTGGCTGAGCACATTGCGGTTCTGGGTGTTGATATTGGTGAGACTGACCTTGAGTTGGTTTTGAGTGACGGCAAGTTGCTTGCGGAGCTGGTCGACTAAAGCGGTGAGGTCATCCAATTGCTTTTGGGTAGCAGCGCCTCCCGCCACGAGTCGTCGCACACGGGTAAGCTCGCGCTCCTGCTGTTCGAGTTGTACTTTCTGTACCTCGTATTGGCTACGAATGAGTGCTACTTGGTTGGCAGGGTTTAGGGTCTTCTCTTTGAGGGAAGAAATGGTAGCCTCGACCTGCTCTTTTTGGAGCTTGAGGACTTCGACATTTATTTGCCCCACCTTTTGTCCTTCGGTGAGGGTCTTGCCTTCTTCTACCTCGTAGGCGATGAGTTGCCCTGTTTGCTGGGCGGAAACAATTACTTCATCGGCAGTGAAGTTGCCAGAAGCATCGAACTGAGGTTTGTTGTTGCAGGCGATAAGGGCTGCAAGGGCGGTGATGAGTGTTATCTTTTTCATTTTCCTATGATTAATTGTTGTTGCTCTTGAGCTTGCAAGAGTTGTATTTTGTGAAGCGATAGCGTTTGTTGTGCAAGATGCCAAGCATTGACTTTCTGCAGGTATTCGTGGGTGGTGATGACCCCATTGTCCAACTGTACTTCGGCTGCTTTGGCGACGGAATGGCGCAGGGTTACCGATGTTTCGTCTTGTTCTATCAGCTTTTGTAGCTTTTTGAGCTGCTCGGACTGCTGAGTAAGTTCGAGTTTTGTGTTGAGTAAAAAGGCTTGACGGTCGGTTGCGATACTTTCGCGATTGAGGCGCAAGATGTGTCTCTTACTCGACAGGTTGTATAGTGGACTGAGATTCCACTGCAAACGAAGCCCTGTGATGTAGTAGAAATCCGCTTGGTTGTTGAGTATATTGAGCGTGGGACGCCCGTAACCGCCTTGGAAAAACGCACTGAGCTTGGGCATATATTCGCTGTTGAGCTGTTTTTCTTGGGCTTTGAGCAACGATTCCTGTAGCTGAAACCCTTTGAGCTCAGGGCGAAAAATATCGGTACTTACGCTTTGAGACTGCGATTGAGGCGCAGGCTGTGTGAGCTGGGAAGCGCTGGTGAGCTCTTTGCCTATAAAGGTAGACAGCATTTGCAAGTAGGTAGCTTGGGCGGCTTCATACTCGGTGGTTTGCATTGCTACGCGGAGGATTTCGGCTTTGAGCTCATTGACATTGCTGGGGAGGGTAGTTCCGTTCTGCAGGGCTACTTCTGCTTTGCGGAGTTGCGACTCTATTGTTTCGATATTGAGGCGGTTTTGCGATAATTGGGCATCGATAAGTAACACCCCAAAATATAGGTTGCTTACGCGTTGTTTCAGGGTGTATAACTGTGTTTCAACAGCTTGCGCTTGTACAGCACTCTGGGCTTTGGCGACTGCCTTCTGACTGTGAATAGCACCACCTCCATAGAGCAGTTGGCTTACCTCGCCCACGACCTTGTATTGCTCTTTGTCAATCGTAGGCAAAGAGACGTTAGGAGGCAACGGGAGTGTCCCTGCGATGGTTTTAGAGAGGTCGGTTACTTCAGACTGGTAAGTGGCTTGCCCCAAGATAGAGACCTGCGGGAGGTAAGCACGATTGGCATTGGCAAGGGTATAGCCTTCGGTTTTGGCTACCAAATCGAGCTTTTTGACGGTAGGATAATTCTCTCGCGCCAAGTGATAACAATCCTCCAAGGTAATCGTTTCTTGTGCGATACCTATGATGGGGAAGAGTAAAAGTAATGCTATAAATCTCATATATAGATGTTGTTTACGTTATACAGTGTGTTTAACCATTTGGTTAGGGTATAGATAAAAAATATATTGTTTACCCCCATTCTCCTTCTTGGGAGGGGTTAGGGGAGGAACAATATCGCTTTAATCCATTGAGGGATAAGGGTTTTTCGCTGGAGCATTAGGGATTTATACGCCTCTTTGTCGGTTCTGCTCAGGGCGGTAAAGATAGGCTGGGCGATGAAGGGGAATATCACTAAACTGATCACGTTGAGCACGGAGTGCATAAGGTTGGGTTCGGTGATTCGTCCTTGCGCTACTGCCTCGGCGTATTGGCGGGCTAAGACTGAGTGCTCTAACGCTTGAAGGATAGGGGTATTGGCAACAAAAGTCTCGGGGTTAGCACGCACCTCGTTGAACATAAAGGTAGGGAGCTCGGGTTCTTCTAGGAGTAAATCAGTGTAATTATTGACTATTAGCTCTATTTTCTGCTCTAAAGAAGTGTTTTTGTTGTTTAAAATATCGGAAACACCCTTAAAGAATTGTGCCATTGTTTCCATCATCACAATGCCAAAGAGTTTTTCTTTGCTGCGGAAATAATAGTTGAGCATTGCGTGATTGATACCTGCTTCCTCAGCAATATCACGGGTGCGAGTGCCTGCATAGCCCTTCTGGTGAAAGACTTTACGGGCAGCAGCTTTGATGCGATCTTCAGTGGATGTGTCTTTAGTGTTACTCATTGTTGTTTGATTTCGGGGGCAAAGGTAAGTTAAACGTTTGTATTAACCAAATGGTTGGTTATATATTTTTTATCACTATTTGTTAGAATTTGTATTAGAAGAATAAAAACAACTGAAAATCAGAAGTATATAAGGTTAGAATACTTTTGTGACTTTTGGAAGAAAAAGAGCTATATTGTAATATTTAGGCTAGAAATTAGTTATTTAAAGTGAGAGTGGACTAAAGTGACAATGACTATGGCATATTTAACTGATATTTTGATACTTAGCAAATATTTTGTAATTTTGCGGCGTATTATTTTATAAATTATTTATTGTTATGATGACACCTCCTTGGATTAAATTTCCTGCTTATACTGAATTTACGATAGGCTGGCGTATGGGCGCTGGCGAAGATTATAAATCCAAGTTTTGGGACTGGTATGAGGGTCTTACCCCTGCTAAACAGCAGGAATACCAAGCTCTGTTTCCGTATCCTTGTTTTTGGCATTACAATAGATGGGAGGAGAATGAGCAGGATATAGATGATGAAGAAGACTATTATTACGAGGGAGTTGCGCTTTGGCAGCCCAAAGGTGCTTATAAATACTCCAAAAAAACTTTTATCAATTCGGCAAAGAAACTGAAGTTTATTTTCTTTTGGAAGCCTAATGCTAATGTTATAGATGAGTCTTGTTTGGGGCAGTGGCAGCCCTCGCCTTTTAGTGTAGATGGTGATAAATATTCTTGCGCTGAGCAGTATATGATGGCTGAAAAGGCGCGTTTGTTTGAAGATGAAGAGGTGAGAGAGGAGATTATGAACACTTCTGACCCTAAGATGATGAAAGCCTTGGGAAGGAAAGTGCGCAACTTTGACCCTCAGGTGTGGGACAAAGCTAAATATAGTATTGTGCTGAATGGGAATTACTACAAATTCACTCAGAATAAGGAAATGATGGACTTTTTGCTTTCTACAGGCGATAAAATACTGGTAGAAGCAAGTCCGGTGGATGCTATTTGGGGGATAGGCTTAGGCAAAGAGAATGAGAAAGCGAAGAATGTAGCTATGTGGCGCGGTCAAAACCTTTTGGGATTTGCCCTGATGGAAGTGAGAGATGAGATTAGGAAACTTTATAAGAATGTACATTTGCTAAAATAAAAGAAATGAATACAACAGAAAAATATGCTGAAGAAATCCTACAAGGGATAGTAAAAGGGTTTGGTAAATATATTGTGAAACCTCCTTATCAGAAGTGGTATCTTGATGAAGGGCTGGCTGATTATATTGTTGTGAAGCAAAGCAATAATAGAATTGAAGTGGCTTTGGACAGAGATGGTTTTGGTAGTGTAACTACTAAAATAGAAGGTATAGAAAGGCTCTCGGGGGAGGAAATAGAGGAAATTCTCAGTATTGTACAAGAGAAAATTACTGAAATGTTCTTTGATGAGGTGCATTTTGGGAAGTTTCAGTACGAATTGACGACGGTACTAAACTTTAGACACGCTAGTAAGGAGTTTTATTTGGTGAATGAGCCTAGAAAGGTAGAACTGAAAGAGCGCTTTGATAGGTATGTGCAGGAAACTACTATTGATGGTAGTAGGAAGGTGATAGAAAATGAATGGATTAGTTTTTTAGACAAGTTATTCGACACAAATCTTACTCAATACACTGAAAGCCAAATTATAGAAGTAGCTGAAAAGTATATGAAAAGTATAGAGGCTATGGGGAATAAAAAGTATCTTAAAGAGTATCGGAGTTCATTGATTCATCGGGCTGGAAAGTGGAAAAAGGCGGTGTTTATGCCACTTTATTACCAAGTGAAAGGGAATGAAAAATGGAATAAAGAATACATTCTGAAGGCAGAAATTGCCCCTGAAAAAGTTGATGCGGAGAAATTAAAACTATTTGTACAGCAGGCTCTTTGGAAAATCAAATACAAACAATACAGTTGGGATGTGAAGTTTGCTTGTGAAGACTTGGAACGAGCTGCTAATGAACTAGGCTCGGAGAAAGCTAAGCAATACCTTAAAAAAGGTACGGGCGAGCTACCTGATGACCTTATTCATTACAAAGATAGCGGCTTGGAAGCTGATGCCAATGATGTATTTGCTACCATTAGCCTTAAAATCAAGCAAGAGACCGCTGAGGCTTATGGCAAAGCATTGGATTTTATCATTGCGCTACTTAAAGGAGGATTCGCTCATAGTTATCAAATCAAGCTGAGTTCAAAAGCTCCTAAGCTCTTTTTGGATATAAAAGGCCTTGCTAAATCAAGCACGCATCGCTTTTTTGCACAAGCATTGCAATATGAGGCATTGCATCCTAAATTAGAGGAATACACCAAGGTAGCTATGAAAGAATTTGAATGGTATACCGATGTGGAAGAGGGTGAAAAGAGCTGTATGCCAGGAAGCTATGCTGTATTTGGCTTGGGACTTACCAACAAGAAGTACTTCGCGCTGGTGATAGAATACTTTAAGTTAGTAGATGATGAGCACCAGATGGTACACAAGCATTTTGTGAGTGCGCTGATAGAGCTGTATGGGTTTAGCGCAGAGACCTTGCCTGTGATATATGAAGGGGTGATTTCTTCGCAAGATGATGTGGTATTCAAACCACTTATAGAGACAATGCAAAATGCTGAAAACAAGGCGCTGCTTGACGATTTTTTGAAAGATAAAGAGGATTACTACCAAGAGGCGATGTATTATGCTGTGTATGGCAAGAACTGGAAGAAGAAGAAATGAGCCAAGAAGAACTTTTTTACAGAATATTTATCCTCTCTATTTTATTTAAAAAGAGAGATACGAGGGGGTCCTTCCTGAGAGAAGTATGCTATTTTTGTTTCTCGTTTTTGGGGATTTCTAAGCTTTTGGAAGCTATGGAAACAGAAGGACTCATCGGTCACGAAGGGAGGTATGAGAATTCTGACACTTTTGAAAAAATATTTATCACAGAAAAAGGAAAGGAGTTCTTGATAAAAAATCATTCAAAGGCGACCTATACAGAAGATATGATTATTCAAGGGAGAGAAGAGTTAATTAATGATTTTCTTTGTTTACCTGTTGTAATACGAATTAGTAACATACCACAAGAAATAGCCTCTAAACTGATAGAAACTATAGAGACTATAGAGACTGAAAAGCTGCCTAAATGGCTGGAAGAGCGGTTAAAATCATTAACAGAGGAAGAAATATGGGGAAATGATTACTTGCAAACCTATGATATTTTCATACATAGAATTAAGAACAAAAATTGGAGATTTAGGCACTTTAAGAAAGAAGAAAGGTGCTTAGAATTGCATTTTTCGTGCAAAAATAGTAGTTCCTTTTTTGATGTAATTACCGTTGCTTTTTTGTTGGGGATAGATTGTTATACCCAAATGGTAATAGATGACCCTATTTTTGGGGTTTATAGTCCTAAATAATAGCATAAAAGCTGCTAACAGACAGTTTAAGGCACTGAGAAAAACGCAGTGTTTTTAGGATTTTGTTGCGATTTTGGCAAAAAGAAACATCGGTATTAGAACGATTGATTTTCAGCCAAATAATGCTTATCCTTCGTTTATAGTTCGTTTATCCTTCGTTATAGGTTCGTTCATCCTAAGGGATAGCTTTAAGGTGGTTGGGGTGTGGTTGGTAGAAAAATGGGCTGATTATTAAGGGATTGTATTTTTCAGCCACCACAAGATTGGGGGTAGTATTTTTTGAAATATTGGCAATAAAAATAGAAAATGGATGAGGAATTTTTAGTTTTTAGGAGTTGGAGGATAGAAATGGGGTATTTGCGTATTTAATATTACAATTTGGCAAGAAAAATATCAGTACTTTTATAAAGGAAAAGCAGGGAGGAACAAGGAGAAGAAAATTTGCTAATTAGTAAATTATTTGTACCTTTGCGGCTTGATAAATCATTATATCACTTTTTTATGAAGAAAATCAGTATGACAGTATTGGCTCTGTTGCTGCTTGTCCCTATGGCAAGAGCCAATGAAGGGATGTGGTTTTTGATGTTCATTGAACGCCTAAACCAGAGGGATATGCAGAAATTGGGCTTGCAGCTTACGGCTCAGGAAATCTATAGCATCAATAACAATAGCTTAAAAGATGCGATAGTACAATTTAATGGAGGCTGTACAGCAAGTATTATCTCAAAAGATGGTTTAGTACTTACCAACCACCACTGCGGTTATGGGAACATAGCACAGCTATCGACTCCTGAGAACAATCACCTACGAGATGGTTTTTGGGCGCGTTCGCACGCTGAAGAGTTATCGCCAAAACAATCGTTTGTACGCTTTTTTGTGCGTATGGATAATGTGACAGAGCGTATGCTATCGGTAGTGAACCCTACGATGAGCGAAAAAGAACGCGAAGTGGCTTTGAATAAAGAAATGGCTAAGATAGAAAAAGAAAATAGTGAGGGAGGGAAATATGTAGTATCGGTACGCCCTTTCTTTCAAGGAAATGAATATTATTACTTTGTATATCAAGACTTTAAAGATGTGCGCCTAGTAGGTACTCCTCCTGAAAGTATTGGTAAATTTGGCGGTGATACTGATAACTGGGAATGGCCCCGCCAAACAGGTGATTTTTCTCTTTTCCGTGTATATACTGACAAAGATGGGAATGCAGCGTCTTACTCTCCAAATAATATTCCGCTAAAAGCAAAACGCTATCTAAAAGTGAGTCTAAAGGGCGTACAAGATAAGGATTTTGCTATGATTATGGGTTACCCAGGACGTACTAACCGCTGGGAAAGTTCATATTGGGTAGATCAAAACGTTAAGTATGCTTATCCGGCGTGGGTAGAAGCCTCTAAAACAGCTATGGATGCTATGAAACGTTTTATGGATAAAGATGATGCTGTACGCTTACTATACGCTTCACAATACTCAAGTATTGCTAATTATTGGAAGAACCGCCAAGGGATGATTGATGCCCTTAGCGCTCATAAAACAGCTAATAAGAAGCGTAAAGCTGAAGCAAAATTTGCTAAATGGGCAAAGAAAGCTGAGAATAAAGCTGAATATGGCGATGTGCTTAACACTTTGGCTACTTACTTTGAGAAAACTAATACCCAATCGGCAGATGAGAACTATTTGGGTATACTGTGGCGTGCTTCTTTCTTTATAAAAATACCTACACGCTATGTAAATTTAGTAACAGATGCTAAAAGAGGTGGTATGCGTAATGACGAATTAGAGAAAAGAGTGGATAACCTACTTACAGAATACGACAAAGTAAACTTGGATGTAGAAAAGGCTATCCTTGCCGATATGCTAAAACTGTATGCTAACAAAGGTACTGATGTTCCTTCGGAATTAAAAGCTATTAAAGCACAATACAATGGTGATTTCAATAAGTTTGTAGAAGATATTTTTGCAAAAAGTATGTACCGCAGCAAAGAAACTGCTAAAGAGGCTGTTTTCCCTAAAAACAATATCTATCAAACTGAAGAAGAGATGATTGCAACTTTGGCAAGTGACCCTATTTTGGCACTTTCTATTCCTCTTTTTGCTAATTATCGTAACCCTTCGGAAGAGCAAATTAAGTTAGAAGATGCTTATGGCAAGGCTTATAGGAAATTTGTACAAGGTATGCGTAACTCTAAAGCAAGTAACATACTCTATCCTGATGCTAACTCTACTTTACGCTTGACATACGGTACTGTAAAACCATTAAAAGCAGACAAGCGCAACCCTGATGCTAAGAAGAATTTCTATACTACTTTCAATACTTTGATAGCAAAATACAAGAAAGGAGATGCTGAATTTGATATGCCGCAACGTATGCTTGACCTTTACCAAAAGAAAGAGTATGGTAGATATGCGGATAAAGACGGCTCTATGCGTGTAAACTTCTTGAGCAACAATGATATTACAGGGGGTAACTCGGGCTCGCCAGTAATGAATGGCAAAGGAGAGCTTATAGGGCTTGCTTTTGACGGTAATATTGAAGCTATGGCAGGGGATGTTATCTTTGATAAACAACTGCAACGCACTATTAATGTGGATATTCGTTATGTGCTTTGGGTAATAGATATTTATGCTGGAGCAAAGAATATTATTGAAGAAATAGAAGTAATGCAGTAACAGTTATAGCCATTAGTCGTCAGTAGTTAGTAATGAACTAACTACTGACGACTAATTACTAACTGATATGACTAATTACTAACTACTAAAGAATGTTTTTATCAAGTTATACAAAAGAATTTAGATATAACCTTAAAATTGCTTACCCTATAATACTGGGGATGTTAGGGCATACCCTTGTAGGAGTGATTGACAACCTAATGGTAGGGAAAGTAGGTACTACTGAACTGGGTGCTGCGGCTTTGGGTAATACGGCTATATTTATTGCCATGTCGTTTGCAATAGGTTTCTCGGTAGCAAGTACTTCATTGGTAGCAATGGCTGACGAAGCTGGCGATAAAGCTACCGCCCAACAGGTAATGAATCACGGAATGGTATTAAACTCTGTTCTGGGAGTGGTGTTATTTTTACTAATGTTCACTGTAGAACCTGTAATGCGTGCTACTGGACAGAAAGAAGATGTTATAGCTTTGGCTGTACCTTACACCCACTTAGTAGCTTTTTCATTAATCCCGCTGGGAGTATTTAGTACTTTTAAGCAATTTGCTGATGGCCTATCAATGACTAAGCAGGCTATGTATGTTACCTTATTGGCGAACTTGGTAAACATTTTTTTAAACTATCTATTTATCTATGGGAATTGGGGCTGCCCTAAATTAGGTGTAATGGGAGCTGGAATAGGCACCTTAGTATCACGGATAATAATGCCTATAATGCTGTTTTTTATGATGAAGAACCTGCAGAAATCACGTGAATATGTGATGAATATCAGCTTTAAGAATCTGCAGAAATCAATGTTTAAGAAAATTAGTAATATAGGTTTGCCTACGGGTATGCAGATGATATTTGAGACTGGTATTTTTACGGCAGCTATCTGGATAAGTGGTGCCCTTAGCAAGGAAGACTTATCGGCTAACCAAATAGCGTTAAACCTATCAAGCTTAACTTTTATGGTTGCTAATGGCTTGGGTATTACAGCTATGATACGTATTGGCAATCAGTTAGGGGCTAGGAATTACGCTAACCTACGTAGGGTGGCAATTTCGGTATTCCTTTTAGTGCTTTGTACGCAAGTATTTTTTGCAATTCTGCTAGCTGTGCTGCGCAATTGGGTGCCTTCCTTATATCTGGATATGAATACTACTGATATAGAAAAAATTGCTGAAAATACCTTAGTGATAAATGAAGCAGCAAAACTGTTGTTAATAGCTGCTATTTTCCAAATATCAGATGGGCTACAGGTAACGGCTTTGGGGGCTTTGCGTGGAGTACAAGATGCCAAAGTGCCTATGTATATAACCTTTGTATCCTATTGGCTGATAGCTTTCCCGATACTATACATATTAGGTATTCATACATCGTTGGGGACTATGGGTATTTGGATTGGGTTACTTATAGGACTTACTGCAGCAGCAGTGTGCTTGCTATATAGGTTTAACCGGATTAGCTTACGCCTGATAGCAAATAGACATAAAGATAATTAGCAAATTGGCAAATTAGTAAATTAGCAAATTGGCAAATTATGAATGAATGTGAAACTTTAATTTTTAAGACAATAAGAAATAAACATATATGAAAGCAGGAATAGTAGGACTACCAAATGTAGGTAAGTCGACTTTATTTAATTGTTTATCAAATGCGAAAGCACAAAGTGCAAACTTTCCTTTTTGTACTATTGAGCCAAACTTAGGGGTAGTGAATGTACCTGACCCTCGTTTGGAAAAACTTGAAACCCTTGTGAAACCTGAACGTGTACTACCAGCTACTGTAGAGATTGTAGATATTGCTGGATTGGTAAAAGGGGCAAGTAAAGGAGAAGGCTTAGGAAACCAATTTTTGGGTAATATACGTGAATGTAATGCTATTATACACGTATTACGCTGTTTTGAGAATGACAATATCGTACACGTGGATGGGAGTGTGAACCCGATACGTGATAAGGAAACTATAGACATAGAACTACAACTAAAAGACCTTGAAACTGTAGAAAAACGATTAGAGAAAGTAACTCGTGCTGCCAAAGCAGGCGACAAGAAGGCTGCTAAGGAAATGGACTTACTAAACCGTGTAAAAGATGCCCTACTTACTGGTGTATCGGCACGTGCTATACAAGTAAATGAAGAAGAAAAGGAACTATTGGAGAGCTTCCAGTTACTTACTACTAAACCTGTACTATACGTATGCAATGTAGATGAAAAATCGGCTAAAAATGGTAATACTTATGTAGAACAAGTGAGAGAAGCTGTAAAAGATGAAGAAGCAGAAGTAATTGTACTAGCTGTAGCTACTGAGGCTGATATTACAGAGTTAGAGAGCTATGAAGAGCGCCAAATGTTTTTGGAAGATATAGGCCTAGATGAGCCAGGAGCTTCTAAACTAATACGTGCTGCTTATCACTTACTAAACTTACAAACTTATTTTACTGCAGGAGTAAAAGAAGTACGTGCTTGGACAATACATAAGGGCGATACAGCTCCGCAAGCTGCAGGTGTTATTCATACCGACTTTGAAAAAGGTTTTATACGTGCTGAAGTAATTGCTTATGATGACTTTATAACATTTGGCAGCGAAACCAAAGTAAAAGAAGCTGGTAAAATGCGTGTAGAAGGTAAAGAATACATAGTGAAAGACGGTGATATTATGCATTTCCGTTTCAATGTATAAAAAAAAATCGGTAAGACAATTCCCATCGCTTACCGAAAAATAATTCTAAATTAAATAATCATGAAGCAATTTAAGACAAAACCTTAATTGCGGGGCAAAGGTACGGCGAGAATCAGTTAGAAACAAACTAAATAAGCGTGTTGATTAAATTATTGTTGTATCTGCACCATAAATACCAAGAAAAATATAAAAAAATCATTATATGAGAAAAAAAATTGTAGCAGGAAACTGGAAAATGAACAACGACCTTAACAAATCGTTGGCTCTTATTTCTGACCTTTTGAAAAAAGTACCTCAAACTGAGGCTGAAGTAATGATAGCCCCTACTTTTGTAAACCTTATACCAGCAGTAGAAGCTGTAAAAGGTAGCCACATTGAAGTAATTGCCCAAAATATGCACTTTGCTGAAAATGGTGCTTATACTGGAGAAATTTCGGCTGAAATGTTGGGTAGTATAGGTGTAAAGACTACTATCTTAGGACACTCTGAACGTCGTGCTTATTTTAACGAAACAGATGAGAGCCTAGCTAAGAAAGTAGATACTGCCTTAAAACACAATATGCGTGTGGTATTCTGTATAGGAGAAGAATTGGCAGAGCGCAAAGCTAACAAGCACTTTGATGTAGTAGGTAGCCAAATAAAGAAAGGATTATTCCACTTACCAGCTGAGGCTTGGCAACACGTAGTGCTAGCTTATGAGCCTGTATGGGCTATAGGTACTGGTGAAACAGCTACCCCTGAACAAGCACAAGAAATTCACCACTTTATTCGCAAGACTATTGCTGAGAAATACGGCAAAGAGGTAGCTGATAAAGTATCTATCTTGTACGGAGGTAGTGTAAAACCTGATAATGCAAAAGAAATCTTCGCTAAGGAAGATGTAGATGGCGGACTTATAGGGGGTGCAGCCCTTAAAGCAGAGGACTTTGTAAGCATTATCAAGAGTATTTAATTTTTGATTGATTTTACAATAAAGGGTGTCCGGAAAGTCACTTTTTGGACACCCTTTCTTTTTTACAAAAACAGATGTTACAAAACGATTTATTACTAAGAGTACTTGATGGTGAGGTGACTGAGCGTCCGCCAGTGTGGATGATGCGCCAAGCAGGGCGTTACCTACCGGAATTTAGAGCGTTACGCGATAAGTACGACTTCTTTACCCGTTGCCAGACGCCTGAGTTGGCTGCTGAAATTACTGTGCAGCCAGTGGATATAGTAGGTGTAGATGCTGCTATCTTATTTTCGGATATACTGGTAGTGCCACAGGCTATGAATATTCCTTTTGAGATGAAAAAAGGAGTAGGGCCTTGGCTAGAAAAACCTGTACGTACTGCTAATGATGTGGCACAAGTAATAGTGCCTAATATAGAAGAACGCTTGGGTTATGTGATGGAAGCTATAAAACTCACTAAAGAGATGCTTAACAACCGTGTGCCGCTTATAGGGTTTGCGGGTTCGCCGTGGACTATACTATGTTATACAGTGGAAGGCTCGGGATCACGTGATTATACCACTGCTAAAGAGTTTTGCTTTACACAGCCAGAGCTTGCGCACCAGCTATTGCAAAAGATTACTGATACGACTATACTTTATCTGAAAGAAAAAGTAAAAGCAGGTGTAGATGCTGTACAGCTGTTTGATAGCTGGGGTGGTGTACTATCGGCGGATGATTACCGCAACTTCTCGTGGCAGTATTTGAACCAAATAGTGGAAGCCTTGGCCCCTCTTACTAGGGTGATTGTATTTGCTAAAGGTTGCTGGTTTGGCTTACCTGAAATGGCTGCAAGCAAAGCTGCTGCGCTAGGAGTAGACTGGACGTGTGCTCCTGAAATAGCTCGTGAGCTTACTGGACACAAAAAGGTATTACAAGGGAACTTTGACCCTTCACGGCTTTTGGCTCCTCGTGCTGAAATTAAGAAGAAAGTAAAGGAGATGATTACTGCTTTTGGCAAAGAGCATTATATAGCTAACTTAGGACATGGTATTTTACCTAATGTGCCTGTGGAAAATGCTATTGCCTTTGTGGAGGCTGTGAAGAGCTTTTAGATATTGAGAGGATTTTAATGATAATGAGGATTATAGTAAAATCCTGACTGAGTGGCTTAAAAGGCACTTGGTCAGGATTTTTTTTGTACGTTATATTTTACCAAGTTTGAGCATATTCAAATAGATAGTGTTCTTCATCGGAAAAATAGTGGTAGTAGTGTTTGGTTTCATTTATATAGCCTATATCAAAACCTAAGTGTTGCGTTTGAGATTGGGCTATTTCGGCACTAAAAAATGATGTTACATCGGTTAAACGCAATCTTATACCAAAATCAAGGAGAGGAAGTAAAATGATATCGGGTGGGGATGTTATGGCTTGTATTTTGGTGAGTATCCAGTCCTTTTTGTGTGAATGAGTTTCGTTTTCGGTTAATAGGAATCTATCGGTATAGGGGGTAGCTTGTTCATATCGTATAGAATTGCGTAGAAAATCATAAAAGGGAGTTAGCTCCTGAGATTTTACTAACTGTAATACTTCGCAGGAGGGTAGGTTTTGATAATAATCAAGTGTGGCTTTTTGGGTGAGTTGCTTTCTTTTTTCTACAATACGTTGTTTTATACTTAGGCTCATAAATTCTAGCGTAAGAGTTATTTATTAATGTTGGGGAGGGTTTCTTTGTTTTATGAAAGTGGTTATGTGTTTGGGATAAATATGGGACAAAGGTACAAAATAATAAGTAGATGGGCAAGTTGGGTATTGGAGGGAGAGGGTTGTAGTTGCAGACTATCCTTCGTTTATAGTTCGTTTATCCTTCGTTATTCGTTCGTTCAGGGTTCATTCGTTCAATGGGGTGGTTAGTTGATGGGTGGTGGGATTATGTATTGATGTTGGGGTATGTGGTGCTTGGGGGTGGAGGGAAAGGGAGGTTAAAATGTAAAGAATGCATAGTTTTTTGTTAATTGGAAAAAAGTTTGTAATTTTGCAGCCGCTCACTAAGAAAAATATTATGAAATTAAGATATGCGACCTTCATTATCCTATTGGTATTGATTATTGACCAATGGAGTAAAATATATATAAAAACACACTTTATTCACGATGAGACTATTAAGGTTTTTAGCTGGTTTCACATTCACTTTGTAGAAAATGAGGGGGCTGCTTGGGGGACTAAAATACCTGGTAAATACGGTAAACTTATTTTGACATTGTTCCGTATTGGGGCTGTGATAGGGATAGGATATTGGTTGGTATCGGCAGTTAAGAAGCAACAATCTAAGATATTGATTATTTGTATATCGCTTATTTTGGCTGGTGCTTTGGGGAACATTATAGACTCGGTGTTTTACGGTGTTATTTTTGATCATAGTTTTGGTAATGTTGCTACTCTTTTCTCGGATAATCCGTATGGTACGCTGTTACACGGGATGGTAGTGGATATGTTTTATTTTCCTCTTATAGACACTACTTTACCGAGCTGGGTTCCTATATGGGGAGGGGAACGTTTTCGTTTTTTTGAACCTATTTTTAACGTGGCAGACTCGGCTATATGCATTGCAGTGGGGCTGATGATTATATACCACAAAAAGATTTTCCCAAAAGAATAAATGAACACAAAGACACTGGAAGACTTAGAGTTTTATACGGTACTTACTCAGCTATCAGACCTCTGCCTTACGGAGCTAGGCAAGAAATATGCTTTGCGTATTGAGCCTTTTAAAAATAAAGAGAATTTGTTATTGGCTTTGCGCCAAACAAATGAGTATAATTCTTCATTTGATAACAATAATGTTATTCCTTCACATTTTTGCGAGAATATAAGCCACGAAATTAAGCTATTGGCTATTGAAAATGCTTTGCTTGAGATAGGCAGTATTAGGAAAATACACCGGATATCGGAGGTTACTAATACACATATTCTTTTCTTCAGGAAATTTAAAGACCTCTACCCTACCCTTTTTGAAACTGCTGATAGCATTACATACACTAATGAGGTGGTGAATGCTATTGACAAGGTATTGGATAAATACGGTGAGATTAAGAGTGAGGCTTCGGCTACCTTGGCGAATATACGTAGGGAGATAAGTGCTTTGAAGGGGAAGATAAACGAAAGTTTTAACCGTGCTTTGGCTGAATACAACACTGCTGACCTTTTGGATGATATACGAGAAACAGTAGTGGAAAATAGGCGTGTACTAGCGGTAAAAGCTATGTATCGCAGGAAAGTACAAGGGACAGTATTGGGTAGCTCTAAAACTGGTAGCATTGTATATATAGAGCCGCGACAGACTGAGCTATACACCCGTGAACTTACTAACTTACTGTACGACGAGAAGGAAGAAATACAACGCATACTGCGAGAACTTACAGCTTTTATCAGTCAGTTTGTAGAATTATTGAAAGATTACCAAAGGTATATTACAGCTATTGATATTATCTACGCTAAAGCTAAGTATGCTTACCTTATGAACGCTCTGCTTCCTGAAATAGGAGAAGAACGGGTGCTGCTATTGCGTGATGCTTATCACCCATTATTACTGCTGAATAACAATAAAAAAGGGGTTACTACTTACCCACAGACTATAGAACTGAATGATGAAAAGCGCATTATTGTAATTTCGGGACCTAATGCTGGAGGAAAAAGTATTACCCTAAAAACTATAGGACTACTACAACTAATGCTACAGAGTGGGATGCTGGTGCCTGTGCATCACCGCTCAAAGATGTGTTTGTTTGAACGTATTTTGACAGATATAGGGGATAACCAATCAATAGAGAACCACCTAAGTACTTATAGCTACCGGCTAAAGAATATGAATTATTTTTTGCGGAAGTGCAATGCCCATACACTGTTTTTGATAGATGAGTTTGGTACAGGTAGTGACCCTGAATTAGGAGGAGCTTTGGCAGAAATATTTTTAGAAGAGTTTTATCATAGGAAAGCGTTTGGGGTTATTACAACCCATTACACTAACTTAAAAATGCTAGCCGATGAGTTGCCTCACGCCACTAATGCCAATATGCTATTTAATGATAAGACCTTAGAACCTATTTACAAGCTTATTATAGGAGAGGCAGGAAGTTCATTTACCTTTGAAGTAGCACAGAAAAATGGTATACCATTTAGCCTTATTAATAGGGCAAAAAAGAAGATAGAGAAGGGTAAAGTACGTTTTGATGCTACTATTGCTAAATTACAGAAGGAACGGTCACGTATGGAAAAGACTGCTGAAACCCTTAAAGATAAAGAAGTAAAAGCCCGTGAAGAAGCTAAGCGATTGGAAGAACTAAATGATAAAGTAAAGAGTAAACTGGTAAACTACCAAGAGCTATATGACCAGAGCCAACGCATGATTACCTTGGGTACAAGAGTAGACCAACTGGCAGAACGTT
The DNA here is from genome assembly GCF_002999135.1 of Capnocytophaga sp. oral taxon 878. Lineage (NCBI taxonomy): Bacteria > Pseudomonadati > Bacteroidota > Flavobacteriia > Flavobacteriales > Flavobacteriaceae > Capnocytophaga > Capnocytophaga sp. oral taxon 878. Next base: position 1,112,885 of record NZ_CP027229.1, read on the forward strand.
ACTTTTATGATGGGAAACGCAGGCCTCTTATAGCTGAAATCTTAAGACTTATAGAAACTGAGAATGCCAAACGCAAGCAAGTAACTAAAGAAGAACGCACCAAACAGAAAGAAGAGAAAAAAGCTACTGTAGAGGAAGTACATAAACAAATAGAAACAATACGGCAGCAGCGCAAAGAAGAAAAGAAAGAGCGCATAGCACAAGAACGCGCCGAAAAAGAGAAACTACAACGTACCCTTGCTATAGGTGACCGTGTACGGATAAAAGACAGCCGTAGTGTAGGTAGCATAGATAAAATAGAAAAAGGCAAAGCTGTTATCAACTATGGAGCTTTTACTACTTCGGTTGCTTTGGAAGAGCTGGAGCTAGTGCAGAAGATGAGATAGAATTTACGCCCGTTACTACCCAGTAGTAGCGGGTTATTTTTTTGCCTTTGGCAGTGCACATTTCTTGCTGAAAAGGCTGGGCTGTAACTGAAGTAAAACCTATTTGATTGAGTAATAAAACTACCTCATCGGGATGGTAGAAGTGAAAGACTTGTTGCGCAAAAGGTAATTTGAGACCGATAGCCTGATCAATAAAAGTAAGGGCAAGAGTAGCTTGAGGAGCAAGAAAAGAGCGCAGATGTGTGAGATACTGTTGCAAATTCGTAATGAAATAAATGGTATTTACCATAAAACAGACATCAAAAAGATGGGTAAAGGAAGGAAGCTTATCAGCGGTTACTTGGAGAAAAGATGCTTGTTGCAATTGTACTCTTACAGCATTATAAGTAGAGGCTTCGGAAAGCATAGCTGCAGAAGTTTCTAAGCCTACATACTGCAAATGCTCTGCTTGTGCAAATAAATAGGGTAAGTGCTTGCCATTACCAAAGCCAATTTCTAAGATATGACTATGAGAAGAAAGAGACAGGCTAGAGAGCGTTTGTTGTATCATTTCAAAGTTTTGCTCAAACATATAATTACCTACAGCTATGGATTTTTCGCCTGTGGGACAGCGCAATAATTCACCCAAAAGAGACATATTTTCAACAGGAGGATTCATTTCTTTATATATAGATTTTCAGATAGTTACGCCGCAAAGATATAACTTTTTTAGTAAATAGTTTGCATAGTAATTCAATTTATATTACTTTTACCGGTTCAAAATTAATATATAATCTATTTAATATGAAAATATTAGTATGTATCAGCAGTGTGCCAGACACTACTTCCAAAATAAATTTTACGGACGACTTAAAAGCTTTTAACCCTACGGGGGTACAGTTCATTATTAATCCTAATGATGAGTTTTGCCTTACCAAAGCTATATTGCTAAAAGAGCAGCTAGGAGCTACTATCACCCTTGTGAATGTAGGTACTGCCGAAACTGAACCCATACTGCGGAAGGCTTACGCTATAGGAGCTGACGAAATTATCCGTATTAATGCACAACCTACTGATGCCCTATTTGTAGCTACCCAGCTAGCACAAGTGGTACGTGAGGGAGGGTATGACCTTATTATTTGCGGGAAAGAATCTATAGACTATAATGGAGGTATGGTAGGAGGCTACTTATCGGCATTGGTAAACTTGCCTTTTATAAACAAATGTATTGCCTTAAACATTAATGGAAATGCTGTTACTGCTGAACGTGAGATTGATGGTGGTAAAGAAACCGTTACAGCAACCTTGCCTTTGGTAATAGGAGGACAAAAAGGACTTACCCAAGAGAAAGACCTACGCATACCCAATATGCGAAACCTAATGGCTGCCCGTACAAAAGCTATTACAATACTACCTCCTACAGAAAGTGCACAACACAGCACGATTGTTGGTTTTGAGAAACTTCCTCCTAAACAACCTGTAAAAATGATAGATGCCAATGATTTAGATACTTTGGCTTCGGTAATTAGTAAATTAGCAAATTAATTATTAAGAAAAGATGAATATCCTTATATATATTGATACTGAAAACGGAACTATAAAGAAATCGGCGTGGGAAGTGGCTAGTTATGCTAAAGCCCTTGCTGAACAACAAAAAGGAAAGGTGATAGCTGTAGCTATTAATACTGAAAATAGTGAAACATTGGGTACTTATGGAGTAGATAGAGTGCTAAATGTAACTGATGAGCGATTACAAAGCTTTTCGGCAAAAGCAGTAGCACACTTATTGGCGGAAGCGGCTATTGAGCAACAAGCAAGTACTGTAGTACTAAGTGGTTCAGCCGAAGCTAAGAATATAGCTCCTTTATTGGCTATAGGGTTACAAGCTGGGTATGTGCCTAATGTGATTTCATTACCTGAAAGTGCTGATAATTTCATTGTAAAAACTAATGTATTTTCGGGAAAAGCCTTTGCACTGCAACAGATAAACAGTGCTAACAAGGTGCTAAGTATTGCTCCTAATGCTTTTGGTAGTAAAGAAGCCCCTACTACTGCTGAAGTTATTAGCTTCACCCCTACCCTACCCGACAGTGATTTTGATTTGCAAGTTGTATCACGGGAGAAAGTGAGTGGTAAGGTATCATTGGACGATGCTAATATTATAGTTTCGGGAGGAAGAGGACTAAAAGGCGCTGAACATTGGGGCATAGTAGAACAACTGGCTGATACCCTTGGAGCTGCTACAGCTTGCTCTAAACCTGTGGCTGATATGGGATGGAGACCTCATAGCGAACACGTAGGGCAAACTGGTAAAGTAGTAGCACCTAACTTATATATTGCCTTAGGTATATCCGGGGCAATACAGCACTTGGCTGGGGTAAATGCCTCTAAAGTAAAGTTGGTTATTAATACTGACCCTGAAGCTCCTTTCTTTAAAGCTGCTGATTATGGGGTAGTAGGTGATGCTTTTGAGATAATACCTAAACTAATTAGCAAACTATCAAATTAGGTAAGAGATAAAAAGTAAGAGATAAGAGGCTGTCTGGATTTTTTCAGACAGCTTTTTTTGTATAAATATTAGGTAAGAGATAAGAGGCAAAAAAGAAGTTAGAAAAGGTTGTAGCCGTTTTTTGTTTTGATATGGTTATGGCGGTTTGTTATCTCAGAGACCTGCCCGTGGTTGATAATGTTGATGCAATCCTTACCACCTATGGGACAGGTGGCTTTGCTGTTTTTTTTCATTTTTCGTTATTTCTGAATCTATTTACTATAAAAAAGACACAATAATACAGAATTGAAAAAAGTATATAATCAATTACTAACATTACATAATTCCACTCTCTTATAAGGGTTCCACAGTTCTCTCCTATATAGACATTTTTATAATATATATATGGAAATCCTATATATATATTATATACTGTGTTCTGTAGTGGGAAAGGGAAAAATGTAAATAAAGAGATTGTACAAAATAAAGATATGGGTAAGATAAATATATTAAGTATTTTTTTAAATATCTTCTGTGCTTTCAAGGATATATATATCTTCACTATGTAACTAATAACAAAATAACTTATCCAAAAAATAAATATATTCAATAATAGGGCTTCTCCTCTCCACCCCCAAATGATACTACTACATTCTTTTAATGATGGTGAATAATAGAAAATGATGAATGGAAATCCCATTGTTATCTGATATAAACTTTCTTTGGTAGGAAATAAAAATGTTATAAAAAAACTTGTGAAAAGGAATAAAATCAACGCTAGACCTCCTCTTCCTAATGTATATATTATTTCTTTATTATTCATATTCTATTAATTCTAATGGAATAGTTTGTACTCCTCCTTTTCCCCATCCTTTGATATTCCCTTCCTTATCAACGAAAATATTTGTAAGAATTGTTGTGTTTTTAATTTCAAGATATCCTTCTGACAATATTGTTTTTCCATTTTCTATTCGCTTACGTTTTCCTATAATGTGCATAGGATATACTATATTTTTTTCTTCTTCATAATCTGTAGCAATATAATAAATTGAGGTGTCAAGTTAATGGCATATTAACAGAGATTGGAAAAATAGGTTTTCTTTCAATCAATCTTTTTATTAGATTGTTAAAGTGTTAGGATATACGGACTTATTCATTGAAAAAAATGTCAATAATTTTATCATCTATTTGTATTTCTATAGGATATAACTCTTTTGTCTTTCCGCCCTGTTTGTATAAAATCAATGTCCAAGGATTGTCTTTGGATACCTGAATTATTTTTTCCCCTATTTTTAGGATTTCGCCTATTTTTATGTTTATTGTATCTATTCTTTTTTCTAATGCAAGATCGCTTGCCATTGTCATATAAAAAGTAGCATCGTCTACCGTTGTATAGAAATCATCATCTTTTGACACATTCTTTAGGCTATCAAGGTAAAATAAGGTTGGTTCCACAAAGATAACATAATTCTTATCCTTTATTTCCCTTGTAATCCTCTCATCGGTTATTTCTTGTACATAATCTGCTTTCTCAATGGTATCTATATCATTTTCAATATAGTTGTTTTCTTGGGTGTTGTTATTGTTACAAGCAAACAACAATAAATACACTGAAATAAAATAATAAATCTTTACCATCTGAATATTTTAAAATATAATATCATCAATGATGTACCTGTCTTTCTTTTTAGCAACTTTTAATTGTATGCTATCATATCTGTTATCATAAAAGTTAAAAAGATACACATTATATCTTTTTGAATTTATCTTCTTTACCTTAATAGAGTCCAACCATTCTATGAAAACATCTTGGGCTTTTACAATAGGATCTGCACTTAATTCATCTGAATTTACTTTCCGTATTAATTTACTTGATAGAAACTCCCTTTCTATTTTCCTTAATTCTTCTTCGCAAAACTCCCTGTTATCAAGACAAGGCATTTTATCTTGTTGCCTGATGTACTTATCATAAAATTCTAAAATCATTTTTGTAGCTTCATCAGTTTCTTCTTTAGGAGCTTGAATTGGTGCAATTGTATCCTTATTTACTATTGTATCTCTTTTGATAGAGGAAATAGTATCTCTAATATCATCAGAAGATGATACTTGGGTATTGTTATTGTTACAAGAAAATAACAATAAACACGCTGAAATAAAATAATAAATCTTTACCATCTGAATATTTTAAAATATAATATCATCAATAATATACTTATCCTTCTTCTTAGCTACTTTTAATTGTACGCTATCATATCTATTAAAAAAGAAATCAAAAATATAAACATTATATCTTTCTGAACTTATTTTCTTTACTTTAAGAGAGTCTAACCATTTTAGGTTGATATCTTGGGCATTTAGAATAAAATCCATATCTCTATCTTCAGTAGGTTTTATTTTTTTTATCAATTTATTTGATAAATAATTTTTCTTAATTCTTATCAATTCATCTTCACATTTTTTTTCTTCTTCATATAAATCAGAGCACGGTATTTTATCTCGTTGCCTGATGTACTTATCATAAAATTCCAAAATCATCTTTGTAGCTTCATCAGTTTCTTCTTTAGGAACTTGAATTGGTGCAATTGTATCTTTTTCTACTATGGTATCTCTTTTGATAGAGGAAATAGTATCTCTAATATCATCAGAAGATGATACTTGGGTATTGTTATTATTGCAAGAAAACAACAATAAACACGCTGAAATAAAATAATAAATCTTTACCATCTGAATATTTTTTTTGAGGTATCTATTTAGCTACATACTAATTGACTTTGGGAAACGGGAGAACGTTCTACAATTCTTTTCTCCAACCTCTACTTTTACAGGGCTTTTACTCACTTCAATTTGCTTACTTTCAAAACTAAGTTCAAAAGTATTCGTTTCTTTCTTGCCTGCGTAGGCTTCTGCTTTTATGTAATAATTTTGTGTTTCTGAATCTTCTTTTTAATCTACTTGATCTTCATAGGTATAATACTTTAATCCTGAATCTTTTACTTTTTCTTTTTCAATATAAACATCTGAATTATCTGGTATTGCATCATTTGTTATAGATAAATACTTGCCTTTTCTTTTGATATAATAAATATGTCTATTACTATATATCTTACCAAATTTATATAGTATAGGGTCATCTTCATAATCAGATTCTTCTCCTATGTATATATTTATTACTCCTGAAACTGTATCTATTTTATTAATTTTTAAAAGAAACCAATCCATAGATATTTTATCTATTAAAAGACTATCTTTAATCTCTACATAAGTAAGAGTATCTATTTCAAAACTTCTACAATCTTCATTAAAGAGAACACGATAATATAACTTTGTGAGGTTATACTTAGTTTTTTGAGGTATAGGACTTTTATATGGTTCTCTTATTGTATCTTCTTCTGTTAAGTAAGTTGAACTATCATAATTTACTCTGTTTTTACAAGATATTATTGAGATTGCAACAAATAGTATTATAATTCTTTTCATAGTTTCTTTAGTTTATCTAATATTATTAATCCTTCTTTTATTTTATCCTCAAAAAAGTCTAATTCAGTTCTTTTCCCTTCTGATACGTTTTTTTCTAATGCTAATTGATAGAAACAATGCGCACTTTTAGCTTTATACTCTCCTCCGCCTTCAGGTTTATATAATGTTAGTTTATTTGTTAATTCTTCTTTATCCTTGGATTCTCTAATTATTGTTCCATTAATTATCGCTTTTGAAGTTCTTGCACATCCCGTACTATCTTTTTGATTTTGTTGTAAAGGTAAGGTTTTTTATAGAAATGTAGATTCTATTTTTTTTAGAACATAACTGAGATATAAATCATAGTATCCACTCTGCTTTTACTTTTCTCACACTATTACTCTTTAAAGAATCTATTAAAATATAAGTCGTATCTCTATCCTTTCTATATAAAATACCTTTTTTTTCATTATAATTAAAATTATAAGTTTTTTGAGTTTCTGGATTTTCCATCATTTGTAAGTGATAGATTAAAAGAGAATCTTGTTGGGAAACCCTTTCTATTTTCCACTCATAGGGTTCCATAATATTCCAACCATCAATAAGCATTGAGTCAGTAAAAATAATTTTAGCCATATCATAATCGTCTTCAAGATATGGGAATATTGAGAGCGTCAATTCTCCATTCTCCTCTTTATCTAAATAATAAAACTTTTTGTTCACTAGTGGATTGTTTATTTTGGTACCAGATTCGATACTTAATGATTCATTTAGTGGATCTTTTTCAGTGTTATTATTAACAACATTTTCACAAGAACTCACTGTCCCTATTAAAAATAAACTAATAAGTAATAATTTCATATATTGTTTTATATTTTATTTTGCAAAGGTAAGGGTTTTTAGGATAAATTATTTAATTTTTATTCTGCTTTTGTGTACATATCCTTTTAATCCTTCTTTAGTTTTTATCAGATACCAATTGCTTGTATCATCTAATACATCTATTTTTTCGCCTGATTTTATTCTACTTAAAATTTTAGAAGAAGTACTCTTATCCGCCCTTATATTGGAGTAACCATCAGGGTCTTCTATATAATAACCTCTTGAAGAATTAAATAGGAAATCAATTATTTCCTTGGGGTTATCGAAGTCGTGAGAATATCTTTGAACATAGTATTTCGCCGCATTAATAGCAAAATCGTGTTCGTTAGGAGTCCCTCGTAACATTTTATCGACCGCTAACACCATCTCTTTTCTTATAAATTGGCGCATATTCTTCTCATAATAAAATAACGATTGTATAGCAGTTTCATTATTAATTTTTCTATCAAGATACCATTTTAGGAGTGTTTTATCTCTATAAATACCAAAAGTAACTACAAAATCTGATAACATATCTTCATAATTATCTTTTAGCCATTCTAAGGACTTTAGATCTTTATAGAAGAGATACTGATTGAAATGAAATAACATAAGCCCATCTATTTTTGCTTCATGTCCATCTGTATATATAATTCCCTTATCTTGAATAGCAATATATGGATTGAGATCATCATTCAGCACCACTATATTTTGCGGTAGCAATTCTTTATTGATAAAAGAGTGTATTACTTTCTTATAGTGCTCCTCAGTAGGTTTTTTATAATTGTATTTTTCTAATTCAGCAACTATCTGAGGCATCATTCTTTGTATGTATCTACGGAAGTTAATATAAACTTCTCCGTCTTTAAAAATTGTATAATCTTCCATCTTTTGACTATAGCTATTAAAAGTTACTATTAAAAAAAGTATTATAATTTTCCAGTCCATTTTGTTTCTCCTATATTTTTGTCATTCCAATTAGATTCTTCCACTTCTCTTTCTTCAAGAATTATTTTTACATTATTCCAGTATTTTATAGATTTCAATAAAACTTCTTCTGTCTTAGGGTCTTTGCTTACTGTTGTTAAACAGCCAACAGCGTCAGCAGGCGAAAATCTATGTATAGCAATTCCTTGTCTTTTCCCATCAACACCTTTAATAACAGCATATTTCCCTTTATCACTTATATACATAGAAAATCTTTGTGTAGAAGTGGTGTTTCATTATTTTTTCCATACCTTTTATGACCATGTTTGCCATAGTTCGTTAGGATTATTGCTTCTTTTTTGTTGACTATTTACTGGGCAAAGATACAAAATATTTTTTAACTGAGAATTAATAATTGACAATTTATCTGTACTTTTTGGCAAAATATAGTATTATGCAGTTGGGGTGGCGAGAGATAAGAGCGATGAGAATAATGTAATGTTTTGGGGATTTGGTTGTGAATTTGGCAAAAGTAGAATTTAGGGATGCTGCGGCTGATTATCAATGAAGTAACAGCTATCCTTCGTTTATAGTTCGTTTATCCTTCGTTATAGGTTCGTTTAAAGTAGGTAAAAGATAAGAGATAAGAGGTAAGAGGGTGGAGGTGTAATAGGTTGATTATTAGGGGAGAGGAGTTAGGAGATAGGGGATAGAGTGGGTGGAGGTGATTTTGAAAGATTGGCAAGGAAAATGGGATTTGGGTGAAAAATCAGGGGAGAGGAGTTAGGAGATAGGGGATAGAGTGGGTGGAGGTAAGAGGTATGAAATAAGAGGTAGTGGTAAAACTTGCTAATTGATAATTATTTTGTACCTTTGCCGCGTTATGAATATATATGATATAGAAACTGTTAAATTACTGCTGGAGAAGCAGCCTATTATAAGTATTATACCGCATAAAAATCCTGATGGAGATGCTATTGGGAGTTGCTTGGGGCTTTACTTGTTTTTAAAACAACTAGATTACGATGTGGAGGTAGTATCGGCTAATGATTTTCCTGATTTTTTGAAATGGTTACCATCGGCAAAGGATATTTTGATTTATGACAATACGCCTGAAGCAGCTAAGGAAAGGCTTGAGAAATCGGGGCTTATTTTCACTTTGGATTTTAACGCACTGAAACGTGCGGATAGCCTTGCGCCTTTGTTGGAAGCATCGGGGGCTACTTTTGTGATGATTGACCACCACCAAGCACCTGACAATTATGCGAGGGTTACTATATCGGACCCTAAGGCGAGTTCGACCTGTGCGATGGTGTATAGATTGATTGAGGCTATGGGCAAAGAGAGTCTTATTAATAAAGATATTGCTACGTGCCTTTACACTGGATTGATGACTGATACTGGGAACTTTAAATACCCAACAACGACAAGCAATACCCTTAGGATAGGAGCGGCACTTATAGACAAAGGAGCTGAGAATAGCTTGATTAACAGCAATACATTTGATACGTGGTCATACAACAAATCGCAGCTGCTGAGTATTGCCTTGCGCAATATGGTGTATCTGCCCCAATACCATACGGCTTATATTACCCTTACAGGAGAAGAACTACAAGCACATAACCACCAGAAGGGTGATACCGAGGGCTTTGTAAATTACGGGCTTATGATTAAAGATGCCCAATTGGCTATTATCTTTATTGAGGAAGGAGATTTTGTAAAGATGTCGTTACGCTCAAAAGGGGATGTAGATGTGAACCAGATAGCCCGAGCTCACTTTAACGGAGGGGGGCATATTAATGCTGCTGGAGGTAGGTATGACGGTACCGTAGAGGAGGCTGTAGCCTACTTTAGAGAAGTGTTACCGACTCTTTTTAATTAGCAAACTAACAGACAAACGGAAGCTACTTGGGGGCAAATGGGTAATGATATGGGCTGAACTTACCTGAATAGTGAATTGGGAAGGTAGGCAGACTATAATGAGAGTAAAATCTCGGTAAAAAATTCGACAGATAATACTATTATAACATTATGAATATACTTAAAAAAATAGCCTTTATAACTGTTATTGGCATAGTTTTGGCATCTTGCGCTGATAGACAGGCGCGACATCCTGTTACTAAAAAAACTAGTACTTTTTTAAAAGAATCGGCTGAGAAAAATAAGGCGTTACTGGCTAATGAGCAGGCAGAAATTGATGCCCTTATAGAAAAAGATACAGTGCATACTTTTATTGACTCACAACACGGATTCAAGTTCTATTACATAAACCAAAACCCCGAAGCTACTTACACTGCACAGTTTGGCGATATAGTAACTTACGACTATAGCATACAAGACCTAAATGGGAAGGAACTGTACCAAGAAAAAGCTAATGGAGAATACAAATACTACGTAGACAAGGAAGAGGTATTCCAAGGATTACGGTCGGCATTAAAACTGCTAAAAGAGAAAGAGAGTGGGGTATTCTTTTTTCCTTCGAGTGTGGCATACGGTTATCGGGGGGATAAAGACAAGATAGGTTACAATCAGCCTATTATAGCAAGGATAGAGGTATTTGGTATAGAAAAGAATCCTGAAAAAGTACTACCGCGCCCTGAATAAGTATCAAATTAAATAAGAATATATGAAACGTATGAATTTCATTGCATTGCTATCGGCAATGCTTGTGTTTTTTAGTTGCAGTTCGCAAAAGAAAGCCTATAAAGACTTAGGAGATGGGCTTTTTGCTGATATTGAAACTACCAAAGGGAACCTAGTTGTAAAACTGAATTACAAAGAGACGCCTGTAACTGTTGCGAGCTTTGTGAGTTTGGCTGAAGGCAAGAACCCTTATGTAAAAGCCGAATACAAAGGCAAACCTTTTTATAATGGCATTATCTTTCACCGAGTTATCAAAAACTTTATGATACAAGGAGGAGACCCTACCGGCACTGGTATGGGAGACCCAGGCTATCGTTTTGAAGATGAGATAGTAGCGAGCCTTAAACACAGCAAAAAGGGTATCCTTTCAATGGCGAACTCAGGCCCTGACACCAATGGCAGTCAGTTTTTCATTACACACGTGCCAACTGAACATTTAGACGGTAAACACACTGTATTTGGTGAGGTAGTGAAAGGATTGGAAGTTATTGATGCTATTGCTGCTGTTGAAACAAAACAACCAGGAAATCGCCCTATTAAAGAAGTTAAGATAAATAAAGTAACCATAATAGCTAATGGCAAAGAGGCTGAGAAATTTGATGCTGTAAAGGTTTTTAATGACTATTTTACAGAAGTAGAAAGCCGTGGTGAAAAAGCTAAAGCTGCTGTAGCAAGCCTTGCCCAAGAAATAGTAGCCCAAGAAGCAAAAGCGGAAGCTTTGCCTTCAGGAGTAAAAATACTTAAAGTAACTAATGGTACTGGTAAAAAACCTAACCATACTGAGTTTGTTATGGTAAACTATGCTGGATACTTGCGTAATGGTAACTTATTTGACTCTAACATCAAAGAAGTAGAGAAGAAATTTAACAAATACAACTCTATGCGTGACCGCCAGAATGGCTATCAACCTATACCTTTCCCTTACACTCCATCGGCACAGCTTATACCAGGATTTAAGGAAGCCTTACTTACAATGAAAGTAGGTGATAAAATACGAGTATTTATCCCTTCGGCTTTAGGTTATGGTGAAGCAGGAGCTGCAGATGTTATACCGCCTAATAGTGATCTTATTTTTGATATTGAAATTTTAGACACTATGGCTATGCCAACACAAGGAGGCAGATAGATAAGAAATAAAAATTAGCTAATAGGTAGAATGCTTATTAGCTAATTTTTTTTGTATATTTGATAATAATTTTGTATTTTTGCACTTTGAATTCTGAATTGAAGTTATAAGATATAATGGAGCAAATAAGCGTTTTTGATATGCTAAAAATAGGCGTAGGGCCTTCTAGTTCACATACACTAGGACCGTGGCGAGCTGCTGAGGCTTTTGTAAAAGAACTACGCCAGTACAATTACTTAGAAAAAACTACTAAAATACGCGTTGATTTATATGGTTCTCTTTCACTTACAGGTAAGGGACACGCTACTGATTTGGCAGTAATGTTAGGGCTTAGTGGTGCTGACCCTGAATATGTGCCTATTGAGAGCTTAGACGTTATTATTACTGCTATTACTAACAACCAAGAACTGTATTTGGGCAATGAACTGATTGTGAAGTTTAGCCCTAAAGAGGATATTATTTTCAATAAGAACTTTTTACCTTTTCATGCCAATGGACTAACCTTTACTGCTGAAGGAAGTGATTTTAGTTACTCATCGACCTTCTACTCGGTAGGCGGTGGATTTATTGTAAAGGAGAATGAAGAAAAACAAGAAAAAACAGATGATAAAACTAAAAAATTCCCTTTCCCAATAGATAAGGCAGAAGAGCTGATAAGATATTGCTGTAAAGAGGGTAAGAAAATATCAGAAATAGTATATGAAAATGAAAAAGCCTTACGCAGTGAAGATGAAATAAAGAAGGAGCTGATGCGAGTATGGAATACTATGCTGGAATGCACTTACATTGGCTGCCATACTGAAGGCGTATTACCTGGTGGACTACACGTGCGTAGAAGGGCTTATGATATTCACAAAAACCTAATAGGAGTGGTAACCTATAATAACCCTACCAGCTGGTTAAACTCTATCAAGAAAACTAATATCAAGTTTAGAGAGATACTGAAATGGGTAAGCTGCTTTTCATTGGCCGTAAATGAGGTTAATGCCTCATTAGGACGGGTAGTAACAGCCCCTACTAATGGAAGTGCAGGAGTAATACCTGCAGTATTATTATACTACCTTACTATTGAGAACCAAGAAGCTACTGAAGCAGAAATTCAGCAGTTTTTATTAGTAGCAGGTGAAATAGGCAGCTTATTTAAAAAAGGGGCTACAATATCGGCTGCTATGGGAGGGTGCCAAGCAGAAATAGGAGTATCATCGGCAATGGCTGCAGGGGCTTTATGTGAGCTATTAGGAGGTTCGCCAGAGCAAGTGTTAGTAGCTGCAGAAATAGCTATGGAACACCACTTGGGACTTACTTGTGACCCCATAGGAGGCTTGGTACAAATACCTTGTATAGAACGCAATGCTATGGGAGCAGTAAAAGCTATCAATGCTGCTGAATTGGCTATTGAAACAGATCCTAAGAACGCTAAAGTACCATTGGATAAGGTTATCAATACAATGTGGCAGACAGCTAAAGATATGAATTCTAAGTACAAAGAAACCTCGGAAGGAGGGCTAGCGGTAGCTGTAAATATTGCTGACTGCTAACTTAGATAAGCGAAAAGAAAAATATGACAATTAATTGTAAAGGGGAGCTAGTGAGTATGGAGACTCCTCGAGTAATGGGTATACTAAATCACACTCCTGATTCATTTTACGAAGGAAGTAGAGTTACTGAAACAAGTGTATTACAACGTGCAGAACAGATGCTTGTGCAAGGAGCTGATTTTATTGATGTGGGAGGTTATAGCACTAGGCCTAATGCACCAGAAGTAACAGAAAAAGAAGAACTAAATAGAGTGCTACCTGTAGTACGTAGTTTAGTAAAGACATTCCCAGAGATACGCATTTCAGTAGATACATTTAGAGCTGAGGTAGCCCGCCAAACACTTGATGAGGGGGCTTGTATGATTAATGATATTTCGGCAGGGCTATTAGATGAACAAATGCTGCCCACAGTAGCACAATACCAAGTACCCTATATAGCGATGCACTTAGTAGGCACCCCCCAAACAATGCAACAGCATACGCAATACAAGGATATTATTGCCGATATACGTTACTACTTTTCGGAGCGTAAGGCTAAGGCTTTGGCATTAGGTATAAACGATTTTATAGTGGATGTAGGCTTTGGTTTTTCAAAAACATTAGACCAAAATTATGAGGTGCTAAAACACTTAGAACTATTTCATACTTTTGGGTGCCCGCTATTGGTAGGAGTATCTCGTAAATCGATGTTATACAAATTGCTAGATAGCAGTCCGGCAGAAGCATTAAATGCTACCACTGCTGTTCATACAGTAGCCTTGATAAAAGGAGCTCATATTTTACGAGTACACGACGTAAAGGAAGCTAAAGAATGTATAGCTATTTATAATAAAATACGATGAAACTATTTGATATCTTAGACTTTACCATTACTGATGCTATTGATATACTGTTATTTGCAGCCCTATTGTACTATTTGTACCGACTTATTAGGGGAACAGTAGCTATCAATATATTTATGGGGATAGTAATGATATACCTAATATGGAAAGTTACAGAAGCCCTACAAATGCAGTTGTTAAGCAGTATTTTGGGTCAGTTTATAGGTGTGGGAGTCTTTGCATTGATAGTAGTTTTTCAACAGGAAATACGTCGGTTTTTACTTACTATTGGATCAACTAATATTACAGCACGCAATAAACTACACCGTGTATTTCATTTTTTTAAACAAAAAGAAATCTTACTGAATATTGAGAGCTTGGTAAGTGTGTGTGAGAAATTAGGCAGTAGTAATACAGGGGCTTTGATAGTGCTAGAACACAATATGCCATTAGACTTTGTAACAGCTACTGGCGATAAGATGAACTTAGAATTTTCGGAGCCTATTATAGAAAGTATTTTTTATAAAAACAGTCCGTTACATGATGGTGCTATTGTTATTAGAGGGAATACTATTGTTGCTACACGAGTTATACTACCAGTAGCTGCCGAAGACACCTTACCAAAACGCTATGGGCTGCGCCACCGTGCAGCAGTATCGATTACTGAAAAGACAGATGCTACTGCTTTGGTAGTATCGGAAGAGACAGGACATATATCGTACTTTAAGAACGGTAATTTTGTAAAACACAACAATAATGATGAGTTAATACAACTCATAAAAAACGATTTTTAATATGGAAGTAGCCATTCACCCCAGCTGGAAAGGTATATTGAAAGAAGAGTTTGAAAAGCCCTATTTTGGAGCTCTTACTCAGTTTGTAAAGCAGCAATACGCACAAGGAACTTGTTACCCTAAAGGGAAAGAAATATTTGCAGCTTTTGATTATTGCCCTTTAAGTGAAGTAAAAGTAGTTATTATAGGGCAAGATCCCTACCATGGAGCTGGTCAAGCTAATGGCTTATGCTTTTCGGTACATGATGGAATAATACACCCGCCTTCATTAGTGAATATTTTTAAAGAAATAGAACAAGATTTAGGCATTCCTTACCCTATGAGTGGTAATTTGGAGCGTTGGGCATCACAAGGAGTTTTGTTACTAAACGCTACTCTTACTGTTAATGCTGGACAAGCTGGCAGTCATCAGGGGCAGGGTTGGGAAACTTTTACTGATGCGGTAATTAAGGCTATTTCAGAGCATTGTAACCAAGTAGTATTTATGCTTTGGGGAGGTTATGCTAAGAAAAAAGCTAGCCTGATAGATAGCAGCAAGCACTGCATACTTAGCAGTGGACACCCCTCGCCTTTAAGTGCTAATAAAGGCCATTGGTTTGGCAATAAACATTTCAGCAAAGCAAATGCTTATCTTACTTCTGTAGGAAAGAGAGCTATAAACTGGTAATTAGATAGTATTAAAAATATAATAAGGCAATAATATTATAAAAAATGATACAATCCATCATTGAAAAGTATAAAGACAGAATAACTGTAGGAACTAAAGACTTCATAAATATAACTTGGATTGAGCAAACAGAAAAGAAATTAGGTTTTGCTTTACCCAATAGTTATAAAGAGATGTTATTAAACTATGAGTTTATTACTATTTGGGGGGTTGATTTTAAAACTATTGCTCCTCCTGAATATCAAGAGGATGCTGATATTGATATTTATTATACTTATCAAGTAAATTTGGAAAATAATCTATTCCAAAAAGATGAATTAGCTTTTTTAGAGATGGACGAAGAGACCTATTTCTTTAAAATTGAAGAAGCTGGTGAAACTAATGAATATCCTGTTTATATTCGGGATTATATGACAGGTGAAGATCATCTATATGCCAATAATTTTCAAGCATTTTTAGAACATTTTTTTAGTATATTATTGAAATAGTAACTTTGGTAAATATATAAAAAAGTTATGAGCGTTTATTATCTATCATTCGGCATTGAGCAATTTTTGGGTTTTCTCCTTTTTGTAGTCATTTTCCTTATAGGGTTTTGGCTATTATGCTTTTTGTGTTTGGTACTCCCTTATTGGTTGATAGGGGAAATAAAAGAGCGATTCAAAGAAAGAAAATCAACTAGCACAGAGGTATTTTCCTCTCAAAACTAACTACAGATGACATTTAAAGAAAGAATACAGAACCTCCTCTTTATCAAGCAATTCGTAGGATTTTTAAAGAAAATCCCTTTAGCTAAGAATTCATTCTCATTATATGACCTTTTGGAATTGTACATTGTAGGGATTATGAAAGGCACTCTCACTTATCGTGCGAGTGCTATATCATATAGTTTTTTTTTAGCTATTTTTCCTTTCTTACTATTTATTCTGAACCTTATCCCATATATTCCTATTGAAAATTTCCAAGTAGATTTTTGGAGCTTTATTGATGATATGCTACCCCCTGGCACTCATGATTTCTTTTCTGATATCTTTTTTGATATTGCTGAAAAAAAGCGTGGGGGATTGTTATCATCAGTATTTTTTCTATCCATATTTTTGATGACTAATGGTATTATGGCAATCTTTGGGGGATTTGAGTTTTCATATCACCGACAAATTACACGTACTTATATTAAGCAATATCTCTATGCGCTAATGGTTGCTATCATCTTGTCGTTATTAGTACTATTTTCGGTAATTAGCTTCATCTACTATGAAGTATACTTAGTGCCTTACCTTGACAAAATCAATTTTATTACTGATTACGAAACGCTTATTAAAATATCAAAAATTGTATTTGTAGCCTTGATTACGTACTTTGGCACGGGTGTATTATTCTATTTTGGTACAGTGGAAGGGAGAGAAAGTAAATTCTTTTCGGCTGGCTCTCTCCTTACAGTGCTACTTTTTGGTTTAACAACCTATTTTTTTGGTATTTACATTGAAAACTTCTCACAATACAACCAATTATACGGTTCTATAGGGGCATTACTTATCTTTTTGCTTTATATATGGCTCAATGCGAATATTCTTCTGCTCGGGTTTGAGCTAAATGCCTCGTTATTAAAACTTAAAAAGCAGGACTGATGTATTTTGTAGATGTTATCCTTCCTTTACCCCTACCCAAACCTTTTACTTACAACATTAATGAAGAAGAAGCCCACTTTTTACAAGTAGGGATGCGCGTAGCTGTTCCGTTTGGTAAGGCTAAGGTATACACAGGCTTAGTAGATAAGGTACATGAAAATAAGCCTACTTATGATACCAAAGATATAGCTTATATACTGGATGAAACTCCTATTATTACCTCTACACAATTAGCTCATTGGCAATGGATAGCAGATTTTTATATGTGTTCATTGGGTGAAGTGCTTAAAGCCGCACTACCTGCGGCTTTTTTGATAGAAAGTGAAACTGTAATAGAGATAGCCGAAAAGAATATAGATATGGCTCTATTGACAGATGATGAGTGGCAGGTGTATGAGGCTTTGCAGTACAAAACATCATTAAAAGGTAGTGAGGTAGGCAAGATAATACCAAAAAAGAAAAGCCTGAAAATAATAAAAAGCTTGGTAGAAAAAGGTGCCGTAAGGGTATCGGAGAAGATGTTTGAGAAGTATGTGCCTAAGCTAATTAAATATGTGCGCTTGGCACCACAATACCAAACAGAAACTGGACTGAAAGAAGCCTTTGCCTTGCTGGAAAAAGCTGTTAAGCAAAAACAGCTGCTAATGGCGTATTTTAACCATTTTAACCGAGATAAATCTCCTTTAAAAAGCGATAAATTAATAGAAGATGCTAAAGTATCGGTAGGGGTACTAAAAGCAGTGGTAGAGAAAGGTGTATTGGAAGAATATTACCTGCAAAAAGACCGTGTGAGTTTTGCCGAAAACACTACTGATGATAAGAATGTGCTAAGTGAGGCACAAAGAGAAGCATTTGCCGATATTAAAAAGGAGTTTGAGGATAAAAATACTGTACTCCTGCAAGGGGTTACTGCATCGGGGAAAACTGAAATTTATATAGAACTTATAGATGAATACCTTAAAAAGGGCAAACAAGTGCTGTACTTATTGCCCGAAATAGGTATTACAATACATCTTATTAATAGACTTAAAAAGCGTTTTGGCAAGCAACTATCGGTATATCACTCCAGATATACTACCAACGAACGGGTGGAGGTGTGGAACAATGTGCTTGCTAATAATGAAAAAGCACAATTGGTGGTAGGTGTGCGATCATCGGTTTATTTGCCTTTTAGGGAGTTGGGATTGGTAATAGTAGATGAAGAACACGATAGCTCATACCGCCAATTTGACCCTGCACCACGCTTGCAAGCGCGTGATACTGCTATTATGCTTGCGAATTTCTTCAAAGCTAAAACCTTATTAGGCTCGGCTACTCCTTCTTTGGAAAGTATGCATAATGTGAAATTGGACAAGTATGGTTTTGTGTATCTTTCGCAGCGTTATGCTAACTATCAGCTTCCTATTATTGAAATTATTGATATTAAAGACAAGCAGCATCGGAAACGTATGAGTGGGCATTTCTCGGATGTGCTTATTCAGGAAATAAACAATACCTTGGAGAGTGGGCGGCAGGTATTGCTGTTTCAAAACCGGCGAGGTTATGCTCCTGTGGTGCAGTGTATGCATTGTGGAACAGTACCCCAATGTCCGCATTGTGATGTGAGTTTGACCTTTCACCAAGGTAGTAACCAGCTGCGTTGTCATTACTGTGGCTATACGACGCCTATGCCTAAAACTTGTATTGCCTGTGGTAGTGTGGATTTGAAGACTAAGGGCTTTGGTACGGAGCAAATAAGTAAGGAGCTGGCTGAGTTATTGCCGCAAGCTGTTACTGACCGTATGGATCAAGATACTACCAATGGCAAGTATGGTTATGAGAAAATATTGGCTAAATTTGAGCAACAAGAAACTCAAATATTAGTAGGTACCCAAATGATTACTAAGGGGTTGGATTTTTCTAATGTGGGCTTGGTAGGGGTGATGAATGCTGATGCTTCTATCCACTTTCCAGATTATAGGGCTTATGAGCGGAGTTTCCAGCTACTATTACAGATAGCAGGGCGTGCGGGGCGTAGTGCTAAACAAGGGAAAGTGCTTATACAGACTTATAACCCAGAGCATTTGGTAATACAACAGGTACTGAAAAATGACTTCAAACAGATGTACCAATACCAAATTGAGGAGCGGCGTAACTTCTTATATCCTCCTTTTGTACAGATGATTAGAATCAGCTTAAAACACCCTGAATTTAACAGAGTTAATGAGGGAGCTGATTGGCTGGCTGGGGCTTTGCGTGAACTGTTCAGTACTCAAAATAATGTGGTAGTTTTGGGTCCTGAGTTTCCTCTTATTTCACGTATCAGGAATGAGTATATTAAAGAGATACTTGTTAAAATTTCTCCTTCGCACATTAGTATGCATACTGTAAAACAGCAGATTAAGCGTACAGAAATCAGTTTTCAGAGTATTAGTAATTACAGACCTATTAGGGTATCATACGTGGTGGAATAGTGTTGTAGCTGACGTGCTGATTTTGCATCAGGTACTTGGCTGTACCAGCTTGATGACTATCCTTCGTTTATAGTTCGTTTATCCTTCGTTATTCGTTCGTTCATCTTATAGTGAAGTTGTAGGATTGTTTTTTGGTAGATGGGGAGTGATTAAGGGGTGATTGGAGGGAGAGAGGTATGGGCTTTGAGGTTGCGAGTATGGGAGATTAATAGTCGGTTTTAAAAAGTTCGACCGAAAAAGAAAAAATGTTATATTATTATTTGCTAATTACCAATTATTTATTACTTTTGCGGGCGTGATGACTATGAAGATATTATATACCCCTTATGGGATATGCCACTTAAGCATTGTCCCGGTACGATTAGAGCCCCACGAAGGTGCAGAGATGCATACGCAGTTACTGTTTGGTGAACTGCTTCAAGTTATTGATAAAGAGGAGAATTGGAGTTATGTACGTCTGCTTTTTGACAATACTGAGGGCTGGATTTCAAACAATCAGTTTACAGAAATATCGGATAAGGACTACCGAAAAACCCTTAAAAAGAAGGAGAAGTATGCGCATAGGCAGCTTACGAAGCTTCGTTTAAAGACAGAGGCTGGTGTTTTTTTGCATATTCCGAAGGGCGCGACCTTTTCGCACAACCATCTGTTGCATACTTCGCAATCGACCCAACGCCCTACAAGCCTGGGGGTGGTAGCGACTGCCTTAGAATACTTAAATGTTCCGTTTTTAGCTGGAGGCAAAACACCTTTTGGCATTGATGCTGCAGGCTTGGTGCAAATGGTTTTTAAGCTGAATGGTATACACTTGCCACGTACTGCTGAAAAACAGGCTGCTTGTGGTACCGCATTGAGTTTTTTGGAAGAAAGTGAAGCGGGAGATTTGGCTTTTTTTGATGATGAGGAGGGGAATATTATTCACGTAGGAATACTATTGGGGGATAATAAGATAATTCACTCATTTGGGAAGGTAAGGATTGATAGGCTTGACCATATTGGAATTTTTAACAATGAACTAAGAAACTACACGCATCAGCTAAGACTACTGAAGAAAATAAAGAAATAAGAGGGTGCTGAGATGGTTTGCCTTTGTAGGTTTCGCCCTAAAAAAGGGAAACTAGGCAAGAGAAATTGGCTATCTTATAGCTGGATTGGACAAAAACAAAAAGCTGCTAACTTAAATGCTGGTGAGGTGATTGGGATATACTTCTTCTAGACTAAAATATATTAATAACTAATTGTAAACTATTGATTATATGAAGATTGCTTTACTTGGATATGGGAAAATGGGCAAGATTATTGAACAAATTGCTACAGAACGCGGGCACGAGATTGTACTAAAAGTAGATGATGCCCAAACACCTTATGACATTAGGGTGGCTGATGTAGCGATAGAGTTTAGTACGCCCCATAGTGCTTTTGCGAATATCAGTAATGCACTTACACACCAAGTGCCTGTAATTGCGGGTACTACGGGTTGGTTGGCACAATATGAGGAGGCTGTAGCTATCTGTAAGGCACATAAAACGGCTTTTTTATATGCATCGAACTTTAGCATAGGAGTGAATGTGTTTTTTGCTTTAAATAGTGCTTTGGCTAAGCTGATGAGCAGATTCAATAATTACAAGGTAGGGATTGAGGAAATTCATCATACACAAAAATTGGATGCGCCCAGTGGGACAGCTATTACTTTGGCAGAAGGTATTATAGCTGAGACAGACTACACAGGGTGGCAACTAGGCAATGCACCTGCAAATGAGATACCTATTGAGGCTAAAAGGATAGGCAATACGCCTGGTACACACATCATTACCTATAACAGTGAAGTAGATACTCTTGAGATAAAACATACAGCGCACAATCGTAATGGGTTTGCTCTTGGCGCCGTGCTTGCTGCTGAATGGATTATAGGGAAAGAAGGAGTATTCGGTATGAAGGATGTGCTTGATATTAAATAAAATATAGAGGGCAAGAAGCAAAGGTAAAGATTCTGTAAAAGAATGAATATTATAAAAGAAATAGTAATTGTAAGTGGACTACTGCTTTGTGGATGTAACTTCTTCTCTACGCAAAATAATGAAGAGAAAGCCTCTGAGCCTATTAGCTTGGAAGTGGCAGAACAAAAGATATTAGCTTTATCGGTTACACAAAAAGCGGAGAGGTATATATCGAACTTTTCGGGAGGGAAGAGAGGTATTAGCCTGCTTACTAATGATTTTACTATTGACAATAAATCGTTCTATGAGATACAGATAGGATATATGTCGCCTATTAGGTTTGAGACTTATCATACTTTGTATGTAAATAAGATGGATGCTGATGATATTCGGATTTTAGATGCTGTATCGGGAGAAATAATTGCTATTTCTGACTATAAAGAAGTAGAAGCTGACGAAAATAAGCCTAAAGAACAACTTATAGAGCAGCTGGATGTGTTAAAAAAGATAGTAAAATCATCGGAGATAGTGGATAGTCCGTTATATAAGATTGATAAAGATAATATTTTAATAGCAGTAGATCACAAAGACGAGAAGGGGATTTATAGTCAAACAAATTTAGATTGCGAATAAATAAAAGATTTATTATCTTTGCATTGTCTATGGAACTAACAGTGTCACCAACAGAAATAGAGGAACTTAGAAAGCTCCAACGCAACTTGCAAGGTCGCTCGGATTATGCCCGAGTTACCTGCATTTTGATGCTTTCTATGGGCAATACTCCTATTTTTGTTGCTGATTGCTTGGGTATAGACATTTCTACTGTTTATCGTTATCGTTCCTTATATCTTGAAGGAGGACTAGATAAACTCCTTGAGAATCGTTATAGAGGTTATCAAGGTCTGCTTAATATTTTTCAAATAGAATCCTTAAAACAAGAGTTACGCACACATCTTTATACAGATGCAAAACAAGTATCTCAATGGGTTAAAGACACTTTTGAAGTTACCTATACTCCACAAGGAATGGCTGATTTACTTAACAGAATTGGTTTTTCCTACAAGAAAACAACCGAAGTGCCTTGTGAAGCGGATCCTTTAAAACAAAAACTATTTGCTGAAGCACTCTCTAAAATTCTTCAAGAAAAGGAAGAAGGGGATGTGGTGTATTTTGCCGATGGTGTTCATCCTACGCACAACAGCCGTTCCACTTATGCTTGGATAGAGAAAGGTAAAGAGTTTCAACAACCAACAGTTAGTGGGCGTGATAGAGTGAATATTAATGGTTTACTTAATGCTTATGATGTTACAGATGTAATAGCTCTTGATTGTGAATGCGTTAATGCAGAATCAACAAAAGAACTTTACGAATTAGCTCTTAAAAAGCATCCAAACGCTAAAAATATTTATATTATATCCGATAATGCTCGCTACTATCACAATAAAGAACTTCAAAACTGGGTAGAAGATAATAGAATCAAGCAAATTTTCTTGCCTCCATACTCTCCGAACCTCAATTTAATAGAGCGCTTGTGGAAATTCTTACGAAAAAAAGTAATCAATACGGGTTTCTATCGGAACAAGACAGAATTCCGAGATGCTATAAGGAATTTCTTTGATAATATACATACTTATAAAAAGGAGTTAGAGTCACTTCTAACTCTCAATTTCCGTTTGATAAATTCGCAAACCATTTCTTTTTGACTATATATACATCTTTACAGAAAGAATGATGTATCGGACAACCCTGACCAACCACAAATAGTGAATGCTACTGTTGCTTGGCTACTATTGGATAGCAATACTTACCAGCTATTTGATGTAACTGATGATCCTGAAAATCCTAAGGAATTGAAGTATAATTCGGAATTAATAAGAGATAAATAACCTTATAAGACTTTTAAGTTTGTAATTGTTGCTATTGAAAAGAGGCTTATAGATAACAAAAACAAACTAGTAGCAGCAAAGAAAGAAATTAAGACAAAAAGTCTTTTAAATGTAATTGATTTTTGACAGAAATTAGAAACTAATAAAATATAACAAGTATGGTAAATAATTATTTTGCTGTGATTATGGCAGGCGGTGTAGGCTCTCGTTTTTGGCCTGTAAGTACAACTGAATACCCTAAGCAATTTCACGATATGCTAGGTACAGGACAGACTTTATTGCAACGCACTTATTCGCGCCTACAAAAGTTCATTCCGCAAGAAAATATCTTAATACTTACTAACGAGCGGTATAAAGATCTTGTAGAAGAACAAATTCCTAATATATTACCGAAAAACTTGGTTTTAGAGCCTTGTATGCGCAATACTGCACCCTGCATACTATACGCTGCAATGAAGATTAACAAACGGAACCCTAATGCAGTAATGATTGTAGCCCCAAGTGATGCGTGGATTGAAGATGAAAAAGCATTTATGCATAATGTGATTGCTTGTTTTAATGCCGCACAGAAAGCTGATAATATTCTCACTTTGGGTATTGTTCCGACATTTCCTAACACAGGTTATGGTTATATTCAGTACGAAAAAGAGAATACAGCTGATATAAAGAAAGTAAGTCAGTTTCGTGAAAAGCCTGATTATCCTACCGCTAAAGAGTTTTTAAAACAAGGGAACTTTTTGTGGAATGCAGGTATTTTTGTATGGAGTACGCAAACTGTGCTTACAGCTTACAAGAACTATCAACCGGTAATGTATGAGCTATTTGAAAGAGGAGATGAGACCTATAACACCGAAAATGAAGTAGATTTTATTGCGAAGGCTTATCCACAAGCAGAAAACATATCTGTAGACTATGCTATTTTAGAGCCTTCAACCAATATTTATGTACTTCCTGCTAATTTTGATTGGAACGACTTAGGATCATGGGGCTCTTTGCATGAAAAAACTCCTAAAGATGAGCTTCAAAATGCTGTTATCAATGCTAGAGTACTGTTAAAAGATGCTGAAAATAACATTATTCGCACTGAAGGAGACAAATGTGTAGTAATTGATGGCTTAAAGAACTACATTGTTGTGGATAGAGATGATGTGCTCTTGATTTATCCTAAAGCTAAAGAACAAAATATTAAAGAAATAGTAAACGAGGTAAAAAGCAAATGGGGACTGCATTAAGAGCCTTACTTAAAAATGCGGGGTATAAATTAATTCCACTAGAAGTTACCCTTACACAACACTTAATAGCTGATGTAAAGTTAAATAAAGTGAAAGGAAGGTTTATTGTAGATACTGGAGCCTCACAGACTTGTATAGGAAAAGAATTTGAATCTTATTTTAGATTACAGACTCAAACAACAGAAATAAAGGCTATAGGAGCAGGTGCCAATCATTTAGATACACATATTTCGGAAGATAATTATTTAAAAGTAGGGGAGGTAGGTTTTAATCACCTCCCCTTACTTTTGATAGATATGAGCCATATTAATAATGCTTTTGCTGAAATAGGAGTTACAGAAGTACAGGGTATTATAGGCGCTGATATATTATTGCAATGTAAAGCTATTATTGATTATCAGGAGAAAACATTGTACTTACAACCCTAATGGTATGACAGGCTACAACTGCAGCTGTTTCTGTACGCAAGCGGGTATCTCCTAATGATATAGGTTGAAATCCGAGAGATAAGGCTTTTTCTATTTCGTTACTAGAAAAATCACCTTCCGGACCAATAAGTACAGTAATATGCTGCTGAGAAGGTTTAATAGCTTGTGAGAATAATACTTTTTGGTTCTCTTGACAATGAGCAATATACTTGGCTGTAGAAGAATCTTCTATTTGCTTAAAAAAAATATTAGAGTTAATAGGCGCATTTAGCTTAGGTAAATAATATTGGAGCGATTGCTTCATAGCCGAAAGGATAATCTTCTCAAAACGTTCGGTTTTAATAATAGTACGTTCGGAATGTTCACAAATAATAGGGGTTACCTCATTGATACCAATTTCGGTAGCTTTTTCTAAAAACCATTCATAACGTTCATTCATTTTAGTAGGGGCTACCACTAAATGTATATATGGTGAAGGTGGTAGCAGAGACTCATTACTGAGAATTGTAACCTCACATTGCTTAGGAGAAGCAAAGGAAAGTTGCCCTATAAATACAAGCCCTTTACCATTGGTGATATGTAAAATATCACCTTCTTTTTTGCGCAATACCTTTGCAATATGCTGACTTTCTTCTTTACCAAAAAGGTAATTTGAAGCATTTTCACTAATGTTTTCGGCATAAAATAATTGTATACTCATAATCAATTTCCTTAAGTATAATAAGCGTTATTGGGGTGCAAAGATAGTACAAAATAAAAAAAAATACGTTTTTTATTTTGTAATTATAAAATTTGCCTTACATTAGCCGCCGAAAAACAAACTAATTAATATGAAGCGTATTATAGTTGATTACAACAAATTAACCAATGAAATCCTTGCAATGCTGGTTGAAAAATACCCTGATGGGTATACTGATGCAGATGTGATTCGTTTTAAGAATGCAAAGAATGAAACTGTTGATGCCTTAGAAGTACGCACTGATGACACTATCTATTTAGTAAAAGTAAGTACTCGCTTGGCAGACACTATGGAAAACTTTGACGAAGACGATGACTTTATGAATAACGAAAATGATGATATAGGCGTGGGAGGATTGGATATTCCTGACGACTCATCAATTGATGAAGATTAAGGAGTATGACTGCTACCTATATACCCTATAAAGAGATTCGCTTTTTCTCGAAACTCATTACTGATTATGTAAATGAGGAGGAGAAATTGTGCCCTTTTTACAATAATTTTCCTTCCTTATTGCAATTCAAAAAGCAAATTAATGAGAAAGAATATGATTTTTCAGATCAAAAACGCAATACATTAGTAGCAAGTCTTAAAAGACAGTATGCTGAGGTAAAAACAACACCTAAAGTGTTAAAGAACATAGAGCTTTTATCTAAGGAAAATACCTTTACTATTACAACAGGACATC
Source organism: Capnocytophaga sp. oral taxon 878 (assembly GCF_002999135.1). Taxonomy (NCBI): domain Bacteria; kingdom Pseudomonadati; phylum Bacteroidota; class Flavobacteriia; order Flavobacteriales; family Flavobacteriaceae; genus Capnocytophaga; species Capnocytophaga sp. oral taxon 878. The sequence goes on from NZ_CP027229.1 coordinate 1,139,562, forward strand.
AGTTAAGTTTGTTTACTGGTCATCTTTATTTTATTTACAAGATTATATCAGTAATTAACACTGCTAAACAGTTATCGGATTTCTATACTGATTACCACTTTGTTCCTGTATATTGGATGGCTACAGAAGATCACGATTTTGAAGAAATTAACCATTTCCACCTTAGTAATCGCACAATTAGCTGGCATAGTGAACAAAAAGGAGCAATAGGTAATTTTTCCACCAATACTCTTGAAGCTGTATTCCAAACCTTTGATAAAGCAATAGGATTAGGGAAGAATGCCGATGCCCTACGTACTCTTTTTAATGATAGCTATCTAAAAAATAACAACTTAGCTGAAGCTACTCGCTACTTGGTAAATGCTCTTTTTGAGGAATATGGAGTAGTAATAATTGATGGAAATGATAAAACTTTGAAACAACAGTTCATTTCTTACATAGAAGATGATTTACTACATAGTATAGCTCATAAAGAAGTTACTAAAACAATAAATAAACTGCAAATTATTGATAAAAACTACCCTATCCAAGTAAATCCTCGTGAGATAAATATATTTTACCTTACCAAAGATGGGCGACACCGAATAGTACGTACTGACAATAGCTTTGAGGTACATGACACTACTATTCGTTTTTCAAAAGAAAGTATTTTAGAAGAATTACATACATATCCTGAAAGATTTTCTCCTAATGTATTATTACGACCTCTTTATCAAGAAATAATATTACCTAACTTAGCTTATATTGGGGGGGGAGGAGAAATAGCCTATTGGTTGGAGTTAAAAAGCTTTTTCAAAGCAGAAAAAGTACCTTTCCCTATGTTAATGCTGCGAAACTCAGCTATGCTTATATCAAAATTACAAGCTGATAAATTACAAAAATTACAACTCTCTACACATGATTTATTCTTAACACCTAATGATTTAAAAAATAAGAAAGCCCAACAACTAAGTGAATTTCCTATTGATTTTTCTCCTCAAAGGGAAGTGTTACAACAACAGTTTACTGCTTTGCATGAGTTAGCTTTCCATACTGATATTACTTTCCTAAATGCAGTAAAAGCACAAGAAGTACGCCAGCTAAAGGGGTTAGATATATTAGAAAAGCGCCTTTTAAAAGCTCAAAAACGCAAATACTCCAATGAACTAGAACGTATCACTACCTTGCAAACAGAACTGTTTCCTAATGGAACTTTACAAGAAAGATTTGCAAACTTTTCTGACTTCTATTTAACAAAAGGAAATAACCTTATTTCTGAATTAGTAGCAAACCTTGATCCTTTCAAATACCAATTTGCGATAGTTGAGTATTAAATAAAAAAGCTCTCTAATTCCTTAGAGAGCCTTTTTCACAATGCATATAAATACTACTACTAACTCCAATATTAAAAGAGATTTATTAAGAATGTGTTCTTTATTAACATCTCCTCAACTATTATAAGGAAAATATCGTGCCAAACTTCTATTTCAAGATATAGTATTCTTTAAAACACTATAAATCAACATCTATTTTGAATATATCTACAACATTAGGATACTAAACACATAAATAAAACTGTATAAAAACACATTCTATCATGTGTTTTTATACAGTTTTATTTTATACACATACTCTATAAACTCACTTGTTTCAGATATGATGCTGCATCAGGTCCTTCATGAAAAAGAAGATCTAAAACAGATAAGTTAGGAATAAACCCATACTTATCTGAAAATATTTGGTGATAAGCAGGCATACTTACTAGATACTCTTTCTTAGCACTACTAAGGTAACGATAGTCCTTACACTTTGGTTCAGCTTCATAAGTAGTAGTTCTATCAAAATTGATATGTACCAACATACAAGCTAAAACTGTCTCTATAGTATCTATATTCACATCCAATAGGTAAGTATATGATTTCTCAAAAACACGTACCAAATCATCCTCATAATACTCAAAATAAGGCGAAGTACGATAAGCTGTCTCTAAACTCTTCCAATGTAGTCGCTGCCACCCAAAGTGATTTTCTACTTTCACATCTTTAAATAACTGCCTACCAGTATCTCCTCCTACATGTTTGATAGGCAAGTTCAAGGCTTGTTTGCCATTTGCACCATAAATATAAGTGCGATTACGCAATGTCTGCTTCTGGTAGTTATCTGATACCTCTAATATACAAGGATTGCTCAATAACAAATGAAATTGGGCTATTGAAGGAAAATAGGTAGGATGTAATAACACTTGTTCTATCATCTTTAAGTCGCTTTATTATCTTTCTTCTTCTTCACCAAACTATAGACACCCCAGCCACCTAAAAGTACTAACACTACCCAACCGTATGACACAGGCTCTCCTTCTCCATTCACGGTAGTAAATAATCGCTTCCAACGTATTTTATTGAAACCGGACTGGTATTTATCTATACTCATCCACACCAATACTGGCTTACCTACTATATGATCTTCAGGCACAAATCCCCAGAACCTACTATCTTCCGAATTATGTCTATTATCACCCATCATCCAATAATAATCCTGAGCAAATGTATAGCTCGTAACTTTCTGCCCATTAATATAAATATCTGTTCCTTTCACTTCCAGCATATTATGCTCATAAGTAGTTATAATACTTTTGTACAAAGGCAAGTTTTCAATTGTTAAATCTACTGCCTTACCTTTTGCCGGGATAGTAATAGGTCCATAATTATCCTCATTCCAAGCAAAAGCAGGACTATGCGGAAATATCGCAGGATTATACCCTTTATTGTTTACATTCCTGCTTACCGAAACTATACTACTATTCGCTGCCAGCGCATTAGCTACATCATTGGTAAGCGAAGTAAAAATATAAGTATCTTTAGCTACTTGATACGAAGGGTCTGTAACTCCAAACTGATGATACATTGTCGCACTAAACTCTTCTGTGCTACTAAATATATTTGGTTTAGTAATCACTATATACGAAGTTTGTAGCTTTGCTCTCACAGGGTAAATCTCTTTCTTACCATTAATCCACACATCACCATCTTTTATCTCAAACACGTCCCCTGGTATAGCCACTGTACGCTTTACATAGTTTGATTTTTTATCAATAGGTTTATCTACGTGTATACCCGAATTATCCCTGAAAAAACGCACTGTATCCGTAGGCCAGTTAAACACTGTAATATCATTGCGTTCTACTTTCTGCAATGATGGTAAGCGCAAGTAAGGTAATTGGGGCGTCTTAATGTATGATTTAGTTCCTATTATTGGAATAGAATCATGTACCATAGGTAGTGATAGTGGCGTCATAGGCACACGTACTCCATAGTGAAACTTACTCACAAAAAGAAAATCCCCCACTAATAAAGTCTTTTCCAATGACGATGTTGGTATCATATAAGGCTGAATAAAATAGGTATGAATACCCGATGCTGCTACTACGGCAAACAGCACAGCACTCACCCATGACGATACATTTTTCCTTATAACATCCGCATCTTTACCCACATATACAGTCTTAGGTAAATACATCACATAAGCTGTAAATAAGCCCAAGGTAACAACCGATAAAAGTGTATAACGCTTCTTCCGATAGTTAAATACATGTAACCACTCATAAGTCATCACTATTATCATAATATTCCCTATTACAGGCAGATATAACAAAAATACCCACCACCAAGGACGTGAAATGATACGCAAAAAGATAACTGTATTATAAAAAGGCACAAAAGCTTGCCAAGCCTTATAGCCTGCCTTCTCATAACCTTTCCAAAAAAATAGCCCATTAATGAGCTGTGCAATAATTAAAATATATAAATATACCATAGTCTAATGATTAAAGTTTGTCACCCTTTATCTGTCTCAAAAACTCTGCTACCCCATCCTTACTATGGTGCAGTGTTATATGGTTGGCCACAGCCTTCACTTCTTCGCGTGCATTATCTACTGCTACACCACATCCCACACCCTCTAGCATCTCTAGGTCATTATAGTTATCACCAAAAGCTATCGCTTCTTTCAATGAAAGATGATAAATCTCATCCAGCACTATCTTTACTCCTGTAAGTTTTGATACACTAATGTCCGATACCTCAATATATGTCTCTTTTGCCCTATAAATCTGCATCACATTGGCGTATTTCTCATTCAGTAAGCCAAACATCCGCTCAATAAGAGCCTCTTCACCCATTAGCATCAGTTTATGAGCTCCATGTCCTGCCTCCTTCCATTTCGTTAGCACCTCACCGTTAGCAAGCACTTCAGGCGATACCAATGTATTGCGTTCCTCACGCTTAGCCCATTGGTCATATTGGGGCACATACCATTCATCTCTGTAATAAAAACTGATATGTATCTCACCACCAAATAATTGCTCATTTAAAGCCACCACTTCCTCCAATATTGAAAGCGGAATAGCAGCCGAATGCAACACCTTATCTCCATTAAGTACCAAACCTCCATTATAGGCAATAAGAGGCAAACCCATCACTCCCAAATCCTTTTGTAGATGATACATCTGTCGCGGCATCCGTGACGATACCAATATAAAAGGCTCTTTCAAGGCCCCTACTTGTTCAATAGTTCTTTCAGATAAAGCCCGCTCCCCATTAAGAAGCGTCCCATCAATATCCGAAAATATAATTTTGTACATTTTGAGTATGATTTTTTTTGAGACTGCAAAGATAATGCCTTTTTTTTGAATAAAGCTCTTTTTTATTACAAAAAAGTTATCCTTCTCCCCAGCAGCAGTATCCTCACCGCCTACCCTACACCATCTCTTTTATAATCTCCACCTCAGCATGAGGCTGAAAAATATATTTCTTTCCCGTACTTAGCTCCGTACAGTCATAACACTTCACCCGCCTTTGCCCCTTCCGGAACACACGCCCATCCTTAATCCGAAAAGTACTCCCTATCGGAATTTCATATATAAAACTCACATTACCAACAGCATCGTATTGCTTCAAAGCAATTGCCAGCACAGGGTCAATATCACTGCTGGACATTGGGTTCATAAAATGTCGCTGTAACACCCCCAATAACTGTTGCGGAAACACCTCAGGCACAATAAAAGGCAACATCATCTGCCTAAAAGTATATTTCCATTCATTACCGTGGGGCTTAATAAGTCTCCCATAACGTTCAAAAGCCACCAAATGTGCCACCTCGTGAATAAAAGTAATCAAAAACCTATATTTATTAGCCGTAGCATTCATCGTGATGAGATGTTGCCCATTGGGAAGTTGCCGATAATCACCATGCCTTGTCTTTCGCTCATTCACAATCCTCAAATAAATGTTATTTGCTTTTATAAGTTCAAAACAAGGAGCCACTGCGTTCTCGGGTAAATATTTAGCAAGTATCTCGTTCATAGCAGGCAAATGTACGAATTATTTTTAATTCTCACAAAAAAAATATTCCCCCCAACATCCCCTTACCCTCCCCCTATCCTGAACGAACGAATAACGAAGGATAAACGAACTATAAACGAAGGATAGTAGGTCTGTTTATATCCCAATTTACAAATTTGCCAATTCCCTAATTTTTTATTACCTTTGCACTCATAACCCGCTCATCTGCTAATAAAAAATGTCATTCAAAAGCTATTTACAATTCTTATTAAAATCAACTAATCAGCACGGCGTGCACTCTCCTTTTGTATATCTTTTTGTCACCCAATGCCTTTATAACAAGCAGTTAGCAACAAAAAAGGAGCTCATAGCCCCTACCCCTACCCTATCCACAAAACAACAACTACTACTGCTAAAAATAATCCGCTATTTTAGCATAAAAACCATCTTTACCGATGATCCTACACTAAGCAAACTCATACCACCGAAGGATCACTGCACCCTCACACCCCATCTCTCTACCACTCCCTTACCTCAGCTATTATTCATCAATCACCCTACTCAGCAAGCCACCACCTACCTCAGCTATATGCACAATGATAGCATACTCATTATCAACAACATTCATCAAGAAGGGACAAATAAAAAGTTATGGCAACAGCTTATTTCCAGCAGCAAAGTAACCGCCCATATCAGCGTCTATCATCAAGGCTATATTTTTATCCGAAAAGAACAACCCAAGCAAGCCTTCTTCATAAGGTAGAAACAAAAAAAGGAGGTAAAACACCAAGTGTTTTACCTCCTTTTTTATCTACTATCTAAAAGCTTACTTATCTAAAAGATACGCAAAAATCAGCGGAGCCACTATTGTAGCATCCGATTCTACTATAAATTTAGGAGTATCTACATCTAGTTTACCCCACGTAATCTTCTCATTAGGCACAGCTCCCGAATAAGATCCGTAACTAGTAGTCGAGTCAGAAATCTGACAGAAATATGACCAGAAAGGCACATCTTCCCACTCCAAATCCTGATACATCATAGGCACCACACAAATAGGGAAATCACCAGCTATACCACCTCCTATTTGGAAGAAACCAACTCCTTTACCTCCCGAGTTAGCTCTATACCACTCAGTAAGATAAATCATATACTCAATACCACTCTTTACAGTCGAAGCTTTTAAGTTACCCTTAATCACGTTTGAAGCAAAAATATTACCAGTAGTGGAGTCTTCCCATCCCGGACACACTATAGGCAGATTTCTTTCAGCAGCTGCCAATATCCAAGAGTTTTTAGGATCAATTTCATAATATTGCTCCAATACCCCCGATTTCACCACTTGGTATAAATATTCATGAGGAAAATAGCGCTCTCCTTTACTTTCAGCCCTATGCCACACCTCTTCTAAGTGTTTTTGCAAACGGCGAAAAGCCTCCTCTTCAGGAATACAAGTATCAGTTACACGGTTATAGTGTCCGTCCAATAGTTCTTTTTCCTGTTCAGGGGTAAGGTCACGGTAGTGTGGTACACGTTTGTAGTGTGAGTGTGCAACAAGGTTCATCACATCTTCTTCAAGGTTAGCCCCTGTACATGAAATGATATCTACCTTACCCGCACGAATCATCTCTGCAAGTGATATCCCTAACTCGGCAGTACTCATAGCACCCGCTAAGGCTACTAACATTTTCCCACCTTCAGTAATATGGGTTTCATACCCTTTAGCAGCATCTACCAAAGCCGCTGCATTAAAGTGCAAAAAATTCTTCTCAATAAACTGAGAAATAGGTCCTTTACTCATTATCTTAAACAATTATAATTGACAATTAAAAATCTACTTATTTACTAACTAACTGTATAGCTTGTTCCTTCTTTACCATCTTTAAGCTGTATGCCCAAAGCCAAAAGCTCATCCCTAATCTTATCCGACAAAGCCCAGTCTCTATTAGCCCTAGCCTCCATCCTCATATTGATAAGTAGTTGCAGCACTCCATCCAGCTTATCATTGCTATTACTTGTTTGCTGCTCATTTTGCAAGCCAAGCACATCATACACAAAGGCATTCATCAAGTCCTTTAATTCACGTAACTCTCCTACCGAAATCTTCTCATCACTATTTATCCATTTTACCATTTCAAAAAGATGAGCTATGAGGATAGGTGAATTAAAATCGTCTAAAAGGGCATCATAACATTTTTGTTTCCATTGATCAATTTCATACGAAAGGGGACCTGGGTGCTCTAAATCAGTAGACATTTCATTCAATGTTTTTACAGCTTCCATAAGCCTATTAAAACCTTTTTCAGCAGCAAGCATAGCCTCATTCGAAATGTCAAGCACACTACGATAGTGAGCCTGCATAAAGCAAAAACGTATTACAGCTGGGGCAAAAGGTTTCTCAAAGAAAGTATTTTCCCCGCTTATAAGTTGCATAGGCAGTATATAATTCCCCGTCGATTTACTCATACGTTGCCCATTCATCGTAAGCATATTAGCATGCATCCAGTAGCGCACAGGGCTCTCCCCATGTCCTGCCTTTCCTTGTGCTATTTCACATTCGTGGTGCGGAAACTTCAAGTCCATACCACCTCCGTGAATATCAAACTGGTTGCCCAAGTACTTCGTGCTCATCACTGTACATTCTAAGTGCCAACCAGGGAACCCATCTCCCCAAGGCGATGCCCAGCGCATAATATGTGCAGGCGATGCCTTCTTCCATAGTGCAAAGTCCTGAGGGTTACGCTTCTCTCCTTGCCCGTCCAAATCACGGGTATTAGCAAAAAGTTCTTCTATATTCCTACGCGAAAGCTCACCGTAATTAAGCCCGCGTTTATTATATTCTAATACATCAAAATATACCGAACCATTACTTTCATAGGCAAAACCATCAGCAAGTAGTTTTTCAGTAAGCTGTATCTGTTCCAATATATGCCCAGTTGCAGTAGGCTCTATAGTAGGAGGCAAAAGATTAAATATCTGTAATACCTTATGAAAATCCACAGTATATTTTTGTACTATTTCCATAGGTTCAAGTTTCTCCAATCGCGATTGCTTTACAAAGCGGTCATTATTCACATCGCCATCATCAGTCAGGTGCCCCGCATCTGTAATATTGCGCACATAGCGCACTTTATACCCTAAGAATTTCAGCGTACGATATACAAAATCAAACGACATAAATGTACGTACATTGCCCAAATGTACATTGCTGTACACAGTAGGTCCACATACATACATCCCTACATTATTTTCGTGTAAAGGCTTAAAAATTTCTTTCTCTCCGGTTAATGAATTAAATATCTTTAATTGATTCATTATATTTATATTTTGCTTCAACTATAACTGAAAACTATCTATTCTCTATTATATTGTATGTAATTACAATACTTCATCTCCTATTCTTTCTCGTACTTTATAGCGCTCCTCATTACTTTTTGTCTTTAAAATGATCTCACCCAAAAAGCCTGCTATAAAAAGTTGTGTACCTATTACCATTGTGGTAAGTGCAATATAAAACTGAGGCCGATTAGCTATAAGCCTACCATTCGGATTGATAAATAACTTGTCAATACCCAAATAAGCAGCAAACAAAAATCCTATAAAGAACATCAGCACTCCCAATGCCCCAAAAAAATGCATAGGTCGCTTCCCAAAATGCGATAAGAAACTAATAGTAATAAGGTCTAAAAAACCATTAACAAACCTATTCATACCAAACTTCGTTACCCCATATTTTCTTGCTTGGTGCTGCACTACTTTTTCTGTTATCCTTCCAAATCCAGCATTCTTTGCCAGTACAGGAATATAACGATGCATCTCCCCCGATACTTCTATATTCTTTACCACCTCATTTCGATAAGCCTTAAGCCCACAATTAAAATCATGTAAAGTAAGTCCAGAAGTTTTGCGAGCTGCCCAATTAAATAATTTTGAAGGCAAATTCTTTGCTAAAACAGAATCATAGCGCTTCTTCTTCCACCCCGATACAAGATCATATCCCTCTTCAGTTATCATTTGGTAAAGGGCAGGTATTTCTTCAGGACTGTCTTGCAAGTCTGCATCCATAGTTATTACCACATCCCCTTGTGCTTGCTTAAAACCTGCGTGTAAGGCTTGCGATTTGCCGTAATTGCGCAAAAATCGTATTCCTTGTATCTTATTGTCTTTTATAGCAAGCTCTCTAATTACCTGCCATGAGCCATCAGTACTTCCATCATCTACAAAAATAATTTCGTATGAATATTGGTGTGCACCTAGCACCCTCACTATCCACGCATAAAGCTCTGGCAGTGATTCTTGTTCATTCAGCAGGGGTATAACGATTGATATATTCATCTTCTTTTCAGATAAGAAATAAGAGGTTAAAAGATATTCACTTCAAATTCTAAAGTAATACCAAACTTTTTAGCTACCTCTTCCTTAACATAGTAGGCAAGAGCCAAAACTTCTTGTCCTGTAGCCTTACCATAATTTACCAGCACCAAGGCTTGGTGGGTATGTACACCTGCATCTCCTTGTCTATACCCCTTAAGGCCACAGCGGTCTATAAGCCAACCTGCAGGCACTTTAGTATGAGTAACATCTACAGTATATGAGGGCATATCTGGGTACTGCTGTTGTAGCTTCTGGTATTCATCTGTAAGTATAATAGGATTTTTAAAGAAACTACCACTATTCCCTAATTCAGCAGGATTAGGTAATTTGCTTTCTCTTATACTTATCACTACCTCAGCCACTTGTTTAGGAGTTGGTTGTGTAATCCCTCTCTCTGCAAGTTTTTCTTGTATAGCACCGTATTGGGTATGCAAGTGGTGATTATGTTTGCTTAATTTAAAAGTGACTGCTGTAATAATGTAATTCCCCTTTTCTTTACCTTTAAAAACAGATTCACGATAAGCAAAATCACATTCACCCGTAGTAAATATACGCTTCTCTTGGGTATGTACATTTATTGCCTCACAGCTATACATAACATCTTTAATCTCTACCCCATAAGCTCCTATATTCTGCACAGGTGCGGTGCCCACATTACCGTAAATAAGAGCCAAATTCTCCAATCCTCCATACCCCTGTTCTAAACTATGCATTACAAAAGAGTGCCAATTCTCCCCAGCTTGTGCCTTAAGCCATACTTCATCATCTGTTTCTTTAACAATGGTAATCCCTTTCAGTAGTATATGAAAAACAGGCTGTGTCACATCTGTGGTAAGCAGCATATTACTTCCTCCACCCAACACAAACGGATTAGAGTACTGTTTCAAAGCCTCTATCAACTCTCTTTCCGAGCGGATAGCAAGATAGGTATCAGCTTCTGCTTTTATATTAAAAGTATTAGGTATCAGCATACTATAGCCCTTAGTTAAAGGATAATAGGTTAGAAAATCAAGGCAAAGGTACGGCAAAAAAAGCAGACTAAAAAATTTAATTACTTTTTTCTTTGTACGGATTAGGTCTATACCCCTCTAGCAGAGCATCATTTTCCATAATGAACGGAATAGCCGTTGGCTGATTCCACTCCACATCATAGCGGTTCATTAAGTAATCACTAAGTTCAGTCCGATTGGCAAATATTATTGCTTGATAAGGCTCTTGGAAAGCTAATTTTTCAACAAAAAGCAACTTACCCTCAAAGGGCACCAATACCCCTACGTGGCCTACAAAAAGGAAGTTTTCTTCTGGGGAAAGCTGTGAGTGAAAAACTACCGAAATAAGCGATGCTTTAGCAGGGTCTCCTTTATAACGAAACTCTATGCCTCGCTCTTTCCACACCTGTTGTAACCTTTGCAAGTGCGCTTCCATTTCTTTAGTGTTAGTGGTAGGCACTTCTGTAAAAAGAGTAAAGAAATTATTTTCTTCTTGCGCTGTAAAATACTTTTTAGGAGCATTATTTAAAGACTCTCTATCTATAAAAAGCACCTCATCTTCTTCTTTATTAAGCTTTGTATCAGCATTAAAGCCAACCAAATCACGTAATAAAGTAAAAGAAGTTAGCCTACAATTATACCCCTGAAAAGTTTGATACTTATCCATCCATTTTTTTTGTATGGCTACCTCATCATATTTAGGCTGCAAACCATTAATAGTAGTAAAGCCTTTGGGTGCCAAACCCGCCTTATTACCCACAGTTTGGTTAAAAAGATTTACGCTCTCCAAAAAAGCATCAACATTAGTTGCCGATACCCCTGCCTCCACAAGGGCTTCTCGCACTTGTTGTTGGGTAGGTGCATCTACCAAGTTTGAATAAGTAAGCTGAAGTGTACTATCTCCTTCGGCTGTTTTAGGTTGCTGGCAAGCCGTAGCTACCAAGGCAAAAGCTGTAATTAATAAAAGTTTTTTCATTATATAAAAAATATTTTTGCGGGCTTTTAATAGGTTTTGCGGGCTTTTTGCGGGCAATAACCTTTTTTCTGCGGGCTTTTTAGGATTATTTTAGAACATAATGCCTACTCACACTTGCTCCTAATATTTTAAAAATATTATATTTCTCAACCATCTCTTTCAGTTCATAAGTAGCTGTCCTGTTAGATATTTTATTGAGCTCCATATACCCTTTATTTGTAATTTTGCCATTGTCTTTTACAAAGAACAATGCCTTTATCTGCCTTTCATTCAGTCCTCTTTGCTTCAATTCGACCTCATTAAAAAGGTCTTTAAACTCAATCCAAAAGTCCGAACCTTCTACTGTATAAGAAGGACGCAAAAGCCCTTCTGCTTCACAAAGTTCTGCCATTATACTGATGCCTCTCCCCCAAGATTCTACATAACCACACCTAAAAAAAGCATTCGCAATATCTGGATTGTACGGACGTGAAGAATGCGGCTCCAAAAGTTTTTCTAATGTCCAATTCTCAGGTAAAGTACCTTCATTCCAAATCATTAATTTGTCACGATATACTCTTATTTGTATAGGGGTTAAGCCTGAATAATCTTTATGTGCTATAGCATTAAGCAGTGCCTCTCTCACAGCTTCTTTAGGATACTCATAAGTTTCCACCCTATGAATACCTTCATAACTGATAAAAGCCTTTATATATTTCGTAAAAAGCAATTCAACTGTTTTCTCTACTTGTTCAATAAGATTGCCATGTACCTCATCTTGAAACGCCAGCTCAGCTTCTCGCTGAAAGTAGCCTATTTTAACATAAGCTCCAGTAACAAACTTCTCCGGATTAGGGTGAAATAACAATACTGCAGCACGTTTTAAATAGCCTTCTTCTATAAGATTTAAGTTTTCTAAAAGCTGTTCAGCATTTTCAGGCAAAATACTATCTGGCAAACGCTTGCTTCTAATACCTCTCTCACGGAAAAACATTAAGGTTTCTTGTTTCAAATCACTAATTTTCACTTTAGGAATAGGTACACTATCCCAACGTTTCCCTTGCTTTTGCAACAAAAATTTATCCAATGCCACTCCTTTTAATTCTTGCTTGGTAGCACCACTGCGGTAATGATATTGCCCTTTATAATTCACCGGATTAGGATACGGTTCAACCTCTACTTCAAGATAAGCTCCTTGCGGAGTTTCGTGCATATTCACATCAACCAAAATACCCAATACATCCCTTACCTTATTAGGAATATCCTCTAATAGTTTCTTCGCATCAGGCACTCCTACCGTTTCCCCATTATCATTTTTACCAATAAAGATAGTACCCCATTAGCATTGGCAAATCCACAAATCCACTTCAAATATTCATCACGCCAAGAGCTTTTGTATTCTATATTTTGTGTCTCGTGCATTTATATCTCTTCTTTTGAACGCACAAAAGTACAACCTATTTACCAAACTAACAAATTAAGTACTATTTTTTGTCCTTATTCCCCTTTTCCACACCCTTTATCCCATTGCCAAAAACGCAATCTTTTTCCCCTTTCATTAATAATTCTTCAACCTACACTTTCTTCACTTACAATATCATAATCCCCTAATAATCAATTGCATTCACCCCAACTACCACAAATCTCAAACGAACGAAGAACGAACTATAAACGAACTATAAACGAAGGATAAACATCATCCTTCTGATTATCAGCCATTTCACGCACAAATACATTATTATTTTTTTCGCAACAAATCCCGCAAAACATTGCATTTTTACCACAACATTCCCTCTCAAACATAACTCTCTAAAAAAAACTCCCCTAAAGCTACATACCTCCTATAACAAAAAAGCCCGAAAAGCAATAATTAATGCTTTTCAGGCTTCTCTAATTACTAACTAAATCACCAACTCTGGTAATTATTTAACTGTTCTATCTCTTTAATAGGCTCTTCACAGTCATTTCACTCATTAGGCAACAGTCTCAAAAAGGCTATAACCCTTTCACATACTTTGCATATCAATGCAATTAATTGTTTTTTAATGTATATACCAATATCGTATGCCTCTCTCCTGTAAGTGGCATCAAAAAGTCCTCAATAGTACATTGATAATCAAAACCGCATTTTTCAAGTACTCGCTGTGAGGCTACATTCTCCTTGTATGCACCTGCCCATAATCTACTAAAATGCTGTTGCTCAAAGGCGTATTGCACTACCCTTTGGGTAGCTTCTGTAACATAGCCTTTACCCCAAAAGTCTTCTCCAATCCAATAGCCTATTTCAGCTTCATTTTCACCTACCCCAAGTCTACTCTCGCCCTGCAAAAGCAATCCCACACTACCAATAACCGTGTTATCAGGCAAACAAATAGCAAACGAACGAGGGCTGCGAAGTACATTTTCTATAATATCTCGGCTCTCCGCTACACTTTTGTGAGGCATCCAGCCGCACATCTTGCCTATAATAGGATTGTGCGCTTGTACGTATAAAGCTTCAGCATCAGTAACTTCCCACCCCCGAAGCAAAAGGCGTGTCGTATAAAGTGTTTCCATAGTATTTTTAATAAGGATATCTCAACAATGCTTCTCGTAATCTATGTACCAACTCTTCTGTGGCAACACATTCTATAGGAGTCAAATTATCCAATATCAGGGCTCTTTTTTCCAGATATTTCACACTATCCTCCCTATAAATAAAATAGAAAACAGAAGCTATGTCTTCATAAAAATTCAACTTTTCTTTCAATATATTTAATATACTTTCATCTTTCCCAAAAGCAGGAGAATGAAGCTCTTCTTGCACTTTTGCCACAAAAGCTAATTTAAAATGCAAAACTACAAAAAATAATGTAATTAACTCATACAAAGAGGATTATTTTTTTGATAGGAAGATAAGAGAAGACAGAGTCTTAGACGATTTGGACAGGTTTTTTCAAAATTAGGTTTCTAAATCGTTACCTAATGACTTGAAAAAATATTTTCATTAGTAGGTTATATTTCAGTGTTTTACACCTTTTTTCATATTGTACAGTAACTTGATAAAAAGTACTTTCGCAAATTAAAAAATTAGAGTATGAAAAAAGTAAAACGCTCAACCTTTAAGGTATTGTTTTACCTTAAAAAGAATGCCCCAAAGAAGAACGGTAAGGTTGCTATTATGGGGCGTATTACCATTGACAATCAAGTAGCTCAGTTTAGTACAAAACTTGAAATCCTTCCACAGAAATGGGATTTGAAATACGGCAGAGTAACAGGTAAAACAGAGGAAGCTACCCAACTCAACAGAAAGCTGGAAGAGATCCGCTCACGTATGGTTACTCATTATGAGGAGCTGATGAAGTACGAGGGAGTGGTTACTGCTCAGAAGCTAAAAGCCACTTTCCTAGGTATAGGAGTAATGGAAGATTCCTTGCTAAAAGTCTATGAGAAGTTCAAAGAGGACTTTGCTTTGATGGTAGAAAAAGGTGTTAGAAGTTGGAGAACACTTAATAAATACGAAAATGTATACACTCATTTGAGCGAGTTTATCCAGTACAAATACCGTAGAAGTGATATTTCTTTCAAAGAGCTTACAGAAGACTTTATCAACGATTTTGACTTCTATCTTAGAGTCAATAAAAGTCTTACTCACAACACAATATGGGTTTATATGATGCCCCTTTGTAAAATGGTAGAAATAGCTATAGACAAGGGTATTATCTATCGCAATCCTTTTAAGAATTATATAAGTTCTATGGAGGAGAAAGATAGAGGCTATTTGCTTAGAGAGGAAGTAGAAACTCTTTTACAATATCACCCTAAGAGTGCTTCTGCTGAATTAGTACGGGACCTATTTGTGTTTAGTTGCTTTACAGGTTTTTCGTATATTGACATCAAACAGCTCAAGAAAAGTCACTTACAATCGTTCTTTGACGGCAACAAATGGCTTATCAAACGACGTCAGAAATCCGATGTGCCCTGTAATGTACGTTTGTTGGATATAGCCGAGAAAATTATTGAAAAATATGAGGGTACAACTCGTACAGAGGCACTATTTCCTACACCCTCCAATGCTAATTGCAACCTCCTGATTAAAAAGATGATGAAAGATTGTAACATCATTCGTGAAAAACCTATCTCCTTTCACTGGGCACGCCATACCTTTGGTACTCTGTTCTTAACAGAAGGGGTTCCCTTGGAAAGCGTTAGCAAGATGATGGGACATAAGAATATCAAAACCACCCAGATTTATGCTAAAATCACCAATGAGAAAATTAGCAAGGATATGGAAATTGCTGCCGAACGATTAAAGAATTTAAAGATAGGCTAACTAACAAATTTCTTCTTAGAATTAAAATCCATTGATAACATTTCAAAAAGAGATGTGTCAATGGATTTTTTTGTTGCCTTACAGAAAGCTATTAGAAGAGAAAAAGACTTCAACAAATAAGGAAAAGGGTATTCGTTTGTCACAAATAGAAATACGTCATTAAGACTTACCTATTTTCCCTGTTTTAAACACTTAAGGCACGTAATGGCGGTTCGTTGTTCGAGTGCAAAGGTATTTCTGTGTTCTTAACGCTTCTTGCAAGGTCAAGCCCGATGGGGTTTCAAAAAAATCTCCAGCCCTTGTCCGTTGTCCTGCGGGTAGTATTTTTTTGAAAAACCTTGCAGAAGCTAAACACAGACCTTTTATGGCACTCGAAACGAAACCAGCTCATTCCGACCTTTAAGCGAATAAAAAAAATGTCAAATATGAGAAAAATGCCGCTTCTTACAGATTGTTTTTTGAAACGAATACCGCTTTTCCTCCCATTGTCGAATAAAAAATTTCAAAAAGACAACCTAAAAGTCAAAAATCGTGCGTATCGTGTCCAAAAAAGCCGTAAAGCTGCATAAAACTCCTAAAATGCAACAAGATGAAAAAAGAACCCTGTATCGCAACCAAATTCGTGTCTCACGAAATAAGCCCCTTAGAACATCTGAAAGACTGCCAAGTCTATCAGCTCCGTGTAAAACTCAATAGCGGAGAGAAACTCACCCGAACAGAGAAAAATTGGATTACCCAAGCGGTCAATAGTAACTGCTTTTTCAGAAATGCTATCCCCTTATTGGGCTACCGATTTGACTTTTCCGATGTACTGAAAAAGTTCATTGTAAAGCAGTATAATACTTGGTATGAATACTATGCTATCGACCGCACCAGCCTCCGTGCCTATCTTTATGGGCGCATAGACCAAATAGTAGAAATTTAGTAACCTAATAACAAATAGAACCCTTATGAATATCGTAGGAAGACTTACCGAAAATGCACAAGTGCAAACCCTATCAAATGGCAAACAAGTCGTTAATTTCTCTGTAGCAGTGAACGACAATTACCGAAACAAAGCAGGTGAAAACGTACAACAAACCTCCTTTTTTGACTGTGCTTATTGGCTCAGTACGGGGGTTGCTCCGTATCTTACCAAAGGCACATTAGTTGAATTGGAAGGACGAGTATCGGCACGAGCGTGGCTCAATCGTGAGGGAGAACCTCAAGCAGGCTTGAACTTTCACACCTCCAAAATCAAATTCCACTTTAGCAAGAAAGCAGAAGTAACACCTAATACCTCTGCAAGTGAGACAAATAACGCAAATGCTATAACACCTTTGCCAAAGCCACAAGTCACAGCAGGGCAAGTCGCAGAGGAAGACGAGGACGATTTGCCTTTCTAAATGTATAACCCTTTAAAATTGGACAGAAAATGAATATCAGCAAAATACCTACAACACACCTATTGGTACAAGCGTATACCAATAGCGATTGGGATAGTTGCGACTTTGCCCTTATCACCCTTACCGAGCAATGGCTTGAGAAAGTGAAAAAAGTAGCCCAACAAGTAGCTACCCTAAAGAGCGACCCCGATTTTGTAAACCTTAGTTTCTATGAGGCAAGAACCGATTTTTATACCCTCAGCGATGAGGAACAACCCGATTTATCCTTTTTGGAAGAACGTACTTGGGCTTTTGTGGAACTCACTGAGGAGGAATTAGCCTCTTTCAATACGCCTGAAAGCCGTTTGGATATTTACCGAAGCGTATTTACCCGATACGATGATTTCTATATAAAAGCCTATGGAAAATACTCTTCCGATGAGTATTGGACAGATGACATCCGTTTTGATGAACTTTTTAAAACCTTTGAAAAATGATAATAACAGACCTCAATGGTGCTCCTATAGAGGTAACCGACCTTGATAAAGCCTTAGCGCAAGCCGATAGCTTTAGAGGCTATAAGCATACTGACAACACTCACAAGGCGTTAGATAAGAGGCTAAAAGCCTATTGGCAGGACTTATATATTAAACTAAAGCAACTCAAAGAAGCCCAAAACTCAACCCTTAATAAAACCTAACAGCCTATGGAAAGCGTTTACTTAGTCTATAAGACTGATAGCTGGCACTATATGAGTAGCTGTGTCCTTATGCAAGTATGCACAAGCAAGTACAAAGCAATCGAAGTGATAAAAGCCTATTGCAAGCGGTACAAGCTACCCTTTACCCAAGACGACCTAACCAACTTGCAATGGTACGACCAAACCCAATGTAGCAAAAGAAGCATTGAGTTTGAGATAGAACCCCAAGAAGTAGTTTAACCTAAAAAAGAGTATCCTAATGAACACACTCAAACAGCCCTTAGTAACCGACACCCAAGCCCTGTCCTATATAGGGATAATCATCCGAACTTTTGAACCACTGCACTTTATGAACCTTAGCGACCAAGACCGAGAGGCTACCCTCAAAGCCCGACGAGCCTTAGAAGCTATCGTAAAGGCAAACGGCTACACAGTGAGTTATCGCACTGAAAACACTATCAAAAAAGCCCCTTAAAAGATAAGGATATAAAAAAGAAGTATTAATTTAAAAACGAAGTATCCAATGGAAACCCATTTTTTCAATCAAATTGCTCAGTTAGCCATACAAGGCAAACTGCACTTAGTCATAACCCAAGAAGCAAATAGCCAGCTTGTTGTATCGGTATTGCTTGAGAATGAACAATGCTCAGACCCTGCCAAGCACCTTTTGCCTCCCTTAGTACTTAGAGGTACAGCCGAAGAATTAGATGCAGGCTTTTTTCAAAGCATCACCCAACCCTTAGAAGAAACCTCCTCTCTGTTTGTGAATATGGAGCAGTACATCGAGGCGCAAAAGCAAGCCCAAAGGCAATCAGCTATGGAGAAAGAAAAAGCCGAGAAACAACAAAAGAAATACGATGAGGCTATGAAAAAAGTAGCTGATTTAGAAGCGCAGGGCAAGTACCGAGAAGCGTGGTCAAAACTACCTCCTCCCGATGAGTTCCCTAACTATGCCGATAAAATCCGCAAAAAAAGGTCAGAACTATCCACACACTTTGCCCCTACATTGTTTGAAGAATAAGTATTAACCCCTAAAAAAAGTATTGTTATGCTCATAGCTACCCAACTGAAAAGAATGTTTGTCTTTGAAGAAAACCGACAAACTATCCACCTTGCCGACCCTAATCCATCGTGGTCAGTAGAGCAAGTCAAGAATTTTTACAGCACCCATTACCCCCTGCTCACCAATGCCAAAGCAGGCACACCTTACGTAGAGGGAGACAGCGTTGTCTATCCCCTACAAATCACAATGGGTACAAAAGGCTAAATCTCTACTAATTCTAAAGCTATGAGCCTTGTAAAACAGCTTAAAACAAGGCTTATAGCTAAAATTACAAACATTATCAAAAACTAAAAACAAACTAAAAATGTATGCAACAGCAATCCCAACAAACCCTCGCACCCATACAAAGCGAAGCACAGAGAGAACTCTACCGCAGGTTAAGAGAGTTTTCCAAAGCAGTCCAACGCCCCAAAGACCGCTCACAGATACGTCAAGAACAGCAACAAGTAGCCCCGAAAACTCTTTTGCCAATGGTTTTCTAAAAACGACCTTTCCTCCTAAAGTGTATCATTCAAGCAAGCACATCATTTTTAGTGGAGAGGAGCAGGCACAGCTAAAAACCACTCTCAAGTGTTCCCTTGCTCAAATGGCAGACCATTACGGCTTTACTCCCTTTCCCATAGAGCAGTACGACCTTTCTTGTGGGATTGCCTTAGCCCTTTCTTACAGCCAAGAGCAAATCAAAAAGAGAGATACCAAAGGTACTTTCTGTGAACTAAAAGTATTGAAAGCCCCCAATAGCGATGCTTTTTTCTCTTGCGAAGAACGTTTTTATTTGCCTAACGAAGTGTTTTTTGTCCCTCTGCAACCGCTTTATAGACTTCTGAAAGTACATAAAAACAAACCACTTTATGAACTATTTTTATCGGTATATGCCTACCTAAACCAACGTACTTTTATAGCAAACTATGTACAAGAAGATTGTTTTGTGGCTTATGCCTATGAAATGTTGCAAGATTGTATTAGCCAAGACTATGAAGAAATAGCAGAAAGAGACCACCTCCTGCACCTTTTAAAGCAGGCACAACAAATAGGTACTATTCTTTCCAAAAAGATACGCAACCCTTGCCATTTAGACTTTTTTCAAAGGCGTATAGACCGATTTATTCCTAAGAATGATTTAGAAGCCGAATGCCTTGCCCTCTCACAAGCCTTTTATACCTTGTGGCAGGATTTTCCTAACCACTCTATCTATACCCATTTGCACAGAGCAGAGGGCTATGAGCAAGGTGAAGAAGAACTTTTTGAGGTAGAGAAATACCTATCTTTTGTCTATGAAGACCAAAGCGACCTATTCCATACCTATCTTTTAGATTGGCTCAATGGAGAATACTCCCAATGTAGTGAGATAGAACTCCCTACCATTTACAAACATTTCAACAGCACAACACCCCCTGCTAACTTTGATTTTGAACAGCGTTTCTTTCCTCTCTTAACCAAACTTATAACCCTTTTAAACCGCATTTAAAATGAAATACACAGACCTCACCCCAGAAGTAGGGGAAGTATATCGCCCTACATCAGCACTTGTTTTTTACGAAGATAGTAACCGCTACAACCCACAGAGTTATGTAGAGTACTTACACCTTGATAGCAATGGTAACCCTACAAGCGCACAACCGCTTACCCTCGACCAAGCGCAAGCACTTGCCAAAACGCTCACCTGCCAAAAAGAGCAAGCACAAGCCTTTTTAGTCCCCAAAGGTATTATTCCTCGCAGGGTGCTCCATCTATCCCATAAAGGCGAGGGGCAGGCTGTTTGGTACTCTAAAACACAAAAAAAGCAGTTGTTTTTTGCTTCCTCCCTCGCTATAGAAAGCAAAGAAGTAAGTATACCTCCTCTGTTGTGGAAAGCTACCCCCAAGAGCCTTTGGATATATGCCTTAGCCAAAAACCAAAAGCCACACCTTAATACACCTCTGTGCTATGCGCCTTTTTTCAACATCTATGAAAATGGCAATGTGTGTATGGGGTCAGTGCAGGTAAATGAGCGTAAAGCCTCTTGCTTAGAAGACTTTATCACCCAATGGGAAGATTATTTTTTCAATAGCTATTTTTCTCATCAATTAGGCTCATATCCTATAACCAAAATACCCTTAATAACCCTTTGGCAGAAACTCACTCAAAGTAATAAGCCTTTTCCTTGCGAACTGCTCAATCCCAATCACCTCACCTTACAACAAATCCTATAACAATGAAACAGAGTACAAACACCCTCAACCCTTTCATCACCTCAGTCCAAACACACAAAGAGCGGGTACATTTTACTGATACTACTTTGCTCAACGCTACCAATCCTATTAAAGTACATCTGATAGGAGCAGGAGGCACAGGCTCGCAAGTAGCCACTGCTTTAGCACGTATCAACCATGCTTTGGTTGCTTTAGGACACGCAGGGTTATCGGTAACCCTTTGGGACAACGACCTTGTAAGCCCTGCCAATCTCGGCAGACAGCTTTTTTCGGCTTGTGAGTTAGGAATGTACAAATCCACTGCCCTAATAAGCCGTATCAATCGCTTTTTTGGTACAGATTGGAGAGCGCAAACACAGCTATTCAGCACTGAGACCTTTTCCTTTGAAGAAGAAACAATGAGAGGAAGTATTTACCTTTCGTCTGTAGATAGCGCAAAGGCACGCTTTGACATTGGGGAAGTACTCACTTATTTAGAGCGAGCTCACCACTACCACAACAACCCTAAGTATTGGTTAGATTTTGGCAACAGCACCCATTCAGGACAAGTGATTTTAGGTACTTTACAAGCCATTGAGCAACCTCATAGCGATACTTTTACTCCCATAGACACCCTGCCTACTATTACCCAAGCCTTTGGAGAACTATTAACACAATCCGAGCAGAATGACAATACCCCAAGTTGCTCCCTTGCCGAAGCCTTAACCAAGCAAGATTTGTTCATTAACGCCACCCTTTCACAAATGGGAAGCACTCTACTTTGGAACTTGTTCAGAGAAGGGCTCACTCCTTACAGAGGCTTTTTCCTCAACCTCAAAGACTTTCGTACACAACCCTTAGCTGTATAAACAACAACACTGACAAGCATTTTTTATGACTGCTTGTCAGTGCTATTAATTGCCTGTCGTGGCTCACGACCTTCTTTTCTTTGAGAAAGAAAAGAAGCAAAAGAAAGACCTTACAGATAGATTTTTTGTTAGTTTAGGATAAAGAGAAATCTTACAAGATAGCTATTAAAGATAAAAAAAGGAGCTATTTCTTAATAGTTAGCCTCCAAAATCTTTAGAATATCACTTTGTTTAAAGAGAATTTTACCACCAATTTGGATATAAGGAAAAAGCCCATCATCACGGTATTGCTGTAGGGTTCTTTTGGTGATATGCAGTAGCTCACAGACTTTCTCGCCATTGAGGTATAACTCCCCACCTACTAAGGGTCGGAAGTGTTCCTGAATAAAGGCTATTTGTTCTTGAAGGCGCGTGAGTGCCGCCTTGTATTGTGCAATTTCTTCTTGATTATTACTGAGCATTGGGTTGATGTTTTAAGTGAGACGTTCCTGTGCTTAATAGCTGCTGTACCTCAGCAAACTTAAAGTAGTTCTTCCTAAAAATAGAGGACGAGGCTAATATGCCCTTATCCTTGTAATTCTGTAAGGTACGCTTGTTAATTCCCAACAGCTGACACACTTCTTGGGCATCTAACCACTTTTCCTTCTCTTTACCTATCGGATAGGTACTAATAAACTGCTGTAAGCTATCTGTAAGGGCTGACAACTCATTAAAAGCCTCCTGAAATACCTCTTTTTCTATTACTAATACTTCCATTGTTACTACTTTGCTATGATTTTGAGTGCAAAGGTAGGATGTAAGCACAGAAAAACCTCTCAGCTGGCAGTTTTTGGCAGTGAGAGGCAGAAATTACATATAATTTTTATGATTTTGTATTAAAAAAGTGTTTAGCCAAATTAAATAGAAGATTAGCAAACCCCCACAATCCTCCTAAAGAGCTTATAAAATATATAATTTTTTTTATCCATAAATATAATTCTGGATGTAACAATGTGTATAAATATAAGACCAATACTATAAGAATTATAATTATTGCATTGCTAGTTTTTATTGGAAAATATCTTGCTTTTTTTTCTTCCATTTTTCTATTTTCAGCTATCTGGCTTTTTAACTTTTTATTTTCCTTTTTTATAAAAATGTTTTCTTCATTAATACTTTTTATCTTTTTTTCATATTGACGCATTTCTTTTTCTGATTTAGCCTTTTCATTTCTTCCTTTTTCTATTAATTTATGAGTACTATTAGCAAATTTTTGTTTATCCCCTGCTTCATCAAGTAATCCTTGAATACTTTTTGTTGATTGAAAGGCTATTGAGTTGAGTAGAATGTTATAATCTTCTTCTTTCAAATTTAAATTTTCTCTAATCGCCATATCAAATTCATTTAAGAGTTCCCTACTTGGATATTCTTCAGAAAGAGTTTGAGCTATAAGTTCATTAAGACCTATCTGACTTACTCTTGCTGCCAAATGCTGAGGGTTCTTTAAGAATAATAAACTGGTCAGTTCATCAGGCATTATTGTCTCACCAATAAATCCATTTGTTTTACAAGTAATATTGAATTCCGATAAATTCTTGTTTGCTGTAACAAACCAATATTTAGCTTTTTGATGTAATCTAATATTATTTCCTCTACGTTTTCTAACGTACAAATAGGCTGTAACATCGTGAATAGCACTATTCTTACGTCTACGAGTCTGTCCTAATAAAGCAACATCTTCAGAAGTAGCATTTTTTCTTATTTCAGAATCAGGAACAGTATCAACCTCTACTCCTAATTCCTTTCTTATAAAGTCTTCTAATTTCCCATTAATATTAATTAACCAAGTTTTATTTTTCCCTAATCGTATACACGCTTCATTTATTGTAGATATTGGATTATCTTTATCAAATTTACTTATTGCTTGTTCTATTATTAGAGAAATTTCATTAATTGTTATATTAAGTATTTTTACTTCACCTTTTGTATCTCTTATTAACTTTAGTAACTCCTTTGTTGGTAACGTATCTTCTTCTCTTTGTAGATCTAATGCCTCTAAAATAATTTGAGTGTCTAAGTAATAAATAATATTATCATCTATTTTTGCTTCTAACTCTATACCAGATTCTAAGAATGAAGCAATAATAGACCCCATATATATCCGTTCTGCTACCTCATAGAGTGTATTATCACTCCTTTCGATATCTTGTAGAAAATGAATATGATGCATAAATGACTGTTCAAGTTCTTTTTCTTCTATGATACGAGTTTTTCCAGAAAAAAATGAACTTAAATTTTTCTTGTTTTTTTTAGCAAAAAATAGAATTTAAAATGCAAAACTACAAAAAATAATATAATTAGCTCATACAAAGGGGATTATTTTTTTGAAAGGAAGATAAGAGAAGACAGAGTCTTAGATGATTTGGACAGGCTTTTTCAAAATTAGGTTTCTAAATCGTTACCTAATACCTTAAAAAATAATTTTTATTAGTAGGTTATATTTCAGTGTTTTACACCTTTTTTCATATTGTACAGTAACTTGATAAAAAGTACTTTCGCAAATTAAAAAATTAGAGTATGAAAAAAGTAAAACGCTCAACCTTTAAGGTATTGTTTTACCTTAAAAAGAATGCCCCAAAGAAGAACGGTAAGGTTGCTATTATGGGGCGTATTACCATTGACAATCAGGTAGCTCAGTTTAGTACCAAACTTGAAATTCTTCCACAGAAATGGGATTTGAAGTACGGAAGGGTAACAGGTAAAACAGAGGAAGCTACCCAACTCAACCGAAAGCTGGAAGAGATCCGCTCACGTATGGTTACTCATTATGAGGAGCTGATGAAGTACGAGGGAGTGGTTACTGCTCAGAAGCTAAAAGCCACTTTCCTAGGTATAGGAGTAATGGAAGATTCCTTGCTAAAAGTCTATGAGAAGTTCAAAGAGGACTTTGCCTTGATGGTAGAAAAAGGTGTTAGAAGTTGGAGAACACTTAATAAATACGAAAATGTATACACTCATTTGAGTGAGTTTATCCAGTACAAATACCACAGAAGTGATATTTCTTTCAAAGAGCTTACAGAAGACTTTATCAATGACTTTGACTTCTATCTTAGAGTCAATAAAAGCCTTACTCACAACACAATATGGGTTTATATGATGCCCCTTTGTAAAATGGTAGAAATAGCTATAGACAAGGGTATCATCTATCGCAATCCTTTTAAGAATTATATAAGTTCTATGGAGGAGAAAGATAGAGGTTATTTGCTTAGAGAGGAAGTAGAAACTCTTTTACAATATCACCCTAAGAGTGCTTCTGTTGAATTAGTACGAGACCTATTTGTATTTAGTTGCTTTACAGGTTTTTCGTATATTGATATCAAGCAGCTCAAGAAAAGTCACTTACAATCGTTCTTTGACGGCAACAAATGGCTTATCAAACGCCGTCAAAAATCAGATGTTCCTTGCAATGTTCGTCTATTGGATATAGCCGAGAAAATCATCGAAAAATACGACGGCACAACTCGCACAGATACTTTATTCCCAGTACCTTCAAACGCTAATTGCAATCTTCTGATCAAAAAGATGATGAAAGATTGCAACATCATTCGCGAAAAACCTATCTCTTTTCACTGGGCACGCCATACCTTTGGTACTCTATTCTTAACAGAAGGAGTTCCCTTGGAAAGTGTTAGCAAGATGATGGGACATAAGAATATCAAAACCACCCAGATTTATGCTAAAATCACCAATGAGAAAATTAGCAAGGATATGGAAATTGCTGCCGAACGATTAAAGAATTTAAAGATAGGATAGCTTCTCAGTGTCTTTTAAAAATTAGAAATCCATTGATAACATTTCAAAAAGAGATGTGTCAATGGATTTTTTTTGTTGCCTTACAGAAAGCTATTAGAAGAGAAAAAGACTTCAACAAATAAGGAAAAGGGTATTCGTTTGTCACAAAAAGAAATACGTCATTAAGACTTACCTATTTTCCCTGTTTTAAACACTTAAGGCACGTAATGGCGGTTCGTTGTTCGAGTGCAAAGGTATTTCTGTGTTATTAACGCTTCTTGCAAGGTCAAGCCCGATGGGTTTTCAAAAAAATCTCCAGCCCTTGTCCGTTGTCCTGCGGGTAGTATTTTTTTGAAAAACCTTGCAGAAGCTAAACACAGACCTTTTATGGCACTCGAAACGAAACCAGCTCATTCCGACCTTTAAGCGAATAAAAAAAATGTCAAATATGAGAAAAATGCCGCTTCTTACAGATTGTTTTTTGAAACGAATACCGCTTTTCCTCCCATTGTCGAATAAAAAATTTCAAAAAGACAACCTAAAAGCCGAAAATCGTGCGTATCGTGTCCAAACAAGCCGTAAAGCAGCATAAAACTCCTAAAATGCAACAAGATGAAAAAAGAACCCTGTATCGCAACTAAATTCGTGTCTCACGAAATAAGCCCCTTAGAACATCTGAAAGACTGCCAAGTCTATCAGCTCCGTGTAAAGCTCAATAGCGGTGAGAAACTCACCCGAACAGAGAAAAATTGGATTACCCAAGCGGTCAATAGTAACTGCTTTTTCAGAAATGCTATCCCTTTATTGGGCTACCGATTTGACTTTTCCGATGTACTGAAAAAGTTCATTGTAAAGCAGTATAATACTTGGTATGAATACTATGCTATCGACCGCACCAGCCTCCGTGCCTATCTTTATGGGCGCATAGACCAAATAGTAGAAATTTAGTAACCTAATAACAAATAGAACGCTTATGAATATCGTAGGAAGACTTACCGAAAATGCACAAGTGCAAACCCTATCAAATGGCAAACAAGTCGTTAATTTCTCTGTAGCAGTAAACGACAACTACCGAAACAAAGCAGGTGAAAACGTACAGCAAACCTCCTTTTTTGACTGTGCTTATTGGCTCAGTACGGGGGTTGCTCCGTACCTTACCAAAGGCACATTGGTTGAATTGGAAGGACGAGTATCGGCACGAGCGTGGCTCAATCGTGAGGGAGAACCTCAAGCAGGCTTGAACTTTCACACCTCCAAAATCAAATTCCACTTTAGCAAGAAAGCAGAAGTAACACCTAATACCTCTGCAAGTGAGACAAATAACGCAAATGCCATAACACCTTTGCCAAAGCCCCAAGTCACAGCAGGGCAAGTAGCAGAGGAAGACGAGGACGATTTGCCTTTCTAAATGTATAACCCTTTAAAATTGAACAAAAAATGAATATCAGCAAAACACCTACAACACACCTTTTGGTGCGTGCCTATACCAATAGCGAATGGGATAGTTGTGACTTTGCCCTTATCACCCTTACCGAGCAATGGCTTGAGAAAGTGAAAAATGTAGCCCAACAAGTATCTACCCTAAAGAGCGACCCCGATTTTGTAAACCTTAGTTTCTATGAGGCAAAAACCGACTTTTATACCCTCAGCGATGAGGAACAGCCCGATTTATCCTTTTTAGAAGAACGTACTTGGGCTTTTGTGGAACTCACTGAGGAGGAATTAGCCTCTTTCAATACGCCTGAAAGCCGTTTGGATATTTACCGAAGCGTATTTACCCGATACGATGATTTCTATATAAAAGCCTATGGAAAATACTCCTCCGATGAGTATTGGACGGACGACATCCGTTTTGAAGAACTTTTTAAAACCTTTGAAAAATGATAATAACAGACCTCAATGGCGCACCTATAGAGGTAACCGACCTTGATAAAGCCTTAGCGCAAGCCGATAGCTTTAGAGGGTATAAGCATACTGACAACACCCACAAGGCGTTAGACAAGAGACTAAAAGCCTATTGGCAGGACTTATATATTAAACTAAAGCAACTCAAAGAAGCCCAAAACTCAACCCTTAATAAAACCTAACAGCCTATGGAAAGCGTTTACTTAGTCTATAAAACCGACAGCTGGCACTATATGAGTAGCCGTGTCCTTATGCAAGTATGCACAAGCAAGTACAAAGCTATCGAAGTGATAAAAGCCTATTGCAAGCGGTACAAGCTACCCTTTACCCAAGACGACCTAACCAACTTGCAATGGTACGACCAAACCCAATGTAGCAAAAGAAGCATTGAGTTTGAAATAGAACCCCAAGAAGTAGTTTAACCTAAAAGTGTATCTAAATGAAACCACTCAAACAACCCTTAGCAACCGACACCCAAGCCCTGTCCTATATAGGGATAATCATCCGAACTTTTGAACCACTGCACTTTATGAACCTTAGCGACCAAGACCGAGAGGCAACCCTCAAAGCCCGACAAGCCTTAGAAGCTATCGTAAAGGCAAACGGCTACACAGTGAGTTATCGCACTGAAAACACTATCAAAAAAAGCCCCTTAAAAGATAAGGATATAAAAACAGAAGTATTAATTTAAAAACGAAGTATCCAATGGAAACCCATTTTTTCAATCAAATTGCTCAGTTAGCCATACAAGGCAAACTGCACTTAGTCATAACCCAAGAAGCAAATAGCCAGCTTGTTGTATCGGTATTGCTTGAGAATGAACAATGTTCAGACCCTGCCAAGCACCTTTTGCCTCCCTTAGTACTTAGAGGCACAGCCGAAGAATTAGATGCAGGCTTTTTTCAAAGCATCACCCAACCCTTAGAAGAAACCTCGTCTCTGTTTGTGAATATGGAGCAGTACATCGAGGCGCAAAAGCAAGCCCAAAGGCAATCAGCTATGGAGAAAGAAAAAGCTGAGAAACAACAAAAGAAATACGATGAGGCTATGAAAAAAGTAGCTGATTTAGAAGCGCAGGGCAAGTACCGAGAAGCGTGGTCAAAACTACCTCCTCCCGATGAGTTCCCTAACTATGCCGATAAAATCCGCAAAAAAAGGTCAGAACTATCCACACACTTTGCCCCTACCTTGTTTGAAGAATAAGTATTAACCTCTAAAAAAAGTATTGTTATGCTCATAGCTACCCAACTGAAAAGAATGTTTGTCTTCGAAGAAAACCGACAAACTATTCACCTTGCCGACCCTAATCCATCGTGGTCAGTAGAGCAAGTCAAGAATTTTTACAGCACCCATTACCCCCTGCTCACCAATGCCAAAGCAGGCACACCTTATGTAGAGGGAGACAGCGTTGTCTATCCCTTACAAATCACAATGGGTACAAAAGGCTAAATCTCTACTAATTCTAAAGCTATGAGCCTTGTAAAACAGCTTAAAACAAGGCTTATAGCTAAAATTACAAACATTATCAAAAACTAAAAATAAACTAAAAATGTATGCCACAGCAATCCCAACAAAACCTCGCATCCATACAAAGCGAAGCACAGAGAGAACTCTACCGCAGGTTAAGAGAGTTTTCCAAAGCAGTCCAACGCTCCAAAGACCGCTCACAGATACGTCAAGAACAGCAACAAGTAGCCCCGAAAACTCTTTTGCCAATGGTTTTCTAAAAACGACCTTTCCTCCTAAAGTGTATCATTCAAGCAAGCACATCATTTTTAGTGGAGAGGAGCAAGCTCAGCTAAAAACCACTCTCAAGTGTTCCCTTGCTCAAATGGCAGACCATTACGGCTTTACTCCCTTTCCCATAGAGCAGTACGACCTTTCTTGCGGGATTGCCTTAGCCCTTTCTTACAGCCAAGAGCAAATCAAAAAGAGAGATACCAAAGGTACTTTCTGTGAACTAAAAGTATTGAAAGCCCCCAATGGCAATGCCTTTTTCTCTTGCGAAGAACGCTTTTATTTGCCCAACGAAGTGTTTCTTGTCCCTCTGCAACCGCTTTATAGACTTCTGAAAGTACATAAAAACAAACCACTTTATGAACTATTTTTATCGGTATATGCCTACCTAAACCAACGTGCTTTTATAGCAAACTATGTACAAGAAGATTGTTTTGTGGCTTATGCCTATGAAATGTTGCAGGATTGTATTAACCAAGACTATGAAGAAATAGCAGAAAAAGACCACCTCCTGCACCTTTTAAAGCAGACACAACAAATAGGTACTATTCTTTCCAAAAAGATACGCAACCCTTGCCATTTAGACTTTTTTCAAAGGCGTATAAACCGCTTTATTCCTAAGAATGATTTAGAAGCCGAATGCCTTACCCTCTCACAAGCCTTTTATACCTTGTGGCAGGATTTTCCTAACCACTCTATCTATACCCATTTGCACAGAGCAGAGGGCTATGAGCAAGGTGAAGAGGAACTTTTTGAGGTAGAGAAATACCTATCTTTTGTCTATGAAGACCAAAGCGACCTATTCCATACCTATCTTTTAGATTGGCTCAATGGAGAATACTCCCAATGTAGTGAGATAGAACTCCCTACCATTTACAAACATTTCAACAGCACAACACCCCTTGCTAACTTTGATTTTGAACAGCGTTTCTTTCCTCTCTTAACTGAACTTATAACCCTTTTAAACCGCATTTAAAATGAAATACACAGACCTCACCCCAGAAGTAGGGGAAGTATATCGCCCTACATCAGCACTTGTTTTTTACGAAGACAGTAACCGCTACAACCCACAGAGTTATGTAGAGTACTTACACCTTGATAGCAATGGTAACCCTACAAGCGCACAACCGCTTACCCTCGACCAAGCGCAAGCACTTGCCAAAACGCTCACCTGCGAAAAAGAGCAAGCACAAGTCTTTTTAGTCCCCAAAGGTATTATTCCTCGCAGGGTGCTCCATCTATCCCATAAAGGTGAGGGGCAGGCTGTTTGGTACTCTAAAGCACAAAAAAAGCAGTTATTTTTTGCCTCCTCCCTTGCTATAGAAAGCAAAGAAGTAAGTTTACCTCCTCTGTTGTGGAAAGCTACCCCCAAGAGCCTTTGGATATATGCCCTGCCGAAAAACCAAAAACCACACCTTAATACCCCTCTGTGCTATGCGCCTTTTTTCAACGTCTATGAAAATGGCAATGTGTGTATGGGGTCAGTGCAGGTAAATGAGCGTAAAGCCTCTTGCTTAGAAGATTTTATCACCCAATGGGAAGATTATTTTTTCAATAGCTATTTTTCTCATCAATTAGGCTCATATCCTATAACCAAAATACCCTTAATAAGCCTTTGGCAGGAACTCACTCAGAGTAATAAGCCTTTTCCTTACGAACTGCTTAATCCCAATCACCTCACCTTACAACAAATCCTATAACAATGAAACAGACTCTAAACTCCTCAAACACCCTCAACCCTTTCAATACCTCTGTCCAAACACACAAAGAGCGGGTACATTTTACTGATACTGCTTTGCTCAATGCTACCAATCCTATTAAAGTACATCTGATAGGAGCAGGAGGCACAGGCTCACAAGTAGCCACTGCTTTAGCACGTATCAACCACGCTTTGGTTGCTTTAGGACACGCAGGGTTATCGGTAACCCTTTGGGATAATGACCTTGTAAGTCCTGCCAATCTCGGCAGACAACTCTTTTCAGCTTGTGAGTTAGGAATGTACAAATCCACTGCTCTAATAAGCCGTATCAATCGCTTTTTTGGTACAGATTGGAGAGCGCAAACACAGCTATTCAGCACTGAGACCTTTTCCTCTGAAGAAGAAACAATGAGAGGAAGCATTTACCTTTCGTGTGTAGATAGCGTAAAGGCACGCTTTGACATTGGGGAAGTACTCACTCATTTAGAACGAGCTCACCACTACCACAACAACCCTAAGTATTGGTTAGATTTTGGCAACAGCACCCATTCAGGACAAGTGATTTTAGGTACTTTACAAGCCATTGAGCAACCTCATAGTGATACCTTTATCCCTATAGACACCCTGCCTACTATTACCCAAGCCTTTGGAGAATTATTGACACAATCCGAGCATAATGACAATATCCCAAGTTGCTCCCTTGCCGAAGCCTTAATCAAGCAAGATTTGTTCATTAACGCCACTCTCTCACAAATGGGAAGCACCCTACTTTGGAACTTATTCAGAGAAGGACTCACTTCTTACAGAGGCTTTTTCCTCAACCTCAAAGATTTTCGTACACAACCCTTATTGGTTTAATCCTTAATAAAAACACCTCTTAGAGTATTTCTAAGAGGTGTTTTTTATGATTGTTTGTCTGTGCTACTGACTGCCTGTCGTGGCTCACGACCTTCTTTTCTTTGAGAAAGAAAAGAAGCAAAAGAAAGACCTTACAGATAGATTTTTTGTTAGTTTAGGATAAAGAGAAATCTTACAAGATAGCTATTAAATATAAAAAAAGGAGCTATTTCTTATAGTTAGCCTCCAAAATCTTTAGAATATCACTTTGTTTAAAGAGAATTTTACCACCAATTTGGATATAAGGAAAAAGCCCGTCATCACGGTATTGCTGTAGGGTTCTTTTGGTGATATGCAGCAGCTCACAGACCTCCTTTCCTGATAGAAATACCTCGCCATCAAATACAGGACGGAAGTTTTTAAGGATAAAGTCCATTTGCTGTTTAAGGTTTTCAAGCTGACTAAGGTAAGAGCTTAGTTCCTGGTGTGTTTCTGTGAGTAAGTTCATTGGGTTTGAAGGTTAGAGGTTAAAAGCTGTTCTACATCACTACGCTTAAAATAGTTCTTGCGGTGGATGCACGAGAAAGGCAAGAGTTTTTGGTCTTTATAATACTGCAAGGCACGCTTGCTAATGCCCAAAAGCAGACAAACCTCCTGAGAGTCCAACCACTTTTCTTTTTGCCAAATACCTTTGTAAGTATCCATTACCACTTGCAGAGAATTGTTGAGTTGCTGTACGTCTTTTTGTATCTGTTCAAAAACAGATTTTTCTATAACTACTACTTCCATTTGCATTATTTTGCGCAAAGGTAAAACAAAACAAGCCCACTTTTAGAAGTAGGCTTGTTTTGGAAGAGAAAGGAGGATTTTGGCTTTATATCTTTACTCTTTCTTTACATTAAACTCAAAATCAAGTTTTTGTTCATTGCCGAAGGAGTCGCTTATCCAAACGGAGAGAGACTGATTAGCTTCTGAGGCAGAAGTGTAGTAAAGCCTAAACGCTCCTTTGGAGGCAAGTGGATAAACATCATTAACAAGTAAGACTTCTCCTTGTGGAGAGGTACGCAAACTACCTTTTCC
The DNA here is from genome assembly GCF_002999135.1 of Capnocytophaga sp. oral taxon 878. Taxonomy (NCBI): domain Bacteria; kingdom Pseudomonadati; phylum Bacteroidota; class Flavobacteriia; order Flavobacteriales; family Flavobacteriaceae; genus Capnocytophaga; species Capnocytophaga sp. oral taxon 878. The sequence continues at coordinate 1,172,706 of NZ_CP027229.1, forward strand.
CTCATACTGAAAGTAACGAATAAAATAGCGGTTCTCATCGTACTGGTAAGGAGAGTGCAACTCACAACGTATTTCTACCGTATCGGTTTTACCTATACTTTTAGGTACAGGCAATACCTTTACCTCAAAAGGAAAGTTTTGTTGTACGTCCAACTCTTTTTTACAAGAGGTGAATAGGCTCACACATAGCATTGCAATGAGTCCTATTACAATTTTCTGATTTATTTTCTTCATCGTATTGTCTTTTTAAAGGTTAAAACATATAACGCAGTCCTACAGTAGCACAGGGACGCAGTAGCTCAAAGGAACTTCCCCACAGAGCTGCTACCTTGCCAGAGCAGAGCACTAAAAAGTGATCACTTAGGTAAGTCTCTATCTGCAAACCTACCTGTGCGCCATAGAGAAAATGGTTTTCATTCTTTAGCAAAGCCCCATCAGGAAGGAGGCTTTTGCTGTGATTGACTACCTCATAGCCCAAAAGAGCTTCTGCTCCTAAGTTCAAAGCTACCGTTTTACTGCTGTCACTGACTAAGGCAAAGCTATAGCCTCCTGCACCTATATACCTCTCAACGGGTATATTCAGACTCTTGTAAGGGTACAATCGCCTTTGATATTCAAGAGCAAAATGCTTGTAGTTACCCATTTTAGCATTGATACTATAGCCTAACTGCACCCCAAAATCATCAGAAAAAGAGGAAGTAAAAGCCTCTGCAGGTGCAACCCAAGAGAGCGAGATACCTTTTTGCTTGGGTAACAATCGCTGTGCTTGGGCAATGGAGCCTCCTAAAAAGCACAGACAAATACAAGTGATAATTCTTAGCATTGGCATTAAAATTTAAGGTTAAACTGTTCAATAGGGCGAGCGGCTATAATCTCCTCGTTGGTGATAAGGAACGATTGGTAGCGAGAGCCGTTTTTTTCAAAGATTTCTACCCGCAAAACCTTGTCATCAGAAAGGGTGAGTTGGTCTAACATATACACCGAACGGGCTTCTTTATGAGCCTTTAGTAGGGATATAGGTTGGTATACGCGCAAGGGCTCAATGGGCACTTCTTGTACAATGCTCTTTTTGGTGGTCTTCTTATCAATGATTTTAAAAGTGATAAAATCTACTTCAAAAGGCAGGTTAGAACGATTGGACAATTGCACGTCTACATAGAGTTTGCTATTGTGTACATAGATACCTTTTAGTAGCCATTGTATACCTGCATTCTCCGAACCTATATGCTTGATGTAATTCTTCTTCTGATGGTAGATAGACGACATAATAATCTGTGCTACCGCAGGTGATTCCCAGCCTGTGTCAGAAAAGAGAATATCCGATTTCACATTGTTGCCTTGGGGCATTCCTCTACCAAAATCAATGGTAAGAGGTTGTGGTGTGGTGTGATAACTCACCTCAAAGCTATAAAAGCCTCCGTCTTGAGTGATAACCGATAGGTTGGTGCTATCGGTAAAGTCTGTTTTAGCTGCCTTTACCCTTAGTACATTCTCGGCATCTTTCACCTTGTCGGCTACTAAGTTTTCGCTTCCCAAATCTACATAGCGGATAGAAGCGGGAAAGATAAGATGGGTTGTTTGGTCATAAGCCACCTGCAAAGGATAAGGCACTACCTTTCCTGATTGAGCTAAAAGTTCCTTTTTCTCAGTACTGAGGGCTGTGTTTTCCTTTGCCTCATTCTGGGCTTGCACGGTAATGGTAAGCATTGTTACCGATAATAATAAGTGTAATTTACGCATAAATAAAATGATATTAAGTGTGTTTAATAGGTTGAAAAATAAATAATTGTGTTGTTTTGTGCTTTGTTGTGTGTTTATGGGTTTGTCTGAAAGGCTATTTCTTAGAGATGAGCAGGAGCTGATAACCTGCTTTAACCCTTATGGAAGGCTGTGCGATCTTTTTAGAAAGAAAGGAGGTACCTCCTTGTACGACCCCTTTGCTCAGCTCCGAGACAATTTGGTCTTTGGCTGAAGAGCTAAAGGTAAAGCTACTTCCTGAACTTTTGCTCATTCCCGCTGCTATTTCTCTAAAGGCATTGGCATCGGAAGAAGCGGGCAGGTATAACCCTTGTTGCCCATCGATGTCGTAGGCAGCTATAGAGACAGGAATCACTTTGCCCTTGTATTCTAAGGATTTTACAGTGAGTAACAATCTATCACCACTCACTTTAGCAGAGGCTGTAAGCAGTTCTCCTTTAGGAATGAGTATGCCTGCTACTCGTATAGGCTCTAAAAGTCTTAGCTGCACCCTCGAGTTTTCTCCTAATAGCTGTTCGATATGTGTACAAGCGCGAATGCTATTCTTTAGGATACTACCTTGTGGCTTAAAGCTCTCGCCATTGAAAAAAGAGGTCTGTTGCTCCTTTACCCATTCTTGCAGAGCCTCCTTCTCGGACTGCTTGCGGGGCAAACGACTGACTACCTTTTCCTCTGGGGTATAGACAGGAGCGATGTTTTTACTCTGTTCTACATTGTCAGCTTCGCTACTATTGTTTCCCTCGCCCTCTTGCGAGCCTGCCCCCCCCATCATTGAAGGGTTTTGTTGTCCTTTAGGCAAATATCTTGAAGCCATTTCATAAGACTTTTCCATCAATGCCATTTGGGCATCTACAGAGGTAGGATCTTGCTTGTTGGAGAGTTGAGACTTGAGTGAGGCTATCTCTTCTTTGAGTTTTTGTTGCTCCTCGTAAGCACTATTGTCTTGGTAGAAACTGCCTAAAGTCTGGTGAATATCGCGATAAGACTGAGCAGAACGCTCAAAGGCATTAGGGGTAGCCTTGCGATAACGCGGAGTGGGTTCTTCTTCCTCTTCGATAGCTTCAGGATATTCCTCGCCTTCGTCTTCTTGCCAATAGTCCGACAGCGCATTGAGAGAGGCTTTTTTATCAGCTTCTTTTTCTTCTAAGAGGGCTTCTTCGTAAGCTTTTTCCTTATCAGAAGGCAAGAGTGTCTCGGTAGCTTGTGGTATTGCCTCATTGATACCTACTTGTGTTTGCTCTTGCTCACTTCCGCCACCAAAAAGCAGATACATACAAGCGAGGAAGATTATCCCCATTAGGGCATAAATGACAATTTTCTTGAGTTGTTGTTTTTTAGCAAGGGCTTTTTCCTCATTGCGCTCTTGGAGGGCTTTTTCCTCTTCTTCACTGACCAAGAAACTCGGTGTAGAAGAAGCGTTAGCCTTATCAGAGGCAGGGGTATTACCGTTTTGCTCTGGAAGGGGTGTGTTCTTTTCCATTATTAAGTTGTTTAAAAATTAACGAATCCTTTTTTGGGGTATTCCCCTCTGTAGGTACAATAGCCTTGTTGTCAATATGCTGTATGGCAGGGGCTTCGCCTTGGTGGTACTCTTGGTAAGCGTGCCATAGTATAAAAAGAGTAAGTAGCGAGTAGACTGCAAAAGCTAAGAGTACCAAGCGTTTTCTTTGTGAGGGTGAAAGTCCCTGACAATAGCTTCGGGTTTGCTTTTTTAGAGAATGTATCTCTCTTTGAATTTTGGCTATCATCTCTCTACGGTTCTAAGGTCTTTGTTTTCTATTACATTGAACTGTTCGATGATAAATCCTTGAGGGTTGTTATCAGAACGCACGGAGTTAATCAACCTGCAGGAGGTAATAAGACTCCTTTCGGTGATGTTGCTGGCACGAGTGATGAACTGCTTGGCAAAGGTTTCCACCTGATAAGGATAGCTATTAAAGTTACAGCGCACGCTATCGATGACTACCCGTTGGAGGATATTACCAGAGATGATGCGGTTGTAATAGCCTTTTTCAGCCAAATCTTTATAGTAGTTAAAGGCAGATTTATCAGCCATAAAGAAGGCACGTTTGGTATTGTCTTCAATTGCTTTCTTATCGGGGGCTAAGTTGAAGAAGAGTTCGTGAAACCTGCGCACGTGTTCTTTAGCTTCGACAGGGCGATTGATTTTCTCATCTTGAGAGAGTGCCAACATTAGTGATTTACCATTGTCTAACACATAGATTTTCTCGCGCTGTTTCTCGGCAAAGTAATAGGCATAGCCTACAGCGAAGATACTCACACCTGAGCAGAGCACAGCAAAGGCTATGGCATACATACGGATTTGCTTGAATCCGTTTTCGATGTTTCTAAAGATTTTAAATTCCATTAATTTTAGTATTCAATTAGACTTGTTTTTACTTCATTAACCTACCTGTAATATTACCTGAAAGAGAGCCAGCTCCTGCACCTGCTATATTACCTGCATTGGAGGTAGCTTGGTTTACATTTCTACCATAATTACCCATACCTCCTGCTTGTATGATCCAACCTGCTACGGTGGGAATGGTAAAATAGCCTATGATACCAATGACCATAAAGATAATGTAGGCTGTGTTGGTAGTATCAGGAATAAAACTTGGGTCAGAGAGTTGCTCGATGTCTCGTTGTAAGATAAGGGATTGGATACGTGCTAAAATAGCACTGAACAAATCGGATACAGGAAGCCATAGATAGACACTTACATAGCGGGTAACCCATTGTAGTAAGGTAGATTGAAATCCATCCCATACCGAAATGGCAAAGGCTATAGGTCCTAAGATAGACATCACCACAAGAAAGAAAGTGCGTATGGTGTCAATCACTAAAGCAGCTGCTTGAAAGAGCATTTCGAGTAGTTCACGAAACCACGATCGGATGCTTTGCTTGAGGTCATACATCCCTCTTTCGATGTACATTCCTGCCATTACAGCCATATCTTCGGGCATCCAACCTAATTCATCAATCTTTTTGTCAAACTCTTCATCCGAGACGAGATAGGCAGTTTCGGGGTTGCGCAATTGTGCTTCTCGCTCTAATCGGTCTTTTTGCTCTTGTAGTTTATGCAAATCGAGCGTTTGTCCTTCTAAGATACTGTGGGTACCTGTTACCACAGGGCTTAACACTGTATTCATTGTTCCTAACACCAGAGTAGGGAAAAATATCACACACAGCCCTATGGCAAAGGGACGGAGCAAGGGATACACATCCACAGGTTCGGCACGGGCTAAGGCTTGCCATATACGCATTGCCACATAGAACAGTGCCCCTAAGCCTGCCAAGCCTTTGGCTATGGCAGACATCTGAGCTGTTAGGGGCATCATCTCATCGTATAAAGTACGAAGTATTTGGTGTAGATTTTCCATTTATCAGTCTTTTACCAGTATTTGAGTTCTGTTCCATAGAGTGAGAGTACCTTTTGCGCATCGTTTTGCTTCTTAGCACGTAGATAGCTTACCGAGATGTTTTTCTGGGTGTAGTAGCGTACTAAGTTATAGTACTCTTTCACTTCCTTGTGCACCTTGTCGATAATGTCCATACGCTCTTTGTCGTTCATAGAGAGTGAGGAACTATTGACAATTTGTTGCAGGTCTTTGAGTAGCTTAGAACTTTCGCCCAAGAGCTTGGAGTAGCCATTGGCAATAGCCGACAACTCTTGAGAGGAGAAGTTAGGGTCTTGGCTCATCTTCTTGAAGTTGGTTACATACATCTTGGAGATGTCGCCTACCAGTAGCACCGTTTCCTGTACTTTGCGAGCATCTTTTACCAAGTTATTTACCTTTTTCAGAGCATCGTAATACTCCTTGCCTTGGTTGTAGAGCTTTTCCACCTCTCGGAAGTTGTTGAGCATATTCTTAGCTGTTGAGGAGGTTTGCACTATCTGCTGGGTAGTGTTGATAATGCTCTGAGCAAAATTAGTTGGGTCAGTTACTACCCATTGTGCGCTTAGTTTGGGGCTTGCCAGCATAGCTATAGCAAAAAGCCCCGTTAATAACATTTTTTTCATTGACTTTAATTATTATGATTTACGTATGATTATTAGTTTATTACAGTCCATTAGCCATTTGTACGATGGCTTTTTCTAAATTGCCGTCTAACTTCTCGGAGAGTTCCATCACTTGGTGTTTTTCGCTCTCTTCAGTGGTGTAGGCAAAGTATTCTTCTCGGCTTACCTCTGTAGCATACACCGCAGAGTGTGTACCTCCTAAGCCTATCCACACTTCTTTGTATTTGCGACGAGAGTCGTTGGAGAGATTGATAGATAGGATTTGCGACTTCTCTTTCTCGGTAAGTCCTAACATCGCTTGGATAGCATCGAACTTGTTCATATACTTGCGCTGGTCAAGCAATATCTTGCAATCGGAGTTGTTGATGATAGATTCTTTCACGATAGGTGAATGGATAATATCATCTACCTCTTGGGTTACAATCACTGCCTCACCAAAGAACTTACGCACGGTTTTGAATAGGTACTTGATGTACTCCGCCATTCCTTCTTTGGCAATCGCTTTCCACGCTTCTTCGATGAGAATCATCTTGCGGATACCCTTCAGGCGCCTCATCTTGTTGATAAACACCTCCATAATGATGATAGTAACCACAGGAAAGAGTATGGGGTGGTCTTTAATCGCATCAATTTCAAAGACAATAAAGCGTTTGGAAAGCAGGTCTAATTCCTTATCGGAATTGAGCAGATAGTCGTATTCCCCTCCTTTGTAATAAGGCTCTAACACGTTGAGGAAGTTAGCCAAGTCAAAGTCCTTTTCTCTTACCTGCTTCTCTTGTAGTATGGCTCGGTAGTCATTCTTGATATACTCATAAAAGCCATTGAAAGAGGGTGTGTGCGAGGGATTGTCTTTTACCAATTGCAGGTAAAGGTTCACTGCATTGGAAAGGGCTACCTCTTCCGCACGTGTAGGAGGCTCATTGTCTCGCTTCCAAAGGGTGAGTATCAGTGTTTTGATACTCTCGCGCTTTTCAATGTCAAACACCCCATCATCGGTGTAGAAAGGGTTAAAGGCAATGGGATTGTCTTCGGTATAAGTAAAGTAAATCCCATCCTTTCCTTTAGTCTTGTGGTGAATAAGCTCACAGACTCCTTGATAGGAGTTCCCTGTATCTACTAAAACGATATGTGTACCTTGTTCGTAATATTGCCTTACTAAGTGGTTCGTGAAAAAGGATTTACCACTACCCGAAGGTCCTAAGACGAACTTATTACGGTTGGTGATAATCCCTTTCTTCATAGGCTCATCGGAGATATCCAAATGGATAGGCTTGCCTGTGAGTCTGTCGGCCATCTTAATTCCAAAAGGACTGGAAGAACTTTGATAGTTGGTCTCCTGAGTAAAAAAGCACAGAGCAGGCTCTATAAACGTGTAGAAAGTCTCTTCACTGGGGAAGTCGGCTGCATTGCCAGCTATACCTGCCCAATAGAGAGTTGCCGTATCAATGGTGTTATGGCGAGGCTTACACTCCATTGACGCCAAAGCACTACCCACATCGTTTTTAATGCTCCTAAGCTCTTGTGGGTTGTCCGACCACGCCATCACATTAAAGTGCGCTCTGATAGAGGAAAGTCCGTAAGAGTGTGCCTCATTGAGGTATTGCTCTATCCATTCTTTGTTGATTTGGTTGCTACGGCTGTATCTTGAAAGCGAGTGCATATTGCGTGCTGACTTCTCAAACTGTCTGAGGTTCTCATCGGAATTGTCCAAGAACAGATATTGGTTGTAGATATGGTTACAACTCAGTAGCAAGCCCACAGGAGCTGCAAAGGATAAACGGCAATCGCTCTTATCGGTAGAGAGTCGCTCGTAACGGCTATCGGCTTGTACCTTAGAAGGCAAGTCTTCTGCATCTGATAAGGTATGCACACAGAGTCTTTGGTTACCAATGCGCATTTGCTCGGCAGAGAGGCATATATCTTGCAGGCTCTCTTTCTCATTAGTGGAAAGGCTCAGATACTGCTCAAAGAGTCCCTTTTTGTGGGGAGTGCCTATATAGTCCTCTGTTTTGAGCTGACGGAGCTTTATCAGGTTAGAGTCATTTAAAATACGCTCTAACTGCGCTACCGCTTCCAAGAATTGAGTGGCGTGTTCTCGGTTAGTGAGCTCCTTAGGCAAGAAGTTCCCTTTGCAAAGGGAGGAAAAGTTGCTTTGGGCTCTCATTCGGTTTTTAGTGGTTTGGGTGATAAATAGGTAGCATCTGTGATTTAAGAACGGGCGTTCGTTAAAATGCTTTTCGTACGAATGAGAGAGAAAACTCAAATTCTCGCCTTGCAGTTCAGGTTCGTATTGTTCCTTGATAAACCAGTCCTGTTTGTGGATAACGGTATACTGTGGCAATACTTTGATAGCCTTATGCCAAAGTGAGTGGAGTATCTCATAGTCCTCACCCGAAATGGTAAAGAGCTCTGGGAGCTGCACCTCGAAGCCGACGCTGATGTCGGCTTCTTTGGTGAGCAAGCAGTCTTGTTCTATGGCAAGAATAGGGAATTTACTCTCTAAGGTGTTGATTTTAGAACTATTTCTCATTGAGGGTTGTTTTAGGTTTAGGGTAACGAATAAATTTTCGTGGTGATCTTTGGTGACGTAGGTATTTGGGGTGGCGTTTGCGAGCTGCTTGTTTCATCAGGCCGTGTTCACCGTATTTCTGGTTTAGTGAAAAAGTCTGCCAAACCACAAGGCTAACCATACTAACGCCTACCCCCAAGCATACAAAAGAATTGACCCCTACCGTGTAGAGGATCATCACCAAGATGAGCACCGAGAGCAGTCCTCCTGCAAAGATGAAGAGGTACTGCGCTTTGAGTCCTTTGAACTCTACACTTCTGCCGATGCCTTTGTTGATAGAATAGCTGTTTTTTGTCTCCATAATCTATAAGAAGAACGAACGCAAGATGGTAGCCGCTACAATTAAGAAGATACAAGCCCCAAACCAACTGGCAGCCGTTTTGCTGGTATCGGGGTCGCCGCTACTAAACTTGTTATATACCTTCACCCCACCGATGAGTCCCACCACAGCCCCTATGGCATAGATGAGCTTGGTAGCTGGGTCAAAATACGAGGTAACCATACGGGTAGCTTCGTTGATACCTCCTACGCCATTGCCCTGAGCAATGGAAAATTGTGTAACTCCTATCATCGTGAGCAGAAGGAGCCGTTTTAGAATTGATTTTCGCTTCATTGATAATCTGTTATTTTAAAATTCGGGGCAAAGGTAGGGGAATAGGAGATGAGGAGAATGAAAGTGGTAGGGTTTGGCTTAATATGGTTGTATATGGAAAAGTTTTTGTAATTTTGCGGCGTGGAATTCTAATAATTAGAGACTTTATGAAAATAACAATATTCTATTCGTGGCAGTCAACAATAGAAAGTAAATACAATCGCTATTTTATACTTGATTGTATTAAGAAAGCTGTGGAACAAATAAAGCAAAAATATAATTCAATAGAAGTTAAAATAACAGAAGCCCTTCGTGATGAGTCAGGACAAATATCTATTCCCGAAACAATAGCTGAGAAAATTGAAAATTGTCATATTTTTATAGCTGATATGACAATAATTAACAACGATGGGGCTTCAGCTAAGACAAAATATACTCCTAATCCGAATGTACTCCTTGAGTATGGTCAAGCAATAGCTCATATTGGAAAATCTCAAATTATAAGTGTGTTGAATAGTAAATTTGGTTCTCCTCATAATGATCCAGAATTGATACCTTTTGATATTAGATCTGATAGGTTTCCTATAGAATACTCAATTAATGAAGAAATTTATACTGATAAAGAAAAAAGAGAAAAAGAAAAAAATGAGTTAACAAAACACTTATCAGGTGCTTTAGATATAACTATATCAAAAATTATTAGAGAACAAAAAAATAAATATAGACCTTTTAAAACTTGGGAACAATGGAAAGATGAGATTAATATACAAAATGAGTTTATAGAGAATAAGAAGATAAAAGAAATTAGAGATACTATAATGAAGGAAATTGATAATCCTAATAAATCACCAATTAGGATTACAGGTCTTTCAGGAATTGGAAAAACACGAATTTTATTTGAGATATTTAGAAAAATAGAAGGTGATGAAAAAACTATTCTACTCTCAAATAGAGTACTCTACTTAAACTATGATGATTTCTCAAATAATCATCTTGAAATTATTAATACGATAAATAGAGAAAAGTCAGACGCTATTTTAATTATAGATAATTGTAATGCAGATGGTTATGAAAAATTTATTAGAAATTTAAAAGGGTTCAAACTATCCTTAATTTCTATTGATTCAAATCCTGAAGAGAATTATGAAGATAGCCAATATATTAAAATTGGGAACGAAGATTTATTGGACTCCATAGAAGATATTATAAAGGCTAAATCAGACAATTTAGAACAAAGTACAATAGAAATAATTAAACAAATTTCACAAGGAGTACCTCTTATAGCTATTCTATTGTGTGAAAATATTGTAAATGGGAAACTAACGAAAGAACCAGATAACAAAGGATTATTAGATAAGATATTAGGTAAGAAGGGTGAAAAATGGAGGTATATTTTAGATTCTTGTTCTTTATTTAGGAAGGTTGGTTATGAAAATGAAAAGAAAGAACAATATAATTTTATTGTTACTAATGAAAATCTAACAATCTCTAATAATAATCATATTGTGAGACTTAAGGAATCTGAGGAAGCCGTCAAATATTATATTAAAAGAGGAATTTTTGAAAAAAGAGGTCGTTATTTATCTATAAGACCGTTCTTTTTGTCAGTTCTATTAGCAAGTAAATATTTGGAAAGTATCAGTTCAGAACATTTTCACAATATTATTAAAGATATACAAGATAAATTAGAAAAACCTCACAAAGAAGAACTTATGAACTATTTATCAGAACAAATTAGATATTTAGGATATAACACAGATATCAGAACAATCATTGATAATTTTGTAGGGTATAAATCTTATTTTGATAGTATAGAAGTTTTAAATACTGAGTTGGGTTCACGCCTCTTCCGTTCATTTGTAGAAGTGAATCCAGTAGCGATATCTGATAACTTTTATAGACAATTTAACAATGAAAAAACAGAAAAGCTATTAGAATTTAAAGAAGGAAGACGAAATATAATATGGGCATTAGAAAAACTATGCTTCAATAAGGATACGTTCAGTAATAGTGCTAAGATATTATATAGATTTGCAGTTGCAGAGAATGAGTCGTGGGCTAATAATGCAACTGGACAATTTTTGCAATTATTCCATATTTTCTTAGCTGGGACAGAAGTTTCTCTAAAGGAGAGATTAAAGATTATCAAATGGGGGTTAGGTATGAAAGACGAAAAGTTCACCCAATTAGCTATTAAAGCAATGGCTTCTGGTTTAACAACTAACCATTTTGCAAGAATGAAAGGTGCAGAAAGGCAAGGAATAGATGAAATAAAAGATTATGTCCCTACATATGATGAAATATCAGAATACTATAAGAGTATATTAGATGAACTTATCAATCTTATTAGAAGTGAAGGTATATATATAGATGAAGTAAGTAAAATTATTGCTGATTCCATTAGAGGTTTAACTAATATAGGCTTGATAGCTATAGTACTACCATATATAGATGAAGTTATTGCTATAAAAAATAGAATTTGGCAAGAAGGATTAGATAGTATTAGAATGACCTTAGCTTTTGAAGGTAATAAAATATCAGAAGAACATAGAACACACTTACAAAAGATTATAGAAGAATTATCAGAGGATTTTATAACTCGTTTTAGAAGTTATGATAAGTTCTATGATAAAGATTACTCTTTTGAAAACTTTGAAGAGAAAGAAAAGGAACGAATGTATTCTTTAGCTAAGATTTTTATAGAGTTTAAAGAAGTAGAACAAAGAGAACTACTGTTTAAACTTTACAAAAGAGAGCAAGGTATCTATGTAATATATCAATCATATTTTGGCAAATCAATAAGTGATTTTTTTAATGATAATATAGATAAAAGTGAAAAATTTATTAATATATCATTATCAATAGCAGAAGAATTAGGCGAAGAATTGTTTGATTATTCAATTCTATTAGGCTTTATTGAGCAATCAGAAAGAGAAATTAAGAAATATTTTTATCAAAAAGTAGGAGAAAAATCGTATTTAAATTATCTTCTGTTTATTTTTGTTGCTAATGATGAGAAAGGAGTTGAGCACTTTGATCAATTATTTAAATTAATAGATAATCACCCTCAATTGTTTAGTTATTTAGGGCATTTAAAGTATAGGATGGCTTTACAAAAACTCAGTATACAAGAGATTGAATCTTTACAAAATAAGCTATTAAATTATGAGATACAGGGGTATATAATGATTTTTGAGCTATTAAGTTCTATTCGTACTCAAGATGCTGAAAAACAAATTGTCATAGATGGTTTTTTGAAAGAGTGTATATATAAAATAGGAGTACAATGGAATAATAACATTGATAACTTTCAATACTTTAATCATATAAGAAATATTCTTAAAAACGAAGAAAAAGATGAGAAATTATGTTCATTTGTGGTAAACGATATTATCAATTATATAAACTGGGATACTGCACTTAGTTTGGAACCATATAGAAGCATATTTGAAATTGCATTGAGTGATTATTTTGATAGCACTTGGGCTATTATATCCTCTGCTATAATCAATGAGAATGATGGATATATGAAATTCTGGGGAATAAAGCAACTGTTGGGAGGATATGTTAGTAACATATATACAAAAAAAGATATATTATTTAACAATGATAATGTTGAAAAAATTATAGACTGGTGTAATAAAAATCAACCTATTGCACCTACTCTTATTGCTGAATTAGTTCCTATATATAATGAAGACCGAACTGAATGGAATCCTATTGCAAAAAGATTAATAGATGAATTTGGAAATATAAAAGAGGTTCTTGACAGATTAGGGGCTAATATGAATAGCTTCTCGTGGTCAGGTTCTATTGTACCCTTACTTGAATCTAATAAAAAATTACTTGAAAGCATTGTGGACAATAGTAATCCTATAGTTTCAGAATGGGCACAGCAGAATATAAACGAGTTAAGCAAACGAATTATTCAGGAAAAAAAGAAAGATGAAGAGTATTTTATAACATAAAATATTACACAAACTCCCTAATATCAAACTCCGTTTTACTCTCTACAGTTTTAGGCAACGCCTTCTCCAAGAGCGCACTCACTTTAAGAGTTGCTTGGGGTAAGGCTTTTTCTATGGCTTCTAATAGGCTGGTACCCTCTACCTTTTGTAGTAGCTCTATGTTCTCGGTGGTAACTTCTTCTTTGTCCTCAGAGAGGAAAGTAGCTACCTTTTCCAAGTCCTCAAACGAAAGCCCTGTGGCAAAATCATTGTCCTCTGCCTCTGTGCGATAACTGCGTAAATCCTCTTCTTCATCTTCAAGGTTTATGGTAGGTTCCTCTTCCCATTCTGTCAGAATATCCTGTTGCTCTTTTTCTGTTAAGGGGATAGCTGTAGTGGCTACCTTTGTAGAAGGCACAAACCTGCTTTCCCCCATTACCGAAGTTGAGGAAGCCGACTTGGGTATAGAGGTCGTTTTAGGTTTAGTAGCTCTCTTTTTAGATAGTGTTATAGGCATTTTGTCCGATAGCAACAACAAAATGACCACAATAAGCAGTAAAATGATAATCTTTTCCATTGTCAAAATATAGGTTTGTATTTCTGTTCAAAACTCTGTGTAATTTCCTCTTGGTACTGCTCAAAATGCGCTTTAAGTACATTGTCTAAATAGTTATACAGACTGATCTTGTCTTCTCCTATCACCTGTACAATACGGGCTATTCGCTGGTGAAACTCAGGGCGTATATACACCGATTTTCCTTCTCTTGCTGAAGTCTCTCCCTGCTCAAAAAAATAACTTTCATACTCATAGAGTTCTGCCTTTTTCTTCTTGGTAGGAGCTGGTTTCTGGGGTGCTTTCTCTGTCTCTATTGGAGCCGTAGCAATGGCAGGGGCAGGCGTGGGTTGCTTGCCTGCCATTAGCTCCATTAGTTCGTTTTCGTCTATAGGTTTTACTGTCTTCATATCTTTAAGGCTTACTGAATAATCTGTACCAACTCATTAATAAAGTCGTCCAAATGACAACCACTCATCAACTTCTCATCAGCAGGCATTAAAGTAGAACGGAATACCAATCGTTGGTTTTCTGTGCCGTCTTTGCGAAAACGCTTGCTATCAGAGATATAGGCTTGCATCAGGTTCAAACCTAAATCAGCGATCACTTGCTCATAAATCTTGTACAAAGGCGATTTTTCTCTCCCATCTACCTGATTCCAAAACAAATGTACGCTTTTAATAGCACTTTCAGTATTCTTAGCGATGATATTGGAAAGTACCTCAGTAAAACTCAAAGTACTTTCAATTACCACTCTATCGGCAGTGATAGGTGAGAAAATGTGATGCATTTGTGCTAGCAGGGTCAATATCCCTGCGGTGTTTACTGTCCCCGGCATATCAAAAAGTATAACCTCTATAGGGAAAGGTGTCTCTGCGATGAGCTGTTGTGCCTTTTCAAGGGCTTCATTGGGCTTACATTGTATTATGGGGTATGCCTTTTTGTTTAGCTCACTAAACTGTCTATGAGCAGCTTTCTTAAAATGCTCGTTGTTCATCACTGTTTTAAGATCTTGCTCTCGCATTCGGTGTAGGCTGTATTGTGGATAATCACAATCCATCACTGCTACATTATAGCCCATTCGGTAGTGTAGCAAGCTGGCTACTAAGGTAGTAAAAGTGCTTTTTCCTACCCCTCCTTTCTGGGTGGAAAAGCTAATGAATTTTGTCGTTGATGTCATATATATGTGTTTAAATATGTTTGTAATTCAGTAAGTATATAAGTGCATAGCTATTCAAATACAACTATCTTTATTTAAGTAATTATCTCTGTAACTATACCGTTATATAAGTAATTAGCTAATTATCTAATTGACTAATTACTTGCGTATGTACATACATTGGTAGCTTTATAGCTGTGTAGCTACATAGCTACGCAAATACATTTTTACTTCCATACATACTTGCTTTGGTATGCGGGTGCAAAGGAACATATAAATATACATATAGCCTTATGTAGGGTTGTAAATGGCTTTATAAGGAAGTGATTGGCTTTATGTTATATACAAATCCTTTGCTAAGAAATCACTTGTTTTGCACCCTGAAATTACTTTACCCGCTCGTAGTGTTAATTTCTCTCTTTATGGCTAATTAAAATTCGACCGTTAGGGAGAATTTTCTGTTCACCCGAACAGAGCAAGTTGTGTTTTGAGGCACGCATTAGGCGTGTAGGCACCTCAAAACCACTTGCCCTTGCAGGGAGCTTAAAACGCACTCCGAAGTCGTGGTTTTTTAATAATACTGAATTTATATGACCTTACAGAAAACAACTCACAAACGCCCCATAGGTAGGAACAAAAAGATAAATCCTACTTCTTTTAGATATGTTTTTCGATTGAATGAAGAAGAAAACAATCAGTTTCTCTCCCTTTTTGAGCAATCAGGAATGAAAGTCAAAGCACATTTTATCACTTCTTTGCTTTTTAACCGAGAGATAAAAGTGGTGAAAATTGATAAATCTGCTTTAGATTATTACACTAAACTCACTGAACTCTATGCGCAATTTCGTTCGGTAGGGGTCAATTACAATCAGATTGTAAAGATACTCTACCGTAATTTTTCGGAGAAGAAAGCGGCTGCTTACCTCTATAAATTGGAGAAAGAAACTACCCAATTGATTGCTATCTGCAAACAAATATTAGAACTTTCGCAACAAATGGAGCAAAAACTAAAGTAGTTTTTAAGAAGAAAACAGCAGTTTATGATAGCAAAAATACATCGAGGGGCGCAGCTGTTAGGAGTACTTTTGTACAATCACAACAAGGTATCTAAAGGACAAGGTGAGGTGTTATACGCTCAAAAAGTGATACAACCTCTGCAAGGAAGTGTAGGCATTTCGGAAGTATCTCGTTCTTTTGCCCCTTATCTCTATGCCAACATAAGGACAGAAAAACCTATCCTACACATCTCCCTCAATCCCGATCCTAACGATAAGGTAAGCGACGAGACCTTTGTAAAGTTGGCTACTGACTATATGCAGCGAATGGGCTTTGGCAACCAACCTTTTGTGGTTTACAAACATTCAGATATTGAGCGCAAACACATTCACATTGTATCGCTGGGGATAGATGAAAACGGCAAGAAAATCTCTGATACTTTTGAAAAAATACGTTCAATGAAAGTATGCCGAGAGTTGGAAACGAAATACCAACTTATCCCTGCTATCACCAATGATTCACAGCTAACAGATGATGAGCTCTTGCCTTTGTCTAAATTAGTCCCCTTAGATTACCGACAAAACGACCTTAAAAAGCAAATGACTTATATGGTAAAGCAACTGCTAAAACACTATCATTTTGCCTCGTTAGGAGCATTTAACGCCTTGCTCAATCAGTTTAACATAGCGGTAGAAAAGGTAGAAGGCGAACTGCAAGGTATTCCTAAAAAGGGCTTGGTATATGTGGTATTGGATGAAAATGGCAATAAGGCAAGCCATCCTTTTAAAGCCTCCAAGCTCGGCAAAACACTGAGCTTACCTTATATCGAAAAACACTTGCAAAAGGGACACGAATACCTAAAAGGACAAGACACCACTTCCTTAAAGGCACATATCACCTTTTCTAAAGAAACAGCTCATAGCAAAAGTGAATTTGTTCAAGAACTAAAAGCTAAAGGAATAGAGGTTGTCTTTCGTGAAAACAAAGAAGGGAGAACCTACGGGGTAACCTTTATCGACCACAACAGCCAAAGTGTGTATAATGGCTCTCAGCTGGGGAAGGAGTTTTCTGCCAATGTTTTTCATCAGTGGCTAAAATCGTTAGAAGAGCCTGCTACGGCTTTAACCTCTCAGGTAAATATGCCATCTGTAACTCCTTATGCAAGTAAAAATCACGACAATACTAATACTGTTGAAGAGGATACTTTTTCTGACACTTCTTGGACACATTACCAAGAGAATTTTGGCAAGGACTCAGCCTTAAATGCTTTCTTTACTCTTTTCTCTTTGGATGATCAAGGGGTAGATTACGAAGAAGAGGATTTTACCAGAAGAATGAAACGTGCTACTACCAAACGGCGAAAAATGAAAAACAAATCTTAGGTGTGGCTATTGAGCTGACATAGCTAAGTATAAAATATTGATAAACACTAAAAACAGAAATAAATATGCAAAACGATGATGATTTAAGAGCATTAGCCAAGATTATGGCTTTTATGCGTGCAGTAAGTATTCTCATAGTACTAATGCACCTCTATTGGTATTGTTATGGCTTTTTCCAAGGCGAAAAGTGGATATTAGCTGTAGTGGATAGAATCTTGACCAACTTCCAACGAACAGCAGGACTGTTCTCTCACCCGCTATACACCAAATGCTTTGCCCTCCTGCTCTTAGCCTTGAGCTGTTTGGGAACAACAGGTGTAAAAAATGACAAGATTACTTGGCGAAAGATTTACATCGCTCTGGGGGTAGGAGCTGCTCTTTACTTTGGTAATTTTTGGATTTTATACCTGCGCCTTCCTGCTTCAGTGGTTGCCTTTTTCTATATCCTTACTCTATCTTTGGGCTACATAGCGCTCCTTATGGCAGGTTCTTGGATGAGTCGCTTGTTAAAAAACAACCTTTTAGATGATGTTTTCAACAATGAAAACGAGTCGTTTATGCAGGAAACACGCCTGATGACAAACGAGTATTCTGTGAATCTACCTACTTTGTTCTACTACCGCAAGAAGTGGAACAAAGGCTGGATCAATGTGGTAAATCCCTTTCGGGCAACCATAGTGCTGGGTACTCCTGGTTCAGGGAAGTCTTATGCCATAGTGAACAACTATATCAAACAACAGATTGAGAAAGGTTTTGCAATGTACATCTACGACTTCAAGTTTGATGACCTCTCTACCATTGCCTATAATCACCTCTTAAAGCATTTAGATAAGTACAAGGTCAAGCCCAAGTTCTATGTGATAAACTTTGATGATCCTCGTCGTAGTCATCGTTGTAACCCTATCAACCCTAACTTTATGAGTGATATTTCCGATGCTTATGAATCTGCTTATACGATTATGCTCAATCTCAACCGCTCGTGGATTCAAAAGCAAGGGGATTTCTTTGTAGAGTCGCCTATCATTCTATTGGCAGCTATTATTTGGTTTTTGAAGATTTACAAAGGTGGTAAGTACTGTACCTTTCCACACGCCATCGAGCTATTAAACAAGCCTTATGCCGATGTCTTTACTATTCTCACCTCGTACCCCGAACTTGAGAATTACCTATCGCCTTTTATGGATGCTTGGCAAGGTGGCGCACAAGACCAGCTACAAGGGCAAATCGCCAGTGCTAAAATTCCGCTCTCTCGAATGATTTCGCCTCAACTCTATTGGGTAATGACAGGCGATGATTTTTCGTTGGATATCAATAACCCCAAAGAACCTAAAATCCTTTGTGTAGGCAACAATCCCGATAGGCAGAATATCTATTCGGCAGCTTTGGGTTTGTACAATTCGCGTATTGTAAAGCTCATCAACAAGAAAGGACAACTCAAATCCTCAGTGATTATTGATGAGCTGCCAACGATATATTTTAGGGGATTGGATAACCTAATAGCCACAGCCCGAAGCAATAAAGTAGCTGTTTGTTTAGGTTTTCAAGATTATTCACAGCTCACCCGTGATTATGGCGATAAGGAAAGCAAGGTAATACAGAATACTGTAGGGAATATTTTTAGCGGACAAGTAGTAGGGGAAACAGCTAAAACCCTTTCTGAACGTTTTGGAAAGGTATTGCAGAAAAGGCAATCTACTACGATTAACCGCAATGACACCTCTACCTCTATATCCACGCAGTTGGATAGTCTTATCCCTGCCAGTAAGATTGCGAACCTCACCCAAGGAATGTTCGTTGGGGCAGTCTCTGACAACTTTGACGAGCGTATTGAGCAGAAGATATTCCACGCTCAGATTATAGTAGATAACAAGAAAGTAGCTGCTGAGACCAAAGCCTACCAGAAAATCCCTGAAGTCCTATCCTTTACCGATGCCAACGGCAACGACACTACCAAAGAACAGGTAGAAGCCAATTACCGTCAAATAAAGTTAGATGTCGTTGAAATCATTGAACGCGAAAAAGAACGCATCGCCAACGATCCTGAGCTGAGGTATTTGGTGGAGAAGGAGGGATAAATACTGTTACTTAGATATAATGATTTTCTCCACAAAATCTATACTACCAACCTCATCAGGAGAGCGGTAATCGATAGATCCTTCATTAGTCATACGATTAAAGGTAATATGAACTTCGTAAGATCTATTCCTCCTACTCCATTGTTTTGAATCACCAGGGTCATCATAGTATGCACCTTCAAGCCCCAATTGTTTTACCATTTTATCCCAATCAGTTGCTTTTAGTTGTGAGAAATCACAAGTATTTCCATTATAAGTGATTTTTCCTTTAAAAGCACCTTTGGGAAGACTTCTTGTGTAATCTTCATAGTCCTTTTTCTCTGCTGCTATGGCTTTTGGCTGGCTATTAGGTTTATTTTTGCTAAAAGGACTCCTTATGGCTCGCATAGGTAGAGGGAATATACAAATTCTTGCAATAGTATCGCTTGTACCTCGTGTAGAAATATTAAAGCCTAATTCATCCCATATATAAAAAGTAGATAGCACTTTCTCTGGGTATTCCTTCACATACAGGCTATCATACATTCCTTGTGCTCTTATCATCTCTTTTTCTGAGGAGTATTCGGTGGCGCTTATATCTACATTCTCGTAGTCTTCTTTACTCTTGAAAAAACGAATACCACCATCATCTTCACTATACCAATAAGCCAGAGCTCCTTTTTTCCAATACCAACGCTTTGAAATAGAGGTGTTTTCAATCATTTCTTCTTTTCTATAAGGTACATTGATGATTCCTATCAACTCCTGTATTGAGTTTGTTAAAAGGAACTGCTTCCCGTTGTAGTACAATATAGTATCTTCTTCCACACGGAAGTGATTTCCTGTATCAGAAGTGTAGTTTTTAGTACTGAGTGTATCAATATTAGGACTGTTAGATGAATATCCTGTAAATTGTTGGCAACTAACAGATAGAATAGAAAATAGGTATATAATATTTCTCATATTACAATATAATTTTAATGATTATGATGGACTTTTGTATTTAATAGATTAGAATCCATATTATTTTTTTTCCATAATACTTTAAGTTTGTTTCTTAAGAAAATTATTCCATCTGCATTATTTTTTATAGAAAAATACTCATCAGCATTTAGTTCCATATTTTTCAAAAATTTTATATTATTTACAATGTCATTTATCTTACTGATATTCACATTCTTTATACCTTTTGTCTCTATTATTTTATTTGAGAAAGATTCTATTTCATCTATAGAAGTTTTAATTCCCCATAAAAGAATACTAGGCTCATGTGTTAATGATAATTTAAACTCATTCTTTTCACACCATTTTAATACAATATCATCCATTGAATCTGTATATATTGGATGTTGCATATACTCTCCTACTATATTAATTATTTCTGTTTTCTTATCTTCAAGTGTTTTTTTCTTATCAAGAAAAATTTTTAAAACTTTTGTAACAGCTTCTGTTGCACATTCAATAGCTAATCCATGCAGAGGCTGTAGTCCACTATCTTTTGCTAATTGTGTATGAGAAGGTCCATATTCATTTAATTTCCAAAATGGATGTTCTTCATCTTCTATTTTTAGTAATTCTGAATATAAAAAAGTCTGATAGTCATCAATTAAACTAGTTGCTGAAAGAATTAAAAAATGAGTTAGAGCATTTTTAGCTATTCGGATATAATCTTCTAAAAAGTTAAAAATACCAAAGATTTCCAAAATATCTTTATAAGAATGTTTTCCAAAAAAACCAAAATCACGTTTTTCAACATAAGCATCTCTAATACACAAATATTTATCATATATTTTTGTATATGAATCATTCTTTTTCCCTTTATAGTTAGGATTACTTTCTGATGCGTCAGTATCTTGTGCAGAAGATATATCTTTTAGTATTTCATAGATGAAAGCATCTTTCCAAGTTCTTTCTCCTTTCTCTATCTCTTTTTCATCTTTAATAGTAACTGAGAAAAAATGCTCATTTAATTTAGGTAAAATGCTTGCTATAGTATCTAATCTATTAAAACTACCTGTTTGTATATAGTAGTTAGAATAATTAATTTTTTCTCCTTTCTTTAATTTGGAATTTTTTGTTTTTTTTAAAGAAGTCATACTAGGATTATCCCAAGGATAAACTTTAGGATCATATACCTTCATAACAGCTAATTCACAGAAATTACTATGTGCGTAATAATCTTCTAAGATATGTAATGCAGCACCAAAATTAATTCTTCCTATAACGCTGTTAGGATCAGATTTATTAATAAAATCTTTGAAACATTTAAAAGATGTTGGAAATGGAAAGATATCTTCATCTTTTTCATTATCAGTACGGATATATTTTCTTGTTCCATGAGTTTTATTTTTATCCCATTGAGCATCAATAGGGTCTTTAACAAAATCACAATCTAACTTATTATTAACATTCTTTTCTCCTGATTTTCTTATTAAAGCATAAGGATTATCTATATGTTCTTCAGGTCGATAAACTCCTAAAATTTCAGGAGTTATATAAATGAAACGACTTCTAAATTTTTCTATATATTTAAAATAATTAGAGGGTTTTTTATTCCCTTTTTCATCTTCTTTAATTTTTATTTCCCCAAATTCTTTCAGAGCTAGATAACCTACTAAGTTTGTTATAGTAGCTCTACTGAACTTGACTGGATTTAATTTTATTTCATCCCATTTTGTTATAGAAAAATTAGGGGGAAACAAAGAAAATTCGAAGTCAGTTGGTATACTCTTTTTTACCTTTATATCACATCCACAATTGTTATTTCCTTTTCTAAGTTTATTTTCATCAAATAGATTTTTAAGTTTTTCTGAAATTTTTTTGTAATCAAATTGTGAAATATCAGAAGCTAAAATGTTTGCCATTGGTCTAATAACCATAGGATCTACAAATTGGGAATAATCTCGTAACCAATTCCCTAAATAGATTTGATCTTTAACTAAGGTTTCCTCATTCTCCTCTTCCCATTTAATAGATTCAAATGCTTTGTTTTCGATATATCTATGTCCAAATCCATGTATAGAATTTCCTTTTCCTGCTGAAAAAAACTCATAATCAGCATAATCATTATCATCAAGTTCTATACGATTATCAACATATTCTTTCAAAGCTAAATGAATATCAGAAAAATCCCAAACAAGTTGTTTTATCTTTCCTTTTATTGTCAGTCTTGCATAAGGTTGTTCTTTTTTTTCAAAAGGATCAATAAAAAACTTATTATATGTCTTATTAGCAGTGGAAGTATATTTGGCTCCTTCATCACCTATAGCATCTCCACCTATAGAAGAGTATTTATAACGCAATAGATAATCAAGATGGTGCCCAAACTCTTCAACAAGAGCAAGCATTAACATTTGACTTTTCTCATTGTTTTTTAGGGCAAAATCTATAAAATACTCTGAGACAAGAATTTTGTTTTTAAAATCTTCATTTTCTCCCATATAGTATGCTGCCATAAAAGAGCCTGGTAATTTTTCAACCACAATAATTTGTGGATTTATACTACTCTTTTTATCACTTGCATCCTTATACAATTGTTCATATGCCTCTATTGGTATATCTCTTCCAAAAATATCAACCATTAAAAAATAAAACATTATCATACTATCTTTTCCCGCAAAATAAAAAAGTTGTTCTAAAGCAAAAGAACTTTCTAACTTATAATTACTTCTCTTTAATTTAGAAAAAGTAGTAGTATACTTTTCGTACTTCCCATAAATTATCTCTGGACTATCTTCAATGATCAATTTTTGAGATTTTTCTACTATATCTCCATTTAATGAATATATACTATAATCTCCTCCAATGATTTCAGTTGTTTTGCCTTTTACAATTCTTGTTCTGCTCATAGTTATTATAGTTTTGACTTTTCTCCGCTATTGGTCTTTATCTGTTCTTTTGCATTTCTTTTTATGTTTTTCTCAGAAATAGTTTCAATTCCTTCTCCACTATTTAGCATAGTTTTCCCTTTTTTTGTTTCACTATGCAAATCACCCTCAATCACCTCAGTTAAAGCACCATTCACATATACAAACATATCCCCACAAATATCACTTCTCTTAGCCTTTCCAGCCGTTTCGGTGATATTTACACTGGCATCTAAATCAATGCTATCACTTGCTTTTAAGTTGATGTTCTTAGCAGTGATATTAATTGTCTCAGGAGCAGAAATCTCAATGTTTTTTCCTTGAGTATCTAACTTAATCACATTGCCATTCTTGTCAGTAAGCAGGATACTCTCATCTTCAGTAAAGATGAGCTTATGTCCACTTTTGGTGTGAATTGCCTTTACACGGTTATCAGCATTGTGATACCCACTCTTTGCCTCACCATTATAATGCGCTCCAAGCACAAACGGACGTTCGGCATTGCCTCCTTCAAAATCTATCATTACCTCTTCACCTATTTCAGGGATAAAATAAAAACCTTTACCACCTCCTGTATAAGGTTGCACTACACGTATCCAAGGGGTCATTTCATTGCGTTTTGCCTGCCATAAGAATTGCACGCGTACACGTCCTATTCCTAAAGGATCGTTGTTGTCTTTTACAATTGCTGGTTGCTGCTCACTGCGAGGAAAAGCATTCTCATCAAAATCAGCAGGCGTACGCATCATCGGGATACCCTCAAAGGAATTGTAATACTCCATACCACTGTGATAATGTGATATTTTTACCACCCTATAAGTCTCCATTGCACGTGCATTAATATCAGTAAGACACGCAAAGGTATTCATCCTGAGACGCGGGTCACGGCTTTGTCCTTTTACTTTGAGCAACAATTCGCGTTTGTCTTTCTCTAAGCGTACTACATCCTCTAAATCTATACTTGATTGCTCTAATGAAGTAGCCGAGTGATATTTTTGAGGGATCTTTTTATAGATTTTTTTAGAAGCATTCTTTGCATCAGTTTGTATAGGGTTATTCTTATACTCATTAGCAGCATCTCGTGAGTCATTATTTTCAGATGTTCCTTGATGTATATTATAGTTTATATACTGAAAATCCTGTGGTTTTACCTCTAAGAAGAACTCTTCATCAATCAGGTTCAGGTTCTCACCTAATTCAATGGTCTCTTGGAGTTTATTGCCAAAAATAAGTTTACTGCCATCATAATAAAAGTATTCTCCGTAATACTTAGCCAAACGACAAATAAAGTCGTAGTCAGACTCTTGGTATTGTACCGTATAAGGAAGCGTCCTTGTGGTATTCACCCCTGCTGAGGTATCCACTTTTGCGGACTCATCATACTCCTGGGTAGCCGCTGCAACGATTTCTTGTAGTGTTTTATTCTCATAAGATTGACATTCCTTACCGCTATCTAAGAGAATGCTTGGTGCATTGCCTGAGATATAGAGCGTGCCATAGCCGCCTCCTGTCTTTCGTTTACAATGAATCTTAGTGATAATTCCCGAGAAGTGTTGTACTACCTTGCCATACTGATAAAACTTAATGGTAAGAGGATCGCCAAGCAGATCGCGAGAGTGCTCCATAATGTATTCGTGGAACTTATCAAACGAGTCCTCTGGGGTTTCAATGGTAAAGGTATCGTGCTGGCAATTGTATTGGTGTAGCTCTACTTTATAGCTTTCTTTGGCTAAGAAATCTTTGCCATTGGAACTGAGCAGACAATAAACCACAGGATTGGTCTTATCATTAAGAAACTCTGTAAAACTTTTTAATTTGAAATCTTTTAACTCCATAAAAAAATGCTCTTTAAGATATTAGTATTAGTAATTTAAAATAGCTTTATCCTCTCCACATCTTATTGTGAGCTACCCCACCTACATCAAATCCTTGTGCGATGAGTCGTATTTCTATCTGCAAAGGCTCAGTACCTTGCGCATCAAAATGTTCTTTGTATTTAATACAAAAAGCTTTTTTGAAAAGCACTTCTTGGAGCTTACTCATAGCATCTCTACGGTAAAAAATAATTTTACCATCTTTAGTTTGGTTGTGGTCTAACATCCAATTGAGCAGTTCAGGTGTTCCTGTACTCTCTACTCTAATGGATATTTCACCACCATAAGGCATTCCCTTGGGTTTACCTGTTTCATCAATATTTTGAGTGAAATCGTATTCACACTCCAAAACATTGTAAGTCTTATCATCTAATTCTAATTTTGCAAGAAACGACATAATCTAATCTTTTTATTTTTGAGTTGTTCTATTAATACTTTGTATCTTTATTTATTGTATACTTGTAGAAAGAGCAGGTATGAACTGCTCACACCTGCTCTCTATACTTCTAAACCCATTCGTTCTCAAACGCACCTGTACCCATCTCTATCTTACGAGCAGAGATTGTGAAGGATTCCGTCAGAGGTTTTTGTCCTGAAGCCTCAAAGTTCTCTCTGTGCTTTACCAAATACCCCTCAGTAAATTTGAGTTCTTTAAGCGTTGCCTCGCTATCTCGTTTTAAGAAGACGATACTGCCGTCTTTTCTCTCAAACGAATTAACCATCCACTCAAAAAACTCAGGCGACTCAGTGCCTTCAATCTCTATGTCAATCTTACCTCCTCGGGCAACACTTGACGGTCTTCCTGTTGCGTCTGTCTCTTGGAACAACGCGTAGCTCACTTTAAGGATGTTAAACTCCTTGCCTGCTACTTTTAATTTTGCCTTAAAAGCCATAATTTTAGAAAATTAAAGAGTTAATAAAATAAATTACCTAATGCTACACCCACTCGTTGACGTGTTTGCCTGTGCCAAGCTCAATCTCTTTAGCTGAAAGCGTAAAGGTTTCTTTAAGAGGTTGATTTCCTGTAGCATCAAAATCTTCTTGGTACTTAACAATATAAGCCTCTTTAAACTTCAACTCTTTTAAAGTTGCCTCACTGTCTCGTTTTAAGAAGACGATACTCCCATCCTTTCTTTCAAAAGAATTGGTCATCCACTCAAAGAGGTCGGTATCCCCTGTACTTTCCACAGTGATGTGGATCTTTCCACCTCTTGAGATACTTGATGGTCTGCCTGACGCATCGGTTTCCTGTAACATTCCGTAGTCTACGGAAAGAATGTTGCGCTCTTTACCCGCAACCACTAATTTTGCTTTAAATGCCATGTTAAATATATTTTAAAATTTAAATACTTAATACTACCAACTATGGAAAATATATTTTGCCTTCTTTCTCTCCTTACTCTCTATTAATTTTCAATTGGCTTTTCTTAATTTATCATCTTAATTACAATAATTATGTATATTATATATTTTTGATTCTTCTTTAATTCTGTGCATATTCTACATCCCACTCGTTGCCATCATCACCCTTTTGTCCATCCATCTTAATGAGGAAGTTCTTTGCTGGGAAGTAGGGGGTCATATGAATATCCAAATGGATTTTGTCTTTTTGTATAGCATCTTGCTCAAATCGCTTGATTTCAAACTTTTCAATCAGCTTATAAGGACCTGTGATGCTATCTAAAAAGCGAACTATCTGTCCCATAATCTCCTTACGGGTTACTGAGGAATAGTTCTCAAAAGCGCGTCTGTTCAAGAAATCCATTAGTACTTTGGTTACATAATCAAACACACGTACCACTGAGTAGGTCTGCAAACCTATATTATCCCCATTGAATAAGGTTTTGGCTGAAAATGCCATTACCTTGCCGTATTCATTGACCATCGGGATAAGTCCCAAACTCTCTAAGTTCGCGATCTCACTCTTCTTAAGGTCAAACTTCACCCCTTCTACTTCATTGATACCCCCAAATTTCTTACCCGCTGTTACCTGAGACATCAATGTCTTGTAAATCTTACCAGCCAAAGCTGCTGAAGGGGGTACAAATAAATCATCTGCTTCTTCT
Organism: Capnocytophaga sp. oral taxon 878; assembly: GCF_002999135.1. NCBI lineage: Bacteria > Pseudomonadati > Bacteroidota > Flavobacteriia > Flavobacteriales > Flavobacteriaceae > Capnocytophaga > Capnocytophaga sp. oral taxon 878. Next base: position 1,199,546 of record NZ_CP027229.1, read on the forward strand.
ATTTCTTCAAAACGCCCACGACCTACAAGCCAATTACAAGTCATCAGTACATTAGAGCGGTATACATCTCCTCCTGTGTGGTTTGCCTCGTCAAACATTTCCATTACATCATCTGGTTCATCCAAGTGTTGGAAGTCGGTAACGAGCATTACCTTATTGCTATGTGCTATTTTAGCCCATTTCTCAAGTACTGCATTAGAACCTAAGTAACCTGGTATAACCAAGATAGAGTAGTTGTTTTTAAGGTCTAATCTATCGTAATTATCAGTAAGTTCTGCGTGGACAGCATCAATAAAACGGGTGTTGTCTAAATCTTTTAACTGGTCAAGAGTAGCATTGACAATCGTTACATTCTTAACCTTATCTTCTTCGGTGTTTTTATAGAATAGGGCTACTGTACGATAGTTAGCTTCTAATTCTTTGGTGGCGTCTACAGCATAAGCCAAGTTCTTTGTGAGTAATTCCTCAGAGGCTTTTTTCTGATCCTCACAAGAGGCAACCATATCAGTGATTGTTTCATTATCGCTAAGTACATTGAGCCATAACTCTAAAGTTTTTTTCAAGGTCTCGCGCTCTTTGGCTTTGTTAGCCTCTGATAAAAAGATATTTCTACGCGCTTTGCGCTCAGGATTTACATTTTGGATATTCTCAATAGAACTCTCTAAAAGGTCAAATCCGCCATAGCGTGCTAAAGCCTCAATGGATTTTTCTATTGAAACAGGTTTCCCTTGTTGCGCTAAGGGAGCACCTTGTGTTTGTTTAGCTGCATTATCTGCCATTGTTTCTAATATATTAAATTAATCACTAAACTATTTCTTTTCTTCTAATTCACCAATTAGTCCCTGCAAGGTACTGAGCAGCGCCGCCTTGGCTTCAGGGTCTTCTAAAGCTGCCTTGAGCACTTTATTGCTCTTGAGTTGCTTGACAATTTTCTGCAATTGGTCTTTTTCTGTCTCTAAACCTGTAAGAAAGCTACTTTGCGCTGTAATGCCTTTTACTCCGAAATCTCCCAGATTAGCAAAAGAAAGCGTTTCTTTCTTCATTGCCCCTTGGGCATCCTCAAAATCTATATTTACGTGTGGCTTAAAATGTTCAAACACTTTTTCAACAGTAGTAAGCCCTTCTACCAGCTCTGGCTTGATGGGGTCATCTGCTGTTAGCTTTTGTGCTATCAGGGTTCTATTCTGAGGAATGTCTGCAATTGCCTCATTGGCATCTAAGGGGACTTCATTTCCGCCTATACCTTTACTGCTAACTGCCATAGTATTTATGTATTAAGTTAATATTGTTTCTTTATTACGCTTCTTCGCACCTACTTTCCCATTCAAATCCAAGAATGGATAAATCTATAGATGCATCTCGGTGCAAAACTACGCAATATTATTTAACACACAAGAGCTTTTATCAAGTTTAACAAAACTTTAACAGATTCGTGAGTTTTTTTGTGATATTCCACCATCAAAAGTAGATAACTCGCAAACCTATATACATCTTATATACGGAATTTACATACATAGTGTTTATATAGTGTGCATATAAGCTATTGGGTGAGGGGAGAGTTCTTACCCCCTCTCAAAAAGTCGATAGGGGTACATATTAGCAGAGGCGTTTTTTAGCTTTAGCATAAAACTCTCTTTAAGGTAGTCCCATTCTTCTCTCTCCATATTCTTTACAGTATCACTCTTTGTAAGGTAGATGTCTATAGTACGGCTAAAGCCTTGGGTAGTAGATACTTCTTTCTTAGTGCCTTTTGTTACCTCAATGGCGGTTATAGCACTCTTAAAATGGCTCATCCCAAAAGCTTCTATATCCGCGATGGTTACTATCCTACCGCGTGAGAGCAAGGCACTTCTTAGCTCTAAGAGTTTTTCCTCAGAAGTGAGTCTATTTCTACCGCCTACTGAGGTTTTTAGGATAGTAGCAGGTGCTGTAAAATAAGAAGTTTGAGTAGGTGGGCTACATTTTGTTCCTGCTCTTAGTCCATTGCCTTCCGCTCCTGAGGTATGCCAGAAAGCTACCTCACAGTTATTTTGCTCTTCGCTCTTAGTAGTGGAAATGATAAGATATGTATTGTTATCCTTTACGATACCTTGTTTATCTTTTCTCTGCTCCAAAGAGGCTATATGCTGAAAAATCTCTTTTAGCACATCCTTAGTGTAATCGCCTCCAACAGCAGCAAAGGCTGCAGCTTCATTTTTTATAACCTCTAAAAGGTATTGCAATAGCTCGGTTGCCTCTCTGTTGTCAAGTCGGGCAACTCCTCCTCGTCTGACCACTGCAACGGTATCTTGCTCTTTGCTTTGGTGGTTTTTTAAGTCAATTCTATTCTGGTAGCTATCAATAATATAATCAATATCCAAAAAGTGATGCTCTGTGGGTAATGGAAATATATTAAGACTTCCTTTGAGTATTTGTGAGAATTTTCTGTGTTCTATGTTGATGACAGGCACACAATTGAGCATAAAGCGGACACTGCGAAAAACCTCTGAGTGTACTACCGTGGAGAACACTAATTTAATCCACTGAATGTTTTCCTTGATCTGCTCTTCTATATTAGGAAAATGACTATATAACTGAGATACCACTTCTTCATCTCTATCTGAATTAATAGGTTCTAATACACCTTTAAGGGTATAGAAATTAGGCTGATAGAATTGATTGACCTCATTGTATATAGAGGTTAATGAGTTATTATTTTTGGTAATGATATGCTCTAAATCAAGGTGTTTATCTGCAACATTGTATCCATTGAGTAGCGTAAACTTCTTGTTTTGAGCACTTACAGTAGCTAATTTTAAATAGTGATAGAAGAGTTCTTTATGTTCATTGTTGTTCACATTGATAAAAAACTGAAGGTCTTCCAAAGGTTCATTATTGGTATTTTCTATTCCAATCCATAGCTCACCTACTGGGAGTGGTTTTATTCCTTTGGCTATTTGCTCATCAAAGAAAAAGCTCTCTTGTTCTATCAGTTCATTGCCATAAGCGATATATTTTACTTTGGCAGTAGTGAGTTTTAAGGGAATCGTTGGAAAAAAAGTGATATCTATTTCTTTAGTATCTTGAGGGTTATAGATATCTTGAACTCTTTTCTTTGTTGCAAAGCTGTTATATAATGAGATAGGCTTGTTGTTTTGGGAAGGGTATACTTGCAAGATTGTATGTGCAGGGAGTGCCCCAGCAACTTCTTCAGGGAACATCACCTCTAAAATGCGGTCTATAATCCTTGCGCGTGAGTTTTCTTGTTCAAAGCTGAGTTTTTCAAGTTCTGAGGCGCAAGCCGAAATCAGTAGTCCCACCAAAGGGTCAAAGGAGTTTTCTGTTTCGCTCTCACTATAGCCCCACATACGTGAGGCACGTCTTAATATGCGGTCTCTTATTCTATCTTGATTCATCTTTAATTCATTTTTAGATGTGTTTATTAATAAGACAAAGGTGCTATAAACAAGTGTGTTCTATACTCATAAGGGTTGTTAGTCTCTCTTATAAATCCTTTGATATAGATTATTACTTTCTTCTTTGTACGGGTCTTTTCTAAGGTACTCAGGTTTTGATTGGTTACCTCTACTTCAACCTCTTGCACGAATAGACGTTTTTCGTATCGCTGTATAGCTTCTTTTAAACTCTCTTTTACCAAGAGTTTTAGGTTGGCATCACTTTTAAGCATATCAAAGTCTGCTTCCCAAAAGCCTATGCCAAAGCCTTCATCAAACTTACACTCTCCCCAAGCTGTGGTAGCCAGTAGGAAGAGTTGCTGGTCAATGGAGGTCTCTAACGTGGTCTTAGCAAGGTCGCGCTTCTCTATCAGTGCCTTGAAGTCTATGGGGGTTTTGTAGTAAGTGCCTTTCATCATCATAAATATATTTTCTTTTTTATCTGTCCCTTTTGGGTGTACTCTATCTCTTTGGTGAGTTGTTTGCGCTTGATAAGCTGCAATTGTACCTTGGGGGTGAGTTTGAGTAGCTGCTCGCGGTAGTGTATATCGCCGATAAAACTCTGTCCATCATGCGTATCTACAATGATAAAGAAGTAATCCACATCATTGGGCTTTTGAAAGTTTTCAATATCACCAGCATATAAGAGAACAGTTTGTCCCTCGTGAGTAAAAGTATAAGAGAGGCTGTCTTCGGTCTTCCTTCGGTATTTGCTTAGTGTGTATTCAGTGATACCGTCCTTGTCGGGTTCAAAGCAGATATTCTCATACAAATAGGAAGTCGTATCAAAACGCTTGATGCCTATAAACGAAAGTAGGCTTTTATGCTGCTTTTCTTCTGTAAAGTGAGGAATATCCCTTGTTATCTGAAACACCTTTATCTCTTCTGTTTTATCATCGGTTATAGTGAGTTTGTAGGTAGGCACTTCTAATAAAGTACCGTTTATATTGAGCTGCACACTGCCTGCTTCCTTATCTGAGATAAGCATACTGATGGTATGCTGTTTAAATCTGCTTTCCTCACGTACTACCACTACCTCCTCACCCGCATCGCTCTTGTTTAATGCCAGCGGGTTTTCACTCATTCGGATATTTAGGTCAAGTTCCATAAAGGACATAACGGCTCTTAATTAGTGGTTAAACGATAGTAATAAAGGCATTTTAAGTGTTCTTTGAGTTCTTTATCTCCACCTTCTCCCAGATAGAACTCGTACACTTTTTGGAATGAATACACTAAAATCTTTGTAATCTTATCATTACGCATCTTTTTAAGCTCTGAGCGGCTTAGTTGTCTTACAAAATAACCATCACAATTGAGTGGATACTGATTCTTAAGGCTTATCATCTCTCCTGACTCAAAATAGACATCTACAATCTTTTCCTTTTTCAGACAAGTGGAAGGGGCAAGTATATTCAAAAATAGGAAGATACTATTCTTCCTCTTTCCTAATTGCAAAGCGGCGTAAGTGTACTCCTCATTGTCCACTCTCAGGTACATAGGAGGGACATTTACATACGGCAAGCCGTTTAATTTGGTTTTAGGTTGACTGACATCGCACTGTTCCATCACCTTAGGTTGTGGCAAAGGTAAGGACTGTGCTTTTGTGGTAAGCCAACTTAAAAGTGCAAAAGCTATAGCGATATACGTTCTCTGTGGCATTGGCTTACTTACTGATTTTGATATAGTTGCTTACAAACCTCTAAGTCTACTTTCATCTTATCGTATTCCTCTTGTAGGATCTGATTGATGTCGTTTAGGCTATCCAACAAAACCCTATCAGCAGTAAGTTTTTTGATGTGCTTTTTAGCATCAATATACTGCTTACAAATAAGAATGGTGTTGTTGTACATATTCTTATTGGTCAGTGTATCACTCTTCAAGAAAGGCTTATACATATCTGTCAAAATAGAAAAAGCTAATTTCTCATTGAAAAAATCGTCTTTAAGATTGGATACCCCAATGGAGTCCATCGCGACTTTTACCTTCTCTAAATCAGCAGCGAAATGGTTTTGTATGGCGATATCCTTTTCCAACTTGGCGTTCTTCTCCTTAAGCAATTTGTTTTCCTCAAAAGGGAAGTGCACATTGGCAAACATCGCTACCACCACAATGGTAACTGTGAGGACAAAAAAGAGGACGAAAAACCAATAGGCTTTTGTGCGTTGTTCTTTATTGACTATTTCCATAGTATTTATAACTTTAATTATTTAACAAATTAATCTACCAATAGGCTGCGGGTACGCCTTACTATATCTTGATTTTCATTGGTTGTTTCAGCCACAAATATACCGCCATCAGGTTTTTTACCGATATAATCCAAGCGGCTTAGGTTGTTGTACAAGTCTTCTATCAAGTCCATAAACTCTTCTGCTACTTTGATATGCTTGCGGATATGGTTGTGGTTGTAGTGGGTGTTGATAAGGGTATTGAATACCTGCTCAAAAGCACCTTGGGTAAGGTTGCACCACTCAGAAAAATAGTTCAGCAGTTCCTCTTTGCCTGCGCCTGAATGAGCATCTGTAAAGTTCTTCACAATACGTGCAAAGGCTGTTACTGAAAGCAGTAATTCGCAAGGTGGGTTATAAGGCGACAGCAGTTCAAAACGATTGATTTCCTGCCCTAAAAACACCAACATACGCTCATTTATCTTGTCTATCATTGCTGATAGCTCGTTATTCTGCTTTTTGATATGGATCTTTTGTGAGATTTGTATGGCATAGTTCTCCATCTTAGCATAAAAGCTACGAATGCGATGGTAGAGGGTTTGTAAGGAAGGATGTGCTATCACACAGCTGCAAGGGGGTATATAGGTATCGTCCAAACGCACTTGTCCATTGTCCATAATCACCCTACCTATCATAAGGTAACCATCACCCAAATCCTTATTCTTTAATTCTTCATCTGTATAGAGGTAAAGGGAGTAGGTAGGGCGCAAAAAAGGAATACGCGGTGGGTATTCTTGTGCCGCTGCCTCTCCGTAAGGAGTTGGTTTAAACAATTCAGCGGTGATAAACACGAAGAAGGTGGCATTACCCTTCATCTCTGTCATATCCTTGCTTAGCGTTAAGGTTTGTCCTTCTTGTGAGGCACTGATTTGTATACGTATTCCATTAGGAGTAACAGCGTGGCATTCTTCAAGGGTTAGTTGCAGCTGATTGTAGTGATCCATCAGCACGTGCATCTTTACCGCATCGCCTTCCACTGGCTGTAAGCCGTAGTTAAGGTCTGTGGTTTGCAAGGCTATGGCATCTCTAATGCTGTCGGTAACAAAGTCCTGCACAGCAGTAAAATGCCTGCTGCTTAGCTTCATTCCGTCTATCCAATTCACAGGATAATGGGTGAGTAGATTGTTCATTGTTCTATCTTGTTAATTTTGTTGCAAAGGTAAGGTTTTTTATAGAAATATAGATTCTATTTTTTTTAGAACATAACTGAGATATAAATCATGGTATCAACTCTGCTTTTACTTTTCTCACACTATTACTCTTTAAAGAATCTATTAAAATATAAGTCGTATCTCTATCCTTTCTATATAAAATACCTTTTTTTTCATTATAATTAAAATAAAAAGTATCTTGAGTTTCTGGATAATACATCATTTGTAAGTAATAGATTAAAAGAGAATCTTGTTGGGAAACCCTTTCTATTTTCCACTCATGTGGTTCCATAATATTCCAACCATCAATAAGCATTGAGTCAGTAAAAATAATTTTAGCCATATCATAATCGTCTTCAAGATATGGGTATATTAAGAGCCTCAATTCCCCATTCTCCTCTTTTTTATCTAAATAATAAAACTTTTTGTTCGCTAGTGGATTGTTTATTTTGGTATCAGATTCGATACTTAATGATTCATTTAGTGGATCTTTTTCAGTGTTATTATTAACAACATTTTCACAAGAACTCACTGTCCCTATTAAAAATAAACTAATAAGTAATAATTTTATTTTTTGTTTTTTTTGTTTTTTCATTTGTTTTTTTGTTTGTTATTTCTTCTGTTATTTTTCTTATATTTCGTCTTATTTGTGTTATTGTATATTCTTTTGAATTATGTGTTTTAGAGGCTGTAAATATTCCATCTTCTTGTTTTTCAAAAAACCAATCGTTATCTCCTTTTGAAGAACCTACATCCCAAAATCTGTATTTTATACTACCATTATCACATTCTCTTCCTACTATAACAACATAATGATCTGTTGTGGTTTCATTGATGTAATCTTTGTATTTTTTACCTTCTTTATCTATTTTATCCTTCGGTTTATAATTAAATGTATGATTCACACCAACCATAACAGGAAGTCCATGTTCCAAGGATTTATCTAAATATTCATAAGCTTTATTTATTTTTTCTATATCTCTAAAAATTAATTTATTTCGTTCTTTGTTTTCATCAGCTAACTGAAACTCACACTCATACCATTTATTATTAGGATAAGCTTTAGATTCTATTCCAGCTCCTTCTGGCATAATTACTGTTGTTGTTACGACTTGTTTGTTTTCATCTTCATCTTTTTTCACTTCCTTTATACCGCTTAAAATTTCTCTACAAGTTAGATTACAATTTAAGTTCCCTTTTCCTTGAGGTTTAAATTTTATCTTACTACGTAAATCAATATGCTTTTTATGACAATATGGGCAAGCCCCTTCTTCTAATGGTTCTTCTTTCTTTTCTTCTTTCTTTTCTTCTTTCTTTTCTTCCTTCTTTACTTCTCCAACCTCTACTTTTACAGGGCTTTTACCATATTTGACTTCTACATCTTCATATACAAGTTCAAAAGGTTTACTTTTCTTGCTATCTCTAAAAGTATGTACCTCTATGGAGTAGTTCTGACTTTCAGAATCTCCTTCCCAGAGATACTTACCTCGTTCAAAAAATTCTTTATCAACTGTTATTTTATTACAATAATATTGATCTTCCCATAAATAGAAAAGACCACTTTGATATACAGGATCGTCTTCTTCCATTCTTTCCTTTTTTGTTTTACCATCTTTCTCCCAAATAGTATACTTGACGGCAGCTCCTATCATACCTGTAGACTCTATACATACTTGAATGACATCTCCAACTTCTATTTTAGTGATTTTATTTTTATCCTTATCAACAAAATAAGCCTTTTGTATTTCTCTTTTTACCTGAACCTCATTACTATGTTTTTCTAAAATTCCAAAACTTGCAGTTACACAAAACTCGTGTTCTGTACCTTCACCATTTGCTCCTTGTGGTAAATAACGATTTGCAAGATATTGTAATGTTTTCTGATGGGTTATTAAGGGGATTCTTAACCTTGCTATGTTATCAGCTTCAACTTCAGCCGAAAATTCTTTAGTTGAATAACTATGTTTTGAATCATTTTCTTGTTTATCATTTTCCCATAGATGAAAATGTATCTTTTTTCCCTGTAATCCTTGTGTTTTTGCAAAAGCAATCAAAGTGTCTTGATAACTTACTTTTGTTATACTACCTTCACCCTCTTTCATAAGGTGTACTTCTAAAATTTTAGGTTCTATATTATGCCTTGTTGTTACCTTTTCTTCTTCTTTTTTAATCTCTATTTCAAGAGAAGCCTCTTCTGAGAAATTACTTAGCTCAGAATTTTTTTTTTCTTTTACTTTTTCAATATCATATATTTTAATGATAAATGTACCTCCGTCTTTTCCAAAAGATCCAAATTTCATTGGTTTCAATGGTTTTTTATCTTCTTTTATCTCATTAATAAAAGGATTACCATTTCCCTTCTTATAGATACACCATCTATATCTTTTAGAAGTTTTTTCGTCATTTATGGTAACGTAAAAAGTTCCTCCTTTGGTTGTTGGCTTATTTTTTTCATCGAATGTAATTGCTATTTTGTCTGGCATATTTTTAGTGTTTTATAGATTTTAGATTGATACTATTCTTTCTATACAATTTTCCTTCATTATAGAGCGTTATCTCTGCATCTATTTTGAGAAGTTGCTGTGTATCTCTTTGGGTTCTATATGTAATTTCAAAACTACTTCTAATGGGAGTTATATCATCTATAGCTCTAATACCGTCCAACAAATCCCATAGGTTATAATTCCTCTTTAACTCACCCTTTACAATTGTTACAATTTCCTCTTTTTCAAATACCACTTCTGCTTCTAACTCATAAGGAATAAAAGCACTGCCCTGCACAGGGCAAAACTCCTCTTCCCACTTTTCATTGTCCTTATGAAACCACTCCATACGAGGAAAGAGTACCTGATTTAAGAACGACATCTGTAAGCGTTCTATCATATATTCCTTATCTATCAGTTTTTCATAGAAAGCATTGGTATAGCTTTTGGTTAATTTTCCTTCAAAATAACCTTCTATATCAGTACGTTTTTGCCTAAATCGCTCAATGATTTCTCGGTGGTTTTCTATATCTGTGATACCTCCATTTATAGATAGATGGTACTTTAATGGTTGCATCGCCTGCATACAAGCCGTTGCTAACTCGGTGAATTTGGTATCAGCTTCCTCATAAGTTGTATTTACAATCATACTCCACCCTTTCTCTGCTTTCTCCATCTGCAAAGAAAGGGAATAATCTGTTTTTACTTCCTTATCTGAGGTGATGACTACTTCTTTTACTTTATAGTCCTTTGCATAAAACTTCTTATCCAAATAACGGGAAGGACGCTCTAATTCTTTTTGTACAGCCTTTTGATGTCCTTGCAAAATAGCGAGTTCTTCTTCTGAAGGAACTATAATGCGCTCTGTCTTAGAGGTTAGCTTTTGTTCCAATAGTTCCCATAACTCACAACGCATATTGTGATAATGCCGTAAGTCATTTACTGAGATTTGAAGCTTCTCAGCAATCAACTGTAAGGTATCCCCTTTCTTTACCTTGTATATTCTACTCATAAGCGTATCATTTTAGGGTTATACTATTGAAATTCATAGGTTTCTTCCTCTTCCTCCTCTTCTTTAAGTTTATTGTCTACGCCTTCTTTTCGTATACAGAATATTACACTGTTCTCAACGATGTTATTGGAAAGAAGTGTGCCATCAGGGATAATAAACCGCGTTTTCTCATACCATTTAGGTTGCAAATAGAATATCCAATGACACAAGCCATTGTCATCTTCTGTTTGTATGGGTTCATTAAAGTGTTTTTCGTTGTAGTCTAATACAAAACTGTAGAAAAGTCTCCCAAAATCAATACGTGAGGGTGCTTTAGCTCTAAAAGAACTGAAATTCTCATCTGTTTCTTCCTTCTTTACTACTAAAGAGATGAGTACCAAATCACGCATTTCCTCATCCTTGATACTTCCTCTTTGTTTGTAATCAGCAGGGAACTGCCAAGACTCGTACTCCACAGGAGGTATGCTGATAGCTCTGTTAAAACTGTCATTAAGCAAGGTAGGTACAAAAAACCACAAGAAATGCATCAACATCCAATAAGCAAAGATTACATCATTGAGGAAAGAATAAATAAGCAAGAATGGAATGCTTGCAAAAGCTACTATCAGGATAGCAAAGAGATACTCTGTGAGTGCCTCTTTTGACTCAAACTTCTTAAAGTAGTAGCGGTATAAAAAGCAGTGGAGTATTCCCAGTCCTAATGAAGCTATCTGATAAAAGATAAACTCATATAGGTTGTTGTCTATAAAAAGGCGGCTATAGCCCATCAGAGATACAACTGCATAAACAAATACGGCTGCACTTATATAGATATAGAACTTGGTTTTATACTTTTCCTTAAAACCATCTACCTTTGAGGCAAAAAACATCTTTAAGGCGACGCAGCCCATTATGATAACCAGCACAATGATAATCAATTGCGGGTCAAGTAAGTGTCCAAAGTATTTCTTTATATGGTTCATAGTATATTGTAATATTAATCTGCTTTAATTTCTGTTAGGTAAGTATTGTATCCCAAATAGGAGGGACTTTCTGTTGCATTTAGGGTTGATGACTGCTTTTCCTTGGGCAGTAGCACCTCTGTGGTTACCTCTACCTCCATAGGGAAAAAGTGTCTATAGAAAAACGCCAAAAGCTCCTTAATAGCTCCTTGATGTAGGTACTCAGGTAACTCAGTTTGCTGCAAAGGACCTATTTGCAAGTCCAAATGCTTGGTGTAATCTGTATAATCAGTACCTGCAATCGTATCCAAGCCTAAATAGCAACTCCCAAGTAGGGTATCTTGGGCAGTATCTGCATAGTTGCCATATTCTCTGATATTTACCTTGACCTCTTCACCAATAAGCAGTGATAGTACCTCGCAAGTCTTATCAAGGTCGCCTATAATCTTATGTGCATAGGGTAATATGCTGATAAACTTTAAGGCTAATACTGGCTCAAAGCTCATAGGGACATTCCATAGGGTGTACAGTACATCAGGAGCAAGGGTGCTATTGATTTCTTTTAAGAACGAACTCTCAAAGATTTCAGTTTGTACATTGAATTGAAACAGCTCATTCTCCAAAGGCGCAAAGAATAATCTCGCTGCTTTTTCTTCCTCCTTCTGCTGGCGATACTCCTTAACCATTGTCTCTATACCTTTCTTTGAGGTATCTGCATTCTTGCTGTGTACCATTCCTTCTGGTAAGGTATCATACAGACTATCACGGGAGAGACTTATGTAAAGCATCTGAGTAGCATCGTAGAGATAGTCCTTTACAGAAGCATCCAACACATCAAAGCGATAACTGCGTGAAAACTGCCCTTCTTTCTCTACAATACACTGGTTTTCTTTGATATGTTTGTGTTGTATCAGGTCACTGACAAGGACTTCTGCCTTGATGTCGTATTTCAAAGCAGTGATTTCTTGGGCGATATGTTCTAAGTCTGTTGCCATTACTTTTTTTGCTCTTGTTTTAGTCTCCCAGCAGCTACATAGCGCAACTGAAAATAAGGGTCGTTAAAATCATAGATATTTAACCCTTCCTCAGTGCAGGCTAAGATACGGTCGTTGTGTAGGTATATCCCCACATCTGAGATAGGTTGTTCTTTGGAATATCTGAAAAACAATATATCACCTTCTTTTAAAAAATCCCTTCCTGTAAAGAGCTGTAAAGATTTAGAGCGGAATATACCATCAGCAGTTTTAGGAAAAGTCTCTTTGTAAACATCACTAAATAGTGCTTGTACAAAGTAAGAAGCATCAACGCCTGTTTTCTTATCCAAGCTCTGCGGCTTGTAAGGCGTACCTATCCAAGCATCAATATAAGCGTATAAGGGATAATTGCGTATATCCTGTGGCATCATCTTTAAGATGATGGAATACTTCTCTTTAAGCCGTATTTCCTCATCTGAAAGCTGCTCATCCTTGTAATTGCTTTCTGTGTATTTGGCGTCTATACTGTCCTTATGAGCTTGCGCGGCTTTGCGAAAGCTATCCGTAGAATAATGATAGGGCACCTCACGAATGTACTTACCTGTTGAGCAAGCGGCTGTAAAGATGAGTGCTGATATGTAAATGAGTCTCTTATAGGTCATTGCGGTTTTTGTTCTTATTAAGTTCTTTCTAAGACCTTTACGCGGGGTAAAGATATAAAATATTTTTGAAAATAGATGTTATTTACTTCAATTATTTTCATTTATTTTCTGTTCCACACGATTTTCCCGTCCTGCCAATCCGCTATGATGCTATCGCCTTCTTTAAACTCTCCTGCGATAATCTTTTTGGCTAAGGGACGACGTAGTTTGGCACGGATGACGCCCTTTAAAGGACGTGCCCCGTATTTGATATCATAGCCCTCTTCTGAAAGCTGTTCTTTGGCAGTATCGGTGATTTCTAACTGTATGTTGATATTCTTTACCAAGTCCAACAGCTCTTTCTTTAAGTGTATCTCAAAGATTTTAAGCGCATTCCCCTTGCTGATAGGGGCAAAGGGTATCGTTTCGGTAAGTCGCCCTAAGAACTCAGGACGGAAATAACCACTCATACGCTCTAAAAGCTCAGAAGAAGTAGGGATATTTCCCTTTTCAAAAGACTGTACGATAAACTCAGAGCCTATATTGGAAGTGAAGAGCACAATAGCATTAGAAAAATCACCCTCTTTGCCCAAGCGATCGTGAAGCTTACCCTCATCCATTATCTGTAAGAAGACGTCAAATACCGAGCTATGCGCCTTTTCAATTTCATCAAAAAGCACGATGGCATAAGGCTTTTGGCGTATTTTATTGACTAACAAGCCACCCTCTTCATAGCCTACATAACCTGGTGGTGCGCCATAAAGTAAAGCAGCGGAGTGCTCTTCCTTGAACTCAGACATATCAAAGCGGATAATCGCATTCTCATCTTGGAATAGAAACTCAGCCAACGACTTAGCAAGCTCTGTCTTCCCCGTACCTGTGGGACCTAAAAAGAAGAAAGAACCAATAGGCTGTCCTGCCTTATTTAAGCCTGAACGACTTTCCAAGATAGCCTCAGAGACAATCTCAATGGCGTGGTCTTGCCCTACTACCCGCTGGGCTAATACGTTTTCCATATCATTGAGCCGCTGCTTTTCCTCTTCTTTAAGCTTGCCAATAGGAATGTTGGTCTTTTGAGAGATGATAAAAGCAAGGTCGTATTCAGTGATATGGCTTCGCTTTTCCTTCGCTATGGCTTCGATGCGATCAATAAGACTGCGGCATAGGTTGAGAAGTTCATCAGTAGAGGTGTTTTCAATGGGATTATGCTCGTTCTGTGTTTCACTCTCTGAGCCACTGAGGTTTTGCAGTTTTTGGCATAGGTCTTTATAAAGCCACTGAGCCAGCAATTGGCGGTCTTTTTCGCTGAGGAGCTTTTTGTTTTCTCTTAGCTCCAATACTTTGCCTATAAAATAGTTGCGTTCTTTTAAGAATGACTCCCCTGCTGTTTTAAGCGATGCCATTGTCTGGTCTATCAGGTCAATTGCCGAAGCAGGCAAACTGCGTTCCTTCATAAAACGCTTGGAAAGGCGAATCGCTTCTTTAATGGTCAGGTCGTCAATGCTGATGTTATGGTGCTTTTGATAGTCGGCTAAAGCTTGTTTGAGCATCCTAAAATGAGTGTCGTCATCGCTTTCTTCTAACCTTAAAAGTTCAAACATACCCGATAGTCCCTGTTCTTTTTCTATCTTTTTGGTGTATTCCTCAATGGTAGAGGTCGCAATAAGCCGTAAGCCTTTGGAGAGTTCGCTTTTCAGCAAGTTTGCAATAGAGGAGTCTGAACCTTGTCCGCCCAAAATAGAGTGGATTTCTTCAATAATAAGCACCGCTTTTGGGAGAGCTTTAAGTTCTTGGGCGATGTTCTTTAAGCGGTCTTCAATCTCGCCCTTATAAGAAGCCCCAGCCACGATAGCCCCCATATCCAACTCGAAGACTTCTAAGCCCGCGAGCAGTTCTGGGATTTGCTGCCATACCACTTTCTGGACAAACCCCTCTAAAACCGCTGTTTTACCTACTCCCGAATCACCGATAATCAGCACATTAGGCTTGTTAAAACGGCAAAGTATTTCAATGATTTTGTTGATTTCAGTATCGCGCCCTACTAAAAGGTCTTTTTCTTTTTGAGGTTTTACCTGTGCGTTTTTGTGGATGCAGTATTTTTGTAAGAAGTTGTTTTTCTTTTTTGCTGAGGGTTCGTTAGGAGTGTTGTTAGAGAAGATGGTACCGCTTACGGTTTGGTCTTTCAGGAGTTCAGCACGAGAGACGGGAAAGGTCTTCATTTGGTCAAAGCTAAAAGCTACCCCTGGACTGCTGATTGCTACTATTACCGCAAAGAGGCTTATTTCTTCCTCTAAGAGGCTTTCGGCGACTTCATTAGCCTCTGTGAAGATGGTATCAATCACCTCATCGGGTTCGCAGCTATAAGTGTGTGTAGATTTAGGAAGTTCCTCAAGACGCACTTCTGCCCATTCCTCTAAGTAAAACACATCAATACCCTTTGCCTCTAAACTTTTAAGCAAAGACAAATCGCGGTTGAGCATTGCTTTCAGCAAATGCGCTCCTGAGTAATGAGCGTGGATATGCTCCTTGCCTATCTTTTGGGCTATTTGAAGGGCTTTTTGGACTTCCTGAGTATAGGGCTTTTGTTGCATAGGGTTTTAAAATAAGATATATTAATTATTTAAATTTGTATACATAAATTCTATCATCTTCTTTAGGATAGACCATTATAAGCCTATCTTTTAAAAACACTTCAAAGTTCCTAATTGTATCTTTTCCGTCTATAAGACAATCCAGTTTTCTATTTATTAATATTTTATTACTATACCCCCTATTTTTGAATATAATATTTCCATCACTTTTATTTCTTGTGTGAATAATAAAACCCTCTGCAGCACCATCATATATTTGCAAAATACCTAAACTATCGTAAATAACTTTTTCTTCAACAACATATTTAGTTCCTCTTATCATTTCTATTTTTGATTGTTCAACTGTAATATTTTTTTTCTCAAAAACTCTTTCTCTTTCATAAATAAATATATTTTCTTTTAGCATCTCTAATCTCTTAGAAGTGTTGTTGCAACTAATAAACAACAAAGTGATTGCTACTAAATTTATAATTTTCCTCATCTTATTGATTTTTTAAGGTTCTTAATTCTTCTACTTTACCTCTTTTCTCAACAACCACTTGTATAGCTCTCCCTTCTGCTTGTCCTACAATATATTTTATTGCTGTTTTGTATGCCTTGTTTGCAGGCTCATAATTTTGGTATAAACTGCCTTTCCTTACTCTTTCGGCTTCTGCTGCTGTAGTACTTATTTGAACTTTTGGAACAATTCCAAAACATCCATAAGAACCTGCTAATTTATTTCCTTCAGCACCCTTGAACCAACCTCCTATATGTATCATAACCCCTTTAGCTATGGATAAGTTTTTTCTATAGTCATCAATATTTTCCCCATTCACAAAAGTTTGCATCCTTTTAGTATGAGGTACAGCATTTAGTTCCTCTGAATTATGTTGTCTTAGTGCAAATGCATCTACTCCTGCGCTGGGAGGGTATGCTGTAGGAACAGTAGCGTATAAGTTGACTTTCTCGTCAGCAGGTTCAAAACATCTATTAGATAATGCTATAGTACCGTCTTCTTTTACTCCTCTTGAGTACCAAGAATCTCTTGTAACATTGTATGATGCAATAATTTTTCCTTCTTTTACTACATTCATTTTATAAGTTGGGACAACTATTGATTCATACTTTAATTCAGCAACATCTCCATAGATAAATAAACAAGTATATCCTGTTATTTCAGTGGTTATAACTAACTTTATAGGAGACGTTCCTCCTGCAGCTCTCAGGGTAGCTGTTACGGATTTGCCTGTTTCTCTAAGTGTAATTGTTATTGTTGCCATAGGAGTTATTTTTTAGTGTTTATAACGGTTAGCGGTATTTGTTCTTGAGTGTCATTTGTAAAGGTGTAATCTTTTAATGTGTCATTTTCTAAGATGTTGTCCTTATATTTGAAGTCAAGATCTTTATTGTTGAGGTTAAAATCCATTGTTAGTCCTAATAGATTTTTGCCTTCAATTACTAAATAAATATCTTGCTCATCTTCTCCAAGTTCTATTTTATTACCTTGTAAATCTGTGAAATAGGCTTCTGTAATATCTGGTTTGGTAAGTATATCATTTACAAACTTACTAAAATCCATAAAAGGATTGATCATATCCATTTTAATAGGGTCAGCACTATGTAGATTGCGGTTTGTTATCTCAGAGACTTGTCCGTGGTTGATGATGCTGATGCAGTCTTTGCCACCTATGGGGCAGGTGGCTTTGCTGTCCTCTAAAAGGGGGTGCCCATTGTTTTCCTCATAGGTAACATTCTCATAAGCACCACTCCACTGAGTTACCATTGCCTGACAGGGTTTATAGCCCCCACCTGGCAGTGGTTGCATCTGACATAGTCCAAAGGTGTTTTTCTCAAAAGTAGCTCCTATATCCGCAGTTGTAGCTACCAATTTCTCTTGTGGCTCTTCCTCATTGATGAATGCCTTGGTCTGTGTAAGTACCTTTAACTTATCGGGAGCATTGCCAAATTGACATTGGCAGGTTGCCCCTTGACATACTAAATGTTTCTGTGCCATTTTGCTGTATTTTTAGTAGTTTGATTTTTATTCCTTTATCCATACGCCCCATTTTTTGACTTTATAGTAGATATGGATATTCTGAATGCAGTTTTTAGTATCTTTTTGTAGGCGCATTGTGGAGATTTTGATTTTCTTGCCTGCAATATCCCTACAAAGCTGTTCAAAGGGCACGAGTTTCTGGTCGTTTACCACCACAGGAGTACTGAAATTACCACAGAGATACTCTTTAAAATCGTCTTTTGTCTTAGATTGTGCGGCTACTTGACCCAGCAAGAGTTGGAACTGTTCTACTGAGATATCTGGTGCTTTTTTAGGGGAAGGAATACTGTCTTTCTCCTTTTTGGGTGCAGGGGTTACAGGTAGGTGTCCAATAAAATCTACTAAAGGGTCTTTTTGAGCCTTACCCCGTGGCAACTCAAAGTCGGAATGAGGTTTTTCAAATTCGTAAGAGGATGCATCGCTTTTCTTTTTAGCAGCAATATGTTTAGGGGCAATGTAGATGGTTTTAGTGGCGATATGCTCTATATCGCCATTGACAATCAAGGAAACGGTCTTTTTGCCAGTGGTTTTAAAGCTATAAGTAACTTTTTCACCAAGGGCATCAGTACCAGCACCCTCGCCAAAGCTCCACTCAAAAGAAATGCCACCTTCTTTGCGGGCGTTAAACTTGATGGTATCCCCCTCAAAGGCTACATTGGGGGCGATGATAACAGGCAAATAGCCTGAATCGGCATCAGGGTCTGTGATAGTTACTATTTTTTGAAAACTGCAAGTGTTGTTGATGGTAAGGGTAACGATGTATTGTCCTGCTTTGTTGTAAGAGTGAAGTGCGTTTTGGTTGTAATCTACGGCAGAGCCATCCCCAAAATCCCACTTCCAAGAAGTAGCTCCTTTGGTGTTATCGATGAACTCAATGAGATTTTTAGTGATGAAGTCGTCTGTGTGGATAATATATTTGGCTTCAGTGCAGTCTGTGCGGTGATTGAGTTGGTATATTAAGATTATGAGCCCGAGCAAAAGTATCCCGCCAAAGGTGAGAAAGACTGTAGTATCGAGTTTTGGGAAGTATTTTAGCACGCTTTTCTTCATAAAACAGGAAAATTGATGAATTGCGCGGCAATATTACTAAAAATTTCGTGTATTGCAAAATAAAAAACAAGTTTTTTCAAAATATTTTTACATATATTTTATTATTTACTGACAATCAGTGAGATACAAAACATTTTAGACGTTCTTATCTTTTTGTGTTTTACAACAAAACTACTAATGTTTTACCAATTTGATATTGAAGCTGTTTAAACTTTTTAGAGAAGTAAAAGTTCCCAAAAATTAGTAATTTTGTGTTTGAGAAAAAACACAAAAATTCAGGAACTTTGGGCAAAGATACAAATAAATAAATGGATTATTTCCTTTTTAAGTGTAGGAAAAAGAGGATTTAAAAGTAATTTTGATTTAGCTTCAATATTTTTATTGATTCTCAAGAGATTAAAAACAGGGGTACAATGGAGAGAACTTCCAATTGAAAGCTATTTTGAAAAAGGTGAAATCTCTTGGTAAAATGTCTATTACTACTACTTCAATAAATGGAGTAAAGATGGTAGTTTTCAGCGAGTATGGTTGAATTTATTAAGTAAGAAGAAAAGAAAGTTAGATATGTCTTGCGTTCAATTGGATAGTAGTCATACACGTTGTCGTCAAAAAGGAGCGTCAGCAGGTTATCAAGCAAGGAAAAAAGCTGTAACCACCAATAGTATTTTTTTGTGTGATAATAAAGGGCAAATTATAGCAATGGGGAGTCCTAAAGCTGGAAATCACAATGACTTATATGAAATAGAAGAAGTACTAAAAGAAATCTTAGCTTTATTAGAAGAAGCAGGAAGTTTATTTTGATGAAGAATTGTACAAAAATAGGTTTAAGATTGAACAAGCAAATGGTTGGCTTGACGGATATAAAGGTTTGATAATGAGATATGAGTATCTTGATGTAACTTGGATTGGAATGCTCTTATTAGGGTTTATATCCAAGTTCCTCAAAAAAGTTTAAACACGTTTACCTTCTAAAAAAATACAGTTATTCATTACTCTCATATTCATATTTTTTAAAATGATATGGGTAAATTATATTTTTAGCAATCTCTATAGTTTTTTTCTCAAATTCTTCAAGTAGGACTGTAATAATCTATATTACAGATATGCCTAATTATTTTGATCAATCATCTTTTACCTTGACTTTCTTTGTCTTAACTTTATCACTATGTAAAGAATCTATTAAAATGAGTGTTGTATTTTCCAGTATATTGTATAAAAAACCTGTTTCATTATCATACCGAAAATATAATGTGTCGCGTGAACTATCATCGGTTTCAACATCTCCCATCTCAACATAATATATCAATTCTGGAGATTTGTTAGCAATTTTTACTATATTCCACTCATATGGTTTCATAACATTCCAACCATCAATGAGCATTGTATCTGTAAATACAATTTTCTGCATCTCAAAATCACCTTCAAACTGAGGATATTTTTTTAATATTTAGAGTTCCTGTTTTATCTTTCTCTAAGTAATAAAACTTTTTACCTGCAAGAGGATTATTTAGTCTCTCTACTATTGTGTCATTTATTGTATCATTGACATTGCCCTCTTTATTATTATTGTTACAAGAAAACAACAATAAACACGCTGAAATAAAATAATAAATCTTTACCATCTGAATATTTTAAAATATAATATCATCAATGATGTACCTGTCTTTCTTTTTAGCAACTTTTAATTGTATGCTATCATATCTGTTATCATAAAAGTTAAAAAGATACACATTATATCTTTTTGAATTTATCTTCTTTACCTTAATAGAGTCCAACCATTCTATGAAAATATCTTGGGCATCTACAATAAAATCCATATCTCTATCTTCAGTGGGCTCTATTTTTTTTATTAATTTATTTGATAAATATTTTTTCTTAATTCTTATCAATTCTTCTTCACAAAACTCCCTTTTATCAAGACAAGGCATTTTATCTTGCTGCCTGATATACTTGTCATAAAATTCTAAAATCATTTTTGTAGCTTCATCAGTTTCTTCTTTAGGCACTTGAATTGGTGCAATTGTATCTTTTTCTACTATGGTATCTCTTTTGATAGAGGAAATAGTATCTCTAATATCATCAGAAGATGATACTTGGGTATTGTTATTATTGCAAGAAAACAACAATAAACACGCTGAAATAAAATAATAAATTTTTACCATCTGAATATTTTAAAATTAATTTCTCTTTTTTCTTCTTTTCTCTTTTTATAATCATTTTCATAAGCAGTACCAGGCCAGAAACGTCTTTGCACAAAATCTGACACCCACTTCTCTCCATTGTACATTTGGATATGCCCAGCAGGATATTTTGGCTGACCTGGGTATGTGTCAAAAACAACAATATCCCCTTTGATAGGAGTATAATCATTAGGGTCTGTTATATTTATTTGATCAAATCCCTTTCTCAGTAAAAAAGGACCATATTTACAAGCATAATCAGGACGTCCATTTGTACTCATTCCTCCTGCTTCTATGGCTTCTCTGACATATCTTGCGCAATAACCAGTAGATTTTTCCTTAGCTGCTGCATTTAAGTGTGCTACTGCAGCATCAATATCAAAGCCAGATCTTTTAGTGGGTAGTTTAATTTTAAATATTAATCCATCTGTGGTAGGAGTTATTATTGAAGAAAAGTCAGAATAGAAGAAATCTATATAAATATCTTTATCAATTTTACTTGTAATTGTAATTTCAAAGTCAATATAAGTGGTAGTGGGATAGATTTTGTATACTAAATCACCAAAAGGTGTTGTTCTTTCTTTACTATCAACAAAGATTTTACCCGTAAGACTCTTTTCTATTTGCTGATGATCTCTATAATCCTTTTCAGTGTTAGGCATAGTGCTTATTATGGGATAAATATAGCCATATTTACGTTCTCCAAGATGAAAAAGGGAAAAGTGTATGTACATACTATTTTTATCAATTCTTGTAATAGGTATATCAATATATCTTGCTCTACCATCTTGTTTTATATCCATAATACTCTTTGAGGAAAGTATTTGATAGGTTTGTTTTTCTATAGCTATATGTAAAGGTTCTTTTTCTAATGAGATTTTATTAGCTGTTTCTATTTTAAGTGCAGGTAGAAAAATATCTTTTAAGAAAGGTAATTGCTTTTCTTTCTTATCATCTACCGTTACTTTTACAGCGCTTTTGCCATAGTGAACTTTAAGGGTATCGGAAGTTACTGCAAAGGTTTTGGAGTTTGCGCTCCCGCTAAAACGCTCTACTTTGATGTAGTAATCTTGTACATTATAATCAGAATCGAAGGTAGCGTGAGAGACTCCGTAACCTTTGTTAAAGAGTTCTTTGGTTACTACTATTTCTCTACAAAAGAAGTGGTTGTTGTTGAGTTTAAATTTAGGACTTTGGAAGATAAGGTCATCAGATGTACGCTTGTCTTTTTCGTAAATAGTATAGCGTAGATAATCCGTTATTTCTCCTCTGGAGTCAATGCACACACGTATAGTATCACCAATGGATATTTTCTCGATTGGGTTGCCCTGTTTATCAATAAAATAGGTTTTGGTAATCTCTCCTGTTGATTTCTTTCCGTTCTTATCAAGCCCAAAGCTGGCTTTAATGTAGTAATCTTTTTGGTTTCCTTGGTTTTTATTAGTAAGTATGCTTTTGATAGTGTCGATGGGTAGTTTTATTTTTGTAGTGGCGTAATCGGTATGGTCTACACGAGCTGAAACAGTATCTTTTACTATTTCTTTTCCGTTTTCTTCTTGGCACACGTGGAATTGTATTTCCTTACCTGTTAAGCCTTCTGTTTTAGCACGTAGATGGAGGGAATCATAAACACTGACTTTGTTGTTAGTATCGTATTCTCCTTCAGGGAAGAAGTGTGTTGAGATGATTTTAGGGGCTTTCTCAATACGTTTATGAGGGGTAACTTCAATAAAATCTAAAAGTGTATTTTCTTCTATTTTAGGCTTTTTGTCATTCTTATAAACTCTTACTTGAAAAGTAACGCCATCACTACTCTCTTTTTCAAAATGGCATTCAAATTTATATGATTTGCCATTTGTAGTTCTTATAGGCTTCCATTCTTTTTCTTCATCATTGTACGTAAAAACGTTCCATAGATAATATCCTTCATTTTTCGATATAGGGTTTATCACTTTAAATTTTAGTCTTTCTCCTAAAGTATGGGAGGGAGTTCCTTTTGTTATTTTTATCTTTTCGTCGGGCATAGCTTATTGTGGTGTTCTTAATTTTCGGCAAAGATACAAAATACTATTCTATGGGCAATGGTTAATGGTTATTTTTTTGTTGGTATGGTTTTTTATTTGTAAAGCTGTTTAAACTTTTCCTATAATAAAGTAAAAGTTCCCAAAAATTAGTAATTTTGTGTTTGAGAAAAAACACCAAAATTCAGGAACTTTGGACAAAGATACAATAAATAAATGGATTATTCCCTTTTTAAGTGTAGGAAAAAGAGGATTTAAAAGTAATTTTGATTTAGCTTCAATATTTTTATTGATTCTCAAGAGATTAAAAACAGGGGTACAATGGAGAGAACTTCCAATTGAAAGCTATTTTGAAAAAGGTGAAATCTCTTGGCAAAATGTCTATTACTACTACTTCAATAAATGGAGTAAAGATGGTAGTTTTCAGCGAGTATGGTTGAATCTATTAAGTAAGAAGAAAAGAAAGTTAGATATGTCTTGCGTTCAATTGGATGGTACTCATACACATTGTCGGCAAAAAGGAGAATCTATAGGCTATCAAGCAAGAAAAAAAATCCGTAACCACAAATAGTATTTTTTTGTGTGATAATAAAGGGCAAATGATAGCAATGAGGAGTCCTAAAGCTGGAAATCACAATGACTTATATGAAATAGAAGAAGTACTAAAAGAAATCTTAGCTTTATTAGAAGAAGCAGGAATAGAACACAAAGGTCTATTTCTCAATGCTGATGCAGGATTTGATAGCAAATCTCTTAGAGAGTTTTTAGAAAGCAAAGAAATTATAGCAAATATTAAACCTAATCCCCGAAATGGAAAGCAACCAGATGTTTATTTTGATGAAGAATTGTACAAAAATAGGTTTAAGATTGAACAAGCAAATGGTTGGCTTGACGGATATAAAGGTTTGATAATGAGATATGAGTATCTTGATGTAACTTGGATTGGAATGCTCTTATTAGGGTTTATATCCAAGTTCCTCAAAAAAGTTTAAACACGTTTAAAAATAAAGAAAACCAGCAAAACATCAGTTCTGCTGATTTTCAAAATGGAGATATACAGGTTCTTTAAGGAATAAATACTACATTTTAAACCCTCTTGAGTTTCTGTTAAGAGTCTCTCTTACAAACTCTTTTGTGGGAGTTGGAACTTCTTGAGTTTCACTTTTTTGACTCTCTTGTGATAGCTCTTTAGTTGGTTCTTCTGCCTCTTGTTCCTCTTGTTCTTCTTGAGCCTCTTGTGGAGTATCGGAGGAGAGCGAAAGTTGTATTTTCCTATCGAGGGCTGAGAGCTCAGTTTTAAGTTCGGAGAGCTGTGTTTCTTTACCCCATACTTTCTCGATGATTTCCTTTAGAAGAGGAATGTCCTTTTGGATAAGGGCAATCTCTTTTTCTTCCTTTTCCATCATTGCAGGGATTTTCTCAATGGCATTGACAAAATTCATCACAGCCAAGTTAGGGTCACTTGCCAATCGTCCGTTGTTATAGGTGTACTTGATACCTCCTTCCCCTTGTACAAAAAAACGATTTTCTTTTAGGTCAAGTTCGTCTTTTTTGGAGACTTCAGTCTTAACTAATATCTGAAAACCATAGATACTTCCTATTTCTTGATATTCGCCTTTGGTACGGGCGTTTTGGGCATAATCTTGTAACTTCTGCGCTAACTGCTTTACACTGCTCTTTTCGTCTAATCCATCCAAACGCAATGCATTGACTACCGAGCCATCTTCTCGGCGCACCGCTTTATCTGAAAAGTTTTGCCAATCCGTCTGAAAACGATGTAAGCGATCTTGTAGGGCTTTCAAATCACTACAGAGGTTATCTAAACGGTTTTTAGAGGTATATTTAGAGCGTAAGAACGTTTGTTTTTCACTCTCTAAAGCTCCAATCTTCTTTTCCAACTTCGCTTTTTCGAGTAAATCGGTATTTCCTGAGAGGATAGCCACATATTCAGAATAGTTCATTCCCGACTTTTCGTCCATAGCACCCTCATCAATGGTTCGTTTGCCCAACTTATTGTTCTTAAGCTGGTCGATAAAGAGCTGTTTGTTAAACAGTAGATTAAACTTGTAAGAGTCCAAAGACTTTTCAACAGCATAGATAATCACATCCACCTTATTATCAGCAAAATATTTGGCCACTTCATTGCCTTTGCGAATGGCACGTCCGTCCCTTTGTTGCAAATCGCTGGGTCGCCAAGGGGTATCTAAGTGATGTACAGCAACGGCTTTTTTCTGTGCATTGACCCCTGTGCCAAGCATATCGGTAGAACCAAAGAGTACCCGTATCTTGCCCTCGTTGGTGTCGCTGATGAGTTGTTTGCGCATTTTATCGTTTTTAGCCTCTTGGATAAAACGAATTTCATTAGGAGGAATACCATAGTCTTCTACTAATTTGCGCTTGATTTCAGTGTAGGGATTCCATTCGTTGGGCTTGTAAGTACCCAAATCAGAAAAGACAAACTGAGTCCCTTTCTGTGCTTTGTACTTTTGATAATATTCATTAATTTTCATCGCACAATGAGAGGCTTTGTTATCGGGATGGTCTTCATACTTATTGGAGATCATTCGCATATCTAAGGACATTTTACGGGCATAATCAGTTGCGATAAGCATTTTGGCTTTTTCCTCGGACTCGGATAGTGGCGCACGCCCCAAGAGGGTTGCATTACCGGTTTTGGCAAACTCCATTAGTTTCTGAATAAACACCTCTTGATCGGGGGTAGGAGGTATATTGTGTAAAATTTCGTTCTTTTCGGGTCTGTCTATCCCAACATCCTTTGCGGTTCTATAATCGGTTATTTCGGCGTAAAACTGCGCTAATTCGGGTACTTTGATAAAGTAGCGGAAGCGTTCTTTCTGCACAATGTTGTTAGCCACTGAAAATTCGTAATCGGTCGTCTTGCGGGCATAGATTGCTGCCCACGCATCGAAACAGTGAATTTGTTGCTTTTCTAAGGCTTGAGGACGCAGGTACTTAAAGAGCAAATAAAGCTCAGTAAGTGAATTGGAAATAGTAGTCCCCGATAGAAAAGTAGCCCCCATATCCTTACCAGTACGCTCTTGAATAGTTCGCAAGGCAAAAAGCAGGTTGAGGGCTTTTTGACTGCCTTGGGAATTGCCCAAGCCTGCCACTCTATCGTGCCTTGTATTGAACATTAAGTTCTTGAACTTATGGCTTTCATCTACCAAGAGGTGATCAATGCCCATCATCTTAAAATCTACTGTATCATCGGTGCGCTCATTGATGTCGTGTTCTAAGGTTTTGAGCTTTACTTCTAGGTTTTCTTTACGCTTGTACATTCCTTTAATCATCGCACGAGAGACTTCACTGCCTTGTTTTTCCAACTGCCAAAGACTCTCTTCAACATCTTGGAGTTCTTCTTGCAAAATGCTCTGTTGCACCTCGGGGGATTGCGGTATCATCTTAAACTGGTCGTGGGTGAGAATTACGCAATCCCAATCATTGTTTTTGATGTCTCCAAAGATACGCAAACGCTTTTGAGGGGTAAAATCCTCCTTGCCAGGGTAAAGGATTTTAGCAAAAGGATAGGCACGGCGATAGGTCTCGGCTATTTCGTGTACATTGGCTTTAAGCCCTATAATCATCGGTTTATGCGCTAATCCTAAACGCTTCATCTCTTGAGCAGCACAGCACATAATAAGGGTTTTACCAGCTCCTACCTCGTGGTCGCAAATCGCCCCATTGTTGAGCTTTATCATCCAAATAGCATCTTTCTGACTATCATACAAATCCTCTATGCCTAAACTCTCTCTATCAAGTCCAGGGAAGGACTGAAAAGAACCATCATATTGCGGACGTACAAAACAGTTAAAAGACTGATTGTACTGCTCAGCCAAGCGGTCTTTAAACTCCTGACTCTGCTCTAAAAGCCACAGAGGGAAAGCATTGCGTATTTCATCAATCTTGCTGTTTGCCAGTTGGATTGCCTCCATATCGCGCACCTTGACTTCCTTGTCGTCTATCTTGATTTTCTTGGTAATATCAGGGGTGGTATTTACCAAGGCGTTTTTGAAGAGGGCAATACCATCGTAGGTTCTGCTCTCACTTTTTACAGCGTATTTCTCCCAGATATGTAAGTTCTTTTGTCGGCATTCCACTGAAAACTCATCGGTTTGAGCACTGTATTGCACGCCTACCTTGGTGTCAAAAAGCGAAGAGGCAAAATCACTATAGATTTGTGGGGAGATCCAACGCTCGCCCAAGTTAAAATCCAACTCTTCAAAAGGAATAGGGGTAGGAATTACCTGCCTGAGTCCCTCTAAAGCGTGCTCAATTTCTGATTGCTTAGGATGTTCAGGGTGAGTATTTTGATATGCTTCTACCGCTTTGATTTTAGTAAAGACATCCCCCGCTTGCCACTTTTGGGCAATTTGGTATTCGTCCTCTATAGGATTGTAAAAGAGTTTGCCCTGTAACTGTGCTTTGACTTCTTCCTCATTGGTGTTAGAAAGCTCAGCTATGTAGGGAATATCCACCCGCCCCAATTCACTTAAGGAAGTGAGTAGCGCCTCTTCAGTAGAAATATTTTCATTCTTCCTCAGAGAGAATACCACAGGCTTGTGAAAGATATCTGCTTTTTGATAAACACCGTTTTTGATACGCTCTAAGTAAGGGATTTCAGCGCCTGAGGCATCGGTTTTTATTAGCTTGATATTATCAGCACTATTTAGCCGACCATAGTTCTTGACAAAAGTATCGTAAAGGGCATTAAGATTTTCTCTTTCCGTAGGATAAGGGGTATAGGTGGTAGCCTCTTTATGGTACAAATTGGCATAGGCATCACGCAGAGCGATATAAGCAATGGCTTTTTGCCTTTCCAAAGAAGAAAGCGCAAGAGGCACAAAGGTAGCAGCTGTTTTGTTCTTATTGAGATCTTGCAAAAAGCCCACCGTATCGGCTTGTACTACCAAAGTATCTTCTCTGAAATGAGGCAAATATTCTCCCTCAAAAGGTACAGGTTCTTTTAGTAATGATACCGCAGGAGGTGTGTAATACAATGCAGGAGAAGCTTTTGAAAGCACCTCTGTTTCATTCCCTTGATTGACAGGATAAGTAAAAGAAAACAAGTCCAACTTTTGAGCATTCCCTAATTGAGAGGTAGTTGTTTTCTTCTTTGTTTTCTTTTTAGCTCCTGTGGGTATAGTAGGGACTGTTTTTGCTGAAATGTTGGGAGGACTTGCTAAAGTAGCGGTGGCTTCCTGCTCAGAGAGAAAATCAAAGAGACTTAGCTGAACGACTTTGGGTTCAACTTTTTGATTCTTAAGTTCTTTTGACTCTTTAGAGATGAGATTAGTATTGGAAATAGCAAAGGAAGGCTCGTTGATTTTACTTTCAATTTCAATAAATTCTTGCCGTTCAACCTTTTTTACCTCAATTTCCTTTACCTCAATTTTTTGTGAATGAACCTCTTGTAGCTTAATTTGTGTTGCTTGGCTTTGTTGTGCTGTTTCAGGTGATAGATAATGTGCTTTAAAATCGCTTAGGATTCTTTCTTTTACCTCCTTGGCAATACCTTCTACTCCTTCACTATGGGTATAGACCATCGCAGGCTGTCCGTATAGGTTGGTACCTGCAAGAGCATCCGTACAAATAACGTTTTCTCTTTGTGAAAGATACTCGTTTTGTAGTATCCCCTGTGGTAGCCTTGCTGTATTGCAAAACTGCTCTTCTATAGGGTTTAAAGCGCCTCTTTGACTGTCTTTTTGAAGGATAATAAGATCACTTCCTGCTTCGGTACCTGCATAATCGGTAAAGAGGTTGTTAGGCAGGCGCACGGCAGAGACAAGGCGCGCATTGGAGAGCATCGCTTGGCGGATAATCTCATTTTGAGGACTATCGGCTACCCCTTGGGAGGTGATATAGGCAAGGAGTCCTCCTTCCTTTACCATATCCAAGCCCTTTAAGAAAAAGTAGTTATGCACCCTACGGGAGGCTTGTACCTTAGCAGGGTCATTGCTGCGAGAGTAACTCAAATCAAAGATAGCGGTATCGGAAAAAGGGATGTTACTGGTTACCAAATCAAACTGGTTTCTTTTCAGTGGGCTGATTTGTTCGAAGCCATCGATATGTACTTGCTCCTCTGGGTAAAGATGAGAGAGCACTTTGCCTGTGAGCAAGTCCTTTTCAAAAGCAGTAACCACAAGAGAAGGATGCTCTTCTTTAAAAGCACGGATAAAATTGCCTCCTCCTGCCGAGGGTTCTAACATTGTTTGCAGAGGTACGCCTGTTTCCTTTATTGCTGAAGCGATAGCCGAGGTAAGACGCATTGGGGTATAAAAAGCCGTTAGCACAGAATTTCTAAGACTTTGTACATAGTTTTGGAATTGCCTTTCATCAGTGGAATGTTCTCTAATAAGGGCATACAGACTCCTTACATCTTGCCAAAAGACTTGGTCAGCTTTTGCCCAGTACTTTAAATCAGCTTCAGACTGGTGGGGATTGAGGATAAACTTCAATCCCCCGAAGCCTGAATAGTGTTGCAAGAGTTCTCGCTCTTCTTGGCTTAGAAGTGTGCGCTTTTGCTTCTCTAAATCGAAAGCCAACGCCAATGCACGAGCATTACGATTAAAGCTCAGTCGTTTAAGATATGCCATTTTCTTCTATCCATAGTTCGATGGCACCCGTAAGTTCTGTATAGAGGGATTGATAGGCAGCGGAGTGCTGAAAATCCTCATCGATTTCATTCTCGTACTTTTTAAAGTAAGGAACCAGTTCAGGGAAGATTTTTAGGGCAAAGGGGCGCAAATCCTCATCGGCTAATTGAGTATCGAACTCCTGAGAAACGACCTCAAAAATCATATCAAAGGGAGAGAAGAAGAGCCCATCGAAGAGTACTCCTGAGGCTATTTTATCACATTCAGGAATACTGATACCCGCCTCAAAAGCCTCTTGGTAAGCCTGCGCAGCATACTCACTTCTGTCCTTGATAAAGACAGTGTCAGCTAAAAGATTAGGGAAGCTCGTTTGTAACAGCTCTTTGAGTCTTAACTCGTAATAAGACAATGACCCTAAGGTACTGTCAGTGATCTGGGGTTTGGTTTGTGTTTCTTTCATTGTTAAAATTACTTTTAATGGGTTCAACAAATTTTAATTCTTACAAAGTGTCGTTCTGCAAAGATATATTTACCACGATTTTCCAAATAGGGCAAAAAGGCTCTCCTCCCTTTTCAGGGACATCTGTTTTTAAAAGGGTTCTTCTAAATTTTTTCCCTGTGCTAAGAACTCTCTCTTTGAGCCCCTCGGCCAGTTCTTCCTCCTTGATAAAAGAAAGAACATAGCCCAAGCGCTGGAAAATAGAGACAGGTGTAGAGAGGATTACCTCTGTAGGAAGTTCTTGCCAACTCAGATGTTTTTTAATCCTTTGAATTACCTCTACTGCTTTTTGAATGCCTCCTATCTCTTTTTCATAGAGGAGCAAATCAACCGCAGTGAGCTCCAAAGAGGCTACCCGTAAAGTTCTTTCCTCTATAGAAAAAGGTAAGGTTTTTCTTTTTACTCCTATTTCTCTTAAGTTTTTGATATCCTTTTTGACAAGATAACGAATCTTACTTTGTCCCCTAAAGGAATCTCTCAGTGGAGGTAAGGAAGTTATCACTGTAATTTCATTTGCCTGTAAAGCCTCTTTGGGAGATAGATGTACTTCTACTGCACTGAGCAGGGCTACATAGTATTCCCTTTTTAGGTGTTGCATCAGTGTTTCAATGTAGAAATAAGGTTTTCCCTCTTCTCTGATAGCTTTGTTATCAGTAGCATTACCAATGTCCACAAAACGGACGATGCTATAGATGCCATTCCAAAGTGGCAGGAGCTTTCCTTGCTTTTTAAGTGTCCCTAAAGTATTGAGAATAGTTTTTTCTTTAAGGTGAGCAAATACCTCTTTTAGCTCCTGCATAGAAAAGCTGTAAATACCCTTTTCCTCCAATGATTGTATCCACTTTCGTATAGTTAGTCCCTTCATATTGAAAATACATATCGTTGCAAAACATTTGCAAAAGTACTATATTATTTCTAAAGAGCAAATATATTGGAACAAAAAGTTATCAACAGGAGGACTAAACTTCACTTAGGATATGGTACATAATCCGTTGTGTTAGCTCACAGACTTTCTTTACTGAAAATCTTTACCTAACCTTTGTTAGTATTTTCGCTTTTTGGAAGTTTTCTCAGGAAACTCAAAGGCAGTTTCACCATTTTCTTTCAGATGTATATAGGCATCGAAAGTGCTGCCTGATTTGCTTTTCATTCCTTTTATCAGAGGTGTTTTTCCTTTTTCAAAGAGCGTTTTGAGCAACTCATCAGTAAGAGGTTTGCCACATACATTCCTAAAAAGCACATAACCACAGTCCTCATCAGGGCATTTGGCTACCTTTTCAAACAGTAATAAGGAAGCATTTCTGCATTTAGGACAGGTGATTTTGAGTTTTTCTTTTTGGGGTATATCCATAGCCAAAAACGTATCAGTAAGACTATGGGTATAGGCTTCCATATCCGAAGAAAAACTATCGGGAGAGAGCTCTCCTTGTTCTATTTTTTGCAATTGACTTTCCCATTCGCCTGTAAGGGCAACATCGGCTATAGTAAGTGATTTTACCCACTCATATACCTGCATTCCTTTATCGGTAGGAATAAGAGACTTTTGTTTGCGTTCAATATAATTGCGCTTTAAAAGCGTCTCAATAATAGCGGCACGTGTGGCTGGAGTACCTATACCTGCTCCTTGCAATAGTTCTCGTTGCGCCTTATCTTCTAAGGTCTTTCCTGCTGTTTCCATAGCCCCCAACAGTCCTGATTCAGTATATAAAGCGGGAGGTTGGGTGGTTTTAGAAAGGATTTCAACGGCTTTAATCTTTATACTTTCTCCTTGTACAAGTTCAGGCAGCACTTGATTGCTATCACCTTCATTGTCTTTTTCACTATCTTTGGCAGTTTCATCAGAGTAAAAACCACCGATAGCGCGCCAACCCGCTTGTAACACTTGAACACCTTTTACCAAGAAGTCAGTGTGCAGCGCCTCCAGTAGAGTCTTTTGCACTTCTTTTACACAGGGTTCAGATACCGCTTCCAAAAGTCGGGTGGCAATCATTTTGTAAATAGTATTTTCTTTTGCTGTAAGGTTGGTAGGAAAGCGCTCTGTAATAAGAAGTCCGTGATGGTCTGTTACTTTCAAATCATTAACCATCTTCTTATTCAGCGCCCCAATTTTCACAAGTTTAGCTTCGTTGGCGTATGCCTCACTTTCTTGTAACAAACGTATCAGCTGTGGGATTTCTTCCCATACATCCTCTGAGATGTACTTACTACCAGTACGTGGGTAAGTAATGTATTTTTGCTCGTAGAGACTTTGAGCGATTTGCAGGGTCTCATCGGCTGAAAAGTTCCATTTTTTATTAGCTTCTTTCTGAAGACCTGTTAGATCATAGAGCAAAGGAGGTTGTTCTTTTACCACTTCTTTTTCAGTGGAAATCACCTCGGCCATAGGAGACTTTTCTAATTGTTTTTGTAAGGCTTCAGCTTCTTTTTTATCCTCAATTTTAGCTGAGATACTGAAAAAATCAGTATAGCTTTTTTGGTGCTTGAGTCGTAATTGATAAAAAGGCTTCTTTTGAAAATGTGTGTGATCTAAAAATCTTTTACAAACCATTGCTAAGGTAGGTGTTTGCACCCTACCTAAGGAATAAATCCCTTCACCTACGGCTATACTTAGGGCTTGGGTAGCATTGATACCCACCAGCCAATCAGCCTCACTACGCTTTTGAGCAGAGGCATACAGCAAATCAAAAGCACTTCCTTCTTGCAGATTGGCAAGTCCTGTTTTGATACCTTTTTCGGTTAAGGAGCTAATCCAAAGCCTTTGAAAAGGTTTTTGACATTGCAAATATTCATAGATATAGCGGAAGATCAGTTCTCCTTCACGACCTGCATCGGTGGCTACAATAATGGAACTACACTTCTTAAAAAGGCTATCAATGATTTTAAGCTGTTTTAAAGCCATAGGGTCTGACCTGTAACCTTTCTTATCCTCAGGAATTTGTTTGGGTACCAAGATAAAGGGGCGAGGTAGAATAGGTAGGTGTTCTCTGTGGAATCCTACACAACCATACGCCTCTGGAAGGGCTAATTGCACTAAATGTCCCAATGCCCAAGTAACAGCATAATCATTACCTAACAAATATCCATCTTGTTTTTCACTTGCCCCCACTATAGCGGCAATCTCTCTTGCCACACTGGGCTTTTCTGCTAATATAACTTTCATTTTTCTACGTGTATTGAGGTTAAAAATTAGAGTTATACTTTGCGTCCCTTGGACTTCTTAGCAGTTTCTTTTTGAGCTGTTTTTTCTGATTGCTTTTGAGGGCGTTTTTCTTCTTTAGCTTTAGAAGTTTCAGCTTTTTGTTTGGTAGAAGAAACTTTATCAGTAATGTCCTTTTGAGGATTGTTAAAGCTCATCTCTACCTTG
This sequence comes from Capnocytophaga sp. oral taxon 878, assembly GCF_002999135.1. Taxonomy (NCBI): domain Bacteria; kingdom Pseudomonadati; phylum Bacteroidota; class Flavobacteriia; order Flavobacteriales; family Flavobacteriaceae; genus Capnocytophaga; species Capnocytophaga sp. oral taxon 878. The sequence continues at coordinate 1,232,764 of NZ_CP027229.1, forward strand.
CCTTTGTCCTTGTCAAAAGTAAAATAACCGCTATAAGTTTTACCGGCTTTGCTCTGTAAACCTTCTAAATAAATAGGATTACCCTTGCTCAGTTCCTTGTGTTGCTCTTCGGTAAGAGTTACTCCTCGTATGATTGTAGGAGCCTCAGTGAGTTTCTCTTGATTAGCAAGTTTAGGAGCTTTGTCTTCAAAAAGAAATTCCACATAACGCTTGTCGGCATTGAACTGCACAGTTGCGTTAAAAGGCTCTCCTTTTTTAGAGGTCATTCCCTCGACAAACAGAGGCTTGCCTTCTTTGAGCGTTTGTTTTTGCTCCTGGGAGAGTTTGACTCCTTTGATTTCATCGGGGACTTTGATGTGTTCACTGCGCAAGGCAATGATTTCATTGGTGAGCTTGTCAATACTGATGATAGAAGGGATTTTCTCCCCTGTTTTGCTATTGGTAAGCTCAACTGTACGTCCCATATTTCCTGTGGTAAGCAGGTTCTTTTTATCCTCTTCTGAAAACTCGTGACCAAAGAAAGGATAATCCAATTGTGGTTCCTTGCGCATCCCGTGAATGGCTACTGCTACTTTTCCATCAACTTCCCTTAGGGATAGACGAGCATCAAAACGGGTTACTGTAGAGCCTAAATTGAAACTAATAGGTACCAGTTCATTGGTTTTATAACCTTTTAAGAGGGGCTCTAATAGGTTTCTCTTCTCTAAAGACTCTCGACTCACCCCTAAGTTTTGTAACGTTTCCCAATCAATAGCATCAGGGTTGTACTTGAGTTCCTCTTGGGCAGGAGTATTTTGAGATTGTGCCTGAGCAGGAGCTTCTTGTGCTTGTGCCTGAGCAGGAGCTTCTTGTGCTTGCGCTTGAGCAGGAGCTTCTTGTACTTGTGCTTGAGCAGGAGCTTCAGGAGGGGTCTGAGCAACGGCAGTCTCTCCTTCTTGTTTTAGAGTAGCTGCTTTTTGCTCTTGTTTGATATACTGCTCAGGAGATACTTCGTACTTCTTGAGGTATTCCTTACCCTTTTCAGTGAGCTTTGCCAGATGGTTTTGAAGTTTTTCTATCGTATTTACCGATTTTTCTATCGGTATTTTAAAGAAAGAAAAACGAGAAGGGTTCTGGGCTTGGCGCATAAAGTTGCTAAAGAAATTAGACAGCATATTACCTTGCTTGTCTACTTTCATAAAGTCATCCAAGGATTTGCTGTCAGCAGGAGCCGTTTTTAACTCTCCTTTCTCATCAATTCCTTTTACAGCCTTAAGCTGTTTTTCTTCTTTGTCAAATACCAGTAGGATATCAGATAGTTGTTCATCCACTGGGATTTGATTGTCGTAATTTGCCGTATCGGCGTGTTGATTTTCTGCCATTATTTAAACATCTTTTTTTAATTTGGGGGTAAAATTACTCCCTTTGTAAGACGTCTAAGAGAGGCTGTCCTTTTTAGGCATAGTATTTCCGTTTTTGGCTTTTAAGGCTGTTACTGGCACACTGAAATGTTCTCGGATAAATTGATGTACATCCGAAAGCTTGTAGTATATTTTGCCTGATATGGTATAATAAGGCAGTTTGCCATTGGAGCGATACCTCTGCAGGGAACGTGCAGAGATTTTAAAGGTGAGCATCAAATCTTGATTGTCCAAGAGTTCCTCACCATCCAAGCTGTTTTTGCGTTTTTCAGCTTTGTCTATTTGCTCTTTAAGCAAATCAAAACGATCCATAATGCGTTCCATCCACGCTATAAATTCTATTCTGTCGATTTCCATTTTTTATATTTGTTTAATACTTCGATTGTTAGATCTTAATCTTAGAATATCTAAAAGTTCTTCTTATCCTTGTGAGTTCTTGTTATCCTCCAAAAGTTCTTTTAGCACACTGCCCATTCCTAAGAGTTGGTCATTACCCTCTTGAGGAACTAAAATGCCCATTTCTTTTAAGGTGCGGATATAACCTTTTGCGGTGCGTTCCTTTACATCAGTCCTTTTTTGAATTTCTATGTTCAGTTCTTGAACTGTCCACAAAGTTCGCTCTTTAAAAAGAGGAGAAACTAACGAGGCTAAGGTACTGGCTTTATTGGGTTTTTGGTCTTCGTTTTTCTGATTGCCTACATAGCTATGCATTCCCAGTTCATTGTTCCATCTAAAAAGTATTTGTGGGGTGTCGCTAAGGCTGCCATTGCGTATTTTCATCGGTTTGACCGCTGAGATAGGACTGTTCTTCTCCCTTTCGATAGAAAGCACTGCCGTTGCTTTGCGTTGTAGTTCAGAGCCTAAATGACCTCGGAGTTTAAGTCCGCTGGGGGTGAGGTGTAATACACATACGATACAGGTTTTGTAGTTACCTGCCAAAAGGTAAAGCTCTTCTATGAGTTCCACGCTTTCTTGCTCGTTATTCACAGCTCCAATAAGGTCGGCTATACCATCTATAACCACCAAATGCACTCCTGCACATTGGTAGTAAAAACTCTCCAAGCCTTCACGAATGACCTTTAATCGCTCTCTGCGAGGGAGTTGGGTGAGGCAAAAGGCGTGTAGCAAATCAGGAAGAGAGGTTAGTTTAGCTCTTTTAAGTAGCTTGCTGATGTTTTGATAGAGCTGGTCTTGAGACTGTTCTGTATCGAAAAATAGCACCACTTTATCTTTTGGGCAAGGCAGTAGCGTTGTGCCCAATGTGTCAATAGGTAGGTTCTTACTGTTAAGACAACCTGCAATGAGGGCGCTTATATAATGGCTTTTGCCTGTACCTTCGCCTCCTGTAATACCCAATAAACTACTCTGTACTCCTACAGGAGTTCTGCCAATGGAGATGATTGTTTCTTGCTTTTGGGGAGGTTTATCCCATTGGATTTCGCAGTTTTTAAGTAGTGATAGGCTTTCTTCATAGTGTTTGCTAAGGGTCTGATAAAAGAGTTGCAATAGGTCTCTACCCGTTTTACCTTGCGCAAAATAATCGGATATATCTTTATCCTTTTTAGTACCTGAAAGAGGTAAGACCAAACGAAATACTTCTAAAGGTGCTAATTGGGCTTGTTGCTCTAAAGAGGCTCTTTTACCTGTTTCGTCGCTGTCGAACAAAAGGACTAAATGTCGGAATCGCATTTTTAGCTTTTGGAGTTTTTGTAAAGGAATGTGGGCTGTTTCGCTATTGAAACAGATAGCCGAAAAGCCCCTGCTGGCTAAGCTCATTACATCTTTTTCACCTGCGGTGATAAAGAGAATGTCGCCTTGTAGTGGTAGCTGAGACTCACCAAAGCAATAGTTTTCGGGATTACCTCCATAGAGAAAGCGCAGTTTAGAAAAGGGACGATAGACCTTTAAGTGTTTTTTAAAAAGGTAAGCAAACATCCACTCATTATAGGTGGAGGTAATAGTGTAAGGTTTGCCGTCTTTATTGGTGCTTGAATAGCTTTGCAGAGAGATTACATTGTACCTGTTTAGGATTTCTTGGGTGATGCCGTATTGCTGCCAATAGGCTAATTCTTCTTGGGTGAAAGGTTTTTGGGTAAATTGATAAGAGATAGATTTTTTGGTTTCTGAGGTAATACTTTCTATGGTGATAGTGGGAGGTATTTGAGGTTTTTGTGTAATTATAGAGGTGGATTCCTCTAAACCCAGATGTAAATCTCGATTGATAATCTTTAGGATTTCGATAAAATCAGAGGCATTTCGGCAGTCCAATTGATATAGGTAACCTACTAAGAAAAAACAGTCACCCCTGAAAGTATCGTTGCCAAAATCTTTCATCTTATAAATCCCCTGTCTGTCCTTATAGATATTGCAGGAAGCATTTTTATCGTCATAGAAAGGGTTTTTAAAGTTTTTACCTACCCGCCAGTTGCCTTGTAGATAGTGCTGGAAGACCTGTAGTCCTCCTTCGGTTCTACTTAAAATATCTTGCTTTTTCAACATAACCTTTGGCTTTTTGAGTGAGGGATTGCAGGTAGCTTTCAGTGTTTTCTACCGATTGACTGATAAGGAGTTTGCGAATGCTTCCCAAGGTATAGAAATACTGTCCATAGATTTTGGAGTAGGTGATTTCATTGCGTTTGCGCATTCGCCATAGAGTTTTCTCACTTAGGTGGAGATATTGACAGATTTCTTTTTGGTTGAGCCACAAACTATCCCACTCAATAGGCTCTTGCTTGAGTTGGTTTTCAATGCTTTGGAGTTGCTCCATAAGGGCTTTCCAAGCGGATTCTTCAATGGTGATTAAATTCATTGCGTATAGGGTTAAATTCTCGGCAGCAAAGTTCTGACAAATACAAAACATAAACTGCCAAGTACTACCCATTGAAATGTGCATTTTAACGCAGTTGAAGTGATTTTTATTTATTTTATTGATTATGAGTGTATTACAAGATAATTGTAACGTATTTTTGGAGTATAAACTACTTTTATAGGAAGAAATGTCTAAAAAATGCCAATGGGCTATAATGGGCTTTTTGAGAAATGGAGGTAAAAGTGTGTTTAGGGAGTTTCTATAGAAGAGTTAAATTGAAAATAATAAATATAATTGAAAATAATGAATATAATATTTGATTATAAATCCTTCTCCCTAAAAAAGGGAAACTGTCTATTTCCCTAAAAAACTGATTAAACAATGTTTAAACGTTTTTATTTGAAGTTAGCAAAACTACTTTTGGTCGGAGTTGTTTATATGATCTAGTAAAGCCGCTTTTAAAGCATCGAGGAAAGGTGTAAGGTTTTTTGAGCGTCCTTTCATACGATGAAAAGTGTGATACAGATCTCCCAATTCTACCTTGAAGAGCTTTTCAAATACCGCAGTTAGCTTCTTGATAGAAACTTTTCCTGATGAAATGCGATTGGTAGCATACAAACCATAGATTAGCTCTATGAGTTCAGTCTTTTTCCCTGTCCATTCTAAGAGATTTAGAATTTCTAAAGGCATATCTTCTTCTTCACGAGTACGAAAAAAAAAGATAATCGGAGAGTTCCTTGGCAGCCCCTATCTTAGCAACTTCAAAGCTACCACAAGTAGAAAAGGCTCCATCAAAAGAAAACAAATACTCCTCTTTGCTTTGAGGAAGGTAGTCGTAATTGCGAGTAAAATACTCTACATCACGATTGGTTCTTCCTAAAGCAATGTAGCTGAAGAAATCGGTTGCTTCTAAAGTCTCTGACTCTTTAAACCATTGGGCTTCTTTGTCTTTTAGAAACTTTTTAGCAGCCTCAGTAGAGAGTAAAGTTGCTTTACTTTCTATCTGGTAGATCTCATTATAGAAAATGAGTCTGCTAACCATTTGAGGTTGTACCTCGCGGAAGAAATGTATCTCTTCTGCTTGGCCCGTAAAACCTTGTTGCAATACCTCTTCCTTGACCTTCCTTAAAAGGTCTTTTAGGAATTGTACCATTTGTAAAGATTCTTTAACCACGGCGGATCCTTCCAGCGCGGTTTGGCGTTCTCTTACAGCCAACTGATTCAAGATTTGTTGAAACATAAATAAAATATTAAATTTATTGCGCTATATTACGAAAAAACAATGATATACGCAAACTAAAAAAAATCTTCATTTTTTAAACAACTGGTTTGCAGGAGATTTACAATTAGCTCCCCGCAAACGTGCGCTGCTGCATAGGCTTCTACAGAAGCCTATGCAGCAGCGCACGTTTGCGGGTGCAAAGGTAAAATTTTTTGTTTATATTGTCAAGATGTTGTACCTTTGCACCCAGAAGTTACTGAGAAAATAGGTATAATCAAATGAAATAAGAACCATTACTAAATCGTTACCTACTCTTATTGTAATTCCTATATCTTCTTTATTTTGAATAGATTATAAAAGTAGTTTCAATTTTTGCCCAAAATCAAACCATACACCATCACCAGCATAATACTGTTCCAATTTTATATCTCCAGCCATATAATCTTGCATTATTTCTATTAACTAAACCAAAAACAATCCGGTTTTTTGTAAGTAATAATTTTGTCTTACAGCTTCTTTTGCTTTGTCTGATATCCAAAAATCAGGTGTAAGCAGAAGTCCATCTTTCATTACTTTAGCCTTATGACTTACTTTTTTAATATGCTTAACAATATCTTTAAAAATTGTACACATAGGATACTTTTCAGTAGCATAATTACCTTTCAGGTTATCATTTTTATCCTTCAAACTGATAGTTTTAGGATAAGTAAGCCGTAATCCAAATACATTTTCAGGCTGGTGATAGATGGTCGATAGCAAGTTTTTTTCCTTTTTGTATAGAAGATGAAAAGGATCTATCTCCATAAAAGGTTCCTTGCTCCGTACCAGTTTATATTCCTCCGATACCTTACCTCCTAGTACCACTTCCGGAAAAATAAGTTTCTCTATTTGGTCAATCATCCCCTGCCGCATCGCATCTTCTACTGAAGCCAATGTTTTGTGATCATACTTTTCTTCACGAAGTAGTATTTTTTCATAGTACTGCTGGTAAGCTGCAAATATTTCTTGCTTTTCAGTGCCAAAATAATCTATATTCACACGAGTATTGTTAGTTACAAACTCACAATCCTCTCTACCAAATATAGTTTCAAACTCCTCAGGAGTGATAACAAAATAAAATTTATGCCAAGTATTTCCGAAGTACATCCTATAATATTGTTTAATTTAAGTTAGAATACGCTTTATTAAAATTTTGCCAAAGACTGAAGCGCCTATCGCACTACAACCTTTGGCAAAACTTACAATCATTTGTTTGTTAGAAACTAACAAGCAAACACTAATTAAAACATAGCTTTAATCTCTTCCAATAATCTAATTTGTTCTTTTACCGATTCTGTCTGATGTAAGCCACGTTTTATACTAATCCCTTCTTCTAAAGCCTTTATAAGCATTTGTTTCCCTTCTGGGTTTTCCATATCTTGAGCTATCCCTTTCAACGACTTGTTCAAAAGAACTACCAATTCTGTATTATCCAAGCCCATTGCCCAATCATAAGCTTTCTTGAAATTAGCAGCTACTTCGGCATTATCTCTTTCAATAAAAGGATAGTACACCGTGTAAGGCATAATAGCAGGAAGGTATTTTTCCATCTTGTTATCTATAATCACCGGGGTAAGTCCAGATAGCTGGTCTGCATCAAGATCCGCTGGGTTTGCTTTTTCTAAGAAGTTCTTAGCACGAGCAGGATTGGTACGGGCTAAAGCATTAAGTGCTGCATTTCTTACAGATCCCGAAGCGATATTTAGTGCTTTTTCATACAAATCTATATAATCTCTTTTGTATTTTGAAGTTGCCAACACCCATATAGCTGCCGATTTTACTAAGTTCTTATCATCATTAGCAGCTACCTTCTCTACCAAGGTAACATCTTCTTTAGTAAGTTCATAATCTGCCAACTTTTGGAGGGCTATAATACGTATCTGGAAATAAGGGTCTTTTAGCCCTGCCAATAGTATTTCTTTACCCTGAGGTGCAGTAGGAGCGGTTACAGCTTCCATACGGCTTTTTAAGGCTTTAGCATGCTGCATTTGGTACAGATTCTCTTCCCACGTTTTAATATAACGTTCCTCCAATATCACTATTCCCTCAGGATTTATATCTACTAGTTCAGGAGCTACCGACATTTCAAAAGTAAACAGATTCTCTTTTTTAGCATTTACCCATACTTTATGGCGTACTGCTTTACCATTATGATAAATATCTATATCCAAAGGAAACTGAAAATAATTATCTTCTCCTTTTTGTATAATATTAACTGATAGTTTTTTAGTTTCAGCATCAAAAGCCTTTTTAACCTGTACTATAGGGTTACCACTCCCAAAATACCACTGATTAAAAAACCAGTTAAGGTCTTTACCACTTATCTTTTCAAATGAAAGGCGCAACTGATGTGCCTCACCAGTACCATATTCATTGCTTTTCAAATAATCAGTAATAGCTTTAAAGAAAGCCTCATCACCAAGGTAATTACGTAACATATGAAGTATAGCACCCCCTTTGTTATATGATACCAAGTCGAACATATCCTCACGTGAGTCATACCCAAAACGCACCAAATCTTTAGTAAAATCATCTGGACGCTGATGATATTGCAAAGTATTATTACGCAAATGATAATCAGCCGCATCTCTACCGTATTTATGGTCTATCCATAAGTACTCACTATAATTAGCAAATGATTCATTCACTGTAAGGTTAGACCAGCTTTCAGTTGTCACCAAGTCGCCAAACCAATGGTGAGCCAATTCATGTGCAATAATAGGTTCCCAGTGGTTTTGATCGTTAAGAGCATCAGCACTTTGGTAAGCAGTTTCTGCGTGGCTTACAGCAGTTGTATTTTCCATTGCTCCACTCACAAACTCACGCACTATCATTTGTGCATATTTAGCCCAAGGAAAATCATACCCAAAACGTTCTGAAAAGAACGTAATCATATCAGATGTATTACCAAAAATCTTTTTAGCTACAGGCGCATATTCCTTTTCCACATAGTACTCTATAGGCACTTTACCACGCCAAGGTTTATCTTTTACTACTGCAAATTCACCTGCTCCCATAAATACAAGATAAGGAGCATGAGGCTTATCCATCACCCAGCGGTCTGTACGCATACTACCTTTCTTCAAGCTACTTTTTAGCAACCCGTTTGAAAGAGTAACAAAGCTATTAGGCACAGTTATCTCTATTTCGTGAGTCATTTTTTGGTTAGGCTTATCAATAGTTGGGAACCAGCATGATGAACCTTCTGTCTCTCCCTGTGTCCATACTTGGCGCATAGGCTTATCAGCTTCTCCTTTTGGGTTGATAAAGTAAAGACCTTTAGCATCTGTAATAGCACGACTTCCTTTATCAGTTACCATCTCAGGCTGAGCCGTATATTGAATATAAACTGTATAGTTTTCTCCTTTGTTGTAGGTTTTATTAAGCTTTATACGCAGCATATCTTTTTCATATCGATACGAAAGCGGTGTTTGCTTACCCTTTTGGCTAAGAGCCACTTTGTGAATAAGCATTGCTTTAGCATCTAGAATAAGACTATCATTAGCGTAGAAAAAAGGAGCCGCTGTAATCCACTCTTCTCCATCAAGGGTTTGGTTATCAAAGTTAAAACTCACCTTCAACGAAGTATGTTTTAAGGCCGTTTTCTTTTCAGGAGTTGCGTGATAAAGGCCTCTTCCCGAAGTATCAGTTTGTGCCGAAACGTAGCCCATTACTAAGAGGGCTATGCTGGCTAAAAGTCTTTTTTTCATTAGTTTAGCTTATTTTACTTTATAAAAATATATTTAATTCTTTATTCCTAAAGGTTTAATTTCGGCGCAAAGGTACAAATACTTACCAAATTTGCAAATCAATAACCAACAATTATAAATTTCAGCACCCCCTACCTCCTACCCTCACCCTACAATCCCCAAACATTCAGTCTAAGATCAATATAAGATGAAAAAAGCTTGAACGAACGAATAACGAAGGATAAACGAACTATAAACGAAGGATAGTTAGTGAGCAAACACAAACTTATAACCTATAACTTATACCCTTCTATTCCTAAAAACTACCCCCTAACACCTAAACTATTTCTTACCCAAAACCAACTGATTAATAACCGTAAGTGTAATAGAAATATTATTCTCGTAATAACGCCTCGCCCAAAAAGTATATGCCCAACGAACAAAAGCCGCATCACGCTCATCAAGGGCTTTCTCAAAATCAGCAATATCATATCGCTCAAAAATAGGTCTCAGCCTCTCAAGCTGCTCTTCCAGAGGTTTTTGCAATATCATCACATCCAATATATCTTCATACACATCTGGCGCACTATCCTCCATTTGATGGTATATAGTAAGTAACTCATTAGCATACAGCCTAATAGTAAAAGCCGTAGCTTTACCTTCCTTCCCTTTTTGGGGCAACAAATAGCGCAACAATTCGTCTCTAAAAGTATACCAAAAAACAGCCAGCCTATTATTATCACGCCCCACAATTTCAGCTAGTCTATTTAGCGTAGGATGTTGGCGCTTTAACTGCTTATTAGGCGCTTTAAGATACTTCGTAAAATGCGATACTTGCGTCAAACTATCATAGCGCTTATCAGATAAAATTTTAGCCAATGAGTCCGCATTAAACTGAACCTTATCCCACTCAAAAGGCTCCTCCTCCTCACCTCCTCCATAATCATCATAATCATCTATAATAGTATCATTCACCACCCCAAACTCATCTTCATTAACCTCTTGCGGAACATTAAAGTTAGAATAAGCATACCCCAAAGCATACTCCGGCATACGAAAAGCACAATATGACATACACAAACCAAAAGCAAGAGCTATACCACTGAAAATCAGAAAAGTATTACCTACCATTGTCAATTTCCTTTTTCTCAGATAATTACCCAACCAAAAAAGAGGAAAATACACCAATGCTATACGCAAGTACAAATCTCCCGTAATATCGCTACTCAAATTATAATACTCGTGATGCGGCAATAACCATAATAAACAAGTAATAAGAAGAAAGCCCATAAAAAACAACTCCGATAAAAGCAGATTTTTCACCCAAAAAGCAGTCTGCATAGGAGCCTTTTTCTTAGCAAAATAAACAATAGGAGCTATAATACCCGCTACCAATACCGATAGCAAAACAAAAAGAAGAAAGTAAAAAAGCACAAATATGAACGAATCTTGATAAAGCTCCTCCATCGACAGATCAAAGTAATACAACGGTTCACCTATGAAACGCAAGCAGTTACAAGCCTCCTCATAATTTGCACAAAAAAATAATACCCCTATAAAAACTACAGGAGCTATGAGTTGAAACCAAGCCAGTGAATGTAAGTAATAAGATTTCATTTAAAAACACTTTTTTAGGTGCAAAGATAACGATTATTTGTTAAATTCCTAATTAATTCGTACCTTTGCCCCATAAAAATAATATAAAAATGAAAACAACCTTACAACGCATTAGCTTAGGCTTAGGCATCATTATAACCTCTGGTTTTTTGGTGAATGCTATGTCAGTAAAAAAAGAAGAACGCAATATTTACCAACAAGCTCAAGAAGAAGTAACCCATAACCCACTATCTGCCAATGCCTCCGAATATAAAGACAGCTTTTTTAATAACTACAAAGTCTACGCTATTGATTTACCTGATAAAATAGACTTTGCAGGTGAACAAGTACCTCTAAACGACCCCGATGTATATGAGCGTTTGGATAGAGAGTTCCTTGTCAATGCCTATTGGCAATCCAACGGATTGCTACTTATCAAGCGGGCTAATAAGTACTTCCCTATCATCGAGCCTATACTAAAACGCAATAACATCCCCGACGATTTTAAATACTTAGCTCTTATAGAAAGCGGACTTACCAATGCCGTATCGCCCTCCGGAGCAAGTGGCTTTTGGCAATTTATGAAAGCTGCTGCCCAAGAATATGGCTTAGAAGTAAATGACCAAGTAGATGAGCGCTATCACCTTGAAAAAGCAACTCAAGCAGCCTGCGATTATCTAAATCGGGCTAAACGCTCCACAGGCTCTTGGACGATGGCTGCCGCTGCCTATAACGCCGGAGTAGCAGGTATGAATAAGCAAACCTCTTTCCAGCAAACCGATAACTACTATGATTTATGGCTGAATACCGAAACCTCTCGGTATGTATTCCGCATTTTAGCGGTAAAAGAAATAATGAAGAATCCCAGAAAGTATGGGTTTATTTTTGAAACAAAACACTTGTATAATGAACTTCCTACCTACAATGTAATGGTAGATGGCGCTATTGAAAACCTCACCGATTTTGCCAAGAGCCATAACATTACCTATAAAGATTTGAAGATTTATAACCCTTGGCTACGCGATAGGAAGTTAGATAACAAAAGTAATAAAACCTACTATATAAAAATCCCGAAGAAATAATTATTTTATAATTAGAAGTTACAGTACCGATATTTGCAGGTTATTAATATCAGGAGCGAATTGTTGTAGTACTTCGGCCTTGCCATTGGCATACCAAAAGTGTTGAGCAGGAGTATCAGTATCGTTCAGTAGGTTATATTCTTCAAGTATATGGCGGGTTTGTTTAGCTACTGCATACCCCGAATCAATTACCTTAATATGAGGGGGAATAAGCTGTTGTATTTGTGGTAGTAAGTAAGGGTAATGTGTGCAGCCCAACACTAAGTAATCAATACCTTGTGCTACCATTGGTAATAGGTGATGACGTAAGAGTTCTGTCATTTCGGGGGTATTCATACGCCCTGTTTCAATAAGTTCTACTAGCCCCTCACCTACTTGCTCAATAATCTCTACTTGTTCTTCTTGCTTAAGGTGTTCACTATTTTTAGCAAAAAGGTCACTGGCAAGAGTACTACGGGTAGCTAGTACACCAATCTTCTTAGTAACACTCTGCAAACTGGCAGGCTTAATAGCTGGTTCAATTCCTATAAAAGGAACTTCTTTATAAGTTTCCCTCAAATACTGAATAGCATTTGTAGTACCTGTATTGCAGGCTACTACTATAATTTTAGCTCCTTTGGCAAGCAATAAGCGCGTATTTGCATCACATAAGGCAATAATTTCAGCTTTTGTTTTCTCGCCATAAGGGGCATTCTTATTATCAGCTATAAATAATGTATTTTCATTAGGCATTAAGGCGTTTACTTCTTTCCAGATAGTAGTTCCTCCCACCCCCGAATCAAATAGGCCTATAGGGGCTGTTTTATTGTTTATATTTTCCTGCATATTCATTACTGCTACTTTTCAAGCTGCAAAAATAAAAAAAGTGTTCGTTATAGCGAACACTTTTTTCTTCTTTTTTTAATATGAATAGATTAAAAACCTAAATCTTTTTTCACTGCACTGAACAAATCTTCGCCAGTAGCTACAATTACGCTTGAACCAGCACTTGCATCCAATACGTATTGAATACCTTTTGCTTTAGCAACTTTTTCAATAGAAGCTTTTACTTTTTTCAATAAAGGCTCTACCAACTCTTGTTGTTTTTTCTGAATGTTTTGCATAGCAGTTTGCTGATTTTGACGGATGTTATTTTCCATATTTTGGATTTCTTCCGATTTTTTCATAAATTCAGCTTCACGAGCTTTAAGTTGAGCTTCGGTAAGAGCTTGAGCTTCTTTTTGGTATCTTTCAGCTTTAGCTTGTAGCTCTTTAATAGCAGCCTGAATGTCGTTTTCATAGCCTTGTTGCAATCTTTTTAGTTGAGATTCAACTGATTTTCTTTCAGGCATCTCTTCTAAAAGTTTTTGCACATCAATATGGGCAACTTTTACTTGTGCAGTTACCATTGTTGTAGCTCCTAAAAACAGAGCTAATGCCACCATCAACGTTCTAATGTTTCTCATCATTTGTTTAATATTAGTTATTTTAATTATTTACTTCCTTAATTTATTAATTAGTTTGTGTTTGTTTGCTTGTACGTGCTTCGCGCTCTTGTTGTGCTTTTTGTTGGCGTTCGGCTTGTTCTTTGGCGCGTTGTGCTTGTTGGGCTTCACGCTGTTCTTTGGCTTTTTGCTGGCGTTCAGCTTGTTCTTTGGCACGTTGGGCTTGTAGAGCTTCACGTTCTTTTTTAGCTTTTTCTTGCTTTTCGGCCTGTTCTTTAGCGCGCTGAGCTTTGAGAGCTTCTTGTTTTTGTTTCATTTCCTCAGTTTTGCGCAAGCGTTCTTGCTCATATTGCACACGGCGTTCTTCACGTGCTTTTTCGGCTTCTTTGCGTTTTTTCACGCGCTCTTCCACAAACTCAAAATCATAGCTTTCTTTTAACAGCTCGGCCATATCTTTGTTACGATCGTCGGCATTATCTTTCTTTTTCAGTGCGCGTAGCACTATCTTGCTGAGATTATGCTGCTCATTAGAAAAGAGCATTGTAGCATCGGTTTTTTCAAAGATAAAATCATACTTACGAAGCTTACCTATCTGTTGCACTATATTGAACACTTGGTCCTGTATAGGTTTTGCCAGCATAAACTTCTGGGTGATATACTCTCCTTTTTCGGCATTAAACTTCTGCTCTTTATAAGCATTAAGGTTATGCTTTAGGAGGGCGATTTCCTCTTCTTTATCTTTGATAAGTTCTGGGGTTAGTAATGCGCGTTCGGCTTCTAACTGTTTTTCGGCTGTATCTATTTGGTTCTGTCTTTTTTCTATTTCAGCCTGCCATTGCTCTACTTGTAGGGCAAACTGCTGGCTAGCAACCTTGTAGTCTTCCAAGTGTGAGAGTATGTAGTCCATATCTACATAACCTATTTTGGAGGGCTTTTGTGCATAGCCTCCCCCTACAACACTTAGTAGCAATACCGTTAATAGGGTTCGTAATCTTTTCATAGAAAATATCGTGCCAAAAATTAAAATTGTTGTCCAAAAATAAAGTGTGTTTGCCAACCGCTGCGGGTATTAGAGTTTGCTGGGTTATCAAATCCGTATCCAAAATCTATACCAAGCATACCAAATTGAGGCATAAAGAGACGCAATCCTAAACCAGCTGAGCGTTTTAACTGAAACGGATTAAAGTTGCTCATTCCATTGTACACATTACCTCCTTCGGCAAAGGCTAAACCATAAATAGATGCCATTGGCTTTAAGGTGATAGGGTAACGCAACTCCAAAGAGAATTTGTTATATACAGTTTCTCCGCCATCGGATGATAAGGAATAGTTTTCATAACCACGCATTTGTATGTTCTCACGGCTATCCATATTGTAATAACCTAAGCCATCGCCGCCCATAAAGAAACGTTCAAAAGGTACTATACCGCGCTTGTTATTATAGGCGCCTAAGTAACCAAAATCAGCACCAAATTTGAGTACAAACTTACTGTACAAGTTGGTGTACCAAGCTGATGTAAATTTGAGTTTGTAGAACTCTAACCAACGGAAACGCTCTTGATCAATAGCTGATACTTTATCACTATCTTTATCGGCTACAGCGGCTTCTCTGTCTTCGGCTAACTTACCATAATCGATTCCGTTAAATAAAGAGTATGGAGGGGTGAGCTTTGCACTGATACTAAAGTTACTGCCCGACATAGGGTAGATAGGGTTAGGACCACTTGAGTTACGCGATAGGGCTAATGTATAAGCTAATGAGTTTGATACCCCATCTTTGAAAGTGAATACTCCTAAATTGGTATAATCTTTCAAATCGTAATGTTGGTAGCTAAGGTTATGTGCTATTTGGAAATAGTCGTCGGGGATGCGTAACCTTTTGGCTAAACCTACACCTATACTAGTAATATATACTCGTTTGCTTTTATCGACATCATAATTACGGTAGTTATAGCCAAACTGCTCGGTACGGTTAAACTGTACCGAAAACTGTACTGGCTGCTTCCCTCCCATCCAAGGCTCGGAGAATGAGAAACCATAGGTGCGGTAATATCTACTTACTTGTACACTAAGTGATAAGGACTGACCATCGCCCATAGGTACTGGTTTATAGGCTTTGGGGTTAAACAAATTCTTGACAGAGAAGTTGTTAAACGATAAGGCTACTGTACCTATGAAAGTACCTCCGCCGTAACCACCTTGTAGTTGTACTTGGCTTGAGCCTGTTTCTGTTAAGTTATATTCTATATCGACAGTACCTGCGTTGGGATCGGCATTTTTAAAATCGGTGCCTATATTTTGAGCATCAAATAGTTGTAGCTGACCTAACTCACGTATGGTACGTACTATTGCATCTTTGCTATAAAGATAACCTGGGCGGGTACGCATTTCGCGGTAGATAACATAGTCGTTTGTTTTTTGGTTACCTACTACGCTAATTTTGTTAAAATGAGCGGGTTTGCCTTCTTGTATGCGCACCTCAAAATTGATAGTATCATTATTTACTGAGGTTTCGACAGGGTGTATTTGTGAGAACAAATAACCACTATTTTGGTACAAGCTTGATATATCTTCGGCATCGGGTTTGGAGTTATCTTGGATACGTTTTTTAAGTAGTACTCCGTTATATACATCTCCTTTTTTGATTCCTAATATTTCATTAAGCACTCGGTCATTATAAACTGAGTTACCTAAGAAGCGTATATCACCAAAGTAGTAACGTTTTCCTTCTTCGACAGCTATGCGCAAATCGACATTGCCATTGGCATTGCGGATGAGGGTATCATTTACTACACGGGCATCGCGGTAGCCTTTTTCTTTGTAGAAATCAACTAGCTTAGTGAGGTCTTCATCAAAGTCTTTTTTAACATACTTAGATCGTTTCCAGAAGCGACCTAGTTGTATTTTTTTGGTACTTTTGAGTTTGCGGCGTAGTTGTTTTTCGGTAAATTCACTATTGCCTTGAAAGGCTATATTATTTACTTTTACTTTGCTACCTTTATCGATGTGAATGAGCATATTTACGCCATTGGCATCGGTAGTATCTACGCGGGTATTGACTGTTACTTTGGCGTTAAGGTAGCCTTCTTTGTTATATTTATTGATAAAGTAGTTACGAGTATTGGCTATGAGGCTTTCATTTACTTTAACTCCTTTTTTATCGATACCAGCTTCTTTGAGCAATGTTTCTTCTTTTTTCTTACCTACGCCTGATATTCTCGCCTCGATGAGTGAGGGGGTTTCTTGTATGGCGAGTTCTAAGAAGACTTTATGACCTTCAACACGTTGTATGTAAATATTAATATCGCTAAACAACTTATAGCCCCATAATTTGTGGATAATAGCGCTGAATTTTTCGCTGGGTATTTCAATTTCGTCACCTACTTTTAGGCCTGAAGTGGTGAGGATGGTTTGTGAGTTATATCTTTTAGCCCCAGTAACTTCAATGCCACCGATGGTATATTTTTTTCCTTGTCCTAATGATATTCTTTCTTCTTCCTGAGCATTCACGAGGCTAACCACAGCCAAGAATGCCAACAATAAAAATCTTTTGAGCATAGTTTTACTTAAGTTGTTCGCTTGTTTTTCCAAATCGTCTTTCTCTGTTTTGATAGTTTAGTATAGCTGCTTGTAGGTGTTCTTTGGTAAATTCAGGCCAAAGTACATCGGTAAAATAGAGTTCGGCGTAGGCTATTTGCCACAATAAAAAGTTACTAATACGGTACTCACCACTGGTGCGGATAAGCAAATCGACATCGGGGAGGTTATGAGTGTACAAGTATTTTTGTATTGTAGCCTCGGTAATAGCCTCGGGTGTTAGGTTGCCTGCTTGTATATCAGTAGTTATGTGCTTTATAGCGGTGGCAAGCTCTTCACGAGAGCCGTAGCTAAGTGCCAGAGTGAGGGTTGTGGTGGTATTGTGTTTGAGTTTATCGATAGTAGCGAGTAATGTTTCTTTTGCTTTGGGTGGAAATTTATCTAAATTACCTATGACATTGAGTTTTACTCCGTTTTTGTGGAGTGCATCGGCTTCTTTTTTCAAGAATTTTATAAGCAAATCCATCAGGGCTTTTACTTCGAGGGCTGGGCGGTTCCAGTTTTCGGTTGAGAAGGCGTACAATGTGAGGTATGGAATATTATGCTGGACACAATATTCGACTACTTGACGTACAGATTGGACTCCTTTTTCGTGCCCGAAAGCTCTTAGCAAGCCTTGCTTTTTAGCCCATCTGCCATTACCATCCATAATAATAGCTAAATGGGTAGGATATTTTGTAATTTCCATAAAATAAATAAACTATTTTCTACAATAACAAGGTTCTTCGCCAAAGGTATAGGTAAGGGTAAGGCCTGTGAAAGTGTACCAATCATTGGTGCCTTTGTTACCGAAAGAGAAGGGGCGGCCATTGGGCTGGCTGCCATCTAAGTTATTGGTAAAGGTATATCTAAATCCGACCTCGCCAGCAAGGATGAGGCGCATTGTAATTTTCTTTTTAACCCCGAATATTACCGGTACTGCGTAGCTAAAAGTACGCTTGGTGGTATCGGTAGCCTCGACGGGTGCTGGTGAGAGAGGCTCGAAATAGAGATCGTCGTGCCAAAAAGCTGCTACGCCCATATACATATATGGTGTAAAGGGCTTATCGAGCAAGTTACGGATACGGAAGCTGAAGAAGTTAAATTCGGCTCCTGCTGAGAACTCGAGAGCATCGCTTTTGAATGAATATTGGCGGTTGACCTTGGCAGGTATATCTGACTTTGAATCATCACCAAACAATGTTGTTTTATTGATTTGCAGGCGTGCTGCCAATCGGGGGTGTAGGTTCCATTTGAACAATCCGCCAAAGGCTGGCTGATTAGGCAATACGTAATAAGTGCTTCCAACGTCGGATATTGGGTTACTTCCGCCGAGGAATACGCCTATCTCATAACGTTGTGCTGATGCGATCTGCACCATTAATAGTAATCCGATTATATATAATTTTCTATACATTATGCTATTTCTATGCAAGGTGCAAATATAGGAGTTTTATCCGACATAGCATTCATCTTTTTACATTTTTTTTATTCCCAAGGCACCGTTTTTTGAGCAACCCCTCTATACACAACTGATTATTAAGCAAATACACCTTTTATATTATTTAAAAATTTATTGCTATTTTTAGTTGGAATACAAAAAGTGTTAGCTAAAATGACTCTATTTGTAGTATGGCATACCAATATTGTGCCAAAGTTTTTTTGGTAATAGTTTTTTTGGGGGGTGGTAGCTTAATGGCTATCCTTCGTTTATAGTTCGTTTATCCTTCGTTATTCGTTCGTTCAAATTATATTGGAGGGGGTGCATAGGGTGGTTGTGGTTGGGTTATGGCTGAAGATTGGTAGAATGGAGAGATATTCTTGGGGGGGTGGGGTGTGAGATGTAAAATGGGTATTGGGAGGGAGCTGGAGGGATGAGAGGGTTGGGATATGAGGGCGATGGTTGAAAGTTGGTACAATTTTTGCTGTTGGTATTTAATCACTAACTATTAATAATTTAATTTAAACGTTTATGGAAAAAGTAAAATGCCTTATCATAGGCTCGGGCCCTGCGGGGTATACTGCTGCTATTTATGCATCACGTGCGAACTTAAACCCAGTGTTATATCAAGGGGAACAGCCTGGTGGACAGCTTACTACTACCAATGAGGTAGAGAACTTCCCTGGTTATCCTGAGGGGGTTATGGGTACTGAAATGATGATGCAGTTGGAGCAACAGGCTAAACGCTTTGGGGCTGATATTCGCAATGGCTGGGTTACTAAGGTAGATTTTTCGGCTCACCCACACAAAGTATGGGTTGAGGATAAGGAGATTCAGGCTGATGCGGTGATTATTGCTACAGGGGCATCGGCTAAATACTTGGGATTGGAATCGGAACAACACTACCTAAAAATGGGTGGAGGTGTATCGGCTTGTGCTGTATGTGATGGTTTCTTTTACCGCAATCAGGAAGTGGCTATAGTAGGGGCTGGAGACTCGGCTTGCGAAGAGGCGCTTTATCTTGCTAATCTTTGTAAGAAAGTAACTATGCTTGTGCGCCGTGATGAGTTTCGCGCTTCGCAAATTATGAAAGACCGCGTAATGAATTCGGCTAAGATAGAAGTTCTTTTTAATACAGAAACAGAGGAAGTATTGGGAGATGGACAGGTGGTATCGGGCATTAAAGTGCGTAATAACAAGAGTGGAGAGATAAGAGAAATACCTGTTACGGGCTTTTTTGTTGCTATAGGTCATAAACCTAATACTGATGTGTTCAAAGCTTATATTGATACTGATGAGGTGGGATATATTAAGAATGTACCTGGAACTTCACTGACGAATGTAAAAGGGGTATTTGTAGCTGGCGATGCTGCTGATACACGTTACCGACAAGCTATTACTGCTGCTGGTTCGGGCTGTATGGCTGCCTTGGATGCTGAGAAATATCTGCTAACTCTTGAATAAAGAGGAGAGCGGAGGATGATAATAACAAAAGGCTGTTCTGCAAGAAGAACAGCCTTTTATGTATTTTTTTATGCAATTTTGCTAATTAATATATTTGGTAATTGGCAAATTATTTGTACTTTTGTGCGCTCAATTTTATTTTTACAATATCTAAAATATGCAAAAACCTTTAATATTAGTTACTAACGACGACGGTATTACTGCCCCTGGCATCCGTTACTTAATAGAGATAATGAAAGAATTAGGCGATGTAGTGGTGGTAGCCCCTGATTCGCCACAGAGTGGTAAAGGTCACGCTGTAACCCTTGACGCTACTATGTATTGCGACCCTGTACCAAGCACTAATGGTGCTAGTAGAGAGTTTGCTTGTAGTGGTACGCCTGCTGACTGTGTGAAGATTGCTAAACACGAGGTACTGAACGGGCGTATGCCAGACCTTTGTGTGAGTGGGATTAATCATGGTTCAAACGCATCCATAAACGTGATATACTCGGGCACAATGAGCGCTGCTATAGAGGCTGGTACAGAAGGTATACCTGCAATAGGCTTCTCATTATTAGACCCGAGTTGGAATGCTGACTTCTCACAAGCACGTAACTATATTAAAAGTATAGCTGAAAAAGTATTGGCAGAGGGACTTCCTAAGGGTACAGTGCTAAATGTGAATATTCCAAACTTAAAAAAAGAAGATATAAAAGGAGTAATGGTGTGCAGACAAGCGCGCTCACGATGGATAGAAAAGTTTGACAAACGGGTAAATCCGCAAGGGAGAGTGTACTATTGGATGACTGGTACTTTTGTAAATCAAGATGAGGGGAAAGATACTGACCAATGGGCGCTAGAAAATGGTTACATTTCGGTAGTACCAGTACAATTTGACTTAACTGCCCATCAAAATATTCAGCAATTTCAGCAATGGGAATTTTAAATATGAATAGTGAAAGAAAAGACCAGCTTTTGGGCTTTGTAATAGGGATATTAGCCAATGCTTTGGGTATTTGGGCGTATATCCTTATTTTTTCAAAGTACAGTATTAAGATTACATTTTTAGATGCTTTTTACAAGGGGTATTTAGGGAAACTTATCCTCTTAGGAGCACTACTTGACCTTGCGGTATTCTTTTTCTTCCTTAAAAGAGAAGAGAATGAACGAGCTCGAGGGGTGTTATACGCTTGTATAGCCCTGACTGTTGCTATTTTGATATTACAATTCACTTAAAAACAATTTAATATTATGAGAATTAAAGAATATTCAGCTTTTTTGTATCGTATTTTATTGGTATACATATTTTATGCGATAGCTCGTGGACTTTTTATTGCCTTCAATATGAGTTCGATGGGTGATGATATGAGTTTTGGGGTGATTTCAAAGCTTTTTTATTACGGATTACAGTTTGATACCTCTGGTATCTTCTATGTAAACTTGCTGTTTATACTGCTTAGCTTACTGCCTTTACGCATCAATGCAAGAGCTACATATCAAAAAATGTTATTCTACGTTTATTTTATTACTAACGGAATAGCTTACCTTACTAATTTTATTGATGTACTATACTATCCGTTTAGTAAATCACGCCTTACAAGTGCCTCATTAGCAGTGGTAGAGAACGAACAGAACAAAACAGCATTGCTATTTAGTTTCTTAGGCACATACTGGTATATGGCTCTTATTTTTATAGGACTTATATGGCTATGGATTTTCCTTTATAAAAGGGTAAAAGTAACTGAAGTAGAAATAGCTGCAAAACCTTATTTTATAACATCGACACTGGCATTTTCGCTTGCTGCTGTGGGTATAGTATATGGTATCCGTGGTGGTACTTGGGATCATTCTTCACGCCCTATTAATATAGTAGATGCAAGCCGTTATACTAATATTACAGGACAAGCAGATGCTATACTAAATACCCCTTTTACACTTATTCGTACTTTGGGTAAAAATAAAGGATTTAGAGAATATCATTTTGTAGATGAGGCATATATTAATGCTAATTTAAAACCTATTAAACAATACAATCGGCAAGTGCCAAATAAGCCTAATGTAGTAGTATTTATATTGGAAAGTTTTAGTAAAGAATATTGGGGCGCGATGAATAAACGAACTAATATACCTAACTTCCAAAGTTATACTCCTTTTTTAGACTCGCTTGCACAACACTCATACGTATTAGATGATGCTTATTCTACTGGCAGACAATCAATACACGGTATGTCATCAGTATTGGCAGGGATACCTACGATACAAGTAGCTTATATGTCATCACCTTATTCACAACAGAAGGTGCAATCGGTAGTATCGGTAGCTAAAGAGATGGGTTATGACACTTCATTTTTCCATTCGGCACCTAATGGTTCAATGGGCTTTTTGGGCTTTTCAAACATTTTAGGATTTGACCATTATTACGGTAAGAATGAGTATAATAATGATGCAGATTTTGATGGTATGTGGGGTATTTGGGATGAGCCTTTCTTCCAATATATGTGTGATGTATACAA